>NZ_BJYM01000016.1 GCF_007991515.1 Oceanobacillus sojae
ATTACTAAAAACATTCTGATTCCTCCCTGAAAATTGAAATTTATCCTTCTGCTATAAAAGTAATAAAAATCGGCCTGCCTTGTCTGAGAAATGATCAATGTAACTTGAAAAAATTAGAAAATACATTCTGATCTAAAATAACTTATAAATAAGAATGAAGAGACTGTAGTTCATTGCAGATGAAAGTATTATGAGAAACAAGGAATACTTTCGTATCTGCATAGTTGCTTGCGTTAATAAGAAAAAATACTTCCTGCCCAACGATAGAGAAGAAGATGCATAGCTTGTGGAAAATATTAAGCTCTTAGATGATTAATAATCTAGATAGATTGGTTAATAGGCTATCTATTTAAATTCTTTATTTCTAATCGGGCGGAGAAGGAAATCCATTAATTTACTCTCTGCCCGATTAATTTTATTTTCTTACATAATAATTATCTAAGAAATGTTAACCCTTTCATTTTACTGCAGAGACTTGTTTTTCTGCTCTTTGTTTAAACAGGTCGCCTAAATCAGATAAGGTATCTGAGACAGTAACAAAATTTTCTAATAACTGGTTATATTTCGCAACGCGCTCTGGATCTGGCTTAATAACAAGCTCTATCTCATGAATCGCATCAATTTTTTCATAATCATTCCAAAGTCCTGTCCCAACAGCAGCCAATGCGGCAGCACCTAAAGCAGCAGCCTGCTGATCCACATTTGTTTTCAAAATAGTAACATCATAACCGTCAGCGGAGATTTGACGCCACAGCTCACTTCTGGCACCGCCGCCTACAACGAGCATTTCATCGCTTACATTAGTAAGTTCACGAATCTTATCAAGGCAGATTCTCTGTCCTAAAGTGATCCCTTCCATAGCTGCACGGTATAAATCAGCCTGGGTATGGTTGGAGCTGAGCCCAATGTATCCACCTTGGATATTCAAGCTTTTATCAATAGGCAGGCCACCGCCAAGGCTTGGATTAAAAATGAGACCTCTTGATCCAATTGGAGATTGAGCTGCTTTCTCTGTTATTAAATCATAAGGGTCTTTTCCCAGTTTTTCTGCTTCTTCCTTCTCCGAATGAGCAAACTGGTCTCTGATCCAGCGGAAGCTTGTTCCTCCGGCAGCCAAGCATAGAGCATTGGCATAGTAGCCTGGAATAACATGTGTGAAAATATAAGGTCTGGAATCATTGTCCAGCAATGGTTTTTGTGAAGAAATAGCAATCCAGGAAGAAGATCCCTGTGAATTATAGATTCTGCCTTCTTTAAATGCTTTCGCTCCTAACGCCATACAGGAATTATCTACGCCGCCGCAAACAACCTGTGTATTTTCAGATAAGCCAATTTCTTTTGCAACCTCTGGAAGAATTGTTCCTACAACTGCATCTGAAGCAATAATTTCAGGGAAAATATGCTTGGGAAGCCCTGTTGCCTCTAAAAGCTCATCAGAATATTGCCAGCCGACAAGGTCATACACACCATATCCGGATGCGTAGGAATAGTCTGTCCGAACTTCTCCGGTTAATTTAAAGTTAATATAGTCTTTTGTCCCAACTACTTTATCAATTTTTTCATACATATCAGGCTCATTATTTTTATACCAAAGAATCTTGAATGCAGCATAGTTTGCCGGCTTTAGTCCATTTCCAGTCAGCATATACCATTTTTCTTCATCATATCGGCTGAAGAAATCGGCAACTTCTTTTTCTGCACGGTAATCTGACCAGATAGGAGTAGATTCACGCAGCAGATTTTTCTCTTTGTCTAAAGGAACAACTCCCAGACTATGTCCAGAAATACCGCAACAATGAATATCCTTTGGATTTACACCTGATTTTTCAATTAATACCTGTGTGCTTTTGACAATAGCATTCCACCACTCTTCGGGCTTCTGTTCATGCCAATTATTATGTGGGAAATAGGTCGGGTATTCTACAAAGACAGACTCCAGACAATTACCATCAAGATCATATAGGGATGCTTTATTTCCTCCTGTACCAAGATCATACGCAATTATTCTTTTCGTCATTATTACTTCCCCCTTTTGGTTTATTAAAATTTGTCATAGTTTCATAACTGCTGTTCTATAAATCTCAGTTAGCTGTGCTCTGTTTTGCCGCCCCAAGCTGATTAGAAACAAATTTCTATTCATGTTTGAGGCGGGTCTGTTGAACAGGTCTGATTGTAATTAGTTACAGGATGCGAACGGATACAGTCTATTTAATAGCCACCATCTAAATCCTGGTTGTTATCTTTTACAATCAACTGGCCTGCTTTCACTCTTTCTGCAGCCTCGTCTAAAATTTTCACTGTACCGCGGGTCCCTATACGAACAGAGCCTGTAGACAGTACGGCTAAGGTTTGGTCTAAATCCCTGACCCCGCCGGCAGATTTGACCTCTATATGGTCTGAAACACTCTCGCGCATCGTTTTTAAGTCTTCTATTTTAGAACCAGTAGGAGCATAGCCAGTACTGGTTTTTACAAAGTCAGTTCCTGCTCTTTCAGCAATTTCACAAGCTTTTATGATTTGTTCAGGTGTTAAATAGTGATTTTCAAAGATGACTTTTACCTTTGCCCCCATAGAATGTGCCACTTCTACAACAGCTTTAATGTCATTTTCCACATAGTCATATTCTTCAGATAAGAAACGGCCGATATTCATGACCATATCTACCTCAACAGCGCCTTTTTCAATAGCATCCTTTGTTTCAAAAGCCTTGGATTCTGTTGTTGCTGTTCCATGCGGGAAGCCAATGACGGTTGTAGGAAGAACATCAGTCCCTTCCAGCGCTTCACATACGATTGGTAAATCAGAAGGGCGGACACAAACAGAAACACAATTATATTTTTTTGCAATCTCGCAGCCCTCTATTAATTCTTTAACAGTGATATCGGGGCGCAGCAAAGAATGATCAACGGTTGCTGCAATTCCCTCTACTGTGATAGGATCTCCACTTTTGAATCTGGTAACTTGTAATGTCATAGTTTATCGTCTCCTTTTGAAAATGAAAGTTATTATAAAACCTTATGTCCTTTTACTGCAGTCCAAATCATAAACCATTGCTCTGGAGTTAACTGATAATTTAATGCATTCACAGGGGTCTTAACGAGATCAATTTCTCCTGACCCGGTAATAGGGATTAATCCCGCCGGGTGAGAAAGAAGCCAGGCAAATACTACTTCACCAATATCATTTGCTCCAACCTCTTCACGGATAATTTCCAGCGTCTCTCTCAATCTCTGTTCTGCATCTCCTGTACCTGTGAAAATTCTTCCACCTGCTAAGGGTGACCAGATCATAGGATGAATTCTCTCTTGAAGGGCCGCATCCATGGTTCCGTTTTCGATATTCTCCATGTTTAACGGAGATAATTCGATTTGGTTTGTTACTAAGGGAACGCTTACATAAGATTTCAGTGTTCTATATTGCTCAGGTAAATGGTTAGAAACTCCGAATGTTTTTACTTTTCCGCTGGTATGAAGCTTATCAAATGCGGCAGCTACTTCTTCCGGGTTCACAAATTGGCTTGGTCTATGCAACAGAAGCGTATCAATATAGTCTGTGCCCATATATTTCATAGATTTTTCTACCTGCTGGATAATATATTCCTCGCTGTAGTTATAATATTTAACGCGAGCAGTTTCCGATTTATAAACGATACCGCATTTTGTAACAATTTCCATCCTATTTCTTAATGAAGGATTTTTCTTTAAAGCGTCCCCAAATATTTCTTCTGCTGTATAGTTGCCATAAATATCTGCATGATCCATTGTGGTGATACCGAGATCCATGCACTCTTCTACAAAATGGATTAACTCTGCATCTGTTAAGTTCCAATCAGCTAAGCGCCAAAAACCTAGTGCAATGCGTGAAAAAGAAACATCTTTCCCTAATGAAACGCGTTCCATATAAAAATCATCCTCTCCTGATTTTATAATTAAAATTAATAACTGTTCATTTGAACAGTTATTGTTATTTTGTTCAAATCTTGATATTATAATAGCAACATTAAGAATGTTTTTCAAGTAATAATTTAATTAAAATAAAAAAAGGTTCAACCTTTATGTAAAGATTGAACCTCTATGTAAGTAATCTGTTGAGTCAAAATCAAATTACTTTAACGAAATCAAGAAGAATGATTCGCTAAGTATTCTGCTGTTTCTTTGTCCGTAACAAGAATGTCAATATACCCTGCTTTTAATGCTGCGAGTGTTGAAGCATGTTTCTCTTTTCCTTCTACAACACATATTTTTATAGGAATATTGAATAAAGCTTCTTTATCAATACCGATACTGCGATTGCTGATACTGGAGCAGCACTCTTGTCCATCACTGTTTAAGAAAGCGATTGATACAAGGTCGCATACGGCATTATTTTTTTCCATTTCAGAAAGGTCACTCTTTGAAAAGTATTCTACTTTGTGAATACTGCTGGAAGTAAACATTGGATTGCCAAGACTAAAGAAAGCAATATCTGCCTCCGCTGTCCGTTGAATAACTGTTGAGATAGAAGAATCATTCAGGAAGGTTTCCCGTTCCATCTGGCTTTGTACTAATGCCGGTGCATTAATAGAAATAGATTTTCCCTCAGTCTTATGTGCCATTTCTGAAGCGATAGAAGAAGAGTGGACATGGGGCATACTGATACTGTGCCCGCCAATGATAGATGCAAATAAAACATCCTTTGTTTTTAATGGCTGCATATATTTACAGGTTTCCCGCAAGGTAGTTCCCCATCCTACCGCAACCGTAGCACCTTTAAAAAGTTTGTCCTGTAAACAAAGAGCAGCTGCGCTTTGGACTTGTTTCTTTGAGTCTTCCCCTGATTGATTATCTACAACAATTGCGTTTTTTAAGCCGTATTTATCTTTCAGCCCTTTTTCCAGCTCCAGAAAGGCACCGCTGTAATCTATAATAATTTTTACAATTCCTAAGTCTTTGGCTTTTTGCAGGGATCTGGATATCTTCATCCGTGATAACCCTGTGGAGTTAGCAATTTGCTGCTGGGACATATTCTTCTCGTAGTACATGTGGCATATAGAAATTAAAAGTCTATGATCCATTCCGTCACCTTCTTTCGTAAATCAACATCTGCTTTTATCTATTATAGCTTATCTAATTGTAATCTTCATTTCCATCATAAAGGATAGCTTGATATTTTCATAATTTTGGAATGTAAAGAGAAGACTTTTCAGATATAAAAAAGGTTATGAGCAGACTTTGTAAAGTCTGCTCATAACCTTTGCGCTTGAAACATTAAGAAATAGAAGCTTCATAGATAGAATCAACAGCTTTTTTCAGAGCTGCATCAAATTCTTCCTGAGATTGATTTGCATTTAAGTCCTGACTCAATGCTCTGGAGAAGCTGGCGATAAGTCCGTTATTGTCTTTTAATTTTGCGTTTGCGTCATCAGTGGAATACCCTCCGGATAATGCAACAACACGGACAACATTTGGATGATCAATTAATTCTCTATATAGGTTATTTTTCGTTGGAATAGTTAATTTCAGCATAACCAGCTGATCGGAATGAAGCTGGTTTAAATGCTCTAAAATTTCTGCTTTCAGAATATCTTCACTATCTTCTTTAGAGGGGCTGTTAATGTCCACTTCAGGCTCGATAATAGGAACCAGCCCAGCTGCAATAATCTGCTTTCCAATTTCAAATTGCTGGTCGACTACCTTTTTGATGCCTTCCGGGTTATCCTCTTTGATCACAGAGCGCATTTTTGTGCCGAAAATATGACGTTCATTTGCTCGGTCTAATGTCTCCTGTAAATTATCAATCGGCTTCATCAGCTGAACGCCGTCTGCTTCTTCTGCGAGCCCTTTGTCCACTTTCAGGAATGGAACGATGCCTTTTTCTTCAGCGAGATAATCACCTGTATATTTGCCTTCGATTTCACGATCCATGGTCTGTTCAAAAAGAATGGCACCAATAATCTGATCGGAATTAAAGGAAGGCGATGTAATAATTCTTGTCCGCATTTCGTGGACTAAATCAAACATTTCTTCTTCACCCTGATAAGCATCCTCCGGAATTCCATAGGCAGCTAAGGCCTTTGGTGTACTTCCTCCACTTTGATCCAGTGCTGCGATAAATCCTTTGTCATTTTTCATTTTTTCTAATTGGTTTTGCTGCATCACTTTCACTCCTTTTTTTGTTGAGCCGATAATCGGCTTTAAAAACAGTTTGAAGTAACCTCCATCTCCTATTGTAGCACTAAATAATTTTAGATTATAGTCTTCTGCGTGAAGGAAAGATATTTTCTTTTTTGAATCTATCAACAATTAAAGCTGAAAATAGACACTCTCTCTGTATTTTTATAAGATAAAAAGAAAAAGGTGGAAAAAGTATGCACGATATTACGAAAAAAAGAGTGAAGGCTTACCTGATTGATTTAGCTGTATCAACAACTGTCTCCCTGATAACGGAAAGCTTATTACAAAAGAAATTCAAGAGTCCGGCATACTATAATCTGGTTCATCCAACACTGATTCAATGGTCATTGGAATATGCCCAGTTGAAATGTGAAGGAAGAACACTTGGTTATAAACAGGCAGGGTTGAAGCTGGAAAGCACAAATGGCGAGAAGTTAACCAGCAGCCAGATTTTAAAACGTATGGCATATCGTGATTCGATAGGTGCGTTTAGTTATTTTAAAAATCGTGAAAAGTTTGAAGGACCATCTGGGAGTCAGTTTCCATATGAACGGTCAGCAGGGGTGAAGGTGAGAGAGGTATAAAGGAAAGTGAAAACGGCGATAGACCTAGGTAAAGGGGTATTGTCGTTTTTTTATTGAGATAAGCTTATCTTTACTTCTACCCTCCCATAATATACAATTTATAGTAATTAAAAAATGGAATTTAAACAATTTTTACATATTTGAAAATATCTTGATAACCCTGATAACTGAACGCTGCTCTCCTAAAATATCATATACCTTGAAAATGGAAGGTGAATTTATGAATATTACCTATCTGCTCTTTTTTCTTTGTATTGTCGTTTGTACCCTGATTATTACTTATTGGGCGGCGAGACAAAGTAAAACGACGAATCAGTTTTATATTGCTGCAGGCAGCTTAACAGGTACTCAAAATGGGATGGCTATTGCAGGGGATTATATCAGCGCAGCTTCCTTTCTGGGTATAGTTGGTACTATTGCTATTAATGGCTTTGACGGTTTTTTGTATGCAATTGGATTTTTAGTTTCTTATTTAATTGTTTTATTTTTTATTGCTGAACCGGTGCATCATTTAGGAAAATATTCATTAGGAGATGTTATTTGCGCACGTTTTCCAAGCTATAAAATGCGGGGAATAATGGCTATTGGAGCTTTAATTATCTCCGTTTTTTATATGATTCCACAATTAGTTGCTGCAGGGCTGTTAATCAGGTTATTGCTTGATATTAATTATTCTGCTTCTGTGTTAATTATAGGATTATTGATGACTATTTATGTTGTTTTTGGAGGGATGTTTGCAACTTCCTGGGTGCAAATTGTTAAGACAGTGCTGCTTTTATCAGGTACATTTTTACTCGCACTTATTGTGCTTTCACGATTTAATTGGAGTATTTCAAGCCTATTAGAACAGGTTACACTTGGCTCGCCTTTAGGAGAGCAATTTTCATTGCCGGGTCATTTATTTAATAATCCTTTGGAAACGCTTTCCCTTCATCTTGCCTTAATACTAGGTACTGCAGGACTTCCGCATATTTTAATCCGGCTTTTTACAGTGCGGAATACGGTAGAGGTACGCAGGTCACTTTTAACAGCGAGCTGGATTATTGGTGCATTTTATTTGATTGCGCTTATTTTAGGATTGGGAGCCGTTGCTTTAGTTGGATTTGAAGAGCTGGTTAAGCTGGATCCGTTTGGGAATTTAGCTGCTCCATTATTAGCAGAGAGCCTGGGTGGAGATTTTTTAATGGCTTTTATCGCAGCAATAGCATTTACAACGATTGTCGCCGTTGTAGCTGGATTGGTCATTTCGGCAACGACCGCTTTTTCCCACGACATTTATTATCATATTATTAAAAAAGGGAACACCTCGGAAAGGAAACGTGTACGCGCAGCACGCTGGACGGCATTTTTTATCGGGCTTCTATCTACTTTACTTGCGCTTGGATTACGGCATATGAATGTAACCTTCCTCGTTTCCTTAACATTTATTGTTGCAGCATCCAGTAATTTGCCTGTACTTTTATTTACCATTTACTGGCGGCGCTTTAACCAGAGTGGAGCAATTACCGGAATGATCTCCGGATTAACAGTGTCCCTGCTGCTTTTACTTTTGGGACCGCATATCATGAATCCGGATGGCGGCTGGATTGCTGTCGATCCTTTAATCCCGCTTTATAATCCTGGGATAATTGCGATTCCTGCCGGATTTTTAGGAGCATATCTGGGAACGGTACTGTCACGGGAAAAAGAAAGTGCAATTCCATTTTCATCATTCTATCTTCGTGCGCAAACAGGGATTATCTTAAGGAGAGATCGATCGTGATGAATTTGACAGTCGTTTTATTCGAACGTTTAGGTCTATTATTAGTTATTGCCTTTGTTTTGACACGAAGTCCTGGGTTCAGGTCGCTGCTTTACAATGAGTTCAGCTTTAAAATGGCCGGGATTCATGCGTGCGTATTTGGTTTGTTCGGGATTGCGGGCACATTAACCGGAGTAGTAATCGGGAATGACTTCACAGTGGTGAATGAATTCGTTTGGAATGTAAAAGATGATCAAATGGTGGTAAGCTCCAGTCTGGTTGCTATTGTAATTGCCGGGCTGCTTGGAGGTCCGGCAGTTGGTTTAGGAGCCGGAATCATTGCCGGGACACATTTGTTTTTTCTCGGAGGAATCGGTTTTGTGGCTAACAGCCTCGTGAATCCGCTGACAGGACTGCTTGCTGGGTTTACGGCACGCTTTTTTTCGCAGGAGCGTGTTATATCACCGATAAAAGCACTGTTTATCGGCATATTTCCCCCGATATTATTGATGCATTTATTACTTATTTTTGATTCACAGGACAGAACAATGATTGAGCTGATTAATGTTATCGGCTTGCCGGTTGTATTATCCAACAGTATTGCTATTGCAATTTTTACAGCAATGATTGCTATTGTGCTCAGAGAACAGGAAAATGAAGCAGCATTTGCAACGAGACAGGCATTAACTATTGCTGAGGAGGCGTTGCCTTTTCTAAAGGAGGAATCATTTCAGAGCAAGGCAGAAGGACTCGCCGATTTGCTCTATGCACGTTTGAAATTAGCAGCTGTTACAGTGACAGACGAAAGGGAAGTAATGGCGCATAAGGGGTTGGGAGGAGATCATCATAAAATCGGCAATCGGTTAACAACACAAATTTCCAGACGGGCATTAGCATCAAAGGAGACACTGGTTGCTTACTCTAAGACAGAAATTCAATGTACGCATAAAAATTGTCCATTGGAAGCTGTAATTATTATCCCAATTTTGGAGGCGCAGCAAACCATCGGGCTGATTAAGTTATACTTTCGCAAGCCACAGCATATTGGTCCGGTAGAGCTGATGCTGGCTGAGGGGCTTGGTCAGCTGATTGCTAATCAATTAAAAACAATTAAAGCAGAGCGGCTCGAATTGCATACCCGTGATGCAGAGCTAAGCAATTTACAAGCACAAATTAATCCGCATTTTCTATTTAATACACTGCATATGATCGCTGCATTATTTCGGAAAGATCCTGAAAAAGCAAGACATATAACAGTTCAATTAGCGCAATTTATGCGTTTTAACCTGAAGCTTGTATCGACGCAGCTTGTACCATTGGAAAAAGAAACAGAGCATGTAAAAGCGTATATCGAGATTATCCAGACCCGATTTACGAGCAGACTACAAATATATTTTTTACAGCCGGAAGGAATCTCTCACCTGTTAATCCCGCCGTCATCAATTCAGCCTTTAGTTGAAAATAGTGTCAGGCACGGGTTAGAACATGTTTCAGAGGAAGGAAGAATAGATGTGAGGATGGAGCGGTTTGATGAGCGGATAAAGATAAGTGTGCAGGATAATGGTCAAGGATTTCCTGATCATATTTTACAGCAGGCTGGAGAGACTGTACTGGCAGAAAAGCAGCATGGTGGAACAGGCTTATATAATGTCAACCAGCGCTTAATTAATCTGCTGGGTAAAGAAGCCCGCTTACATGTACGGAATTTATCTGAAGGCGGAAGCGAGGTCTATTTTACTATTCCATATCGTGAAGATTAGAAAGGAAGATTTTTATGATGAAAATCCATACCATGGTTGCTGAAGATGAACAATTGGCACGTGAAGAATTGATATATTTATTGGAAAGGGAACAAGACATAAAGCTTCTGCCGAGTGCGGAGACAGGAGAGCAGCTGGTAGAACTGTATAAAGAGTATGAGCCCGATGTTATTTTTTTGGATGTGCATATGCCTGGTATGCGGGGGATAGAGGCTGCGAAGAAAATATTGGAGCTTGCTTATATAGAAACACCATTATTTATTTTTACAACTGCATATGATGATTATGCAGTCGAAGCTTTCGATATAGAAGCGGTTGACTATATGCTGAAGCCGTATGATACAGAGAGATTTCAAAAGGCAATGAATCGTCTCCGCAAGCGGATGCGGCAATTGAAAAGTAAAGATAAACAGTTATCAAAACAAAGTATTCCTTCATCAAGTAAGCTTTTAATCGATAATGATGACCGGACAATTGTCTTATCCCCTGATGCGATTTATTATGCTGTACCATATAAGCGGATGTTAGAGATTCACACAGAGGACAAGGTGATTTACAGCAGGATGTCATTACAGGAGCTGGAAAAGAAACTGCAAGGTCATGCTTTTTTCAGGACACATCGCAGCTACCTTGTTAATTTGAATCATATACAGGAGATTACACCATGGTTTAATGGGGCAAGCAACATCACATTACAGGATAAAAATCAGACGAAGATTCCAGTCAGCCGTACAGCAAGAAAGCATCTTTTTGATTTATTTGGCAGTTAACCATTGATGACAAAATTCCAACCGTTCAAACGTAATTTTAAACCATTGAAACAAATTCGCATACGTACGCATCCATCTTCCTTTATAATTTAGAAAGCGTTTACAAAAGGGTTAACAAAGGGTTGAAGGAGGAATGCCGAGCTTTAGAAAATAATAATTTTTAATGCTTGTTAAGGGAAAGGGTAAGAAGAGCTGAACGAATCATAAAGAGAGAAGCTGGTCAATGTTACTTTATGGAGCTGGAAGGTTTCTCTGGCGTAGGGATATCGTCTAAAAACTTTTCATTCCGATTTTCGAGGAGGATGCGGATGGGTGCAGAAAAAGAATATAAGCAGGAGCCTGCAAAAGAAATTAATTTTGTACAAGTAACGGAAAGCAAATCCTTTAAAAAGCTGATGCATGAGCGGAAAAAATTTATTGTACCGTTAACAATCTTTTTCATGGTATTTTATTTCTTACTACCGGTTTTAACCTCATATACAACTTTTTTAAACACACCGGTAATCGGTGATATTTCCTGGGTATGGTTGTTTGCGTTAGCTCAGTTTATCATGACGTGGGTTTTATGCACAGTCTATGTAAAAAAAGCAGCGGTCTTTGATAAACAGGCGGATGAAATTATAAAAGAGATGGAAGAAGGAGGAGAAGAACAATGAGTGCAACAGTTATTATCCTCTTTCTTGCTATTGTTTTATTAACTTTAGTTATCACTTTTTTTGCTGCTAAAAAGACGCAGACAGCAGGGGATTTTTATACTGCCGGCGGAGGACTCACCGGGCTGCAGAACGGTCTGGCGATTGCAGGTGACTATTTATCAGCAGCATCTTTTCTGGGAATTGCAGGTGCCATTGCACTATTTGGTTTTGACGGTTTTTTCTACAGTATCGGATTTTTGATTGCCTATTTAGTTGTTCTGTTCCTTGTAGCTGAACCGTTGCGTAACCTCGGTAAATATACACTGGCTGATATGATTAATTCCCGTTTTGATGCGCGAAAGGTTCGGGGAGCGGCTGCACTGAATACGATAACAATCAGTACGTTTTATATGATTGCCCAGCTTGTAGGAGCAGGAGCCTTGATACAGTTATTATTTGGCATTAAATATTGGATGGCGGTGCTGATTGTTGGTGTGATGATGACAATTTACGTTTTGTTTGGCGGGATGATTGCGACGAGCTGGGTACAAATTGTAAAAGCTGTTCTTCTGATGGCTGGAATGGTCATTATGACATTTCTCGTCTTATTAAAATTTAATTTTAATATTGGACAAATGTTTACGGACGTTAAAACTGTTACTGCTCATGGAGAAGCATATTTAATGCCTGGACTGCAGTATACAGAACCACTCGGAACCATATCGCTTATGTTAGCTTTAGTACTTGGGACGGCAGGATTACCGCACATTCTAATGCGGTTTTTCACTGTCCGGGATGCAAAAACAGCAAGAAGCTCTGTTGTTATCGCAACATGGGTGATTGGAATATTTTATGTACTGACATTATTCTTAGGTTTTGGCGCAGCAGCATTTGTAGGCCATGATACTATCATTGCGGCAAATCCGGGCGGCAATATGGCTGCACCATTGCTTGCGCAGGCTGTTGGTGGAGACATCCTGTTTGCTTTTATCTCAGCAGTTGCTTTTGCAACGATCTTAGCTGTAGTGGCAGGACTTGTGCTTTCTGGTGCTTCGGCATTTGCCCATGATTTATATGGTCAAATTATTAAAAGAGGAAATGTGACAGAGAGGGAACAAGTGAAAGCTGCACGCTACGCATCATTGGCTGTGTCTGTTTTGTCCATTGTTTTAGCGTTATTTGCCCAATATTTAAACGTAGCATTCCTTGTTTCGCTGGCCTTTTGTATTGCGGCAAGTGCCAATTTACCGGTTATTATTTACACAGTTTATTGGAAAAGGTTCAATACTGCAGGGGCAGTAACAGCGATGCTGACAGGATTATTATCCGCATTAATTCTTGTATCGATTAGTCCGAGTGTTTTCTCGCCAATCGAAGGTGCAGCATTATTTGTAGGGGAGCCAATTTTCCCTCTAACCAATCCGGCACTTGTATCCGTCCCTCTGGGATTCCTGGGCGGATATTTAGGAACACTTTTATCGAAGGAAAAGGATATAAAACGTTATGCAGAGGTGAAGGTGAAGGCAAATACGGGTTACAAAAGCAGTGGTGTGAGTCACTAGAGAAAGCAAAGAAAAATGTCTGCAGAGATTTGTCTGCAGGCATTTTTGTATGTAATTTTTTAGCGATTTAAATGAAGTATCGTATTAGTTGATTTAACGCTTTATTAGTTAACAATAACTCCATTGTATAGCCTCATGATAAAACATACAATAAAGAAGAGAGGAGAGTTCCTATGAGAATGAACATTGGCCCTATTATTACGGAAAAAAGAAAAGAGAAAAAGATTACGCAGCAGGAGCTGGCAGATTTTATTGGTGTTTCCAAGGCTTCTGTTTCCAAATGGGAGACAGGGCAAACATACCCGGATATCACCTCTCTTCCCATGCTTGCTGCATATTTTAATGTAAGTATTGATTCCTTGCTGGGATATGAATCACAGCTGGATCCAAAAGAGATTCAGCATATATATGCTTCATTAAAGGGTGCCTTTGAAACAAAGCCGGCAGAGGATGTCTTAGTTTCCATCAGAAGTTTTATCCGTAGATATTATTCCTGCTATCCATTTATACTGCAAATGGGGCTGCTTATCATGAATCATATTGACCGCCTTCCCGGAGAAGACGGGGAGGAAAAAAATCAACGCTATATGAACGAGGCAAAGGATTTATTTGTTCATGTCCGTACACAGGCAAAAGATCCAGAACTGATTACAAAGGCTTTTAAGCTGGAAGCCTATTCATTATTTACGTTAAAAGAGGCAGACCAGGTTTTAGAAATTCTTGGTGAATATCCTCCTGGTATTTTTCCTGTGGAAAGCTTAATTTCAGGAGCCTTCCAAATGAAAGGAGAGACAGATCGGGCAATTGGAACGCTTCAAAGTGCATTATTTCAGTACGTTATTATCGTAATGAGTGCATTTACAAATTATTTGCAGCTATTAATAGAATCACCTGATAAATTTAAAGAGACTGTTCAAAGAGGAAAAGCAATTGCAGATACCTTTGAACTCGCTCCGTTACATCCGGTGGCTTTGATGAATTTTCAATTATCAGCTGCTTTTGGTTATGCACAAATAAAAGAGGAGCATGCGGCACTCTCTATGCTGGAGGAATTTACAGAGGTAATAAAGGAAATCAGCTTCCCGGTAGTTCTTCATGGTGACGATTATTTTGATCAAGTAGATGACTGGTTTAATAATCTGGATATCGGCAATCAGATGCCAAGAGACTCTATGCTGGTAAAAGAAAATTTTATAAGTGCAGTTGTAGATAATCCTTTATTTTTAAATTTACAGGAAAAAGAAAGATTTCAGCAGATAAATATGCAATTAAAGCGCCTGTTGGAAAGTGAGGAAGGAAAATGAATGGTATTTCATTTTTAATGGATCATTTACCACTATTAATACCGCTGATTATACTGCAATTTACGCTGATGATTACAGCACTGGTTCATGTGATAAAGCATCCAAATTACCGGTTCGGCACGAAAGGTATGTGGATTTTTATTGTTGTGATTCTACAACTCATTGGTCCTGTTTTTTATTTCGTGTTTGGGAAAGGAGATAATGAATGAATATTATAGAGGTAAAGAATGTTTCTAAAAGCTTTGGCTCCAAGCAGGTTCTGGACGGACTTCATTTAGGCGTTCCCACTGGTTCCATATTCGGCTTTGTAGGAGGAAATGGGGCAGGTAAAACAACGACGATGAAGCTGATTTTAGGACTTGAGGAAACGACAAGAGGAGATATATTTGTCGGAGGAGAAAAAGTAACCTTTGGAAACACAAAAACGAACCGAATCACAGGTTATTTATCAGATGTTCCAGAATTTTATCCGTACATGTCTGCAGAAGAATATTTAACATTCTGTGGTGAAATCACTGGATTAAAAAAAGCAGAACAAAAACAGAGAATAAAAGAAACTCTGGCACTGGTAGGTCTGGAAGGAAATAAAAAGAGAATTAAGGGCTTTTCCAGAGGAATGAAACAGCGGTTAGGTATTGCGCAGGCAATGTTAAATAATCCGGAATTACTTATTTGTGATGAGCCGACTTCTGCGTTAGACCCTGAGGGAAGAAATGAATTCTTAGAACTCCTGGCATCTTTAAAAGGGAAAATGACCATTTTATTTTCTACTCATATTTTAGGAGATGTGGAGCGTATCTGCGATTATGTAGGAATTTTAGATGAAGGAAAGCTGAAGGTAAGTTCATCGATAGAAGAGTTGAAGCAAACCTATGCGAAACCGCAAATAGAATTATTTTTTGATGAAGTGGCAAATTTTTCTGCTCTTGCTGCAGAGCTTAATGCTTTAAAAGAGCAAGGAGTCATTACAGAGGTTGAGAAGATAAACAAACGGAATCAGGTTATTATTTCTTATAATAAAGATTATGCAGAGACAGCTGCAGCGCTTTTAGAAAGCTTGATAGCTAAAAAAACGATGCCGATTTCTTTAAGGAAAATGAATCCTTCTCTGGAATCTATCTTTTTGGAGGTGATTCAATGAAAAATATCTATTACTTTTCCAAAAAGGAATTTTTAGAAAGCTGGCGTACATCCAAATTATTTATAGTAATGATTTTTTTTCTTATTTTAGGCATTATGAATCCGTTGATAGCGATATTAACACCGGATATTATCGAGATAAGCTTTGGGGGTGCACTGCCGGTGAATATCCCGGAACCGTCCTCTCTGGATTCCTGGGGGCAATTTTATCAAAGCATGACCCAAATGGGGTTAATCGTGATTACGCTTTTGTTCAGTGGAACAATGAGTGGGGAAGTAAGCAAAGGTACGCTGGTTAATCTTGTTACAAAAGGATTAAAGCGATCTACTGTCGTGATTAGTAAAAGTATTTATTTAATTCTTCAATGGACTCTTTGTATGTTTTTAGCATTTTTTGTGACCTGGGTCTATACGCTTTATTATTTTACGGATGATAACAGCCCGCATGTTTTTCTGGCAGTTCTTCCATTATGGATCTTTGGAATCTTATTAGTAACAGCGATACTTTTAACCTCTACCATCTCCAGAAACAGTTATGAGGGCTTGTTGCTGACAGGAGGGTTTGTGGTCCTTTTATTTATCGTGAATATCTTTGATAAATTAAAACATTATAATCCCATTACACTTACTAGTGAAAATATTAACTTCCTGCAGGGGACTTCCAGCTTAGGCAATTATATGCCTGCAATGCTTATTTCTATTTCCTTATCTTTGTTATTTCTCTATCTATCGATTGTTATTTTAAACAAAAAGAAACTGTAGCCGCTTTGGGCAGGGAGGAACAATATTGCTCCTCCTTACTCCAGGTATCACTTTATAATAATTTTAAACATCGTGCCTTTTCCAACCTCACTTTTCATCTCTACCCTGCCGCCATGCGCCTGAATAATATCCCTTGAAATAGCTAATCCAAGACCTGTACCGCGTGATGTTGTATTGGTGCCCCGGTAATAACGGTCAAAAATTTGTGCCTGTTCTTCTTTTTTTATTCCTCTTCCATTATCACGGATAATAATGCTGTTTTCTGCTACTTCTACTGTCACTTTTACATCGTTATCATTATGGATTAAGGCATTTAAAATAAAATTTAATAAAGCTCTTTTCATTAAATGCTGGTCAATCTCCCAGGTTAACTCAGGTGCATTACTGCTAAAGTCAATTTCATGTGTTTGAAATTGCGGATCATTCAATAAATCAATAATTATTTTTCTGACAAAGCCTTCTATCCGGGTTTCCTGAAGATTAAGTGACATATCCTGGTTTCTGAGGCGCATGGTCAGATTAAAATCATCCAGCAGCTCTTTCATATAAAGCGATTGGCGTTCAATAACCCCGGCATATTCCAATCTTTCCTCTGGAGAAATTTCGTCATTGCGCAGCAGTTCCGCATAACCGCGGATGGATGCGAGCGGTGTTTTAATATCATGAGAAACATTGCTGATCCATTCATTGCGCATTTGCTCCAGCTTTTGCCGTTCATTTTCATGTGCCTGCAAGGTTTCAGATACATCATTTAAGTTGGCGAATACACGCTTAAAGACTCCGGGCCGTTTCATCTTTTTTGGCTGAAACTTTCTTTCCTTCAGTTCGCTGATCCGTTCGATTATCCGCGAGACAGGCTTTGTCAGCACAGTACTGAACAGAAATCCGACAATAAAGGCGATAATTAAGTCAACGATAACAATTGCGCCTAAGAACTGGGAAGCATACGTGAATACCTGCTGCGGATCCGCCATAATGATTGTCCGTTGCTGCTTGGAATCTGGAACGCCGACAATATAGCTGTAGCCCTCATATTCTCCAATAAAATATGTGTTCAAATCATTATCCATATATTTGTATTTATGAACTAATTCTACAGGTGTATAATGTGTGGCAGCACTTTCTGGTGCGTATTCATCCGAGATAACATTCCCATTTTCATCCAATATCTGCAGCCAGGCTCCAAAGCGGGTCAGTGCATCCTTTCCTTTTTCTGAGACAACAGGAACACCGTCTTCGATTGACAAATTATAATAGAAGGCGCGGGTAAAGTTTTCCCCTGTGTCATGTATAATATCTTCCGGATCTTCATTATGCTGGGAAAGTAATAACGCAATCAGAATAACTGTATTAACAATACTGACGATAAAGACAATACTGAGAATGGAAATAAGATAGCGGATGGTCAGTTTCCATTTCATGATGTATTTGCTCCTTTTTCAAATTCAAAAAATATATAACTCCTTAACTGTGCGGGATATAAAGTTTTATGGATTAAAACGATATCCCAGTCCTTTTACAGTAACAATATAGGCAGGGGCTGACGGGTTTTCTTCAATTTTTTCCCGCAGTCTGCGGATATGTACCATTAAAGTGTTATCAGCTCCATAAAATTCTTCGCCCCATACCGTTTCAAATAACGTTTCCTTGCTTAAAATATGCTTTGGATTGCGCATAAAGCAGGCCATTAACCCTACCTCTTTAGCTGTCAGCTCTAAGACCTCCCCATCCTTGCTTATTTCCGTTTCATCCCCGTTGATTGTAAAGACACCGATATTTTTATCTGCTTTTGCTGGTGCATGAGAGCTTGCTGCTTCCATAGTGTAAATGCCCGCCCGGCGCAACTGGGCTTTGACACGGTAAGCCATCTCTTTTGGACTGAATGGTTTGGTAATATAGTCATCACCGCCGATAGCAAGTCCGAGTATTTTATCTATTTCGTCTGATTTAGCGGACAAAAACAGGATTGGAATACGAGATGTTTCACGGATTTTCCGGCATAAATCATACCCCTCCCCATCTGGGAGCATGACATCTAATATTGCCAAATCCGGCTCAAATTTAGTAAATTGCAGCCACCCTTCTTTGATTGAGCCAGCTGTGGCAATTTCCGTCATCCCCTCTTTTTGAAGCGCTGTTTTCATTAATTGACATAAATCCTGTTCATCATCAACAATTAATATTTTTGGCTTTTCCATGTAAAGTCCACACCTTTCTTGTTTTATGTATAGTGAATTCGTTTTTATTATTGGCTAAAAAGTTGAATTATTACTATCTTAACAGGAAATCATCAACTATGAGTGTGATTTAAACATTTTGTAAGGTTGTATTGATGGCTGTTTAAGGATGGGGGGCTATAGTAAAGGTATAGAAAGTTTACAGCATATATAAAGAGGTGCATAAATAATGGAGCATTTATTAAAAGTAAATGATGTAGAAAAAATATATGGAAAAGGCGCTAATTCATTTCAAGCGCTAAAAGATATTTCCTTTACCATTGATCATGGAGAATTTGTTGGTGTTATGGGGCCTTCTGGCGCAGGGAAATCGACGCTTCTCAATGTATTAGCAACCATCGATACTCCGACAAAAGGTGATATTTATGTGGAGGAAGACAATATTGCCAAGATGAAAGAGGATAAGTTAGCAGACTTCCGTCGAGATCATTTGGGATTTATTTTCCAGGATTATAATTTATTAGATTCTTTAACAGTGCGGGAAAATATCCTGCTGCCATTAGCAATTGCTAAACAGCCGGCGAAGGAAATTGAAGAAAAGGTAAACACTATTTCCAGGACCTTTGGTATAGAGGATTTATTGGATAAGTATCCTTATCAAATTTCTGGCGGTCAAAAGCAGCGTACGGCTTCCTGCCGAGCACTGGTATCGAACCCAAAGATCATTTTTGCAGATGAGCCGACAGGTGCCCTTGATTCCAAATCAGCTACAGATTTATTAGAAAGCTTAAGCGGTCTGAATAAAGAGCATGAAACAACAATTATGATGGTAACTCATGATGCTTATGCAGCGAGCTTTTGCAGGCGTATCCTGTTTATAAAAGATGGAGGTCTTTCGCAGGAGCTTATCCGCGGAACGTGCACAAGGAAGGAATTCTTCCAGATGATATTAGATGAATTGGCAGAAGTAGGCGGTGACGGGAATGACCTTGTTTGAGTTAGCATTAAAAAATATTCGCAGAAATATGAAGAGCTATGGATTATATATCGGCTCCACGATTTTCTCAATTATTATTTATTTTACCTTTGCGATGTTAAAGCATAGTGATGATATCAGCGGATTAGCAGAGACATCGAAACAAATGCAGGCGGTAATGAGCGCCTCAGCCTTTGTACTGATGATTTTTGTTGCAATTTTTATTCTGTACTCTAATTCCTTTTTTATGAAAAAAAGGAAGAAAGAAGTTGCTCTCTATTCTTTACTTGGTGTACGCAAACGGTCTATCGGTTTTTTACTATTCTTTGAGAATATCGTAATCGGACTGGTTGCTTTAGTTGTGGGTGTGGGTTTAGGCTTCTTGTTGTCTCAAGCTTTATTATCCCTTTTATTAAAGTTAATGGGATTATCTCTTTCTGTCGGTTTTGCATTTTCGATGCAGGCAGTTATTGAGACAGTGATTGTTTTCTTCCTTATTTTCTTAGTTACTTCTCTGCTTGGCTATCGAGTTATTTATAAGTTTAAACTGATTGATTTATTCCATGCTGAGAAACAAGGAGAAGCGCAGCCGAAAGCACGCGTCGTCTCAGCAATAATTGGAGTAATTGCTTTAGCTGCTGCTTACTGGCTGGCTCTGCAGGACTTAATGACTTCTTCTGTCTGGCGGATATTTGGCTTGGCGATGCCGCTTGTAATTATTGGCTTGACAGTTTTAGGATCATATCTATTATTTAGCAGTGTTCTTGTTTATGTTTTAAATCTATTGAAGAAAAGAAAAAGTTGGGCTTGGAAAGGGCTTAATCTAATGACATCTTCCCAGCTTCTTTATCGGATTCGCGGGAACGCAAAAACATTAACGATTATCGCAACATTAAGTGCAACAACTATTACAGCAGGCGGAGCGATATTCGGTACGTATTATAATACAGAAAAAAGTGTGGAAGAAAATATACCTTTCTCCTTTATGTGGGAAGGGGAGGAACAAGATATAGATACGGAAATAGTTGAAGATGCTGTCAGCTTTGAAGCAAAGGATATTGTTGTACCAGGAGAAACTTATGATCAGTCCTATTATGTCATTGATGAAGAAACATTTATGAAATTGACAGAAGCGCTTGGCTGGGATGTTGGAAACGTCGATTTGGAACAAGATGAGGCAGTGATGATTGACCCTTATTTTGATGAACGGTGGAAGGATAAAGTCGACACAGTTGAAATAGATGATGACGAAAAAACAGTGGACCAGTTTTATGAAAAACCATTGTTTAATGCTCCTACCTTACCGGGAACAGTCTTAGTTGTTGATGATGCGTCTTTTCAAGAATTGGATGGAGAAAATGCCATTTATCAGGCAGTACAGACTGCCAACTATAAGGATCATTTAGAACTTTCTAAAGAGCTGGAAGCTAAAACAGAAAGATTCTCCAGTGCAGTGCAAAGCTATCAGGATTCCATTGAGGCTTCCGGTGCGATGTTATTTGTCGGCAGCTTTTTAGGATTAGTATTTTTAGTGGCTACTGGCAGTATTATCTTCTTTAAAATGATGACAGAAGCAGAAGAAGATAAGGATAAGTATGCTGTTTTATATAAAATTGGTGTTTCTAAAAAGGAAATGAAAAAAACAATCCGTTATCAGGTCGGTCTCATTTTTCTGGCACCGCTAATGTTGGGATTAACACATGGTACAGTTGCCTTGATGGCATTTTCTAATCTATTGCAAATGAACCTGTGGGAGCCGGTTATTATTTGGATGGCGGCTTATACAATGATTTATATTTTATACTACGTGATCACAGTCAGGGGATTTAATAAAACAATCACTCAGACTGTCACACAGGAGGGGTAAAATGAAGAAAATAGTAGCTTTGGTGGTTGGTGTAGTAGTCTTATTTGTGGCTGCTGTAGTTGTTTTGATGACAGTAGACTTTAACAGAGCAGGAAAAGACAATGTTTATGTGCAGGTTGGTGAACCAATAAGCGCAGAAGAAGATAAGCTGGATACAGGGGAGATAATGAACACTTATTGGTATGAGCAGCCTGCTTATACAGAAAATGGAGAAGAAATTCAAGTTAGATTCTCTGCACAAAAAGAATTGCGTCAAGGAGCATATCTCATGCTCTATGTGAATAAGGATGATGAGGTTTCTTCGTATGATGAAGTGAAAGAAGAGGAATTGCCGGCTGCTGTGAAAGAAGCGTTGTAGTTCGGCAGAGAGGAGTCTTATAAGGTATAAAGTATTTTTATACCTTATAAGACTTTTTATATTTTCCGGTATACCCGTTCTTTACTTCACTAAAGAAAGCCTTTATGCTTAAGAATAGATAAAGAAAGCGGGTTTAAAGGAGAAGATTTTATATGAAACCTAAAATCCAGGATGTTGCGAAGGTAGCTGGAGTTTCCCCAACAACGGTTTCCCGTGTATTAAATGACAGAGGATATATCAGCAGTAAAACGAAAGAAAAAGTGTTTGAAGCAATGAAGGAAATCAATTATGTACCCAATGACCTTGCGCGTTCCTTGTATAACAAGCGCAGTTATTTAATCGGTGTGATTGTTCCTTCCACCAGCAATCCCTTTTTTGGAGAATTAGTTGCTTATATTGAAAATATTTGTGATGAAAGAGGCTATAAAGTTCTGCTCTGTAATAGTCTTCATGAAGCAGATAAAGAGAAGAAATATTGGGAAATGCTGCGTCGCAATCAGGTGGATGGTGTAATTGTGGTTACTTATAATCGCGGATTGATAGATAAGAAACAGCAATTTCCTGCAGTTGCAATTGACCATTATTTAGCAGAGAATATTCATGTTGTCAGCTCAGACAACTTTCAAGGGGGAGAAATGGCGAGCAGAGAGCTGATAAAAGCAGGATGCAAAAAAATTATTCATATTAATGGAGATGCCAGCTTGGAAACACCGGCAAATAATAGACAATACGCATATGAAAAAGTGATGCAGGAGGCTGGAAGAACTGCGGAAACCTATCATATTCCTGATGTTGCCTTTTTAGAGAGTAATATTGATATCATCAAACAGCTTTTCAAGGAGCGTCCAGATGTAGATGGTATTTTTGCTAGTGATGATTTGCTGGCTGTCCGTACAATGCAGTATGCTGAAAGTCTGGGTTATCGTGTACCGCAGGATTTAAAAATTATCGGTTATGATGGGACATGTCTAATCCGTTCCATTTATCCTAAGTTAACGACGATTATTCAGCCTACATATCAAATCGCGGAAAATGCTGTAGAGACATTGATTCAGGAGATTGATGGAAAAACGCATGATACGAAAGAAAAAACATTCCCGGTTTCCCTTTGGAAAGGAGAAACAACAGGGGAATAAAAGTAAAAGAATATTTCTCAATCTACTTTTAGAAAAAATAAAAAAGCAACGCAGTAAGAAAAATCTGCTATAATAATCAAACATATAACAGAGATAGGAGTGTTATCCAAGATGATAGGAGCAATTGAAGCAGGTGGAACAAAGTTTGTATGTGCAGTAGGGAATCCGGACGGCACTATATTAGATCGAACTGCTTTTCCAACAACAACACCGGAAGAGACATTAGCAAAAGTGGAGGAATTCTTTTCGAAGCATAAAATTGAAAAATTAGGAGTAGGAGCTTTCGGGCCAATCAATTTGCGTGCAGGCAGTGATAATTATGGTGCGATTGAAAATACGCCTAAAATTCCTTGGCGTTACTATCCGCTTATGGAAGAGCTTGAAAAACGCTTTAATGTCCCTGTAGCAATCAATACAGATGTTGTTGTTGCTAGTATGGGAGAATATGAATATGGTATTGGAAAAGATGTCTCGAGCTGTCTTTACATAACAGTAGGTACAGGTATCGGAGCAGGTCTTGTTCAAGATGGGAAACCATTCCAGGGGAAAAACCATTCAGAAATGGGACATGTTTTATTAAAAAAACATCCAGAAGATACATTTGAAGGAGCATGCCCAAGTCATGGCACGTGTTTAGAGGGGCTGGCTGCAGGACCGGCAATTGAAGCCCGTTATGGCCGAAAAGGAGCAGACTTGGCTGATCAGGATCATGTCTGGGAAATAGAAGCGTATTATCTTGCGCAGGCAATAATGGACTATTTTGTTATACTTTCACCAGAAAAAATCATTCTCGGCGGAGGAGTGATGAAACAGGAAAAGCTCTACCCAATGATTCGTGAAAAATTTATGGAATTATTGAATGGCTACATTGAAGTGGAAAATGTAGATGAGTTAATTGTTGCTCCAGGATTGAATGATGAACAGGGTGTCAAGGGCTGTATTGCTCTGGCAGTAAAACAATAATTTTAGTGGAGATGAATCAAAGGCTGAGAGTATTGCCGGATTCATCTTTTTTAATTCTCAGGAGATTATTAAACTATTTATAAAAAAGCTGTACCCACATTTGAATGATAGATTCTTATTTTGAAAGAGGACTAGAGGGGGGAATAGAAAAGCTGTCAAAAAAAGCAATCAAAAAGTGAGCAGCTTCTTCACAGAAGTTTCACTTTTCTATTACTTAAAAATAATTTATGAATATTTATGTCAACCGGTTGACATATTTATTGAAATATAAGATGATAGTACATAGAAATTACTGATACCGTTTTCAATGGTTTTCATAAATATAAGATAATTTTAAGAGAGGGAGATTTTAATGTCATATCAAGAAAAACATCGTCCACAGCTTCATTTCACACCAAAGGAAAACTGGATTAATGACCCGAACGGCCTTGTTTACTATGAGGGAGAGTATCATTTATTTTATCAGCGCAACCCGAATGCTAATGATCATGCAGATATGCACTGGGGACACGCAACAAGCACAGACCTGTACCATTGGGAAGAACATGGGATTGCTTTAGCTCCAGATGAATTAGGAACGATATTCTCCGGATCAGCAGTCGTAGATAAAAATAATACAAGTGGCTTGTTTGAAAACGGTTCCGGAGGATTGGTCGCAATATTTACACATGATGGCGAGAGTCAGCAGCAAAGTATCGCCTACAGTAAAGATAAAGGAAGAACTTGGACAAAGTATGAAGGGAACCCAGTTATTCCAAATACAAAAATAAAGGATTTTCGTGATCCAAAGGTTTCCTGGCATGAAGACAGTGAGCAATGGGTAATGGTATTAGCGTGTGGAGACCATATTCAGTTTTATGGTTCACCTAATTTAATTAATTGGACATATCTATCGTCATTTGGAAAAGAATATCCTTCCCATATCGGTGTTTGGGAATGTCCAGACCTGCTTTATTTACCGGTAGAGAACAGCTCTAAAAAGGAATGGGTTCTTATTGTAAGCATTAATGATGATGGGCCTAATGGAGGTTCGGCAGTTTATTACTTTACGGGAAGCTTTGATGGAAAAGAATTTCATCCGAATGAAAAATCGGAGGATGCCTTAAAATGGGCAGACACAGGAAAAGACTTTTACGCGGCAGTCAGCTGGGATAATACAGAAGACACGTACTGGATTGGCTGGATGAATAATTGGCAGTACGCAGGGGTTGTTCCTGTATCTCCTTGGCGCAGTGCAATGAGTCTGGTGCGGAAGATGTCTTTAAATGAAGTAGGTGGAGATCTTTTCTTAAAGCAAGAACCGATTATCACAGATAACAATAAAGAAGTAATATCTTATCAGAATATAGACATTCAGACGGATACGACAAAAAGCTATGGAATTAGTGATACTGGACAAGTAAATCTACAGATTTCTAAAACGTCAGCCAGCACGAAATGGGGCATGAAATTTGTTACAGATCAAAATGAAGTATTCTGTTTAGAACTCAATAAAGCGGAAGACACCTATACGCTCTACCGTACTGAAGGATTAACCGACTTTTCAGAGGATTTTCCGGAAGAAATAAAAGGCAGCTTACACGGCTTGGATGTTCAGGAGCTGCAAGCGATTATTGACAGATCATCCGTAGAGATATTTTTAAATAAAGGATTGAGCGTATCTACAAATTTGATTTATCCAAAAGGAACAGTAGTGCAACTGGAAATATTCACTGTAAATGAAGCATTGCAGATAGAAAATATAACATGTACAAACCTGAATTCTATTTGGAAATAATATCGGCTGGGTAGTGGAGTAAAACTGCTCCTCCCCCAGTATATAAAGAAAGGATCTTATAGAAATGGATTTTTTAAAGAACAGTAAGTATTGGTTTTCATCCGGTTATCTCTTTTTCTTCTTTATTACGTGGTCTATCTGGTGGTCCTTCTATGCAATTTGGCTGAATAACAGTCTTGGATTGACTGGCGCACAGGTAGGGACAATTTATTCGTTCAACTCATTCTTTTCTTTATTCTTTATGATTCTTTATGGGTATATGCAGGATAAGTTGGGCACGAAGAAAAATCTGGTCTGGTTACAGAGTGTGGTACTGGTTTTTATCGCCCCATTTGTTGTTTATGTATATGAACCTTTACTTTTAAATAATTTTTATGTTGGTGCAGCGGTCGGCGCTATCTATTTAGGAGCAGGCTTTATTGCCGGGGCAGGATTTTTGGAATCCTTTACTGAAAAACTGAGCCGTAAATACGATTTTGAATTTGGGAAAGCACGGATGTGGGGTTCCTTAGGCTATGCTGTTGCTGCCATCGGTGCAGGAGCATTAATGAGCATTAACCCGCATATTAATTTCTGGATTGCATCAGGAACAGGAGTTATCTTCCTTTTAATTAACGTATTTTTTAAGGTGGAAGTTTCCAAAACGGAAGAAAAAAGTGTTTCTAATATATCTATGAAAGATATCCGCTTTTTATTTTCAAATAAGGTATTCTGGTTTTTAATTATATATCTGTTTGGAACAGTATGTATTTATACAGTGTATGACCAGCAGCTCTTCCCAGTATACTTTGTAAGCTTGTTCTCCGGAGCTGGGGCCGATGGTAATACAGTTTATGGAATCTTAAACTCCGCACAAGTATTTGTGGAGGCCATCTTCTTATTCCTGGCACCGTTTATCGTTAACAAGGTCGGAATTAAGCGTTCTCTTGTATTAGCAGGGAGTATCATGGCATTCCGTATTATTGGTTCAGCAATGGTCACAGGCGGATTTGGTATTTCATTTATGAAAATGCTTCACGCAGTTGAATTACCAATCCTATTGATTGCAGTGTTTAAATATATCGCTGCGAACTTTGATGTACGGCTTTCTGCAACCGTTTATCTAATTGGATTTAAGGTATCGAGTGAAATTGGTGTTATTGTTTTTTCTGCATTAGTTGGCTGGATTTATGACCAGACCAGCTATGAGACAACATTTTATATTCTGGGTGCTATTGTAGTATTATTTGTTATCTTCTCGATTTTTGCATTGAATAACAATAATAAAGAACAAAAATTAGATGAGCATGAATTTGCGATGGCAAAAGATTAAATAAAAAGCGATGAACTGATTGCGCAGTTCATTGCTTTTTTCTATGCAGAAAAATGCATCTGCCGGAAGAACACAGGAATAATATTTGGCATTAAAAATTTTTTTGTAGAAAAAGAAGGAGTTTACGAATAAAAGGCGAAATTAACTATTTGGAAGGGTTTTCAAAATTAAAAAGAAATCATTTAAGTGTTGTTCTCTTTGAAGAACTTTTTTTATAAAGTAATACATTATAACGTTATGATTTAAAGTGAGCAGCATATATTATGAAGGGGTGAAGACATTTGGATATTTTGTTTAAGGGCGATGTGGAAAATCTGCGCTCAGGAATTGAGGAATTACAGGATGCTTATGGATTTACTGTTGCGGAAAAAGGAGGAACAAAGCTGACGGGCAAGCAGGATAATCATGTCAAAGGGTTAATCGTAGAATTTGATAAAGGAGCCGGAACAATTACCTATCAGCAGCCATGTCATTTTTTCAGAGCGCTGGGTTTAGTTTTAGAAGAGTTAAACAAAGGAAATAAACAGATTAGTGTTCAGGAGGAGATGCAGTTTTCCAGTGTAGGACCTATGTTTGATCTATCGCGTAATATGACAATGAAGCTGTCTACTTTAAAGGATTTTATCCGGAAATTAGCGGTGATGGGTCATAATGCAGTCATGCTGTATATGGAGGATACATATGAAGTAGAAGAAGAGCCTTATTTTGGTTATATGCGCGGGCGCTATAGTGAAGAGGAGCTGCGGGAGCTGGATGATTATGCAAATCAATTTGGAATAGAGCTGATTCCTTGTATTCAGACTTTGGCGCATTTAGAGGAGTTTCTCAAATGGGATGCAGCTTATAAATATAAGGATACGCGGGGGGCTTTATTATTAGAGAGTGACGATACGTATAATTTATTGGACCGTATGATTGCTGCAGCAACAAGGCCTTTCCGGAGCAATCGTATTCATATCGGCATGGATGAAGCGGAAGAGGTAGGGCGTGGCAGATATTTAAATATCAATGGGTTTAAAAACCGCTTTGATTTAATGAAGGCACATTTGGATAAGATTGTGGAGATAACTGATAAATATCATCTGCATGCTGTAATGTGGAGTGATATGTTTTTAAAACTGGCTTCCGAAACAGGGGACAGCTATGACAAAACGACTGACTTACCAGAGTATATTGTTAATCAGCTGCCAGATAATGTGCAATATATGTATTGGCAGTATGCTCAAGCAGATAAAGAGCATTATAAGCGGATGCTGCAGCAATTGAAGCGTTTTGGCAGTACGCCGGCATTTGCTGGCGGCATGTGGGTGTGGAATACATTTGCCCCTAACTATCAAATTTCCCTGACTGCCAGTGAACCTGCACTTACTGTCTGCAAGCAGGAGGGCATTAAAGATGTTTTTGTGACACTTTGGGGAGATGATGGCTATGAGAACAATGTATACAATGCTCTTTATGGACTGCAATATTATGCTGAACATGCCTACCATCCAGAAATAGATGTAAATCATGTAAAGGAACGTGCTCTGTTTTGTACCGGAATTGATCCAGATGCACTTTTGGCGTTGAATAAAATGGATCAGCCGCCGGGTGTGGACAAAGGGAATATATTGCAGACCAATCCTTCTAAATTCTTATTATGGCAGGATGTGCTGCTGGGCTTATTTGATAAGCATGTTGAAAAGATGGACGTAGGAGTGTTTTATGAGCAGCTTGCGGAGGAAATCAGACAATATAATCAGCAGACCCCGGGTGGTTTCTTTGATGTGCCGCAAAAGCTTTGTCGGGTCCTTGCGAAAAAAGGAAATTTAGGTGTCGAATTGAAAGCAGCTTATGATGCAGCCGATAGAGAAAAACTGCAGGATATTGCCGGGAGAGTTATACCAGAGGTAATAGAGCGTGTGAAGACACTTCAAGCTGCTCATCGAAAGCAATGGCTATGCTTAAACAAACCTTTTGGCTGGGAAGTAATTGATATCCGTTATGGAGGATTATTACAACGGTTAGATACAGCTTGTGTACGAATCAATGAGTATATAAAGGGCGATGTGGATGAAATTGATGAGCTGGAGCAAGAGAGATTATATTACTCTCCAAATGTAGAGGAATCCAGCGGCTTAGGCTGGTGCAGTTATTATTACCGGATGGCTTCACCTAATGTATTCTTCCATGTACTGCCAATTTATTAAAAAGTCAAAATTACTCTAATTTTAGCTATGAGTATTTCAATAAGGAGGAAATCAGATGGATAATCAGTATACAGAAGTGCTTGTCGGCTGTTATGGAGAAGGTGGTTCAGCATGTATTCATTGGTTAAAAATACATGCTGAATCTGGTGAAATTGAACGTTTGGGAGAGAGGAACGGTATTGTTAATCCATCCTTTTTAGCGAAGCATCCGGTAAAAAATCGGGTGTATGCGGTCAGTGAAGTGGAAGATGGAGAAGTGGTCTGCTATGAACTGGATGATGAAAATCATCGTCTGAAAGAAGAAGGGCGTTTACCGACGCATGGTGGACCGTGTTACGCGGAGGTAAGTGACTGCGGAAATTATTTATTTGTCAGCAATTATTCAAGAGCCGGCGTTGTTGTTTATGCTTTGGATGAAAAGGGAGATCTGCAGAAAGAGGTGGAATATATTGATTTCACCTCTGCAAATAATCAAGACTCTCATATACATACAGTCCGGCAAATTCCAAAGACTTCTTTTGTTATCATGACAGATATTGGCGAAAGTAGATTATATATTTATCAATGGGATGAAAAGCAGATGCGTCTGTTTCCATCCCAAAGCATTACAATACCAGAAAAAGCCGGACCAAGGCATATCGCTTTTCATCCTGATATGCCAGTGCTGTATGTTGCCAATGAATATCAATCAAGTGTATTGGTATATCAGTATGTTGATCGGGCAGCTTCTATACAGTGCATTCAGGAAATTGAAACAGTAAATAATTTGAAGAATTATGGTGCAGAAATTCAATACTTTGATGGTAAAGTGATTACCTCTAATAGAGGATCAGATTCATTGACTCTTTTTCATGTGAGAGAAAATGGCAGATTGGAAAAAGAGATCTCTATTCCTGTAAGTGGAGAATGGCCCAGACATTTTTGTAGTAATCAATTGATAAATAATCAATTATTTGTTTGTAATCAGAATAGTAACAATATAACAGTCCTCCATCAAAAGAACGATACATATTCAATAACAAATGATACATTTATCATTCAAAAACCTGTGTGCATCATTGGTGTATAACTATTAAGATATCCTTTGATAAATTGATGTTAAAGCGTTTAGAGCTGGTTCTACAAAAAGAGACAAAAAATTTATCTTAATCATTATAATGTTATGTTGACACTTTGATAAAATAGTGATACTATTTTGAATAAGCAAAATAATATGCATCTAAGATTATTAATTTGAAAAAGGAGTGGTAGATTAAAAAGTGAAATATAGAAGGTATCTGATTGTAAAAGAAACTTCTATTAAAGCCGGCCGCAACTTACGGTGAACATAGAAGCCACCGCATTATGCGGGATCTCGTTTTACATTTTTTCTACTTAAAAAGGGGGTTCATTATGTTAAAGAAATTGTTTTTCTTAATAGCAACTCTTGTTTTTGTAAGCGCTTTATATGCATGCAGCAATGATGATGGCGGTGACAGCGATGGTAAAGAAGGAGAAGCAGCAAGCGGTGATAACGTCAATGCGGAAGGATTCCCGATTGTTGATGAAGAATTAGAGCTCACCTTCTTTGCGAACAAGCCCGCACAGAATGAAGGCAATGACTGGAATGATATTTTAATTTGGAATGAATACAGAGATCTAACAAATATTGATGTGAATTGGAATCTGGTTAGTCCTGATGCTTTAGAGGAAAATCGAAACTTAGCATTAGGAAGCGGAGACCTGCCGGATGCTTTCTTTTTAGCACAGCTGACGAATACAGATTTATTACGTTATGGTTCCCAAGGTTCTTTTTTAGCATTAAATGACTTAATCGATGAATATGCACCAAATTTAAAAGCACTTATGGAAACTGACCCGACAATTGAAAAAGCAATTACTTTCCCGGATGGCAATATTTATTCTATGCCGGCATTGATTGAAGAGGATTTCCTTTCTTTACGGCTGAGTGCAAGACCTTGGGTTAATGAGGAATGGCTGAATGAGCTGGATATGGATATTCCGGAAACAACTGGCGAATTCTATGAATACTTAAAAGCTGTAAAAGAACTTGACCCAGCAGGAAATGGATCAACAATTCCTTATGGCGGAACAGCAATTGTTGAGCTTGTTCAATGGCTTTCCGGATCATTTGGAGTAATGAATCATGGCCCATCAAATACAAACCTGGACTTAGATCCAAATGATGAATCACAAGTCCGTTACTATGCAACAACAGATGAATATAGAGAAATGATGGAATATATTAATATGCTTTATGAAGAAGGATTAATTGATCAGAGTATTTTTACGATTGAGTGGGGACAATTCCTTGCAAATGCATCAGATAATCTGTATGGAAGTATGATTTTCTATGATCCAATTGAGTTATTTGGAGACGAAATAGGGTCTCAGTATAATAGTTTAGCAGCTTTAGAAGGTCCAGACGGACACCAGTCTTATAATAAGCTTTCGTCCTCTGTATGGGATCCTTCTAACCTGGTTATTTCGAGTGATAACCCAAATCCAGAGGCAACTGTACGATGGATGGATTATTTCTACGGTGATGAAGGTGCAGAGCTTTACTATATGGGAGTCGAAGGGGAAACATTTGAAGTGGAAGATGGAGAGGCTGTTTATAGCGATCATATCTTAAATCCAGAAGGAGATATGACATTTGAACAAGCAATTGCCCAGGATTTAACATGGCTTGGTTCTATCAGCGGAATTATTAAAGAAGATTACTTCCAAGGTGGAGAAACAGCACCACAATCATTGGCAGCCGCTGAAAAAATCGAACCGCAGGTAATTGATGAGGTATGGCCAAGATTTACTTTCACAGATGAAGAAAACCGTATTCTTCAATCGACAGGTGAAGATATTAACAAGTATGTTGAAGAAATGCGCGACAAATTTATTACAGGCGATGAAGATTTAGATGGCTGGGATAACTATGTCCAAACGATTGAGCAGATGGGGATGGAAGAATTACTGGAGGTTTACCAGGCTGCATACGATCGTTATCAATCTAACTAAATTGTAGATAATTCGTTTCGCGGGGTGAGAGATCAGCATGTGTTCCTTAAAAGCATCCCGCTAAATATCACATCGAGAGGGCAGTATATCTCATGCCCTCTCTTTTTTAAGAGAATAAAAAAGTATAAAATGCTGAGGATAGCCCGCGGAAAGTGACTGCACGTAGCGGACCTCTCCACGGCAAGAACACCAGTATTTTAAAGACCAAGTGATTTTCTTGGTTTTTCTAAAGGAAATAATAGGAAAGCAGATATGTGATACAACATGAGTATGGGTTACATAAGACATGAAAACAGGATTTTGCTGCGATGATGTTCATAACCTGGTTGCAGTATTCCATATGAAGAAGGAGGTCTACTGAAAGATGGCAAAAGACCAATCCATACAAAGGGGTAAAAGGGCCACAATCAAGAAGAGTTTTCAGCGTAACTGGCAGCTTTACCTTTTCATGATGCCAGTCTTTTTGTACTTTTTTATATTTCATTATATTCCGATGTACGGCGTGCAGATTGCCTTTAAAGATTATTTTGCGACACTTGGTATCTGGGGAAGTGAATGGGTAGGATTTGAACATTTTGAGCGTTTCTTCAGCTCCTATTATTTTTGGAGGCTGCTCAAAAATACAATCATTTTAAACCTGTATATGCTTGTATTGTTCCCGCTGCCGATTATTTTAGCTCTGGCATTTAATGAACTCAGAAATGGTGCATTTAAAAAATGGACACAGACTTTAACTTACGCACCACATTTTATTTCTGTTGTAGTAGTTGTTGGAATGCTTGTAGCTTTTCTGGATCCAAATACGGGTTTAATAAACCACTTTCTGCGTGCACTTGGGGTAGATTCAATTCCATTTTTAACAAGCCCAGACTGGTTCCGCCATATCTTTGTATGGTCAGGCCAATGGCAGACACTTGGATGGAGTACGATTATTTATCTGGCTGCGCTGGCAGGTGTAAATCCGGAACTGCATGAAGCTGCAAAAGTAGATGGTGCAACGCGCATGCAGAGAATTTTGAGAATTAATATTCCAAGTATTATGCCGACAATTGTGATTCTATTTATTTTAAATATCGGGAATTTCATGCAAATTGGTTTTGAAAAAGTGCTCTTGATGCAGAATACACTAAACTCAGAGACTTCTGATGTTATTCAGACCTTTGTGTATGAGACAGGTATATTGGAAGGTCAATACAGCTTTGCTGCTGCTGTAGGATTATTTGAATCAGCTATTAATATTGTCCTTTTAATTACCGTAAACCAAATTGCACGTAAAGTCAGTGAGAACAGCCTATGGTAGGGAAGGAGATGCCTGATGTCAAAATTCAGTTTGTCGGATAAAGCGTTTGATCGAATCAATTTTCTATTCGTCCTGCTTATAACGTTAATCATTATTTATCCACTAATATTTGTGATTAGTGCGTCGATTAGTGATCCCCATGCTGTAAATACAGGAAAGATGTGGTTATGGCCGGTAGATGTGACATTTGAGGGCTTTCAACGTGTATTTCAGAATGATGCTATTTGGATAGGATATAAAAATACAATCCTTTACACAGCGGTCGGTGTTATTGTTCACTTGTTTGTTCTCTTACCGGCAGCCTATGCGTTATCACGGAAAGAATTAATGGGCAAGAAAGCCTGGCTGTGGTTTATATTATTCACCATGTTATTTAATGGCGGGTTAATCCCTACGTATTTAGTTGTCCGCAATCTGCAAATGCTGGATACTATGTGGGCAATTGTTATCCCTGGCGTAGTTGGTGCCTGGTCTATCTTAGTTGCAAGGACTTTCTTCCAGCAGACAATACCTGATCAGCTGGTGGAAGCAGCTAAAATTGATGGAGCAAGTGATATCTATTTATTTTTCAAAGTAGTTTTACCATTATCCATGCCGATTATTGCAGTTATGGCACTGTTCCACGGTGTCGCATTATGGAATCAATATTTTAACGCTCTGATTTATTTAAGGTCAGAAGATAAGTTTCCACTCCAGCTCATACTGAGGCAGATTCTCATACTGAATGAAGTAAGTGCTGATAGTGCTTCCAGTGCTGCAGGAAGCGCTCAATCCTTTGCAGATCAAATAAAGACGGCCTCTCTGGTGAAATATGCGGTTATTATTGTGTCAGCACTGCCGTTACTTATTGTTTACCCGTTTTTACAGCGCTTTTTTGTAAAGGGTGTATTGATCGGATCAGTGAAGGAATAAACCAGGGTCATGCCAGTCCATATTTTTAAAGAAAAGGAGAGATTATGATGGCAGAAGTAGCTCGTGGATATTATATATTTGCAATTTGGATAACCCGTCTTGCTTATCTGAATATATTATGGGTTCTATTTACGATTGCAGGTCTTCTTTTCTTTGGAATCATGCCTGCAACTGTTGCGATGTTTGCTATTGTCCGCAAGTGGCAGAGAGGCGAGGATGAGATTCCGGTTTTTACAACATTTTGGGGAGTTTATCGTAAGGAATTTTGGAAAGCAAACAGTATTGGAATAATTCTGCTTCTGCTTGGATATTTCTTTTCAATTCAATTTCAAATTCTCGGTGCACAGAGCGCATTGGTCTATCAGATGGCTCAATTTTCTATCGTTATCGTCTTTGCTTTATTGACTATGCTAGTAATTTATTTATTTCCAATCTATGTCCATTTTGATTTGAAAGCGATGCAATATTTAAAATGGCCGCTGATTGTATCTATTGTCCATCCGATTCTCACTGTGTTTTTACTAGCTTGTATCGGCTTGACCGGTTATTTTATCTTCCAAGTATTCCCGGCAGTGCTTTTCTTTTTTGGTGGCAGCCTTTCTGCTTACTTTATAACTTGGGGAGTATCTAAAACATTTTCCAAGTATGAAGCAGCAATATAAATAAAGAAATATAGAAATAAGAAATAGCATTGAGCGGAGGGGGATGGAAGATGATACAAGTGATAAAAAATGCATTACTTACAAATGGGCAAAAAGTAGATATTTTAATAGAAAATAGTCGAATAAAAGATATAGTTGCAAATGCAGGAGGTTTCTATCCAGTGCTGTTAGATGCAGAAGGAATGTATGCTTCCCCCGGATGGATTGATTTACATACACACGCTTTTCCGAAGTATAAGCCTTATTGCGCCTCACCTGATAAAATTGGTTATCAAACTGGTGTCACAACTGTAGTTGATGCTGGGAGCAGCGGTGCAAATACGATAGAGGAATTTTACCAAATTGCAAAAAAAGCAAGAACAAGGGTGCTTGCATTCCTGAATATTTCACGGATTGGTTTAGAACGAATAGATGAATTAGCCAATTTAGATGAGGTTTCCTGGGATGCAATAAACAATGCTGTAAATGCTTATCCATCCTTTATAATCGGCTTAAAAGCAAGAATGAGTGCAAGTGTTATAGGTGATAGTGGATTAAAGCCGCTGCAGCTTGCGGCAAGGTACAGTACAACGTTAAATAAACCGCTGATGGTTCATATTGGCAGTGCACCGCCAATGCTGCATGAGATTTTATCGCTGTTAAATAAAGGAGATATTCTCACACACTGTTATCATGGGAAAAGTCCCAATCATATTTTTCAGAACAATGGGGAGGTTGAGGCTGCTCTAGCTGAAGCTGTACGAAGAGGAGTCTATCTTGATGTCGGTCATGGAAAATCAAGCTTTTCGTTTCCGATTGCAAAAAAAGCAAAGGAGGCCGGAGTACATTTTGATACAATCAGTACAGATATTTATGAGGAAAATCAGATAAACGGACCGGTATACAATATGGCTGATACATTAACTAAATTTTTAACATTAGGCTATTCACTGGAAACCATTATCCGTGCAGTGACAGAAACGCCGGCATATGTTTTAAACCAGCCTGAGCTGGGGAATTTTAATCGTGGTTCCTGTGCAGAATTTACTTTTTTTACAGTAGAAAACGAGACGAAGATACTGATAGATTCTTTAGGAAATGAAATCATTACAAACCAGGTGATTAAACCGCAGGCAGTTTTTCTTGGCGGGGAGTACATTGAACTGGAGAAGCATTATTCCTATGAAGTATAGAAGATAGATACGTATGTCTTTTTAAAGTTTCTGTTTCAGGTGATGGGATAGGTATCATATTTAATTATTTGTTTTTTCTCTTGCCTACAAAGTTTAGTGTAGTTATGATTACTGATACAATAAGAAGAAATACGAAAAAATATTTACAGAACGGCAACTTTAGTTATACTTATACTAAAGCTTATAGGATAATTATTCTCTCTTAGCTATAAAAGGGCATCACACAGCACTATGCGGAAGTTTTGACATCGGATGGATCAGTGGATTTGGATACAGAAAGGTAGAGATTACAATGAAGCTAAATTTAAGACAAGGGTCTTTATACTTGCAGGTAAAGGATATACTGAAGGAAAGAATTATCAACGGGCAGTACCCGAAAAATAGTTTAATCCCTTCAGAACCGGAGCTGGAGAAGGAATTTGAAGTAAGTAAAATTACGATTCGCAGGGCGGTAGAGCAGTTAGCTCAGGAAGGATATGTGGAGAAGAGAAGCGGTATTGGTACAACAGTACTTGCTAACCAAGCTGTTTCTAAGCTTTCAAAAGGACAGCGTTTTTCTGAATATCTGATTGGAGAAGGTTATCAATTAGGCAAAAAACTGATCGAGGTTACCAAAGTAGAGGATATCATGCCGCAGGTCAGCGCTTTAGCAGGAGATGGTGCATATTGTGTGGAGCGTCTTTATACATTAAATGAAGAGCCATATATCCATTTCAGGCATTATATCCCGTCATCCATTAATTTGCCAAACGACCCGAATGTATTTGTGAATTCATTGTATGATATGCTATATCAGGAGGGGATTCGTTTTTTCCGGTTTAAAGATGAATTCAGTGTGTCCGTTCCAGAGCCGTCTATTGCCGAGATGCTGGAAATTGAACTTCAGCCGTTATTGCAGCGTGAGCGTTTTTCGTATGATGATCGTGACAGGCTGGTAGAATATTCCGTTGCTTATTATCGTACGGATTTGCATAAGTATATTGTAAATTTTAATGTATAAACAAAAGCGTACCCATTTCAGGTACGCTTTTGTTCTCTCTCAATATAGCTTTAACTTTCTTTATTTTGGGAAGGCAAGTCACTTTCCATAACTTCTTTTAAAATCAGAGCATGATTATGCTCCTTATCCTTGGCTGCGTACAATAAGATAACACGTTGCTTTTTTTGCAGCTCTTGAAGCTCAGATAATTTTTTTATCTTCTCATCATCATTTAGCAATTCTTTTTTATACGCTTTTTTAAAATCCTCAAATTTTTCAGGATCATGGTTAAACCATTTTCTTAAATCTGGCGTAGGTGTTACTTCTTTTGCCCAATCATCCAGCTTTGCTTCTTTTTTTGAAATTCCCCTGGGCCAGACTAAATCAACTAAAACTCGATAGCCGGTCTCATTCGATTTTTCATAGATACGCTGCAGTACGATAGACATTCATAATTCCACCTTTCCAATCAAGTGTGCTTTCCTTCAATATACCATGTACATGTTCAGAACTCTATTGATTGATTCTCAGATCTCAGAAAACGTTGTAAATAAAACTTCGGGAAATAGATGGTTTATGCTTCGTGCTTTCTTTTTCTTGATAAGAACAGCAGAGCACCGCCCGCAATAATAAATGCCAGTCCCCAGATACCTTTCTCAGCATAGTTCAAAGCGGTATCAGGCAGCTTTTCTTCTTTTTTCTTTTCTAAATCTGCTTGTGATTCTGATTCAGCTTTCACTTCAGCAGTTTTTGGTGATACAGCTTTAGACGAGGCTTCGTTTTCATCTGGAGCTTCTTTGTCATTTCTTTTAATAACCACCGTTTCAGATTTTTTTGAGGCCTCTTTTTGAATAGCATTCCCTGTATCAATAACAGTATCGGAATCTACCATTTCTCCGGAAATAATTATATCAGCAAGAAAATCTCCCTGCAGGTTGTAAATATTAACCTTTAAATCTGCATTTTCCAGCTTTGTTAAATGAAATAGTGTCTCCAGTGAAAGGTTTTCTTCTCCCTGATCTGTAACAAGTACAAATTCTGCATGTAATTGGAAAACGTCAAGAAATTCCCTGAAGATAGCCATTAATTCATCGACTTGCCCCGGTGTTAGTTCCTTAATTGTTTCAAATTCAGAAAATGCCATCATTCGGTCAGCTAAATTTAACAATTTCTCAATGGTTTCATCGCTTGTAATGTCAGGAATACTGAGAATATGTTCTTCCAGTCGAAGCAGCTCGTCCTCTGTTAAATTGAATTCCTGCATGAAAAAGCTTAGATCAAAGAAATCATCATCTTCCCAAATGAATTCTCCTTCTAAATCGTAGGATAAATCATCCAAGAAGACATAATTGTTTATATCTAAATCATTATCAGAAATAAGTTTAAGTATATCTTCTTGATCGATTCCGAAATAAGGATCAACATTACTTAAATCCTTGTTGATTATTTCTCCTAAAAAATCGGATAATTCATCGATAGTTTTAAAATCATTCAAATTGCTTCCATAAAGAGCTAAAGAACTTTCGATATGAGTTTGAGTAACCTGAAAACCGCGAATACTCGTTGCTTCTTTTAAGTAATCTGCCAGCTTTTGCTCAAAATCAGGGTCTCTTGGAATTAATATATATAAATAAAATCCGATATTCATCTCGAGGTCATCTAAGAAAACATAATCCTCCAGAGTTTCTCCAAATTCATTTAGTGTTGCTTCAAGTGCAGCCTGGTCAATATCATAATCATCATAAATCTGTTTTAGATTATTTCCATCTTTACGGATTACGTCTCCTAAGAACTCTTTTAGATCTTCAACTGTATCAAATTCTTCTAAATAAGAATCATAGAGAGACAGAGAGAATTCAATATCTTCTTTTGTGATTGTAAAGCCTCGCTCAATACTAATTTCTTTTAAATAAACATCCAGACTTTTTTGGAAGCTGTTTGAATGTGCGTCAGCAGCTCCAGGTAAAACGACAAACAAAAATAAGAATAATGCAAAAATTTGTGCCGATTTCCTCATTCATTCTCCTCTTTTCAATTAAAATAACTAGCTCAATGATAAAATTATAGCCTCGAAGTCCCTTCCTGGCAATCTATTTTGAAGAATATTTCTATTAATATCCAAAAAATATCAAACATTTAGATCAAAAGTGAAAATTTCTAACTTTTAGCAGCAAACGTTTACAAAATACGAAGGTTATGTCACTATATTGGTATACAAGTATTCATAATTAGATAAAGGAGCTATGCAAGATGAAAGCATTTTATCCAAAGAAGAAGCTAATGAACGAATCAAAAGGGGAACAAGTTGTTGCGGAGCTCCGAATGCGGATTATTTCTCGTGAAGTAAAGGCAGGTACTGTTCTTTCAGAGAATCAATTGGGATCTTTATTTCAAGTCAGTCGTTCTCCGGTCAGAGAAGCTTTGCGTGTGCTGGCGAATGAGAATCTTGTTCGGCCAGAAAGAATGGGAGCAGTTGTCGTTGGCATCTCTGAAAAAAATATTGAAGAAATTTATGATATCCGCTTAATGATAGAGTCCTTTACCTTTGAGCGTCTGTTAAAGATGCAGACGGATAATCTTGTTCAAGAGCTAAAAAAAATGATAGAAATGATGAAAATTGCTATTAAATATCAGGATGTTGACCAGTTTTCCTTCCTGGATATTGAATTCCATGAAACAATTATTCAATCAATTGATCATCACCATATTAAGATGCTGTGGAATAATTTAAAGCCCGTCTTAGAATGTCTTATTATTTTATCGATGCGTTACCGGATGATGACCAATGAAAAAGATTTTGAACGTATTCTCTATAATCATGGGCTGATTGTGGAAGCCATTGATAAAAAGGAAAAGAAAATGGTGGATTTAGCTTTTGAGAGGAATTTTCATGATGTACAAAATCAGGTGGAAGCTCTTTGGGTAGATGAGGAAATAATGAAGGTAGTCAGAGAGTATAGTGTGAAAGAATAGATATATTTATATAAAACAGACAATCCTTTTTCCATGATATAGAGTGGTGGAAAGGGATTCAAGTTTTATTTAATGAAAAAGAACGGTAGTGGATAGTCTATATACATTCACTGCCGTTCTTTTTTGGGAAATATAATTTACTTGGAAGAAATAAATTTAAAATTATATTTTTGAGGATGATAATAAACATTTGAAAATTCGAATCTTTGTCCGTTTTTAAACGTGGTGAAAGCTTTTAGATAAAGAAGCGGTGTATCTTCGGTCAGCTGCAAAAGCGACTTTAACTCTGAAGTGGGAAGTATTGGAATAAGCTCCCCATAGCGCTTATCAATCTGAAAGCCTTTTTGTTCGATATATTGATATTTTGATTTTTCCATCACATTAATAGACAGATCAGGAAACAACTTTGAAGGAAGATAAGATTCTTCTACCAGTAATGGCTCATTATCTGCCTGACGCAGTCGTTTAATATAATACACTTTCGCTTCTTTTTCTAGTTCAAGTATTTTTCTGACCTCGTCTGGAGCAGTCATGAGCTGGAACTCCAAAACTTCATTTTTTGAATCATGCTGCAGATTATCCATTTCCTCAGTAAAACCCTGCAATTGCAGAATGTTATGGTCAATTCGTTCATGACCAATATATGTACCGCTTCCCTGCACGCTGTAGAGCAATCCCTCATTGATTAACAGTTTAATAGCTTGACGTATAGTAACTCTGCTGACATCATACATTTTCGATAACTTCAGCTCAGAAGGAATAGCATCCCCTTTGTTCATCGATGCAGCAATAATATCTTCTTTAATTTTATTTGCGATTTGTTTATATAAAGGCAAAGAATTATTTAGCATAATGATCCTCTCTACTTATCTAATGATTAGAACAAGTTTATCATGCTTCTATTTATTTTCATAGCTTGTATTACTTTTGTATTAAAAAGGTATTGATTTTTATATAAATTAGTGTTAAATTTGTATTAAAATATTGAAAGGGGTTTCAATTATGGAGCGAAAAAACTTAGTGATAGCTGGTGGCGGAAGCACATATACACTTGGTATGATCAAGAGTCTTATTTCTGAGAAAGACAATTTTCCGCTAAGAAGTATTATTTTTTTCGATAATGATGAAAAGAGGCAGACGCAAATTGCTGAAGCAGCAGAAATCATTCTAAAAGAACAATATCCGGAGCTGGAGCATTTCGACTGTACTACAGATAAGAAGACAGCTTTTCAGAAAGCTGATGTGGTATTTGTACAAATCCGGACAGGAGGCCTCAAAATGCGGGAACTGGACGAACAGATTCCGTTGCGTCATGGAGTGGTTGGTCAGGAAACTTGTGGTCCCGGTGGCATGGCATATGGATTCCGCTCGATTAAAGATATGATTCAACTCGTTAATGATATACGCTTCTACGCAAAGGACGCATGGATTTTAAATTATACAAATCCGGCAGCTATTGTAGCAGAAGCATTGCGTAGAGTGTTTCCTGATGACTATAAATTGGTCAATATTTGTGATATGCCGATTGCAATTATGCATAGCTATGCTTCTTTATTAGATATGGATGTGTGGGATCTGGTTCCGGAATATTTTGGACTCAACCATTTTGGATGGTTTACAAAATTGGAAGATCTGCAGGGTAATGATTTAACAAATCGAATCAAAGAGAAAATTATACATGAAGGGTTTGTACCTACTGATTCAGAGATTGCCAATGATGTTTCCTGGAAAAAAACATTTGAACAAGCGCGTAATATGTTGCTGGATTTTCCAGAATATTTGCCAAACACATATCTACAGTATTATTTATATCCAGAGGAATTAGCAGAAAAGGAGTCAATTAATAACACGAGAGCAAGGCAGGTGATAAACGGAAGGGAAAAACGTGTACATGAGACATGTCGGCAGATTTGTAAAGATAAGTCGACAGAAAATGTTATTTTGGAAAGCGATATTCATGGTGTGTACATGGTGAGGGCTGCTGCCTCCTTTGTTTACAACCATAAAGAGCTCTATATTGTGATGGTAGAAAATAATGGGGTGATTGCTAATTTACCAAAAGAAGCAATGGTTGAGGTGCCAGCTCTATTGACAGTTAATGGTCCTAAACCATTGGCAATAGGAGAAATCCCGATTTTCTATAAAGGATTGATTGAAGCGCAGTTAGCCTATGAGCAATTGGTGGCGGACGCCTATTTTGAAAGAAGTTATCACAAGCTCCTACAAGCATTAACGTTGAATAGAACTGTAGTTGATACAGATAAGGCGAAAGCAATTCTGGATGATTTAATACAGGCGAACGAAGGTTACTGGCCGGAATTACAAAAATAGGGGGAGAGGTAAATGAAACGGCTGATTATTAATGCAGATGATTTTGGATATTCAAGAGCAGTAAATTATGGAATTATAGATGCGCATACGCAAGGTATCCTGACATCGACTACTTTGATGACAAATATGCCTGGGGCAGATCACGCCTATACATTAGGAAGGGAATATTCAGATTTAGGAATAGGAATTCATTTAACGTTAACCTGTGGAAGACCGTTGCTGGATAACCATTATACTCTGGTGGATCCTGATGGTAATTTTAAAAAGCTGCATCATTATCAAAAATTATTTCATGTAGATGAAGAAGAATTGTATCGAGAATGGAAAGCACAAATAGAAGCATTCCTGGCATCAGGATTGAGGCCTTCACATTTGGACAGTCATCATCACGTTAATGCGCTGCCAGGAATTTTACCAACTTTTATCCAGCTGGCAAAGGAATATAAATTGCCGGTTCGTAACAATTTTGAACAAGAAAATGGAAGTCAAATACGTACCACTGACAGTTTTGAATATAACCCGGAAGTTCTATTGAAATCAGAAAAGGAATTAGAAGAGTTGTACCGAGACGCCAATACAATTGAAATTATGTGTCATCCAGCTTATTTAGATAAGCATATTATGGAAGGATCTTCCTATGTTATGCCGCGTATCGAAGAGTTGTACATGCTGACACATCAAGATACTACTGCAAAGCTCAGAGATGGAAAAGTTTTTGAATTAATCAGCTTCCACCAATTAAATGAGGGAGATGAAGTCTCATGAAACGATTTATGCAAAAACTAGGGAAGTCTATGCTTATTCCTATTGTTACCATGCCGATAGCGGGAATTCTATTCCGATTAAGTGCTCCGGATTTACTGGACATTCCACTGTTCCAGGCAGCAGGGGTCATTTTTTCACAGATGGCGGTACTGATAGCAATTGGAATTGCTATCGGGCTTGCTAAAACAAAGGATAGAGGAATCCCGGCTTTAACTGGCTTTTTGGCCATTACTGTTTTGAATGAAGGATTGCGGATCATGAATCCGGATTTGGATATGGGAGTTTTTGGCGGTGTCATCTCCGGCCTGATTGCTGCGGCTGTATATAACCAATTTAAAAATACAAAGCTGCCATCTATGCTCTCCTTCTTTGGGGAAGAAAAATTACCAATTACGATGATTATTCTAATTATGATTCCGGTTTCAGGGTTATTCTCTTTAGTATGGCCTTACGCGCAGATGGGGATTGATTCTTTCGCGCAGACGCTAGTTGGTTTGGGAGCTTTAGGAATCTTTATTTTTGGCTTCTTAAACCGATTTTTACTTCCTTTTGGTTTACATCATGTGCTGAATACGTATATTTATTTTGGTCTGGGGAGCTATACTACAGAATCAGGTGAGGTAGTGACAGGAGAGATCACCCGTTTTCTAAATGGAGATCCGACAGCAGGATATTTCCTGGGCGGTTTCTTTGTCACTATTATTTTCGGTGTTCCGGCCATAGCGTTAGCAATTACTAGAGCTGCACATAAAAAGAAAAAAGCGGAAACGAAAGCCCTGATGAGCTCCGGAGCATTAACATCCAGCGTAGCGGGGATCACAGAACCGGTAGAATTTACATTTATTTTCACATCTCCATTGCTCTATTTTATTCATTCTATTTATACAGGTTTAGCAGGTGCAACGTTATATTTACTTCATATCCGGCACGGTTTCTCATGGGGCGGGAGCGCGATTGATTATGCATTGAACCTTGGTATATCTGATTATGGGATTTATATTATTCCAGTAGGACTCGCTTTTGCTGCACTTTATTACTTTACTTTCTATACAATTATTGTGAGGAAAAATATTAAGGTTATTGGTCGTGAGGACGATGCGGAGTTTAGCGAAGAATCTACAGAAGCAGAGAAAGATTTGGAACTAAGCCATGGAAAGCATGAGTATATGGCAAAGAAGATTCTTGAAAATATTGGTGGTATAGATAATCTGGTTGACTATGAAAATTGCATGACACGGTTACGGTTGGTAGTAAAGGATGCAGATCTGGTTAATAAGGATAAAATTAAGCAGACAGGGGCACACGGTGTTGTGAAAATTGATAATCAACATGTTCAAATTATTATTGGGCCTGCTGCTGGAAGTGTACTCGGAGAATTCAAGAAAATCGTGGAAAAAGACTAGCAGAGTTAAACAGCAGAGAGTGAAGCCCCGATATTTGCATAGAGGGGACATAGCTCTCTGCTATCATGCATGGATAGATATTTTTATTATCAAAATAAATAGTATTAATGGATGCTGTCTTCCTGTATGATTTTCCCGTCACGCATTTCAATCACATGATCCACGTAATCCAGCATATCCATATCATGTGTGACCATTAAAACTGTAATATGCCGCTCTTTGGAAAGTCTCTGAATTAGCCTCATCACTTCCTGAGAGCGTTTTGAATCAAGACTGGCTGTAGGCTCATCTGCAAAAAGCACCTTGGGACTGTGAATGATTGCTCTTGCCACTGCAACGCGCTGCTTCTCGCCTCCAGATAATGAGGGCGGATAAGCGTTTTTTCGTTTCCACATATCAACAAGCTCTAAAACCTGTCTAATTTCCTTTTTCTGTTCTTGCTTGGAAAGGGAGGATTCGGCAGTCTCCAGCATTAAAGCCAGCTGTTCCTCTACGGTTAAAAAAGGTACTAAGTGTGCGAATTGAAAAATAAAACCAAACTGCTTTGCCCGAATTTGACGCAGTTCCTCGCTCCGCATAGATGTCAGCTCCTGCTGCTCGAAGGAAATCTGTCCATCGGAAGCTGTCTGTAATCCTGCGGCAATGGTGAGTAATGTGCTCTTACCGGATCCGGAAGCTCCTGTTAAGGCAGTAATTTTTCCCTCAGGCAGTGTGACATCAATCCCTTTTAATATTTCTTCTTTAACCTCTCCATGAGCAAATGTTTTTCGGACATTCTTCATCGTAAATAAACTCATTTTACATCTCTCCCTGCTGTATAGCCTGCATTGGTTCTACACGCTTGATTTGAATACCGGATAACGTTGCGCCGATAAATCCGATGATGATAAAAACAAGAGAGAGCTGTCCTGTTGCCGGCCAGGTTAAGTGAAAAGGCATCCCGCCTGGTGCTAATAATTGGAAAGCTTGACTGATTAAGGCAGACAAAATTAGTGAGATAACAGAGATGATAAACATCTGCGCCCACATCATTTGAAACAGCTTTCCTGTTTTAACTCCAATTGCCTTTAAAATGCCGTAAATACCAAGCTTTTGCACATTAATCATATAGAAAAAGATGGCAAATAGCATGCCGCTGATAACGAGCAGAAAGATAACAATCATATTCAATGACAGCTGTTCTGCACTGTAGCTTGGGATTGTGTTTAAAAATTCACTATTTGAAAAGGCCTGCAGCTCTTTAAAGGCAGTTGCTTCATTTGAATTTTGCGCCACTGAGTCAGCAACGAATGCAATTTGCATAGTGTCTGTATGGAACAAAGCTTGAAAATCATCCGGATTGATAAAGGCCGCCGCTGAGTGGCTGAATTTTTCATGATTGACAAACCCTGCTACCGTTAAAGGCTGATCCCATTGTTCATTAGTGATCTCGTCACCAACCGCAATTCCTTCTTCTTCAAGCGATGCATCTAAAATAACTTCTCCAAAGTTAACCTGTGGGTAATATGAGCTGTTTGTGGCTGCTATATAAGCAACGCTGCGCTGTTTATCAGAGGTGTCGATAAAATTTCCCATTTGAATCGAGAAGAAAGCTGCTTCAGGCTGTGCTTCTGTTATTTCCTGCTGCTGTTCTTCTGAAAGGCTGGAGAAGCTGTAGGTTTCATCCGCTTCCTCCTCCATATAAAATGTTCCATCCGGTAAATTTTTAATCAGGGAAGCATTATCCTGTGAGAGTCCATTTGTCAGTCCGGATATAATAAAAGTTAATAAGCTGATCAGGAAAACAATCGAGCCTAGTATGGTATAACGTAATTTGTTTTTCTTCATTTCCTTCCATGCCATTTTCATCTTGCTTAAACCTCCTGTATCTTTCGTATACTAAGAAGTATATAAGGGGAATATGAACGCAGTATGAACAGAAAATTTCAAATGAGATTTTATAGAGAAGTATCTGTAAAACTTCAGCTCGTTGACTGAAGCTTCATAATTGACTTCTATCAAAGGGCGTAACAATGGATGGTGTGAATAAACTGTGGATAAAGAGCTATGAACACGAATTTGAAATTATCAGAACCTGGATTGTAAATCATACTCTTAACCAGTATTCATGCCTTAGAAAAACAAAGAAAAAAGCATCTAACCACAAATAGTCAGATGCTGTATCAACACATATTAATTTTCCTTTAGAGGCAATTTCACCGTAAAAGTAGTACCAGCTGCTTCATTAGCCTGAACGCTGACCGTACCGCCATGCAATTCTACAATCGTTGCCACAATAGATAATCCCAATCCAGTTCCCTTTACACTTCTAGTACGGGAAGCATCTGCCCGGTAAAAACGGTCAAATATACGTTCTGCCTCTTCTTTGGATATGCCGATCCCTGTGTCTTCAAAAGAAATAGAGCAGTGCTCCTCAGTGTAAGTGAGCTGGATGTCAATGCTGCCGCCTGGCTGATTGTATTTTAAGGCATTGGACAGCAGGTTATCCCAAACCGTATTTAGCAGGGAAGGATCAGCGTCAATTTCCAAGTCAGGAAGTGTATAGCTCAGCATAATTTCTTTTTCCTGAACCAGCCATTGATAGCTCGTTAGTAAGCTTTTTAGCTGGCTGCTGATATTAAAGTGTTTCTTTTTCACAATATGTTGATTCTGGTCAAGGGAAGAGAGGAGCAGAAGCTGATCTGTCATAATGGACAGTCGGCTAATCTCTTCATTAATAATTGAGGTATACTGATTCTTTTCTTCTTCTGAAATTCCTTTATCACTGAGTAAATTTGTATACCCTTTAATATTTGATAATGGAGATTGGATATCATGTGAAATATTTGAAACAAATTCTTTGCGCAGCCGGTCATTTTTCTCAATTTGCTCCGCCATTTGCGAGAAGCTTGTGGATAACTCTCCTAATTCATCTTTTCGCTTCGTTTGAATAGTGTTGACTTGAAAATTCCCTTTAGCCAGCTGTTTTGTTGCAGTGCTCAGCCGGGAAATAGGCTTGACAAGATAGTTTGTGCTTAAGAGAACAAATAAAATACTTAAAATAATTGTTAAAGCAAAAAGCACACCAAACAATAAATGCATCTCGTTAAACAGCAATTTGATATCCGGCCGGATAAATAAAGCATAGGATTCACCCTGATAAGTAATGGGTACGCCAATGGAATTTTTTAATTCATTTGCAAAAAAGCCTGTTACAAAGGTTTTTCTGGGGAAATGAACCATTCCATGAAAAATATCTCCATCTAATACCTTTTGTATTTCAGCATTTGTTAAGTTGTTTTCCCGGAATGCTGCTCCAAACAACTGTTCTTGCCCGTTTTTATCCACAAGGTACAGTTGATAACCGATATCTGCCATGTTTGTTAAGTAGTCAGTAATTGCTATTTCTTGATTGTTTTCAATAAAAGCAGCCATATCCAAAGCGATTATCGTATTTTTTTCGTCATTTTGAGGCTTGAGAGAATACTGATAGTAGGTGTTTGATATGAAGAAGGCAATAACACCGCTAAGAAACATGATACCGATTGTGACAGCAGCGAATTTAGCATAAAGTGATCGCATCATTCTGCCGGCTCCAGACAGTAGCCGACTCCGCGGACTGTTTTAATGGAAAATGAAGAATTTAGAGTGGAAAAGCGCTGCCTCAGTCGTTTAATATGCACGTCCACTGTCCGCTCATCTCCTTCGTAGTCTATCCCCCATATTTTTTCAATCAGCTGTGTTCGTGAAAACACATGCTGTGGATAAGTTGCCAATAGTGCCAATAATTCAAACTCCTTCAAGGGAAGTAAAAGTGTTTTATCCCCAAGCTTTACTTCATAATTATTCAGATTGATTTCTGTATCTCCAAATTGTATAGTGTGTGTACTGTTTTCCTGCTGATAGCGGCGCAGCAATGCCTGGACACGGAAAATCAGTTCACGAGGTTCAAATGGTTTTACTAAATAATCATCTGTTCCTGCAAGAAAGCCTTCTTCCTTATCCTCAATTTGGCCTTTGGCTGTGAGTATTATAATTGGAATATCATATTGTTTGCGAATTTCTTTAGTCAGCTGAAAACCATCCATAAATGGCATCATCACATCTACAACAGCTAAATCGCAATGTGCTTTTTTTAATATGGCTAGTGCCTCCGTACCATCCTTTGCTTCGGAAACGAGAAAGCCTTCCTTCTCCAGCTGAATACGGACAAGCTGAAGGATATGGGTATCATCGTCAACAATTAATATACTTTGCATGTGGGTAATCTCCATTCACATTAAATATTGCTTGTCCTAAGCTTACTGCAAATCAAAGGAAGCTGCCAAATTATTCGATTGATTTTATCTTATTCACAGGTACATAACGAATATGCCAATAAATCAGTCCTATTCCCAGCAGTACACTGATAATAGAGAAAATCAGCATTCCTAAAAGTCCAAATTTCAAGAACCCGAAGAGGAGCCCGATAACCAAAAGAATAGGTGAGCTTAAACGCAGGACGCTTGTTTCTAAGGAACTTCGCAGCATTGGCTCCTTCCAAGAGAAAAGCTCGATAAAGGAATTAAACCTGAAGCCAAGCCAGCCGTTTTTTGTAATATCCACAATGATATAAATCGAAGCAAGCCAAAAAAGATAGCTGGTCCAGTACGGTGCGGATAATATCAGTACCGCAATGAGAAGCGCTGTGAGCTGGACAAGCGGCATCAGCACAGGCAGATTGCGGAAGAAAGATTTAAAATAGGCATCTGTAAAAATCATCGCGCTGCTTTGCTTTTGGAACATAACCTGTGAGTTCTTCCAGAGCCATACCGGCTTTGAAGAAGGAAGCTTGTAGCCTTGCTGTTTCACATTTGTAAGCAATAGATTGACCAATATACCTCTTGCATGTTCATCCATTTCAGCAATTTTTAAAAAATGCATTCCATTATAAGAGAGCTTATTAGCCAGGATTATAATCGTTATAAAACTAATAATTACCCACAGTATCCACAGAAGGAAATAGGATATGATAACCTGTGAGAGACTTATCCACAGCGCGAGAACGGTAATATAAGATAGAGTGCTTAAAATAAAAGATGAAATATGAATCTGCGCATACTTTTTCCACAATGTAATCAAACTTACGCCCGAGAGATAATAAACCCACAGGTAGCCTGAGGATAGAAGAGATAAAGAGAATATTTTACTTAGAAAAGGTACAATAACTAGAAATAGCAGTGTTGCAGTAAATAACATTATGCAGATTGAATAGATGATGCCGGACTGGGAAATGCGCCGCAATAAGGGAATATTTCTGCTTAGGAAAAGCTGATCTGCCAGGTAAGTGAATAACCTTATATTATGTAAGAAAAAGCTTATCCCCAAAAGAATCATCCAGCCATTCCAGCCAATCAGGTTTAAAATAAAAGGTATGTCCTCTAGCCACTCCATGTAGAAAAATACACCAATAGCGATGCCGGGAATTAATAAATAGATAAATAATGTCCAATCCAGTACAAGTTTACTGGCTTTCCATAAATTCTGATAATCTGACTGGAGCCGTTTAAAGAACAAAGTGCGTGCGGTTTTGTTCATGATGAATCCTCCTCCAGCAATTCATAAAAACAGTCTAACAGGGAAGTGTCATCAGGTTGACTTGTTTCTGTCCGAAGCTCCTGTAAGGCCCCTTGGAAGACAGTATGCCCCTCATTTAAAAGAATAAATCGGTCGCATAGCTTCTCCGCAGAATCCAGTACATGCGTAGACATTAACAAGGCGGCACCACGCTCTTTTTCCTGATAGATCAGGTTGATCAGATGTTTTGTTGCGATAGGATCTAAACCGATAAAGGGCTCATCAATGATATAAATATCCGCTTCTGTCATAAAGCTGAGACAAATCAATGTTTTTTGTCGCATTCCTTTGGAAAAATGGATTGGCAGCTCATGCTCTTTACCGGTAAGGGAGAATTTTTTAAGGAGATCCTTTGCCCGGGGCTCCCAGATATCCTGCGACATTTCATAAGACGTCGCAGCAAGCCGCAGATGCTCCCAAAGTGTAAGGCGATCATAGAGAATGGGTTCTTCAGGAATATAAGCCAGCTGTTTGCCATCTTCTAATTCAATACTTCCATGAAAGTGCTCGATAGTGCCGATAATAGATTTAATAGTCGTACTTTTCCCGGCACCGTTTGCTCCGATAAGACCGACGATTTCGCCGGGATTAATAATGAAACTAATATTTTTTAAGTAAAGTTCTTTTTGCTGATATCCTGCCGAATCGATATGTACCTGCAGCATGTAATCCCCTCCATGAGTTATAGGATATATTTGCATTTATGTATATTAGATATACGATAATCAGGCGGAAAAGTTTCGTTATAATAAGATACAAAGACCTTAAAAGCTACTTTCATTTACCGCAGCAATTGTATTAACTTGACTTTATTTGATTGCTTTCAGGTATGCTTCTCCATTAAGATAGATATAATATAAACAATTTGAAAATTGCTGCATAAGGAGGTTTATGGAATGGCAACGTTTGAGGATTTTTTAAAGATTGATTTACGTGTAGGTACTGTATTACACGCAGAACCGCTCGAAAAGGCACGTGTCCCTGCGATTAAATTACGTATTGATTTTGGAGAAGAGATTGGTGAAAAACAATCCTCGGCACAAATTACCAAACGCTATACACCTGAGGGTTTGATAGGACGCCAGATTGTTGCAGTCGTTAATTTTCCGCCGCGCAGAATTGCCGGATTTAAATCAGAGGTACTTGTCGTTGGTGGAGTAGAGGGAGAGGGGGATGTAGTTTTACTTGGTCCAGATGAACAAGTGGCGAATGGCACGAAAATTTCGTGAATAAAAAATGTCCATTCACATGAATTAAAAATTATTCAGCGAATGGACATTTTTCTATTCACTTTCATTCACAGGCTGCTCCATACTTCCCATAAATAAAATAATATTCTCTTCTGTATTAGTAATTGTGAATAGAAACGGACGATTGATATCCATCTGGAAGGTATCCTGTATAATTGCAGCAGTTTCTTCTATAGAAACAGAGGTAGCTCCTGCTGCTTCCGTACCTTCTTCGTTAACGTCTATAAATGTTTTATGATAAATTTCGTCGATATAAGCCCCTTTATCTTCTATTGACGTAAACATATTAGAAAAATTAGCATAATTTGGGTCGAAGGCCTGCTCCATACCGAGATCAATAAAAAGATCATTTAATTCGGATTCATATTCCAGTGTGAAGGAGGGAAGAAATACGGTTCCTGTTTGTTTCTCCATATCATCTGTCCATTCCTGCCATTTTTCTAAAGAAAAGTCTTCCTGGAAATCTGTAAAGCTGCTATCCTCATTAGGCAGGAAAATTTGCATTTGTATTGTTTCTTCCTCCTCATAAGGCAGAGAAACAACCTGAACATCATCGTTTTCTGAGTAATTTAATTCTTCCTCATACAATACCATCGTAGGTGTTTCAATAGAAGAGCCATCTGCTAAATGAAATTCCTGTTCCTCTGTTAAGCTTTCATCAAAAGGATATGTCCAATCACCTTGAAAGTAAACAGCATTGAGCAAGAATAAAATTAAATTAGGTGAAATCTCATCTATCATATTATCTATCCGGTCATTTGTCTGTTCAGCAACCCAATCATTAATGGCATCTTCTGTTGTCAGGGGCTCTACTTGTGCAAGATAAGATGTTTCCAGCATTTCCTGGTAAGCAGATTCAATCTCCATATCTTCCCTGAACCAGACGGCATTTGCGAGATACAGCTCCAGTTCCTGATTATCCCCTGCCTGATTCATTAACAAATCGTGGTTTGCAGAAAGTAAGGCATCAGAATCAATATTCTCTATCCCAAGTACTTCAGCCATTTCTTCTTTTGTCTCTCCTCCGGCACCGTGATATGTCATATTTAATGCAGTCCAAATACTTATAGGAGAAATAAATAAATTGCCATCCTCATTTTTGTCTAATCCGGAGAGTGTTTCAAAACCAAGCTGGTTCAATCCTGACTGGACAGTTTCTTTGGATGCATTGTCCGGCTGTTCTATATCGTCAGCTGGGTTTTCTTGCTCCGAATTAGAGGTATTGCAAGCGCTTAAAAAAATGACTGTAAAAAAACAAAGAAATTTTTTCATCATTTTAACAGCATCTCCTCATTTAATTTTGTTAAACATATCATACATGAAGGAGAGGAACAAGCTAATATGGAAGGAAACTAAATTGAATAAAAGAAAACCATATTAAGCCCCAGGCTTAATATGGTTGCTATTGCCGTTATGAAGAAAGCTTTTGTTCGAAAATCTCTAATAGTTCCGAAACCAATTCATAAGAGTAAGAAGCTTGAGAATAATGGTCTTCCGCATGAATAACCAGAAAGGGCAAATTTTCCTCCGAATTTTCCGACAGCCTGGAAAGAAGTTTCAGATGTACGCTTGATGCTTGTACGATTAGATCATTTGCTTCTTTTAACAGCTTGCGTGCTTCTTCATACTCGTCCACTTTTACCTTTTTTAAAGCGACTAGTGTATCACTTTTAGCCTGCCCGGCAAGTGCAATAATCTCAAAAGCACTTGCTTCTAGAGAAGGGGTTTCGTTTTGTTGATTCTCTTCCATGGACTGTGTCCTCCAATCATTATTTAAGAGTGTGAAGCAATTTAGAAATCAAATGCATCATCTTCCTCTATTTCTTTCTCATTTTGTTCTTTTATCAATTGAGCTTTTTCCATTGCCTTGAAGAAAGGATAATAGATAAGTCCCATCACAATAATATTTACAAATGGCAGGATGACAGCTTTCCAATCAAGCGTCATAATAAATGCCCCGACACCAGGCGGTAAGAATCCAGGCGGCTCTACAATTGGATAACCAATCAAACCAGAGCTGAAGAGAAGGTAGGAAATTCCGCCAATAATTGGTGGAGCAAAGATAAATGGGACAAATAAAAATGGATTCAGTACAATCGGTGTTCCGAAAATTACTGGCTCATTAATACCGAATAAAGATGGAATAAAAGCAACCTTTCCAATTGGACGCAATGTATCTGATTTACTTCGCATCATTAAGAATACAAGCCCCAGGGTAATTCCCGATCCTGTTACCGATAATATACTGTAGTAAAAGCCCATTGTAAAGATATGCGCAGCCTCACCGCCGGCAGCAATGTTGTTTGCATTCGTTGCCATATAGGTAGTAGCGATTGGCAGCCAGACACTGGAAGTGATGGCAGCACCATGTAAACCAAAGAACCAGAGCAGCTGCGTTAAGAAAAGAATCAGCATTACAGCAAAAATATTGTCAATACTCTGAATTGCGGGAGCGAGAACGCCCATAATAACCTGCGAAAATGCCTTGCCGGCAAATTCGAAGGAAAGAATAGAGATTACTGTAAATACGACAATGTTAATAACCATGGGAATTAAATTGTTAAAGCTCTTAGCAACAATGCTTGGAACATCTTTTGGCAGACGAATAACAAGTGATTTGCTATTTAGAAAGCGTGTGATTTCTACAATTCCTAAACTGACAATAATACTGACAAACAGTCCTTGTGCATCAAGGTTTGCTGTTCCAAAACCTCCATCTATTACTTCTGCACCGACAATAAATTGACAGATAACAGCTGTTATTCCAATCTCAATGGAGTTCATCTTATATTTTCTTGCCAGCGATTCCGCGATAAAGAATGCAGAGTATAGCGAAATGATTCCCATTGTGAAATTAAATGGCAGCATAAATTTATCGAGATGATTACCGATAAAAGCTGCGATACTGTTTCCTTCCGGGAGAATATTCATTAAAGCAATCGATAATAAACAAAAAGAGCCGATAATAATGATTGGTACGATACTCATCATGCCTTCTTTAACTGCTTGAATATGCACCTGGTTTTCTATTTTTTTGGCAACAGGTAATAAGTATTTCTGTAATGATTGTTGAAATCTTGATTCTGTCTCGGCCAACGCCATTCAACTCCTCTATGAAGCGTTTTATTTTGAAATAAGATACTGCAAGAGAGGTGCCTCTTTTGCAGTATCTGCTATTAAGATTATCTAGCTTTTGTACAGCTTAATTGCTAATTTAATAATTGCCGGAGCATCTATACGCCCGTAATCGACTAAATCAATCGTGCTCACCTTTACTTGATGATGCTCACACACTTCATGAATGGAGTCTTCTCTGGAACGAATTTGCGGAGCGATAAGCACCACATCGATATCTTTGGCTTCAAGGGTTGGTCCCAATTGGTTTACAGAGGTTGCTTCCACGTTCATTTCTTTATGCTTTAGCTTTTCATGCTCCGCGATAAACGCCTGCATTTTTTGAACTAAATAGCCAGTGGATGCACCTGCTTCACAAATTAAAAGAATATTCATTAATAATCTCTCCTTTAGTCAGAATCACAGCATGCTTTATCTAGCTTTATTATGCTTTAGTACTGCCAAGAGTTGTTTTTAAATGTGGACTCTACAGCCTCTTCCGGGTTATATTTCTTGAGAATTGCTTCATAACGTTCTTTGTAATCATTATCTACTTCTTTTTGAGGGATAACTTTGCTTGCTTCATTTAAGAAGTGGAAAGAATCACGTCCCATTTCTTTTCCTCTTGTTGTATGTTTATCAAGAGCGATATCTGGAATTTCTGGAAGATATCCCATTGCAAAGCTTTTAGCAACAATATTTTTTAATAAGTCGCTGGAGCGGTCTTTTTCACACGCACATAAATAACGAATGGCATGGAAGAAGAATAATGGACGATCGCCATCTGCGTAAACAAATTTTCGACTCATATCATGTAAGTTATTAACTAAGACAGCTGCTTGGGGGTTTCCCATGCCAATGTCTTCTACAGAGATTGCAATTAATCGTCTCCATAGCTTGTCCTCCGCCTGTGGAGAAGTGATATAGAGCTCATACGCAAATGCACATGCATCTTCTTCTTTTCCTCTGCGGATACTTTTTTGTAAACTCGATATTATTTCCTCGGAAATAAACCCGTTTCTAGTATAGGTTCTTGCCCATGGATCTTCTGTGAAATTCTGCATTTTATTTCCTCCTCTTAAAGTTCTGCTTTCAGGGTACTTGTCTCATAAATATGTTCCTTATTAAAGCTGTGCCTATTGCAGCACAATAAATCTAAATGCTTGTAAGAAGCAGCATTGTAAGCCTGGAATTGTTAATGTACAATAAAAATTGTAATCGGCTTAAATAGGAGACTAAACAATGAATATAGAGCATCTTTACGACAAGCATCAATTAGATCATTTAGAAAAGAAATTATTAACTTATCTGGTCAATTATCCAGAGCCATTAAGTAAGCTTGGTATTCGCAAAGCAGCGCAAGATAATAATACCTCCATATCGACCATTATTCGTTTAGCTAAAAAGCTGCATTTTGAAGGATATACAGATATGGTGTACCATATAATATTTTCGAAAAATCAAAAAACAGAAACAATGAAAGGTGACTTGTTTACAATATCGACGGAAATGGTCCAGCAATACAGCAGAGCTTTCCGGAAATTGTTTCAAAAATATCAATCCAAAAAAGTAGTTGTTTTCGGCCTGGGTTACGCACAGCTTATCGCCAATTATATGAATGAGAAATTATTGATAAATGGCTGGAACAGTATTTCAAATACACATCTCCAGCTTTTCTCAGAAGCATATCAAGGAGAAGTACTGCTGATATTTATATCTCAATCAGGCGAAACACCGAGAGCGCTGGATATAATAAAGAATGCCAGTCAAAATGGGATAGACATCATTTCATTTATTGGAAATGCAAACTCGTCTGCAGTACCGTGTTCCACACTTCCAATTATAATTAATGAGTACAACCAGTTGAGAGATCTTCAATATATGCCGAATACCTTCTTTGGAGAGACAATTTTGATATTTGAATATCTGTTTAGTGATTTTTTAGAAAACTCGAAACAGCGCAACGAATAATACGGTTTTATCGTAGCATAGGTGAAAGGGATTGAGTATAAGCAGAAGGAAACTTAAAACATGTTCTAAGTTTGAAAAAAGTTTTAGAGATTTATTTGCCAGGATAGTCTTGAAATTCCGTTAAAATCTAAAATGTATCAGTTTTAAGGGGAGTATTGGTAAAAATTAAAAAGCTAGAAAAAAGTCAACTGCTTCGAGATGCTGTTGACTTTTTTCTAGCTGCAGAGGAAATTATAGAATTATTGTCTTGTGGATAACTATTTATAGAAAAACAGCCGCGTCCAGCTTCGAGCGCCAAACTTTAGAGATTTCACGTCACGCCCTACGATAAAGAAGACTTAGTGATTGTCAAGCCGTCAGGCGTAGACAGAGGTAAAGTTGGGACTGGGACTGCGATTACTCGTTCCATCAAAACCGCCGCACTTATGCCCGCGGGTGAAAGTCAACATCGGTTTAAAGTAAAGGAAGTTCGACCAAGGTCGAACCACCCCCAAAGACCGGGGGCGCAATCTCTACGTCTTTAAGCAGGCGCTCTGCGCTTTTGTTCCTTTTAAGCTTTAACGCCTCTCCAAAATACTTTCCACATAAATTCGCCATGGCGTTCAATAATATCTATATTGTAATAACTGGTTTCATAGGACAGCCCATCTAATAAGCCGTAAAAAGCATGTGCAGCTTCTTCCGGAGAAATTTCATCAGTAATGTCTCCAGCCTCTTGCGCCTTTTCTATTTTTTCTTTAAATACAGCTCTTGCCTGCTCCTCACTATTACGCAGCAACTCTAAAATGCTGTTCTCAAATCCTTTTGGAGGATAAGAAGAGAAACGATTATAAAATTCAATGCTGCTGTCATGATTTGCCAGATCCTTTACATGTGCTTGAAAGGAGAGATGGAATTTTTCTTCTGTTGTTTGCCCATCATTTTCAAAGGTTGACTTTACAAAGTGCACATAGTCGGCAGCAATCTTTGTCGTCACATCCATAAATAATTCTTCTTTACTGCTGTAGTGTGCATAGAGCGAGGATTTCTGCAGTCCGACCCGGTCAGCAATCTTTGTCATGGAAGTGCCGTTATAACCGAGCGTTGCAAACAGATCCATTCCTTCCATTAGAATTTTTTCTTTTGTGTGCATGGTGTTATTCTCCTTTGACAAAATAGTTATACTAGGGTAGAATTTTCTTAGAAACGAACAGTCGGTAGGTTCCGTTGATTCATATTATAGAGTATGCTTAGCGGCATGTCATCTAAAAAGATAAATATAAAGCTTTCGGTTATCAGTATAGCTTTATTTCGCCAGTAAAAAAGTCGGAGGAAAGATAATATGGAAGGACAAGCGTTATTTAAAAATCGTACATTTGTGCTGTTGTTCGTTGCTGGTATCTTTGGCGTAGTCAGCTTCAGTATGTTCTTGACGACAACAACATGGTTTGTTATCAGCGAGAGCGGATCTGCAAGTTCTTTAGGGCTTGTATTAATTGCTGCGACGGTTCCGAGGATTGCGATGATGATTTTCGGCGGAGTGGTGGCAGACCGTTATAAGAAGACCACGATTATGTTTTTAGCAAATTTTGTGCAAGCAGTTCTTCTGCTTATTTTATATATCCTCATTAAAAATGATGGATTATCTCTTAGCCTGCTTCTAGTGATTGCAGCTGGTTTTGGGATGCTGGATGCTTTCTTCGGTCCAGCAAGTTCCTCGATGATTCCTAAAATTGTTGAGAAAAGCCAGCTTCAGCGTGCCAATGCCTTATTCCAGGGAGTGGACCAGGTTTCCTTTGTAGCAGGTCCAATTATTGCAGGAATACTGATGGAATCTGTTGGAGTCAGCGGAAGTTATTTTGTGGCAATGATTTTAGCGCTGCTTTCTGCGGTAATTATTTATCCGCGTTTTATTAATGAAGGCCCTGTTGCACTGCAGGAAAAACAAAAACCGATAAAGGAAATCAAAGAAGGTCTGGCATATATTCGTAATTCACGCTTTTTGCTGACAGGCTTAGCGGTTTTAATTACACTGAACTTCTTTGTATTCGGAACCCTGCATATTGCGATTCCCTTCTTAGTGGAGAGCTATGGAGGAACACCGCTTAATCTAAGCTACATGGAAGCCAGTCTGGGTATAGGTCTGGTTGCCGGGACAGGGGTACTCAGTACCGTGCTGATAAAAAGGAAAGGCAGAACTTCCCTGTTCGGCTTATTGGGGGCGTTAATATCGTACGTTATTTTTGCACTTGTCCCTAATTTAACAATGCTTACGGTTGTTGTATTCTTTATTGGATTTTCTATGTCGTTTGTATTTATTCCGTTCTTTACAGCTGCTCAGGAGCAGACAGAAGACTATATTATGGGAAGAGTCATGAGTATTATTTTTCTGGCTATGAATGGATTCGATCCAATTTCATATGCTCTTGTTTCTGGATTGTCAGCTGCTGATATTTCTATTCAAGTTATCCTGCTAAGCTTTGCGGCGATAGGCTTGATTATTACAACAGTGCTATTTAAAAAAGCAAAAACCTATCAAAGTTTGTAAAACTGCAGCTAAAAAAACCTCTTATGCGATGTTTTGTCACATAAGAGGTTTTTTTATACGGTCATTTCTAATTGATTTCTGCGCCACTTACCAATAAATAGAATGGAAATAGTAAGGATATTGAGGAAGATAAGCTGTCCATATTTCATTGAAGCGAAAAGCTGCTGTACAAATGCCTCTTCTAACAGCATCTTTCCAGCTGTCCAAGCAAGTAAGCCTGCACCGATATAAATAATAATTGGGAAGCGCTGGATTAATTTTAGAATGAGTTCACTGGCTGTTAAAATAATCGGGATACTTAAAATGATTCCGGCAATTACCAGCAGCAAATCGCTGTCTGCAATGGCAGCGATGGCCAGTACATTATCCAGACTCATGATGACATCTGCAAAAATAATAATTGTTATCGCCTCACGCAAAGAATTCCCGCTCTTCATCTGACTTTGATCCTGCTTATCAACCAGTAATTTATATGCTACATACAATAGGAGAAATCCGCCAATTAGTTGAATAAAAGGCAGCTGTAGCAAGTAAATCATGATAAAAACAAAGAGGATACGAAGCGCAATTGCTCCAAAGGTTCCCCAGCGGATAGCGCGTGTTTGAAGATGTTCCGGAAGATTTCGGCTCGCCATCGCAATGACAATAGCATTATCCCCGCTTAATAAAATATTGATAAGGAGAATTTGTCCGACTGTCTGTATAAACTCCAACATATCTCTCCTTTCCTGTCTGCTCGATATTTTAGTATATGAGCTTGTACGAGGAATCAGAACAGGAGAGAAAAAAATAAAGAACGGCAAATGAAAACCCTTTTATTTTTTTATCCAAAGGAAATAAAAGGGTTGTTAACTGTTTTATATGTACGTACATGCCAGGAGGCCTTCCTGCTCTTTTTTGTCAAAAGAAAACTTGTTAAGAAAAAATTAAAATAAATGCTATATTCAATTGAATAGAGGCTGTTGGCCTTGAATCATTTGAAAATATGTAAATAAGCTTAAAAAATATTATCAAGTTTTTATGAGAAACTAGCTATCACTGCGAAGGCGCGCGTAAATGCCGTTTCGTCTGTTTAAATCCAGCTTTAAGCCTGCATATGGATCAGCATGAAGATTCTCTTTGATCCATTTTCTTAATGCAGTAATAATTTGCTTGGTCATCCATTCCTGTTTTCCGGACGGCGTTATGATTTCTGCTGAAAAACCAGTGTAATCATCATAAAACAACTCTACCTGGACGTCATCTGCATTCATATTCTGTTCTTCAGCAATGTACATACATATAGCAAGCACAATATCCTCTTCAGGAATAATAAGTTTTTGCATACCTCAAATTCCTCCTGCATATGGTTGGAAGGCTTATTTAATATCCGCCTTTAGCGATGGTGCCCATTCTATTCTATCTTACTACAAATTCCCTATTTGCATGAAGCAGGAAGTAGTTATAGGGCATAATCTTTCTCTTGACTCTTCTAATCAGGATAATTTTATTGTTAACCTTTATGGGAAAAAGAGCAATGGAGAGAGCGCGAAGCCTCAGAAGAGCTTAGTCATTACTTCGTTTAACTAACATTTCTAAACAGGAAGTATATCAATAGTATATCACTGTCTTATTTGATTTAATAATGAGAGAGGTGTAAATCTATTCTAACTAAAGAAAAGCAGCTGTCCTTAATCCGTAACAGCTGCTTCTATAATCGAAAAGGATGCTTGATGGCAATCAACTTGTGCTAATCTTCCATATGGGATAGGTGTTTTTGGTTCAGTATGTCCAAAAGAAACACCATAAAGAACAGGAAGGTCAACCAGCCCGTTTTCTGCTAGAACAGATAAGATAATTTCCTTATATGCTTCATAATGTACCTCCCCATAAGGTTTTGCAAAAATCATTCCATTTGCCTGGTGGAGTATTCCTTGAGCTGCATAGTTTCTAAGCCATCTTTTTATTAACTCGGGCTCTGTCTGCTCCTCGGATGTTTCAAAGAAGAGAATGCTATTCTTCCATGCTCCCTGCTGTGGCCAGATTTCTGTTCCTTTGGCAAATTCAAGTACTTCGATACAGCCTCCGATAAGGTTTCCTTTTGCGATACCGCTTCCCTGCAGGAGTTCATAACCCCGATCAGGATATCTTGTTCTTGCAATGGATTTATTGGAAATATCCCATTCCAGGAATTCACTTGTCCATTTCTCCGGTGCAGAGATATTGCCGACTGCTTCCACTTTAAAAAGCATGTTTTGAATGGCATTCACTGTGTAATCATCCATTGCAACATTTTCTGCAAAGTCTGTCATAATTGCCGGACCGTAGAAGGAAGATAATCCTGCATGGAAGCAGAATAAATGGGCAATCGTCGTGTCAGAGAAACCCATAAAAATCTTTGGGTTTTTACGGATAATATCAAAATCAATATAGGGAAGCAGGCGGATACTATCATCTCCGCCAATATTAGAAATAATCCCTTTGATTTCAGGATCCTGAAAAGCGGTCATTAAATCCTCAGCCCGTGCCTCGGGGTGTTCAGCTATGTAAGCTTGTCCTTTTAAGCTGTTGGGCATTGGCACAACTTCGAGCCCAAAGACGGATTCTAAGCGTTCCACGCCCTGTTCATAGCGCCAACGCAGTGATGGTTCACCAGCTCCTCCCCAGGAAAGGCTGACAGTTGCTACTTTATCACCAGGCGATAATTTTTTTGGCTGAATAAGCATAATTGAGGCTCCTTTCTGTGAATGGTATATACTATGTATTCGTTACTTATTTGAGAAATCCTTTTTCTGTTTTTTATAATAAGATCCAGTTTTCTTCTTTCTTCGCATTAATATGGCTGCATATATTAATAAAGCGGTAACGATGATAACACAGCTGTAAATAATAAAACTAGATCCTATAAAATCACTGAATTTGGTTCCTGATATGTACGCTTTATAAGGCTGGCCTTCAGGATAACGGATATTTATTAAATCACGATTTTGAGGAAAAATACGAGAGGATACTTGTTTGGAAATAAAATTTCTTCTTCTATATCTTCCGCGTAAAAAGGATAAATGCAAATAGTATGAATTTGTGCTATGGAGGCCGGCATTATAATTACGCTCTTTATCAGAAATAAAAGCCTCGGTTTCTATTTGATTGCCACTATAGGATTGAACAACACTTATAACAGCTTTTCCCATAAAAACATATGACATTAAAAATAAGAGAGAAAAGATTCCCAATAGCGAAAAGACAAACAGGTACAGAATAATCTTTGATAAAATCCTGCTTTACGCCTGTACACCCTTATGGTAATCTAAAGCTGACAAGTAAATACGCAATGATCCACTAGGGGTGCTTATAAAGCTGAGAGAGGCATGTATATACTGCCTTAACCCTTACCAACCTGATCTAGTTTGTACTAGCGGAGGGAAGTGGGCGGGATATGCCTATAGGCAAATGAAATAAAACTTTCTGCCATCTTCCTTCCTGGGGAGATGGCTTTTTTGCGTGCTTTAAAGGAGGTTTATTTTAATGGATAAAATAGTTCAGGATGTATGGAACCGGGAGAAAGAGCTGGTAGAGCTACTCAGCGATTTGATCCGCTTCAGGACACCGGCGCCGCCTGCAAGAAATACAGCGGATATCCAGGCTTATATTGCAAAGTATTTGAAGGAAATGGATTTTGAAACAGAACAATGGGATGTTTATCCGGGAGATCCAAATGTCGTCGGCCATCTACAAGGAACTTCTTCTGATGCATATAATAGTTTGATTCTTAATGGACATGTCGATGTCGCTTCTATTGAAGAGGATGAAAACTGGAAAAATGCGCCATTTCAACCGATAGTAGAAGACCGTACATTATACGGACGTGGCGCAGCGGATATGAAAGGTGGTCTGGCAGCTTGTTTATTTGCTATGAGAATTTTGCATGACCATCAGATTGAGCTGGGAGGAGATGTCATTCTTCAATCAGTCATTGGTGAAGAAGTTGGCGAAGCAGGAACGAAGCAATGTGGTGAGCGCGGTTATACAGCAGATTATGCCATTGTTGCAGACACTAGTCATTGTGAAATTCATGGACAGGGCGGTGTTATTACGGGCTGGGTTACAGTGAAAAGCCCAACCACGCATCATGATGGTACACGCAGACAACTTATTCATGCAGGCGGCGGAATGAAGGGAGCGAGTGCGATTGAAAAGATGAACAAGCTGATTACTGCCCTGCAGGAGCTGGAGCGCCATTGGGCAGTGACTAAATCTTATCCAGGTTTCCCGCCGGGCACGAATACGATTAATCCTGCAGTTATTGAGGGAGGAAGACATGCCGCATTTATCGCAGATGAATGCCGCCTGTGGATTACCGTTCACTATTATCCGGATGAGACAGCTGAACAGGTCGCAGAAGAAATTGAGCTGCATTTACGAAAAACAGCGGAAGCAGACGTCTGGATGAGAGACAATCCGCCGGAACTTGAGTGGGGAGGCGAATCGATGATTGTTGACCGGGGTGAAATTTTCCCATCATTCTCAGTAGATGAGGAGCATGCAGCCTTTGCTCTTTTACAAGAGAGTCATCAGGAAGCATTCGGTAAGAAAGCTTCCAGTCGTATGTCTGAAACAGTAACAGATGGGGGATGGCTTGCAGCCTACGGTATTTCTACTGTCTGCTATGGCCCAGGAGAATTAAAGCACGCTCATGCAGTCGATGAACAGATAGATATAGATGAGCTATTAGACTATACAGCGTCATTACTGCGGTTTATTTTGAAATGGTGTAATACAGAAAAACAGAAATAGCGTTGTTCATAAAAAATATATAAAAGGAGCTTTTATAACATGAAATTTTCAGAGCGTATTCGCAAGAAAGCAGACCCGGTTTGGGAGAAAAGCCATCAGCATCCATTTGTACAGGGGATTGGTAATGGAACACTCGATATAGAGGCGTTTAAATTTTATATGTGTCAGGATTACAAGTATTTGATAGAGTACTCCAAAGTAATTGCGATGGGAACGGTGCTTGCAAAAGATTTAGATACGATGTCCGGGTTTGCTAAATCATTGGACGAAACGCTAAATTTTGAAATGGATCTTCATCGTCAGTATGCTGAACATCTTGGTATTTCAAGGGATGAACTGGAATCTACTGTTCCAGGTCCTGTAACTCTTGCTTACAGCAGTAACATGCTTGCAGAAGCGCAGAAGGGCTCTTTAGCAGCTTTGATTGCAGCAATTCTGCCGTGTGCCTGGAGTTATCACGAAATTGGTCTGGAGCTGGCGAAGAAGCCGGGTGCGCTGGAGCATGAGCAGTACGGAGAATGGGTGAAAATGTACAGCTCGGATGAATTTGGTTCCATCGGTAAGTGGCTGATTGAAAAATTGGATGAACTTGCTGAAGGCTGTACGGAAACAGAACTGAATGATTTAGAAGCTATTTTTCTGAATACCAGCCGCTATGAATATATGTTTTGGGATATGGCGTATAAGCGTGAAGGCTGGCCGGTTTAATGGCAAAGAGATTACCTATAAGATATAAGCCATTTGTGAAATAGTGTATAAATAGGATGTTTGGTATAACAATATTGTCTATAAAATTGAAAAAAGTAGAATGGTTGGATAGACAATGAATAGATTCATGGTAAAATAAAGAAAACGGATATGGAAGATGGGTGAAGCAGATGAAGCTCTGGTGGAGAAGAATAGCAGTCGTATTTATAACTATCTTAACGTTGGGGATATATACACCGACTAACCTTTTAGAAATTGATGCAGATAAACGGAGCGACAGTAATTTATCTTCTTCATCTGATATAGAAACAACATCTGTTATTGAGGAAACCACCCAATCATATATTGTAGGGAATCCAAAGGAAGTTTATCTGGAACATCTGCATAAAGAGGCAAAAGAATTGAGTCTGGAAAAGTTTGGACCAAGAATCACTGATAAAGTAGAGAACGAATTTGCCGCAGTTATTTTGCCGCAAATGGAAACATTACTTGCAGATCTTGTTGAACATTCTGAGGAATATAAAGATATCGCTATTACGGAAAAGCCGTCAGAAGGCTATGGAGAACGAATCTTTAATGTTTCTAATAACAACACAAATGAAACATTGGTAAAGTTTCATGTCCGTCGTGAAAACCGGCCATTAGAAGGACATTATTTTAATTTTCATTATCATTTAAATAAAGACAGGTTCCAAAAGCATTATCACATCGGGGATATCTATTGGGATAAAAATACACCGCCAAAATGGATGGCATAAGAACAAAATTATGTTTTTATATTAAGAAAGGCAAGGAGGCGACGAGCGCTTCCTTGCCTTTTGTTTTTTTATAATAATTTATTCGTTTCCTCTAAATAAGCTCCAATCTTCCGGTCAAATACAACTAAATCTGCATAATTATCTAATGGTGTTTTCTCCTGATTCACAATGACGAGCTTTGCACCATTTTGTTTTGCGATTTCCGGAAATTGATTGGCAGGCGTTACGGATAGGGAGGATCCCAGTACAATAAATAAATCAGCCTGCTTTGCAAGTTCAAAAGCAGCAGAGAAGGCATCCTCTGGGAGCATTTCTCCAAATAACACAATAGAAGGTCTGAGTATTCCACCACAGGAACAGTAGTAATCTTCATCTACATAAGCAGAGCTGTCATAAACTTTTCCGCAGCTTTGGCAATGAAGCTTCTGCAGCGTTCCATGAAGCTCATGAACATGTTTGCTGCCTGCATCCTGATGGAAGCCGTCTACATTCTGAGTAATGATGGCCTGAATAAGTCCATTCTTCTCCCAATCGGCTAGAATTTGATGGCCTTTATGCGGACCGAATTCCTTTACACCAAGAACACGTTCCCGATAAAATTCGGTAAAATCTTCTACGTGATGATTTAAAGCATCTACGCTTGCGATTTTACTCGGGTCTTTTTTTCTCCAAATTCCTCGGTTTGTTGAACGAAAATCAGGCAGTCCACTTTCTGTAGACATTCCTGCACCAGTGAAAATAACGGTATGATTGGAATCTTTTAACCATTCATGAAGCATCGAGACCCCTCCTCTTCTATATGTTTTCTATTATACATGTTGTTGGAGCTATATGCGACTAATATTGACAGGTAAAATAGAATATGGTATTACATGTAATAGAGGTTTAGCACTCTGCGTGCAAGAGTGCTAAAAAAAGAAAAAGGAGAGGGAATGTCATGGCAAAGCGGAAATTTAAAGCAGAATCACAGAAGTTATTAGATATGGTAATTAATTCAATCTATTCACAGCGGGAGGTTTTTCTGCGTGAATTAATTTCAAATGCAAGTGATGCGATTGATAAAATTTATTATAAAGCATTAACAGACGATTCTTTAACTTTTGATCAGAGCAGCTATTACATTAAACTGATTCCAAATAAAGATAAGCGTACACTGACAGTCATTGATACGGGGATTGGAATGACAAAGGAAGAGCTGGAAAATAACCTTGGGGTGATTGCTAAAAGCGGCTCACACACCTTTAAATCTGAAAATGAAATTAAAGATGGTCATGATATTATCGGCCAATTTGGTGTTGGCTTTTACGCTGCATTTATGGTGGCAGATAAAGTAACTGTACTTACGAAATCAATTGATAGTGAAGAAGGGTATAAATGGGTTTCACAGGGATCAGACGGCTACACAATTACACCAATTGAACGTGAAGAAGTTGGAACAGAGATTATTCTTGAAATAAAAGAAAATGAAGACGAAGAAAATTATGATGAATTTTTAGATGAATTCAAGTTAAAACAAATCGTAAAGAAATACTCTGACTTTATCCGTTATCCAATTAAAATGGATGTTACTGAAAGTAAGTTAAAAGAAGGTACAGAAGATGAGTATGAAGATGTCATTGAAGAACAGACGCTCAATACAATGGTTCCAATCTGGAAGAAAAATAAGAGCGAACTGACAGATGAGGACTATCAGAACTTCTATCAGGAAAAACATTACGGATTTGATCAGCCATTACGTCATATCCATATTAATGTGGATGGTACCGTCCGTTATAATGCTATTTTGTTTATACCAGAACAGGCACCTTTTAATTACTACTCCAGAGAATATGAAAAAGGTCTGGAGCTGTATTCTAATGGTGTGTTGATTATGGAAAAATGTGCAGATTTACTGCCTGATTACTTCAGCTTTGTGAAAGGGATGGTTGATTCAGAAGACTTGTCCCTAAATATTTCCAGGGAAATGCTTCAGCATGACCGTCAGCTGAAAATCATTGCGAAAAATATTCATAAGAAAATAAAACAACAGCTGCTCAGCCTGCTGCGCGATGACAGAGAGAAATATGAAACATTCTTTAAAGCATTTGGCCAGCAAATTAAATTTGGTGTGTACAGTGATTTTGGCCAGCATAAGGAAGAACTGCAGGATCTGCTTCTGTTCTACTCTTCGAAGGAAAAAAAGCTGGTAACCTTAGAGGAATATGTATCACACATGCCGGAGGACCAAAAATATATTTATTATGCTTCAGGGGACTCCAATGAGCGTATTGAAAAACTCCCACAGACTGAAATTGTTGCCGATAAAGGCTATGAAATCCTTTATTTCACAGATGAGATTGATGAATTCGCAATTAAAATGCTGATGAAATATCAGGAGAAAGAATTCCGTTCTGTTTCCAGCGGAGACCTGGGTATTGAAGAGGATAATAAAGAGGAAGAGAAGGAAGAAACGGAAAGCCATAATGAGCTGTTCAAAGCAATGAAAGAGGTTCTCGGAGATAAAGTGAAGGATGTACGAGCCTCCAAACGTCTGAAATCACATCCGGTTGTCCTTTCTGCAGATGGAGAGATTTCCTTGGAGATGGAGAAAATTATAAATGCTATGCCGGATGACCAGCAGATTAAAGCAGACAAAGTACTTGAAATTAATGTAGATCATAGTATTTTTAAAGCACTCGAAGCAGCACAGGGAAATGATCAGGATAAATTAGAATTATATACAAATCTACTTTATAACCAGGCGTTGTTAATTGAAGGGCTGCCGATTGAAGATCCGGTGGCATTTACGAATGATATGAGTAAGATTATGGTTTGATTCCATTTAGAAAACATCGTATAGAGGGAGACCTTTTATACGGTGTTTTTTACTTTATTCATCAGCATTTCTGAATCTCTGCAGGAATGATATGTTTATTTTGTGAATTCAGAATGTTAAAATGATATCAATATAATTTTTTATATGGCAGGAGGATTTTATGAGGATAAGCGTAATTGCAAATGAAATTAACAAACAGGTAGAAAATTATTTATCTCTTTATCCTGAAGAGCAGGAAAGGTTAGCACCACTTATTCATCAGCTTAACGAAAATAAAACAGATATTTTTTCGAGAAAATCACTCCCGGGACACATCACTGCAAGTGCAATTATAATAAAAGAATCCAATCCTGATTATATGTTAATGATGCTTCATCAAAACTTGAAAAAATGGCTGCAGCCAGGCGGTCATGTAGACCCAGATGAAAGACCGGTCGAATCAGCTGTCAGAGAGCTGAAAGAAGAAACAGGAATGGATGGGGAAGTGGATGCAGCAGTTTCTCTTATCCCTTTAGATATTGATATTCATACGATTCCTGCCAATCCAAAAAAAGGGGAAGGGACTCATCAGCATTACGATTTCAGGTATATCGTGAAAGTAAACACGGAAGTTATATTGGGGAACATAGAGAATAATAAAGTTGCCTGGGTACATATAAAGGATATAGATAACAACGGGTTAAAAATATTGATAGAAAAATTGAGGCAACGCAAAGAAGTAAAAATAGGGGAGTGAACTTAAAATAGGCAGTAAAAAAGAATGAGTTGATTATTCCCTTTCAAGCCGTTAAATTTATTAAAAAATTAAAAGAAGCTTTTAAAGAAATTCAGCTAAATCCCTTTGGAGTTGTTGGAAAAAAGAGATTTAGCTGATATTTTTGGTTACGACATATATTATTAACGTAAAAATTATGAGATCGCTTATACAATCGGCCAGGGTGAAGATGGCAGAAATGTTATCATTGCCTTGGTTGGAATATGAGAACAATTTTATCAAGCGTTAAATAGATATATCAAAACACCAAAATAATTTATCAATTACTTCCGATACATCTTAAACTGTAAAAACAGCTCATTATAAAACGCCAGATTTTCCTTCCCGAGATTTTCATAAACCTCAAGCTTATCCGTCAATGCAGCATCCGGGTAAAAGCGTTCATCGTTCACCATTTCTTCAGGCATATATTTCAAAGCTTCTTTATTCGGCGTAGAGTAGCTGACATATTCTGTGTTCTGTGCAGAAATCTCAGGGTCCAGCATAAAGTTAATAAATTCATGTGCACCTTCGATATTTTTGGCAGTTTTGGGAATAACAAAATTGTCAAACCAAAGATTAGAGCCTACCTCAGGAACCACATAGTCCATTGCTTCATTTTCCCACATAATATCTGCAGCATCCCCGGACCAGCCGACTGCCACTGCAGCTTCATTATTCACCATCAGCATTTTGTTTTCATCCCCGACGATGGCACGGATATTAGGAGTCAGCTTTTCCAATTGATCCAATGTTTCATATAGATGCTCTGGATTTGTGTCGTTCAGAGAATAACCGAGTGTGTTTAAGCCCATACCTATAATTTCCCGGGCTCCATCAACAAGCAGAATCTGGTTCTCCAGGCGCGGGTCCCATAAATCATGCCATCCTGTTATTTCCATTCCCTCCGGAAGCAGCTCGGGGTTGAATATAATGCCTACTGTTCCCCAAAAATAAGGGGTTGAATAGCGATTATTCTCATCAAAAGGCAGATTTAAGAAGCGATCATCAATATATTGCAGGTTTGGAATTTTATCATGATCCAGCTCAAAGAGCAAGTCTTCTTCTTTCATTTTTTCAATAGTATATTCAGAAGGAACGGCGATATCATATGTTGTGCCGCCCTGTTCAATTTTGGTCATCATTGCTTCATTGGAATCGAAGGTCTCATAAATAACAGTGATTCCTGTTTCTTCTTCAAATTGCTGAATGACATCCGGGTCAATATAGTCTCCCCAGTTATATACGGTAAGTGTGTTGTCGCCGGAAAAACCCTGTGCAGCATTCAGACGGTTAATAACTATGAGTAAAACAACAGACACAACGAGAATAATAAGAAACGAACGGTTTAAAGCCTTCATCGTCTAAAGTTCGCCCCCTTTGTACCTGAGCTGCTTGCCAGGTAATAATAGACAACGACAAAAATGACAGTAATAACAAACATCAGTGTTGATAATGCATTAATATTTAAGGAGACGCCTCTTCTTGCCAGGGAATAGATTTCTACAGACAGTGTTGAAAATCCATTTCCAGTTACAAAGAAGGTCACTGCAAAATCATCTAAGGAGTACGTTAAAGCCATAAAGAAGCCGGCAAAGATTCCTGGTGCTATATAGGGCAGTGTTACTTTCGTCAAAACATTCCAATGGCTTGCTCCTAAATCGCGCGCTGCATCCTCTAAAGAGGGCGACATTTCCATCAGCTTCGGCAAAACCATCAGTACAACAATCGGTATACTGAATGCAATATGAGATAAAAGAACAGAATAAAATCCGAGCTGAATCCCCGCCATGGTAAAGAGAATCAAAAAGCTTGCTCCCATAATAACGTCAGGACTGACAATAAGGACATTATTTAATGAAAGCAATGTATTTCTAGTCTGTCTCCGTTTATAGGAGCGTATCCCGATAGCGCCGAGTACACCTGTTATTGTAGCAATAAGTGCAGATAATAAAGCAATGACTACTGTATTCAAGACGATAATTAACAGCCGGGTATCATGCAATAATTCCCGGTACCAATCAAGGGTAAATCTTTCAAAATGGCTCATAGTACCGCCGCTGTTAAAGGAATAGAAAATCAGGTAAAAGATAGGTGCGTATAAAATAAAAAAGATAAGCAGCAAAAATAGATTTGCGAACGAAGAAGATTTTTTCTCCATATTACACACCTCTCCTTCTAATCGAAGTCAGTGCCATAAAGCCGACCATGATGATAATTAAAAATACAGCAATGGTCGCGCCCATTCCCCAGTTCTGTGTCACGAGAAACTGCTGTTCAATCGCTGTCCCCAGCGTAATTACCCGGTTTCCTGCGATAAGTCGTGTCAGCATAAACAGGGATAAAGCCGGAATAAAAACAACCTGGCATCCTGATTTGACACCGTCCAATGTCAACGGGAAGATAACTCTTCGGAATGTTGTCCATTTAGATGCTCCCAAATCACTTGCTGCATAAAGCAGGCTGGGATTTAATTTATCCAGAGCATTAAAAATAGGTAAAATCATAAAAGGAATAAAAATATACACAGCAACAAATACAAAGCTGAAATCGGTAAATAAGAGCTGTCTGGATCCAATGCCGGCCCACTCTAAAAAACGGTTGGCAGCGCCGTGTGTGCCAAAAATTCCAATGAAGGCATAGGCTTTTAATAATAAATTGATCCAGGAAGGAACAATAATGAGCAGAAGCCATAGCTGCTTATGCTTGGTACGCGTCAGAATATAAGCTGTCGGATATGCTATGAGCAGCGAAATAACGGTTATCAAAAAAGCGTACCAAAACGAGTTTAAGGTCATTTGCAAATAAGTTGCAGTAAAAAAGTTTTTATAATTTGTTAAAGAGAAATTTCCATTAATATCAAAAAAAGAAAAGTAAACAACCAAAAGAATCGGCGCAATAACGAATATAATAATCCACAGTGCATAAGGGAGCATAAACAAATTTCGGAAGGTTTTATTTTGCATCGTTCTCATCCTCACTATAGGCATCGAGGCGGCGGTCGAAGTCTTCCTCTGATTCATTTAACCGCATAACATGAATGTCCTCAGGTGTGAAGCGGAGCCCGATTTCCTCGCCGATAGTTGCTTTTTTGGTCGATTGAACAAGCCATTCATTGCCGGTATCATCCATACAAGTAATTTCATAGTGCACCCCGCGGAATAATTGAGCTTGAACCGTAACGCGAATGCTTCCCTGTTCTACAGAAGTAATTTCCATATCCTCCGGCCGAATGACAATTTCAACAGCTTCATTCGGGTCCATCCCCTGGTCTACACATTCAAATTGTTTACCGGCAAATTCGACCAGAAAATCCTGAATCATTGTTGCCCGGATAATATTTGACTCGCCGATAAAGTCTGCAACAAACCGGTTAATCGGCTCATCATAAATATCGTTAGGTGTGCCGCTTTGCTGAATTTTTCCTTTGTTTAATACAAAGATTTCATCCGACATAGCAAGAGCTTCCTCCTGGTCATGTGTCACGAAAATAAAGGTAATCCCAAGACGTCTCTGCAGCTCCCGCAATTCATATTGCATTTGATAACGAAGCTTCAAGTCCAGTGCCGAGAGCGGTTCATCCAGCAGGATAATGGCCGGCTCATTGACAATGGCGCGGGCAATTGCTACACGCTGCTTTTGACCGCCGGACATATCCGTAATCTCCCGGTTTTCATAGCCTTTTAAATTTACAAAGCTGAGCGCTTCTTTGACCTTGGCATCCATATCTGCTTTTTTAACCTTTTTAATCCGTAACCCAAAAGCAACATTTTCATATACATTAAGATGGGGGAACAGGGCGTAATCTTGAAAAACGGTATTAATAGGACGCTTGTTGGCTGGTACATGATTAATCTTTTTTCCTTCAAAAAGAATATCGCCTGAGGTCGCTTCTGTAAATCCGGCAATTAAGCGGAGAATTGTTGTTTTCCCACATCCGGAAGGACCGAGCAGGGTATAAAACTTTCCTTTTTCTATTTCAAAACTGACGTGATCCAAAACAGGTGCATCATCGTCAAATTGTTTCATTACATGATTGAATTGAATAATTGGTTTTTTTGCCATTTCAGACTCCTTTTTACATAAAGATATCTAATAAAAAATCCTTTGCATATATTCACGTGTGAACATAAAGGAGTGCTATCATTCTTATCAGATTCGAAATAATTATACACGAAAATAAATCATTTGAAATCAATTTTTTTTAGGTATTATTTTGAAGGAAAAAGCAGATAACGATACCGAAAAATAAATAATCAAATTAATTTTTGAAATTCTCATATTTTGTTCAATATTTAAGGTTATGAAATAGCAGAATCGGGGAATATGATTATTAGGTCGGAGGTTAAACGAATGTAAGAATAAATTTTTTATAAAAGGTTTACAGGAAAGAGAAATAGTAAACACTTATTAATAGAAAACCTGGCTCCTGCCTGCCATACAATAGTCACATTTTATAAAAAAAGTGACACGATGTCATGAAAAAAATTGACTTATGACATCGTGTCACTTAATATAGAATTATAGAACATGACATTGTGTCACATGAGCTTATGGAGGAGCAAGAATATGCCTACATCTACATTTTTTAATTTGAACGACTCAAAAAGGGCTAAATTATTGCAAGCAGCAGAAAAAGAATTTGCAAGAGCTCCGTTACCACAAGCCTCCATTGCGAATATTGTAAAGCTTGCAGGTGTTTCAAGAGGAAGTTTTTATCAATATTTTAACGGTAAAGAAGATGCATTTTATTATTTATTAAAGATCCATACAGATAAGCGCCGGGCATACTTTTTAAAGCTGTTACAGGAAAAGGACGGAGATCTGATGGCTTCTATGGATCAGGTTTTTCGCACAATGCTTATCGAGCTTTCTGAAGAGGAGCATTTACAATTCTTAAAAAATGCCGTGCTTAATGTCACGCATGAAATTGAAGATTCATTTACGGAGTTATTCTTAGGGAAACAGCCAGAGGTAGATGCAGTGAATCAAGTAAAGGATCTGGTGGATTTTAAAAAATTAAATATTGATAATAAACAAGAGTTCTTCCATGTTATGCAGATTTTAACATCTGTCACATTTCGAAATATTGTGGATCAGTTATCCAGAAATCTTTCTCATGAAAAAGCTATAGAGAATTTTCGTATTGAAATGGACCTGTTAAGCAAAGGTTTATCAAAGGTAAAGAAGCAAGTATAAACTTTTCCATTTGTGCGACGGGGGCGATGACCCGGTCATAATTTGGTATTTACCCAAAGGTTTAGCAAAGGTCAAGTTTTCTAATGATTTAGGAAAAGAAACTATATAAAAATGGGGTATGATTAATGACAGTAACAATTTATGGTGCAGCATGCTCATCAACAAGAAAAGCAAAACAATGGTTTACGAAAAACGGAATTGAATATACAGAACGTAATGTAATCAGAGAACCTTTGACAGTCAATGAATTACAAAATATTCTTCGTATGACAGTAGAAGGAACAGATGAAATTATTTCTACACGCTCTAAAATTTATAAAGATTTAGATCTTGATATTGAAGCATTGCCGTTGCAGGAGTTATTAGAGATTATTCAAGAATATCCCCGTCTTTTACGCAGTCCGATTATGGTAGACGCGAAAAGATTGCAAGTTGGCTATCATGAAGAGGATATCCGCCAGTTTTTACCGCGGAAAACGAGAGAAAGCCAATGGCTGCAATGGAGAAAGAATCATCTTCGTGTTGCGGAAAGCTGATAGAATGATGAATTAACGGAGGAGACAATGCAATTTATTGCCAAACAACCGTATGTAAAAGTTGTCCGTCAAGTAAGCGTATTAGAACAAAAGGATACGGAAGAACAACGTTATATGTATCTTTATGAAGATAAGATTGTCACACGATACCGGGAATTCTCAATTGAAGATGTTATGGATATTTCATACCGGCTCACTGGAAAAAAAGAAAAAGGAATGCTTTATTTACACACTCTTAAAGGAGTTTATGCCTACATTATAAAATCTTCACCGGAACAGTTTATCGATGCGTTTAAAGCTCGAACACATAGTACCATCCATCGGAATTAAGGGAATATAATGAGCAGCTCGAAGTTTTTACAAGAAACTTCCTTCGGGCTGATTCTTCTGCGCCCAAAGCCTTAGCTCATCTTCCTCGGAGCTTATATGGTTTTATCCACTTTCAATAATATAACCTATGAAGGAAACTCTGAGTGAATGAGATGTCACTTGGGGTTTTTAACTTATTTATAGAAAAATGCTGATAGAAGTGAAAATGAAATATAAAAAAATTATGCGGTTAGAAGATGATTCTAATAATGAAGAGGAGTTATTTTTCTCAATTCTTCTCTATCACAGGTCCATCATATGATACTAGGCGAATAACCAAAATTCGTCCTATTTTTTTCTTTGTGCATAAGCTGATTTTAGAGGTGATGAAAATGGTATATCTGAACCGGCAAAAGCGCATTTATGCAGATGATATAAAGGGTGCTTCGTCTAATCAGGAAACATTTATTTATGCTCATGCAAGTGAGAGAGAACAAAAACAGCTGGAAATGCAAAGGGAATCTACAGAAGTATTACAGCAGCTTCAGCGGGATGTTTTTGCAAAAAATCAGCAGCTGGAACGCATTGCGAAAAGATTAAAGGAGATGGACAAAAATAGAAAGAATCATCAGCAGGTGCAGGAGAAGGTATTAGATCGATTAGATTTGCTTGATGAAAATTCAAGGAGTGAAAGCGGACAGCTTGCACAGGTTCTTGCTATTCAAAAGAAGGCTGAGGCAGAGACAGATGATATTAAGAATAACCAGGCATCTATTCATGTTAAGCTTGAAAAAATAGAGGATGTAAATGCAATAATATCAAAAAAAGTGGAGGAGCAGGGAAATAAGTTAGAAGAAATTTATAATCAGACGGGACAAAGAGAAGAAGAACTCACGCTGCTCCATGAAAGAATCGATACACAGGAGGCATGGCTTGAGAAATTGATGCGTCAGGTCCATGATTTACGTGGAATCATTTATGAGAGAGCAGATGAAGTGATAAAGAAGATAGAAAAAAGTATACAATTGTTTGGCGGCAAGTGGAATGTTGTTCATCGGGAAGATACAAAGTCATCTAAAGAAACATTAAAGAAGTGAGCTGTTTCATAAGAAACGGCTCACTTCTTTAATGGGTACATATGCGACTAAACATTTATGAGGTTTAATATTCCTTTTAAGCAGCATCATTTCTCTTTAAAGAATGAAAGTGATAAAATCAGATTGATACATTGTGAACTGAAAATAGAGAATAAATATAGAATTAATGACGACAAATACGAGGTGGCAAAACATGAAAACAACAAGTTTCCGAGATACTTGGGCGGAAGTATCTCTGCAGGCTTTAGCCTTTAATGTAAAACAATTCAAACAGCATATTCATAAAGAAGCACGCTTTATGGCTGTTGTGAAGGCAGATGGATATGGTCACGGAGCTGTAGAAATTGCTGAAGAAGCATTAGCTAATGGAGCGGACTGGCTTGGAGTTGCTTTTTTAGATGAAGCACTGGCCTTAAGAGAAGCAGGGATTATTGCACCTGTATTAATACTAGGCTATACACCGGGTTATGCAGTCCATAAAGCAATAGAGCAGGATATAACACTGACAGTCTATTCGCAGGAAACAATAGAAGCAATTCGCCAGGCAGCAATAACTTTAGAGAAAAAGGCAAAGGTTCACATCAAAGTGGATACAGGAATGACGCGTATTGGTATCCGGTCAGTGGAAGAAGCATTGGAGTTATGTCAAGCCTTAGACCAGGAAGAAATAGAAGTAGAGGGAATCTTTACTCATTTTGCGGAGGCGGATAATGGCAAGTCAAGTGAGTATACGTATCAGCAATTTGAAAGATTCCAGCAGATTTATCAGGCAGTAGAAGCGAATGGGTACAAAATTCCTATCAAGCATTGCTGTAACAGCGCCGGGACGATTGCATATACGGAAATGCACCTGGATATGGTTCGTGTAGGAGTAAGCCTGTATGGTCTTTATCCGGAGCCTCATTTAAAGGGAATTCTGCCGCTGAAGCAGGTGATGAGCTTGAAAACAAAGCCTGTACTTATTAAGCCTGTTCCGGCTGGACAATCTATCAGCTATGGCAGAACCTATACAACAAAGGAAGAAGTAAAAATTGCTACCTTACCAATCGGCTATGCAGATGGATTATCACGTCTCTTATCCAATCAGGGGCATGTTACCATTCGTGGGAAGGAATGTCTGATTGTCGGACGCATCTGTATGGACCAGACGATGGTGGATGTTTCGAACATAGATGATGTTCATGAGAATGATATTGTCACCATTTTTGGCGACCCCAGTGAAGGATATGTTTCTTTGGACATTGTAGCAAAACAAATGCAAACCATTCATTATGAAACAGTTTGTTTAATTGGAAAACGTGTACCGCGAAAATATGTGAGGTAAAGTAAAACTTCATTTAGCAGTTTCTTTTCGGTGTACTGCGATAAAAATTGGAATAGGAATGATAAAGGATGACTCCTTTTACACATGAGGTTATCAAAATAATACAGCAAATACCACCAGGAAAGGTTATGACTTATGGACAAATAGCCAGAGAGGCCGGTAATCCTAGAGCTGCGAGACAGGTTGTCCGGATCCTCCATTCAATGAGCAGAAAGCATAACCTGCCCTGGCACCGTGTAATCAATGCAAAAGGCCAGCTGGCAATTCCAAATGAAGAGGCAAATTGGGAGCAGCGCACCCGTTTGGAGGCGGAAGATATTCATGTAAGTTCTGCCGGGCGTGTGAATTTAAAAGAGTACCAATGGATTCCAGACTGATAAGCATCTAACTGTATTTCTATTTGTCAACTAGGTATAATACAGGTAAATAACTGCTTTTAAAAAGCGTTTTCATTCCTGTCTGTTTATGTTCCTTTGTAATCATATGAGCAATATAGAAGGTTCGCGTTATAAAGAAGTCTATTTATAGGCGAACAAAGTAAATGTGCATCCATATGTTTGCATAGACTGATTAAGAATCAGATAAACATTCCTGGACAAAAAGAAATAAATTGATAATATAGGAGGATGCTCCGTGAAAATAGTTGGTATTTCTGGTTCAACGGTCGGCTCAAAAACAAGAGTTGCAGTGGACCATGTATTAAAGTATATGGAAAAAGAACATACTGGAGTAGATATAGAACTGTTAGATTTAAAGGACTACAATGTGGTATTCAGTGACGGACGTCCTTACAAAGATTATACAGGTGACACAAAAGTCTTGTTGGAAAAAATTATGCAGGCTGATGGAATCCTGATCGGAATGCCTGTTTTTCAAGCATCTATTCCAGGAACATTAAAGAATATTTTTGATCTGCTTCCTGTCGATGCTTTTCGGAATAAAATGGTTGCAATTGTAGCAACTGCGGGCACAACGAAGCACTATTTAGTGCCGGAACAGCATTTAAAACCGATTCTTCACTATATGCATGCATGGGTAATTCCCAAATATGTATTTGTTGAAGAAAAGGATTATACAAACTATATAATCACGAATCAAAATGTTATTGATCGTTTAAATAAATTATCAGATGATCTTATTCATTATGTGGATATCCTGCAGAAGCATCCGGAAATAACGCCATTTATATAAAGTGAGGCTTTAGGAATACTATGCTGTAATCTAAAAAGTCCTTTTACGAAATTATGTTTTCGCAAAAGGGCTTTTTACGTATTTATAGACATATTTTTCTCATGAGCTGTTACCAGGCAACTCCTTTGTGTTTGGAGTCAATGGTAAACAGGCTATGGGCAATAAGAAATTGTGCACTATAGTAAGTAAGCATAATAACTTCATTTGCGGCTGCAAAACTGGATATGAACATATTCCAGGCAAGCATACTGTCGGAAATGATAAATAAAATACTTCCTAGAACAGCCCAGCGGTTCCCCGTCATTACAGCCGTAAATGTCATCAGGGTAATGATTCCAATATAAGCGATGACAGGGATGATAAGGGTTGTCTCCCCATCAGTCTGCAGTCTGCTTATAAGCTGATAACCAATCCAGCAGGCAAAAAGAATAAGTGGTATAGAAGAAAGAAATCTTGGTAAAGAAAAGCGCCATTCTTTTAAAAAGCCGATTGTATAGAATACATGACCAACAAAAAAAGCAGTTAAGCCGATTAAAAACCAATGCAACGTTGCATCCCCAATCAGGCAAAATATAATACCGCCAATAATCCAATAATGTACGGTCTTTCGTTTTGGCAGTGATTGCTCAAAAGCATAGATCAGAATAAGCACCATTGGAATTACCTTAAAGAAAATACTGAATGCTAACGGCTCTGATGGTGAAATAAATATATAGACAATTCCTGTAGTCAGAATCAATATGGGTAAACGATAGAGCATCAAATTGGACACATTCCCTTCATTTATCAGGATGAGAATCTTCAGATAAGTTTAGTTTAATCATAGTAAAAAAATGCTTATATAACAAATTCTAGATATATAACAGAATTCCTTTTTTGAAGTATTGCAATGGTGGAAGAAATAAGGAGTTACAAGGAGATGAATAATGAAAAAACTTAATGGTTTTTTAGACATCGTTAAGGATTAATAGGGTTGTACATTATTTATTCGAAACTAGATACAAACAAACTCCAGAGATAATTAAGAGAATTAAAGAAAATTTTTCATTTGGGATATGTAAGCTTTTTATAATAAAAAACTCCCCTTGCCGCCCCTGATTGAGGAGCAAGAGGAGATTCTATTATTGTTCGATAGATACTTCTTTTAAATTTAAAAGCTGTGTTGGTGATTGAGTTAATCCTTTTACACTGTCATCGACACCTAATAAATATTGCTGATGGTGAATATAAACCATTGGCGTAATTTCAGCCAGTAATTCCTGTGTTTGACGGTAAAGCTCTAATCGTTCATCAGGATCACCTTCCTGACGGGCCTGGTCTAATAAATCATCGAGCTCGGGATCAACTGTAAAAGTTCTATTTCCTGATTCACCCAGATTATCTGAATGGAATAAAGGATATAAGCCGTTATCAGCATCTCCGGTAACGGTTGTCCAGCCAAAGACAAACATATCATGCTCGCCGTTAGCAGTCTGTTCAAGCATAGAGCCCCATTCCACAGTTCTTACTTCTGCATTAATACCAATTTCCTTCAGCTGTGCCTGGATATTTGTTGCTGTATCAATGCGCTGACGATCATCATTTGTCCAAATTGTTGTGGAGAATCCATCCTCCAGACCTGCTTCAGCAAGTAATTCTTTCGCTTCTTCTATATTATATTCTTGGTCTTTTACGTCCTCACTGTAACCAAACACACTTGGTGCAATTGGAGTATGTGCAGGAATGCCGACATCATCATAAATACCGGAAAGAATTTCTTCTTTATCAATTGCTTTAGCTATTGCCTGGCGGACACGTACATCATCAAATGGTTCCTTCTCCATGTTAAATCCTAAATAGGATAGTGCCAGACTGTCCTGAGCCTGAACGGATAGATGATCAGAACCCTCAATTTGAGCCACATCAGACGGGCTTAAGGAGTTCGCAACCTGAGAGTCACCGGTCTGCAGCTCTGCAATACGAGTTAAATCTTCCGTAACTACTTTGAAGGTTACCGAATCAAGCAATGCCGGCTCGCCCCAGTAATCTTCATTATTTACTAAACGGACGTATTGACCAGGCTGCCATTCATCGTATTTGAAAGGGCCAGTGCCCTGTGGATTTGCACTGATAACATTTCCAGCATCTTCTCCATCTTCCATAGCTGCGTAGTCTTCTTCAATCTGATCCTTTGAAATCATCACTCCACCTGGATGAGCAAGGTGAGCCGGTAATGCAGCAAAAGGATATTCTGTTTTAAAATGAACAGTATAATCATCGACTACTTCGACTTCAGAAATCATATTGTACATAATTGCGCGTGGAGATCCTACATCCGGATCAAGCGTACGGTCAATATTTGCTTTTACAACGTCTGCATTAAAATCAGAGCCGTCATGGAATTTAACATCCTGACGCAGCTTGAATTCCCACGTAGTATCGTCAATTTGCTCCCATTCCTCTGCAAGCAAAGGCTGAACCTCCATATTCTCATCCTGGGTAACAAGTGTTTCAAAAATATTTCGTTGTACGTCACTGGACGGGGTATCATTGGAAGCAGCCGGATCAAGTGATACAGCATCTGCTGGAGTGGTAATCGTTAAATCACCGCCTGGCGTACCTCCTTCTGAATCATTGCTCCCAGATTCATTCGTATTACTATCTGGCTCACTGGCACAAGCAGCCAAAACGAGGCTCAACAGAGCTATAAATACGAGCACATATATTTTTTTCTGTATTCTCATAAGATGTTTCTCCTTTTCCATGTTGTACTTTAAAGCCTGATTATATTGTAATAATCAGGCTTCAGCTTACTTAAATTATTTGATTTTACCAGCCTGGAACGACAGAGCCGTCGAAGTTTTCTTCAATAAATTCTTTTACTTCATCTGTGTGGTAAAGATCAATAAATTGCTGAACTACTTCATCATCCTTATTTTCTGTGCGGGTTGCAATTAAGTTAACAAAGGTAGAGTCCTGCTCAATAAAGATAGAATCATCTTTAGGGGAAAGGTCAGCTTCAATTGCAAAATTGGAATTAATTGCCGCTGCATCTACTTCACCAAGCTGCCTTGGTATTTGCGCAGAATCTAACTCAAGCAGCTCAAGATTTTTTGGATTTTCAACAACATCATTTACTGTTGCGTTAACACCTAAACCTTCTTCTAATTTGATAAGTCCAGCTTGTTCAAATAATAATAAAGCACGTCCGCTGTTGGTAGGGTCTCCAGGAAGACCTAATGTTGCACCGTCTGGAATATCTTCAAGCGAATCAACAGATTCAGAATAAACCCCCATCGGGAAAGTTACAGTATCTGCTACTTTAACAATATCTAAGCCTCTTTCTTCAACCATACTGTCCATAAAAGGTTCTGTTTGGAAGCTGCTGATGTCAATATCACCTTCGTCTAAAGAAACATTCGGCATGACATAATCGCTAAACACAACCGTTTTAATCTCTAAATCATCTTCAGCTGCAATTTCAGCTATTTTTTCAACAATTTCTTCATGCGGCCCGGCTGTTACACCGACTGTCAGTACACCATCCTCAAGTAAGTCTGATTCACTGCCGCTTTCGTCATCTCCGCCGCAGGCAGCAAGGAAAACGAGTAATAAAGCTGTAATACTAAGTAAATATTTCTTCATGATAGATCTTCCTACTTTCATTTTTATTTTGAATAGTCTTCAAGTTGTAAGAATGCACTAATAACTTTATCTGCATTGATGTCTTTCTTCATCAAATGAATAGATTCCTCTTCACGGGTAACCTTCTTCGCAATAGCTTCCAACAGCTCCTGATCATCTGTCTGTATGGAGAAGTCTGTCAAGCTTGTTGGAAAGCCCCATGCTTCATAATAATTCAAGAGCTTATGAAGCTCTTCAATATCCTGTTCTATGACAAGCTGAGCTAAAATACCGTAGGATACGATTTCCCCATGAAGGGAATCAGCGATTTGCGGTGCTGCTGTTAAACCATTATGAATAGAATGTGCACCGGCAATACGTCCAGCTTTCCCGCCAAAGCCTCCAACCATACCACCTGTTGCAATAATGGCTTCAATAACGCGAATGAGTGCATCTGTCACCTGATTATTTTCACAAGCTTTAATTGCTGCTTCACTGTCAGCAAGCAAAATATCTTTGCAGGAACGGGCTGCGAACTGAGAAATTTGCAGCCAGACTGGAAGTGTACCAGCAGGATAGAAGGCTTCCACTAAAGAACGGGCTTCATAGAATTTTGCCAACGTATCGCCAATCCCTGCTTTTAAATATTTTACAGGAGCTTCTGCGATAATTGCCGGTTCTACTATGACCAATGTATTGGCCTCAGGAAATTCTGTATAATGAGAATGCGCTCCGTCTTCCTGATAAAAGACACTTAACGGGGTCCACGCTGCACAAGTTGCTGCAATGGTTGGGATTAAGATGCTTTTTATTTGTGCATTTATAGCGGATGCTTTCGCTATGTCTAAAGCTGTTCCGCCGCCAATACCAATGACAGCATCAACCTGTTGTTCCTGATAAATCTTTGCAAGTCTGCTGGTTCGTTCGACAGTACAATGCCCATCTGCAAAATGTATATCTTTCTCTTTTATGTTATCTGTAATTGCAGCTGGAAGATATGGTTTTGCCTTTTCCCAGGCAGTTCTGCCGGTAACGACTGCAATTCGTTCCACATGCAGATCATTCAAGTTTTCTGCAAGGTGTTTCAGAGCACCTTCACCAATTTGATAATGGCCTGGTGAGCCCTTTACAGTAGCTATTTGCATGATAAGATGTCCCCTTTTAAAATAACTTTAAATAGAATTCAAAAAGTACGGAGAAATTCACCGTATTATATTTATTGGACTTTTTGAACAACCTCTTTAAATGCTACATAAAAAACCTCTCTATTTGCTCTAGAGAGGTTGAAAAAGTTTATTTACTAAACGTCCTCTCTTATTTTCCAAAGCGCATAATGCGCTTTGCAGGATTTAGCACCTTTTTTAGAACGAATTCTAGAAAGGTTGCCGGGCTTCGTCGGGCCAGTCCCTCCGCCACTCTCAATAAGAGTTCTTATGTAACTGTTGTTATATCTTAATATGAAATATATGAAAAGTCAATGGCTTTAGAAAGAGTGCTAAATATAGATATATAAGCAGAAATAATAAGTTACATCTTTAATATCTATTATTTTCTTCTATTTTGAAAATGTCCCACAATTTCAGAGATTCCTATACATGTCAGAATGACGCCAAAGGTTTGAAATAGTATAAGCGTGCTTTTGAAAGGGTTAAAAACAAGAACAGCTCCTCCAACCATGAGGAGAATACAAAAAATAGTCCAGCCAGTACTTTTTATATTCAAGGCTACAATCAGTTGCATTAGTCCATTGATGATAATCGCTAAACCTAATAAAAACGGTAAAATCGAGAAAAGTGTTGGTGCAAAGTAAATGAAGACAGCAGCCAATACAATTAAAAGAATGCCGCCTGCTAAACCTATATCATAAGTGCCGGTCTGTTGTTTTAATTTGTAGCTTTGATATATTTTAATAACACCTAGTAAAGTTAGATACCCTGCAATCAAATAACCCACAAAATGCAAGAATCCATTTGGATTAATAAAAATTGCTGCACCGATGAATATAAATATAACTGCACGGAGTATCGCATGACGTTGAAAGTTTTCTTTGAAGTCCTTAATCATTTAGTTTGGCCTCCCTTATGTCTTTTTTTTTATTCTAATGTAAAAATCATGTTTTTACTATATAAATAGATTTAATATTTACATTTAAACAAAAAACGTATGTAACCTAAACTGGATTAGTGTTGCTGTTCATAATGAATTTTCTGGCAATGGTAGTGATTTTCGGTACTTTTGAGTGAGAGACTTTGAAAGTTTTCTTTCAAGAAGGATAATTCAATTTTTATAATATAAAATATATAAGAAAGCCCAGACACTGATTTTGCAGCGGCTAGGCTCTCTTATAACTAGATTATATTTTTGTTTATTCATTATCCTCTAACACGATATCTTTCTTTTTTTTCTTCAAATAATACGCACTCATCAGAGCGGCAATTGGAATAACCAGGGCGATTCCGACACCGGAAATAAAGATTGTCAGCAATTCATCATTAAACACTTTCGCATTCATAATATCGCCTACTGAGTAATCCAAATCCTTAAACCAGATTAACAGCCCCATATAGCCTCCGAAAAAGGCAAAGAACAATGTATTTGTACTTGTCCCTAAAATATCTCTGCCGATCCGGATGCCGGCTAAAAATAAATCTTTTCTGGAAATCTCCGGATTCTGCTCATAAATTTCACGCATGGGAGAGGTGATGGAAATTGCTGTATCCACAATTGCTCCAATGGTGCTCATCAGAATAACTGCTGTAGCAATTTGAACAAAATTAAGACCGATATGAACATTGAACGTGGTTATTTCGCCAGACTCTTCTTCTCCGAGTCCGTAAATCATTGATTGTTCGGTCAGAATAATAATGAAAAAGATTAAGATAACCGTCGTTGCAATCGTCGCTAAAAAAGCAAGCATTGTTTTATTATTTACCTGATTAATGAAGAAGAGGCTGACCGCGCTGATAAAGCCGACCGCGATAAGCGCAATAATAATCGGGTTTCCGGACGGGTCATTCATGACGAAAACAGCCATCAGAACAATGAGAAAGTTAATAAAGAGTGCGATAAAGGACCGAACACCCTTCATTCCGCCAACCCAAGCCATTAGTGCAAATAATACGATTGCCAGTAATACGAGTACATTCATAATTTCGCCTGCTTTCTGCGGATGAAGAAAATAGATATATACACAGCAATAGGAATAGTCAGGACAATACCAATTCCGCCAACTAAAGCACGTGCTAATTCAAGAGAAAGGTTCATGGATACAGTAAAACCGAATGGAGCTGCATTTTTAAAATAAATTAACAGCATTGGAATCGATCCGCTGACATAGGCAAAAAATAGAATATTTGTCATTGTACCCATAATATCCTTGCCTATTTCATATCCGGCTTTTTTTAATGTTTCTAGGCTAATATGATTATTTTTCTCATACATTTCAAACATGGAAGCAGACAAGGTAATAGCAACATCCATGACGGCTCCTAATGAGCCAATCAAAAGTCCTGCCATAAAGATAGTTTGCGGATTCCGGGTTAGAAATGCCATCTCTTCATAGCGTAAGCCCTGTTCAGCAGTAAACTGTAGTGCTACATAAGCAATAACCAGAGATACACCTGTACCAATCAGTGTCGTGAGAATAGCTGTATAGGTCTTTTCATTAAAGCCTGTTGCCATCAGTAAAGACAGCACCGTAAAAATGATGATACTGATTAATGTAATGAGCGACAAGCTGATGCTTGGATGTTGAATATAAATATCTAAAGCAACCGATAAGATGACTGCATTGACGAGCAGACTGAGTGCAGATAAAGCTCCTCTGGATTTACCGACAGCTAATAAAATAGCCAGGAATATCCATGCTACAAATACGAAATATTTATCCCGTTTGATATCACCAGTGGCCTCGCCATCCTGGGCAAGAAAAATCTCGTCTCCAGCAGCCAGTTCATAATCCAATGCCAGGGACTGGATATATTCATTGTCAAATTTAGTTAAATTTCCTTTATCAGGTCCATTTTTTACTTCCCCGACGATATGCTGTGTAACATGCTCGTCTTTATTTCCATGTGTATCAACCTGATCTTCTCTATTTATTTCCTGCACATCGGTTATTTGAACAATCGTTCTATCATATAAATCATAATTATTATTGATAAAAATCATAGATGCAATAAAACCGATCAGTAATAAACAAACGGTAATTATTTGGCTTTTTGTCCGGTTTTTTAACCATGCTTTCAATGTGATCACTCCAAAAATAGGGTTTCCTATTTGTATTTCTGAAAACATATACTATGATAACACTTTTAATTAGAAGGAGATACATACAACTTCGAAAAATTTTCCGGTATAAAGCAAAGGGGAGATGCATAACCTTCTTATTTTAGTATGTACCAAAAGGAGGAGGGTATTTTATAATGTCCAAAGCTTTGGACATTATGAAGGGAGTAATGCTATAATTTTGTCAAATACTTTTGACAAAAGGAGCTTGAACATTGAAAAATTTTATCAAAAAAATAAGGAAGCAATCAAATATAACTCAAGCAAAGCTGGCTCTTCTTTGTGGCGTTTCCAGACAAACAATTAACTGTGTTGAAAATGATAAATATGACCCTGCTTTAGTGCTGGCATTTAAAATATCGAGAGCGCTGGATAAAAATCTGGAAGAGGTGTTTATTTATGACGAAATTCCATAAAGGGTACCGTATTACAATGAAAGACATTAAAAAAGAAGGAGCTTCTATTTTAAGAAAACAGCTGGATCCAGTGCGCATGCCTGTTACGGAAGAAACGAAAACAGAACTGGAATGTATGCTGACCTATTTAAAAAACAGTCAGAATCCTGAACTGGCAAGGAAATATAAGTTAAGGCCGGGCTCTGGGCTTTCAGCGAATCAAGTGGGTATCAACAAAAGAATGTTTGCAGCACTTTACCAGACGGAAAAGGGTGAAACAATAGAATTAAAGCTGATTAATCCTAAGCTGATCAGCCATTCTGCAAATACAATCTACCTTCCGGAGGGAGAGGGATGTCTATCTGTAAATAGAGAAATACGCGGGCATGTGCTGCGCTATGAAAGAATAAAGGTGAAGGCCTTTGACATAGAAGGAAAGAAGCATACCTATGCCTTTAAAGGATATAGCGCTATTCTAGTTCAGCATGAGATGGATCATCTGGATGGAATTATGTTTTTTGACCGTATTGATAAAGAAAAACCATTTTTGAATTTACAATAGGAGGACAAAATTCTCAGAAAAGAGGTTTGGAAATGAACAAATTTACTGCCATGTTACAAGAAGAATATGACGTCCACCCGGTACAAATACAATCCAAACAAGGGGGATGGGCATCGCTTGCCTTTGAGATAAAAGCAGGTAAAGCTGTTTATTTTTTAAAGGTATATGAAAAGAACCGGGCGTCGACACCAAAATTAACTGCATTGATTGATCAATATGTTCCGATAGTCGAATGGATAGAACATAACAGTAATTTAAAAGGTAGAATTCCTGTTCCGATGCAGACAAAGGAAGGCTACTACAAATGTGACGATGAGGAAAATATTTATTTACTGTATCCTTTTATTAATGGGAAGACAATTGGTGAACAGGATTTAACAGAGCAGCAGACAGAAGAATTGGCACATATCATTGCTGCACTTCATTCATTTGGTGAGGAAATCCCTTTTCCAACGGGGGCCCTGACAGAAGATTTTGAGGTACCCTTTATAAGAGAATTGGAAAAGGTGCTCGATTACAGTGAGGAGCATGTTCCAAAAGAATTGCATTTATTTCTGCATGAGAACCAGGAGCGTATAAACAAGTGGATTACTAACGTAAAAGAGCTCTCAACAAAACTGAAATCTGCCTCATTAAACAGGGTGCTGTGCCATACGGACCTTCATCATTGGAATTTAATGCAGGCAGAGAACCTGTTGGTAATCGATTGGGAGGGTTTGAAACTGGCTCCTGCTGAAGCAGACATGATGTTTCTGACAAGTGAGCCGTATTTCAAGAAATTTATGGAAATTTATCGGAAATATCATAAAAATTATCATATAAATAAAGATGCTCTCACTTTTTATCAGTTAAAAAGGAAACTTGAAGATATTTGGGAGTTTACCGAGCAGCTGTTATATGAAGAGCTTAGTACAAAGGATAAAGATGAAATTATTGGTTACTTAAAAGAATTAACAGATCTTGAAAACTAAATCTTTATGATATCGGGTTAAACACGCTATAAAAAGGGAATAGGCAAAGGTATTTGTGTTGTAATGAAGCCAAAGGGAAGTGAATTTATGTTTTTAGCCTGGAACGAAATAAGGAATAACAAGCTGCGTTTTACATTGGTTATTGGTGTTTTGGTGCTTATTTCTTACCTGGTTTTCTTTTTATCAGGGCTGGCAAATGGATTAGAGCAATTAAACCGTGAAGCTGTTGATAAATGGGAAGCAGATGGGATTATTCTGACAGAAGAATCGGATTTGCGGCTGCAGCAATCTATCCTGTCCAAGGATGATTTTGATGGGAGCGGCGTTGATGAATATACCGAATTATCTCAGCTGAGTGCGATTGCCAGTAACGGGGATAAAAAAGAAAATGTATATATTTTTGCAGTAGATCCATCTTCCTTTATCATGCCGGATGTTACCGAAGGAAATGCTTTTGTGGATGAAGGGGAAGTCATAGCTGATGATACATTAAAAGAAGACGGCTTTGAAATCGGTGACGAGCTTTCTCTGTCTTCTACAGATGAAACGTTAGAAATTGTCGGATTTACTGATAAAGCAAGGTTTAATGCAGCGCCAGTACTGTTCACGGACCAGGATACACTGGAGACCCTTCAATACGGGGAATTTGCTGAAGAAGATAGTGATGCGATTAATGCCTTCATCATTCGTACAGATAATTTAAATAATGTGGAAGCAGACAAAACATTACAGGTTATTGATACAGAAACTTTTATAGAAAATTTACCAGGCTATACAGAACAAAATTTGACGCTGACATTGATGATATACTTCTTATTTATTATATCGGCTGTTGTACTGGCAATTTTTCTTTATGTACTTACCATTCAGAAGATAAGTATTTTTGGGGTAATGAAGGCGCAGGGGATATCATCCGGGTACTTGGCCGGCTCTGTAGTGGCCCAGACATTTTTACTTTCTTTAGCTGGTGTTATGATCGGGCTGTTTTTGGCGGTAATCACAGGCTTATTTTTACCTGCGGCAGTACCGGTAGCCTTTAATTACATCGAAATGTTGATTTATGGAATCATCCTGATTGTTGTGTCAGTAATTGGAGCATTAATCTCCGTACAGACCATTGTACGAATTGATCCATTAAAGGCGATAGGAGGGTAAGAGAGCATGGCTATTTTAGAATTGAAGAAGGTACAGAAAACTTTTGGAACCGGCAGAACAAAAGTGGAAGCAATGAAAGAAACGGATTTTGAAGCTGAAAAAGGAGAATTAATTGCTGTGATTGGTCCCTCCGGATCAGGAAAAAGTACATTTTTAACTATTGCAGGCGGACTGCAGACACCAACTGACGGGGAAGTAATGATTAATGGAACAGCTTTGGCGGATTTAAAGGAGAAAAAACGTGCTGCATTAAGGCTGAAGGAAGTCGGTTTTGTATTACAGGCATCTAATCTCATACCTTATTTAAATGTCGGACAGCAGATGCAGCTGTTAGATAAGGTAAAGAAAGGGAATCTGCAAAAGGAGGAGGCGAAGGAGCTTTATCAGTCACTGGGAATTGACCATTTAATCCGTAACTTTCCGAAGGACTTATCCGGCGGGGAAAAGCAGCGGGTTGCAATTGCCAAAGCACTTTATACCAACCCAAGTATTATTTTAGCGGATGAGCCAACTGCATCCCTCGATTCTGATCGCGCGTTTGAGGTAATGAATATGCTGAAAGAAATAACCAAAGAAAAGCAGACAGCAACCATTGTTGTGACCCATGATACGCGCCTGATTGATGATTGTGATAAAGTATATAAGATTACAGACGGTAAGATGGAATTACAGGAAAGAGTGTATGATACATTATAGTAGACGTAATAAAAAGTGATGCAGAGCCGGTTTACGGCAATGGATCACTTTTTATTTAAATAATATTTCATATCATTTAAAGCTTTGCTGTTAAAAAATCCTCATAGAATAAAACACTATTATCTATTTAAAATCAATCCGTTTTCGACGCTTTACGAATAATAATCTGCCAATGAGGTCCTGTTTCAACATGATATGCATTGGCAAAGGAACCCTGGTTGATAGCTACGCCTAAATTATCTAATGAATTCACATATAGTAAAGGCTCACCAAGTCGAATTTCGGCAAAGGAATGTCTATATGTCATGATATTTTTATATACTTGCTGACGATTAGTGGCAATGGTAACTTCAAAAGCATCACCGTGTGCAACATTGATTTTTTGGAATAACTCTCGGCTGATATTGGTCCATAGATTACCAAAACGGATATCCAATATATCAATATTACCGTAGACAATATCATCTTCTATAAATGCCTCCGGTTTTGTTAATTCGACAATATCATCTGTATCAATAGCCGGTCCGACTTCTTCAAAGGTAATTGTATTTGATGCCAGTCTTGCTCCGGTGTACGCATAAACATCCCGGCCATGAAACGTATAGGATTCACCTGATTGGGGCAGCCTATTTGTTTTTTCATCGATAATTCTTGCTTCCTTGATGCCGATATCCTTCTTAATATGAGTAAGTGTTCCGTTATCTGGTGTCACGATATACTGGTTATTCACCGTTTTCACAACAACACTCAGCCTCGAAGTACCAACTCCCGGATCGACTACAGAAATAAAAACCGTCTCTTCTGGCCAGTATGGTAAAGTTTGATACAAACGATAAGAACCCTCCCAAATGTTATATTGCGGGATATTGTGTGTCAGATCAAATACCCGGAGATTGGAATCTACAGTAAGTGCCACCCCATACATTGCACTGACTGCACCATCACTGATACCAAAGTCTGTTTGAATTACTAAATTTCTGCCCATTTAAAACCCTCCTGTATGTTAGCCTTTATTTTCGCTGATGAGTAGCTGGTTTCCTTTTCTAATAAGAAATTAAAAAACCACGCCCGTATCGAATAAACGATAAGGACGTGGCTGGAATTTACGTGGTACCACCTTATTTTACTGTATGCTCACACATACAGCCTCATCAAGTACGAAAGCATGGAGCTTTTATACTGTGGTATTGATAACGAGTACCAAATCTCGCCGGAACCTACTTATATCTAAGGGATACTTTCAGCACGAAGCTCAGAGACCATTGTTCAGATTCTTATTTTTACTTCTTTTCAGCTACCGAAGTTCTCTGTGAAAAAATAGGTGAATCTTACTTTTCCTCTTCAACGCTTTTGATAAATAACAAATGTGAATTATCGTCATTATAAGTAATTGTCATATAAAATGCAAGCGGTTGTAGCAAAATGATAACGTGAAAGCTGAGATGGTAATATAAGATATTTCGGAAGTTTATCCATTTAAATGATAAATGGAATATCCGTGCATAAGATATTAATAAAGAAATAAATGATATTTTTCATTTAAAACGGGACAAGCATACAAAAGAGCGTAGAACGTAGCAGCTGTATATCTTTTCTTCAGTTGGATTTTCTAACTTTATTAAGCCCTCTTTAAGATAATTTACATACTCTTTACATTAACAACAAACTATATTAATAATTCTTCTCTATACTTCAAAGTAAGGACAGAGAAGAAATGTCCAGTAAATATAGGATGAATTTTAAGGGGGCCCTTTGATGAGCTTTAAACGTATTACTTTATTCTTTTTAGTTTCTGTTTTAGTTTTCTTAACAGCATGTGGTTCAGATGATGCAGATAGTGCAGGAGATTCTGGATCTGATAATGGAGAAGAACTGACAGGAAATATCGCAATTGATGGTTCAGGTACTGTATTTCCATTAATGGCACGTTTAGCTGAAGACTATATGTTAAATGAGCAGCAGGGCGTTTCGATAGAAGTAAGTCGTGCCGGGACGAGTGCAGGTTTTCAAAAATTCCTAGTTGAAAACGGGACAGACTTTAATGATGCATCAAGAGAAATAAAAGAAGAAGAACAGGCAAAAGCAGATGAATTAGGTATTGAGGTTCAAGAGTTAAAGGTTGCATTAGATGGTTTAACAATTGTGACGCATCCAGATAATGACTGGGCAACAGAGTTAACACCAGAGCAGGTACAGGGGATTTTCCTTGGTGAATATACAAAGTGGTCAGATCTTGATGATTCTTGGCCAAATGAAGATATTAAAACGTATGGTCCAAATGAAAATCATGGAACATATGAGTTCTTTTACGAAACTATTTTAGAAGAACAAGACTTAGTAAATGGCATTGATCTTCAGCAAGATTACTCAACATTAGTAACACTGGTTTCGGAAGATAAGAATGCCATTGGATTCTTTGGATTTGGTTACTATCAAAGTAATCAGGACACGATTAATGCAGTATCTATTGATTTTGGAGAAGGGGCAGTTGAACCTTCCCTGGATACCATTGCAGAGGATGGACCTTACGCAGATTATACACGTCCCGTATTCACTTACTTGAATGTAAATCATGCACAGGAAAAACCACAAGTTCTTGATTATGCAAAATATGTTTTAGAAAATGCGAATAATATTGCCGGTGAGACTGGATTTGCACCAATTCCTGATGAGGAAGTTCAGTCTCAGCTGGAAGCTTTAGAAGGAATAGAATAAGAAAAGAAGATAGATGAGAGGTGCAGCTGCACCTCTCATCTTCCTCTTATTTTTTGATGAGGAAAGGTGGCTTTTGAATAATGGCTGCAGATAATAAGAACCGTACGTCGGTTAGTGAAATGATTGAGCAACAAAAGCGGAAGCGGAAATTTTTTAATCAATTAGAACGGATGATACCGGGTCTATTATTGATTATTGCTTCCATATCGGTTCTTACAACAATCGGGATTATTTATACTTTGTTTGCTGAATCAGTTGCGTTTTTCCGGAATGTGCCGATTCTTGATTTCTTTACAGGAACGGTATTAAAGCCGTTAAGCCAAAACCCTGAATTTGGTGTATTACCTTTATTAAATGGAACGATTATCTCAACAGTTATTGCAATGCTGGTAGCTGGGCCAATCGGGATGATGTCGGCGATTTATTTAAGTGAATATGCTCCTGATAACGTACGAAGAGTGATAAAACCGTTATTGGAGATCCTGGCAGGAGTGCCAACAATTGTTTACGGGTTCTTTGCGTTTACATTTGTAACACCTTTACTGAGAATGATTTTCCCATCTATTGAAGCGACAAATATTCTTAGTCCGGGAATTATCATGGGTGTGATGATTATTCCAATGATTGCTTCGCTGTCAGAGGATGCGATGTCATCTGTTCCTAACTCTATGAGAGAAGGAGCTTTAGCACTTGGGTCAACGAAGCTGGAGACAACATTTAAAGTAGTTATCCCTGCAGCATTATCAGGAATTATTGCTTCCTTTGTGCTTGGTATTTCCCGGGCAATAGGGGAAACGATGATTGTAGCTATCGCAAGTGGAAGCTCTAAGAATTTCTCCTTTGACATTACTGGGTCTATGCAGACAATGACTGCTTATATTGTAGAGGTAGCCGGGGGAGAAGCAGCAGCAGGAACAACAATTTATTATAGTCTTTATGCTGTGGCACTAACGTTATTTGTTTTCACATTAATTATGAATCTATTAGCAAAATATATTTCACGTAAATTTAGAGAGGAGTACTAAGATGGCAACAAAATATATGGATGCAGAACTGGTCGGAAAGCGTATGTCATCTCGTGTACGAAAGAATGCAGGCTGGAAAGGCCTTTTCTTTGCCTCTACATTATTTGGTCTGATTGTACTGGCAGTATTACTTGTCCGTATTTTTACGCAGGGAATAGAATATATCAATATTGACTTTCTAAAGAACCATCTATCAACGGATGCAAGCAGAGCGGGTATTATGGGAGCAATTCTAGGAACTGCATGGCTGATGGTAGTTGTTATTCCGGTAACAATGGTAATTGGAGTAGGGACAGCAATTTATCTGGAGCTTTATGCAAAGAAAGGAAAACTTCAATCCTTTATTGCAACAAATATTTCTAACTTAGCAGGTGTTCCATCCATTGTTTATGGACTATTAGGTCTGACATTATTTGTCCGTGCTTTAGAATTTGGAAATGTTATTTTAGCTGGCGGGTTAACATTAGCTTTGCTTGTGCTTCCAATCGTAATTGTTGCAGCACAAGAAGCTCTTCGGGCAGTGCCGGGTAGCTTGAGTGAAGCGTCCTACGGCATGGGAGCAACAAAATGGCAGACTGTACGTCGTATTATTCTGCCGGCAGCATTACCTGGGATTTTAACGGGAGCAATTTTAGCATTATCGCGTGCAATAGGGGAAACAGCTCCATTAACCGTTCTTGGTATACCAGCTTTATTAATCCCGTTTCCAGAAGGTATTTTTGATACATTTACGGCATTACCAATGCAAATTTATTATTGGACTATTGATGCTTCTCTTGTAGCAGAATATGCGAACTTAGCAGCGGCGACAATTATTGTACTATTAGTTTTGCTATTTTTGCTAAACTCTATCGCAATCCTGATTCGAAATAAATTTCAGCAGCGTTACTAAATAAATAAAAAGAGATTTAATATAAGAGAGGAGATTATCCTAAATGAGTACTGTAATGACAAAAGCAATTAACTTGAAACTTGTAAGAAATGAAAACGAAAGAAGCGAACCGGAAGTGGAAAAAGAAGTAGTTTATGATACAAAAGGGTTAAATTTATGGTATGGAGAAACACATGCTTTAAAAAATATTAATATGGATATTAAGGAAAAAGAGGTAACAGCAATTATTGGGCCGTCCGGGTGCGGAAAGTCAACATATTTGAAGACATTAAACCGTATGGTGGAACTGGTTCCAATTGTAAAAACATCTGGTCAGATAACGTATAAAGGAAAAAATATTTTAGATAAATCGTTTCGTGTAGAAGATCTGCGGACTCAGGTGGGAATGGTATTTCAAAAAGCAAATCCATTTCCAAAATCAATCTATGAAAATATTGCTTATGGCCCAAAAATCCATGGTATTAAAAATAAAAAGATACTTGATGAGATCGTTGAAAAAAGCCTGCGTGGCGCATTTATTTGGGATGAATTAAAGGATCGTCTTAATGATAATGCGTATGGGTTATCAGGTGGACAGCAGCAGCGTCTATGTATTGCCCGCTGTTTAGCCGTCGAGCCGAATGTTATTTTAATGGATGAGCCGACATCTGCGCTGGATCCGAAATCAACTCTGCGAATTGAAGAGCTTGTACAGGAATTGAAGAAGGATTATGCCATTGTTATTGTAACGCATAATATGCAGCAGGCAGCCCGGATTTCTGACAAAACAGCATTCTTCCTGAATGGAGAAATTATTGAATATGATAAAACAGATCATATTTTCAATAATCCTACGGATGAGCGCACAGGAGATTATATCTCTGGACGATTTGGATAAGTGAATAAGACTTCTATGAGAATGGCTTTCCGGGTCATTCTTTTTTGTATTTCAGATGGATAAATTCAATGTATGATAGAAGGACAGAGAATATTTTATATGGCCTTTCCAGAAGAGGGTTTTTAAAGTTATCCACATTGTGTGGATAACGCAGGATTCATTATAATAGATCCATTTTTGTTAGCTTGGTTCTTTATTTTTGGAAAAAATCTTGTTCTGTCTAATTTTCTGCCCCAGGAAACTATAAAAGTCTTTAATAATTTGTAAAATCACTCGTTTTCTTTATATTTATCACGGTGCAATCGGGTATAAGATTTCCTTAACAAGAACAGTGGGAAAAACGCCCGCTGAATAAAGTTTTACTATTAAGAAACTATTCTATAAATAATTCTAAATGCAGCTGGCACAAGTATGACCAATGCTATAAAGAGATGGATATACCTTCTGGTTGTGAAACTGGTATAAGTCCATAATAATAATAGAATAAAAGATGCCACAACCAATAGCTCGATTAAAGCCAGCCAATTTGTCGGATAAAGCTCATATAGAATAGAAATGAAAAAATAAATAATTCCGCTCAGAATAAATCCTTTTTTAGCTGAATCCATATTAATCCCACCTTCTGCTAAGCATATAATCATTCTTCCCTTAATATAAAAGGTAAAACGTACTGTATATAATTAGGAAAGCGTTATCTTATGTATACTTTGGTCTGCAGGTTATAATAAGATTAGTTTAAAAATAAGAAGGTGAATAGTATGCAAATTAATTATCAAGAAATGAAAAAGCTGGATCAGAGGCCTTTGGAGGATTTGTATACAGATGTTGGCTGGTCTGCTTACACAAAAGATGTGGATAGGCTGCAGCAGTCTGTTGAAAACTCTTTATATGTTTTAACGGCCTGGCATGAAGATGAATTAATTGGATTAATTAGAGTGGTGGAAGACGGTCTATCTATTATTTATATTCAAGATTTGCTTGTAAAAAATGCATACCATAATCAAAAAATAGGCTCTGAATTAATGCAAAGTGTGTTAAATAAATATGCAGGTGTCAATCAAAAAGTATTGTTAACAGAGGAAGCTCCTAATACCAGATATTTTTATGAGAAAAATGGATTTAAGTCATGTGATCAAGGAGATGCAGTAGCTTTCGCGCAACTCAAGTCTTAACCGGATAGAAAACAAGTTTGGATACTTTCTGGAAGGGAACATTTTAAAATAGAAGCATTATATGAAGAGGAGTTGTTAAGAATGAACGTAGTTGTTATTGGAGCGAATGGACAAATTGGAAGACATCTTGTTAATCAGCTTCATATCAATGAACAGCATGAGGTTACGGCAATGGTCCGAAAAGAAGAACAGAAAAAAGAACTGGAAGCAAATGGAGTTCATGCTGTTTTAGCAGATTTAGAAGGCAGTATTTCCGGTTTGGAGGATGCTTTGAAGGGCGCAGATGCAGTAGTATTTACAGCAGGCTCTGGCGGCCATACCGGTCTGGATAAAACATTGCTTATTGATTTAGATGGAGCTGTAAAATCAATTGAAGCAGCAAAAAATACGAATGTGAGACGTTTTGTTATGGTCAGTGCATTCCAGGCGCATAATCGTGACAGCTGGGCAGACAGTCCAATTAAACCATATATGGTGGCTAAACACTTTGCTGATGAAACGTTGATACACAGCGGCCTTGACTATACAATCGTTCGTCCAGGCGGCTTGCAGAATGAACCGGGTACAGGAAAAGTACAGGCGAGTGAAAATCTGGAACGAGGCAGCATACCCCGCGAAGATGTAGCAGCTGTCATTGTCGAAGTATTGGAAGCGAAAAACACGTATAGAAAGGGCTTCGATTTAATTACCGGGGAAGATTCAGTAAGCGATGCTGTTAAGAAAATTTAAATGCTTATTCAGGCGCTCTTTTCAGGGCGTCTTTTTTGATTGTTAAGTATTAGTGTGGAGCTCGGAAAGTTATATTTATAATAGTGAAGAAGAGAGGGTTTTAAAATGTTAGAAAACATAGAAATTGATTACTTCAACAGCAATGATTCTGATATAGAAAAAATTGCAAAACTATATTGTATGACTTTTTTAACGGATAATATTTTGCTGGAAGATAAAGAAAATGCAGTGAAAAATATAAGAAAGCATACCGGTTATGAAGGTTTTATCGGTTTGAAATGCAAGGATGCAAAAGGGAAATTAATTGGTTTGCATATGGCTATACAAGTTTGTCCAAACAATTTTACAGAGAAAAAATTGCTAATCAATTATCAGACGATAAAATAGACTTTTGGTTAGCTGATTGTTTTGAGTTTGTAGAGCTGGCAGTAAATCACTCTTATAAACGTCTCGGTGTTGCAAGTAAACTGCATGATGAATTATTGGAGAATACGAATTGTGGAACTGCTGTATTAACAACTGCTATCAAGAACAAGCCTGCATTAAATTTGTATAGGAAGAAAGGATGGGAAGTTATAAAAAAGGATGCACCCATTATTTCAAAGGATAACCTTCAGGTGATTATGGGAAAATTACTAAATGGGAATCACTTTAACTTTCCCGAACAATACAAATATAAAAATGAAACATAACTTAATAAGAAAAATATACATAAATCTATTGCCCTAAAAAGGATTTTTTTCTGAACAAACGCTCACTTATTCCGCTCTATATGTTTCTGCAAACAAATAAAAAAGCTTGGAATTACTTGTGCGGACAGGGGGAAAGCTGAATTTCCCGAAAAAATAAATAAATTTCAAAATACCTCTTGCATTATTATACATAATAATGCATAATAATTCGATAATAGCACATTTATGAGAGGGGATTTTTTAAGTGGCAAAAGACAAGATCGTTTTAGCTTATTCTGGAGGATTAGATACATCTGTAGCAGTAAAGTGGCTGCAGGATAAATATAATTATGATGTGATTGCAGTTGCATTGGATGTAGGAGAAGGAAAAGATTTAGAGTTCGTGAAACAAAAAGCGCTGGATGTTGGTGCAATTAAGTCGTACGTGATTGATGCGAAAAAGCTTTATTCAGAAGAATATGTATTGCCGGCATTACAGGCTAACCTGTTATACGAAGGAAAATATCCGTTAATTTCAGCATTATCCCGTCCATTGATCGCAAAAATACTAGTGGATATTGCAGGAGAAGAAGGAGCAGTAGCTGTAGCGCATGGCTGTACGGGAAAAGGGAATGACCAGGTTCGTTTTGATGTTGCATTTACAGCGTTAAATCCTGAATTGAAAATTGTTGCACCAGTTCGTGAATGGGCAATGTCCAGGGAAGAAGAAATTGAGTATGCAAAGGAACATAATATTCCAGTTCCAATTAAAAAGGAAAGTCCATATAGTATTGATCAGAACCTGTGGGGCAGAAGTAACGAATGTGGTATTTTAGAGGATCCGTGGGCAGAGGCGCCAAAGGATGCCTATGATTTAACGCAGGATCCAGAAGATGCACCTGATGAAGCTCAAACAGTTCAGATTACTTTTGAACAAGGAAAGCCAGTTTCATTAGATGGCAAAAAATTAGATTTGGATGAATTAATTTTAACTTTGAATGAGATTGCTGGAAAACATGGAGTTGGAAGAATTGATCATGTGGAAAATCGTTTAGTTGGAATTAAATCAAGAGAGATTTATGAGGCTCCAGCAGCAATGACATTGATTAACGCACATCAGGAACTGGAAGCATTAACTCTGCCTCGTGAAGTAGCAGAATTTAAACCGATTGTTGAGCAGAAGCTGTCGCAGGCTGTTTACTACGGCTTATGGTACTCACCGTTAACAGAGGCGCTACAAGCCTTTATTGAGAAGACACAGGAGCATGTTTCTGGTACAGTAAAAGTGAAGCTGTATAAAGGTCATGCACATGTTGTCGGAAGAGAGTCTGCAAACTCCTTATATGACTTTGACTTAGCAACTTACAATAAGGACGATGCATTTGACCATGATGCAGCATTAGGATTTATTAAATTATGGGGACTGCCTACACAGGTACATGCTTCAGTAAATGGTCCTCAGGGAAAGAAATCGATTGAGAAAGTAAAACTAGAGGTAAAGGAAGCTGTTAATCCGTGAAATTATGGGGTGGAAGATTTACAAAACCAACGAATGAATTAGTCGACGAGTATACCTCGTCGATTCGTTTTGACCAGAAGTTAGCAAAATATGATATTAAAGGCAGTCTGGCTCATGTTGCTATGTTGAAAAAATGCGGTATCATACCTGCTCAAGAAGCCGACCAGATTGCTGAGGGCTTGAAAAAGGTTCTCAGTAAGATTGAAGCAGGGGAAGCAGAGCTATCTGAGGCAGATGAAGATATTCATATGAATGTGGAACGGCTGCTGATTGAAGAGATTGGACAAGTGGGTGGCAAGCTTCATACCGGACGCAGCAGAAACGACCAGGTAGCTTTGGATATGCGTCTGTATGCAAGGGAAGCTATCTCCGAATTAAAATCACTATTAAAAACAGTCCAGCAGGCACTCATTGGGCAGGCAAAAGCAAACATAGATGTCATTATGCCTGGATATACGCACTTACAGCGTGCTCAGCCTGTTTTATTTGCGCATCATATGATGGCGTACGTATTTATGTTTCAACGCGATGTGGAACGTCTGGAGGACAGTTTGAAGCGCGTAAATAAGTCACCATTAGGTGCAGGAGCACTGGCAGGTACAACCTTCCCGATTGATCGTAGTTTTGTAGCTGAGCAGCTTGATTTTGACGGGATTTGTGAAAACAGCCTGGATGCTGTAAGTGACCGTGATTTTGTAGTGGAATTCCTTTCCAACGGTTCTTTAATCGGCACACATTTGTCCCGTCTTTGTGAAGAACTGGTACAGTGGTCAAGCGCAGAATTTAATTTTGTTGAGCTGGATGATTCCTATACAACAGGAAGCAGCATGATGCCACAGAAGAAAAACCCGGATGTAGCAGAGCTTGTTCGCGGAAAGACCGGGCGTCTTTACGGTAATCTTATCGGGATGCTGACTACCTTAAAGGGCTTGCCTTTGGCATATAATAAAGATATGCAAGAGGATAAAGAGGGGATGTTTGACTCTCACGAGACACTGAAAGGCGCGCTACAGCTCTTTGCCGGGATGATTGGATCAATGGAAATAAATAAGGAAAGTATGTACAACGCTGTTACGAATGATTACTCCAATGCCACTGATTTAGCAGATTATCTGGTGAATAAAGGGCTTACCTTCCGTGAATCACATGCCGTTGTCGGACAGGTTGTTTTAAATTGTATTCAAGCAGGAACTTATCTGCTTGACCTGAGCTTAAAAGAGTTTAAACAATATTCAGAGGTTATTGAAGCGGATATTTATGAAGCGTTGAAGCCGGAAACGGTTGTTAATGCAAGGTCTGCTGCCGGCGGTACGGCAAAACAAAGTGTGCTGGAGCAAATTGCGAAGGCAGAGCAATTATTGGAATCGTCTTAAGTAAATGAGGTATAGTAGATAAGTGAGATAAAATAACAGAGCTCATATCAATTGCTGATGAGCTCTGTTATTTTGCAACGAAAAATAAAATAGAACGGATTAAAAATATCTGAAAATGGGAAAATAAAAGCAATAAGACAGAAGAGTACTGCTTTTTCCTTTTTAATATAGCAGCTGTTTTCAGGATTTCCTTTAGAGAATACCCTGAATTCCTTGTTTTTTTAAGTTCTATTTTATAGAAAAGGCGGTTAGGTATAATGAAATTAATTGCATCAGATATGGATGGAACATTACTTAATGAAAATGGAGAAATTAGCGAGGCAAATGCGGAAGCAGTAAAAATAGCTGTGGAGAAAGGTATTGAGTTTATTGTAGCAACAGGCAGATCCTATCATGCTGCGAATATCCCTCTGCAGGCGGCGGGGATAACCTGTCCGGTAGTGAGCTTAAATGGAGCTGTAACATACCTGGAAAACGGGAAACAAATAAACAGTATTCCTATGGACAAGCAGGTAGCTGCGCGAATTGCCAATGAGTGCAGCAAGCTGGGGATGTATGTAGAGTTATTTACAAATAAAGGAGTTCTTTCTGAAAGCAGGGAGCATTTTTTAGATGTGCTTATCGATATTATGCGTTCAGCTAATCCAGATATTTCCGAGGAAGAAATGCGCGAAATGGTAGAACAGCGATTTCAATTAGAGGAAGTTTCCTTTGTGGAAAGCTTGCAGACAGCATTAAAAGATGAGAATGTAGAAATCTATAAAATTCTCACCTTTGCGTTTGAGGAAAATCAGCTGGAGGAGGCTAAGAGAAAGCTTCGCGATGAAACAGGAGCAGTGATTACCTCTTCTGGAGATACGAATCTTGAATTTAACCATCCAAAAGCTCAAAAAGGTTTAGCTATTCAGAAGTATATTGAGGATAAGGACTGGTCAATGGAAGACGTCATGACAATGGGTGATAACTGGAATGATGCGAGTATGCTGGAAATGGCTGGACGTGGTGTCGCTATGGGCAACGCCTCTGATAAAATCAAGAAGCTATGCGATTATGAAACGGTGGCAAATGATCAAGACGGTGTAGCAAAAGCTATTGAAGAGATGTTAAGAGAATTGGATAAATAAAATAAAGATGCCAAGCTGAGAATTAGCTTGGCATCTTTATTTTAATGTCTTTTACTTAACCATAGTACACCAGATTTTGCGAGTCTCGGCAATAATCCTGTCATTGGCTTTTTAGCCATATTTCCAAATCCGTCTGATTTTCCTAAGGAACCTAAAGTTCCTTTTAATTTGAGAGGTTTCGGCTTCTTCGGCTGCTTTTCGTTTAAAACAGCTAGAAGAATTTCTGCAATCTGTTCTCCCTGCAGACCGGCAAGCTGGGCGCTTGGCGAATATTCACTGGAAGCACAATCACCCAAAACATATACAGAAGGATCTTCCGGAACCTGATAAAAATCATTGACGACTACTTTACCGTGCCGATCTTTAGTATATGGAAGCTCACGCACAAGCCAATTAGGCTGTACTCCGGCAGTCCAAATGGTAACATCATTTAAATAGCAAACGCCGTTATTGCATACGCCATCATGTTCTACATATTCCACCGTTGAATTATGTATCACATCCACATTATTTTCTGTCAGCCATCTTTCTACATAAGCCTGGATTTTGCTGTCCAGGGTTTTTAATACGGTATCTCCCCGGTCAAGGAGGCGGATATTTAAGTCTGGTCTGCTTTCACGAATTTCAGAAGCAACCTCAATACCACTTAAGCCCGCCCCGATAACAGATACTTTTCCATATGCCTTTAAGTTCCCTACTGCAACACCAGCTTTTCTTGCTTTCGCAAAGGTTTGAACGCTTTCTGTGTATTCCTCTGCTCCAGGGATTCCATGATAATTGTCCTCGCAGCCTAATCCGATAATCAAATAATCGTAGAGAACAATGGAATCTTCATCTTGAATAATAATCTGTTTATTATCCACATCAATTTTTGTGATTTCCCGAAAAATATATTTTATGCGGGAATCATCTGGAAAATCAACGCGGACATCATGGTCTGCTGAAGTTCCAGCAGCAATTGCATAGAACTCGGTTTTCAGTGAACGGAATGGATTACGGTCAATTACAGTTATATGTATATTATCGGATAATGTTTGGCTAAGAAGGCCAAGCAGCGTTTTAACACCGCCATATCCACCTCCAACAAGAACAACTCGCTTCATTGTGTTACACCCCTTATTTAATTTGAAACTCTTCCAGATACTAGCGTAACAAATTATGAAGGCGATGTCATTAAGATTAAGGCAGTAGTTTGTTAATCGTAAAAGGATAATTTATTCAAAAAAGTCAATCTATTATAGGGGTTTTTAGTTTTTCTAAAGCAACTAATATTAGAGGAGAAAATTCATTAAGAAAAGGCCTTTTTTCTTCAAATAAAATTTTACATTTATTTAATAATTAATAATAATTGGATTTTCCTTTTTTGTCTTCATAAAATTGTGACTTAGGTGTATACTGTTCGAGTTCAACATAGAAAGTAAGAGGCATAAGGAGGAAATTGTTTTGTTTAAGATGTTTAAGCCAGCACCGGAAAAAGAGAGGCTGCCTGAAGATCAAATTGATTCCCATTATAAGAGACTCCGTTTTCAAGTGTTTATGGGAATATTTATTGGTTACGCAGCATACTATTTACTTCGTAAGAACTTTTCCCTGGCAATGCCTGGATTAATTGAAGAAGGGTATTCTAAGGGCGAGCTTGGAATTGCGCTATCTGCTGTATCCTTAGCATACGGAATCAGTAAATTTATTATGGGTACTGTATCAGACAGGAGTAATCCACGCGTCTTTTTAACAAGCGGGCTCGTATTATCTGCTGTTGTCAGTTTATTAATGGGGTTTGTTCCATTCTTTACATCTTCTATTGCTATTATGTTTGTTATGATGTTTTTACTAGGATGGTTTCAAGTTATGGGATGGCCTCCATCAGGACGTACCCTCGTTCACTGGTATAGTGTAAGTGAACGCGGTACAAAGACTTCAATTTGGAATGTTGCCCATAATGTTGGCGGAGGATTAATGGCTCCAATTGCAACATTAGGAATGACTATCTTTGCTGGAAGCTATTTCGTAGGCTATGAAGGTGTATTTATCCTCCCAGGGATTGTTGCTCTGCTGCTTGCAGTTGTTGCATATATGCTAATTCGTGATACTCCCCAATCAGAAGGATTGCCGCCAATTGAGGAATATCGTAACGACTATCCGACAAACAATAAAAAAACATTAGAAACAGAATTAACAACGAAAGAAATTCTTTTCAAATATGTTTTAAATAATAAATGGGTATGGGCAATTGCATTCGCCAATATATTCGTTTATTTTGTGCGTTATGGAGTGCTGGACTGGGCTCCCACCTACTTGAATGAATCAAAAGGATTTGAAATGAGTGAATCCAGTTTCGCTTATTTCTTATACGAATGGGCTGGAATTCCAGGTACACTGCTATGTGGTTGGATTTCCGATAAATTCTTTAAAGGCCGTCGCGGGCCTGCCGGCGTGGTCTTTATGTTCGGAGTACTGCTTGCTGTTCTTGTTTACTGGCTGAATCCGGCTGGAAATCCGATGATTGATAATGCAGCATTAATTGCTATTGGCTTCTTAATCTATGGACCGGTTATGTTGATCGGTTTACAAGCGTTGGACTTAGTACCTAAGAAAGCAGCTGGGACTGCAGCAGGATTAACAGGCTTATTTGGTTACCTGGGCGGTGCAGTAACAGCCAATATCATTATGGGTTATGTTATTGATCACTTTGGCTGGGGAGGAAGCTTTATATTATTAATTGTTTCCTGTGCCTTGGCAATGTTTGTCTTTGCATTAACTTGGAATGTGCGCGGACAAGAAGTTGTAAAGAATTAAAATCAGAAAAATATTTTTTGTTTAGACGAAAGAAAAAAGTGGCAGTATCTCTTTATATTTATGAGATATGTCACTTTTTTTATGGGAAAATATTAAAAAAGGGAATAGCTTGCTAGAGTTTTAGAAATAATGGTACGATTAAGAGTGCTTTTTGATTAATAAGTTAAAACATTTTATAGATAATAGAAGAAAAAGGAGTTGCCTATGGCAGGAATGAAATCAATCCCGTTTACTGTAGCAAAAAATGAGCAATTTTTTGATCGCTTAGGAGATTATATCGGCGATGTTTTTTATGATATTTTACCTGAACAAGGCTTTGAGCTGCGCGATGAACAAATTTATATGGCATTTCAGCTCGAGCAGGCTTTTAAGCATAAAAAGACAATCTTTGCAGAAGCAGGTGTCGGAACAGGGAAAACGATTGTCTATCTATTGTATGCAATTTGTTATGCCCGTTATATGAGAAAGCCGGTTATTATTTCATGTGCTGATGAAACATTGATTGAACAGCTGGTCAAAGAAGGCGGAGATATTGATAAGCTTGAAAAAGCACTTGGCTTGGAAGTAGATGTCCGTTTGGCTAAAGCACGTGAAAATTATCTTTGCATGAAAAAACTGGACCCTTTGTCCGAATACACTGAGGATGAAGAAATTCTGGATGTACATGATTCTGTTCCAGACTTTGTTTTTGATCAGGGTATCTCGATGCAGTCATTTTATCCTTACGGGGACCGGAAAGATTACCCATGGCTTTCTGATAAGCAATGGGAGCAGATTGGCTGGGACCCTTTGAAGCAGTGTGCAACATGTGACTTTAGACATCGTAGTGCGCAGACATTGCATCGTGATTATTATCGCCATGCCCAGGATATTATTATCTGCTCACATGATTTTTACATGGAGCATGTCTGGACGAAAGAATCACGGATAAGAGAAGGCCAGCTTCCATTACTTCCAGAAGCAGGTGCAGTTGTGTTTGATGAAGGGCATCTGCTGGAATTTTCAGCACAAAAAGGGTTAACCTATCGTTTTAACTATCAGAATATCACAAATGTCCTGACAGGATACCAGGGGCAGGATGTTCGGGAAGAATCGCTGCAATTAGCAGAGGACATTATGACGCTTCATGATGATTGGTTTGATCTTATTACAGAAATTGCAGTACGTGTAGAAGGATCTAATCGGCTGGAAATCCCAAGAAATCCAAAAATGATTGAGATGGCTGAGCGATTAGAAAAAATGGTTCAAGAGTTATTAGAACAGCTAGTTTTTGATGCAGAATTGTTTACTATGGATGCGTATCATACAAAGATTATTGAAGAATATCTGGAATTTTTCACGTACGGGTTATCGATTTTCCTAAAGGATGATGAGGGAGTTTACTGGCTGGAAGAGGATGGAGATGAAAGTAGTCTGGTTATTATGCCGAGGCTCGTAGAGGATGTTTTGCGGGAAGAAGTATTCCAAAAAAATATTCCATTTATTTTCTCTTCCGCAACGCTTTCTCAGGATGGTGACTTCTCGTATACTGCAAGAAGTCTGGGTGTTGATTCATATGAGTCATTTTCTGTCGAATCCCCATTTGAATATGAGAAAGTACGTACGATAAAAGATCATAGCTATACGGATGATACAGAAAAGTTTGAAGGAATTGCGCAGCAGCTTCAGGATAATGAAGGCCACAGCCTTATTTTATTCCGTTCCGAAGAGGAGATGCAGGTGTTCCGGGAATGGGCGCAAGAAAAGGAATGGTCATTTGACTTATTATTTGAGGGTGACAAGGAAATCAGTGAATTGGTTCGTACGTTCCAATTAAACGCTTCTTCCACGCTTTGTGCATATCATTTATGGGAAGGGCTGGATGTACCAGGGGAATCATTAACACAGGTTATTATTGCTTCCTTGCCATATCCGCCGGATGATCCTGTATTTAAAGCAAAACGCAAGCATGCAGGGAATCCATATGAAGAAATCGATTTACCTTATATGCAGCTTCGTTTAAAACAAGGTATAGGCCGTTTAATCCGTACGGAGCACGATAAAGGAGTTGTGCATATTTGGAAACAGGCTTAAATCTAAAACGCTCTGTTCGCCGGACAGAAGTTTTTAAGATTAAACAACAGTTTGAACAAAAAGACCCTTGATACGTTTAGACGTATTAAAGGTCTTTTTGTTCATTAATCAAGTCGATAAAATGTGTAAGGATTTTAGCAGTAAGCCCCCAAATAGTTTTATCATCATATCGGTAGAAGAGTTCTTCCAGAGCCCTGATACGCCATTCATAGTCCTCACCGCCGACAATAAGATGGTAAGGGAAGTTGTCCTCTGGCTGTATTTCCAGATGCACTTTATATTTTTCGGGTGTATTCTCTAAGAAGAAGGAGAGCGGCACAGTAAAAATATGATCCACTTCATCAGGATTTGGTTGGATATTTTTTAGGTTTTTCAGCTTTCCGATAAAAGGATAAATGATTCTTCCTAAATCATTTACAATATAATCGAGCGGAATTGGTTCGGATATATCTTGTTTTGTTATACCCAGTTCTTCAATTGTTTCCCGGATAGCAGTATAATCAGGGCTCTTATCTTCCGGATCCATGCGTCCTCCTGGAAAACAGATATCTCCCGGCTGGCTTCTTAAGTTCATCGAGCGGACTTCAAAGAGAATATGAGTTTCTCCATTCACTTCAATCAAAGGAATCAAAACAGAAGATCGTTTAAAGTGCTGATGTCCCATTAATGCAGGAGTACGATCTTTTAATTCGTTCAGAATATTTTCTATCTGCATGCCGTATCCTCCCTAAATTTCTTACTAAGTTCTATTTCCATTCTAGTATGCTTTCAGGCTGCTGTCATGTATAGCGTTTAGAATCTATAATATGTATACGAGTTGAAATTTATCCTTTTTAGACAACATGTTAATATAAAGATAACAATTTCTGCTAGAATAAGAATTGAAATGAGAAAGGCGGGTGCGAGATGAAGCATGCTATCTATCAAATGGATATTATCCCTGGAGACCCGGAAGGTAATCGTAAACACATCAAGGAATGGCTGGAAAAACAGGTAGGAACAGAGAAACCTGATATTATTGTTCTTCCGGAAATGTGGACGACTGCATACACATTAGCACAATTAGAGAAAATTGCTGATTTGGATGGAGAACCTACAAGGGGTTTTTTGAAAGAATTGGCTAAAAAGCATCATGTGCATATTATTGGCGGATCATTTGCTAATAAAGTGGATGGTGCAATCTATAATACAGCACTTGTTATCAATAATGAGGGAGAGGAGGTCTATACATACGACAAAATACATCTTGTCCCTATGTTAGATGAACCAGACTACTTAACAGGTGGGAAAAAACAGGTACGTCTGTTTGAGTTAGACGGAGTAAAGATGGGACTGCTTATTTGTTATGATCTTCGTTTTCCAGAGTTAGCCCGAGAATTGGCGATAGCAGGAGCTGAGGTGATTTATATAACAGCAGAATGGCCATCAGCACGTAAGGATCATTGGAAGGCACTTCAAATGGCACGGGCCATTGAAAATCAATGCTATATTATTTCAAGTAACCGGGTAGGTTCTTATAATGGGGTTGATTTCTGCGGAACCTCATTAGTTGTAGACCCATGGGGGACGACTGTTAAAGAGGGATCGGAAGAACGAGTAGAAACACTGATTGAGACAATTGCTATTTCAAATGTGGAACGTATACGCAGCGAAGTTCCCGTATTTAAAAGCAGGGTGCCTGAAATGTATCAAGGCTGGAAATAAAAGCAATATAAAAGACTCCAATGTCAGTGCAGTCCCCGAAAACCAGAATGTAAAATCTGATTTTCGGGAGTAATCACTGTCGCATGGAGTCTTTTTTAATGAATAGAATGGTTATTGATATTTGGCGGTTCTTTTAATTCGCCGGTGCATACATTTTCTGTAATATGAACCTGGGAGGTCTTCCCTTTGTTGTTAATGAATTTGAATACCCCATTATTGAAATCTGTTCCAATCTCTTTATAGAAAATTCCTTCGTATAAATTATGCTTGGAACGGGTGAATTTCAAACGATATTGTCCGGGTGCTTCACTGTCTTCCTGGATAAATGCACGTACGCCTTTTTCGTAAATAGTATCATCTGTACTTTTTAATGTACGGTCCACGGAAACAATGTGAAGGTCGATGAAAGAAATTTCCCGGAGAAGCACGTTGACAAAAGAACCTTTCGTAATCTCTTCCCAACGGTTTTGTGCGCTTTGCCCAATAATAATTTGTGTGATATTGTGCGTGTGCGCTACTTCTTTAATTGCTCTTACGGAACGTTTCTCATTATCACGTATAATAAATTCCTCTACATCTAGTTCCTCACACAGCTCCTTCCAATGTTCGACAAAACCTGATTTATCTGCATCAAATTCATCGTAAGGAAGGGCATCTACTGTTAAAACGTATAATGGGCAATCCATGATTTGTGCCAGCTTATGGCCCCGGCGGATAAGGCGTTCTCCGTTGGGACCATAATAAACACATACTAAAATACTTTCATCCATGCGACCTCTGATTTTTTTCATCGTATCTACCGCACCTTTCTTTCATAGTCATTTGCTATTTATATTTAAAAAATCAATATTTATCCGAAAAGGAACTGAATTGTTTTATTCTTAATTTAACCTGGAAAGAGAAGGTATAAACCTCCTCGTGACAGTTTCTTTACCTTTAAACCGTATCATTTTAACATGTATTTCGATTTTCGTATAGTACCAGGGAAGAAAAAATTTGAAGAAGTAATTGACATATAAAAAAGTCTTTATTCCTACTAATTATGATTATCATAAAGTCCTTTATACAAGTATTTCTTCCAAGTTGCAAGTAAATTTAATTATATCCTTTTAATTCAGTTAAAGTGACACAAAAAGATTTTATAAGCGTATCACAACGTCATGCATGCAAGTACAGATAAATTCTTGTATAATATTTATGTGTGATTGTGAAGACTTATTGTTTTAGTGTGTGTTCTGCTGAGGCCTGTAAAAATATGACCTCATGATTGATGCTGCAACTTCGTGTTATTTTTATCAGATTGTTCGAACAACCATTTTAACACCTCATAATGCCTTTATATTCTACTGCAAGAAAGGCTTATTATTTTTTACCACGATTTTTCACAGCATGAGTGTCCGTAATTTTCCTCTGTTTGGGCATGAAAAACATTTTAAATATGTTAGGGCAAAGTGTCCCGCTAAATCAAGTTTCGTTTAATCAAAGTGAGTAATATCCCTTTCAATACGATTGAAATTGCTTAAAGAAGCAATCATAAAGTATTGATTTAACCACTTAACCGCCTTTTATTCAATTCACTTGCACTGTAATCCTGAAGGCGTTCTTCTAACATAACCTTATTGTGACGAGGAGCATAGACAGTCTGTTATAAATGTTTTCCAGAATAATATGTTTTTCTATCATTAGATTAGCATTTTACGGACAAAATAACCATTATGTTTGTGATATTCGTTTTTTCATTCATCACAATGGGTAGTTAGTAAATAACATACTTTCTAAAATAAAATGTGTGTGTACTTTTTATACGTCAACAAAGAGTATAAGGAAAACGAAGGATGTAAAGGTAAGGGATTATTGCCTGAGTTCCCCGGATTATGTGTGGGAACGCAAGTCAAGGGCAAACGATACTTGAAATTTTCGAAGCATAATCACGAAAAAGAAAATCAATAAAATGATAGGAGGTTCTCGTTTGTCGACTTTAGTACTGGCTATTTTTATACCATTTTTAGCTGCTGCAATTATACCCTTCTTATATAAATATTTGAAAAACATTCATGTCGGCTGGTTTGCTATTCTGGTACCGACAGGTTTATTCATTTATCTTGCTTCACTTATCCCAGCCATTTCAAGCGGTGAAGTTATTGTACAGACAATAAATTGGATTCCAAGCTATGGAATAGATATAACGGCTTATCTGGATGGACTCAGTCTTACATTGGCATTATTAATTTCCGGAGTTGGAGCTCTTGTTATTCTTTATTCCATCTATTACCTTTCTTCTAAAGAGCCAATAGGCACGTTCTATACATACCTCATGCTGTTTATGGGGGCTATGTTAGGTGTCGTTATGTCAGACAATATGCTTGTATTGTATGTCTTTTGGGAATTAACAAGTATTTCTTCCTTCTTGTTAATCGCATTCTGGTACCAGCGAAAACGTTCCAGAGAAGGTGCCAAGAAGTCATTAATTATTACCGTTTCTGGCGGTATCTCCATGCTGGTTGGTTTTATTATGGTCGGTTCCATGTCAAATACATGGAGTATCCGCGAAGTAATTGCAAATGTAGGAGCGATTAGCGACCATGCTTTATTTATACCGGCGATGCTGCTTGTCCTGCTTGGCGCTTTTACCAAGTCGGCTCAGTTCCCGTTCCACATCTGGCTTCCGGATGCCATGGAAGCACCTACCCCAGTCAGTGCTTATTTGCACTCCGCAACAATGGTAAAGGCAGGTATCTATCTTGTTACCCGGTTCACGCCAGTTTTTGGCGGAGAAGCAGTCTGGTTCTGGGCGGTTACAGGAGTCGGGATATTCACACTCTTCTGGGGCTCCTTTAATGCCGTTCGCCAAACAGATTTAAAAGCATTGCTGGCTTATTCTACAATCAGTCAGCTCGGAATGATTATGAGTATGTTTGGTATGGGATCCGCTGCTCTTTATTTAGGCTATTCAACAGAATCAGTAGTATATACAGGAGCAACATTTGCAGCGTTATTCCACTTAGTAAACCATTCTACGTTCAAAGGTGCTTTATTTATGGTTGTAGGTGTTGTGGACCACAGTGTAGGCACACGGGATATCAGGCGGTTAGGGGGATTAATAACATTAATGCCGGTTACCTTCACAATCGCAACTGTCGGAAGTATGTCTATGGCTGGATTACCCCCATTTAATGGTTTCCTGAGTAAAGAGATGTTTTTTGTATCCACTCTGGAAATTACAGAAGCAGGATTCTTTGGCCTGGGGACATGGGGTATAGCCATTCCAATTATTGCTTGGATAGCGAGTGTTTTTACATTTGTTTATTCAACCGTATTTGTTGTAAAAACATTCCTGGGACCTTATAAAGAAGAAAAATTAGAGCATCCGGCTCATGAACCGAAACCGGGTATGCTCATTTCTCCAATTATACTTGGACTGCTTGTTATTGTATTTTTCTTCATGCCGAATATTGTTGGAGAGAATTTGATTACTCCTGCTATGAACGGGATTTTCCCGACATTCGCTGCAGAAGGTGCCGAGCTTGGAACACATATCCATGCCTGGCATGGATTTAAGCCTGAATTATTTATGACAATTGGAGTTGTTCTTTTCGGAGTGCTGCTGTTCATAACAAGGAAATATTGGTACGGCGTATACAATCTGTTCCCTGAAAAACGCTCTATAAATGTGTTTTACGGCTTTGTATTAGATCAGATTGAGGATAAATCGACTGTTATTACAAATAAGTACATGACGCGTTATTTGCGCGATTATATGGTGTATATCTTTGCCTTCTTTATTTTAGCAATTGGTGGTATTTTCATTTTTACTGAAGCGTATTATTTTACGCTTCCTGAGAATGCACCCATTTCTAATTTTGAGTGGCTTGTCATACTGGCTATGATGATAGCAGGAATTACCATTTTATTTGCGAAATCACGGCTGACAGCAATTGTTTTAAATAGTATTTTAGGCTTTGGTATTTCGATTCTTTTTGTACTGTTCCGTGCACCCGATCTGGCGTTGACACAAACGATTATTGAAGCAGTAACAACGGTTTTATTTCTTGTTGCTTATTATTTTCTGCCTGAATTGGATAAGGAAGATACAACGAAGAAAACGAAAAGTATTAACCTGTTTATATCTATCGGTGTAGGAGTGGTATTTACTGCTGTAGCGTTAGGGGTTCAGGGAAACAAAGCGTTTGATACTATTTCAACCTTCTTTGAAAATTCCTATGAGCTTGCGGGCGGAAAAAACATGGTAAATGCCATTTTAGGTGATTTCCGGGCATTTGATACGATGATGGAGGTCGTCGTGCTTTTAATTGCAGGTATTGGTGTATATACAATGATCCGGGTGAAAGCCAAGAAGGAGAGTGATCAGATTGAAGATAAATAATGTCATTCTCCGTACAGTGGCCAAACTTGTTTTCTTTATTATTCTGACGCTTGCGGTATATTTATTCTTTGCAGGTCATAACAGTCCAGGCGGAGGGTTCAGCGGCGGGCTGGTTCTTGCTTCCGCGCTGGTATTATTATTTATTGTGTTTGATATTGAAACCATCCAAAAAGGTTTGCCAATTGACTTTAAACTGGTCGCTGCCTTTGGAGCCTTTTTATCCGTAGGTACAGGATTTGGAGCATTGATATTTGGAGACAACTTTTTAACACAAGCCTTCGATTATTTTAATGTACCTTTTTTCGGTGAAATAGAACTGACAACTGTTACGATTTTTGAAGGCGGCGTTGCCTTGGTCGTTGTAGGTGTTGTTGTAACAATCTTATTAAGTATTAGTGAGGATGAGTAAATATGGAAACGTTAGTAACCATCCTGGCAGGTGTATTAGTAACAGTAGCAACTTACCTCTTACTGTCAAAGAGTTTAATTCGTGTCATTATCGGAACTGCGATTTTAACTCATGCAGCGCATCTTATTATTATGGTAGTTGCCGGCTTAAAGACTGGGACTGTGCCAATTGTCGGTGAGGGAGACCCAGTAGATCCACTTCCACAGGCATTGATTTTAACGTCAATTGTTATCGGTTTTGCGGTAACTGCGGTTTCTCTTGTTCTTGCTTATCGAACATACCAGGAGATTGGGACAGATAAACTAGATAAGTTACGGGGGAATCCAGATGAATAATATAATTGTTATGCCGATGATGCTCCCGGTCCTGGTCGGGATTATCCTTTTATTCTTAAGACCATATGTAAAAACGCAGCGGACAATCTCATTATTGGTATTTCTTGGGAATATCGGTATTAGTGTCTATGTACTGCAGCTAATTCAGCAAAATGGTGTTATGCGACTTGATTTTGGCGGCTGGCAGCCTCCTTTTGGAATCTTGTTTGTTGCTGACAGCTTTGCCATGCTGCTTGTGTTGTCATCAAGTGTGGTTGCTGCAGCGTGTTTAATTTATTCCTTTTCTTCGGTCAAACCATCCTTTGAAAAGAACTTTTTCTATTCCTTTGTTTTATTTCTGATAGCAGGGGTAAATGGTTCCTTTCTGACAGGAGATATTTTTAACCTGTTTGTCTGTTTTGAAATTATGCTTCTGTCATCTTATGTGCTGATTGCATTTGGAGGAAAGAAAAGACAGCTTCGCGAGTCAATAAAGTATGTAATTATTAATGTTGTCTCTTCCTGGATTTTCCTCGTAGCCATTGCTTATTTATATGGAGTAGTTGGAACACTTAATATGGCACATATATCAGAACGTATTGCAGAAGTAGGGCAAACACCTATGGTGACTGTTATCAGCGTCGTGTTTTTAACTGTATTTGCATTAAAAGCTGGGTTATTTCTATATTTTTGGCTCCCGGGATCTTATTCCGTTCCAATTACTCCAATTGCGGCTTTGTTCGGAGCGTTACTGACAAAGGTCGGAATTTATGCGATGTTCCGCGTATTTACGCTGCTGTTTTACCAGGAACAGCAAATTACGCATACGCTGATTGGAATTTTGGCGGCATTAACTTTAATCGGTGGAAGTATTGGAGCAGTTGCTTATAAGGATATCCGGTTAGTAGCTTCTTACAATGTAATCATTGCGGTTGGTTTTATTCTGGTGGGCTTGGCTGTGGCAACGCCATCTGCTATAGAAGGATCCATTTACTACTTGATTCACGATATTATTATAAAAGCACTACTATTTTTACTGGTAGGTACAATGATTGCAGTAACTGGGCAAACTAGAATAGACGAGATAAGCGGACTTATTAAGAACCATCCGCTACTTGGGTGGCTGTTCTTCCTGACAACCTTGTCCTTGTCTGGAATTCCGCCGCTGAGCGGCTTTATCGGCAAGGTGCTGATTGGTGAAGGGACTGTAGCAGCAGGATCGTATGTTTTATTAGCTCTTGCGTTTATTTCAAGCATCTTTGTTCTATACTCTCTTATGCGTATTTTCCTTACCAGTTTTTGGGGGGAAACGATAATAAGTAAGGATGAAGAGGTACCAGCTAAGAAAGGCTGGATTGTTTCTACTTGTATTTTAGCATTAGGGACGATTGCTTTGGGATTAGGCGCAGAGCCTATGTCTGTGTATGTCCAGGATGCAGCGGAAACTTTATTAAACCCGCAAATCTATATTGACGCAGTACTCGGAGGTAATTAATCGGCTGGAATGTAATATTTTAAGCTCGAATTATCTGGTCTGCCTTTCTGAGATCAGGTTGATATTCTCCGGTCAGTTTTTAAAAAACAAGGTGGTGAATGCAGAATGCCGGCACAGTTTTTATTAAATGTTTTTATCGCTGTATTATGGACGCTGATCAGTGATGAATCAGAACTTCGTTTTACAACATTTGTAGCAGGTTACATCGTTGGGATCGGTATCGTATTTTTAATGCATCGATTTTTCGGAGAACGCTTTTATTTATCACGCTTTTTTGCATTAATAAAGCTTATATTTATCTTTACAAGAGAGCTTATTTCTTCTTCAAAAATGGTTCTTGGACAAATTTTAAAACCAAAGCTTTCAATTAAGCCGGGGCTGTTTAAATACGAAACAGTTCTGCAGGGCGATTGGGAAATTACGGCATTGGCTCTATTATTAACATTAACTCCTGGTTCTGTTGTCATAGAGGTGACAGAAGATGGGGATGCCTTTTATATACATGCAATGGATGTGGAAGAGTCGAAAGATATATTATTAAAGTCAATTGATAACTTTGAAAAAGCGATTATGGGGGTGACGCGCTGATGGTTCAAGGAATGTTGACAGTTGCCTTAACATTTTATGGAATATCGATTTGTATCAGTGTTTTTCGGATTATTATCGGTCCGAGCCTTCCTGACCGTATTGTAGCCTTAGATATGATTGGTGTGATGCTTGTGTCTTCCATAGCGATTGTATCTGTCATGCTGACAACAACAGCATTTTTAGAGGTTATATTGATTTTAGCTATTCTGGCTTTTATCAGTACCATTGCCTTCTCGAAATATATTGAGAGGGGGGTCATTCTTGAATATAGACGGGACGATTGAGTTTATTGCTGCTTTATTTATGCTTGCCGGATCGATTATGGCGTTAATCAGCGCGATAGGAATCATTCGTCTGCCAGATGTCTTTACACGATCCCACGCAGGTACTAAAAGCTCTACGCTTGCGGTTCTGTTAACTCTGGTTGGAGCATTTATTTATTTTGCTTCCAATCAAGGTTTTTACAGTGTTCGTCTGCTGCTGGGAATTGCCTTTGTGTTTTTGACTGCTCCAGTTGCCGGACATGTTATTACCCGGGCTGCTTACCGGGCGAATGTGAAAATGGCAGATACAACAGTTGAGGATGAGCTGAAAGATGTGATGGATCAAGTCAGAGAAGAAGCGGAAAAAGAGCGTAGTGAAACTGGTGAAGTAATCATAGAGGATGAGAAAGTAGCAGACAAAGAGCATTCTAGGTAGAGTGCTCTTTGTTTATAATCCTAAGAAAACGGTGCATACTTTTAAGATAGGGACAGGTTTTAAGAGCGGTGAAGAGGGAAGTAGGATAGAGAAGTACTAGGGGGTTAGAACATGGTAAAACCAATCGTGCAGGATAAAGGAATGGATCATACGATAGATTTTTTAAGAGATGGTTATTTTTATTTTTCTAAACGAATGAACGAATATCAGGAAGATGTTATCGGGTCGCGTATATTCGGGAGAAAGCTGGTGATGCTGCGTGCAGATGAGGCAGCAGATTTAGTAAGGGATACGAGTAAGTTTAAAGCTGAGAGAAGTATCTCTGAACTGTCTACTGGTTTGCTGACGGAAGAAAATGGCGTATTTTATTTGGCGGATATTGATTACCATCAGGAGAAAGCGTGGTTTCAAGAAGTCTTCACTGCAGAAAATCGGGAAGAGCTGGAGGCGATTATTCGGCAGCGTTGGCAAGAAAGAATAGAGGCATGGAAGACCAATCCGTCCATTAATTTTGTGACCGAAATGGAAGAGATGTGGGTCATTGCTGTTTGTAACTGGTTAGGAATTCCGATTCGTGCAAATAATCTGAAGCAGCGTACAACGGATATTCAGGAATTTGTCCAACTGTTTTCAAAGTATGGATTAAATCGTTGGAAAAGGAATCAGGCGAAGAATCGAATTGAAAAGTGGCTCGTATTTTTAGTCCGTCAGCTAAGAGCAGGAGGAGTCCATGTCGATGAAGATAAATTCCTTTATAAATTATCTTGGTATGAGGATGAATCTGGTCGGATTTTACCGATTAAAACAGTGGTTGAGGAGTTACTATTACTCATCCGGACCTTCGTTGCTTCCAGCCGATGGGTTGTCTTCAGCCAGTTAGCGCTGATTGAGAATCCGCAGTTAAAAGAACGACTGCGAATTGACCAGAAATATGTCGGCTGCTTTATTCATGAGGTTATCCGTTATTATTCTATGGTACCTTTTTCAGCAGCAAAGACACAGGAGCAATTCTTCTGGAAGGATATGTTCTTTGAAAAGAATCAGCTTGTCTTATTTGATATACATGGTACAAACCATCATCCTGGGAAGTGGAGTCAGCCAGAATTATTTCAGCCTGATCGATTTTTAGTCAGTGATACTTCACCTGGTTTTGTGAAAGAGAGTGTAATAATGCAGTTAATGAAAGTGAGCTTATCGTATCTGCTGCAGACAGACTGGATTGTACCGAATCAAGAGTTCACCTGCCGGGGTACGGAAATTCCGGCAAGACCGAAGAATGGTATTCGTCTGGAGTTTTATCATGAAGGGTTTTTGGAAGACAATTAAAGAAGCCGGAAGGATGAAAGCTTTGAAAACAAATATGGTCTTCCTTGTGAGAGTGAGTTTCTCTTAAGGAAGACCATCATTAATTTATTCATCCATTAACTCGCCTACAATAGAATAGGAGTCGAGTCTTGCTTTAATGTCGTAGATTTGAGATGTGATAATAATCTCATCGGCATCTGTTTCTTTTCGGAATGCTTCCAATCCTTTACGGACATTTTCTTTGCTGCCGATAATCGTTGTTTTTGGACTCAAAGACTCTTGAACAGCAGCCTTTTCCGCTGGTGACCAGATTGCATCCATGCTTTCAACAGGCGGCTGCAGCTTGGATTCTTTCCCTTTTCGCAGATTTAAAAATTGCATCTGGTGAGAGGTGGCTAAGCGCGCTGCTTCTTCATCTGTATCAGCTGCAATAACATTTACTGCTACCATTGCATACGGCTTATCAAGTGCTTCAGACGGCTGGAAACGGTCGCGATAGAGCTTCAGTGCCGGAACGGTATATGCAGGTGCAAAATGGCTGGCAAATGAAAATGGCAGGCCTTTTTCAGCAGCTAATCTCGCACTGAAATCACTCGAGCCAAGCAGCCAGATCGGGATATCCAGTCCTTGCCCGGGTATTGCTTTCACTCGTGATACAGGATTAGTTGAAAAATAGTCCTGTAATTCATTAACCTGCATCGGAAATTCCTCCGGACCGGCATGCAGTGTACGGCGTAAAGCAAAGGCAGTTGCCTGATCACTTCCGGGTGCGCGGCCTAATCCTAAGTCAATACGACCTGGATAAAGGGATTCAAGTGTGCCAAATTGTTCTGCAATAACCAGGCTTGCGTGATTTGGCAGCATGATGCCGCCTGAACCTACACGAATGGAATTGGTATGGCCGGCGATGTGACCTATTAATAAAGAGGTAGCCGAGCTTGAAATTCCTTTCATGTTATGGTGTTCTGCAAACCAATAGCGGTGAAATCCTAATCTTTCGACATGCTGCGCCAGACGGACGCTTTCCTGAAATGCCTGTGTGGCGTCGCCGCCTTCAATAATTGGGGCAAGATCAAGAACAGATAAAGGTATATTTTGAAATGTTTTATATGATTGAGTATCCATTAAATCCCTCCTTACTTAATAAAAATAATAAAGGTTTCTTGTTATACCGTCCAATGTTTGAACTTATACCTTAAAAAGAAGGTGAAAACTATTTGCTAAGCTTGTCTTAATCAAGTAATATAGGGAAAGTAGAAAAAATGGAAATGAGGGTATATTGATGAGTAATTCATCTATCTACGGATTAACATATGAACAATTGAAGTTGTGGTTAATGGAACATGGTGAAAAACGGTTCCGCGCTGATCAAGTGTGGAATTGGTTATATAAAAAGCGGATCAGCCGCTTTGAAGATATGAATAATGTTAATCAGTCAACAATTGACCTTTTGAAGGAAAATTTTGTTCTGCATACAATGGGGGAAGAAATTCGTCAAGAGTCAAAAGACGGCACAATTAAATTTCTATTTAAACTGGCGGATGGCAATGTTATTGAAACAGTACTGATGCGCTTTAATTATGGACTGTCTGTTTGTGTGACAACACAGGTAGGGTGTAATATCGGCTGTTCTTTTTGTGCAAGTGGATTATTGCGCAAAAACCGCGATTTGACCAGCGGAGAAATTGTTGAGCAAATTATGAATGTACAAAAACATTTGGATGAGCGTGGAGAAGAAGACCGTGTCAGCCATATTGTTGTTATGGGAATCGGAGAGCCTTTGGATAACTATAAGAACTTAATGGATTTCTTATACATCGTTAATGATGACGGCGGATTAAATATTGGTGCGCGTCATATTACAGTTTCAACAAGTGGATTGGCACATAAAATGTATGAATTTGCTGATGAACCAATCCAGGTGAATCTGGCTATTTCTTTACATGCACCGAATAACGAATTACGTACGAAAATCATGAAGATTAATCGTGCCTTCCCAATTGAAAAACTGATGAAGGCTGTAGATTACTATTTAGAGAAGAAGAATCGCCGTATTACGTACGAGTACATCATGCTTCATGATGTTAATGATCATAAGAAGGAAGCACGTGAACTGGCTAAATTAATCAGCGGCCACCGTCATCTTGCTTATGTTAATCTGATCCCTTATAATACGGTTGATGAGCATATTGCATATCAACGCAGCAGCTCAGAGAATATTCAAGCCTTTTATGAAACCTTAAAAGCAGAAGGTATCCAATGTGGTGTCCGCTGGGAAAATGGTGCAGACATTGATGCAGCCTGCGGACAATTACGAAGTAAGCAGATCAAAAAGGAAAAAGCAGTTTAATCTAGGAAGTAAAAGGGGCTTACTCAGGGATGAGTTGGCTTCTTTCTTTATATAAGTGGGGTGTATTTGTTGAATAAATCTGTTGTAATCAGAGAAATTGAAGCGAAGGATGACAAGGTCATAGAAGCCATCATTAAACGTTCTTTAGAGAAGCATCATTTAGATCATGAGGGCACAGCTTACACAGATCCGCAGCTCGCGCACCTAAGTACATACTATAATGAACGTCCAAAGGATAAATATTGGGTTATCGAGGTGGATGGAGAGGTAGCCGGGGGAATCGGTATAGGTGTTTATGATGCGAAACGCTCTATTTGTGAGCTGCAGAAGCTTTATTTAGCTCAAAAAGCACAGGGCAGGGGTTTATCCAGGGAATTAATGAAAACAGCCCTGAGCTATGCTTCTATGCATTTTAAGCAATGCTATTTAGAAACAAGACATGAGCTGGAAACAGCGGGACGCTTATATGAAAAATATGGCTTTCGGTTATTAGAGAAACCATTGGAAGGAAGCGAGCACACTGCAATGGACCTCTGGTACATCAAAGAGCTATGAAAAACAATATAATTCTGTTTTAAGAAAAGCTGTAAATTCGTTTATAATTTATCGAATTCACAGCTTTTTATGTTCATATAAATACTATTCGCCAAATCCACTGTTATTTAAGCTTATTTAAGCTGCTGTTTTGTGAGATGATTTTGTTTTTACCATTATGTTTAGCTTCCAGCAGCAATTCATCAGCCTTCATATATGCTTTTTTTAGCTCCATACGATTATCCTTTTGTATATAATACATCCCAAATGAAGCAGTATAGGGAATATTGACTGTCTTGGAGCGGAATTCAGTTTCTGCAGGTGTATCCAAAATAGTATCTCGTAATTGCCCCAGGAAAATCAGGCATTCTTCATATGTTTTATTTCTTAGAATAAGGGTGAACTCTTCTCCGCCAGTACGGAATACATAGTCGCATGAGGCTGTATGCTTTTGCAAAAGCTTGGCGAAGTGCTGAATTACGCCATCACCAATAATATGATTAAAAGTATCATTGATCGATTTAAATGAATCAATATCAGCAATAACCACTGCAAGATTCTCTTCATTACCGTTTAATTCCTTCATTACCTTATTCATGTATGCACGATTATGGATATTCGTTAAAAAATCAGTATATGCCATTTTCTTGAAACGCTCATTCTCCTGTTTTTGCAGCAAAAGTTTTGTGTGAAATATTCCAGCGCGTCCTACAATATAGCTTAACAAGAAAATCGCAATAACAGCTTCCCATTGTCCTAAAGTAATGAAGGTGAAAAGAAGGGCATTAGTCAATGCGGTTTTAAGCAGGTCAAGCATACTTCTTCCCGTAATAAATTCAATTGCTTCTTGTTTAGATTGCACATTTTTAGTAATAAACATAAGTATTAATATGAAGCAGGAAGAAATAATGTCCATTATAATAGTGAGAAAGAAAACAAATAACCAGAATGCAAAAGGAAGTGATGAAATCATAGGGTATATAAGCTGAAAGCAATAAAATCCAAAAGAATGGAAAAGGACCGGACCGCCTATATTATAAAAAGTATGTAACAGTTCATCTTCGTCAGCAGTTCCTGTAATTTTCCTATGGAAGTATACATAAAAACGATTAACTAATTCAAATAGAAATAAGCCTAAAGGTCCAGTTAATAGGACAAAAGAGAAGCTGTAAGAAATACTGTAGTCAACATTCATTGTCCCGGTTTTAACGAGAGTTCTTAAGTGTACAAACAGAACAGAAAAGACTATGTACAATGTAAATAATGTAAAGTAGGTATTTACATCAACAATTAGTGTGCCATATTTAATGGATAATGCGGCAGCGGCAATAAAGATCGATATAATTACAAATCGCAGATATAATCGGATCATAATAAAAACCTCTCCATTTCATGAAATAATAGCCAAAATATTATATAAATCAAGTGAAAAAGGCTCGGGTTTTTAGACCTAATTATATGATATGCAAACATAGCTGACCGCCTTTTGATTGGTAGAAGGAAATATATTTACAAGATTTTATTTAGGGGTAAAATATACAGAAATAAACATTTTATAAGTTACTAATGTTTATTTATCAAATCATATTTTATAGAAAATTGGGATATTTAACAAGTCTTTCTTCTTATTTTTTGAAATAGAAAAACTGGTTATAATATGTCGAAAATAATATCTTTATAATTGTACACAAGTAAACAAGTTTTGTGTACAATTATAAACAAAAATGTTTACTTGTGTACAAAATCGTGTAAAACTTGATTTAATAAGGATATATAAAGTATACAAAAAAACAAACATGTAAACAATTTGTCGAAAGACTTGAGAAAATAAATGAATACGTTTATTCTAGAAACATAGATTTTTAATTATGTTATGTACATTCGATTAGAGATAGTTTGCTAGAATGTCCATATATTTGTATCTTATTTAAAAAAGTAAGGTACATTATAAAATCTTATTTTTGGAAGGAGAATGAAAATGACAAAATCTAGAATTGCAGCAATTGATGTTGGGAACGATGCCTTAAAAGGTAATTTTGGTAAATTAGAGAATGAATATTACATACCTAATGTGGTAGCGCCAGATTTAGAGGATAGACCTGTAATTGGAATTGAAGAACTGGATAATAAGGAAGTATTGGATAATATTCATATTCGTATCCACTCCCCTGCCCTATCTGAAAACAACATTATATATAGAGTGGGAAATCTGGCTACAAAAACAACAAACTCTCAGGAGCTGGATCCAGGAAGCAGTAAATCAGAAGAAGATCAGACATTAGTTATGTTATTTGCTGCTTTAGCATTGGATGCTGTATCAAGCGACGCGTTTAAAGAGAAGAATGATGTTTATGACGCTCTTTATACATTAGGAACAGGGTTACCTCTCAGGGAAGTAAAAGAAGGAAAAGACGTCGGGTACCGCTCTCGCCTGCTAGGGTCAGTGCATCAAATAGAATTTCTAGTTACTCCTAAACATCAGGGCAAGAAAGTAAATATTAAATTTGATGAAGTAAAAGTATACCCGGAAGGATTTGCCGCTTACGTCAATTTAATTATGGATAATGACTTAAAAGTTATCAACAAGGAATTAATTGACAAACAAATTTTAATTCAGGATATCGGCGGGTTATCCACAGATATCGCAGTTATTCGCAATAGAAATGTGGATGACGATAAAGCACAGGGATTTAATATAGGTGTTTCTGAATCTCTGGAACAAATCCGTGAAGAAATAAGATCAAAGCATGGTGTAGAGCTGGATAGCAGAAGAGATGTCGTTGATATTATCACAAGAAAAAATGACCGCAATCACATTATGGTAAAAGGAAGCCGTACCAATGTACATGATATAACAGATCATATTTTATTGGAGCTTGCCAAGAAAGAATATCGCTATCTGCGCAATGTATGGAGCAGGAACTCACAGACAGAGATTTGCTATTTTGTCGGAGGAGGATCAGCAGTTCTTAAGGATTATATCAAAGCTCTAAACAATAAACTGGATGGCTACAACATCGAATTCTTTGAAGATGAGAGTGAAAGTATCTGGATGATGGCTAACGCATACTATAAATTGATTACTGATTTTGTACAGAAAAATGAAAAAGCTGAGAAGAAGGAAGAGAAGACTACGAAAGCAAAGTAAGGTGATCCTATGGGAAAGAATATCGAAAGAGGACAAACAATCACATTTCGAATTCCTTCAGATACTCCTGAATACTTACTGAGACAGCTGCAGCAATTGAAGGAAACCGAACGGAGAAACTTTTCAAGTAAAATTGCAAGTTTCGTCTTAAAAGGTGTAAATGATATGAGTGTAAAAGAAAGGGAAACTGTTACAATCCCTCTGCCCAGATCATTGACAAAAGAGCAAAAGAGCTGGTTGAAGCATGAACACTCTGAAGCTTTGATTGGAACGATTTTATATCAATTGCTAACCGATCCAATGCGTGCAACTGCCCTTTTAACTTCCATGAATAACAGCACAGATAATATATTTAAAGGCATAGAAGAATCGAAAAGCTATGTCTCAAACCAAGAGCAGGAAGTCACTCAAGATAATTGGAATATGGATGATTTAAATGCAGATGAACTAAACATTCATGATTCTGCAGAAGATGATGAAGACAAGGAAGAGCTTGATCCATTAAGTGATTTCTTTTCAAGTATGAATAAATAGCGAAAGAAAACAGCTCCTGATGAGAACAGGAGCTGTTTTCTTTCGCTATTTAATAAGTGTTCACATTTCAAATATATTTGGGGATAAAACTGTGGAAATGTTTTGAATAACTTTTTTATATCCACACCTTATCCACAGGGGCAAATGTGGATAAAAAATTACCATTAAAAATCGCTTCTAAATACTTTTCTTTCTATTAAATTAAGCTATAATGAGAACTTGAGTTTAATAAAAAGTGAAATAGTATCTTTGGTAGAGATTTTATTGAAAGATAAAAACAATATAATTTTTATTTGTTTTTAAGCTTCTAAAGAAAGCAGAAATTACCTGCCTTTACGAAGAAAAAAAGATAAAAATAGAGTCTAGTTAAAACAGACTATCTTGAATTAAAATCTTGCGTAGTTGAATAATCTATGATAGTGTTTAATACAAGATGTGGGCGAACTTAAAACTGATTAACACTATATATAGTATATTGTGAAAACAAAAGGATAATTACTGAAATGTCGAAACTAATACAAATCAGGGATATCCCACCAACTTATGGTATTCAAAAATGAGGCAATCTACTACATCTAGTATGGGTAGCGGATTGCTTTTAATAATAAAAAATATAAATCAGCAGATTTGCCCGGCAAGACGTTTATTATTTGTACGGAAGAAGCAACAGAATCATTTGAAAAATACATAGTTATTTTTTTATATTTACAAATAATTGTTTTATAGAAATATAATGATTACAGGAGGCTTAAACATGACCATTATTATTAATCCGTCATCTATCCAAGAAAAAATTAATAATGCATCGGAAGGCTTAAAAGTAGATGCTGCTTCTTGGTTTCAAAAAGCAGAAAAACAAACACAAGGTGTTACCTCGAGTAAAAAAGTGAATGATACACTGATTCAGACAGCTCTTGAAAATATAGATGAAGCAAATCCAGATTGGACTTATGCAGCTGCACGTATTTATGTAGGAAATTTATATAAAGAAGCTGCTGCCAATCGCGGTTATGATGAAAGTGAGAAATATGGTTCCTTTTATCACTTAATCAAAATGTTGACAGATGAAGGTATCTATACAGCCTCATTTTTAGAAAAATATTCAAAAGAAGAAATAGATCAAATTGGCAGCCTTATTGTGCCGGACAGAGATATGTTATTTAACTATTTAGGTATTTATACAGTTGCAACACGCTATTTAGCAACAGATCATCAGAAGCGTGTATTTGAGCTTCCTCAGGAACGCTGGTTAGTTATTGCTATGCATTTAATGCAGGATGAGCCGAAAAATAAACGGATTGAATACATTCAAGAAGCATATTGGGCTTTGAGTAATTTATATATGACTGTAGCTACGCCTACATTAACGAATGCCGGAAAAACGCATGGTCAGCTCTCCAGCTGCTTTATTGACACGGTGGATGACAGCCTGCAGGCAATCTATGATAGTAATACTGATATTGCCAAGCTTTCCAAAAACGGTGGAGGAATCGGCGTTTACATGGGAAAAATCCGTGCAAGAGGCAGTTCTATTAAAGGATTTAAAGGGATGTCCAGCGGTGTTGTGCCATGGATTAAACAATTGAATAATACAGCAGTCAGCGTTGATCAGCTTGGCACACGTAAAGGTGCAATAGCAATCTATTTAGATGTATGGCATCGTGATATAGAATCATTCCTGGATTTAAAGCTGAATAATGGGGATGAACGCATGCGTGCTCATGATATCTTTACCGGAGTATGCTTGCCGGATTACTTTATGGAAAAGGTTGACCAGCGTGGTGACTGGTATCTATTTGACCCACATGAAGTACGTCAGGTAATGGGCTTTTCTTTAGAGGACTTTTATGATGAAGAAAAAGGTGACGGCACATGGCGTAAGAAGTATGAAGAATGTGTTGCCAATGAAGATTTATCAAAAGAAAAAGTACCGGCTATTGAAATAATGAAGCGTCTGATGCGCTCTCAATTAGAATCAGGAACACCATTCATGTTCTACCGTGACGAAGTAAACCGTCAAAATGCCAATTCACATGAAGGTCTTATTTATTGTTCCAACTTATGTACAGAAATCACACAAAATCAATCACCGACATCTTTTGTAGAAGAGTTCTTAGAAAATGAAAATACAATTGTAAGAAAATATCAATCTGGGGACTATGTGGTTTGTAACCTGAGCTCTATTAACCTGGGAAGAGCTGTTTCCGATGACGTGTTGGAGCGTTTAATTTCTATTCAGGTGAGAATGCTTGATAATGTTATTGACATTAATACATTGCCAATTTTGCAAGCAACAATTACCAATCAAAAATACCGGGCGATTGGGCTCGGAACATTTGGATGGCATCATCTTTTAGCATTAAAGGGAATCAGCTGGGAAACAGAAGAAGCAGTTCAGTATGCTGATGAGCTTTATGAGAATATTGCTTATTTAACGATTAAAAGCAGTATGGAGTTAAGTAAGGAAAAAGGGTCTTATCCGGTTTATGAAGGCAGTAAATGGAGTACAGGAGCTTATTTCGAACAAAAAGGCTACACGGACTCTAAATGGACTTCGTTAAAAGAAGAAGTCAAAGAGAATGGTATCCGTAATGGTTACCTGATGGCTGTTGCACCAAACTCTACAACAGCAATGATTGCCGGGTCTACAGCAAGTATTGATCCGATTTTCCAAGTATTTTATCATGAAGAGAAGAAAGACTTTAAAATACCTGTAACTGCTCCGGCATTGGATCATAACACGTATAATATATACCGCCGTTCTGCGTATATTGTCGACCAGCGTTATTCTGTCAGCCAGAACGCAAAACGCCAGCGTCATATTGACCAGAGCTTATCATTTAATTTTTATGTTCCAAATACGATTCGTGCGTCTGTATTACTGGATTTACACTTACAGGCATGGAAGGAAGGACTTAAAACAACTTACTATGTTCGTTCAACATCCAATGATGTCGAAGAGTGTGAGTGGTGTCAAAGTTGAGGATACTCATCGCGTATTTAAGCTACAGCGGTAATACAGAAGAGGTCGCTTCGTATATTGGGGAGTTTTTAAATAAAGAAGGGGTAACTGTTGAGTGGCATCGTATCGGTATCGATGTCCTCAAAGACCCCGCTTATTATGATCTTGTATTTTTAGGGACCTTCACTTGGGATAGAGGATCCACACCAGATGAGGTAAAGGATTTTGTTTTGGAAGTAGGGTATAAACCTGGAAATATGGTTATTTTCGGAACTGGAGATACACAATTTGGCGGGGATGATTTATTCTGCAGGGCTGCAGATAAATTAGCTCGTTTTTATGAAAGCAGTTTTCCGGTTCTTAAAGTTGAACAGTCACCGCGCGGTTCGCAGGAGAATAAGATCGAACAGTGGCTGGAAGGAGTGCTAGATAATGCAAAAAGTTATGCTTGAACGGGCTAAAACGCTTGAACCGCGTTTTCCAAATAAATCAACGGGCTTATTCGGAGGCAAATCAAGTGGGATTTTGAACTGGAATGATATTGCTTATCCACATTGGCATAAAATGTATAAAAGACTTGTTGGAAACTACTGGCAAGCGGATGAAATAAACATGTCCAGTGATGTAAAACAATTCTCTTCACTAAGTAACGAGGAGCAGGATGCTTATTTGAAGATAATTGGATTGTTATCCACATTGGATGCGCCGCAAACAAGGACAGCATTGTTAATCTCACTGTATGCAACAGATCCTTCTGTCCAATCTATTATGGCGGTTATTGCCCAGCAGGAGGCTGTGCATAATGAAAGTTATTCTTATGTGCTATCTTCTGTTGTTTCCTGGAACGAGCAGAATGAATCGTTTCAATTAGGCAGAACAGATGAATTATTGATGAAGCGGAATGAACTGCTTACAGAACAGTATAATGCATTTGTCGAAAATCCGACTTTGGAAAATATCCTTAAGACATTAGTATATACTTCTCTATTAGAAGGAATGTTTTTCTATTCAGGTTTTGCGTTCTTTTATCATTTGGCCAGACAAAATAAAATGGTAGGGACATCCACGATGATCAGCTATATTAACCGTGATGAGCTGGAGCATGGCCGTTTTATTACAGAGCTGTTCCGGGCTACACTGGCTGAAAATCCAGAGTACAATAATAAAGAATTCATCCAGTGGATCTATGATCATTTCCAAAGCTCTGTTGAACTGGAATTAGAGTGGTCGCATTATGTACTTGCAGGTATTGAAGGAATCGATATGGATGAGCTTGACGGCTATATCAAATACCGGGCAAATAAAATGCTGCGTATGATGGGATTAGAAGAACTTTATCCAGAACATGTGGAGAATCCAATGAAATGGATTCGTGCTTATGTAGATAATGTCGATGGAACGAAGACAGATTTCTTTGAACAGAAATCACGTCAATATACAAAAACAAGTGATTTAAATGGTTTTGATGACCTCTAAAAAAAGCGCATTTTGCGCTTTTTTTTATGCACAAATTAAATTTGATAATTCCAGATGCAGCCTTTACCAAGCATATTGTCTAAGGCTCAATTCCTTATGCGTTATTTTAAATAACTCAACTTTCACACCTTAAAAAGTAACTTCTTATCCATAGGAACAGGGGGTTGATCATTTCCTCCATATATCTGTTGACAAATATAGAAGGTAAAGTGTACAGCGATCGCTACGGCGGACCGTCTTGCTTTCCTAGGGG
>NZ_BJYM01000017.1 GCF_007991515.1 Oceanobacillus sojae
GTTGGTTTAAAATAAATTAGAAAAATATCGAATCGCTATTGAACTTTTCTTTTAATTTTTAGGTCTATTACTGGTACATAAACCTATCATTTAACGTGGGTGTTTGCAGAGGGAAGATAAAGAGATCCAAGCGAAAATTTTTGTTGCAATGTAACACTTGCTACGTAACAGTTCTTTTTTACAGCATCACTTTATCAGGTCCATCTGCCTAAACATCTTTTTACACAAATTAATCGGATAGAAAGGAAATCATTCTCCTCTCTATCCGATTAGAAATAAAAAGTTTTTAAAAGATGCAATCAATATTTCACTGCACGAATGGATTATTAACGATCAGACAGCTTAAAGTTTTCTACCAGCTGCTGTAGATCTTCTGCAACACTAGTCAGATCTGAAGCTGAGTTTGCAATCTCCTCCATGGAAGCAAGCTGCTGTTGTGTAGATGCAGAAACATTTTCTGTTTCCTGCGATACAGCATCCCCAATGGACCCCACCTCTTCAAATGTATTCGTAAAATGTTTTGTTGTAGCTGCGATTTCTTGAATTCCAGCATTAACCTGCATAATTTGATTTGTTATCGAATCTACATAGCCTGTTATATTCGTGAACGATTTATCTGCATTATTGGCGATACTGATTCCTTTTTCTACTTCATCCGTTGCAGCTTTCATGGCATTTACAGTATTCGTTGTTTCATTTTGAATTGCATTAATCATATCTTTTATCTGTTCTGCAGAATCAGAAGATTTCTCAGCTAATTTCCGAACTTCATCTGCCACAACAGCAAATCCTTTCCCATGCTCTCCCGCTCTTGCTGCTTCTATCGTCGCGTTTAAGGCAAGTAAATTCGTCTGCTCTGATATATCTGTAATAACGTCAATAATATTACTTATCTGAGCCGACTGGTTACCAAGCCCTTGAATATTATTGGACAGTTCATACGTATTTTTCTTGATGTACTCCATTTGATCAATAGTAGTACTTAATGCAGTGTTCCCTTCTTTTACCGCCGTCATCGCATCTGTTGCTGTATCTGAAACCTGATTAGAGCTGGATTCAATATTATAGATGGACTCCGTCATTTCCTGTGCCAGCTTTGAACTGTGTGTAATGCTGGTATTAAGACTATTCATTCCTTCAGCAGCTTCCTGCATGGAGGCAGAAATTTGTTCTGTAGCAGACGTGTTCTGGTCTGTGCTTGCATTTAGTTCCTCTGCAGAAGAAGCTAAATGATTTGATTTATCTCTAACCTGCTGAATGATCCCATTTAAATTCTCACGCATTTTATTAAACGAAAGCGCTAAAGTCCCTATTTCATCTTTTCGATCTAAATTCACGCTGACACTTAAGTCTCCCTGACTCATTGTATTACTTGCATCAGCTAAATGATTAATAGGTTTAGAAATAGAACGAATGATAAATACAATTAATACCGTACCTAAAATAAGAGCAATAATAATAACAAATACAGTCGTATTTAAAATTGGGCTGACATTTTCAGCTATCTCACTATCAAACATCGTTCCCGCAATTTTCCAACCTGTTATCTCACTGGTATCAAATGCTAATTGCTTTTGATCACCTTCGAAGCTGTAATTGGATTGCCCTGTCTCCGATTCATATAATTTATCAAAAAATGCTTCTGATGCTTCTGTCCCAGCCTCCATATCAGGATGACTAATATATTTATGATCTCCGTCCAACAGGAATAAATAACCATTTTTACCGATAGTGACTGAATTGATAATATCCGTAAGACTTCCGAGCTCCAGGTTAACCGCAACAACGCCGTTATTATCTGCGGCAGCTTTTGCGATGGTAACCACCACTTGATTAGAGGAGGCAGAAACATATGGATCCGTTACAATGATTTCACCTTTTTCTTCCATCGCCTGCTGATACCATGGTCTTTCTCTCGGATCATAGTCAGGTGGATTTTGAAATGATGTAGGATAATTCATAAATTCTCCTGTTTCCGTCCCTACATAGGTTTGTTCAAAAGCAACATCCTTAGCATTTTGTATATCTTCTAAAATTTTGCTTGTTGCTGCATCCTTATTATTTTCAATGTCGGTTGTTGAAATGGCTGTCGATAAATATTCAATGTTATCCATCTGATCATTCATAAATTGGTCGATCGTCTGTCGCATAATTTCTACATTTTTCTGAGTAGAATCCAGCATACTATCCTCTATATTAGATTTTGCACTTTGATAGGAAATAGTCCCAATAGCTATGCTAGGTAATAATAATATAATTAAAAATGATACAATTAGCCTATTTCTTAAACTTAATGATTTTGTTTTTTCTCTCTTTCCCAATCTTGTATCCTCCTAGTATGTATATAAATAGTCACAAATTTTATATCGGTCAAAAGTATCATTACTTTAAGAGAGAATCATAAAGTAAAAATAATCAAATAAATAAAATAATTTAAAAATACTGAGTTACCCTTTAGCTGAGGCTTCATTAATTTAATAAGAAATAACCTCCCGTTTTTCTCTGCAAACAAAAAAATTCCTTTCTGTAATCAGAAAGGAATTTTTTTGTTTGCTATTTTAGTTAAACCGTCCAAATAAACATATGGACAATCGTAAGAATAATGCCTCCAACAAGATAAGACAGAAGAATCAACGGAATAACCCACCGGAACCAGGTTGTCCATGGAATTTTAGCAATCGCTAAGGAAGCCATCAAAACTCCGGATGTTGGAGTAATCGCATTTGATATCCCATCACCCAACTGGAATGCCATTACCGCTGTCTGTCTGCTCACTCCCGTAAGATCTGATAATGGTGTCATAATTGGCATTGTTAAAGCAGCCTGTCCACTTCCAGACGGAACTAAAAAGTTAAGAGCACTCTGGAATGCATACATTCCTATTGCAGAAAAAGCAGTAGGAAGCTGGCTTACCAGACTGGATGCAGCAAATAAAATTGTATCAATTGTATTACTTTCCTCTAAAACAACAAGAATTCCATATGCAAAACCGACAACCAGCGCTCCGACAAGAAGCTCTTTACAGCCGTCAATAAAGGAACCGGCAATTTCATTTACACGCAGCTTACCGACAAAGCCGGCGATAATCCCCATAATTAAGAAAAGAGAAGCTATCTCCATAATAAACCAGTCAAAATAGATGACTCCAATTGCTAAAATAATAATTGTGGCTACCAATAATCCAATAATAATAGCTTGTCTGCCAGTCAATTTTGTATAATGTCCATCTAAGGAATCATCAAAATTTCTTTGCTTATCAATCTTGTACATTAAACTTTTCTCTGGGTTTTTCTTTACTTTTTTCGCATAAATCATGACAAACGCTATACTAAATGTAACAAAGATAGCCCACATCACAAGACGGACACCCATTCCAGAGAATGTCGGTAACTCGGCAATCCCTTGAGCTACTCCAACAGTAAATGGATTCATAAATGAAGCTGTAAATCCTGCACATGAACCGACAATAACCATCCCCGCACCAACTAAGGAATCAAACCCTAATTTCATCGCTAAAGGCACCAGAATCATAATAAATGGAATTGTCTCCTCTGACATTCCAAATGTTCCCCCGCCTAGAGCAAAGAGTGTCATTACTACAGGAATCAAGTAAATTTCCCGATTCGCCATTTTCATTGATAAATTCGCAAGTCCTGTTTCAATGGCTTTCGTTGCATTTAAAATTCCAAAAGCTCCGCCGACAATAAAGATAAAGAAAATAATATCAGCGCTTTGTGTCATCCCCTTATGAATCGTTTGAAAGATTTCAAAAAATCCAGTTGGACTTCCTTCTGCTTCATGATATGTATCGTTAATAACAACCGTTCTCTCTGTGTCATTGACAATGGTTGTTTCTCGTTCGTACTCTCCAGCTGGAATAAAGTATGTCAATATTGCTGTAATAATAATCAGTCCAAACATGAGAGCAAAAACATGCGGAAATTCCCATTTTTTCTTTTTCGGCTCTTGTGTACTTCCCGCTGTATTAACATTTTCGCTCATGGTAACATCTCCTTTTTCAGTTTTTGAAAAGCTTTTACAATAAAAAACAGGCAGTTTACAACTTTTAATTAAAGAAATAAACTACCTGTTACGATGAGATACCCTCTCGTTTTTACTTACTGATTTTCAAATTCTTCTTTAATCGCATGTAGTAAATCTTTGTTGACTATAATGTCGTATCCTGTATGTGCCAATGATAGAACTGCATCATGAATCGCTGCTTCTCCATCTGGCGTTATGGTTTTTTCTGCAAATTCTGTTGTGTGGAAAACAAGTCCCGGCTCATTTAAACCGGCATATGGATGAATAGATGGAACAACCTGACTAACATTTCCCATATCCGCAGATCCTGTTGCCGGAACAGCTGGATAAACAGGGTTGGCACTATACGACTTCATATGCCTGGTAAATGTATCTGATAGAGCCTGGTTGGTAATCATATTATCGTAGCTCAGCTCATAGTTGGAAATTTCTACAGAAGCCCCTGTCATCAAGCAGGCTCCTTCAGCAATATTTCTGACCTTCGCGCCCAGCTCATCCACTAATTTCCGCTCATTAGCACGAATGTAAAATTGTGCTGTAGCTTCTGCTGGTACAATTCCCGCTGCTTCTCCGCCTTTTGTAATAATCCCATGAATTCTCACATCATCTGGAACATGTTCACGAAGTGCATTTATTCCATTAAATAATTGAATCACTGCGTCTAATGCATTAATTCCTTTTTCTGGAGACGCTGCTGCATGCGCTGCCTTACCAGTAAAGTCAAATTGAAGAGCATCCATTGCCAGCATCGGACCACTTTCCGAAGATACGTCGGCACCATGCACCATCATTGCTACATCAATATCGTCAAAAGTACCCTGCTCGCTCATCGGTACTTTCGCACCGCTCGTTTCTTCTGCAGGTGTGCCTAAGACAACTACTTTCCCGCCAATTTCATCTACATGCTGACGCAGAATCACCCCTGCTCCAACAGCAAATGTAGCAATTAAATTATGTCCGCAGCCGTGTCCAATTCCTGGCAGCGCATCATACTCTGCCAAATAAGCAATAGTTGGCCCCGGCTTACCGCTTGTATACTCTGCACGAAAAGCAGTCGGGCGATCAACGATACCTGTTTCTACTTCAAAATCATAGGATTTTAAATATTTAACCAGTAACTTCATGGATTCAAATTCCTGATCTCCCAGTTCTGGATTTTCATATAATTGATTACTGATTTGAATCAGCTCATTCTGAATAGCTTCATAGTTTTTTTCTAATGACATTTGCTGATAAACCTCCTAATTCTGATATATCATTCTATCATAAATGTATTTTTATACTAAATTCATGCAAATTTATGCGTTGTTTTGAATTATAACATAGATTATTTAAGAATGGGAGAAGCATCACATCAGCTAAATTTATATTATATATTACCCCAAAACAAAAAAGTTAAGCAACTTATTCTAGACCAGCCGCTTAACTCTTTCTAAATATATTAATATTAAAAAATGGAGCTCATTTCTTTCCCTTTTTTTCTATCTTCCTCTGATAAAGGTTTCTTCAAAAATCCTAAAATACAACAGGTAATAATGGAACCTAATAAAATACATCCAATATACAATAAAGGTTTATTACTTGCTATCGGTATTACAAAAATACCTCCATGTGGCGCCTTTAAAGAGATATCCAGTGCCATACAGATGCCTCCACCTATAGCGGCTCCAATAATATTCGCTGGTATAACTCTTAAAGGATCTGCTGCAGCAAACGGTATGGCTCCTTCTGTGATAAAGCTGGCCCCAAGTACATAACTGGCTTTTCCTGCTTCTCTTTCCGGGCCGGTAAATCTATTTTTAAAAATCGTCGTTGCCAAAGCAATTCCAATTGGTGGAACCATTCCACCAACCATTAATGCAGCTGAAGGCTCAAAAATATTAGCTGCAAACATCGCTAAACCAAAAGCAGACGCAGTTTTATTGATGGGGCCTCCCATATCAGAAGCCATCATTCCTGCCAGCAGAGCACCCAGAATAGCAGCATTAACTCCTGTTAAACCTCTTAACCAGCCCTCTAAAAATTCATTTAGTGCTGACATCGGGGTATTTAAAACGAAAAACATAAAAGCTCCGACGATTAATGTACTTAGTAAAGGTACAACTAATATAGAAATCAATCCTTGGAATGATTTCGGAACTTTTCTCATAGACTTGGCAATAAATTTTGCAGCAAAGCCCCCTACAAAACCGGCGATCATTCCTCCAAGGAATCCCGCATCTCCTATATTCGCCATCATTCCACCAATCATTGCAGGTGCTAATCCCAGTTTACCTGCAATACTATAGCCAATGAATCCTGCTAAAATCGGAACCATTAATGCAAAGGCAGCGTCTCCTCCAACCTGGCTAAAGAAATGAGCAAATATGTTATACTGCTCACTTTCAGGGTCTGCGGCATAAATTCCAAACATAAAGGATATCGCTATAAATATTCCGCCTACAACCACGAATGGAATCATGTAAGAAACACCGCTCATAATATGTTTATAAAATTGCAGGCCGCCTTTTTCTTCAGAAGCTTCTTCTTTCTCTTCTTTTACTTCTGCAGAATCTCTGTTTATCTCTTTTATATTATAAGATAGCGCCTGATCAATTAGTTCGTCAGCGTGATTAATCGCTTTTTTCACAGGTACATCTACATATTTCTTCCCTTTGAATCCAGATGTGTCCACGTTCACGTCATGTGCAACCACAATAGCATCTGCATTTTGAATATCTTTGGCAGTCAACCTGTTTTCAGGACCATTTGCACCATTTGTTTGTATTTTTGCTTTCATTCCCCGTTTTCGGGCTGCCTCTTTTAACGCCTCTGCCGCCATATACGTATGTGCAATCCCTGTCATACACCCTGTAATTCCAATTAAATATTTATCGCTGTCATTTTTTTCTATATTTTCACTCTTTTTTTGTTTCTCATATTCCTCTATAACACTAACAATTTCATCGGTAGACAGAGCAACCAGCAGCTTCGCTCTAAAGGTTTCATCCATCAGGAAAGTTGAAAGTCTGGATAACAATTCCAGATGATCATCAGAAGCATTCTCAGGTGCTGCAATCATAAATATAAGATTAGTATGCTGCCCTCCATAATCAATTCCTTCTAATGTTCTTCCAAATATAATAGCAGGCTTTGAGATTGTTTTGCTTTTAGCATGAGGAATCGCAACACTATACCCAACAGCTGTAGAAATTTCACTTTCTCTTTTATAGATAGCCTGCTTAAATTCTTCCGGATTACTAGTAAGCTTGTTGTCAGCTAATCTTCCCACTAATTCATTGATCACTTCATCCTGATTTTTTCCTTTTAAATTTAAAATAATATTTTCTTTTGTGAGAATATCAATAAATTCCATTGCTCTCCCTCGCTCTGCCATTTATTTAAAATAAAGATGCGCATGATTTGTTGAATTAAATAAATCCATTTTTTTCTTTACCACTTCTTTTGCTGCGTTACGAGCACTCGGCATAATTACATCCGGTTCATATGCACCTTGATTTTCCGTTAAAAAGCTGCGCATTTCTTGGAAGAAGGCATTTTTCATATCGGTTGAAAGATTAATTTTTGAAACCCCGTGAAGATAGGTCTGCGAAATTTCCTCATCTTTATTGTCACTTCCTCCATGAAGAACCAAGGGAATATTAACTTGCTGATGAATTTCTTGAAGTAAATCTAATTTTAATTCTGGTTTACCAGCATGTTTATATTGCCCATGAGAAGTTCCAATAGCAACAGCCAGCGTATCGACTCCAGTCTCCTCAACAAATATCTTTGCATCCTGAGGATCGGTATATAAGATTTCGTCTGCACCGCCTTCTGAGCTGTTATCATTCGATCCGATAGTTCCTAATTCCGCCTCTACAGATACATTGACAGCATGCGCCAGCTGCACCACTTCTTTCGTAATCGCTATATTGTCTTCAAAGGAAGCATGAGAAGCATCTATCATCACAGAGGTAAAACCATTTCTGATAGCCCGCATGACATCTTGAACAGAAGCCCCGTGGTCTAAATGAATAGCTACCGGTATAGAGGTGCGCTGACAAATCTCTCTTACGTAAGCTGTAAATTCATCTCCCAGCAGTTCAATTTCGTTTGGATGAATCTGTATAATAGCAGGTGCATTCTTTTCTTCCGCCGCCTCAATCACTACTCTTACAAACTCACTATTGGCCACATTATAAGACCCTACTGCAAACTGATTTTCATATGCTGTTTTTAATAAATCTTTCATATTTAATAACATCATCATCACTCCTCATTTAAATTTGATTCCAACAATGTATGAATTCTTCCTTTGTTTCCATTTGAACTAGCTTCATAACATCTTTTATATTTTTCGTTTTCTGGAAAAATTCCGTAAAAATATATTCATTTCTTTCCACATCATCAGATGGTAAATAAATAATAATCAATTGAACCAGTTCATTTCCCCATTCAATCGCTTTCTGATTTATTCCAATAATGACTTCTTCTTTATATTCCTGCATTTCAAAATAGGGATGCGGAATAGCTACTAAATTCCCGATAGAGGTATAAGACATTTTTTCTCTTTTCATAACCGCTTCAATAAACTGTCCCCGTTGATTGCTTTGTAGAAGATTTTGGATCGCTTGCTCCGGGTTATTTTCGTTTATCCAAAAAATATTGGCACGTTCTATGATAGAGTGTTGAGATTCAAGAAAAAATCGGATCTTTTTTATTTCCCCATTATGAAGCCCGTTTTGAATCATAATAATGTCTTTTTTGGTCTTTGGAGTAAACGCTAAATCGATGCCGATATACAAACAATTTTCATGAAAAGTATAATCCTGAGAGCATTTCTCTATTTTATAAATTTCCAATTCATTAAAATAGGTTGCTATTTTGGATGAGAGCAGCTTTGTACGCTCATAATTTCTGCTATATAAAATGATTGTCTTTATTCTTTTCTTATCCTGAGCTTCGAAAATATTTTGAATATGATAAGCTAAATAAGCTATTTCACTGTCATGAATTTCAACATTAAATTCCTTTTCAATCTTCAATGCAATATTCGAAGCAATGCTAAATGAGAAAAAATACTCTGATTTCGTTTCCTTTACAAAAGGATTATAAATAAGCAGGTTATGGGATACCGGGTAAATAATTCGATAAATATGATTCAAAATATTACTTTTAAATTTCTTTTGAGAATAGGTTGGTACTTGGTAAGCTTGCTCTATATTCAATAAAATCTGCTCAATTTTCTTTACAGTCTGCAAATCTTTGTTTTCTACTCCAGGTTCTTCTAAATCTAAGTGCAGCGACATTAAATAATTGGTTAAGTAAATACGTTCACTTTCTGAAGCGATTACATATTGAAGAATGCCGTTACAAAAAGCACTTGCCACTTCAAATTCTTTAAAATCTTTAAAATCCATTTCCTCACTTAATTCAATAACAACATGATTGCCGCTTTCAATTCGTGAGATCATAATAATCAATTGGACTGACATTTTTTTATACATTAAAAATTCTAAGTTTAAGTCATATTTTATATTAATTTCCTCTACCAGGTTTAAAATGCTTTCTATTACATCCTCATCAACCCAATTACAGAAGTTCTTTGTTAAAAAGTCTTTATAGACCTCCTTCTTTATAGAAATAGAAGTGAAAAGATTCTCCAGTAAAACACGTTTTTGTATTTCTGTGCCCACCAGCATAATACCTTTAAATACCTTTGTATCTATTGAAACATCAATCCCCAGCTTATCCATATTCATTGTCAATTTCTGAATTCTGCTGCGAATGGTTTGAGGTGAATAAAAGAATTTATCCGCAATTTCATCGTAAGTAGTATAATCATCTCTAGTCATCAGAAATTGAACAATTTCAAAATCCAGCAATGTCTCTTCCAGCTCTGCTTCATTGACTATCAGCATATTTATATCTTCCGTTTGAAGCTTATAGCCTTCTGAGGAAGAGACAATAGAAATTTGATTAGACTTCTCATTAATCTCCTTGATATAATTTCGAATCGTTCGATCTGTCACCCCAATAGCCTCAGCAATTTGGACAGCAGGGACATACTCCTGTTCCTGATTTGATAGAAAGTTAATTAGTTGATTGTGTTTCTTACTCACCTTAATCCCAACCTTCCTATGCATCTAATTTATAATATAATTTAAGCAATCGCTATATTAGGTAAATTTCCTCCCCTATAGGAAATTTATTCTGTAGGCGCTTTCATACAGAAATGGATTTTGTTAGGATTTCATTATATTAAATATATTTACATATAAGAGAAAAATTCTAATATAAAAGAGATACTCTTTTGTATTTTATTTCCCATAATCCGAACCAGTCAGATACATAAGAAAAGCCAAGCCCCTGTAGAAAAGACTCGGCTTTTTTCTTATGTGTTTTTTCCTTACATGAATAAATAAAAGCTGCGTTCTCAGCTTTATTTCATGTATAATAAACGTTATTCTGAATTATTCAAAAGGAGATTTACACCAATGCCAATTTCTGCTTTCCTCACATTTGTTTTTATCAGCAGTTTTACACCTGGCCCAAATAATTTTATGGCTATTTCTTTTGCAAATCGCTATGGGTTTCGAAATACGCTTTCCTTTTGTATTGGTGTTGGCTCAGGTTTCTGTCTGATTGCTTTAATTTGCAGTTTTTTTAATCGGGCTTTAATTGAAATTTTGCCTTTCATTGAAACACCATTAAAATTTTTGGGTGTTTTCTACATGTTATACCTTGCCTTTAAAACATTCACCAGTTCAGGAAACAGCGGAGAGCCTCCCACAAAAGCACATAAGAATTTATTTGTCGTCGGCACATTGATGCAATTTATTAATCCAAAAGCAATTTTATATGGTATTGCAGTTGTATCTACGTTCCTGCTGCCTTATTACAGCTCCTATTCAAGCTATATACTCTTTTGCCTTTTTCTTGGCATTGTAGGTATTTTCAGTTCTGTTACTTGGAGCTTATTTGGCTCAGTACTTCAAAATTTTTTATCCCGTTATCAGACTATATTTAATATTGTTATGGGCTTATTACTTGTTTATAGTGCTTTTTCTATTTTGATGACTTGAGTAATTGATACACACGCAATAATTTTAAAACTAAGTAAATACTCAAGAATTGTTTCAATCGTTTATATCAGTGAATAGATCGTTATACAAAAAGACCATACCTCTATAGAAGTTTTTTAAAGCACGAGTTTCACTCCACCTTTAAAAGTTACTTCATAACGAGGTATGGTTATTTTATTGCCATTTACGAAGGGGTTTATAACCTGAATGATGAAGGAAGTCATACACTGTTTCTTCACTTAATCCATTCATGTTAATATTCTTTTCTAAAGCTGTAACATGCATTCGAGCTGTATACTCTAATGTCTGTAAAGCTGTACGGGCTTCTTTTAGACTTGTATCACAGACAATTATTCCATGATTCTCCAATAAGAATACATTGGAATCCTTTGCTCTTTCTTTAACTGCCTGTGCTAATTCTTTACTGCCCGGATGATAAAACGGAATCCTTACAATTCTTTCAAGATAATACATCGACTCCACAAAATAATTCGATGGTAAATTTAGATCAGAATTTGCAATTAATGTACTGTAAAAAGGAGAAGCATGTAAAACTGCATTTATTTCTGGCCTTTCTTCATAAATCCCTTCGTGCATCAGATACTCTTTGGAAGGCTTTTCTCCGGCTATCTGATTGCCATCTTTGCATAATGAAAAGCTGCCCATATCCAATTCTCCCAAGTACGTACCAGTAGCTGAAATGATATAACCATTTTCCTCCCTCGCACTGATATTTCCTGCTGTACCCCAAGCCAGATCTTTATCCATCATAAACTTTCCTGTCATTTGCAGTTCCTTTAATATTTGTTTATTCATTCTCTGTCATCCTCTCCTCTATTTATTTCATCCATTCCACAACACTCATTGTTAATCCAGGAATAAAAGTAACTATAAGTAAACAGATCAGTATAGCTATATAAAATGGCACAAGGCTTCTTGTTAATCTGTCTATACGAAGATGAGCTATCTTAGATACAACAAATAGGTTCAGTCCTAATGGTGGCGTAACCATCCCAATCGCAAGTGTGACAATCATTACAATACCGAAATGAACCGAATTAATTCCAAGCTCTGCAGCTACCGGAACAAGTATAGGCGCTAAAATAATAATAGAAGCATTTGTTTCCATAAACATTCCAACGATTAATAACAACAGGATAACAATTCCTAAGAATATCATTGGATTGTCAGAAATAGAGGTTATGAACCCAGCTACCTGCTGTGGAATATTTTCAATCGTTAAAATCCAGCTGAACAGTCCTGCTGTAGAAAGAATCAGCATAAGTGTAGCAGTAGTTAAAGACGCTTGTGTTAAGATTGCTTTAATATTCTCTTTCGTAATTGCCCGATAGAATACAACACTCACAATAAATGCATAAGCTACCGCTACCCCAGCGGCTTCCGTTGCAGTAAAAATACCACTATAAATTCCACCTAATATAATAACTGGCATAATTAAGGCCGGAATTGCTTCAACAAATGCTTTCCAAATTTCTTTTGCTGATTTTTTTGGTTCCTTTGAGTAATTTCTCTTTTTTGCAAGGATATATACTGTAATAACCAAGCCAATTCCAATTATTACCCCGGGAACCATTCCAGCAACAAATAGGTCTCCTATAGAAGCGCCTACAGCTGTACCATAAAGAATCAACGGAATACTTGGAGGCATAATAATGCCAAGTGTTCCTGAAATAGATTGAACGCCGCCAGCAAATTCTTTTTCGTAGCCTCTTTTTATCATCGCAGGGATTAAAATCGCACCGAGTGCAGCTGTTGCTGCTACACTTGATCCAGTAATGGCAGCAAAAAACATTGTGGTTACAACAGTTACAATAGCCAGACCGCCTGATACATGCCCTGTAGCAGCATTTGCCAAATTAATTAATCTTTGTGATATTCCCCCATGCTCCATCAAAGATCCAGCCAGTATAAATAGAGGAATGGCAAGTAATGGAAATGAGTCCAGAGAAACAAATGCTCTTTGTGCCAAGGCAAGTAATGGAATATCTCCCGCTACTAAAAGTGCTAAACTAGATGAAATCCCCAATGAAATGGCGACTGGAACGCCAATTAAAAATAACAAGAGTAAAGATACAACTAAAACAAAAATCATTGGACATCACCTTCCACGCTTTTTTTATCCGGATCTATTCCTGCTGCAATAATATTAAAGAACATCAAAAGTGAACCTATAGGCATAGCAGCATAAGCCCAAGCCATAGAATACTGTAAAGTTGGCGTAGACTGATCAATTACCAGATAAGTCAGATGTATCCCAAAGTACGCTAATGCTAAGCAAAAAATCGCACTTATCCATAAAACAAGTTTTTCCAGTTTTTCTCTTGTTTTTGGGCTTGAAACCTCTAAAAGAAAATCAATTGCAATATGCTGATTGTTACGAAAAGCAAGACCAGATCCTAAAAATACAATATAGATCATTAAATATTTTGCTAACTCTTCTGTCCAACTGAGAGGAATATTGATAATAAAACGAGTTGTTACCTGTAATACGACTAATATAGCCAGAATAATCAGCAATACTGCCACCAGATACTTCACACCACTATTTATTTTGTCTATTGTTTTAATATACTTATTCATAAGCTTTACTCCCTCATACTCTGTATGGTGTCATATAGCTCTCTCCCATACTTATCAGCTAATTTTTCGTTAATATCCTGCACTGCCTCTCTAAATAGCTCCTGATCAACTTCGATAATTTCTACATCGGCATCCAGCATGGCTTGAATAGCTGCTTCCTCCTCCTGAAAAACCAAATCATTTTGGTAGTTTCTAGCCTCTTCAGCTGCTTCCAAAACAGCTTCACTTTCTGCTTCCGTCAGTTCTTCAAATGTTTTATCGCTCATTAAAAGCTGCACATACCCAAATACATGATCTGTCATCACAAGATAATTTTGTACCTCTTGGATGCGGGCACTGGCAGTAAACTCTATTGGATTTTCTTGAGCATCTATTACTCCCGTTTGCAAAGAGGAATAGACTTCCCCAAAATTCATCGGCGTTGGACTGGCTCCCATTGCTTTCCATCCTTCTACAGATGCTTCAATGTTAGGTACACGAATTTTTTGTCCTCTTAAATCTTCCGGACTCTCTACCAATTTATTCGTGGTTAATTCTCTAGGTCCACGCAACCAAAATTCCAGTCCTCTGACTCCCGTCTCTTCTAACATATCATCCTGCAAACGCTTACCTTCATCGCCATAAACAAACTCTTCCAGGTGATCTAAATCGTGAAATAAATAAGGTAATTCCAAAATAGAATATGGTTCATAAAAATTGGACATAACCCCTGCTACTAATGCAAAATCTACTGTGCCTATCTGCATCCCTTCCACCAGGTCACGGTCTTCTCCCAAAGTAGAGCTTGGATAAACCTCTACTTTGACAGAGCCATTTGTTTTTTCTTCGACCAGCTCAGCAAATTTCAATGATCCTTTATGCCAAGCATTAGATTCATTTTGGATATGTCCAAGCCGTAATACTTTTGTTTCTTTTCCATCAGCAGTTCCCTGATTACAAGCAGCTAGAAAAAAGGCCGTTATTAATAAGAGTAAAAATACTATTTTTGATTTCATTTTCATCCTCCTATTCAAAAGAAATAAGAACTTTCACAGAATTATCCAGCTTTTTGTCGACCATCTTAAATCCTTTTCCAGCCTCTTCGTAATGTAATTTATGTGAAATAACCTTGTCGACACCAAATTCACCTTTTGTGATAATTTCCAGAGCCTTCTCCGAATCGGGACGATTGTATGTCATACAGCCGACTACTTCTTTTTCGTTTTGCTGCAGCTGCTCAATATCAATTTCCTGTTGACCATGAAACATAGCTACAGTTACTACACGGCCACCTTTTTTTAATAAATTCAACGCATCATTCACAATCCCGGGAACTCCGGCAGTAATGAAAACTTTATCAAATGAACCCTTATCCAGTACCTCTTTTGCTTCATTAACCCAGTTTTGTTTCTCTTTAATATTAATTACACTGGAAGCCCCCATTTCTTTTGCTTTTTCTAAAGAATATTCAAGTACATCCGTAACAACAACGTTTTCTACACCTCTATCTTTAACAGCAATAAGCGTTAAGAGGCCAATGGGACCAGCTCCTAAAATAGCGACTCTGTCTGTTTGCTGTACTTCTCCCTTATAGGCAGCATGCACACCAACTGCCAAAGGCTCTACAAGCACTCCTTCATCATACGTAACTGTATCAGGCAAAGGAAGAACCTGAGCTTCAGGCGCAATAAAGTACTCTGCCATTGTCCCCAGCCAATCTCCCATCCCCGGTGCTAAACGATTATCAGAGTAATTAACATTCCCTGTCATAATTCCTTCACTTTCTCCTGTGCCTATTTGAGGTTCAACAGTAACCCGGTCTCCCACCTTAAAACGAGTTACCTTCTCCCCTACTTCTACTACCTCTCCAGCAACTTCATGCCCAATAATAACTGGAGGCTTCCTAAAAGGATGCAACCCTTTATATGTGTGAATATCCGAGCCGCAAATTCCTGCTACCGATACTTTGATTTGAACCTCATTTTCCTTTAATTCTGGTAATGTTGCTTCTTTAACAACTACTTTCTCTGCATCATCTACAAATACCGCCTTCATGATTCTCTCTCCCTATTCCAAACTCATCTATTGGAAATAAATCATTTTTGAATCTATCAAATGATCTCTCATCAATTCTGAGCTTCGTTTATCTTTTGCTTTAAGTGCTTCCAGGATTTCCATATGCTCCTGATAGAACTTTCTTACTCTTCCTGGATCTTTCTTTAAATGACGTAACGTAATTCTTCGCAAATGGTCTTGATAGTTTAATAAAATCTTAGTAATCTCCGTATTGCCGGCAAATTCACTAATCGCTAAGTGAAATTCATGATCCAGTGTTGCGAATAAGCTGACATCCTCTTCTTCTGCCGCTTTCTCCGTAGCATAAACAATCTCTTCTAATTCATTACATTGTTCTTTTGTTATGCGTTTATAAATCTCATTACAATTAAAAGTTTCTAAAGCAACCCGCAGATTATAAATATCATTAATTCTTTCAATGGATATATCATTCACAATAATTCCTTGCTTTGAAGAAACTGTTACAAATCCTTCTGATTCTAATCGAACCAGCGCATTTTTTATAGGTGTTTTACTCATTCCCAAATCATCTATTAGTGTTCTTTCTGACAGAAATCTTCCGGGTTCATAGTTTTCTTCTAATATTCTTTCTTTAATTTTCTGATAAGCAACATCTTTTAATAACATAATTACGCTCATTCCCTTAGTTTATTAAGAGCCGGACTGATAGACTTTCTCAAAGAATTGCGGCCCGCCTAACTGACCACTCTTCAATGCAATCTCTAGTCCATCAAATTTAGGTCTCTCTGAATATGCTAAACATAAAGGGGCACCTGGCGCAATAGAATCCAGCACTTCCAGTCCAAAAATATCTAAATTAGATGTAACAAACCCTGAAGTATCGCCCCCAGATATAATTAACCTCTTAATCTCTATCTGGTCTAAAACCTTCTTGGTCCACTCTCCTAATTTCCTTCCGATGTAAATCCCTGTATCTTCGCTAGAAATACCTTCTTCCAGTAAATGCTGTTTTGTTTTTTCAATTATAGGATCATCTGGTCCTTTGGCTGTATAAATAATTACCTTTTTCTTAAGCTCTATTTTCTTCACTATATTCCCCATGAATTCTTCAGCTTTTTCCTCATCAGTAAATAATTCATAAGGTATTTGTTCTAAATGAAAGCCAGCCTCCTCTGCATTCTCCAGCTGCTGCTTTGTCACTTCAGATACACTGCCGGAAACAGAGAATATTTTCTCTATCTTGGAGGGTGCTATGTCCTTTTCTGCTCGAGAAGCTACTTGATTCCTTTTCATTGCATCTCCCAAAGCATATTCAATGCCTGAGGACCCTAATAGAAATTGTGTATCTGTTCCCTTCATTTTCCAAAGTACTTGAGATACCTTCTCCATATGAATATCGTTTAGTGCATCAAACAATACAATATTATCCTCTTCAGCATGCTTCTCAATGATTTCTGATACATTCTGCTCTTCCAAGTCTAAGATACTGACTTTATCTATCTGCTGCTCTGTCTGTTTCTGCAAATGCACAGCTAAATCAGCTTCATCCATCGGGGTTACTGGATGTCTGGACATTACTGGATGTCTGTCCAGGCGATATACTTTATCCTGAAAAGCAGCAAAATGGTTCCCAAATATTGTATATCTCCCTAACATTGGAGCTGCTACTAATAAAGGGAAATTGCCTTTATTAAAATAATTCCGGGCAAGATCACCGGCAAAACCGATACTTCCTACGTCTGGTGATGAATCAAAGGTAGAACAAACCTTATAATGAACAAAATACGGATTTATTTTTTGAAAAAAATCATAAACAGGAACTAATTCTTTTTCCATGCCATTTCTATTTTTCGCGCGGGCAGTCCCCGCTACTCCAACGCAATCAACACCCTGGAAACGCTCCATCATCTTTTCATTTGGTATTTTTAAAAATAAAATTGTTTTTAAGCCATATTGATCCAGTGCTTCCATTGCATCTGTTGATCCAGTAAAATCGTCTCCATAAAAACCTAATATCAATCTCTTCAAGTATTCCACCTCCTAAAATCTAACATAGATCTAAGTTGAATCTAAAAAAGATACTATCATTGCTATTTTATTTTGTCAACGCTTTCTTCAAATATATTTTATAACTATTAGAAGCAAACTTGATAAAGACTAAATTTTATTCTATAAAACCTCACTTTTTTCTTTATCAGACTATATTATATAATTCTAATTATTTGAAGATATTATAAGATAATAGAAATATCATGCGTATTATGCTAATTAAGTATATTTCTTAAATTATATGAACATTTTTTATATCTTTAATGTCCGGAATTGCATCGTCTTCTCTCTTTAGTACAATAACAAGTAAGACAATACATAAGAGCGAGGAGAGTTATTATGAAAAGAGGGATTCTATTTATTTTAGGCTTCTTACTTGGAGCGTTGATTTATGTCTGGTTTCTTTATTAGAGTGAAATTTTTTCTGACACACAAAAAACCAAGTCTTCCTAAAAAAAAGACTTGGTTTTTATCATACATATTTACTTTATTTCTCCTGTCTTGCCAAATTCGTAATGTAATCAAAAAAATCATCACGATTAACTTCATAAACAAATTGTACAGGGCGTCCGGACTCTGAAATCTCGGTTTTCCCCTGACTGGCTCCGTTTGGATGCACAATGCTTTTGACCTCTTGCTTCTTTACCAGTTCCGGCTTTCCAACTGTCGCTGTTGTCAATACATCCCATAAAAAGTAAGTGGAGTTCGTTTGAAAATGCACAAGCGGAGGAACCATTGCATAGCACTGTCCAAGAAAATCTATTCCGATATCGCGGCGTTCAGCAGCCCATCTGTCTCTGACATCGATTGTCAATGGAACCATATTCGTGCTTTCCAAAGCAATTAAATCAATTTCAATCGAACTATCCCAAACGGTTTTCACTGCTTCCGGGTCCCAAAAAGCATTCCATTCCGCAGTCCCATCATGCTCCGGCTCCTCAACATTGCCATTTTCCAGAAATGTTCCACCCATCCAGATAAGCTTTTCAATTTTCTGTTCAATATCCGGGGCGATTTCCAATGCTCTTGCCAGGTCTGTTAAGGGGCCGACAAATACAAGTGTTATTTTCTCATCACTCTTACGAAGAACCTTTACCAGGTGCTCGTGTGCAGCTTCTTCCGCAAGCTTTGCTTCTATCTTTCCAGACTCATTTAGTATAGGCAGAGCATCTACAAAGAAAGCGTGCATCCGCCAATCTTTTGGAAATGGATTTTTCCCGCGGGAAGTGGATGCAGCAACCTCTATATTCTGCCCTTTTCCAAAACGGTCAATAATTTTACGGCTTGCATAAACAGCCGGCTCCAAATAACAGTCTGCTGGAATAACCCCGACCCCTGCTAAATTGATATCCTCCATTTGCAACAACAAAAACAGCGAGATTAAATCATCTACACCGCCATCATGGTTTAAATATACTTTCTTTTTCATGGATAAACTCCTCTTTTCTTTTAAAATCGCCATACACAGGGCGCTTCATATATTTATAACTCTCAAAAGATTATTGAATGTTGGCCCCACATTCCTTTACTAACAACCATCAAGCTTATGATTTTTTATAATTAGAGCTTGTCCGTTCAATTAATACAGGATCTAACTTGATATTAACTTTTTCTGTGGATACTTCATTTTCAATACGATTGAGAAGAACCTCAAGCGTCGTCTTCACCATATCTTCAATCGGTTGATGAATACTGGAAATTCCCATTATTTTTGAAAGGTATGTATCATCAAAACCAATTAAACTGATATCTTCAGGTATTCGAATCTTTCTTTCCTGGGCCATTTCTAAAAATTCCAAAGCCACCAGATCATTCCCGGCAAAAATACACGTGAAATCAAGCTGCTCTTTCTTCTCTTTTAAGTATGATTCAATATCCTGCCGGATTAAATAATTGTTTGTAGAAGCCTCTTCAACGCGGATAAAATTGTTCAAATCAAAATCGAAACCATTTTCGTACAATACACTTTTATACCCTAAAAATTTATCATCGAGTGCAGTGCCAATAAACCCAAATTTTGTATGACCTGCATGTATAAATTTCTCAGCAGCAATTTTCCCTGCCTGCATATGATCAAGGCCAACGCTATCCAAAGATTGATGGTTCTGTGTAATGATTACTGTTGGGATACCAAGTTTATTCATTCGTTGTAAGTTGTACTCACCCGTAGGTATACAAATTACTCCATCCGCCTGACGAGCTATAAAATTTTGAATACTTTCCCATTCTGTGATTGGGTTATGTTTAGAGTTATGCAGGAGAATACTATATCCTAGTTTTCTCGCTTCGGATTCCAGCACATCAACCAGCTCTACAAAATAAGGATTGTACGTTTCTGTAACGCACACACCAATAATTTTGGATTGGCTTCTTTTCAAAGTTTGTGCAGCACTATTCGGAATATACCCTACATCTTCTATAACCTTAAGGACCCGTTTTGCTGCATCTTCATTAACTTTTTCATTCCCGTTAATAACACGCGAGACAGTAGATTGTGAAACTTTTGCCAGTTTAGCAATTTCTTTCATTGTCAATTTAGCCATAGCAGACTCCTTCCCTTTTCGTGAATTCGTATTCTCGTAAATGAATTATTTATTCGTATAGAGTCTTCAAAATAAAATCTTTTTATAATAATAAATCCCTAAATCATTCCTCTCTAATATAGCAACACAAGGCAGTTAAGCTCAATGAAAACACAAATTCAAGCGAGAAATCGTTTTCTAAAATCATTGACTTACTATTTTTCGAGGAATATAATAAATAACATCGTTTATGAATACGTATTCTCGTTATATTCACAAAGGAGGTTATAAAGACGTTTTAACTTTATTTGTTTCGCTTTTCCAATTCATAAACCATCCCTTTTACAATATTATTTTACTACATTTAGAGAATAGGTGATAACAATGCATATGTTTAAAAATAAAAATTACTGGTTTTCATCCGGCTATTTATTTCTTTTCTTTATTACATGGTCAGTTTGGTGGTCTTTTTATTCCATTTGGTTAAACGGGACGCTCGGTTTAACGGGGTCTCAGACAGGCACCGTTTTTTCAATCAATTCCTTTCTGTCATTGATATTTATGCTCCTATACGGTGTTATTCAGGATAAAATCGGCACCAAGAAACATTTAATCTGGTTTCAGAGTATTTTTCTAATCGGAACAGGGCCGTTTATCATTTATGTATACGAACCGCTCCTGCAGTCAAACTTTACGCTCGGTGCTATTCTAGGCGGTATTTATTTTGGAGCCGGTTTCATTGCAGGGGTTGCGTTCCTTGAATCATACGCCGAGAAACTAAGCCGGAAATTCAAATTCGAATATGGGACATCAAGAATGTGGGGATCCATTGGATACGCATGTGCTACTCTAACTGCTGGATTATTGCTCAGCATTAACCCTCATCTTAATTTCTGGATTGCTTCTGTTGCAGGGATTGGCTTCTTTCTTCTAAACTGCTTCTTTAAAGTCGATGTAAATGAAGTAGAGGAAGATAAAACAGCAAGCTTACGCATAAAGGATATTGTTTCCATTGTTAAAGTGAAAAAGTTCTGGTATTTTGTTTTATTTCTTTTTGGAACTGCTTGTATTTACACGATTTATGATGTTCAGCTGTTTCCAGTTTATTTCACACAGCATTTCACCGATACAGAAATCGGATATCAAGTATTTGGGTATTTAAATTCATTCCAGGTTTTTCTTGAATCAGCCATGCTGTTTGCAGCACCCTTTATTGTTAATAAAGTCGGAGCGAAGCAATCATTGATTTTAGCTGGTGTTATTATGGGTACTCGTATTATAGGCTCTGCACTTGTCGACAGTACTATTGCTATTTCTTTGATCAAGCTTCTTCACGGGATTGAACTGCCTATCCTGCTCATTGCTATTTTTAAATATATTGCACTCAATTTTGATCAAAGGCTTTCTGCTACAATTTACCTGATTGGTTTTAAAATATCAGGTGAAATCGGTGTTATTGCTTTTTCGTCTGTAATTGGCAAGCTTTACGACAGCACTGGTTTTATAACGACATTTTTTGTCCTTGGCACAATTGTTTATATTTTCACAGTTGCTGCTATCTTCTTCTTAAGTAATCACAAATCAAAACGAAATGAGGTTATTCCATATGAAACAGCCGAAGACACACAATGAACAGCTTTTACTCGCTAATCAATCAGTAGCAAATTCAAAAGACGAGTTAAAAGATGCTTCATATCGTCTCAACTATCATTTTATGGCTCCTGTAGGTTGGTTAAATGACCCTAACGGCCTTATCCAACATAATGGGATTTACCATTTATTTTACCAGTTCAACCCGTATAGCTTTCACTGGGGGCCGATGCACTGGGGACATGCCACAAGCACAGATCTTGTTCACTGGAACCATGAACCAGTTGCCTTAGCCCCATCTGAAGCCTATGAGTATGATGAAACCAAAAGCGAAATGGGGTGTTTCTCCGGCTCTGCAGTAATGAACGGCGATGTCATGACGCTGTTTTACACAGGTCATCTAGAAGGAAAAGAAAATAAGGAAGTACAGGCTATTGCAACTTCAACAGACGGGATACATTTCACAAAACATCCTGCAAATCCAGTTATCAGTGAAAGTCCTGAAGGTTTAAGCAATGAATTCCGGGACCCGAAAGTATGGAAACACGGAAAATTCTGGTATATGGTTGTGGGAACAGCCATAGATAAGGATGGAGCAATTGTACTATACAAATCCAGCAATCTTACGGAATGGGAATATGTAGGCATTGCTGCGAAAAGTGACGGCACTCAGGGTGATATGTGGGAATGTCCAGATCTATTTCCGCTTGGCAATAAGTATGTATTGATTACATCTCCAATGAATATGGATAATGGAAAAAGTACAGTTATGACAGGCAGTATGGATTATGAAAAAGGAATTTTCACACCCGAATCACAGCGGGAAATTGACTATGGAATTGACTTCTATGCTGCACAGACTTTTGAGGACGAGAAAGGACGGCGTATCCTTATTTCCTGGATGGATTTTCCTTTTACAGAATTCCCATCCAAAGCTGATAAGTGGTCCGGCGCAATGACAATCCCTCGCGAGCTCACATTGGGTGAGGACGGATTCGTACGCTCCCATCCGGTTCAGGAACTAAATACACTCCGGGATATCCATAAACATTATGATAAACTTATGCTATCAAAGGATGATACTTATAATCTTAATTCCAATGTTTATTTCAAACACAGCTATGAGCTGAAATGCAAATGGACATTACCAGAAATTGAAAAAGGCGGAAAAGTCGGCTTGCGTCTACGTCAATCAAAGGATGGATCTGAGCAGACAAATGTTTTCTATGACTCAGCAACGAATGAAATAATTGTCGATACAACAAATGCAGGAGAACTTTCACATAAAGCTGTTAATAAAGCACCCTTGCGTACTAAAAATAACGAAATTGCACTTCATGTGTTTGTCGATACATGCTCTGTTGAGGTATTTGTAAACGATGGTGAAGCAACTCTCTCCACAAGAATTTATCCAGATCTCGCAAGCAATGGCATAGAGTTATATACAGAAGAAATGGAAGCGATGGTAGAATATACTGATATTTGGTCGCTTAAAAATACCGGGATTTCATAAGATGAAATTTAAATCAATAAATGAGGTTTTATGGACCATTATCTATGCTAAAAATAGCTATGTATTATTGTAAGAAAAAAGCAGAATAACTGATTTACTTGATACTAAAAAAATGAAACGGATCTTTCATAACGGGCGAACTAATTTCGCTCCCGCTTATGAAAGATCCGTATTATTATAACAAGCATAATTTTATGCGCCCTGTCTTTCTTTACAATTCACGCTTATCAATCGGTCTGCTTTTCAGCAGAATACCTTGCTTTCCGAACATTTTTTACCCAGGCCCGATCTTCGTCCATCATTTTTTTAGCAGCATAAACCGTTAGAACCTGAATAATAATAATTGGTATCCCCATTAATCCCGATAGCACTTCCAGCGGAGAAAGGCCTCCTACACTCATAAGCGTCAGAGCAAGCACTGTAATCAAAACTGCCACTAAGATCCTTAACGATTTATAAGGGGCAGATTTCGTCATATCCTGATTAGACATATAGGTTGCTACGGTATAAGTTGTTGAATCTAATGTAGTAATTAAGAAAACCGTCGCAATAATCGTAAATAAGATGATAGTTAATGCCGGTAATGGCAACGAACTCAAAATAGCAGGAATCGATTGCTCCAAGCCTTGATTTTGAACAATATCCAGAACCGGCACTGCATCTGTCACCTGCCTGTGAACACTTAGTCCTCCAAGGACACCTGTCGCAATCCAGGATAATAGTGTAGGCGCCAATAGATACGTTAAAATCATTTCTTTAATCGTTCTGCCTTTGGATACGATCGCTGCAAAAACACCGTGAAGCATCGCCCAGGTTGCATTGTAAGCAAACCAAAAGACGGTATGGCTTTCAATATGTGTACTGCCCTCCATATCAAGTGAATTAGTATACAGAGAAAAGTTCATATAATTAGTGATTAAATAACGTACGGAATCAGAAAAGAAATTCATAATAAAGATTCCTGGCCCAATTACAAGAATAAGGAGAGCAAAAGCTCCTGCAAGATACATATTCAATGTACTTAACCGTTTGATTCCTTTATCAATCCCCACATAAGCACTGATGGAAAACCCTAAAACCCACACTAATGTAACAATCACAGTAAATGGAAATGTCACCTCAATATTCAATATATCCGCCAGATTATACGTAACAATCGGTGTACCAAGACCTAAGGTCACTGCGGCTCCAGCTAAAATACTGACTAAGAAAAGGATATCAAGAATAACCCCGCCTATTCCGTCTGTAAACTTGTCACCGAATATAACGCGGCACGCCTCTGAAATACGCATTTTTGGTTTCTTTCGGACATACAAAAGATATCCCATCGCCGGAGCTACCATAACAAAGACGGCAAAGGTCTGAAAGGTCCATAAAAACATGCTGTAGGAATTCCCGGCAAGAATTGCTTCCATTGATCCTGCTTCCAATCCAAATGGCGGATCATTTGCAACCTCACTCCATTGCGTCAGACCCGTCCGCATGATAGTTGAACCAAGGCCCATCGCAACTAAAATAGATGCATATTCAAACAAGTTGTACCTTGGTTTCTTTGCCGGATCTCCTAAAACTACTTTCCCATACTTAGAAAATGAGAAATACACTGCGGCTATAACGATTAAAAGGGCATACCATAAATAACCCCATTTAAAGGAATCTACTAATGTATTAAAAATACTGTCCAATAATTCCTTAGATTCACTTGTATACACTGCAAATAGAGCACTAAAGATTGCTATAATCACAATAGAAGGAATAACAATGCTTTTCTCCACCAAGCTTTTTTTCTTCTGTCGTCCTGGCGCTTCCATTTTAAGCTCTCCTTTCTCTACTACCTGATTAAAAAAATAGATATTAATATTACACATGTTTTTTACACCTACTAATACCACAGAAGAAAAGTTATAAAACATCGGAGAGATAGAAGCACACTGCAATCAACATATTTTTATGGATGGCTATCTGTGATTAAATTTTACATTTATCTTCCATATTAAATGTTATTTACGAAAATATGTACCAGCTCACTATAGTCAGACAATATAGAAATCATTTTACAATCAGGCGTCCTTAAAGATAAATAATAAAAAAGGATTCAGACAAATATCAAATCTTTAACTTGATATTTGTCTGAATCTCCTTTTAACGTCATGTTCTTATATAATTTATTTCTTTATATTATTCTAATTTAAAAATGTTATGTCAATTCTACTATATAGTCAAACTTATCTCCACGCGCAATACCCAGTGTATATCCAATCAGATACTCATTATGATAAGCATATCGTTTAATCATCATTGCTGACTGATTAGAAGGTAATTGAAAATGCTTCGCTTCTTCTTCACGTAATGTAGTGGCTTTAAAGCTTTCAATTGCCTTTGTAACTCCAAGCGAATAGTCCTCTATAAAAATTTGGTACATCGATCTTGACTCTAAATCTTCTTTTGAGAGGTTTGGAAAAAACTTTTTCGGCAAATAAGTTGTCTCATAAAGCAAGGGCTCATCATCGGCAAGTTGCAGCCGGACCACTTTAATAACTATTTCGAAGGGAGAAATTTTTAATTTACTTGCCAGCCGGTCATCTACGACTGTCTCTTCAAAATTCAAGACAACTGTAGAGGGAACCTTTCCATTCTTTTTCATCTCTTCTGTGAAACTATAAAGTTTTACAAGATGCTGATTATAGCGTTTTGATGATACAAACGTTCCTGCACCATGCACCTTATAAATATATCCTTCTCTTTCCAATTCTTGCAAGGCCTGACGCACAGTGATTCTGCTCAGCTTATAAATTTCACATAGCTCCCGTTCCGGAGGCAGTCTTTCTCCTTCAAGATAATAACTTTCATCTATTTTTTTTATTAAATCCTCCATTAATTGTAAATAAAGAGGCAATCTATTATTTTTATCCATTACTTCATATCTTCCCTGCACATATATTCTTTATCCATGAAATACATACATGAATAAAGGAGGTTAATAAAATACTGCTAAATTACTGCGATTATATCATAGGAAAGAATAGATATATATGGCTTATTCCAGAACCAGCAATAAAAATTCGCAGTTATTAAATCCAGAACCAGCACACTGCCTATAACCAACTACTATTTCCTTCTCTCTAAAACAGTCTTGTTATTCAGATTCATCCTGCCCAGGAACAAATAGCTTTACATCGTCTATTACCGCAGAACCTTCATAATAATTAATATGAGGTATACCCAACAGAAAATAATCTGGATAAGCAGAATCCTCGGGCCATTGTTCAACAGAATAGCTGCCATGAGGACCTTCAAAAGTTAATGTAGAATTGAACTCTCCATTATATTCTTCTGACGTATTATTGTAGTGCCAAATTGGCCTTCCATCTTCAATAAAATCTCTTTCATATCTAAATGTTTGCTGACCAACATGCTTGAAGTTGCCGGACATCTCCATTACATAGCTGTTATCTGTACGTTCTATTGCGAATGTATAAGATTCTTCCGGCATAAGCTCAGGCTGTATTTCTGCATTGGAAATAATAGAGTATTCTGTATCACTATCATAGAAAGAACCACATTCTGTTTCAAACATAAACGAATTATAGCCAATAGATTCATCTCTAAACGTATCACCTGCAAAAAAGATTCCATTAATTGCATTATTGGAACTTTGTTCATCTGCCTGACTGTATAATTCACCGTTTTTGGGATTACAAACAGCATAATCACTATTCCAGGATGAACTAACATTATATGCATCCATTCCAACTTTACGATGATTATGGATAAAAACATTATTATGTGGAGCCGGATTCTCATAATCCATAATGGACAAGAAATAATATCCATTTTCTTTCGTAACATCTCCAAAGTTCGTATTAAGATGACTGGATTCTCCCGAGAAATCTCCTTGACGCTTCCATGGGAAATTCGATTTTCTCTCATCGATTGTATATCCATTGTGTTTATCATCATAATCAAAGGTTCCGTCTCGCTTTCCTCCATAATCTATTCCTTTTAAAATATATTCGACACGATATTGAGATGGCAGTGCTTCTGTTGATCGAATAATCAAACCAGAATCAAAGCTGGTAGACAGTTCAGCAGCTTGTTGGCCGTCCTTACTTACATTAGTCAATGAAGCTTCCGTATCGGGCTGACCATCTCTATCATAATCCCGAACAGCAAATTCAGCTGTCAGCCACCCATCTTTACCAAAGCTGACCCTTTTCCTCAATAAATCAAAGCTTTCCAGCTGCTTCTCAAAATCAACTCCACCTTGAATTTGAAAAAATTCCCCATCGTCATCTAAATGATCTACATGCCAAGGGCTATTATCTCCATAATTGTCTATTTCCCATGGTATGTCATCAAATGATAATAAATCTTGAAAATCTTCATGGTACATCAACTTCCATCCATCTTTTTCTTCTGCAGCTGCAATTTTGCTATCTATAAAAGTAAAAAACAGCAAAAATACCAACCCTGTAAAGAAAATCTTTCGTTTACGAATCATGTAAGTTGTTCCTCCTTTAAAAAGTTTTTACTTACTATAAGGGAGCACTCTTAATTAAAGATTAATTCTGTATATTGAAATCACATTGAACTTATTTATTTAATAGATGCCTGCTTCTTTTTATAAAAAATACTTAACAGGACTAATGCAATCACCGCTAATATAAATCCTGGAATCGGTATTTTCAAAGTAAAGAACAATTTAATTAGTGCGAGGACAATAATACCATCTGGAACCAGGAAGGCCAGACCTTCTACTCCATAAATATCTAATCCAAATAAAGGATAGAAAAGTGCAACTGGTATTGTCAGGATGATACCATATACACATCCAGATACCATTGCTCCTCTTCTGCCTCCCATGGCATTCCCAAATATACCTGCAATACCTCCTGTAAAGAATCCACCAATAATTGATGGCAGAGGAACAATTGTGCCAAATAGTATGGAAATAAACATTCCAATGACCATACCTATGATAGAAAAGATGAACCCTAACATCAGCGCATTCGGTGCATATGGAAAGAAAATAGGTACATCCAGAGCAGGCTTAGCTCCAGGGACAAGCTTTAAAGCAATCCCTCTAAAAGCAGGAACAATTTCACCAAGAAACATTCTGACACCTTGTAATAGAACAAGTACTCCCGCAGCAAATCCTAGAGCATTTAGTGTACTAAACACAAGATAGTTCTGTCCGTCAGATAATGGATTCACTATTTCCGGTCCTGCAAATAAAGCAGTAATAATATAAATCACAAACATAACAATTGATACGGAAACTGCTGTATCTTTAAAAAAGCTTAATTTCTCCGGCATCTTAATCGATTCACTATCATGCGCTTTATTCCCTGCCGCTTTCCCAACCAAAGCGGATAACACGACCCCAGTTGTTGTCAGATGTCCATAGGCTACTTTATCATTACCTGTGATTTTTCGGACAATGGGTTGTGCAATTGCCGGCAATAATACTAATGTCATTCCATGAATCAATGATCCAAAAATAATTCCATTTGTTTCAGATACACCTAGGTCGTAGAAAGCCCAAGCCAGCGCCCCTGCCAAAATCCACATCATATGTCCGGTTAAAAAAATATACTTAAAAGGTGTAATACGAGCCAACAACACATTTGTTAAAAAACCAAATAATAAAATAAAAGATGTCATTCTCCCAATAGCTGTTACGGAGTCAACAAGAGCTGCTACAATAGCTTCATCTACTGGAACAACTCCCTTTAAATTAAATGCTTCCTCAAACATTGCTGCAAAAGGAGCTAAATTTGTAACGATTAATGATGAGCCTGCTCCTAAAATGAGTATACCTAAAATCGTTTTTATCGTGCCTTTTACAACTTCTGTCACTTCTTTCCGTTGCAGTAATAAGCCGAGCAATGCTACAAGACCTAGAGTAATGGCTGGGACTGTTAAAGTTTCTGCTATTGCCCTTAACATTTTTGGACCTCCTTATATTGGCAAATCAATTATTTCAGCATTGTTTAAAAACGAGTCCTTCATTACTCTTTTTGGTTTAAATATCCAAGTAGTTTTTTCTCTATTTCGTCATCATCTGTAAGGTTATGAATATATATTTTATCTATCTCTACTCCTTCCAGCGCTGATTCTAAATCCGCTGAAGCCATAATTAAATCTGCTGTTCTTCCTTTTGCTGATCCGGCGTCAAGTGCACTTACTTCCGCTTTTATCCCTTCTTTTGCCAATATATCGTCAACTGTCATTTTAAGCATTAAACTCGTTCCAAATCCCATCCCGCATACTGTAATAATTTCCATAATGAATCCCTCCGTTTATAAGTTTATAAGCAAGTTATCCTATTTCGATACTTTTCTATATGCTGCCTATTTATTTGATCACCTTGATCTAAATTAGAACTGACATATACAGGAGGCGCTTCTCCACTCTTTACAAGATTATCAATTACTTGGACAACAACACTTTGCAGGATAGTGAATCCAATAATTGATGAAGTCGGTCCGAATTTTGCTTCCAGTCCATGAACTTCCATAATTGCGTCCCCGGCATTGCCGTGATTATCCAATACAACATCAGCTAATTGATAGAGTTTTTTACCGTCTTTATGTCTGGATTCCACTTCTTCTGTAAACGCCATTGATGTCAATACAATGACTCTCATTCCTTTTTCTTTCGCTTCAAATGCCATTTCAATCGGGACAGCATTTCTTCCGGATGTAGATACAATTAACATTACATCTTGAGATGCCACATTTTCGTTATTAAGTACCACCTTGGCCAGCCCCTCCTGTCTTTCTGAGAAAGTGCTTAACGGAGCCGACGGAGCCAATGATAACGGCGGTGATAAAATTGCATTAATCGGCACCAAACCTCCCGCACGATAAAATAGCTCCATGGCATACATCTGTGAATGACCGCACCCAAATACATGTAATACACCATTATCTTTTATCGATGTTTCAATAATTTTAGCTGCTTCCAAAATGTTCTTTTCTTCTTTCTGTGAAACTTCTTTTAAGATATCTTCTACTTTTGAAAAAAATTGTTTGTATAACATAAACTACTCCTCCAATTTCTTTTTAATCATTTCTAATACTTTCTTTACATCCGTTGCCGTTCTGATTCTCTCGACCAGTTGCCCATCCTTCAATATTTTCATTAGCTCCGCCATTAATTGCAGATGAGAATCATGATCTACAGCCCCCAGAGCAAATAATAAGTCAACCGGGTCTTTATCACCTGCTCCAAATTCAATTGGCTTTTCAAGCGTAAGTAAACTTAAACAAATCTCGTTCACGTTTCCTTCAGGTCGCGCATGAAATAATGCAATGCCCGGAGCAATTACAATATAAGGGCCAAACTCATGCACAGACGCTATCATGTCTGCTATATACTCCTTTTTAATAGATTGATTATCCAATAATAGTCCGCCGGCTTTTTTTGCTGCCTCCCCCCAATCGATAGCGCTTTCATTTAATAGAATCGTGTTTTGGCTTAAAGCTTGATAAATCATCTTTTCCCCGCTTTCTTGTATAAAATATAAAATCTCCATCCAAATTGGTTATGTTGACATAACCAATTTGGATATTTATAAAAGGTCTTCTAGATTTATAGTAGACCTTTATCCTTACAAGCTATGTCATTATCACTATTGGTTATAACCAATTTAAATACATTCTAAATGAAAACGCTTTATTTGTAAACCCTTATTTTTGAATTTTTATGAGATTACGCGTCAAAAACATATGTAATTTTTGATTCTTTTTTATATCATAAAAATGGTGACTGCTATAATAACGATACTTTTCAGCAAAATAAACAGTCTCTCTTTATACTGTCATTCATGAACAAAGAGAAACTGTAAATACCATCTATATGCTAACCCTTCATCTCACTTGCCAAAAGCAAGCTGTACACGGTATCCAAACAAGGTGTATTAAGGTCATGCTCTCTGCTCTTCTCATATAAAAAACCTTGAATATACTCCACTTCCATTGATTGCCCATTTATCATATCGTAATACATACTTGTTCCCATCTGAGAAGGATATCCAGCGTAAATCTTCATAATTTCCTCCAGCACCTTTTCCTGGAAATAAACACCTTCTGCTGCTGCAATTTCAACTCCTTCTTGAATTAATCTTTTACACAGGCTCTGTACTTTTTCCTCCTGCAAAATAAGTGCTGTATTTCTGCTGAGTGCGGTTACAGAATTAATTGCTACATTAACGATCAGTTTATACCAAACCTCATTACGATAGTCAGATTGTAATTGGATATCGAGATTACTTGCAGCAATCACTTTCTTTAATTTTTTGGTTACGGTATTCTCCGGTAAAATCAGGGTTCGGTCACGAAAATGCATGACTACATTTCCTTTCTTTTGCCCGCTAATATAAACAACAGCCTGATAAGTATTGCCCGGGAGCTGGAATTTTCCCAACTGTCCATAGCCATTCTGACAAAGAATACAAACAGTATCTGCATGCATCAGCTTATCCAAGTGTGGCATAATCCCTTCCAATTGTGTTCCTTTCACTGCGATAAATAAATAATCAAAAACAGTTTCCACTTCAGAAATAGCCTCTACAGGAAAAGTGGTACTTTCTGGATCTTCTACGCGTTCAATACACACTTTCCCCTCTTTTCTACCCAGAAATGTCACATGATAATCGCTGTTTTGTAATGATTCGCCGATGACAGCACCGACTGCACCTGGTCCAATAACTCCAAACTTATACATTTTTACCTCTCCTCCTTTTCCTCAAGCTAATAACTTGCCATTGTGAATCTATACAGATAATTTTATAATAAGAAAAAGAATAAAAATAGTAGGTGATCCAAAAGTGAAACTTCTTAAAGATTTCATGGAAATGAAAAATAACGGAGAGAAGATAACAATGCTCACGGCATATGACTTCCCAAGCAGCAAGCAGGCAGAACAGGCCGGGCTGGATATCATCCTTGTCGGAGACTCACTCGGCATGACGGTACTTGGTTATGAAAGCACCGTTCAGGTGACACTAGATGATATGAAACATCATGGCAAAGCTGCACGCCGGGGAGCAAATGATACATTCATGGTCGTTGATATGCCCTTTGGAGCAGCTGGTGTAGACGAAAAAATAGATATGCAGCATGCAATTGAATTATATCGGGAAACAAAAGCCAATGCACTAAAAATTGAGGGGGCACATACCGCTCCTTTAATTAAAAAATGCACACAGAATGGAATTCCGGTCGTCGCTCATCTGGGCTTGACCCCGCAAAGCTTTGGCATTACCGGCTATAAGCTTCAAGCAGCATCTAAAGAAGAAGCTGAGACGTTAATTGAAGAAGCAAAGCTGGTCCAGCAAAGTGGAGCTGTCATGCTTGTGCTGGAAGCAATCCCCAGTGACCTTGCAGCAACCATCTCAAGAAATTTATCCATTCCCGTCATTGGTATCGGGGCTGGGGCAGATACCGATGGGCAAGTACTTGTTTATCACGATGTGTTAAACTATGGTGTGGACCGTAAGCCGAAGTTCGTAAAACGCTACGGAGACTTTACAACTGGTGTGGATGCATTAAAAGCTTACCACGAAGAAGTTAAAGCAGGCATCTTCCCTTCGCCTGAATTTACGTATAAGAAACAAATTATGGATGAGGTAGACGCATGACCCAACGAATAACAACAGTACAAGAAATGAAAGATATTGTAAGAGCATTAAAAAAAGAACAAAAGCAAATCGGCTTCGTTCCTACGATGGGAGCCTTACATGACGGTCATTTAACAATGGTTAAGACCTCATTGAAAAAAAATGACATCACTGTTGTCAGCGTATTTGTAAATCCGCTTCAATTTGGCCCGAATGAAGATTTCGATGCTTATCCAAGAGATATTGAGAGCGATCAGGAAAAATTGGACGCACTTGGAACCGATTATGTTTTCTATCCAAGTGTGGAGGAAATGTATCCAAAGCCATTAGCTCTTTCGGTAAAAGTAAACCGCATGGCTGAGGTACTGGAAGGAGCCAAACGCCCCGGCCATTTTGACGGTGTTGTTACAGTTGTAAATAAACTATTTAATATCATTCGTCCCGATTTTGCTTATTTTGGAAAAAAGGATGCACAGCAGCTCGCAATTATCGAAAGAATGGTTGCAGAGTTTAACCATTCAATTGAAATTATCGGGGTTGATACGATCAGGGAAGCAGATGGTTTGGCCAAAAGTTCACGCAATGTATATTTAACTGTACAGGAGCGGCAGGAGGCAGTCCATTTATACCAAAGCCTGATCAAAGCACAAAAGCGATACGATGCCGGGGAAAGAAACAGTGCTGTTCTGATTAATGTAATCAATGAGCACCTTACCAAAAACACCTCTGGAAGTGTAGAGGATATAGCCATTTACAGCTACCCGGAGCTCGTGGAACAGCCACAGATTACCGGTCAAATTTTTATATCTCTGGCTGTGAAATTTTCCAAAGCCAGACTGATTGATAATATTATTATTAAAGGAGACAATCATGATTAGAACAATGATGAACGGCAAGATTCACCGAGCGAGAGTGACAGAAGCCAACTTAAATTATGTCGGCAGCATCACGATTGATGCCGATATTTTAGATGCCGTCGATATATTGCCCAATGAAAAGGTTGCTATCGTGAATAACAACAATGGTGCACGCTTGGAGACCTATGTGATTGCGGGAGAACGCGGGAGCGGTAAAATTTGTCTAAATGGGGCAGCTGCCCGATTGGTACAGATTGATGATGTGATTATTATTATTTCTTATGTACAGCTAAATCAGGAAGAAGTTAAAAAGCATGTGCCAAAAGTTGCTGTGATGAATGAGAAAAATGAAATTGTAGAATTGATTCAGGAGAAGGAAAACCAGCTGGTTTTTTAGACTTTCCGGAAATAAAATAAGCAGAAACGTGCTGCTCTATAAAAAAGAGCAGCACGTTTTATTTAATTCTATTTATTATTGAAGACAAACTCCTGAATTATTCCTTTACTGCTTTTAAAATCCATTCGTCCTGCTTCACTTGTCCGGCTTGATCATTAGGGAGTATCTCCTGATAATCAGAGCTGTTTGTTACAATAACAGGAGTAACTGTCGGATATCCAGCATCTTTAATTTTATCGATATCAAACGTAATAAGCAGTTCTCCCTGCTTGACAGCTTGTCCCTGTTCTACATGCGCTTCGAAGTGCTTCCCTTCCAGATTTACGGTATCCAGACCAATATGGATTAATAACTCCAAACCTTGTTCTGAACGTAAACCAATCGCATGCTTGGTTTGAAATAGTGATTCAATAGACCCGTTAAAAGGAGCAATAACTTCTCCATTCGTTGGTTCAACTGCTATTCCTTTCCCTAAAAGACCTTCTGCAAAAGTTGGATCACTTACCTCTTGAAGCGGTATAACCTTCCCTTCCAACGGACTGTTTACAACTGTCTCTTTGTTTGCAATCTGCTGTCCATCTTCAACAGCTGCAGCTTCTGTCTTTTCTTTTTTAGTTTCCATGTCTTTAAATCCTAGTAAAAATGTTAGCACCATCGTAACTGCTATCGTAATGATTAATCCAATAATTAGATAGATAAATTTCGGTCCACTAAACACAGGCAGACTTGTTAAACCCGGTAACACGAAAGCAGATGCAGTTACACCGAATCCAGTTATAAAAGCTCCTCCAATACCGGAACCAATTAATGCTGCAATAAATGGTTTCTTCAGCCGCAGATTTACCCCGTACATAGCAGGTTCCGTTATTCCAAGGAATGCGGAAACCGTAGAGGAAGCAGCTATTGTTTTCAAATCTTTATTTTTAGTCTTAATAAATACTGCAAGAGCAGCAGCTGCCTGTCCCATATTAGCCATTAGAAATACCGGTACTAAATAATCAAAACCAAGAACAGCAATATTTTGAATGGCAATTGGCATTAATCCGTAGTGCATTCCAACAATAACTAATAGTGGGCGTGTTGCTCCCAGAATTCCTCCTGCAAGAATACCAGCGTGCTCAAACAGCCAGGTAATTCCATCTGCTAACCCTATACCAAGATATGATCCCAGCGGTCCAATAGCCACCAGCTGGAAAGGAATCATAATGAGTAAAACAATGGTCGGTGTAAAAATAACTCGAAGTGCGTTTGGCATAATGGCATCTACCCATCTGTGCACATAGCTTAACAGCCATATGGAAATGATGATAGGAATAACCGTCGAGCTATAATTTATAAACGGCAACGGGATACCAAATAACGATAACCCTTCCGCCCCGCCTTCAGCAATTGCTTTAGCTCCTTCAATTAATGTTGGATACATCAATCCGCCAGCTAATGCAAGCGCAATAAATTCATTTGTTTTAAACTTCCTTGCAGCGGATACAGCAAGAAAGAAAGGCAGAAAGTAGAACACGGCATCCGCAACAATATTTAATACAGTTACAATATCACTATCTGCAGGAGCCCAATTAAATGTCGTGACTAAGCCTAAAATCCCTTTAACTAATCCTGCCCCGGCAATTGCCGGAATAATCGGTGTGAAAATAGAAGCAATTACTTCAAAGAAACGGCCGATAATATTTCCCTTTTTTTCTTCCTGAACAGTTTCGTCATTCTCTCCACTCTGGAAGTCACCTTGTTTCTCCAGCTCTTTGTATACTTTCCCTACTTCGTTACCGATAACCACTTGAAATTGTCCACTCTGAATTTGGACACGTATAACACCATCAAGTGATTCAATCTTGTCTTTATCGGCTAAATCATTGTTTTTTAAATTAAAGCGTAATCTTGTATAACAGTGGGTAACACTCCCCACGTTTTCTTCTCCTCCAACAAGAGAAAGAATATCCTTTGCCAGCTTCTGCTGATTCATCCCAAATCCTCCTTTATTTGTATGATTTATAAAAAATTACAAATCCTCTCCATTAGAGGCAATGACCTTTTGGTACCAATAAAAACTATCCTTCTTAATTCTCCGCATATCCTTAAAATCGAAATCTTCCCGGTTAATGTAAACAAAACCGTAGCGCTTCTCCATACCATTCCGGCCGCTGACCAGATCCATAAATGACCATGCACAGTAGCCTAACATTGGCACGCCATCATTAATAGCGAGCTTTACCTGTTTAATGTGCTCTCTCAAATAAGAGATCCGGTAATCATCCCGGACAATGTCTTCATCCTCCAATTTATCGTAAGCTCCAATGCCGTTTTCTGTAATAATCATTGGCAGCTTATAGCGGTCGTAAAGCTCCCGCAATGTCAATCGCAGCCCGACAGGATCAATTTCCCAGCCCCAATCTGTTGCAGCCAGATTTTCGTTCTTAACAACCTCGAAAACTCCAGCCTCTGCTTCTGGAAGAAGAGATTTTTTTTGATAACCAATCGGAAATTCTTCTGTAGCAGGAAAAGCACGAACTGCTTCAGAGAAGTAGTAGTTTACTCCCAGCATGGTAGGCGGATATTTTTTCATTAATTCCAAATCACCATCTTCAATAGCCGGAGTAAAATTCCTCTCTTCCAGGTATCTTTGAAAGCTATAGCTATATTCTCCATGGCAATGCAAATCCATTAAATAATTGTGTTTAATTAACATCGCATCTTTACTCGCAAGAATGTCATCTGGATGGGAGCTTGCAGGATGAACCATAGAATAAGAAACGGCAGGACCAATCTTTCCTTCCATACCTAATTCATGGAATGTTTTAATGGTAATTGCGGTTGCCACACACATATGGTGATTTGCCTGATATCCGAGTCTCAGCTGTTCATAATGATCCTCGCCGGTTAACCCTAGCCGCGACGGAATACGAACCACATGATCCTGTTCATTAATAGTCAGCCAGTATTTGACGCGGTCCCCATATGTTTTAAATAAGAACTCTGCATAGGCCCGGTAATCCTCAATACTTTCTCTTGAAATCCATCCTCCGTATTGCTCGACAAGACTTTGCGGATAATCAAAATGGTATATAGTCACTAATGGCTCAATTTGATGTTTTACCAAGGCGTCAATTAATCGATTGTAAAAATCTACTCCAGCTTGATTGACCTCACCATTTCCTTTTGGGAAAATACGTGTCCAGGCAATGGAGAAACGGTAAACTTTCAAACCCAGCTCTGCCATGAGGGCAACGTCTTCCTCTATATGATGATAATGATCGGCAGCAACAGAGAAATCTGTTATAGCAGGATTCTTTGGCATTACATCGATAACCGAGAGTCCTTTTCCATCTTCTTTAACTGCTCCTTCCACCTGAAAGGATGCTGTCGCAGCTCCCCATAGAAAACCCGGATCAAAAGAAGTATATGCTTTATGTTCCATTGATAAATTCCTCCCTATTGTGAATAAGTATTATATTGATTTAGAAGCTTTCAGCAAATAAAAATAGACCAGGAAAGATGAATCTAGCTATTACAAATTGCTATTTTTTAGCATGTACGATTAACCCCATAACATACTGGCTTTATCCGCTTTCAAAACACCAAAAATCATTAAATTATATGGATGTTTCTGGCTAAGCTTCTTTATAGTTCTAAGATAATAGTAAGAACGCAAAAAGACCATTTAGTTTTTTTAACTGAAAATCGGTAAAAAAACTAAATGGTCTCTATTAATTAAATATCTTCTTGAATTCAAGGTAGCCCTTAACCCTTCCTAATTGATTACTCTGATTTGGCTCCATTAAAAAACGAATAAACTGGTAGTAGGAATGAGATAAAGCATAATCATTTTTATAGTAGAACGAGATAACAATGGTGTGAAGTGTTTTATTCCTATATGTTATACTCTTTGGCAATTTACCAATGATGATCCTTGACCGGCCTGGGCGCTCTTCCATAAAAGAAATATATGCTGTTTTCGTATCATTAGGTATAAAATGATTACCCATCATCACCCCATTATCCAGCATTTTCTCATATCCGAACTGTTCAAGAAGATAATGTACGCAGTCATCGAACTCCTTCAAACTTTCAGGAATCTGAAGAAAATGATTTTGCCCAACAGCTATACTTTCCATCTCTCTCAGTCTTTTCATTTTAGACTGATTTAAGTAATCATTCAGAAGCGACTGTAAAAAATTCTGCTCTGTTTTCCCAAACAAAGACTGAATGAAAACAATATTCCAACCACGACTTACATTAATTTGCTCGGTTGTTAAAATCACATCCACATCATTTAAAAATAATTCATCTTTTTCTTCAAATAAGTAAGTTGGTATTGCATTTACAATCCGGACAGATGCTCCCATCAGACGCACAACTTCAGACACAATCCAATTTACAAGTGCTGTATGTTCATCTGAAATAAGTAATAGCTTTAAAGGGGGGTCTTCCGTTTCCAATAAGTTGCCCAGGAAAAGCGTGATATAAGCCAGTTCTGCATCTGAGTACGTCGTTTCCATATCCTGCAAGCAAGGCTGACAAAAAGCTACAATGCTGGCCGACATCGGAAACATTCGGTTAATTTGCCGCTTATTAAAATTGGTATAGTCATGACCATTTTTTGCCCGTTGATTTAACTGGTTAATATAGAACAGAAAATTTTTCTCAAAGTCAGGATACTTTATGAGATCAACCTGAAAGAATTCTTTTACTACATGAGTGAACAGCGATACAATTTTTTGGTCCGCTGCATCCCAATTCTCATTTGTATAAGGATAAAGATGGTTTTGTTCCATGATAAATTGTTGTATATAGACCAAATCTGCATTTGTAAAAGCTGTTGTCCCCATCTCCGATTTCAGGTGCTCCTCTAACCCCTTCATCATTGATGAAAGCGGCACTTCTGTTTGATTATCCGCAAAATGATACCCTAACTGATTCCGAATGGCAGTTATTAAAAGACCCGCGCTTACCAATCCAAATGCTTTTCCAGAAATGATAAACTGATATTTCACGATAGCTTCTTTTAACATTTTATTCATTTGAAAATATATCTCAAATATACAAAAATCCTTTTCCGGGAATACATGCTGTAGCGTCTTCTCCAAATTCAATCCTTGAAGGACCATCTTAGCCAAAAAGTAACGGATTCCCTCTTCACTTCCTTCAAATTTCAGACCCTTCGTGCTGGAAACGGTAAAACGGATACCGGACATTCTGCTAATCAGCTTCTTAATCTCCGTTACATCCAAGTTAATCGTTGATTTGGAGACATAGAGCCTGTCAGCAAGTTCTTCCATACTTACATAATCTGATTCAAAGCAAAGCATCCCCATGATTGTGTAAATCCTATCCCAAATGACATGATTCTCTATATTGTTTTTGTCCACAAATATTGGATTTACTAATAACTTTTTAATCGTTTCTTCTTCCCCTTGCTCTATATAACATTGACTCTTCTTTGAAATGTGTACCTGTGTTCCCGTTTCAGAAAGAAGGAGATTTATATTTTCCAGTTCCATCCGGATGGTGCGAATAGAAGCCTGCAGCATGTCAGCGAGCAGATCAAGTTTTATCGGCATATCGGTATACATAATATAGGACAAGATAATTTTTTGCCGTTTACTGAACATCTTCTAACCCTTCTTTCCTTTCTGCTTTTAGAATAATATAGCCTTATTATACTCCTTCTATAGCTTTTCATCTGTTGTAAAAGCCTATGATATATACGCAGGATCCCAAGGCAGTTCATTTCATTAAGCTGTTAACAGCGTCCAAAAACTACACAAATTAGTCATTTTATTTTCATTTACGAGTAGCAAATATATAGTAAAATAGAAGTAATTTCTTACAGAAAATACTCTGGATGCATTTCATTCTAAGCTGAAGTTGGTGTTGAAATGAAAAAGGCGATTTTGGTCAGCTGCGGCTCTCTTTCACTTGGTCTTGGGATAATTGGTATTATTTTACCACTGTTACCTACGACGCCATTTTTGTTATTATCTGCAGCGTGCTATGCAAAAAGCTCAGAAAGACTATACAATTGGCTGCTTGAAAATAAATACTTTGGTTCTTATATTAAAAATTACCGCGCAGGAAAAGGGATTCCGTTAAAAGTGAAAATTACTGCTGTATCCGTTCTATGGCTCTCCTTATCATTTACCATCTTTTTTGTGATTCCGCTGGTTGCCGTGAAGCTTCTGCTTGCGGTGATAGGCTCCTACTTTACTTGGTTTATCCTGAAACAAAAAACACTTAAAAAGCATGCTTTCTAACCATGGTTTTTGCCATGAAGGGCAGAGACTAAGTACGCAACGTCGTGTCGCAACGCCTTTGTGACCAGCACCCTGTAGGCCCGAACATGCTATTTGATTTTGGGGGTAGCTTTCAATAATGACATTTTATGAAATTCTCGTATTTATACATATATTTTCTGCTATTTTAGGGATGGGGCCTGGTTTTGTAATGACTCCAATTGCAAAATAAGCTTCCAATATGACAGAGCTGAGGCATGCGTATGCATTGCGAAACAAGCTGCATCAATTTGTTATGATTGGCGGCACGTTGCTGTTGGTAACCGGATTATGGATGGGATTTTTAAATATGTATCTTTTCCAGCAAGGGTGGTATATTACAAGTTTAATTCTTTTCTTACTTGCTCTGGCTTCCGGTCCTACTGTATTAGTTTCCAGCTCCAAGCCGATTAAAGCTTTATTGAAGGAGCATAAAGGAGAAGACATTCCTGCTGAATATTTCACATTGTCTAAGCGTTTATTTTTCTATGAAAATCTGATTAATACGCTGTTTTTAATTATTATTGCTTTAATGATTACAAAGCCTTTTTGAGTTTAAGGATATACGCTACTACAAACATCATGTGTTGCGGGTTTGAAAACCATCACAACACACGATGCTTTTGTACTAAGGTATTTGAAATGTCTCAGAAACCCGTTCAACCATTGTCTCGTATTCTTCTTGTAAATCTGCAGGATACTCAATTAATAGATTAGCTATATAATCATCGGCTAAGATTGATTTTTTATAAATATTATTGGTTCCGTCAAAATAGGAAATGACATACCAATCGTCTTCCAGTCTTTCATAGCTTACCGATTCACTCTCTTCTTCCGCCTCTGCAACATCATACTCATAATAAGATTCGATTGATCCTTTATCACTGGCAAGGGTACTTCCCTCTTCCGTAAGTCCAAAATGACTTCCCGACGCGATAATGGTAGCTGTATCATCATGGACTTCAATGCCATCGCCGTTGTCTGGCATGTAGTCTGCTTCAAAGGTGGATGGATATTCAACAGAAAAGCCGAATCTTGCATTTGCGTAGGATTCATAAGCTTCCTCGGCAGCACTTTCATTATCTTCTTCATTTGCTTCCGTACCCCCGCCGGTTTCTGACGGGTCCTCGTTATCAGCATTCTGATCTTGTGTGTTGTCCTCATCAGCCTCTTCGGAGTTGTCACCATTCTCATTTACATTTTCCTGATCTTCGTTGTTTTGGTCATCACCTTCATTTTGTGATTCATTATTGTTCTCGTCTATAATTTCCTGATTATCATTTGCTTTTTCATTATTATCACTATTACAAGCTATTAGCAGGATACTGCATACTAAAAGAATGCTTATCGACAGCATAAATCTCTTCATTCATTTTCTCTCCCCTCATTGTTTTGATTATTCAGAAAAATATTCCGAATAGATAGCCATAAAAGAAAGAAGCCCTAAAATACTAGACCCAATTCCTACGATATATATACTCACCTTTTCAATAATTTCATATAATAATCTATTACCTTATATCTACTTGTTAAAACATATAACTATCATTTAACATTGTAAGAATATATATTTCTTCCCTTAACATGTTACATCCCTCCCCCGCCAGAGCTTCTTATTACTCTTTTCACATACCCACATCGCTGGCAACGATAAATAAGACGAAATGAAACTTCATCATCCCAGCCAATATGCTCAAACTTATGGAATCCTATTCTGCAAAGCAGATTCTTTTCACTCCTGGTTGTTAAATAATAAATCAAAAGAACAACTACACCAACAACGATAGCAACATAATGAATATAATACATATTAAACATCGCATCAGCATCTGCAATAATAAACGCCGCTCCGAGAAAAATGAGGGAGTAACCTATTAAAGGAGCTTTATTCTTCATATGGCACCTCCTCGGATTTTAAAATTTGTCCTTTATATTATTTAGAAGTCATTTTCCCTGACACAGGATTATTAAACAAAAAGACAGAGACCAGTAAAACAGAAAAAACAACTTTCTATTCAGCAAATGAAACACCTGTACAAGCAAGGAGATCTTGACATGATTGCAAATTATATTTCGACCGGCTCCACCAGCTTTATATTGATTAAGTATAATTTTGAATGAAATGCAATCAATTTACAGAGAATATTCAGAGGGTATACAATTAAAGATAGGAAAGCATTTAACTTCTTGCACAAAGATTTAATTAATTACTTGAATAGGAGAGGATTTCTCATGAAGTCAACTTCTGAAAATAAATTAAGAGGAAACAACAATCGTTCCTCCCTGCTTTATTTCATCATAACAGGATTTATCACCATCATCTTATCTTTCTTTTTCACGGGAAGAGCTATTGCTGAGGGAGCTAATGATGATTTTGGTCTGGACTTCTTTTTACTTATTGCAGTCTGGGCTTTTGGAGCAACTTTTTACTATTTATTTCAATTAAAAAAGATTGGTGCCCTTATTTCAATCCTTCCCATCATTTTCTATATATGCTGGTTTATAGTATCTTTTTTCATGTAAAGGAAAAGCAGCATAATCCTTATTTGGATTATGCTGCTGTCATTAGGATGCTTTTCTTTATAAGCCCTAAAAAGATACGGACAAGAGAAGAAAATTCAATTCTTTATTCCTATTCATTCAACTGCTTTTTATCCTTCCGCTTTTCCCGCTCAGATAAAATATAGGCACATGCCGCATCACCAGAGATATTGTGAGGCGTTCTTAACACATCAAGAGGTCAATACCAATAATTAATGCGATACCTTCAACAGGGAGACCAACTTGATTCAGCACCATGCCAGCATAATCAATCCAACACTAAGCACACCCGCAGTACCAACACTTGCCAAGGTGGCAACAAGCACACCCAACATAACAAGCCAGCCTAAAATATCGTTTGCTCGTTCAAATAAGTTAAAAATACCTTTCAAATTTAAACCACACAAAAGATAGTACTGTCATAAGATAAGAAAACAAATAGCACTATGTTGTAGTGACTGAAAAGTCTATAAAAAAGATGCAGACACACTTACAATTACAAGTGTTTCTACATTTTTATAAATATGCTAGATCGTATATTCCAATTTCAAAATTAGCACGCAGAAAAATTATTTCTTTAATATTTCCACTGGGATTTATTTACTTAGGTTATAAAGCATAATACTTTCTCTCCTAAAAACTACTTAAATCGAATCACATATGCATCCAGAAATATCCGCGCCAGCACCTGCAGCGGCAACCGCGAACGCACCTCATAATCAGGAAAAAAGCTTTGCTTCGACTTATAACCTAACAAATTAATATCACACAGCCGAAACAGACTGCTCTCCTTATTCGTTGTAAGCAGAATCGTTTTCACATTATTTTGCTTACAAAATTGTGCAGCCTCCACCAGCTCCTCTGTCTCTCCATTCAACGAGACAAAGATAACTAAATCATCCCTTGTAAACTTTCTCGATTTAATACGGATAATATTCGGATCTGTATGCTCTTCACAATGCTTATCAAGCAGCTGCAGCTTTACCGTCATTTCATTGGAAATATGCTCTGAAAATCCCCTGGCAAATATTGTAATCTTTTTACTATATTTCACAGCAACTAAAGCGTCTTCAATCAGCGAGGAATCCAGATAATTTAACGTATTTATCACTTCCTCCTGATTCTTGAAGATAGCCGACTGAATTTGCGAATCAATATTTTTAATTTTTTCCAGCGCTCCCGGAAACTGCTGTGATTTTTCGGAGATAAATTGAAATTTAAAATCCGTAAATCCCCGGTAGTGGAGTTTTTTCATACATCGGACAATCGTGGAAGTGGAGACGTTCGCCTCCTCACTCAACTGCGTAATCGAAATATCGCCCATCGTCGAATAGTGCGATTCTATATAATTTAATAAATGCTTGTCGCTGCTGCTTAATTCATTATAGTAATGCTGAATCCTCTGTTGGAAATTCATACTAAACACCCGCTTATCTTGAAATCTTTTTCATCTATTTTCTAACTATAACACATATAATGCAAACATTTTCATTTCCCACTGTGCCATACTTTAAGAAGGAAAGGATGAATGCCATGATTTATACATGCACATTAAATACAGCAATTGATATGTTCATCGAAATGGAGGATTTTCTTCCTGACAAGGTGAACCGAAGCATATACGATGAATTCCAGCCAAACGGCAAGGGAGTTAATATATCCATTATTTTAAATAAGCTTGGTACCCCTTCTACAGCTTTAGGTTATATAGCCGGCTTCAGCGGGCATTATATTCAGGATGAGTTGAAAAAAATGGGCATCAACACGGATTTTACAGAAGTAGATGGCGTCACAAGAATTAATGGGTTTGTAAAATCTAATCAGGGCGAGTATAAAATCGTCAATAGCGGCCCGGAAATAACGGATATAAAAATAGATGAATTATTAAATAAAATTGCCGGATTTACAAAGGAAGATGTTTTATTTGTATCAGGCAGCCTGCCCAAAGGCGTGGAACCATCCATCCTGGTAGCAATAGCAAAGCATGCTGCTGATATCGGATTTCGATTAATTTTAGATATAAGTCATCCTATCTTAAGTGAATTAGTTCACTATCAGCCTTATTTAATCAAACCGAATGATGAAGAGCTCCAAAACCTGTTTCCAGAGGATAACCTGGATTCAGAACAGGCAATCATTCATGCAGCCCGAAAATTATTAGATAAAGGCTGTCAAAATATCTTAGTCTCTATGGGCGGCCAAGGTGCTTACTTTGTCAATAAAGAGTCAACACTCTACTGTCCTGCACCGAAAGGAGAGGTAGTGAATACAGCTTGCGCCGGAGACACAACATTAGCTACTTTTTACATTACTTTACAGACTAATACAGCTGAAGCGGCATTAAAGAAAGCTGTGGCAGCTGGTTCCTCTACTGCTTTCCGCTCCGGATTAACGGATTTTGAGGATGTTGAAGATCTGATGAAAGACTTGAACGTAAAAACATTAACCGTATAAATGAAAGGGTGAAAATCATGACATATCGTTTTTTAGGCGTTACTGGTTGTCCCACAGGTATTGCACATACGTTTATGGCTGCAGAAGCACTTGAGAAAACTGCTGAAGAAAAAGGCGTTTCCATCAAAGTCGAAACCCATGGACAAAGAGGTACAGAAAACCAGTTTACTGCTCAGGAAATTAAAGATGCAGAGGTCATTATTATTGCTGCTGATAAAAACGTGGACATTGACCGTTTCCATGGAAAAAAAGTGATTAACGTTTCTGTTTCAAAAGGAATTAAAAACCCTGAGGAATTAATCGACAGAGCTATCTCAGGAGATGTCGCTGTTTACAAAGGATCCGGTGAAGCGGCATCCTCAAATAACGAAAAAAGTGATCAGGGATCAGCCAATATCTGGCACCAGCTCTATGTGCATTTGATGAATGGTGTCAGCCATATGCTTCCTTTAGTTGTTGCCGGCGGGGTGATGATTGCTGTTTCCTTTATGTTTGGAATTTATTCAGCTGATCCTGAATCATCCCAGTATAATGTCATTGCCGAACAAATGAATACCATCGGCGGACTGGCTATGGGGCTGATGGTTCCTGTATTAAGTGCTTATATCGCCCAATCCATTGGTAACAGGCCCGGCCTTATCATCGGTTTTATTGTCGGTATGATTGCCGATACAAACGGTACAGGATTTTTAGGCGGAATTGTTGGTGGTTTCTTAGCTGGTGGTCTTGTTTTACTGCTGATGAAAGCATTAAAGAATCTGCCAAAATCACTTGACGGTTTAAAAGCAATTTTCTTAATTCCGGTTCTCGGTATCTTTATCGGCGGATTTGCCATGTGGTATCTGTCCGTTCCTATGGAAGCAATTAATCAGGGAATGATGAACTTCCTAAGCAGCTTCCAGGATTCTAATCCGCTCTTATTAGGGTTGATTGTAGGTGTTATGAGTGCATTTGATATGGGCGGCCCGGTCAACAAGGCTGCTTATGTAACAGGAACAGCGCTACTTGCACAAGGTAACTTCTTATTTATGGCAGGTGTTTCTGCTGCATGTATCGTTCCACCTTTAGCAACAGGTTTCTCTGTATTGTTCGCCCGTCGTCAATACAGTCAGGCTGAAGCAAGTGCCGGTTATGTCAATTTCCTATTAGGTTCTACACACATTACAGAAGGTGCAATTCCTTTTGCAGCTAAAAGACCTTTTACCATTATCCCGATTATTATGGTAGGTTCTTCTATCGCTGCCATGCTGACCTATATGTTTAAAGTAGAAGTACCCGCACCACATGGAGGATTTATTGTTCTTCCTGTTGTAACCCATGCATTCTTATGGGTATTGGCAATTCTAATTGGTGCTGTTATTTCAGGATTCCTAATGGCATTAGAACAAAAAAGACATCAACGGAAAAACAATGCTGAACAAGCAACTGCACCAGCGCCAAAAGAACAGCCTGCTTCCAAAAAGCAGGGCAGTCTTTTAGAAACAAATCAAATTCACCTGCAGCAAAAGCTGGGTTCCAAAGATGAAGTTCTGACATTTATAGCAGAAAAAGCGAAAGAATTAAATATTACAACAGATGCAAAAAAAGTAGTAAGTGGATTGCAAAAAAGAGAATCAGAAGGCTCAACAGGTATGGAGAACGGAATTGCTATTCCGCATGTGAAGAGCGATGCAATTCAACAGGCAAAATTAATGGTTGTGCAATTGGCAGAAGGTATCGATTGGCCTGCAATGGACGGAAAACCAACAGATTTTGTCATCAGTATTCTGGTGCCAGATGGAAGCAGCAACGAACACTTAGATATCCTATCGGCTCTTTCCAGAAAACTGATGAATCAGGAGTTTATTGACCAATTAAAGGCTTCTCAATCAGAAGCTGAAATAAAAGAATTATTACTTGGAGGCGTTAAAAAATGAAAAATTTAGATAAACTAATGAATGACCAGGGTATTATTTCCGCACTTGCTATTGATCAGCGTGGTGCACTAAGAAGAATGATGGGCGATGATATTTCCGGTGAGCAGATCTCTGCTTTCAAACAGCTTGTATCTGAAAAGCTTACTCCTTATGCTTCTTCTATCCTGCTTGATCCTGAATATGGACTAGCAGCAGCGAAGAAAAGAGATACAAACTGCGGATTAATCCTGGCCTATGAACAAACAGGCTATGATAAGCAGGAGCCTGGACGTTTTCCGGATTTAATTCCAAATTGCTCCGTGAAAAATCTGAAAGCAGAAGGCGCTGATGCCATTAAATTGCTCATCTATATTGACGTAGATGAAAGCAAAGAAATTAATGAAGTCAAAGAAGCCTTTGTAGAGCGTGTCGGCAGTGAGTGTGTTGCAGAAGACATTCCATTGTTCTTAGAAATCCTTACCTATGACGATTCAATTGGCAATGAAAAAGGATTAGAATTTGCCAAAGTAAAACCAAAAAAAGTGATCGAAGCAATGAAACGCTACAGTGAACCAAGATTTAATGTGGATGTATTAAAGGTTGAGGTTCCTGTAAATATGAATTTTGTGGAAGGCTATGCAGAAGGTGAAACAGCTCAAACCCAAGCAGAAGCAAAAGCTGTTTTCAAAGAACAATCTGAGGCAACTGACCTGCCATTTATCTTTTTAAGTGCAGGAGTTACACCGGAATTATTCCAAGAAACATTGCGTTTTGCCAAAGAAGCAGAATCTACCTTTAATGGTGTCCTCTGTGGCAGAGCAACCTGGAGCGGTGCAACATCCGAATTTAAAAATGTTGATGGAGAAGCTGCTGCTAAGTGGCTGCAAACAGAAGGCGTTAAAAATATTCAAGAATTGGATAAAGTAGTTCAAGAAACAGCAACATCTATTTCTTAATAAATACAGAAAAAGCTCAGTGACCGTATTGGGCTTTTTCTGCATATCCTTTCTACTTCTTATTCATAGTATGTTATTATTCATTTTGTTACATGCTAATCATGGGACTATGTTATAAGGAGAGAAACCCATGCCTAAAAAATACATAATTATCGGAAGCACCCTTGCTTTCATTATCATTATTTTGCTCGTTTCTATTTTCTACTTTAAAATCTCCTTCACCTCCCTGCCGACAAATCTGCCAATTGTTCTGGCTGATGAGCTTACCAGTGACGGAGAGCGGAGACATATTAATTCGATTACTATTATGAAGTCTGATTCCAGTCACATGAATAGTGATGAACCTGTACTTCCCGAAAGTGAGGAAGAAATTGTATTAAATCAATCAAATGACATCACCAGAATGCTTATTGAAGATGTCCGAATTTACAACGGCGGAAGAATCACCAATGATAGTCAGGAATATACCGTCGAAATGAGCCTGTCTGATGACACCCATCTATATCTCTATATCACTAACGAATATATCCGGATTGTTCCTCCTGACCAAAATGGAAAGTTATACAAAGTCCTGGATAAAGAAAATGCAGTTTATGTATACTTCCATTCTTTCTTTGAAGAAAAATAAAGCTCGTTTGCCAGCCTGTATCGTTCCAGAAACCATATAAACATGCTATCCTAGAGAGAGAGCATTATTAGAGGCAGGAGGGGTTTCAGGTTGAAGAAAACGGTACAGGTTGTTGCAGCGGTTATAGAGAATGAGCGCCGTGAGATATTATGTGCACTACGATCCGGCCAGATGTCTCTTTCAAACATGTGGGAATTCCCTGGAGGAAAGGTAAAAGAAGGAGAAAACCTATTTACTGCATTAGAGCGTGAAGTATATGAAGAAATGTCCTGCAGGATTCAAGCTCAGGAGGTTTTCCATGAGAATGTCCACGAATATCATACCTTTATTATTCAGCTTATTGTCATTAAAGCAGAATTAGTTCAAGGCGTCCCTCAAACAAATGAACATGCCAAGCTTATCTGGCTGCAGAGAGAAAATTTGCCTTCTTTACATTGGGCACCTGCTGATATGCCGGCTGTTGAGGCACTTATGAATGAACCTTTAAAAGAACAATCTGCCTCTTTTAGACGACAAAAATGAGAACTTCCGTTTTAGGAATCCAGAATGAAATGCCGGAAAACTTGCATAAGCGCTCTGATTGCTTGTGCAGGTTTCTTTTTTCATAATCAATGCTTACTTGAGTATATATGAATTCCAAGACTCCTTCTTATTTAATTCCAAAAAATCAAATAAACGCATCACAACAGGATTAGTAGAATCAACTTCTATCTCTACTGTCTTCACATCATTATCTTTGAGCGACTGCAATTGTCTGAATAGCAGCTGCTTCAATAGATCGATATCCTGTTTTTTTTGATCTAAGCCAACCCAGCCGATTTCATAATGATTTTCTGTATCACCAGGATGAAGCATGATATATGCGGCGATTTCTTCCTCTATAAATAAAACAGAACTCCTACTTTCATCCGGACAATCATTTCTTAAAATTTCTTCCCATTCAGTAAGTGTAAAGCATCCAACAGGGTTATCTGCATGTGTCTGTTCATAATCTGTTTTTATTTTGGATAAGAACTGCTGCTTCTTTTTCAAATCGGACATCACTTCTTTTAGAGGAGTTATCTTTTCATCTATAGTCTGGCTATCTAAATGCTGCAGCATCCATGTCACTCCAACTGTTTCTTCAAACGTCCTCCGGAATAGATGAAATCCTTTTTCTTCAACGATGGCAATGTTATCTTTTTCATTGGAGCAGCAGGAGTAGATCCACTTATCCTGGGTGGATCTACTCCCAAGCAGTGGAGTAAGAAGCTCATATATATACACATTTCTATCTTGCTCCTTCCCTGCAAAGAAGCGGATATATTTTGCTGATGGATGAAAAGAATTTAACCAGCTGAGTGCCAGTGCAATTGCATTTCCATCTTTTTCAGCAATAAATAATTCATGATACTTCTCAGATTGAAGGATTGATTGTACTGCCTTCAGCTTATCTTTTAAAGAAGGATGTATATCTATATGGGGAAAGTTTTTTACTTTTTTTATTTCTGCCACGGTTATCACCACGTTTTCTATGTTATTTTCAGTATAGCATTGTATTTGGAAGCAGGAGATTTATAGACAGTTAACTTTGATAAAATCATGCCTGCGCTTTCATTGTTTTATACAATTTTCTTCTAATGTGGATAAATTGAAATAAGACTTCTGCGTAAACATATCGTTGTTTGTTTATGCAGAAGTCTTATATTACTACTCTAGTGCCTTTGAAACAAATATTTTACCTTCATTCTTTTTATAAGTTCTGTACAATAATCTAAACACCTGAATAAGCCATAAATCCACCATCTACAGGTACGGTAATCCCTGTTACAAAGCCAGACATATTGTCGTCTGCCAGCCAAAGCAATGTTCCTAATAAATCTTCCGGCTTTCCAAATCGGCCTTGTGGAGTATGATTGATAATTTTCTCTGCGCGCTCGGATAAAGAACCATCCTCATCAAGCAAAAGTCCCCGATTTTGTTCTGTTAAAAAGAACCCAGGCGCAATCGCATTAATACGAATACCAGCATCAGCAAAATGAACAGATAACCACTTGGTAAGATTATCAATGCCTGCTTTGGCAGCACTATAGGCTGGAACTTTCGTCATTGGGGCTGGAGCTGCCATGGATGAGATATTAATAATATTCCCACCGTATTCAGTCATTTTTTTCGCAAATACTTGTGTTGGTATGAGTGAACCAATTAAATTCAACCGAAAAACATGATCAAAGCCACTCAACTGCAAATCAAAAAAAGATTTTAAAGAAGTATTTTCGATATCCCCTGCTTCAAATATTTCTTTATCCGTAATGGCATCCGGATGATTTCCTCCAGCTCCATTAATCAGCAAATCACATTCTCCTAATTCCTGCTTCACAACCTCATACGCTTCCTTCACATTTTCTTCATTTAATACATCACAAGATACTGCAATCGCCATACCGCCCTGCTCTTTTATTTCATCTGCTACCTTCTGTCCTTTTTCCACATTTCGATTTAATATTGCTACTTTCATCCCTTGGCGGGCTAGCTCCTTTGCCATAACTTGACAAAGAACGCCGCTTCCGCCTGTAACAACCGCTGTTTTTCCAGCTAGATCTTCATGAGTTGGTAACACTGTTTATGCACGCTCCTTTCTCTTCACTAATTCATAAGCATCCCAAAGACCCCAGAGATGCATGATGCCTAAAGCACGGTCATATAAACCATAACCCGGCCGGCATTGTTCATTCCATAAATGTCTACCATGATCTGGACGGGCATATCCTTTAAAACCTGTCTCATGATAAGCTTTGACAATATCATCAATTGGTACTGATCCATCCTTTGTTCGGTGAGATGTTTCGATAAAATCACCATTTTCATAGATTCGTACATTGCGAATATGAGCAAAAGCAATACGATTATGAAACCTGCGGATGATAGCCGGAATATCATTATTCGGATTAGCTCCCAATGATCCGCTGCACAAGGTCAAGCAATGTGAGGGGCTGTCTGAAATAGACAGATACCTTTCAATGGCCTGCTCACTCGTAATAATTCGGGGAAGATTAAACACTGGCCAAGGCGGATCATCTGGATGTATAGCCAGTTTAATATCCTCCTCTTCAGCAACAGGAAGAACTTCCTTCAAGAAATACTCTAAGTTCTTCCATAATTGATCCTCGTCTACTTCTTCATACGACTTAAAAGATTCTTTAATTGTTTTCAGGCGTTCTGGTTCCCATCCAGGCATTGTATAGCCCGAATTGGTTATTTGCTCAATCAAATCATTGGGATTCATATCATTCACTTTTGATGTTTCATAAAATAATGCGGTGGAGCCATCCTCTAATTTTTTATATAAGTCTGTTCGTGTCCAATCAAATACGGGCATAAAATTAAAACAAACTACCTTCGCGCCTATTTTGGCAACATTCCTTAGACTCGTTTTATAATTTTCTATATATTCATTTCTTGTTTCCTTGCCTAATTTTATGTCTTCATGTACGTTAATACTTTCTACTACATCTAAATGAAAACCATATGCATCGGCTTGTTTTTTCACTTCCAATACTTCCTCTTCCGGCCAAACTTCACCTGCTGCACGATGGTGTAATGCCCATACCAATCCTTCTACACCAGGAATCTGCTTTATTTGTTCCAGTGAAACAGAATCGTTATTTTCACCATACCACCTAAATGTCATTCTCATATCCTACCCACTCCTGCTGCTAAAATGTCAACACAATTTTTCTTACTTCCTCAGGTTTGTTTTCCAATAGATCGAATGCATCCTTAACTTGTTCCATCGGAAAACGATGCGAGATAATCTGACTTGGATCCAGTTTCCCTTTTTCCACTTTTTCAATAACGCCTTTAAATTGATGCGTCTGCAGTCTCGAACCTACAACTTTCAATTCCTTTTTTGTTAATAGCAGCGAAGGTATCGCAGAAGGTTGTTCGTTGAAACCTAATGTAACCACTGTCCCTGCAATAGATGCCAATTCAACTGCCTGCTGAAATGTTTGTGGAAGACCTACTGCATCAATCACCACATTTGCAAGTTCTCCGTCTGTTAATCTCTCTATTTCTTTTGCTACATCTGTTTCTTTCGGTTGAATGGTAACATCTGCACCAATTGAAGCAGCGTAATCTAATCTTGTTTGATTGAAATCAGAGATAATCACTTTCGCCCCATGTTCTTTAGCCAGCAAGAGGCAAGCAATTCCAGTTGGTCCGGCCCCGATAATAAATACCGTATCACCTTCCCTGACTTCTCCTCTATAGGTTGCTTGGGCACCGATCGTTAGCGGTTCAATTAAAGACGTTGCTTCTTCGGAAACACAATCCGAGACCTTATGCCAATTCTTTTCTTCAGCCTTAAGCCATTCACTCATACCACCGTCCCGATGGACACCGAAAACCTCTAATGATTTACAGACATTCGGCTGTCCTTTTCGGCAAGCATAGCATTCTCCACAGTAAAGGATTGGCTCTAGAGCCACTAAATCTCCTACCCTTACAGAAGATACTTCTTCACCAACCTCCTCCACAATTCCTGAAACTTCGTGGCCAATAATCCGAGGATAGACAGTAAAAGGGTTGCTGCCATGATAAATATGGACGTCTGAACCACATATACCGACATTTTTCACCTTAACAATAACATCCTGTAAACCTTCCAACTTCGGTTTTTCTATTTCTACAATTTCCAATTCACCAGGGTTTTCCACCTGTATAGCTTTCATAATGTATACACATCCTTTATTCAAATAAACTTGGTAAGAACAACGATAATGAAGGAACATAAGCTACAATAATTAATACCACCATTGCCACTGCCAAAAATGGGAGCAACTCTTTTACGGTTCTGGTGATCGGCACTTTAGCGAATGTCGATGCTACAAATAGACAGACTCCTACTGGAGGAGTAGATAATCCAATCATTAGAGATAATACCATTACCACTCCAAAGTGAATTGGATCCATTCCCACACTTTGTGCAACAGGCAGTAAAACTGGGAATAGAATAACCAATGCTGCAATTGTCTCCATAAACATTCCTACAAGTAAAAGTAATATAATTATTAATAAAATAACAATTATTGGATTTTCTGAAATAGATAAAATTCCGTCCGCAATAAGAAGTGGAACACCTTCACTAACTAAAATCCACCCGAATGTATTTGCAAAACCCACAAGTAAAAGGATAGAAGCAGTAGATCGTAAAGTAGTCAATAAAATACCAGGTATTTCTTTTAACTTCAGTTCTTTATAGACAAATTTGCCAACAATAAAAGCATACACAACACAAACTACTGCCGCTTCAGTTGGAGTAAAATAGCCGCCAAGAATTCCCCACAAGATAATAACAACCATTAACAGTGCCCAAAATGCACCAAAAAATGTCTTTCCAATTACAGAAAATGACTGTTTTTCTCCCTTAGGATACTGACGCTTTACAGAAATGGCATATGTAACAATTAAAAAGCCAATAGCTAGCAGGACACCGGGAATTGCTCCAGCTAAAAATAAGTCCCCAATAGAAATACTCGCCAATGTTCCGATGATAATCATTGGAAGTGAAGGTGGAAGCATTGGTCCAACTGTAGAAGATATGGATGTAACCGCAGCAGAAAACCCGGCGCCATATCCTTGTTTTTTCATTGCTGGAATCATGACAGATCCTATACTCGCTGTATCCGATAAGGCTGTTCCAGAAATTCCTGCAAAGCCTAAGGAGGAAGCCACGTTTGTTAAGCCTAGTCCACCTCTAATATGACCAACAACAGCATTTGCAAAATCAATAATACGATTAGTAATTCCTCCGGCGTTCATCAAATTACCGGCAAGAATAAAAGCAGGGATTGCCAGCATAACAAATGAATCTAGTCCGGCAAACATGGTTTGCGGAATGACTGTCAACGGCACTCCGGCTACAAGCAAATAAACCAAGGATGATATACTTAAACTAAAGGCTATTGGCACGCCGAAAGCGATTAATAACAGGAATAGTCCAAAAAGCAATAAAGCCATCATATTTGCTCACCCTCCTCGTCCTGATTCTTTCCAGTAAATTGATCAATAATGTAAACAACAGAATATATCATTAATAAAATCGCCAGTAAGGGAACCGCTGCATACGTGTAAGACATTGAAAATCCTAACGTGGGAGCATAAAAATCAGAACCTAGACTGACAAGCTGTATTCCATAGATAAATAATACGATAGAAAACAATAAAATCATTGTAGAAATAACACTTTCATATATTTTTCGGACACGGTCAGACAATCGTTCAATCAATAAATCTACCCGGATAAACTCTTGTTTTCTCAATGCCAGCGGAGCTGCTGTAACAATAGAATACACAAATAAATAGCGGGAAAGCTCTTCTGTCCACATAAAGTCATATGGGAAATAGCGACTTAAAATCTGAATAATAACTACTAGCAACAGAGCAGTAAATAACAGCATTGTCACTATTCCAAGAGTCTTATCAACTTTTTTCATTATATTCATTCTTCATCACCGCTTTCTTCCGCTGCATCTAAAATCTCAAGATACAATTCTAACTGCTCCTCATCAAAATACTCTTCTAACGCAGGCAGCATTGCTTCACGAAAAGCGTCTTGATCCACGTCTTCATTAATTTCCATTCCATTATCCAGCAATCTTTGGAGAACCGCTTCTGTTTCTTCTTCCAATAGACCTTGTGCATATTGCTCTGCTTCTGTTGCAGCTTCTTTTACCGCCTCCTGCTGTTCTTCAGGCAGCGCTTCCAATTGTTCTGTACCTACCACTACATAAATCCAGGAACGTACATGTTCTGTTAAATTCAAATAGTTTTGTACTTCATAGAACCCATTACTTTCAATAAGATCATTCGGATTCTCCTGACCATCAATGACACCTTGCTGTAAGCCGGTAAATACTTCATTTAAACTGATTACTTGAGGTTGAGCTCCTGCTGATGACCAGGAATCTAAAAATAATGGCACATTGGGCACACGCATACTAAATCCTCTTAAATCCTCAGGTGTTGAAATTGGATAATTAGATGTTAAATTTCTCGGAGCGCGCTCCATATAAAATAACGGTGTTAATCCAACATCTCTCTCAATATCCTGTTCGATTCTCTCTCCAATCTCTCCCTCAATCACATTACGCATATGCTCCTCACTTTCAAACGCATATGGAACCGCTAACATTACAGCATTAGGAGTCCATACTTCTAATGTCTCACCTGTAATTGTTAGATCCGTTGCTCCAAAACGAATGGAGTTAATATTATCTACCTCACTGCCCAACTGACTGTTGGGAAAAATCTCAATTACTACTTTTCCATTTGTTTTTTCTTCTACCCGATTAGCAAATTCAACAGCTGTACGATGCCAGAGATGACTTGCATCAGAGATATGTGTCATCTTCCAATGTGTAACATCATCTTCCTTTGCGGAACTCTCCTTTGCTGAAGAGCACCCGCTTAGAATAAGGAGAGTCAGCAAGCTGAATACAAACATTCTCTTTAACATGATGTTTAACCCCTTTATAACATTTTATTTAATTAAAATAGTCAGGATACCTATCCTTTAGTGCCTTTTGATCATATATAAGCAATGCCAGGTGCGCCCGAATCAAATCCTCCGCTTTTTTTTGATTCTTTTCCTTTATAGCCTCAACCATTGCCTCATGCTGTTCAACTAACTTCTTCCAGTTCAATTTTAACTCGATACTCAATTTACGAAGCCGCATAGAATGCGTGTCCATTTTTTGAATTGTTTTCCATACACGTCGCTTGTCTGCTCCCTCTGCAAGCAGCCTATGAAATTCTTTATCTAATATATATAAGGTATTTTCATCATCATCATCTCTTGCTTTTTTCTGTTCTATTACATTCATTTCTAATTTATTCAGACATTCATCAGAAAACTGTTCACATGCTAAACGAATAATTCCTGCTTCCGCCTGCTCTCGTAAAAAACGCGCTTCTTCCACATGATCTAAATCAATTAATGCCACAAATGATCCTCTTTGCGGAAGCACCGTTAAAAGTTCATCTTCTTTTAATCTTAGAAAAGCTTCTCTGACAGGGGTCCGGCTAACCTCCAGCTCTTCAGAAATTTCTTTCTCAGAAATAGCCGCACCAGGAGGCAACTCCAAATCCATAATAGATTCTCTCAATGAATCATAAACAAAATCTCTCGTTGAATGTTTAAATTTAGTTCGATTTAACATCTTCTTATCTCCTTTCTGAAATTTATTCTACCACACTACCATACAAGTATGCTAGTATAAATTTAAACGTTTTCAAGGGAAAGGAGAAATTTCTATGATTCCAAAAAAGGAGCTCCAAGATATAACAAAGAAAATATTTTTAAAGTATGGTGTAACAGAAGAGGCTGCCGAAGCAATTGCTGATGTTCTGGTGCACGCAAATTTAAGAGGTGTCGATTCTCACGGTGTTCTAAGGGTAGAACATTATATTAAACGAATTCAATCGGGAGGTATTAATCCTGCTGCTCAACCACGAGTAACCGAGACCTCCGCCTCAACTAGTGTTTTAGATGGGGATAATGGATTTGGACATTACATCTCTAAATCAGCAATGGATATAGCAATTAAACAAGCGGAAGAAGCAGGAGCCGGAGCTGTAGCGGTCAAAAATAGCAGTCACTGTGGCGCACTTTCTTACTTCGTTGAACAAGCTGCTCAAAATAATTTAATTGGTATAGCGATGACTCACACAGATAAAATTGTAGTTCCTTTCGGCGGATCAGAACCCTTCTTCGGTACTAATCCAATCGCTTTTGGCTTTCCAGCAAATAAGGAAGAACCTGTCATATTAGATTTCGCTACAAGCACCGTTGCCTTAGGTAAAATTTTAAATGCAAAAGAAAAAAAAGAAAGTATTCCCCACGGTTGGGGAGTGGACGAAAATGGTGAAGCTACACACGATCCGAATAAAGTAGTTGCATTATCACCTTTTGGCGGTCCAAAAGGATATGGATTAGCAATGGTAGTTGAAATATTCTCTGCTATGCTGACTGGAGCAGCTTTTGGCCCGCATGTCTCTAAAATGTATGGAGAATATGATAAAAATCGAGAACTAGGACACTTTTTTATGGCAATCGATCCAGCAAAATTTGTTTCCATTGATACATTTACATCTCGACTTGATCAAATGATTCAGGAATTAAGAGAAACTACCCCTGGTCCAAATATAGACAAAGTTTATATTCCTGGTGAGCTGGAGATGCTCAATGCCAAAAAAAGAGGGAAAGAAGGGATTCCATTGCCTGATTCAGTCCTTGCATTTTTGAAACAGGAAATTGTAAAATAAGGTTCAAGATTATAAACAAATAGTAGCTTAATCATCTGATAGAGGGAATTAACATAACCTTTCCCTCTATCTTCATTTAAATGATTCAATTTTTAATAGTTTTAATTAGCTTGATAACCCTTTCTTTGATACTTCTTTTGTATCAAAAAATTAAAACCAATTCCCAACCCTAAAAATAAGAAAGAGCCCCCAATCTAATTTCAATCAATTCAGCTGCTATTCCGATCGCCAAAGTAAATAAAACAATGAAAGCTGCTTCCACCAATCCAAAAACAGTAAAGAAACGCCCCATAATCTCCACTGGTATATTATTTTGATAAAAGGTCAGAAAGCCTGTGTTGGCAAAAGAAAGTGCAAATGTCAGCAGAAAGAATCCTGTTGCAGCTGCCATAAAATTTGTGGAGAAGGCAAAAATTAAATAACCAATGGGCGTAAATATAACCCCGAATCCCATCAGTACATTAATTTTTAAAAGCTTAGCAAACAACGCATTAATCAAGGAACCAGCTACAATTCCTGCTCCTGCAATACTGACTAAAAATCCATAGGCGCTTTCATCCAGAAGCAGAACCTCTACTGCAAAAGCAGCCTCCATCGAATCAAGCCCTGTCATAAAAACAGTCACTCCACCAAACAAATATAAATCAAGATAATATATTTATGGTCAGCTCCATACTTTAGAATCTTCTTCCAATCCTGAATAACAGACTGCATATTAATCCTGCCATTTATTTGAGATTGCTCATGCAGATTAGGCAGAAAAAGAATAATTATGGCAGAAATACACAATGCTCCTGCATTCGTAAATATAGCAAGCGCAGGACTCCCAACCATAAATAATGCTCCAGCAATAGATGGCCCCAATATAAAAACGCAGGAATTAATAAAATTACGTAAGGCATTAAATCGCTGGCGATTTCCTTTTGGGACTAACTTAGTCATATAGACAACAGACGTCGGCTCGAACATGGCACTTGCAACATTTATTCCAAACACAATAATATAGATTACCAGTAATGAATCCAAAAAAGGAAGAACAAAAATAAGTCCTGTCCGGAATAAGTCCAGTCCAATCATCAGATGCTTTTGATTCAAATGATCAATAAATGAACCTGCCCAAAAGTTAGTGAACATTGCAGCTAATGGCATTAGAATATACAGTATAGAAACCGCAAGCGGGGATCCTGTCATTTCTAAAATAATTAAATTTAATGCAATCAGGTATATCCAGGCTCCTTAGATACGCCTATCCCCGTTAAAAGTAATGAGGTGTTTTTCCACCCTCCCCAATTTTCTTCCATAAAAAAGCCCGCGTCCTAAAAGTTATTTAAACTTTGAGGACGGGACTTCTTATATCACAGAAGATCGTGGTGCCACCTCATTATGTTTCTGCATCTCTGCAAAAACCTCTATAAGCAACAGAATCAATCATTGCTTCTCCCGATAACGGGAGAACCGGCACATCAACATCTGACAATCCTATGTGCAGCTTCGAGGCTTGGTTCAATATAATTTCGCACGCTCCTTCTCAGCTTCTGGAGTTCTCTGTAATGCTTTTCTTATATTTGCTCTTCTCTTCATCGCTTTTTTTTATAATTTTTATCAGCTTTGATTTTGTTTAGAAATACTATACACATTTCCAGTTAAAATTCAATAGGAAATCCTATTTACTTTTCTACTTCCTTCAAGTATTCTGAGCCTAAGAGAAAACTTATTAAAATACTATTGACTTATATTGTGAAATGATTCACAATATAAGAGTGGAGTATTAATTATAAAACCAAGGGGTGGGCAGAATGATGGAAACAAAATATCAAAAAGTAGATAGAGTTGTTTTAATCGGATCAGGGGCAGTTGGAATCAGTTACGCATTTGCTTTAATGAACCAAGGGGTAACGGAAGAGATAGCAATTATTGACTTAAATGCAGATAAAGCACTTGGAGATGTATGGGATTTAAACCATGGCAAGACTTTTGCGCCTTCTCTTACAAATATCTGGCAAGGGGACTACGAAGACTGTAAAGATGCGGATATCGTCTGTCTCTGTGCAGGAGCAAACCAGAAACCAGGTGAAACACGCTTAGATCTCGTTGAAAAAAACATGAAAATCTTTAAAAAAATTGTGGATGACGTCATGGCTTCAGGCTTTGATGGAATTTTCTTAATTGCAACGAATCCTGTGGATGTTCTAACACAGGCAGTAATTGAGTTTAGCGGTCTTCCTGCACATCGTGTTATTGGAAGCGGCACAACATTAGATACAGCACGGCTCCGTTATAAACTGGGAGAGTATTTTAAAATTTCACCTAAAGCTGTCCATGCATACATCATTGGTGAACATGGAGATACAGAGCTGCCGTTATGGAGCAGAGCAACGATTGGTCCTGTGCCGCTTCATACTTATCTTGAAACGCATGAAAACCACAAAGCTGAGGATCTTGATCAAATTTTTGTGGAAGTGCGTGACGCAGCTTATCATATCATTGAGAAAAAAGGAGCTACTTTTTATGGCATTGCCATGAGCCTCGTACGGATTACAGAAGCTATTTTAAAGAACGAGCATACTGTGTTAACTACAAGCAGCTATTTACAAGGGCAATATGGTGTGAAGGATGTATGTATTGGTGTCCCAACTATCATCAGCCGTAAAGGAGTTCAAGAAATCATTGAAGTACCAATGAACGAGGATGAACAGAAGAAATTCATGCATAGTGTACAGACTTTAAAGGACATTTATGAGCCTGCAATCAAGCGTCTATAAATTTTAGATAAATATTAAAAAGTAATAGGAAGCAGATCATTCTGCTTCCTATTACTTTTTTCACCTACTCTTTATCTTCCAGCACTGCCACAACGTCTTTTAACGTTTCCGGCTGTCCGACATTTCCCGGGAAAATAATATAAGCAGCATTTGGAAATTTGCTCTCCGGTCCAGTCTTCCAAACAGGAATACCTGGTTTCACCTGTCCTGCTACTTCTGCACGTTTTACAGACAAGCCTTCTGTTCCGATACTGCTGGAAGTAATCCCTCCCTTAGCAACGACATAACTTGGCTGTACTGCCAAATCCTTCACAATACTCGTTACCGCATCTGAAATTTTTACAGATTGCTTTAATTCTTCCTCTTTCTTATTTTCTCCAAGATCCAGACGTTCTCTGCGCGTATAATAAACAACGGATTGACCATTTTTAATCGCTTCTTCACAAGCTAAACGAACCCGTTCTGTTTCTTTTTTAAACTTCTCTTCATCCTGAACAAGATGTACATCAAATTCAATTCCCTGTACCAGCCCGCTATCCAGCAGATGCTGTAATTGTTCTGTTGTTTTTTTCACATGAGAGCCGACTGCAATCAATCCACCATTTTCCCTGCTTTTAGAAATAAGCATTTCTTCTCTGGTTAATAAAGGTTTATCACTGATATCTCCAAGTACTTTCGTTAAAGAAGCGGCGCTGCGGCAAATAAAATACTTCCCGGCACGAATAGCTTTGATTAATGCCGTAGCAAAAACCTCTACATCCTCATAGCCGACTGCGTTCACTACGATTTTTTGAAAATCCTTAGCCAGCAGCAGCTGTTCTTTAATTTTATCTACTTTTTGATCACGTAAATCCTCTAAAGAGATATAAATGGTATTTTCTTTTGTATATCGGCCATTCGTTTTTTCCTCCACCCATTCACCAAGATCAGAAGCAGTAAATCCAAATGTTCTATCCTTCGCAAATTCTGTATCCCCGGCAGGAACCAGGACATCACCATCCTGAACATAATGGATATTATTTATGGTGAATCTTCCGCCCTCTTTAAAAAACGGGATAATAACCTCTCCATCAAAGGAAGCCGCTCCCTTTTCTTCGATAGTTTCTTTCAGAATCTCTGTTTCCAGCGGGTAATGCCCGCGCATCGTAGAGTCTGAACGGCTAATTAAGATATATGGAATGTTTTTTTCCTCAGATACTGCCTGCACACGTTCAGCAATGTCTATATGACAGCGAATCGTTTCCTGTTCGGTAAATCCGCGTGAATTTGTTAAAATAAAAAACATGCTTTCTTTTTCTGCAAAACCTGCTTCAATGGAGGCTTTATCCCAATTTGTATATACTGATACACCATGCACCGTCTGAATTCCTGTGGGATCATCATCAAGGACAACAATTTTATACGGAGAATCTGCTAATTCTGCTTGCAGAGCGGATAGCGTTTGCTGTCTATCAACTGCTTTGATGCTTCTCAAAATCTCTTTCGCATTTAGCATTTCTGCCATATTACTCCACCTCTTCTCTTTTCACAGTCACATTTGCTAATTTTTCATAATGCTGCACAATACTTGCGTGGTCTAATGTTTCTTTTCCATCACTTGCTAATGAATGGAAGATTTCTAATAGCTGACTGGATAAAGGAAGCGGTACATGCAAATCATGTGCTGTATTCATTACATTGGTAATATCCTTCATATTAATATCGACGCGGCCGCCAGCTGTAAAATTACGATCCAGCATCATCGGAACTTTTGCATCTAATACCGCACTTCCAGCCAAGCCGCCCCGAATCGCCTGATACATTTTCTCTATATCAATCCCCGCTTTTGTAGCAAGTGTAACCGCCTCTGATACAGCAGCAATATTTAAATTAACAATAATCTGGTTAGCTAATTTTGCTGTGGATCCGCAACCCGAATCACCAACTAAGACCACATTATTCCCCATTGCTTTTAGAACAGATTTTACATTTTCAAAATTTGCCGAATTTCCTCCGACCATAATAGCAAGTGTTCCATCAACTGCTCCTGTCTCTCCGCCACTTACCGGAGCATCTAAGAAGGCCACGCCTTGTTCTTTTGCATCAAGAGCTAATTGCTTGGACTCTGTTGGTAATACAGAGCTCATATCCACGATAACAGTATCTTCATTAGCACCTTCGATAACACCATTCAGACCAAAAATAGCTGCTCGGACATGATCTCCTTTTGGAAGCATGGTAATAACTACATCACTATTTTCAGCTACTTCTTTTCCAGTTGCTGCAGGTATTGCTCCTTCTGCCGAAACTGCTTTCACAGCCTCTGGATTCAAATCAAAAGCAGTCACTCTGAAGCCAGCTTTTAATAAATTCTTTGTCATTGGCATTCCCATAATTCCTAATCCAATAAATCCAACACTTTGTTTCATTTTTTCTCCACCTTTTCTTCGTATAGATTAAATATGTAAGGGGTATTGAACAACCCCTCTTATTTCTTATTATTAAAGACCTGGCAAGAAACCAGAAATAGCGTTCAATAGGTGTACCATCACCAGTGCTGTCACGCCAGCTGCAAATCCTCCTAAACTCCATATACGAATCGTTTCCGTTACAGATAATCGCCCGAATTTATTTACCACCCAGAACCCAGAATCATTTGGCAAGGATAGTCCAATACCACCTGCCGCTATTGCAAGTCCTAATAGAACTGGAGATGCACCTAAGTCTGCGGCTAGTGGCCCTAAAATCGTAGAAGTTGTAACTAGAGCTACTGTTGCACTTCCTAAAGAAGCCCTTAAAATTTGCGCAAAAACAAAGCCTAAAATCAACGCTGGCATATTAAACCCTGTCATCAAATTTACAAGTAAATCTCCTAGACCAGTTTGCTGAACAACTTGTCCAAAAGCTCCGCCAGCACCAGTAATTAACAATACCATCCCTGAAGATTCAAATGCTTCTTTCATGACCACTTCTGTTTTTTCTTTAATATATGGCTTTAATACGAACATTGCAACAATTACACTGATAAGCAATGCACTATTTTTATCTCCAACAACTGCAAAAATTTTACCAAGTATTGTTTCGGAAGAGTCTTGCAAAATAACATTATTAACGACTGTATTTGATAGAATTAATACAATTGGTAAAGCAAGCATAGCGTAGGCCAGCCATGTTGGCATTTCTTTGCGATTGGGACCTCTTTCCGCTTGCTCAACTGTTTGTAATTCCTCTTTCACATCTTCTAAACGGTTACCATTAGGAATACGTTTCCCAATTATTTTCCCATAAATCACTCCTCCAACTAATGTGGCAGGAATAGCTACGAGTAATCCATATATGAAGAAAACACCAATATCCACACCCATCTGGTCCGCTACTACTAACGGTCCTGGCGTAGGGATGATTAAGCTATGTGAAACAATCAATCCAATCGCAAGAATAGCTACAAATGTTGCTAAAGAAATTTTCGTACGCAACGACAAACTATAAATCAACTTATGTAAGATGATAAAAGCGGCATCAAAAAATACTGGAATAGCAACTGTTGTCGATGTAGCAGCTATAGCATATGGTGAATTTTTCACTCCAAACGTCTTCAACATTGAACTTGCAATCTTTTCTATTGCACCTGAAGCAGCTAAAAATTGTCCAAATATAATTCCTAAACCAATCAGAATTCCCACACCGGCCAGTGTATTACCAAAGCCTTCAGCAATCACCGCGGGTACTTCATTTGCCGGAATAGCAGAGACAATCCCAATACCAATTGCCACCACTAATAATGCAATAAAAGCATCCCATTTAAAACGTATAATAAGTACAAAAAGAATAATTAAAGCAACAACAAAACCAATAATTAATCCATTACCTGTTAACATAATTTATCTTCCCCTTTATGGTTTGCCCATGTACTTCTCCATCCTTGTCACAACTGAACAAAATTACTTTATTATAACTGCATTTGAAACGCTTTCATTAAAATATGTTCTTTCTTTTTGAAATCAATCTGCCCATTGTTTCAAAAACTAAATTTTTATCATTGTATTCCTGTTCCTCATTTTTACCCTGGTTCCTTTTGCTCCTTACCAGATAGCAAGAAATACTTCTCATCCAGCTTTCTAATGTTAAGGATTTTTTTAGTAAGCGATTTCTTTTTGTCAATTAAATATTTTTATCATCTGTACCCCCTCTCCAGTTTCATTACGGCAGTGATATGGTCACAACATAATGTCATATTTTTATTACTTTAAAGTCCTGCCCCATGAAAAATATTCTTTAAAGAACATGATCTTCGCAAATCACTTAAAAATTATTCTAGCATGATAATTAGCCATTGACAACAAATTGTATACAATTTATCATTTTTGGTATACATTATTAGAAAGCGATTACAAAATGGTTCTCTAAAATTTATAAATAAAAATATAGAAGGAGATTGATACAAATACACATTCATTCCAATATATACAGGAAAATAAGTTACTAATCAGAAAGTCTATTCACTTTACTTATGTCTTTTTTAAAAGGAGCATTTACATGAAAAATATTTCGAATTATAAAATTATTATGCCGGTGTTAGTTATACTCGTTGCCCTCATTGTGGTACTAATTACAAATAACCAAAATGACGAAACCATTGACAGTGATTCAGAAATTTCTACAGTGAATTTACAAGATGCCCCTGCATTTGATGAACAAAAGATTGATGATATTTCTTACCTTTTATCCCTTCCGGACACTGTTGATGAAGAACTCGTTCCACTAATAATTATTTCCAGCAATAACCAACAGCAAGTTTTAAATGCGTTAGCGGACTCTTCTATTCAGACGGAGAAAAAAGCTGTACTTATCAATATCAGTACCTCCATTAGCAAAGATGATCTTAAAACGGTTGTTGATGAAATAAGAAGCACTTATTCTATAGAAGACTCAAAAGTATTTGGTATCAACATGGGAGATTCTTCAGCAATAACAGATCTAGAAGCTGATTTTAAAAAACTTTTCACCAACGTCATTACCATCTCTCCAGATAATATAGAAACAGAAAAAATTATTGCAGAAGTAGATAACCTGTTAGAACAAAGCAGAGGTATTATTTATAACAGTACTGTAAAACATCAGCATGTCTCAACAAACAGTAATACACCTGTTGTAGATGCCCTGGACGAGTCTCCTGATACAGTATGGGTCCCGGAAGAAAATGGAGAAAAGGAAGTTATTATTGCATTTGATAATGAAATAGTAGTTAGCCGATGGCAAGTAGAAGCCAATCAGCCAATTACATCCATGACTCTGCAAACGAGTTTAGATGGAGAAAAGTGGACAGACATCGACGTAATTCAAAGCAATAATCACAACAGAGTTGATCGAATATTACCTGCAACAAACGCACAATATGTGCGATTTACAACAGATGAAGATGATATTGAAATAGCTGAATTGGAAATATACGCAGAATATGCTGTTGCTGCATCATTTTCCTTTGAAGAATATACGAATGCAGCAGGAAATACCATGCCTTACCGTCTCTTTGTTCCCGATAATATTGACCAGCTAACAGATATACCCGTTATTTTGTCTCTTCATGGAAGTGGACAACGAGGTACTGATAACAATCAGCATTTAGGTATTACAAAAGGGGAGGGCACTATTTTATGGACATTGCCAGAAATTCAAAAAGAACATCCGGCTCTCGTAGTTGCGCCTCAAATTAGTCCTGATCAATTATGGCGTGATGAAGAAGTGATGAACTCCATAGAACATATATTAGAAAGCCTCAAGAAAACATACCCTGATATAGACACAAATAGAATTTACGCTACAGGGGTGTCTATCGGGGCAGAAGGCATCTATAATCTAGCTATTAAAAATCCCGATTTATACGCTGCCTTGCTTCCTGTGGCAGGCGGACCGAATAATCCGGTAGGTGATGCTCCACCAGTAGAAGAAACTGTCATCCCTAATATTTCAAAGTATGCTGACATCCCTGCCTGGCTTATGCAATCTTATGATGATAGTGTAAGAGCTCACACACTTACTAACGAATTAGTAAACGCCTACAGAGAACTAGGCTATAACCCAAAATATACAGTTTATTTACCAGGTGAAACAGAAAAAGTAGCCACAAGCACGCATAGCTCCTGGATATACGCTTATCAAGATGAACGAATTATTGATTGGTTATTCTCTCAATATAAAACAGATCGTGTTGTTCCGGAAAATAAAGCTTATCAGCCTGTAGAAGAATATTCCGAAGAAGAAATCACCCAGTTGGAAACAGACAGAAGACACTATATTGATCTTGACGAATTTACCGAACTTGTGGAATGAAATGATATATTATTCTCTTAGAGAGTTATCTATATCTAAACGAAAGTTAATTAAAAAATAACTTTAATGCAATACACTTAAGTTTGTAAATAGGATGTAGAAAGTATGTGCTTTAAAACCTCTTTTGATATAATTATGAAAAGAGGTTTTTTTATTATAGATAAAGTTTCCTCTTTTTATAATTTACAAAGGATAAATGAACCTATACATAACAACACATTTTATTTGATTTAATAAGGAGAACGCGAAATGACAAACAAGAAAGCCAAAACTGCACAAATTTATGCTTATGAAACAGTTAGAGATCGTATCTTACAAGGTAAATACGAAGGACAGACAAAATTAATAGAAGATAAGTTGGCGAAAGAACTACAGATTAGTCGTACACCTGTCAGAGAGGCTATTCGTCGATTGGAGCAAGAAGGATTAATAAAAAATAAACGTATTATCAAACCTTCTCCAACAGATATTCGCCATATGTTTGAAATGCGTATCGTTATTGAGGGTTATGCTGCTTCAAAAGCTGCGAAATTCATGATACCTGATAATATTGCTATCATACGTTCAGCTATTGAAAAAGCAAAGCAATCCGAAGATCCTGAAGAAATTATTAACTTCAATAAACAATTTCATGACTATATCGTCAAAGAATCGCGTAATCCAATTATGATTGAGACAGTCGACCGGATGCAAGCCATTATCTATATGTTCAGCCATGCAGTCGTTTTTTATAACAGACCTTTTTTATTGGATGAACACAGCAACATTTGTGATGCTATTGAAAAACATGATCCAGTAGAAGCAAATAGGCTGATGCAGGAGCATTTACAGGCTGATTTGGAGTTTGTATTGAATATAACCGACTGACCAGCAATACAAACTTGATAATTTTTTGTAAGGACATTGTCTATATAAAAGAAATCTCTTCTTCCCGCTTGAATCCAGGTTGAAGAGTCTTCTTTTCTCGCTTATGATTCATCTACATCGGCTACAACAGTTTGCTGATAATCAATTAAGATTACAGAACGTACACCAGCTTCGTCACCGTCGCCTTTTTCAATAGGGCTGACATAATGCGAAACTGCCGAATCCGCTACACCATAGGATTCTAATGGCTTTGTGATTTCAAAAATCTCTTTCACATCTTCCTGATCAACCGTATCAAAAATCTCTCCTGCTGCTTTTGGAACACCAATGGCGTTGGTACCGCCTTTCACATTCTCTCTTTTAATTAAATGAGCAAAAGTAAACGGCTCTCCATCCTGATGAAAGCAGTTTGGTGAAGAAACAGCTTTATCTGTATCATTTTCCACATAGAGCTTTACAAAATGCACACCAACATGAATCGGCATAATGCGGTCTTCTTCCTTCCAAAATGTTTCATGATAATCAAACAGGATAATTTTTTCTAATAATTTATTTGCTTGTATTTCTTTATCAATGCAAGCAAATTCACGATAAGATCCTGGATACTCCGGATTAAATTTACCTTGGAAGTACGCAGAGTACTCCTCTCCGTCTTTTGTCAGTGTTGGAAGCCATTCAATCTGACTAGAGGATGGCAGTACAAGTGCACGTGAATATCTTCTGTAGCGATTTAATCCTTTAGCATATTCATCGGCAGGAAGGTCCTCAAAATAATTTAATAATGTCTGGTAGTCTGCTTCTATACCTTCATAGTTTAATTGCTGCATTAAATCATACCGCGCATAGCCATTGTTTTTTAAATTGCTCATCTATATTACTCCTTTATTGTGTAAACTTCTTGTTATTCAGGTAAGTTGGGTCTAAAAAATTATAGTCCCAACTTATAATTTTAGATGATTAGAACTGAAAAAACAAATGGGATAGTAGCTAAGTTAAGCAATATAATGATAGCAAATAAAAAGGTCTAAAAGCTATTCACGAATTAAAACACATGCTTACTAAAAAAGAGATAGTACTTTCATTTTTCAAGTAATAAACCGAATGAAATTAACTTACAAACTGATTTCATTCGGTCTATTTTTACCCACTCACATACGTTTTAAACCCTTCTAAAGTATTATCTAAATCCTGTTCAGTCAGAGGGTTCACGCTATTTAACGTGTAACTTCCATATGCCAGCAGCGCAACTTCCTCAATTACTTCTGCTCTACGATATGCATCCTTCAAATTACTTCCAACGGCTACTACACCATGATTAGCCAACAGGACTCCTTGATTATCTCCTAACGTCTCCACTGCATAGTTTGCCAGCTGCTCCGACCCATAAGTAGCATATGGAGCTACCGGAATTTCTCTTCCAATATCAGCAATCATATAATGAACTGGCGGTATCGGCTTATGCGCGCAGGCAAACATCGTAGCATATGTTGAATGTGTGTGGACAATTGCTTTAATCTCTGGACTTTTCGCATAAATATGGCTATGCATTGGTGTTTCTGATGATGGCTTTCGATGGCCATGTACGACTTCACCGCTTCGCAAATCCACCTCAAGTACATCCTCTTCTTTCATCTCATCATACGGTAATGCAGAAGGAGTGATATACATCATATCCCCATGTCTAATACTTACATTTCCCGATGTACCAACTGTCAGCCCGCTATTGGAACACATTTTTGCGTATTTAACTACTTCCTGTTTCATATTCAAGAGATATTCCTCCATTCTATTTTTAAATTACAATAACACCGCATTTTTTATAACTTTTCCTTCCTTATGGTTAATAATCGCCTGCTCCACTTCATCCAGTCCATATTCCCCATTCACAAAAATATCAGCTGTAATTGTTCCTTGTGTAATCAGATCAAAGGCTGCTTTTACATGCCGGGGTGTTGTATGGAATATCCCTTTTAAGGTCAACTGAGAGTAATGCAGTAAATTCGTTTGTGTTGTAATCGTTGTATTCGATTTTGGTCCGCCAAATAAATTAACCAGTCCCCCTTTTCGTGCCATAAGGATGGTATTTTCCCACACTTCAGGCATCCCTACTGCCTCAATGGCCACATCTACACCACGATTATTTTCTGTAAGACTTTTTACTGCTTCTACAATATCCTCTACCTTACTTATATTAATAGTTGCAGATGCCCCCAGCTCCTTTGCAACTTCTAATCTTTCGGAGTTCATATCCGTTGCTATGACATATGCTCCTTTTAAAGATGCTAATTTAATAAAAAACAATCCAATCGGTCCTGCTCCATTAACTACCACTCTATCTCCCAGTTTAATATTCGACTCTTCGATGCCATATACCGCGCATGATAAAGGTTCTGTTAATGCAGCACTTTTAAATGAAACTGAATCAGGTATTAAAAATGTGTTTTGATCTACGATTCGTTTAGGTATTCGTTGATATTCTGCATAAGCACCCCAGTTAATTAGTAAATCCTCACACATTGAATGCTGCCCTTGTTTACAGTAATAGCATTGATTACAAGGTGCAGAATTATGAGCTACTACTCTATCTCCTACTTTGAACTTAATTACATTTTCTCCAACAGCTTCTACCACTCCTGCTGCCTCATGCCCAAATAGTATAGGCGGCTCTAAAAGCGGATACCCTCTCACATACGTTTTTACATCTGTTCCACAGGTAAGAGCTACCTTATTTCTAACAATAATTTCTCCTTCATTTGGAGATGGTTTATCTACTTCTTCAATTCTTATATCCTCTGGTCCGTAAAAAGATGCTGCCTTCATTATATCTCTCCTCATTAGTTTTAAGTTATTGGGTTGTTGGGTCAAGTTATGATGAACTTTCACCCTGTTTTCTTCTCTTGTGACTTATTATCCTCATTTTTTTCAAATTCTTTTTTTCGTAACTTCGGTATAAAAAAGTAAATATAAGAAAAGATGGATACTGCTACTAAGATGACGATTCCAATCACAATTCCTAAAGTCCACTCTGAGCCACTGATAAATGGAAGCATCAATAACCATGGAAGTAAAAATGAGCCGCCTCCCAGACTCGATATTAGAGAAGCATTTTCAGGTATATTAAAGCTTGCCGCCTCTGCCAATTGTGTTTGCAACGGTGCAATAAATGTAGCAATTAATAAAATCCCTGCCATAAAGAATGAGCCGATGAGCACACCCCTAATTAAATTCCCTCTGCTCCAGACTACTGCCCAAACAGCAAAGAATGGCAGTACAGCTAAATCTGTAAAAGGCAAAAGCTGATTAATTCCGGAAAAGCTTAATACTACAGCAAGTATTAGAGTAATAGGGACTAATAATAATCCGGTTGCTACTACACTGGGATTCCCTACAACAGTAGCTACATCCAGGCCAATAAGAAGCTCTCTTCCTGGAAATTTCTTATTCAGAAACTTCTTTGCTCCATCAGATATAGGGAGCAGCCCCTCCATAAGTAACCGGACCATCCTTGGAAAAATCATCATTACTGCACCTAAAGTTATAGCAGTGGTCAGTAATTGACTAATGCCACTTTCTAATTCTCCCGCCATAATTTGTGGAAAAAAGGCAAGTGCTCCAATTAATGCCCCCAGAACCGTTCCAATAAACAAAGGCTCTCCTAAAATTCCGTATTTCTTTTGAATCTTATCTGGATCAGCATTTAATTTATTTAATCCCGGTATTTTATCTAAAACTTTATCTAGGACCATCCCTACAGGTGCCCAAGCCATTGTTTGCATATGTGGCAATGAAACTCCAGGCAGTCCGAAAAATTCCTGTACCTTTGGTGCTGTCATGTCTGCCAGCTTTAATGTAATGACTAAAGCTACCAGTCCAATGACAATTGATAAAATAAAATTATTCGTAGCTGCGTAGATAAATGCAGCTCCAAAAATAAACTGCCAATAATTCCACATATCGATATTTAATGTTTTAGTGAACTTAGTAATAATCAGTAAAATATTTAACAGGATGCCTAAACCAAAAATCCACGGAAGTATCGTAGTGGCTGAAAATGCTGCCGCAGCAGCGGTCGGCCAGCCTGTATCAAGTATTGTTAAATTTATATTCAAATTACTTACCATTGCTTCAGCTGCCGGTCCCAGCGTTTCCACCATCAAACCAATCACCAGGTTAATCCCTATAAAACCTATACCTACCGTCAATCCCGCTCTTATTGCCTTCCCAATTGGTACTTGAAAAATCATTGCCATAATAAAAATAATAAACGGCATAATAATGCTTGGTCCAAGATTTAAAATAAAATCGATAACCTCGCGAACAGCTCCCATAATTGTTTACCCCCTTTGGAGATAGCTTTTTATTTCTTCATTTACTTCTTCTACACCAAGCCCTGTTAAAAAAGGTACCCCGCGGAGCACTGGAATATCGGTATCTAAATTTACTTCTGCTGTACTGACAATTACATCTGGATTCACCGATTGAATTTGTGAAGCTATTTCAGAAGTGCGGCACTGATAAAATTCAGCCTGATATCCATTAGACTCTAAATATTCTCTTATCTGTTCTATCACCGATGTAGACGTTGCAACTCCTGTACCACAAGCTACGATAATCTTATTCATGATTTTTCTCCCCTTTTCTATTAATTCCATGTGTCTATCAGTGAAACAATTTCTTTTGCCGACTGCGCCTTTAATACCAAATTTTTCTTTTGATTATCCCTGAAAAGCTCCATCACCCCTTTCAATACATTCAAATGTGCTGAACTATCTTTTAAAGCTAATACAAAAACGATATCAGGATATATTGACTTTTGTTTATTTTCCATTAGTTGAAACGTAATATCACTATTTAACTTAATCACGCTAATAATAGAATGATTGATATGTTCTGTTTCTGTATGCGGTATAGCGATAGAACAATCTTCCATCAATAATCCCGTTGGATGTTCCTGCTCTCTTTCTATTAAAGCTTGTTTAAAGGAATCTTTGACATATCCCCCTTGTATCAGTTCATTACTAATACATCCAAATAATTCCTGTTGACTTGAAGCCCCCTCAATATTGCTGGCTATAAATTTATAACTCAGGCCTAGGCTGCTCATTACAATACCACCCCTCAAAATGATTGCGCTTTCATTTCTTTTGTTAAGTATATAGTCAATGGGTTGTTGGGTCAAGTTATTTTTTTATTTAATTAATTCCGTATAAAATCTGCATCTGTCTCCTCGTACAATCGAACGCAGATAGCTTACCGGACGCTTGTCCAAGTCATAATCCACTCTATCCAGTAATAATCCTGGCATTCCTGGCTTAACATCCAAATGCTTACTTTCATAATCACGAATCAGGACTGGTTCAAATACCTCTTTCGATGAAACGACACTTATATTATACTTCTGCTCCATGAAAGTAAATAACGTATTCTTTTCTACATCCTCTTTTGTTAAATGAGGTACAATTTTTTTAGGCAGGAAAGTAGTTTCAAAAATTAAAGGCTCATTATTAGCACATCTGACACGAACTAGTTGAATCACTTTTTCCTCCGTATCAATCTGTAATTGCTTTGCAACACTTTTTTTAGGGGTGACTTCATCAATATCCAAAATAATATCATATGGATTCAGCCCTTTATCCTTCATCACCTTGCTGAAGATATAAAAACTGGTTAAAGACTGTTCCACTTTAGGCTGAGCCACAAAAGTACCCCGTCCCTGCTGACGATAAATCAAGCCTTCATGAACCAAATCGTCAACTGCCTTTTGTACAGTATTTCTGCTGACTTGATATTTTTCCATAAACTGATGCTCCGATGGGATTTTATCATTCGGTCTCCAATTCCCGGAATCTATTTCTTCGCGAATCGTTTCTTTCAGCTGATGATAAAGAGGTACAAATTCTTTATTTAAATCTGGATTATTTTTCATCACATTCACTCCCCAATAAATTATTTGTATAATTTATTATAGAATACTTATTCCAAATAGGAAAATATTACTCTTTTAAAGCAGGTTGTTTTCATCCTTATCTAATAAGTTTATATTATCTTTTTTTAATAGTGGGCAGGGAATATTATTTAAGTGGTTAAAAAATCCCCATAAGCCACAGTTCTTCCTGCTCGCTTACGGGGCATCTTATTTTAAAACTATCTCTTACTTTTCAATCCTAATTGTACTACCTGGCTTCACATCAGCCATCTCTTTCTCTTCTAAATAAAGGGAACCAGATTGTCCTGCCGTAGTACTTCCATCAAATTTCAATGTGATATGACCTAAGTCGTTTAAGTTCTTTCTTACTGCATCACCAACACTTGTGATCTGATAAGAAACATCATCTAATTTTAATGTGTCCCCTGCTGCAATGTCCTCATCCACAGATACTAAATCAATCACGTAGCAGAAATCCGCTAATTCACTTGGTGCATTATCTCCGAATAAAATCATCATTTTTTCTGCTTCAAATGCTTTTGCATCTTTTCCGATACTTTTAATTGTTGTTTGATACATGTTAAAACACTCCTAAATTTATTAATCTCTTTTCTTTTCCTCTATTATTTGTACAGCCCAAAGCTTGCCAGCCAGGCGACAAATACCCTTGGCACACCATTTAAGAATCTGGAATACAGAACAGATGGCACACCGACTTCAATTGTTTTTGTTTCTGCTTCTGCAAGACCTAAACCTACAGGGATAAAGTCCGCAGCATTTTGAGTATTAATTGCAAATAATGCTGGTAATGCCAGATTTGGCGGGATGTTCCCTTTACCAATCTCTACACCAATTAATGTTCCTAATACTTGTCCAATAACTCCGCCAGGTCCGAGTAACGGGCTTAAGAATGGTAAAGAACATACAAAACCGATAACCATTAGTCCCCAAATATTTCCTGCCAGCGGAGACATGATATTAGCAAATAAATCGCCGATTCCAGAACCTTGGATAATACCAATTAACAGGGCAACAAACCCCATAAAAGGGATCACAGTATGCAGCATGGTTTCTACAGCATCACGGGAAGCCTGATAGAAAGTGTTAATTACCTTCCCTGCTCCTAAACCAATTTTAGTAAGTAAGCTTTTATTTTCTTGCTCTGCTCTGGTTTCCATTATCTTCTTATCTTTAGAATAGGTTGCTTCGGACTCTGTCTTTTCTTTCTTTTCTGTTTCTTCAGAAGAAGCCTGCTGAACTGTCTCAGAAGCTTGTTCAGCTCCTTCATCTTCACCAGCAACACTTACTTGATCCACATCTACATTCGATACATAAATTTCTTCTGTAATATACTGTCTTAATGGACCACTTTTCCCTGTCGCCATAATATTAATTGTCGGGATACCTTTTTGAGGATAGATACCACAGCGTAATGTCCCTCCACAATCAATAACAGCAGCCATAATTTCATCTTCTGGAACGGATGTTTCAAAGCCGTTTACCGCGGAGGCGCCGGTAATTTCACAAATTTTATCTACAATGGCAGGCTTATGACCGCCTGTCACATACATTACTTTATCTTTTTTACCATTTATACCGATTACTAAAGGACCACCGAAACCGCCAGAGCCTTTAACTATTTTAACTTTTTTACTCATGGTCTCCACCTACCCTTCTATGTTAACTTTTTTACTTAATTTTACTTTTTGCTGTTTTTCTACATAGCTTGTTGTAAAGTCAGTTACCCAGCCGCCAACAAAGTTCATTACTAAACCAACTAGTAAATAACGAATTGCTAAATCTGTCATAGGTAATCCTAATTGTTGAATCCCGCTTGCAATACCTAAGAAAATAAATAATTCCGCCGGGTTAATATGAGGGAAGATACCATTACTTGTATGTGCGAACTGCCCTGCAGCTGCAAAATAACTTGGCTTGTACTTTTCCGGTAAGAATCTTCCTAATGAATGGAGCATTGGATTTGCCAGCATAAATGATCCTAAGAAAGGTAACACCATATATCTTAATAATGGGTTCCCTGCTGATTTTTGGGCAATTTTATTAATACGATTTTCCCCAATTAATTGAATTAAGGTATTCATTGCAATAAGTAACATAAGAACTAATGGTACAATGGATCCCATCCAGTCAATAAACGTATCTGCACCTGTTTGGAATAGGTTGATAAACCCTTCTGCTAATTTAACTATGAAGTCCATGTTTCTTGACCCCTTTCTTTGTGAACATTTTATTTACTTTATTTACAGCCTTCATCATTGGTGAAGGGATTCGTTCGATCTCTCCGCCTGCCTGCACCACATTAAATGTATGCTGTGCATCGATAATGGCCCGTGTTAAAAGCTTATTATAACCTGTGAAATCTTCTTCCTTGAGCTTATTCATCTTCTTGCCTTCTAAGCCCTTCAGCTGCTTAAATCTGGAAAACACGGTTACCCCTTGCATATAACGTGCTTCCTCGATTTCGTTTTTATTATTTAATTGAAATAAGACAAGTGTTCCTGATCTGATAATTGCCGGACGTCTTCCAATAGCTACACGGCCCTTTTCCCTGAGCTCTGTGTAATGCTTTGTGAAATGCTTGATTTGTACAAAGCCAAATAAATATTGGACAATAAAACCTACAGCTAAAATAATAATCAGCATGATAAAAAACATAAGCTATTTCCTCATTTCTTGATTCAAAGTATATGCAAACGAAGTATAATCCGTATCCTTTGTTAATTTATTTAGCAGATAACCATTGGTCGTCATTGCCAACACTTCTTCGTACACTCTGATTAAAATGGCTTCATTTCCAGCCTGATCTGGTGTAGCCAGCATAATAACGATATGAACATCCTGATAATCGCGTAACGGTTTATCTAATAAAGCAATCTTCATAAAAATTCCGTTCTGATGATGGCTCACATGAGGAAAGGCTAATTTCCCCGTAACGGTTGACTTCATTTGTTCCCGAGCAATAATACGTTCTGTGAAATCCTCGTCAACTTCTCCCTCCTCGATCAGCTCATCAGATAAAAAGCGAATAACATCTTCGTAGTAATCAAATGTATCGACATGATAAAAATCTTTCTCCTCAATAAAATCTACAAGGACACTTTGATTGAATAGCTTTTTATTCTTCACATCTTTATAAACCAGGAATTGCTCGATTTTTAATTTCAGCAATTGTGTATCCAGTATATTCTCGATATAGACTACCTTATTAAATAGACGGTTTGTCCAAACAGTAGAGACAATCAAATCAAATTGTTTAATATCCTCTGTTTCGAGCACCTCTTCATTAAATACCTCAATGTCAATTTGATTACTAAAGATCTTCTGTAAATTTGTTGTTAACAGCTTCGATGCACTTAAGCCCTGGTTAGTAATAATAGCAACTGATTTAATATCCCGGATTTTCTGTTCTAACTGCTCCAGGTACACACTAAAATATAATGAAAGAAAACCAAGCTCATTAATTGGCACTTTCAATTTTATTTCTTTTTTTATATTTTCAGCTAAAACATTCGATAGCTCATAGGCGAACGGAAAACGCTGCTGCACATCCTCCATCAAGTTGTTATTTACCTTCACACCGAAAATCAAACGATTAATTAAATGTTTGATGTGAAGCTGAATATCTTTACTAAACATTGATTCATCAATTTTAATTGTGTAGTAATAATTGATGTCTTTAATCGTATTCTTTATAATACGCTCAAGCATTGAATGCTCATTTTCATTAATTATTTCATCTATAATGGAAGCTCTGCGTCCAAGGAGCTGCAGAACAATAACGAAAATTTCCTCATTTGGCTTTTCTAAAGCATACTTATCGGTAATTGCTTTTTTTAATGCTGCAAAGCTTGTAAAATCTTCTGATTCAAATACCTGCTGATCCATATCTAAATCTGTCTCAATAAAGTATCCTTTTTCAAGCCTTCCCAGTGTCACTTGAACAGCTAATTTTAATCTGTCATAAGAAGACTCATCTAACCTGTATTTCTTTTTCAAATCTAATAAATGCTGTTCGATTTGGTCAGAAATCTGCTGCTCCTGATAACTATCAGGAAACTGTTCAATAATCACCTTGCGAATGGCAATTTCATTACCTTCCAGCTTTAACCCGACATTTTGCGTTCCTTTAATATCCACTGGATAAGATTGCAGTTTGTCTTTTAATTCTGTCACAATATTATTGACAACACTTTTGCTTAAGAATAGCTCTTCAGCAATCTCATCAATTGTGCTCTTCTGATGATCTAATAAATGATGAAAAACAGCGCCAAGTCTATCCTTCAATTCATTCTCATTGCTGCTTATTTCCTGTCGCAAAATTGCCAGCCGGTCAAAAAATTGATTTTCATCGCGGATAAGCATCGACAGAATATTATGCTCTTTCATAATTTGAGAAGTGCCTTCAAAATAATCATTAACTTGCGCTACATAATTGGACAACGTTCGTTGTGATATATTCATTAGATGGGAAAGTTTTTCAGCTGAAATATGATCCGATATAAGCACTTCTACGATTTTCAGATGCTTCTTATTAAGCTCCATAACCTCTCCCCTATTCTAATTTGGGGATTAACCTCTTGATTTACCCCCAGAGATATTGATTGTTGTTCCAGTAATATAGCTTGACTTCTCAGAACCTAAGTAGCATACCAAATCAGCAACCTCTGTTAATTGACCAACACGGCGGATTGGAATTGACTTAGAATAATCTCCATTTAGTTGATCTACTGTGATATTTCTTGTATAAGCAAGCGCCTCTTCATATTGCTGCGTTCTTAATCCTGTTTCTTCCAAGATTCCTGGTGCAATCGCAACAACACGGATATTGTGTTTCCCTAATTCTTTTGCCCAGCTTCTTGTAAAGCCGATTAATGCTGCCTTCGTTGCTGAATAGATACTTTGTCCCTCAGATCCTTCTTGTCCAGCTTCACTGGCGATGTTGATAATAACACCTTTTTGTGCTTGGATAAAATAACGTGAAACCTCCTGACTAAAAAGGACAGGCCCTTTCAGGTTAACCCCAAGCATAAGATCGAGATCCTTCATATTAATTTCATACTCAGGCTTCTCTCCTTTTGCATCCACTAATAGTCTTGGTAAATTAATACCTGCATTATTCACCAATACATCAATTTGAGACCGCTCTTTTAAAATAGAATCGACCGTTCCGCGAACTGCTTTTTCATCTGCTACATTTGTTTCTTTAAAATGATAGTGCGGATGATCAATCGGATTGTCACGTAAATCCGTGTTGTATACAATAGCATCATTATCCAGGAATGACTGAACAATTTGTCTGCCGATGCCAGATGACCCGCCTGTTACAATGACTACTTTATTCTCTATATCTAACCAATTATTTGCCATTATTATGCCTCCTCTTGTTCTTCTCATTTCATTATATTGCTAACCGTTTTCAAAATTAATTTGTTGTTTTGTGCAGATTGGGGAAAAAGGGAAAATAATTATACGGGAAATGGAGAAACTACAAGCTGACGTTATATTTAAACACTGCAGGAATAAGAACAAGATGAGGTGACAACATGGATAAAGCAAAAATATCAGAAGAAATTCAAAAGATTTTAGATGTTTCAAAAGTCGGTGTCTTATCAACTTCATATAATAACGTGCCCAATAGCCGTTATATGGTTTTTTATCATGATGAAGCAATATTGTACACAAAAACAGACGAGGACTCCCCGAAAGTAGAGGAAGTGGAGAGTAATCCGCAAGCGCATATTTTACTAGGATATGAAGAAACAAAAAATAAAAGCTTCGTGGAAATCAGAGCAAAGGCAGAGATTATCGATGATCAGGAAATTATTAACTGGTTATGGGAAACACAGGATAAGACCTACTTTGACTCAAAAAAAGATCCGGATTTAACTGTCCTCAAACTGACTCCAGTTCAAATTAAAATTATGAATAGCGATAAACTTGATACACCTATGACGATTGAAATGAAGGATATTTTAGAATAAGACAACAAAAATCCGGGCAACCTCACTTTGGTCAAGAAAGGGTTGTCCGGATTTTCATCTACCAGCTTATCATGGTTGAAAGTTAACTCAACACACCTTTTGCTGTATCATTTTTTACAATCAGAAATACTTTTCCTTCATCCATATCTTCTTCATATTCATGCGCATCTGCATCAGCTATTCCCAGTTCCCGCAATTTTTCTCTTAATTCATCACCTGGTTTTTCAAAGTTCTGTCCAATATCTTTCTTATTATAATCAATACCAGAGGCTTCCGTATTCTTCACAATACGTGCAGTCCGGTCATCATCATGTGAAAGGATAAAAATATCATTTGAACTGATATTATTATCTTTCAACAGGTTAACATCTTTTTCTAACATTTCATCGTTTGTATAAGATTTTACAAAAGTCATCTCTTATTACCTCCTTAAAATGTTACATTAATTGTTTTCCCGGTTCACATAAAACAAAACTTCCTTTAACGAAAGATTAATATCATAAGGTCATGCGCCTAAAAATATGACTAAAAAACTGCCTCCCTTCGGGGCTCTCCTGGATAAATCAAAACAAAATTTAAAAGCTAAATAATATCCAATGGTTTCTTTTGTTTTGGTGCAGGAAATTCTTTTTCAATCAGCTGCAGTTCTTCTTCTGAAAGTTGGATCGTTTGAGCATCTATATTTTCCTGAATATGCTTTTTATCACTGGATTGCGGGATAGCCAGTACATCATGATGCCGAATTGTCCATGCTAGCATAACCTGAAATACCGTTACATTATGCAGCTCTGCAATTTTTTGAAGTACTTTGTTACCTTTGATGTTATCTCCTCTTGTATCCCCTTGGGCAATTGGAGAATAAGCAATAGTTGGAAGTGCGTTCTCTCTCTGCAATGGCAGTAAATCATATTCAATACCTCTGCTGGCTATATTATATAATACTTGATTCGCAGTACAATTCTCTCCACCTTGCAGCTTCCACATTCCTTTCACATCTGCAATATCAAAATTGGAAACACCCCAATTTCGAATTCTGCCACCCTTCACATACTTTTCTAATGATTCAATGGTTTCTTCCAGTGGTATACTGCTTTTCCAATGCAGCAAGTACAGGTCCAGATAATCTGTACCTAATCGTTCCAGAGAATTCTCAAGCGAACGTTCCAGCTCTGGCTCCTGTGCATGGAACGGATAGAATTTGGAGATCAAGTAAATATCTTCCCTTTTTATATCCTGGATAGCCTCACCGATGAGATTTTCTGAATTTCCTTCTCCGTACATTTCAGCAGTATCAATCACTTCAATCCCATTTTCCAGTCCGTACCTCAGAGCTTCTATTTCCTTATTTCGTTTTGAAGGGTCCTCCCCCATATGCCAGGTTCCCATACCAATCGGGAATAGATTTCTCCCGCCTAATTGAACCATTCTGCAGCACCTCTTTCAAATTTCGTTTATTTTTTACTATTCCCTTGAGAGAATGTAGATAAACGATTGGCTTGAGAGCTTCTAACTGTCTGTTTATTGGAACAGTCATCACAGACTTTAAGACATCAAAAAGTATTATTGACAGTTTACGAATCCATGGTGTTGACGTAATTACTGTTGAATAAATAATATTCCTTCTGCTTCCCTTATAATAGAATGGTAAATTCATCCTTCTGGTATCAAAATGGATTTGCCATTCTCTTTTTATTCACTTAAAAATCACCAATTATCTTCTTACGGATTTACAGTATATCCCTTAATTAATTCCTTCAAATGACATTTTTGCCTCCTGTCCTAAATTTCTATCGAGAACACTACCAAAATAAAAATATTTCAGATACTATAAGTTTAAACTCCTGTTAAATAGTTTGTAACTCTTAATATACAAACGCTCCCACAAAATGTAAGCCCTTCAGCGTGGGGCAATAACTCCTAAGATTGAAGCAGAAAGGCGGTCATCGTATATGCGCAGAATAGATAGAGTGGCTAGAGAGCTTAAAAGAATGTCAAAAAGTATATCCAAAAGTGAATTAATAGAAGGATCCTTTTCAGGATTCACAGCAAAAGAACTTAGTCAAAGCTTGCAAATTGCCAGAAACTCTGTCAGTGAAGATTTAAATGAACTGGTTAAAGAAGGACGGGCAATCAAAATAAAGAGCCGCCCTGTATACTTTTTTGACCTTCAAATATTAGAGTATCGATCCGGGCAGAAAATAGAGGTTCCATCTGATCAGTATTTAAAAATAAAAGACTACTTTAAGTCATCGGAAAATCAGGTAGATACAGTGAAATATTCTCTAGGTGATAATAGTAATCATATTTTCAATGAAATTATTGGCAGTAATGAAAGTATGGAGAAGGTTATTGCCAAGCTCAAAGCAGCGATGCTCTATCCGCCGTTTGGCTTAAATGTATTACTCACAGGTGAAGCCGGTGTGGGGAAAAATAAAGTTGCAGAAACTGTTCATAAATATATGGAAAGCTATCAGCAGCAATCGATCCCTTTTATCTATTTTAATTGCTCCGAATACCATAGCAATCCAGAGCTGCTTACTTCTCATTTATTTGGCCATGTAAAGGGAGCTTTTACTGGAGCTGACGCTGATAAAGCAGGATTGATTGAGAAGGCAAATAATGGATTCCTTTTTCTGGATGAAGTACATCGATTAACATCTGAAGGGCAGGAGAAATTGTTTACTGTTTTAGATCGCAGAAGCTACTCACGAATGGGCGAATCTCTCTATCATCCAGTAAATATACGCATTATCTGCGCAACAACGGAAGATGTCCAATCTGCTCTGCTGCAGACTTTCTTGCGCAGGATCCAAGTAGTTGCACAGATTCCTTCTCTTGCTGAACGGACAGAAAAAGAAAGGTTGGAATTAGCACTGTCCTTCTTCCAGCAAGAAAGTAATCAAATAAAGAAGTCATTAAAGGTTTCTGAAGAAATCTTAAAATTTATTGCCAATCAGAATTACCCGGGGAATGTCGGTCAGATGAAAAGTGATATTCAATTGATTTGTGCAGAAGGGTACCTGCACAGTATGACCAAAAATCTAAAAACCATCTCTATTGATTATAATTTAATAGAAGATAAAAAACTTCTCCCTGCATCAGCAGATGCTGACGAACAACGGGAAGAAATCTTTTTTATTCCCGGGGACCCTTCTATCCCGGCAGACTCATTATTACAGCTGCCGAAATCAAGCAAGCAATTAGACCCTTTCTACTCATTATTGCTCAAGGAATATAAAGAATTACAAAGCAGTAACCTGTCTCATCAGGATATTTCAGCATTTTTACGGGAGAAAATTCAATCTCATTTTGACTATACGTTTCAACAGAAAAACGTAGCCAGAATCCTAGAGTACGACAACCCGATGCATTATAAAATAGATAATGTTGTCTCACATATTGAAAAGTCATTGCAGCTGTCTTTTACAAAGCTAAAGAAAAATATCTTAATCAACCATATTTATTCTCTTATTTCTATTGTAAAGAATACACCGGCAGACAGCTTATTCTTGTTTGATAAAGGGCTCGTTATTAATAAGCTTGATTATTTTGAGGAGGTAAAAAATATATGTACACATATAGAGGAAACCTTTCAACTAAACTGTCCACCGGTGGAATTATCATTTATGTCTTTATTTTTACAAAGGTTATTACATGAAGACAATACGACTGAAAGGAAATATGATAATGACATTATTATTATCGCTCATGGCGAATCCACAGCCTCCAGTTTAGCTGGTTATACAAATAAACTGTTCCAGAAAAATGTTATCCAGGCAATTGATATTCCTTTTGAACAGCCTGTAAATGAAACACTGAATCTTCTTAAGCAATTAGTGGATAAACAAAACATAAAAAAACTGGTGCTTCTCGTTGACGTCGGTTCTCCGATGTATTTTGGCAATATTATATCCAAAGAATTTCAAATCGATGTTTTGATGATTAAAGACATTAATCTATTGTCTATCATTGAGCTGATGAATGTCATCATGTATGAATCTACTGATTTTAATTATCTGCTCTCAGCCATGCATGACAGGGATTTAAAGGTCGTTCTCTATCAAAAAGAGCTGTCCTACGATAGTCAGGTCATTATCATAACCTGTGCCACAGGCATTGGGGCAGCAATAAAAATTAGAAATTTATTACAGGGTACCTTTGGAGATTATTTGCCTTCAAATCTGCGATTACTGACCTTAAGCTATGAAGAAACAAAAAGCATTGATAAACTATCCAGTTATTTGGAAGAGCATGAATACCCATTGGCAATGATCGGCACCTTTGAAACAGATCTTCTCGATGTGCCTTTTATTCCATTGGATATCCTTTTTTCCGAAAAAGGAATTGAAAATTTAATGGTTGTACTTGGATATAATATGGATAGTAAGTCGAGCAAAGTTATTCAGGAAGAAATTTCATCTAATTATATCCAAAATGTATCCTTAGAGGCTATCGCTAATTACATCGATGTTCTAAATCCTCAAAAACTGTTAATAGAAATGAAATCAGTGTATGAACACATTTGCAGGCAATTGGATATACAGCCTTCCATGCTTATTATGCTGCGTTTCTTAATTCATTGCTGTTGTACAGTAGAAAGACTCGTATCAGATGATAGTACTATTCTTAAATCGAAAAACTTCGATCCAGGTTCTTTGGATAACCAAAAAGAAATAAGTGTCATCAAACTGTCACTGCGTCCAATTGAACTGTCATATGATATAAAATTTCCTGCTATTGAAATAAAATATATCTATGAGGTTTTATTTTATTAACTCTATAAAATCTATGCTGCCAGCTATTATCTGGCAGTTTTTTTATGGAATTTAAAAATACGACAGATTATTGGCATGATTTTTGCTAATAAATTGGCAAGGAGGTGAAATGAATGGTAGAAAGGCCAAAAACATACGAGATTTTACTATTAACACATGGCGGCTGGGGAATGACGCTGAAGGAAAAACTGACCATGATCATTGGAGAAATACACGGCGTCAGTGAGGTAGCTTTAGAACCATCTGATACTACAGAAACCTTTCTCCAAAAGGTAAAAGAAAAGGTAACGAAAATGCCTGCTGATTCGCTTATTCTTACTGATATTGCTGGAGGGACAACCTCTAATATCGCATTAACATTCAGTAAAGACTATCAAATAAATATTTTATCCGGATTGAACTCCATGATGTTAATGGAAGCTATTATGCGGCAAAAGCAGCCCTTTACAGCAGAAAGCGTGGCACAAATAAGAGAAGCTGCTTTATTAAGCTGCCAGCACCTGCGGCTGCCTGACCTTAAAAATTAAAAGAAACTTTTTTACCTTTAATTGTAATCGCTTACTTAAATGCAGAAAATAATATTTTTTAAATTACTTAGGATTGCCAATCAAAAATAAACTTTAGGGGGAAATAAAAATGGCAGAAATTCAATTAGTGCGTGTTGATTTCAGATTAATTCATGGGCAGGTAATTACGAAATGGCTCAGACAAACATCTGCAAACCGTATAGTAATCATCAATGATGTTTTAGCTGCAGACGACTTTATGAAAAATATTTATGTAATGGCAGCACCGCCAAGCATTGCAGTAGATGTCTTTTCTGTAGACACTGCTATCGATTTATGGAACAAGGACCAAATGGGCAGCGGTAACTTATTTGTCCTTTTCAAGGATATTGAAACAGTCTACCGTTCTATCCAGAAAGGCCTGCCTATTAAGGATATCCAAATTGGTGGATTGGGAGCAGGACCGGGAAGGGTTGCAGTTTTTGGTCCTATCACATTAAACGAAGAGGATTCCGTTATGTTAAAGGAATTAGACGAGGAAGGCTGTAACATTTACCTGCATCAAGTACCCGATGAACCGAAAATGGAAATTAAAAAGGCTTTAGAAAAATTTCAATCTATTAAAAAATAGACATCCTATAAGAAAGGAGCTGTCCAAATGAATTTATTGGTTTCTATATTATGCGGTTTTTTATACTTTATCGGTACAAGCCGAATCGGATATGGCTTATCAACTGCAACAGGATCTCCACTTTTTTATGGATTAATTCTGGGTCTGGTATATGGAAAGCTGACAGAAGGATTAATTATCGGGGCTACGATACAGTTGATTTATATCGGTATTATCAATACAGGCGGAAATATGCCTGCTGACCAGTCACTTGCAGGAATTATCGCTATTCCAATTGCATTACAGACCGACTTATCGACAGAACTTGCTGTTGGACTTGCAGTTCCCTTTGGTGTACTCGGCGTGTTTTTAGACCAGATAAGAAGGATTTCAAACTCTTACTGGATTTCTCAAGCCGAAAAACATGCTGAAAATTTAAATCAGAGAGGAATTTTCAACTGTGCGATTACTTATCCAACAATCTTGCTCTTTTTTATTACTTTTATACCTGTATTTATTATCACACTGGTCGGCGCAGATACGGTTACCTTTATCATGGACGCTATGCCACAGGGAATCATTGATGGATTTAGTGTAGCAGGCGGTATTCTTCCTGCACTCGGGTTTGCCATTATCCTCTTAATTATTGGAAAAAGAGAGCTTATGCCCTACTTTTTCATCGGCTTTTTTGCGGTAGCTTATCTGGGAATAAATACAATGGCAGCCGCTGTATTCGGTACCTGTGTAGCAGCTATCGTTCTCTTTAATTCTATCAATCAAAAAAAGGAGTTGAGCTAGAATGACTTCAAAGCCTGCAGATCCAATTAAGGAAGCTGAAAAAAGAGCTTTATCGAATAAAGATTTATTTAAAACATTTGCACGCTGGTATTCGGCGGTTGAAGTAAGTAACTCTTATGAACGATTACAAGCCTTATCCTTTTGCTTTGCTTTATCCGGCAGCCTCCGGAAATTATACAAAGGAGATGATGAAGGCTATCGGGAAGCTCTAAAAAGACATATACAGTTTTATAATTCAGAAGGAACATTCGGCTCTATGATTCATGGTGTTACTTTATCTATGGAAGAAGAAAAAGCAAAAGGAAACGAAATTACAGAAGAAGTTGTAACAGGCTTCAAAACGGGTTTAATGGGTCCTATTGCAGGTATTGGCGATACATTAATCTGGGGGACGCTGAAACCTATTATTCTGGCATTAGCCTGTTCCCTTGCGTTAAATGGAGTTTTTGTCGGGGGACTCATTCCTTTCCTCTTTCCGATGGCGATTGTTCTTATTGGATTTGGAATGTTGAAATCAGGATATCTATTAGGTAAAGAATCTGTTATGAAGCTGATGCAAACAGGTTTAATTAATAATATTATTACGAGTGCCAGTATTCTGGGACTGTTCATGATGGGAGCATTATCATCAACCTATATCAAAATTTCTACTCCTATCCAATTTTCCGTTATGGATTCCGATCCAATTGTCTTACAGGATATTTTAGATCAAATTCTAGCAGGGGTATTACCGCTCTGTGCAGTTTTCTCAATTTATTTCTACTTTAAATATAAAGGGCAAAATTATAATAAATTAATTATTATGCTGATTGTTATTTCATTGGTTACTGGGTTCTTCGGGATACTTTCAAGCTCATAAACTATTTATATAAAGGAGTTTTTACATGGTTATTGATAAAAAAAGCTACGATTCTTATTTAGATTCCAGATTAGAAGAGCTCTGGGATATGGCTCAATATATACATGCACGTCCAGAGCTTGCATTTGAAGAAAAAGAAGCTTGTCGTGTACAATGTGAATTTTTGGAGGAAAATGGTTTTGAAGTAGAAAGAAATCTGGGCGGCCTGGAAACTGCTTATAAAGCTACTTTTCAACATAAGCCTGGTGATTTAACTCTGGCTGTTGTGTCAGAATATGATGCCTTGCCAGAAATCGGCCATGCATGCGGCCACAACTTAATTTGCACCTCCGCTTTAGGTACTGCATTAGAAACAAAAAAATTTATGGAAGACAATGAAATTGCCGGTACATTTATCGTCATGGGTACGCCTGCAGAAGAATCCGGCGGTGGGAAAATAAAACTGCTGGAGCAAAATGCTTTTGATGGTATTGATGCAATCGTGTTTATGCACCCCACCAGCGATACAACCAGATTAGCGGGAGAATGCATGTCCTCCAATTCTATCCGGATTGAGTTTGAAGGGAAGTCAGCTCATGCTTCTTCCCATCCTGCTAAAGGGATTAATGCTTTGAACGCGGCCAACTTATATTTTGTAGCGACCGGACTGATGAGACAGCATTGTAATTCTGATCTCCGCTTATCAGGCATTATTGAAGATGGCGGAAAGAGCACTGGTCAAATTCCTGACTTTGTTTCTATTAAAGCATCATTGAGCTGTTTTAAAGCAAAGGATTTAGAGGATTATACAGAAAGAGTCCGTAATTGCGCAGAAGGAGCAGCACTTGCTACTGGGTGTAAAGTAAATATCAAGATTAAACCAGGCTACTTAGGCAGAGTTCCTAATGAAATATTGTCCGAAGTTTGCAGAAAAGAACTCATTGATATTGATGAACCTGTCATGGATGGAATGCCTTTTGATTATGGCGGTGAGGATCTTGGAAACGTATCAAGGGTTATCCCTATTTGTAATCCTTATGTGACCATTTTTCCTGACTATAAAATTTCAAACCATACAGAACAGTTTAGAGATTTAGCTGATTCTCCTGCCGGGAAACGCTGTATACAGGTAAGCAGTAAAGCAATGGCAAGAACGGCAATGGAGTTATTTATGAACCCTGAAATTGTGAACAAGGCAAAAGAAGAATTAAAAGAACGGATGAAGGATGAGTAATGGATTAACCCTATAATTATCTCTTCAGTTAAAATAGCCACCCTCATTCTTAAGGGTGGCTAAAAAAGTATTATTAAGTCAAAATAACTATCACCACAACTATAAGAACACCGGCTACAATGATAGAAAGCCAATCATCCATACAAAAACCTCCGTTTAAGGAATCTCTATCTGAATACGCTCCCGTCCTTCACCATCTGCATTAATCACCCAATAGCTGTAGTCCGGCTCAGAAGTAGCAAACGCCTTATCTACTGTGACAATCAGTTTATCCTGATGATTAAAAAAGACTGGTTTTGTAACATGCTCACCAAATGATGTAATCTGCTCTGCCTGCTTCGACTCTAAGTCCATTCGATATCCTTCGTAAATATAGGTGCCATTTTCACTTGTTCTGGCTACGTCAGAGAAAGCGATATAATTCCCGTCCGATGACAACACAGGGGAATATATCATGGGTACACCGGTAGCAAAATCCCCTATTGGTGTAACAGTTGTTTCGTATCCATCTTCAAGATTATAAAACACTAGCTGATCTCCCCCATCATAGCTTCGATACATTAATGCTTCTCCATCTGGCGTTGAATCTAAGTCAGACATATCATAAGCCGCTTCGTCTGTGATCTGCTCAATCTCTTCTGTATTCAAATCAATGCGGTGAATATCGAAATCATGAGGCTGCTCTGACGCAATTGGCGAGTAATTTGTGTACACACCTGCTTTTAAAAAATATAAAGACTGCCCATCTGGTGAAAAAGCTGCCTCTGTCACTAATCCTTCCTCGTCTGTCAGTTCTTTTACCTCTCCATTTGCACGATTGAGGAGCATTAGTTTTCCAAGCGGGTGTTCCTCCTCTGTTTCCCATTGCTCTACATAGGCAATTTTCTCACCATCCGGGGAGAACGTTGGATTAAGAAGGTAGTTCCCTTCATCCGCTTTCGTTACCAGCTCTGCATTTCCACCGCTGACAGGTGCTGTATAAATTGCGGATTCACCTTTATGTGCATAAACGAAGGTAATCTCTTCATCATCCGGTGAAATATCTGCAGACTCACCGAAACCGGTGTAACCTTCCGGACCTCCTGCTAAATATCCCGTCCCCCATAAAATGAGAAATAACAGGATTATAACAGCGATGAAGCTTATATTTTTTATTGTTAGTGACATTATTTCACCCTCCGTTAGAAAATCTCAGAATGATAAAGGCCAATACAAGAGCCGCTACAGAAACCAATAAACCTGTCGCCAGAGATAAAGCCGGCTTTTTTGCGATAAAATTCATTTGGAATTTATAAAAAATCAACCAGATAAGAATTGGAATCAGCGTAATAAAGGCATCTATACCTATGCCGCCGAAGAAAAGAAATGACCATAGAAAGAACAAGCTCAAAATAATAACAATAACTCCATACAACAGATTCATAATATAACTAAACTTCACAAGCCCCTGTTTTTGGTGTTTACCATCTATCCGGCTGGTGGAATAATAAGAATTTCGAAAAACAAATACGAAACCCATCCCAACCAGAATAAGCAAATAAGCACTGAAAAGTATAGCCTGCCACTGTGATAAACCTTGCATTGACACTATATTGATGCCATTCCAGATAATATTGATTAAAAGCAGAGCATTAAGTAAATAAAAATAGCGCCCGACAATTGAAATATTAATGGCTGCCAACGTAACGATAGTGCCTGACAGCAATTGAACAACCAGCCAGACTGGAGATGGTTCATGAATAACAAAGGAAAGATGCAAATAAAAAAGAACTCCGAATACAATAGTGCAGATACCTATTAAGTACAATAATCCCCGTTGAAATGGATACATCGATTCCTGCAGCTCTTGTCCTATCCGATTCGATTCCCCAAACGCTGCTATTACTTTTTTCTCTGCCTGCTTTTCAGAGAGGCCCTCGCTGATATAATCACTTTTCGCCTCGTGTAAATGACTGAGCAGCTCTTCCCTTATTTCCTCACGTTCGCATTCTGTGCTTTGCATTTGTATCAAGACCTCTTCTACGTACTTTTCAATCCGGTTCATGATAAATCTCCAGACGTTTTCGTGATTAATTTATGGATACTATTCCATTCCTCCAGTTTTTTTTCTAAAATAGCGCTGCCTTCATCTGTTATCTGGTAATACTTCCTTCTGCCCTGCTCCACTTCTGACCAATAAGAATGAAGCCACTGCTTTTTCTCCATTCGCTTTAAAGCAGGATAAAGTGTACCTTCTCCCATGTTGTACAGCTGATCACTTTTATCTTTCAGTACCTTTACCATTTCGTAACCGTACATATCCTTTTCGGATAGCAGGTTTAACAACAAAATATCAATACTGCCCTTCATTATTTCCCGGTCCATTTTGATATCACCTCTTTCCATCATTGTAATACGATGTACATCGTAATGCAATGTAAGAGAGTGAAATATTTGGAAGGAGGAGACTATTACAATCTCCATGAGATCCGTTAGATCGGCTACCTTCAGCATTTTCACTTAATTTCTTTGAACAAAAAAACCGGACAGAGTTTGTCCGGATTCTTTTCACGATACACCAATTACCTTCAATACAAATTCTATAAAGAACAGCATAGATACAGTAAGCAGCGGTATAGATATTTCTTTTCGTTTTCCCAAAGCTATTTTAACAATGGGATATGCAATAAATCCAAATGCCATACCGTCGCCGATGCTATATGTAAATGGAATCATTACAATAATCAACAGCGCAGGTATACATTCAGCAAATTGCTCCCAGGGCAAGTATTTAATATTTTGGGCCATTAGAAAACCAACGATGATTAATATCGGACTGATTGCAGTTGCCGGAACCATTGATATCCAAGGAATAATAAAAATAGTAGCTAAGAATAATATTCCTGCTGTTATGGCCGCTTTGCCCGTACGTCCGCCAGAAGCAATAACCGCAGCGTTTTCTGCTCCTGATACAGTAGGTGATGTCCCGAATATACCGGATAACAGAGCGGATGTTGCTGTGATACGATAAGACCTGCTATAAGCCTCTGTTTTCTTCAGCATATCTAACTGGCTCGATAAAATACCCATATTCTCAAATATCAGAATCAATGCCAGTGAAAACACAGAAACCCAAAAGGATATTTCAGCAGCGGCTGAAAATGATGGCATAAACAGCATTTCACTAAACTTGAAATGAACCGAAGCTGCTTCTTCTGTCGACACTCCGAACAACACGGCAATAACAGTCCCAATAATCATGGTAAGAAGGAAATTCGCGGGCACCCCTTTTACAAATAAGTAAATGGCAATAAATAAAGTGATTATCCCGGCGATAACGCTTGGTGAGGTAAAATCCCCTATAGCAATGACAGATTGCTCACCTGCAGTTATAATCCCGCTTTTTTCTACACCGATCAGGATGAGAAAAAAGCCTAGCCCGATTGTTATCCCATGTTTTAAGGATTCTGGAATAGCTTCTCTTAAAACGACTCCCATTTTTGTAAATGCTGTCAGCATAAATAAAATTCCTGCCATCCAAACTACAGCCAGACCCTCATTAAAGCTGAACCCATTATTTCCAATAATGGAATAGGCGAATAAAGCATTTATCCCCATACCAGGTATCAGGATAAGAGGAAGTTTTCCAAAAAACCCCATAAGCATTGTTCCTGCAAAGCTCGCCAATATCGTCGCAATCATACCAGCTTCCAAAGAAAGACCTGCCTCATTTAAAATAGAACCGTTCACGACAACAATATAAACCATTGTCAGATAGCCGATTATTCCTGCAACAATGTCTTTTTTTAATTCATTATTTTGCTGCATTACAAACCTCTATAAATTCATATCCCTCTCCCACCCGACAAAGCATAATCACTTTATCCACAAATGCATTATTTAGTATACCCTGATAAACCATCATCAATAAGTGTCCCGTACTCAAGCAGTTTATCGCTGATGGTTTATGGTTTGATATCAGGACTTTGTATCTGTTTCAGCCATGCTCTCCAGCTCTCTTTTAGTAAGCTGGCGATCATACGCTTTCACAAATGGGTAGTATAGAATTGCATCTAAAATCATTAACAGAATAACCAGGACAAATGCTTTCCAATCTAATGTTGAGAAGAAAGCTCCTATAAAAGGCGGCATTTGCCAAGATAACATCGAAAAAGTTTTCCCTACCAGTCCTATGGACATACAAATATAACTAATCGTAGCATTCAATGTCGATGTCAGCAAGAACGGAATAAGGAACATCGGATTCAGCATTAAAGGTATCCCGAAAATTAATGGCTCCGAGATATTAAATAGTGCCGGTACAACACCTACTTTTCCAACATTCTTTAATTGTTTTGATTTAGCTAAGAATATTAATAGAAACGCTAAACCAATAACAGAGCCCGCACCGCCAATGGCTGTGAAATACGTCCAAAATGACGTAGTAAATATATGTGGCAGTTGTTCTCCCGCCATTTGTGCAGCTGCATTGATAGATATATTCCCATCACGGATTGGCCCCATAACTCCTCCAAGAGCAGCATCATGAATACCAAAGAACCAGAATATATGTGTCAGGATGGTAATAAAAATAACAAATGCTAAGCTGTCTGCCGATTTAAAGGTTGGTGATAAGAAATCAAACATTGCTTGTGCCATATTTGTATCAAAAGAGTTGAAGATGGCGTAAACAATCGTATAACCTACAATGATAACTATCCCAGGAATCAAGGATGCAAACACATCACTTAAACTGGCTGGAACACTTGGCGGCATTTTTATTTTACCAAATTCTTTTTGCTGCATAATCCGATAGAGTTCTGTCGTTCCAATGCCGATTAGAATAGCTGACAGCAGTCCTTTGCCGTCAATAAAACTAAATTCTAATGTTTTTGCATCAAATCCCAATTCTTGGGGCTGAGTAACAAGTAAGAAAAAGCCCATGGTGGAAAATAAAATCGGAATAAACGAATTAACTTTATAAAAACGGCATAGAAAGTGTGTAATTCCGATACAAACATATAAAGACATGGCACCCAATGTAAACGCAAACACCCAGTTCAATACTTCTGCATTATTTAATGCAAATTTTTCCCATGCAAGCAAGAAACCATTCGTTGTTTCCTCAGTTACAGGAGGAGAGCTTATAATGGCTACAAGCCCTCCTGCTAATGTAATCGGTAAGAGACTGATAAAGGCATCACGAATAGCTGCAAGATGACGCTGCTGTCCAAATTTATTAGCAATCGGCATGACTTTATTTTCCATCACCGCCGTTACCGAGTTAAATTTACTCATGGCTATTTCTCTCCTTCATAAAATTCGAATGCATCTTTCAGTATTCCTTCCGCATCCATAATGCCATATTTTGATAAATCTATTGTCATTACCGGGACTACAGCGTTCGCTTTTATTTCATTTAATTGAAATCGAATTTGCGGTCCTACCAGAATAATATCCACATTTTCTAATTTATCCTGATATTCACTGACTCCCACTGCCCGTACTGTCGCTTTCCCGCCTGACGCATCTTCCATTTTACGTGCCAGTATTCCTGAAGACATCCCCGCATTACAAACGATTAATATGTTTACCATTGTATTAACTCCTCTCGATAGCAGTCCCATTGGACTCACAAACTTTTTTATACCAGTAGTAGGATGCTTTTGGCTTTCTTTCAAAGTTGTTTTCAAAATCTACTCCAACTAACCCGTACCGTTTTTCATGACCATTCTTCCAAGAATAAAGGTCCATCGTTGACCAGATAAAATAGCCCAATACCTCAGCTCCGTCATCAATTGCATTTAGAATAGCGTTAATATGCTCATTTAAGAAATGTATACGGCCTTGGTCATCAACGGATTTCTCATTTGGCACATCTTCATAGAAAGCTACTCCGTTTTCCGTAATAAAGATTGGCACCTTGTATTTCTCATATGCCCGTATAATTCCATGGTATAAGCCTTGAGGATAAATTTCTGTATCCCATTCGGTATAAGTGGAATCCGGATTGTCAAACACCTGTTCAAACCAGCCTTTTACAACCACTTTGCTGGATCCTTTTGCTTCTGATCCTTTATTATTGATACGTAAAATACTCTCTCCTCCGGTATATGGTTTAATAAGTGCTCTTGCATAATAGTTCAACCCGGCAAAATCAACGGTGTTGTTCTTTATAGCTTCAAAATCCGCTTCTTTCATAAAGCTTAAATCATACTTTTCATTCAGCATACCCAGCATATCAATTGGAATCTCACCTTTAATGGCAGTGTCTAAAATCCAATTATTGAAATAGTTATCAGCTTTACGCATAGCAATTTTTGTTTCCAGACTGTCATCAACACCAAAAATAGGAGCATAGCTATGAACAATTCCAATTTGACCTTTCATTTTCATCTCCCGGAATACTCCTACTGTTAAAGCATTGGCAAGCATCATATAAAAAGAGGCTTGAATCGTTTTTTGTGTATCATCTATCCCAGGAGGATAATTCCCTATTTTATAGCCGCTGAAGACGTAGTATCGCGGTTCATTAAATGTAGACCAGTAGGTTACTTTGTCTCCATATTCCTTGAAGCAGACCTTTGCATACTCTACATAGGCATCACAAATTTCACGTTCAGCCCATCCACCCTTGTCTTCCAGATATTGAGGCAAATCCCAATGAAACAATGTTACAAATGGCTCAATCCCATTTTTCAAACATTCATCAATAATATTATGATAAAACTGAACCCCTTCCGGATTTACTTCACCCTTATCATTTATGATAATTCTGGGCCAGGCAATGGAGAAACGGTATGCTTTATGCCCTCCTTCTTTCATTAAGCGAATATCTTCTTTGTATTTATGGTAATGATCAGAAGCATCATTCCCATTCTCTAAATTATTTTCATGCAAATATACATCCCATAAAGAAGGTACCCGTCCTCCTTCATTCCATCCTCCTTCACATTGATAGGATGCCGTCGCTGTTCCCCATAAAAAATTTTTATTAATCATTTTTTTACCTCACCTTCTAATTTTTTATAGATATCTATGACCTCATTAGCCAAATCAATTGTAAGTTGTCCCATCATAAAATGATCTTCACTATGCATTAGTAACAGGGATATTTCTGTTTTGTCCCCTCCAGCTTCCTTTTGAATCATGTCTGTATGCGTTTTTTGTGCAAGAAGTAATTCCTCTTTTCCTTTTTCAACGCATTCGCTTGCTTTTTCCCACTCACCAGACTTCGCGAAAGCAATCGCTTCCATTCCATAACTGCGAGCATTTCCACTATGCAGAATCAGTCCAAATGACACTGCTTCTGTTTCTTCACTTAAACTCATCGTAATGACACCTCTCTATCTGTTCTCTACGTAAACAATCATAACTTCAATAGATATGTGCAGTGAAATAATTATTTGCCTATCGCGTTAGGAAAAACATGACACACCCGTATAGGACGCCTGCTGCCGGTTAAGCTATAAATAAGTTTTCCATGGTATTTTCCTCACTTGAATGATAATTAAATAAATGGCAGATTTTCTTTTAATAGAGAAATTATAAGACTAGATTGATTAATCTATTGCTTTTCAAAATAAGAGTGATTATGATTAAATATAAGAAATTTATCTACAAAAGACTCCTCTCTCTATAGTCAATATTCTCTACAAAATAATTGGTTTATAAATCATTTTTTAATGATAAGGGAGGACACTATGAATAAGCGGCAAACCAAGCTAGTACAGTATCTTATCAGCCACAATGATTGGGTAAAAGGGAATCAATTAGCAGCTTACTTAAATGTAAGCTCGCGTACGATACGTAATGATATTCAAACTCTGCAGTTGACCGGGTTTAAAATAAGTTCTTCTAAAACTTACGGGTACCGTATAGAGGAATTGCCCGAAGCCGTGCAGAATTTAGAAAAAAAGAATGAATTTCCTGAAAGCGCATATGACCGCATGGTATATATTTTAAAAAGGCTTCTCCATGTTTCCGAACAGCAAAATATATTTGATTTAGCTGATGAATTATTTGTAAGCGAGTCCACAATTGAAAAAGACTTATATCGCTTGAAAGATTTTATTACAAATACAGAAAGTAAAGTAAGGCTGGAAAGAGTAGAAAACAGCATTTTGCTTGAAGGAAGCACGCGTGCTAAAAGAACACTATGGTCCAAACTGATCTTCAATGAAATTAAAGAAGATTTGTTTGATATTTATGAGCTCGAAAACCATTTTAACGAAATAAATCTAAAAGATATTAAGGATATCCTCTCTGAGGTGCTCTCTGAATACAAAATATATTTAAATGACTTATCCATGATCAACATGGTTATTCATGTGGCAATTATACTCGATACCATCATGCGTAAGGAACAGACAATCCCTTCGACGGAGGTTGATTATATCAGTTCCAAAGAAGAGCTGGCAGCCTCTGAAAAAATTTGTAATAAGCTGGGGGAATTGTACGGCATAACCATTCCCCGCCCAGAAATTAGATATATAGCCATATTAATTGGCGGAAAGAAAAGCTACTATAACGATACTTTAAAACAGCCCAAAAATATGGTGGAAAATCGCTTTTCAAAGCTTGCAGAAGAGTTAATTCAATCTATCAGTAATAAATTTTTAATCGATTTAAGTGAAGATGAAAAATTACACATTGATCTTTCCATGCATTTGAAATCACTTTACAACCGTAATCAACGCGGAGTTGAAATTCATAATCCTGTTTTAATGGAAACACAAAGAAAATTTCCGTTAATTTATGATTTGGGTATATTTATGGGGCTGGAGTATGAATTAAAAACAAAACAAAAATTAAACGAAGATGAAATTGGTCTGTTGACATTGCACCTGTGCATTGCCTTTGAACGCCTGGCAAAAAAAAGACAAACGAGTAACAGGATTGCCATTCTTTGCCCAACAGGCTTTACAACCAGCCGCTTATTGAAGGCAAAGCTAGAAAATATTTATGGTGAAAAAATCGGCCAATTGGAGTTATTCTCTCTTTCCGACAGCTGGGATGCGATTGCTCAATTCAACCCTGACCTTGTTCTTACAACAGCAAGGGTTCCTGAAGATTTTCCTTTTTCTACGTTAGAAGTGACACCATTTCTGTCTGAAAAAGAAATAGAAAAAATTGACGCGTATCTTCAGCCAAAAGAAGAAAATTTAAATAACCAGAATGTGGCATCATACTTTAGTGAAAATTTATTCTTTCCAGACATAACAAAACAAACACCGGATGAGGTGATTGCATTTCTCTCATCCGAATTAGAGAGACAAGGAATAGTCCCGCCAAAATATAACGAATTAATTTTAGCCCGGGAAGCAATCTCATCCACTGCCTATGGAAACTTAATTGCTTTGCCGCATCCTATTGAGAAAGTGGCCAGTAAAACAATTATCGCGGTTTGTACACTAAGTCAGCCGATTCAGTGGAACAATCAAAAAGTGCAGCTGGTTCTGTTATTTGCCCTTGCAAATGATAAAAGAGAACTGATGGATAGTTTGTTTAGAGAGATTATTGATATGCTGGACAATCCTAAAAAGGTTAAAAAAATATTACAAGCCAAGGACTTTGAATCCTTTGCTGAGTTAATCAGATAATATAATAGCTGCTTATAAATAAGAAGCAGCTATTACTAAACAGAAAGGAGCTAGAACACGGACTAGCCCCTTTTTTGTTATAAGAGCCATACTTTCTCAGGAAAAGCATTCAAGTATCTATCCTGTCTCTATACTCCTAATTTTCAATCTGTAATATACAATCAAAAGAAGGAGGTGTCTCTTTGCTGATTCATAAAATGAAATATATTAATAATTTAACAGTTCAGGAACAGCATATTATAGATTATATTCTGGAGCATCCGGGCCAGCTATTTGATTTAACTGCAAATGAATTAGCAAAAGCCACTTTTACCAGTTCTTCCACGATAATCAGACTTTGTAAAAAGCTTGGAGCAAAAGGATTTCCAGACTTTCAAATAAAATTTGCTTTGGAATATAAAGACCTTCACATGGAGAAATATCAAATGAGCAGTCATAATTCTCTAAATGATGATAAAGAGATTCATAAAAGCATCCATTCACTGCCCTTTATTTATGAAGAAGCTATATATGAAACACAGAAGATGCTTGATTATGAACGGATTACAAAGATAATAAAATGGATTAGCAATGCTGATCGGGTGAACATCTATGGGGTAGATGCAAATTATTATATTGCTCAGCAGATTTGCGCAAGGTGGAATGAATTTAGGACCAATGCTTTAGCATTTAATAGCATAAATAAACATTATCTAGTCAATATCAACCAAAAAGAGAAGCATATTTCTTTTGTTATTTCACATAGCGGGAATAACAAAGCGATTATTGATATTGCTCAAACGATAAGGTTGTACAATCAAAAAGTCATTGCTGTTACAGGAAATGAGAAAAGTGAACTTATCTCCATAACGGATGATTATATTAAAAGCTATACTTCAACAGAACAATTTGCTTTATCTAAAATTATTAACAATACATCGACACAATATATTTTTGATATTTTGTATCTTAATTTACTGGATAATATTCATTCAGTCAGCAAAAAAAAGCTGATGGATGAAATTTAAATTCATTAATCAGCTTCTTTTTACAAGAAACAGCGAAAGCGATTACCAAAAACGTAAAAACCTGTTCTCCATTGAAAAATGCTGTGCTAAGATAAGGCTAAATTACAGGAGAATAGGAGAGATGAATATGTTGTCTATTGCTTTTATTGGTTATGGTAATTCAGTAACTAATTATCATTTACCTTATTTAGAAAAAAGAGAAAGTATAAATGTGAAGTATATATACAGAAGAGCTGAAGATCGTATACACGAAGGCATAGAACACGAGAATTGGTATCCTGATATCAACTTTACGAGTGATTTAGATGAGATCCTGAATGATAAAGAGATTGAATTAATAGTGGTATGTACACACGCAGATAGTCATGCAGAATATGCCAGGACAGCGCTGCAAAATAACAAAAACGTATTAGTAGAAAAGCCCTTCGCTTCCACTCTGGACGAGGCAAAGGAGATTTTTGAGCTTGCTAAATCCAAAGGTCTTATTGCGATGGCAAACCAAAATAGAAGGTTTGATGGAGACTTCTTAACATTGAAGAAAGTGCTTGACAGTGGAGTACTCGGGAACATTATTGAAATTCAATCGCATTATGATTATTTTCGACCGGAAAAAATTCAAAAAGGCTTTAAAACACTTCATCTTCTGGCTGTTCATACCATTGACCAGATTATATCATTATATGGAAACCCTGATAGAATCTATTACGATGTAAGAAGTATTTATTGTCCCGGGGAAAGTGATGATTTTACAGATATCGATTTTTATTATGGTACACAAATGAAAGCAACAGTTAAATGCAGCAACAGTGTCAAAATAGAGCATCCTAAATTTACAGTTCATGGGGACCGGGGAAGTTTTATAAAGTATAGCAGCGGTCACCAGAAGAAAAATCCTGACGGAGCAACAAAAGTATCCTTCATACAAGAACCTGAAAATAATTGGGGAAAGATTTCCTACTTCGATGAAAATGGAAAAGAAGTAAATAAGAGCATCCCTTCAGAAATAACCGATTATGCAATTTTGTATGAGAAGCTGTTTGACAGTATCCGGAACGGAACTGAAAAACCTGTAAAAGATGATGAAGTGCTAACAGTGATGGAGATTTTGAATAATGGAATAAAAGAAGCTTCCAAGAATCACTAATTTGACGAGGAGGGTTACAAAATGAAGATAGCAACGATTGGTTCAGGTTTTATTGTAGACTGGTTTTTGACAGCATTAAATGAAATTGAAGGAGCAAGCTGTGTGGCAGTTTATTCCCGTAAAGAAGAAACCGCGAAACCTTTGGCAGATAAGTATCAAATAGATAAAATTTATACAGATTTAGATCAAATGGTTGCCGATTCAAGTATTGAGTTTATATATGTTGCTTCACCAAACAGCCTGCATTTTGAGCATGCTTTTCAAGCGTTAAAACATGGGAAACATGTCATTTGTGAGAAGCCGTTTACCTCAACTGCAAAGGAAGCAAAAGCATTAATAGAATTAGCTAAACAAAACCAATTAATGCTCTTTGAAGCTATTTCAAACATTCATTTACCTAATTATCAAGCAGTCAAAGAAGAAGTTAAAAAGCTGGGGAAACTAAAATTCGTGCAATGTAACTACAGTCAATATTCAAGCCGTTATAATAAGCTGTTAGATGGTGAAAACCCAAATGTCTTTAATCCCGCTTTTTCCGGCGGAGCACTAGCCGATATTAATATTTATAATTTGCATTTTGTTATGAATCTATTTGGTGTTCCGGATTCTGTAAGCTATACGGCAAATATACATGGAAACGGCATTGACACATCCGGTGTACTCGTGATGAAATACCCTGATTTCATAGCAGAGTGTGTTGGGGCAAAGGACTCAAACAGTATGAACTTTGGGTTAATTCAAGGAGAGAAAGGATACATTCATGTTAAGGATGGAGCGAATGTATGTAAACAAGTGATAACCTATATAAATGATGAAGTAACCGAAATAAACAGCCAGACAAAAAGCAACTGGTTAATATACGAATTAGCAGTCTTTAACGATATATTTAACAGCAGCAATTTCTCCAAATGCTATGAATTACTAGACTATTCTTATGAGGTAATAAAAGTCTTCGAACAGGCACGAAAAAAAGGCGGAATTTATTATCCCGCCGATCAAAAATAACTGATTTATATAATTCTATTCTTCCTGGCTCCTCTATTATAGAGGGGCCTGAATCATATATTCAAAAAAACAACATCTTTAAAATCCAATAGATTTGATGCATTCTTCATCATTTCAAAAACATCTTGATTCTCAAATAAGGATAATATAGAGTCATTTATAGTTAAAAATATTTGCTTATCAAGTTTATTAATAGCTATCAGTAAAACAACATTTACCGTATTATCACCCCAAATAATACCTCTTTTACTGACTACGATACCAATTTTTGTTTGCAACGCATTCATATGAACAGAATGCGGTATAGCAACTTGTCCAAAGGATGTTGAAGAAGCATTCTCTCTTTCAAATACATCTTCTTGAAAGGAGTGCGAAACAAAGCCCATGTCTTCCATCTTATCACATACAATTTCAATAACCTCATCTTTCGAAACACTTTCCAGTTTAAAGAATAACTCTTCATGAAAATACTTATCAAAATTATTGAAGATAAGTTCTCTTTTCTTCGATTGCTGTATTTCATATATTTTTTCGTGAATTTCCCTCTTTTGATTATCTAGATGGAACGGAGAAATTAACACAGACGGATAATAATTATTTCTCTCGTCTTCAATAACTGTAATCAATAAATCAAAAGAATATTTCTCCACTTCTTCATAGCTGGACAGTATTGCTTCAATGGAAATATCATTAGAAAACTCCAGTAATAATTGATTGTATATCTTTTTTTCAAGACCTAAATAATCTGAACACAGAAGGATACATTTTAATTTATCCGTTGTTGAATTTTGTCTGTCAATTTCCGTCCCGACATGGAGAAAAATAAAAGCGACTTCATCCTCTTTTATTTCGATATTATATATATCTGAAAGTCTTAATGATACGAAGATTGCTATATCATAAATAATAGGCCAATCACGCTTTATTTTTTCTAAAAAAGGGTTCTTATTATATTTTTTTAAAGAAGCCCTCGTTACTAACGACTTAACATGCAAGCCAAATGGAACAATAAAGCTTTCATGATTTAAATCAATAGAATACAACTCCGAAACTTCTTCAATTATTCCATAAACTGTATCCAAATACTCTGAGCCAATTACCTTTTTCAATTTATTGTAATTGGAATCAATAAGATAATTCACATTTGTTTTAAAGAGAATGTAAATTTCATTTCTTTCATAGGAATTTAAATTAATTGAAAAATCATTTTCAATCCTTTCTGATAATTTTTCAATTAATGCCAGTTCAGCATCATTTTTCGTAATAATTTCACGAATTTCTGAAAGAGAGTATCCTTTTTTAACCCTTTCAATAAGAATAGAAAAATGTAACAGCAAATTCATAAAGGAAAAATTATTTAAACTGTAATTATTTTTTTTGAAAAAATCACTGATAATATTAGATATTTTCCCTATATCCTCTTCATCAAATGATTGTTTTAATGTATTTAAATCAAGAATACGATTATTTGTTTCTTTAAAAATAACATCTGATAATAAAGAGCGCTTATCCTTCTCAGCACCTTTTATTTGTACAATATCATTCTGAGTGGAGAATCGGACATTAAACATCTGAAAAGTAGTGTTCATCTTTGCAAGATCACCTTTGAGCGTTGAATAGCCGATAAACAACTCATTACAAAGATCAAATACATTTGGGTTTTTATGTTCTACTAATATTTTTTTGATAATATAAAACGCTCTTTCCGAGTAGTTTTGCGGTAAAGAGTGTTGTTTATCCAAGAAAGACAGCGCATCCTGTTTATTAATTAAATAACCTTTATTAGAGGAGTGAATAATCTTCTTATCAGTCATCAAATTAATATCTTTAATATATGTTTTAACCGTCCGGACAGAAATGTCTAAAAGTTTCGCTAATTCGGCAGCAGCGCAGGGAGAATGTTGCTCCATCAAATAAAACATTAATTTTTTCTTCTTGTTTGTCATCGTATCACCCCCACTTTAAAATATATCTTTAACTTCATTATAATGAAATCAGTTGTTCCCAGTTCAACTTCTCAATTGCACGATAGGGTGCAATTTTTTAATTTTATTTTCCTGTTTGCACCCTATCGTGCAAAAGTGAAGTGGAGGCGCTTCACTTTTTGAATCATAATAAAGACATCATAAAAAAAGGAGAGGTTCACTATGGAAAACTTAAAAATCCTACTATGCTGCGGAGCGGGGTTATCAAGTGGATTCTTAGCTCAAAAAGCACGAAAAGCTGCAAAAAAGAAAGGTTTAAATATACAAATAGAAGCGAAAAGCGAAACAGAAGCAATTTCACACCTGCCAACAATAGATGTTTTGCTTTTAGGCCCTCACTACGAGGCTTATAGAGAAAAATTCACAGAATTAGGTAAACCGTTAAATGTATCGGTAGAAGTTATTCCCCAAAAAATTTACGGTACCTTAGACGGCGAAAAGTTATTAGACTTCGCCTTTAAGCTTCGGGAAAAGAATGATGCTTCTTCCAGCGCAGAATAGATGAATATTTTCGTTTAAAACGATTAGCAATTTCATCTAAACGAGCTGATATACTCCTGGTCAAGAATTAAACTTGTGATAAGTACCAGCAATAAATACTTTTATATTTGAAATAACAATATGCAGCAGTGCATATAATCAAGATTTTCTTTAGTGCCGTACATTTGATATTCAATCTTATTCAAATACTTTTGTAAGATCTTTAATGAAATGATTATAGCACTGCTGATGAATAAGCACCTGAATGAACATTGTTCAAGAAAAATTTACCATAGTTAACTTTTTAACATGTGGAAGGTATGTCGAAGAACAAATATCACCATTCAAAAAACAAAAAGGAGGTAAAAAAAATGAAACGTTTTATGAATTGGCTGAGCAATTCATTTGCTCCAACAATGAATAAATTCTCACAAAAACCTTGGGTTGCAGCTTTATCAAGTACGATGCAAAAAATTATTCCGTTTATTTTAACCGGGTCTGTTATTTTCCTATATAACGTTGTACGTTCTTATATAACTGTTTTGCCTGATCTAGGCAGAATCGCTAATTTCACTTTCGGAATGTTGGGGCTGTTAACCGCATTTATGCTGGCGAACCAGGCTATGGAAAAATTAGGACGGACAAATTACACGGTGAATGCAGGTCTGACTGCTATTCCAGTATTCCTCATGTTTATTAAACCAATCATTAGCGATGACGGTATGCTGACGGTGGAATTTGGACGATTTGGTCCCACAGGGATTATAGTGGGAATTTTCGCAGGTTATCTGGTTGCCATTATTTTTAATCTGATTGGAAAAATGAACCTATTAAGCAAATCAAGTTTACCGGATTTTGTAATAGGATGGGTTCGCAACATTATCCCGATTTTTCTTTCCATTGGATTATCTGCATTATTAAGCTTCAAATTTAACTTAGATATTTTTGCTTTGATTCTTAAGGCATTTTCACCGATTCAAAACTTTGGTCAGACTTTACCAGGATTTGTCTTGCTCATATTTATAATGACTTTCTTCTACACCCTGGGAATTTCCCATTGGTTGTGGAACGGTGTTAAAACACCAATTTTCATGGCAGGTATAGCAGCCAACGTTACAGCTGTATCAGAAGGCTTGCCAGCAACAAATATTGCCACCAACGAAGCTGTATTTACAGCCGGTCTGATTACAATGGGAGGCGTCGGAGCTACCTTAACATTAAATTTATTAATGCTATTCTCTAAGTCCAAAGGGTTAAAAACCATTGGCAAGCTCACTATCGTACCTTCTATCTTTAATATTAATGAACCTATTATGTATAGTGCACCTGTTGTTATGAATCCGCTCCTGATGGTACCAATGTGGATAAACGCCATTACCGGACCGACAATCGTTTATCTTGCAATGTATACCGACCTTTTGAATATTCCATCTAAGATGATTCAAGTAGGACAAATTCCTGCACCTTTTTCAAGTGTCATGATTACAGAGGATTTACGTGCAATACTCGTTTACATTCTCCTATTTGGAGTCTATCTTGCAACTTGGTATCCGTTCTTTAAAGTTTTTGAAAGACAAAGAATGAAAGAAGAAAAAGCTGAAGAACTGGCAGAATAAATAAAGTATAGAAACATAAATTCAGAGGATTGGTGGATAAATATGTCAAATTCAAATGAAAAACAGGCAGATCAAGAAAACGAAGTTACTACTGTTGCTATGCAAATTATTTTACATGCAGGAAATGCAAGAGCATTAGCAGACGAAGCATTTCAATTAGCAAAAGAAGAGAACTTCACGGCAGCTCATGAAAAAATAAATGAAGCAAATGCAAATGGAATTTTAAAAGCGCATCAATCACAAACACAGATCATCCAGGATGAAGCGCGTGGAGTAATACATGAACCTTCTTTATTGTTGAATCATGCCCAGGATCATTTGATGACAATTATGTCTGAGGTACGTATGACAAAGCAAATGATTGAATTATATGAACTGACGGTAAATCGTAAATAATGGACACAGAAAACTAGAAATAGTATTAAAAAATGAGGAGGCATTTGCAATGAACAGCACTAATTTTACTTTTCCAAAGGATTTTCTATGGGGGGGCGCGACTGCTGCCTGTCAAATAGAAGGCGCCTATGATGTAGACGGCAGAGGGCTTTCAACATCAGATATTCATAAATTTGATCCCAGTCTGGATCGAAAAAAATACAGAAGTAAATTAGTAGAAAATGAGCATACTACTGCAACTTTGGAAAAAGCAGTATCTGATAAGACCGGCTATTATCCTAAGAGACATGGAAACGGATTTTATTACAGGTATAAAGAAGATATTGCTCTAATGAAAGAAATGGGATTTAATAGTTTCCGATTTTCGATTGCTTGGCCAAGGGTTTTTCCAAATGGAGACGAGCTTGAGCCGAATGAAAAAGGACTTGAGTTTTATGACAAGGTCATTGAAGAAGTAATAAACGCTGGTATGGAACCGATTGTGACTATGTTTCACTATGATATTCCACTTCATTTATTAACTGAATATGGCGGATTCCGTAACCCTAAACTTATCGAGTTTATGACCCGTTATGGAAAAACATTGCTAGATAGATATGGAGATAAAGTAAAGTATTGGATTCCTTTTAACCAGACAAATTTAATTCAATATTGTTCATTTAAATCTTTGGGAATTTTAAGAGATAAAACGGAGAATCTTGCAGAGGATCAATATCAGGCCATTCATCATCAATTTCTCATCAATGCAAAATTAAAAGAATATGCAAAAACACTCAATTCAGAGATTCAAATTGGAATTATGCTGGCTGACTGTACATATTATCCACGTACTTGTAAGCCGGAGGATATCGTTTTTGCAATGAAGAGAATCCGTATGCAATATTTCTATGCAGATGTCCCGTTAAGAGGAGAATATCCTGGGCATATGTTGAGATACTTTAAAGAAAATAATATCAATATTAACATCAGTGAAGAGGATAAAGTTCTTTTAAGAGAAAACACGTTAGATTTCTTAGCGTTTTCTTACTACTATTCCAGAACGCTCGATTCAGAGAAAAATACGATGGACCCTGAAACTATTACTGAAAATCCTTATTTAACAGGAAACGACTGGGGATGGACGATCGATCCGTTAGGTTTTTATAACGCTATAAGCCAATATTGGGATCGCTATCAAAAACCAATCATGGTTGCCGAAAACGGATTTGGTTATGAGGATGTTTTTGAGGATGGGACAGTTCATGATGATTATCGAATTGATTATTTGAGACAGCATATTCAAGCAATCGGTGAGGCTGTTAAGGATGGAGTAGATATATTTGCTTACTTGCCTTGGGGACCAATTGATTTAATAAGTTCTGGTACAGCAGAAATGAGTAAAAGATATGGTTTTGTTTATGTAGATTTGGATGATTTAGGCAATGGAACAGGCGACCGTTTTAAAAAAGATTCATTCTATTGGTATCAAAAAGTGATTGCAACCAATGGCGCAGACTTAGGCCTGGATGACAAGTAAACAGTCACCTGCTCTAATGAGTTAAGGTTTTCAATACACCAATGTTTAAAGAATACTATATAGCCAATTTAATAAAATATAGTATAAGAAAGCCGCCTTTGCAATGAGGCGGCTTACCTTCATACATATTTCATTCTAATTTCTTAAAAAGAGCTTATTTCGTTACTCCCAATGCTCCCCTGGCCATCTGTTCATATTCTTCCATACCGGAAATCATCGCAAATTCTGCAATAGCTACAGCATATGCGGCATCCAGTTCAATAATATGTTCCTTCATCTTCGGCCAATAAATTCCACCGGCTTGTTTATAATAATGAATAAGCTTATCAAGCGCCTCTTCACCAAAAGCTTTATATTGGAAGACAAAATCATTGGAAACATCCGTTACCTTTGCTTCTGTCCAATCAATTAGCCCGATAACTTTTGTATCGTCATCAATCATCATATGACCGGCGTGCACGTCTCCATGCATCAACCCTGTTTCCTTTGGCCATAATTCTTCATTATTTAGCCAGTTTTGCCAGCGATTCCAAAGGTCATCCGCAACACCAAAACGTTTCTTTACCTTCTCCATCCGTTCTTTCATCGATACATGTGCTTCTTTTGCTGTATATGCAGGAATACCTGCTTTTTCAGCTTCTTTTTTCGGCACATTGTGCAAAGATGCCAAAACCTCTCCCTGGCTCTGGTGAAATTGTTCTGGTATGTTTTCTATATCCATTTCCCATACATAATTTTGAATTTCCGGATCAATTGTACCAGCAGGAACACCCTTCAGTTTTTTATATGCAATTAAATCGTTTTCGTAAATAGACCAGACAGGAACTTGAAAAGATGCATGCTGATGAACAACTTTTAATACCTTCTGTTCATCAATTGTCCTGTCCATTACATCATCACGTCTCGGTATTCTTAATACCCATTCCTCTCCGTCTGTATCCTTCGCAAAAGCAACCAGAAAATCCAATCCGGATTCATTAAAACGGATAGCGTCTCCCTCCAAATTCAGTCCATATTTACGAGCTAATTCTGACACAGTTTGTTTATCCAAATCTGCCACATCCTTCTTTATTTATTCTGCTTTTATACGCGCAGCCAGTAAAGGATACGTTTAGGATTAAAAAGCAGAGACAAATAAACTCCCCCTCCGCTTATACTTTTCAACCGTATAGGGATTCAAAAATGATAGACCAATCCTTTATCTGGGCACATATCGTGTCTGAAACGTCCGCATTAACGCAAAGATTGGTTATCGATCAACAGAATCCCTCCTCCCTTATAATTACACTCATCCTAGCATAATGGTATTTTATTCGCAACATCACCTTTGTTCCCGTATTTTTTACTTGAAGTGATCAACCGTGTATAATAATAATTAACAGAAATGGGGGTAGATAAAATGGTACAATCAATCAATACCAAAGTTGATTTAGTTATTGATGGAACCTCACATATAAGAATTTCGGATTATGGCAAGATTATGATTGGAGATAAAGGGTTTGAATTTTATAATAAACGAGATGTCCACAAATATATTCAAATTCCTTGGGAGGAAGTTGAATACGTGATTGCTTCTGTCTTGTTCAAGGGTAAATGGATTCCCCGTTATGCTATCCAGACCAAGAAGAATGGAACATATACGTTTTCTTCCAAAGATCCTAAAAAGGTTTTTCGGGCAATTCGTGAATATGTTGATCCGGATCGGATGGTAAAATCATTAACTGTCTTTGATGTAATGAAACGCAATTTGAAGAAGAAATCTAGAAAAGGATAGTTTTTATATACAAGCCAGGGTTAGGACCTTCCTTTTCCTCTTGTAAGGGAAAAATTGGTGTGCTATAATATCTTATGGAAGCTCATTAAAGTAAGCTGATTAATAACTGGTTTAGTAAGTAAAGCGGTTTCATACCAAATTTAAATAACTATTGCAATTATTTTTTACGTGTTACTGATTCGATCAGGCATGAGTGAAAAGTAGTGATTAAAACGAAGTATATGGGTTCATCTATACTCTGCCTTCATTTTACCTACTTTTTTCTCATGCCTTTTTTTATTGTTTTCACCAGGGGGAAAACGCTTTCCATAAACAAAAAACACTTTAGGAGCTTACCATGTTTATCTAAGCCTTACCAATAAAATAAGAGGAGGTAAAAAGAT
>NZ_BJYM01000018.1 GCF_007991515.1 Oceanobacillus sojae
TCATTACGAAGCTGCAAAATAAATGATAAATCACTTCAGAGTAGTTTATCCCAAATTGTGATTCAATGAAAATGCACCTCGCAGGTTGGTGGTTGGAAGTTATCTAGATTATCTAGAAACTGACATCTCACCGTATTTTGCTAAGATGCATCTTTATTCTTATTAGAAATACAGAGACTTTTCACTTTTTCTTTTAATTAATCACAAAGTTAAAGTCCTGCTAAATTGTTTATCTCATTAAAGAAAGACTCATTGGAGACAGTTCTAATAATTTTATAAACCGTGATGTGAATTAATCACATCACGGTTTACTATAATTTCTAATACAGTCTTTTTATCTTAAATTTATACAATAGATAGTATAATAACAGTTTCTTATCCCTCCCTACTATCACCATCAGAATCCTCTGCTTCTTCATCATGCTCTTCCTTTATGTCAAAATAAGAATCTAAAATACGCTCTCCAGCCTTTAAATTAATTTGGTTTCCTTCTCCAATTCCAACATGTGGCACCACCACAGCAAAAGCAACCTCTGGATCATCAAAGGGAGCATAACCGACCAGTGTTAAATTATTAAGGTCAAACCGTTCTCCATCAACGAATTCATATGATTGCGCTGTACCTGTCTTCCCTGCCGGATCATAGGATTTATTTTGAAAATAGTCCTTTCCGGTTCCCTGTGAGCCTTGATAGGAGAGGCGAAATCCTTCCTGCACACGACTGATTTCATCATTTATCATATCAATTCGGTTCATCGTCGTTGTACTGGACGAATAATACAATGGACCAAGCTCATCCATAGAATCGATTGGTTCACGCGCTTCCTTTAGGAAATGAGGCTGAACACGATAGCCGTCATTGGCAATAGTTGATACATATTGGGCAAGCTGCAAGGTCGTATATGTATCATACTGACCGATGGCAAAATCAAGAAGATTCCCTGGATTATCTGGTACTTGTCCTCTTAATCCAGTGCTTTCACGTGGATAATCCACTCCTGTTGTCGATCCTAGTCCAAATTGATTAAAATAATTTTGCAGTGTTTGTAACGTTTCTCCCATGTTTATGTCTAAATTAGCATTTTGCGGCATTGGATGACGATAGTCCCCTCCCAAGCGCAAAGTTACATAGAACATATAAACGTTCGAGGACCTTTCCAGCGCTGTTAAATCATTTACCGTTCCCATATCTTGCACAGATCTTTTTATTTCCGTCCCCGCCAGCTTCATTGGTGCATCATGGAAGGTTTCCCCAGGAGAAATAACACCCGAATCATATCCAGCCAGAATCGTTGCCCCTTTAATACTGGAACCTGGTTCATGTGCATTAGTCAACGTCGTAAGTCCGGCATTATTATTATATTCATCATTCTTGGTATCATATTCTACTCCGGAAATAGCTAACAATTCTCCTGTTTGTGGGTTCATGACAACTGCATAGGCATTTGTTGCAAATCGATTCTCATAAGAATTACTTGATTTCATCGACTGAAATTCATCTAATAAAATATCATCTACTTCCTGCTGGAATTCTAAATCTGTGGTTAATACTAAATCTTTTCCCCTTTCTCCTTCAACAATCGTCTCTGAGCCAATAATGGAACCATTCTGGCTTGTTGTATATTGAATTTGTTCTTTACGTCCTCTCAAGAAGTCTTCATATTCTTCTTCCAGTCCACTTCTGCCAACACGATCATTTCGGCTGTATCCCGTCGTTAAATAGGCATCCATATCCTCTGCCGGAATTCCTTCTTCCTGACTTGAAATATTCCCCAGAATACTGGTTAATGTTTCTCCATTTGGATAGACACGATCCCAATCGGTAGAAGCATTGATTCCTGGCAGCTGATCCAGATTTTCCGCCACAGCTGCATATTCTTCTGCTGTGACATCTTCATTTTTTACAACCTGAGGCGTAAGTGCATAGGCTTTATCCAACTCCTTTTTTATCGCAATAATTTCTAATTCATCTTCGGAAAAATCAGCAATCTCTTCATCGGTAATTAATTCAAGGGTTGCATCATAGACTTCCCCATTCTCCATCTCCTCTGTGTCTATTGCCTCTAATCGTTCTTCTATTTCTTCTTCATGAAGCAATAAATAATATTCGCGCCTGTCTCTTTCTGTTATCCGGTCCATTGTTTGTTTATCCCGCATATCAATATATTGCGCTAAGGTTTCCGCTACTTCTAAACGATCCTCTGCCTGCACATCATTCGAAGGCGTGTACGTAATGGAATACATTGCTTCATTATCCACAATCAATTCGCCATTGGTGTCATAGATTTTCCCACGGGGTACAGGGATATCGACCGTATCTAAATTTGTCCTTTCAATTTCTTCCTGATAAGAATCCCCATTTAAAATTTGTACAACTCCCAACTGAAAGATCAATGCAGAAAATAGGATGAAGATGACAAAGAAAAGGATATTCATACGTGTCATAAGCGGGGCACGTTTCTTCTTGTTTTTCTTATTTACCACTTTTTACCTCCTTCGTGCTGTATGAAGCTTTCTTTAAATGCTTAAATTAGCTGACATTGATTATTCCTGCCTTAATTAGTAAAGCTTACTATATAAAGCCCCCTCCAGGTCAACATATAAAGCAGAAAAATCTTATAGAAAATAAATTTCTCAACTATATAAATCAACTTATTTTATATGATTATTGACTATATTACATGTCATTTAAAACACGAAAGGAGGTACTATTTTTCATCTGCCCAATACGTAAAAAGCGGACCAGTTCTTCCAAACAATGGATCATTATCCGGCAAAGGTACTTTTTTGATATTTTCCAAGTTTTCAGGTCTTTCATTTTTCTTCCCATAGTAAAAATCATAGCTTTGTCCATTTGGATATGCACCAATAACAGAAAAATCCGTACTGCTTTCGATTAACTTATGTCCAAAACCTGCCGGAAGTATAATTGTATCCCCTTGTTCAATTTGAACTCGCTCTCCCTGCTCTCCGCCAAGTTGTACCTGAGCTGCTCCATTAACTACGATAAGCACTTCATGGGAGTTGCTGTGATAATGATGATAAGGTGCAATACCTCCACGCCATTGGCCAAGCCAGTTGTTTTCTGCTAAAACAGCTTTAGGGTTGTCAGCGGAAGTTATGACATTTTTATATAACAGCAAAGGGTATGTTGGATGATTGGGAATTGATCCATTATCTTGAAATATGAAGGTTTTAATCGTAATTTTTGCTGGCTGTTTCATTATTTTCCCTCCTTAAAATTAATATATTTAACCTATTCCACAAGGAGAAAAAAACAAACCATATATAGACTCTTACATGATATTTCCTGATTCGCCAAATTATAACGAACTTAATTTACTGCACAATTTGCACCTTCCAGAAATTTTTACTTTCTTCATCTGCTTCATTTTTATGTTTTTGAATAACAATTACTCTTTTCCAGCTACTCTAATTCTGAAAGTAAAATTCTATAAAGCTTGTCATCATTATTATCTGGAGTGCCTCTCCCATCTCCATTATTACTTACAAAATATAGATAGTTATCATCAATCCGCACATCCCGGATTCTTCCAAGATCACTTATAACCTCATGATGCTCTCCACTCTCCATATCAAATTCTAAAACAGCCGATCCTCTTAATGCGGCAACATATAGTTTACCTTCATCATACGCCATACCTGATGGAGCCCATGTTTCTTCGTTCCCAGAAGTGTATAAAGGGGAAATCATTCCTTCCTGCTCTTCTTCTCCTTTAATAACCGGCCATCCGTAATTTTCACCCGCTTCAATGATGTTCACTTCATCATTTGCATTATCTCCATGCTCACTGGCATACATCGTTCCATCATCAGCCCAGGTAACTCCTTGAGGATTACGATGCCCATAGCTATAGACGTAGGAGTCTGGAGATGGATTATCCACTGGTATCGATCCATCTAAGTTCATCCTTAAAATTTTACCGCCTAATGAATCAAGGTCTTGTGCTATTTCACGCTCAGATGCGTCTCCTGCTGTAGCATAGAGCAATTTGTCCGGGCCAATCTTCAGTCTTCCTCCATGATGATAGGTACCGCTGGGGATTTGGTCCAGAAGTAAATCATCCTCTCTCCACACGTCATCTTCCAATTGAAGTGTTACAATACGATTAAATTGTCCATCACTATTTTCATACGTATAGTAAGCATAAGCCTGGTTTGATTCAGAAAAATCAGGAGCCAGTACAAAACCAAGTAATCCTGCTTCTGAAGCTGTTGATACTTCATGTTCAAGCTCTACATCCTGCCGTTCTGCTTCCCCATTTTCTATTCTGACAATACTTCCCGTTCTTTCAGTTACATAAAAGGTATCTTCTATCTGCTCAATCGACCATGGAACATCCAAATTTTCCGCAATAACTTCTAATCCTTCTATAGACAGATTTAGCTCTTCCTGTGAATCACCTGCATTATCAGATGTATTTTCATTGCTGCCCGGAGAAGGCTGTTCATCATTCGCAGAGCAGCCAATCAGGAAAAGCAGACCAATTAGATGTCCAGATAAAATTTTCTTCATTCACATTTCTCCTCACATTATTTTTAATAAATTCAAGTCCTCAGTTAACATCGGAAGCCATTGATAGTTGTAAGCTTAACGAATTTGATTTGCCATTATCGCTTTTATCTCTGAAACAATATCATCATTCCATTTTCTCGCCATTTTTTAAGGATACGATTCTCGTTTTACATATTCATGTATATCAGAATTTCAAATTAATATATGTTAACCTCTCTATCCCTCCTTCTTTTATTGGAATTAATATTAGTATATAAAGTTAACTTTAGGTCAAATAATTTGATTCTATTTTTTGATAATTCGTTTTGACGGCCGTTAATTATTACGTTAGAATTCCTCCAACTATTAAGTTAACTTCAGGTTTATATTTGAAAAGAGGAGATAAAAATGACTTATTCTATTGGGGAAGTTGCTAAAAAATTAAATTTATCTATACCAACTTTACGTTATTATGATAGAGAGGGACTCATTCCTTTTGTAGAACGTACGGATAATGGAACGAGGGTATTTAAAGAGTCTGATATAGATTTATTAAAAGTTATTCAATGTTTGAAACCCAGCGGTATGACCATCAAGGATATTAAGACCTTTATTGAATGGTGTTCGGATGGCGATTCCACCTTACAGCAAAGATATGACTTATTTTTAGAGCAAAAAGCAGTAGTAGAAAAACAAATGGAGGAATTAAAAAATACAATGGATCTCATTGACCATAAATGTCATTACTACAAAGTAGCGCTGGAAGCAGGCACGGAAAATGTTCATAAAAACAATAAAATAGGCAATACCGTTTTTGATTAATAAAACATCTGCACTTCACTATTTTATATAGAGTGCAGATGTTTTTTTCTCCCCTGGTTACAGTAAATACCAGAACACTAAATAACGAAAATACTATTCACCCGGCGGTTTTGTACAAAGTATTTCGAAGTATAATAAATATAAAACCGCCTATTAACGCGACAACACCTACAAATAGAATTTCTCTCGTTCCAATTTGCGATATAATCATTCCTGCTGCAGCAGTTCCAATCGTAGTACCCAAATTAACGGATGTCAGAAATAAACCATTGGCGAAATCCGGAGCTTTTGGAGCGGCAGATATAATCCAATACTGGTTGATATTTGCACCAATTCCACCAAGTATCCCCCACACTAAAATAATAATCGCCGTAGGAACTGTTAATTCTGCTACAGGATAAAAGATAAGATAAAGTGCAATTAATGCGATAGGAAAAACAGTTACCGTACGGACAGGAATTTCGGAAAGCAGCCTTCCAGCTATAATATTTCCTAAAATATTTGCCAAACCGTAAACTAGAAGCATAATACTGATTAAATTGGACGACATATTTGTGACCGTTCCTAAATATTCAGCTAGGTAACTGTATACTCCGAAAATAGCTGCATTGATAAGCAGAACTGCTAAAATCGAGAGCCAGGTAACTCCTTTTGTTAATATTTTCAACTGCGAGCCATAGGATAGTCTTTCTGTAACCGGCATAGATGGCAACAAAAAGATCGTTGCAATTAATGTGAAGATATTAACGATAGCAAAAAAGGCCATGCCCGCTTGAACAGAAATCGCATCCGCAATAAAGCTGACGATTGGAACGCCTAATACCATCCCTGCGGAAACTCCAATAAAAACTTTGGAGATTGCTTTCGGTGCTTCCTTTTCACTTACAGATGCTCCGGCAACAGATAAAGCCATCGATACATAAAGCGGATGGAAAAAAGCCGGTATCACACGTGCAATCAAGGTAATCGTAAAGTTGTTTGTAAAGACGGAAATAATGTTACCGATAATGAAAATAGTCAGCACCAATAACATAACATTTTTCCGGTTCATTCCAGAAAATATTAACGGCATTGTCGGCCCGGCAATAGCAATCGCTAAGGCAAATAGACTCACCAATAAGCCTGCAGTCGGGACACTGACATCAAAATATACTGCTAAATCCGGGAGTATACCGATAACCCCCATTTCGGTATTGATAATACCAAACACACCGACCGCCAATATAAATATAAGTAAACCTTTCGAATTCTTCATAAAATATTACTCCACTTCCTTCTTAATTCATCGAGGCTAGAATTTCTTATTATTTTTTTCATATTTAAAGATAGGAAGCCATAAGATTTCATTAATAAAATATAGAAGTACATCTAAAATAAAGTACCGTAAACACTTTTTATTTATTATAGTCTGCTGCATCTTTACAGAAACAGCACGCATAGAGAAAACAGCTATTGTTTTATCATTTTTTATATACTTAAACAGGCTGTGCAGTCGGACGAACAATCATATTACTTACCGCCATTCGATCAGGTGTATCGATTGCGAATACTACTGCAGAAGCAATATCTTCTGGAGCTAAGCCCCATTCTTTTTGTGCTTTATGGAGGTCTTCTGAAACCTGTTTATCACTAATGGTTTTGTATAGTTCTGTTGCAACTGCCCCCGGGGAAATAATAGTTGATTTAATATTATTTTCTCTTTGCTCTTGTCTCAATCCTTCCATAATCGCACGTACAGCAAATTTTGTTCCGCAATATACAGCAGAATCAGGATAGACCACATGACCTGCTACAGAATCCGTTGCAATAATATGACCTGATTTTTGCTGTGCCATAATTGGTACAACTGCAGCAATACCATTTAATACACCCATAATATTGATATCAAGCATTTTCTGCCATTCATCACGACGTCCTTCCACAATTGGCGCAGTTGGCATAATACCAGCATTGTTGTATAGCACATCAATTCTTCCATACATATTCATCGAAAGGTCAACTACTTTTTTCACATCTTCATAATTGGTGACATCTGCTTGTTGGATATGAATATCTGCCTTAGGGAATGATTTTTGGATTGCTTCCAAACGTTCTGATCGGCGTGCAGCAATAATCAGCTTGGCATCTTTTTCAGCAAGCAGCTTTGAAGTTGCTTCACCAATCCCACTGGAGGCACCCATAATAATAATTACTTTATCTTTTATTGCCATTATTAAACTCTCCTCTTTTAAGTAATTTTCTTTTCAATAACATCATAAAATGATACGATTCAGATATCAAATACCTATATCAAATATATTGTTATACTTAAAAAGCATAGGAGGATTTAGAATGGAAATCCGGTTATTACGTTATTTTATTGCTGTCGCAAATCAACAAAGTATTTCTGGTGCAGCAAAATATTTACATATATCACAACCTACCTTATCCAGACAATTAAGTGATTTAGAAACAGAATTAGGTACTTCATTATTTATTAGAGGAAACCGAAAAATCACCTTAACAACAGAAGGGATGTTTTTATTAACAAAAGCGAAAGAAATTGTGGAGTTAATTGATAAAACAGAAGCGAATTTTAACCAGCCATCAGAAATTATTAGCGGAGAAATATATATTGGCGGCGGTGAAACAGAAGCCATGCATTTTATCGCGAATGCTTTAAAAGACCTGCTTAAAATCCACCCGGATATTCAATTTCATTTATATAGTGGAAATGCAGATGATATCATGGAAAAATTAGACAATGGATTGTTAGACTTTGGTATTGTTATCGAACCGACAGATAAACAAAAATATGATTACATACATCTGCCAGCTTCCGATGTTTGGGGTGTATTGATGCATAGAGATAGTCCGTTGGCGCATAAAGATTCTATACAACCCTCAGATCTAATGGATCAGCCTTTATTGATTTCACGGCAAACAACTGTGGATAATGAACTGTCCGGATGGTTTGGACAAGATGTCAGGAATCTGCATATCACAGGAACGTACAACTTGCTTTATAATGCTGCACTTATGGTAGAAGAAGGTCTTGGATATGCTTTATGTTTAGATAAATTAATTAACACATCCGGAGACAGTAAACTTTGCTTTAAACCTTTAACCCCTGATTTACATGCAGGATTAAATATTATTTGGAAGAAACATCAAGTATTTTCCGACGCAGCCAATAAATTTTTAGGTCAAATTCGGTATAATATTGAAAAGCATACTCAAAATGATTAAATTTGAAACTCAAATTTAAAGTGCCCAATCATTTTTTATGATTGGGCGCTTATTTATTACTATTAATAACTTCATGAAACCTCATTCCATCGAAGCCTCTGCCTCCAAAAATGCATTTTTTAAAGTTTCCCATTGTGCTTCAGTAGGTTTCCAATACCCCCGCTCTGATACCTCGACCAATGTTCCAAGCAAATCATGATATGCTTGCGGGTTTGCCTGGCGTATTTTTTCCTGCAATGCTTTATCCTCCACATACGTATCATGCACATGGGAAAACACCCAATTTTCCACTTTGTTCGTTGTGGCAGCCAGCCCCAGTAAATTCTCTGTGTGCTTTGCCATCTGCTGAACACCATGATAAGGATGCCCCAGCAGCCCTTCCATCCACTTCGGGTTGGTCAGACGTGTTCTGACACCGCGATTAATGGCATGCTCTACATCTTCTGTCTGCGGCGTTTGCTGAGTCGTATCGGTTATATAAATATCAACACGCTCTCCCTTTGCTTTTTCAATCGATTTCGCCAATCCCCCGAAGAAATTATAATAATCATCGATATCCGTAATTTCATATTCATGACTGGCCCGCAGCTGGGAAACGATATCGGCTGCTTCCATATGAAGATCATATAAATCAGGAAAGCTTTCTCCTCTTCTTAATTTACTATAGACATGCTGGGCATGGTGCTTGTACATCTCACCAAGCTCTTCTTCATCTGTCCAGCTGCCATCCTCAATCATATGGTTAATCCCGGTTCCATATTCGCCTGAGGCTGGTCCAAATATCCTGGAAGAAGCTAAATCGAAAGCATCCGCTTGTTCATACCCTTCATGTAACAGCTGTTCCTGTACTTTTAAAGTAAATGCCTTAAAATAATTATCCTCTTCCTGTTCATCTGCGCACGCAAGCTTTTCAAATAAATCATTCAAAGCATCAATCACATTCGGAAATAAATCACGGAATACCCCTGACATACTGATGGCAACGTTCATTCTCGGTCTGCCCAGCTCTGAAAGGGGAATAAGTTCAAATGTTGTACTTGTTGCCTGGGAATGCTTCACTGCTTTTGCCCCGACATATTCTAAAAGTTGTCCAATTGTTTCTCCCTGCGTTCTCGATGTTTCAATCCCCCAAAGTACACAGGCTACGGTATGCGGGATTTTCCCGTGAGCTTCCTGGTATTGCGTTAAGGTTGCTTTGGCAATTTCAGCACCTCTTACAACCGCAGAAGGGCTCGGTACAGATCGCGGATCAAATTGATACAAATTGGTCCCCGTCGGCAAAGATTCTGGATTTCTATAGATATCACCTGCCAATTTTGCAGGCAGATAGCCTCCATTTAACGCTTTTATAATAGAGGATAGCTCCTCTGTTTTTCTTACTCTGTGATAAATGCTTTCCCCATACGCCAAAATATCTGCAAATGCTGCTGCATGAGAATTTCCCTGTACATCCGGTAAATGTCTGGATTCTATATAATCCCTTAATAAAACAGCTGCTTCTTTTTCCAGTTCTGCTTCATCATTCTGCAGCGCCGGCTTTAATTGGGATACCAACTGTTTCAAGGTAATTCCCATATGCTCTCTGCGCAACGTATATACTGTATGAAGAATTGCATCTTCATGCTTCAAGCCTTCTCCGATAATATGCAGTCCATACGGGATTAAAGCATACTGCATCCTTTGCAGCTCCTGCTCTATATCTTCTAATTGTTGATTGGAAAAGCCATTCTTATCTGCCAGCTCCTGAATTTCTTTCAAAATCTCTTCACAGCGCTGCGGGTCAAGCTGCTCGGCTTCCCGATATTCATGGAGCAGACGTTCCAGCTCTTCATAATCGCCATATAGTCCCCCATCTCTGAAAGGAGGTGCCTGGTAACTGCTCAGTACAGCATGTGTCCGTCTCTTTGCGAGCATTGCTTCAGACGGGTTGCCGATATAATAAAAATAAAAATGCGGCAGGGAATGTACCAGTTGATCCGGATAGCAGCTGGAAGACATGCCATTTTCTTTTCCTGGCAAATATTCCAGTGATCCATGCGTGCCAATATGTACAATGGCATCGGATTGAAAGTCCTTTTCCAGCCAGTTATAAAAAGCCTGATATTGATAATGGGGCGGTACAGACTGATCATGGTAATCTGCTGATGAATCCTGGTCTGCTCCTCCTCTGCTTGGCTGTAATCCAATGAAAACATTCCCGTTAATAAAACCTGGTATGAAAAATACTTCTTCATCTGTCATTATTTCTCCAGGATACTCTCCCCATTGGCTCTTCATCCGTTCCCGGTCCAGATGATTGGTCCAATCTTCTTTTGCTTTTGAAACTGAATACTGTAATCTTTGATCTGCATCCTCATCTACGCCCCAGCTTGTTTCATTAAATAGCTGATGCCCGCGAAATTGTTTTTCCAGTTCATCTCCAGTCATTCGTTCCACCTGGTAGCCTTCATCTGCCAGTTTATTTAATAAAGCAGAGATGGAGCTGAATGTATCCAAAAAGGAGCCGCCAAACAGATTCCCCTCTCCAGGCGGATAATTGTATCCGATTAGAGCCACGCGCTTCTGACTGTTCTCAAGCTTACGCAAATGCAGCCAGCGCTCAATACGATTCATAAAATAATGAACGCGCTCCTCCATAAGAACAAGCTCTTTTTTCTCAAATTGATAGTTTTTATCGAAGCCTGCTGATTGGATTGCTGCAATAGGGTAGGTCTCCACTGCACCATCCAGCTCCGGCAAAACAACGTTCACCATCGCTTCAACAGGTGAAAGTCCCTTTGTTTCCTCCCATTCCGCTAATGTGGTGCGCGTCAGAAAGAATGGATGAAGCATAGGAATATCCAGCTTCTCCAGCCAATCTGTTACATCTTCTCTGTCTCCTCCTCTTGGTCCTGATCCAAGACGGAAGCCGATAAAATTCACAATGAGCTGTATGTCATCCAGCATCCCGACGAACAAGCTCTCCAAATTCTCCAAATCAATCTTCATAATACTTGTTAAGCCGACAGGAATAACTGCAGCGGTCGGCCTTAACCGTTCGATAAGCTCAGCAATAACATCCGTAGACTTTACTCTGGCCTGGGAAGCAATATATATAAAGACAATTTTTGGCTTCGTTGCATCCTGTTTAGAATCTTGCAGAAATACCTCTGCACTGCTGTAATACTCGCCAGTTGCAGGATCGATAATCCCTGTTTTCTCTGCATAGCTTGGAGCTTTCGCTTCGGGAACATCCGTATTCCCATAAAGATGAGCTGCAAAGTAGAAGAGCTCCTTCCAATTTGCAATACCGGAAGCATGCCAATAGTCTTTTATCTGCTCATAACTTTCGATTGCCTGCTCCTTTAATTCCCGTTCTTCCTGAGTCAACTCATTTGATGGATCAAACGGGGCCAGCTCTCCTGATTTTGGTTTAACCTGAATATCCTGTCCCAGTAATGCACCAAAGCGGATGATTTTCTCCCATTTCGATCCATTAATCATCAATGATATTTGATCACATTCATATCTTTCACATATCCGGGCCATTCTCATGACCAGATCATCCTCAACTCCGTGTGGATCATAGATAAATAGATTGGCAGATTGAGAGACATGTTCAAATCGCCTCCATTGTTCTGCGCTTAATGGCTCCTCGGTTAAAAATAGAGAAAGCTTTATCTCCGGATAGATTTCTTTTATCTGTTCATGTGCTTTCGCGGCATCAGCTAATGTTCCAGATGAAGCAGCAGCAAAAATAATATGCACGAATACTTCTCTCCCTTCTTTTATTAACTTTCTTACATCCTGAAAATAAATAGCAGGGCCTATGATTTTATCTGCGCCCTTCTAATGGATGCAGCCGGTTTTGCACTGCTTTTGCAATATTTTTATCTGTTAAAGCATCCAGTGAGAGGTATTCTCCTTCTATAACAGCTGCAAGCTCCTCTGCCAGGCCAAATGTATTTCTCCCGCTTTGGGTATCAATAACAGTCACCGGGAGCTGTTCCTGTGCAATTCTTTTGGCAATCTGATAGGCTTCGCTTCTTGCCTGAGCTGCAGTACCGCCTGGACTCAACGTTTCATTGGCATTCCCATCCGTCAAAATAACAAGATAAGGTATAGCCAGTTTATGAATGCGCTTCTCTTTTTCACATATTTTTAATGCTTTTTCCAGTCCGGCTGCCAGCGGTGTTTTCCCGCCAGTTGGTATTTCTCCTAGTTTCTGCTTTGCTTCTGCAAACTTATTCGTAAAAGGCAATACCTCTTCCGCTCCTGTTTTTCGGAAGGAAACCATGCCAATATGGTCTCTTTTTTGATAGGCCTGCTGAAGTAATTCCATAACAGCTCCTTTGACAACTCTCATGTTTTTTTTCGCTGCAATGGAGCTGCTTGCATCCACTAAAAATAGAATGGTAAATCCCTGCTGCTTTTCCTTTAATTTATAGCGTATATCCTCTTTTTCAATCGCCAGCTTTATTCCCGCAGAAGGCGTACGAACCTTCATAAATGGAGCTGCCACTGTCAGTGTATGATATAAAGAAATTGCTTCAGTGGGTATCTGCACTGCACGGAGCATTCGCCCATTACCTCCAGCAGAAGTCCCCTCCCGATGCTTTCCATTCATTGCATATGGATAGATATATTTTTTCGAGAAAAGGAAATCTGACTGCATTTTCAATGATGTTATCACCTGGTCTATTTCTTCTTCAGAGATCTCTGTAATAAACTGGTTATCCGGCGGTTCTTCCTTTGGAAAAGAATCACCAGGGGCTTCATGATCCTGTCCGCCATTATCCGATGGTTTTGCTTCACTGCCAGAGGATGGATGGCTTTGACCCGTATCCTCCGAATGGTTGTTAGAAGATTCCTCTTTTGCCTGTGACTCTGAATTCTCCTGATTAGAAGATTCCTGCTGCTCTCCCATTCGATGAGAAAGTACATACCCCGCTGCTTCCTCAATATGCTTTGGCTGTACGGATTGATCCGAATCCAAAGCTGCTAATGCCCGAGCTGTTTCAATCAAATCCATATCAGCTTCCTGATTTTTACAGCCCGAACCCATGACAACCTCTACTGCCAGCTTCAGCATTTTTTCAGAAACTTGAACAGTGGACAATCGCTGCCTGACTTTATCCAGTTCTCCCTTTGTATATTCACGCTCTGCGTTCTCTCGGAATAATAAAATATTCTTGCGCTCTGACACATCAAAAACAGGAAGCAGACGGACACATAGCTTGGCATGCTTTAACAAGGATTTATCCAATATTTCCTGGTCGAGGCAATAAAACCATTTTGCCAGGATAGGATAATGAGAGTCCCCGTAAAATGACACTCCCTTATTTTTCAGCAATTGCATAAGTAAACGCTGATTATTCTCCGGCATCGATGCAAATTGATCGGTAATAACCACCTTTGCTTGATGAAAAATACTTTGATTACTTGAGTTCTTCCTGAGTGGAGAAAACAAGGCAAGCTCTTTTTCTCCCAATAATTTTTCTGTCGTAACGTGGGAAGGAATAATAACAGTATCCTCTTTAGGAAAGTAAGCTAAGACCATTTGCAGCAAAGTTGTCTTTCCCGTTCCACTTGCCCCGGTGATACAGATCCGGTCCAAATACGGATTGATAAGCGCTGCGGCAAGGCCACGTTTTGCTTTCAGTTGACCAATCAGGCAATTCATTGATTATCGACAACCTTCTGATTTAACAGCTCAGTCAGCTTCTGATAAGAAGAATTCTCCTTCATCGGATCCTGTAATAAACGGTGTGGCAAGGCAAGCTCTGCCGCTTCGTAAATATCCTCCACCTGCACCATTGTCCGCTGCTTCCATGCAGCCAATGTCTGAGCTGCAGTGATGACAGTGATATCAGCACGGTGGCTTTCAATACCCAATTCAATCGATAAATCAGCTACAGCACGGAGAAGATGATCATTAATCTCAACAGCTGGCAAAAGCTCCTTCGCGCGCTGTATTTGGTATGTAAGCTGATTTTGATCCTGTTCATATTTTTTCTCAAACTGCTCCTGATTCTGTTCAAAATTCAAACGGCGTCGAATAACTTCCATGCGCTCTTCGACATTTTTCTCACTTTCCACATCTATACATAAGCCGAATCGATCGAGCAGCTGCGGCCGAAGTGCCCCTTCCTCCGGATTCATCGTTCCTACTAAGACAAATCGGGACGGGTGCTCATAGGATACACCTTCTCTTTCAATCCGGTTAACGCCCATTGCGGCTGTATCCAAAAGAATATCAACCAGATGATCTTCCAGAAGGTTCACCTCATCGACATATAAAATATTTTTATCCGCTTTTGCTAATATTCCCGGCTCCAGCTTCTTTTCTCCTGTTTTTAGAATATGCTCCATATCCAGTGTCCCTACAACACGGTCTTCTGTCGCACTTACCGGCAGATTGACCACAGATGTATTTGTCAGCACATCAGCCAATGCTCTTACAGCTGTTGACTTTGCTGTTCCTTTTTCACCTTGGATTAATACTCCTCCAATTTTGGGATTAATTCCATTTAAAATTAACGCTTTCTTCATTTTGTCTTGCCCTACAATTGCTGTAAAAGGATAATTTTTCACATTTAACCTTCTTTCCAAAATCACATACGATTATTTAATCTTTTAGAGGATGTTCAAAAAGTCCAAAAAAGATGACGCAACGAATTTCTGCGTTGACGAAGATTTTTCAATGGGGCTGCGATTACTCGCCCCACCAAAAGCGTTACTCACGTATTATAAAGCATACGCTCCGTTTGAAAAATCTTCGCCGCCTTGAACTTCTTGGTCCTATTTATCGGACTTTTTGAACACGCACTTTTAGCGGCATCATCACGATACGCAATAATTCATTATCTTTATCCTCATAGATATCTGCTTGGACATTAAAAACATCCTTAAACATATCCGGGTTCATCATTTCTTTTGGAGTACCCTGTCCATAAATATGCCCCTCTTTAACCACAATTACTTCATCCGAATAAACAGCTGCATGATTGAGATCGTGTAAAACCATAACAATTGTTACGTTTTGAGTTTTTTGCAACTGTGTTACGATTTCCAGCACATCCAGCTGATGTGAAATATCTAAGTATGTTGTTGGCTCATCTAAAAATAAAACTTTCGGCTGTTGAGCCAGGCAAAGAGCTATCCAAGCTCTTTGCCGCTCACCTCCAGACAGCTGAGAAACGTTCCGCTTTCTCAGCGCATCTAATTTAGTAAGCTGAATCGCTTCATCAATAATTATCTGGTCTTCTTCATCGAGCCTTTGAAACATCGATTTATGCGGCGTTCGGCCATATGAAATCAATTGTTCCACGGTTAAATCCATTACATCATTCACTTGAGCAAGCAAAGCCAATTCCTGTGCCACTTTCTTTGGTGAAAGCCGGTAAAGGTCGGCCTGCTTCCAATATACTTGGCCATGATCAGGCTTCAGCTGACGGGAGAGGACATGCAGCAGGGTGCTTTTCCCCGAACCGTTCGGCCCGATAATACTGTATATACGCCCTTCCTTCAGTTCCAAATCTATTTGCTTTAATACGCGTTTATCCGAAAAGGAATGAGAAATGGAAGCAGCTTCTAATGCACTCATACCATTTTCCTCCTTAGTAAATATAGAAAAAACGGTGCTCCCAATGCACCCATAATAACACCTACCGGAACTTCAATCGGTGCAAACATAATACGGCCCAAAGTATCAGAGGCCGTCAGAATTGCTGCTCCTAAAAATATAGAAGCAGGCAGAAGCACACGATAATCATTGCCTACAATTAATCTTGCTGTATGAGGAACAATTAAACCGACAAACCCCAATAAGCCAATGACACTGACAGCACTGGCAGCTAACAGCGTAGCAACAGCAGTCATAGAAAAACGAATCCATTCTACTCTGGCTCCCAGACTCTTAGCTGTCCGGTCTCCCAGCATTAATAGATTCATTTTTCGGATACCGATAATTGCAAGAAGGATACCAACAATCGAATAAGGCAGAATCACTTCTACCTGCGGCCAGCTTCTTGCACTTAAACCGCCAACCATAAAATCAATGGTACCCTGCACTCTGTCACTGTAAAAAACCATCAGGGCAGATATACCGGAGCCTAAAAAAGCAGAAATAGCAACACCAGCCAGGATAATTCTGGTTGGCGCAATTCCTTTTTCCCACGCTAAAGCATATACCGTAAAAGCCACAATGGTTGCCCCAATAAACGCAACTGGGGTCAATATATGAGGCAGATGCGGATACAATATTAAAACAATCATACCCGCTAAGCCTGCCCCGCTGGAGACCCCAATAATATATGGATCGGCCAGCGGATTTTTCATAATCCCCTGAAGCAGGACACCAGCTACTGCCAGATTAGCACCTACCAGAATAGCAACAAATGTACGCGGGACCCGGATGTTCCAGATTATATTTTGAAAATCACTTTGGATATCTCCTGTAAAAGTTGTCCAAATATCTTTTAAGGGAATATTTGCCGATCCAAACTGGATACTAAAAATGGTTGAGATTACCATTAAAACAGCAAAAATCACAACAATAAATCCTTTCCATCCGGCTCTATCTCTTAATGCTTCTTTTTTACTCATTCTCAAACACTTCTGGGTACACCATCTCTGCCATATCCTGCATCGTATCAGCATAATCAAGGCCAGGATTGGATAGATATTTTTCGGAAGGGACAATATGGACATTTCCTTCCTGTACTGCTTTTAGTGAGCTCCATGCAGGGTTTCCTTCTAATTCGTCCGTTATTGTTTCCTTTCCAGCTTCTTCACTTCCATGGATTGTCATCAGGATATAATCAGGCTGCTGCTCAGCAATTGTTTCTAAACTGTACGGTGCTGAAGTTTGCGAATCCGGGCTGGCTTCCATATCCTTTCCGATATTATTTACATGAAGCAGATCACCAATCTCCAGTGCAGTTGTATTGGATCTTTGAACAGAAACACTTCTCGGTGTAATATTTAAAACGACGATAGATGGTTCTTCACCACTTGGCAGTTTATCTTCTATTGCCTGCATCTCATCTTCAGTTTCCTGCAGTTTCTCAGCTGCAAGCTCTTCTTTTCCTAATATCTCTCCCATAAGTGTTGACATTTCCTTCACATCGTCAAAAGAGCGCATATCTAACAGTGCAAAAGGAATATCACTGTTCTCCATAATGCCTTCTAAATCCGCATGGAAATTTGGTGCTCCAATAACCAGATCCGGTGAAAGAGCCACCAATTCCTCTGTATTTATCTGATTCACTGTCCCCAATTCAGGTAAATCCTCTGCCTTCTCTGGAATAGGTATACCGCTGGTTGACATTCTTCCAACCGCTTCCCCATTCAGATCATAAATTAATTTCAAAAATTCCGGCGCTAAAACAACAATTCTTTCCGGCTGTCCGTCAAGTACTACTTCTCTGTCCGTACTATCTGTAAAAGCTATTTCCTCTGTTCTATTATCCTGATTTTCCTCTGTTGCAGAGGTATCTTCCTCCTGCTGACAAGCTGCCATCAAAATAACCGCAAGCATAGCAGCTGCAATTCCTATTATTCTATTTTTTTGTAATAATTTCCCCAAAGTAATTTCCTACCCTTCCGTAATGATTACGATTTATTAATTAAAAAAATACTGTGTTTGTTTATGTAGTTACACTACCGCTAAGCTGCCACTTCCTTTCTACTAAACTAATTTGTTAAAAAAACAAACCGTAATGATTACGTATTATATCATTTTTTTGTAAAGTTGCAACCACTTTTGTCATTTTTTGCGTGAAGCAGCAGAATGACAAATGAGCAATGAAGCTAGGTAAAGAAAATACACCCTCTTCTTATATAGCTGAATCAAGAGGGTGTATAGATAATTAAATCATTTAAAATGTTTCTTCTACAAAATCAGTGATTACTCCTATTGCAGCTTTGCTTCCTTCACTTGCGGCAATAACCAGCTGCGGAGGTCCAGCTGCATTGTCTCCCCCGGCATAAATTCCTTTGATACTTGTCCGGCCGTATGGATCTGTTTTAATTCCGCCCATATCCGTCAATTCTAGCCCCAGACGCTCAGCAAAAGGGGCAGCCTGCTCCATTTTGGCAGAGATAAAACCTGCCTCTTTATGCAGCTCTTTCCCATTTTTAAATTGAACCGTTTTTAATTGCCCATTCTCTCCTTGCAATCGTAAAATCTCATCATCTATAACCTCAATTTGCTTTTTCGCTAATATATCCCTTTGTTCAGGGGATAAGCTCTCTTTTCCATTTGTGCAGATGACAATATTCTTATTCCAATTGGAAACCATCTTCACCCCATGAAAAGAAAATGCTCCATCAGCAATAAAGATCAGCGGAGTATCCTTCAGTTCCCAGCCATCACAGAAGGGGCAGGAAAACAGGCTCGTTCCATAAAAATTATGAATTCCCTCAATATCAGGCAATACATCCTTCAGTCCTGTAGATAGAATAATAGTCTTAGCTTCATAATTCTTCCCCGCTTCTGTTTGAATATGAAAAACAGCGTCAGCAGGATTAATATCAGTCACCCGCTCTTTTTGAATCACTATACCTGGATACTTCTTTAAATCTGCATACGCCGCTTTCCTGAACTCAACAGGCTCAATACCATCTCTGGTAATAAAATTATGAGACTCCTGTGTAACAGCATTACGTGGTGCATCGTCATCCAATAAAATAACTTCTTTTCTTCCCCTGCCTAACACGAGAGAAGCGTTTAATCCGGCAGGTCCTCCCCCGATTACAGCGCAATCATATAACAATATAGTCTCCTCCTTTTTACGCAGAATCTTCTTTACGTAATTTCATTACTATATCGTAATGATTACGATTTATCAAGTTTCATGATTTAAAGTGCGTGTTCAAAAAGGCCGATAAATAGGACCAAGAAGTTCAAGGCGACTAGCTTTTTACGAACGGAGCGTATGCTTTATAATACGTGAGTAACGCTTTTGGTGGGGCGAGTAATCGCAGTCCCATCGGAAAAAGCTCGTCAACGAAGAAATTCGCCGTGTCATCTTTATTGGACTTTTAAAAAAAGAATCTATATAAAGATGTCTCCTCTCCAATAGATTCCTTCTTCATTAAGTATTTTATTGTCAGATACATATTAAACAGTAAGAACCTTAATACCCTTAATGATATTCCAGATGAAATAATAAATATCAATGATAAAGCAAATAGCTGTCGCAATAATCGTTGCGATGAGTAATCCTCCATTTACTTCCCCTGCCCAAAATTGCCCCATGCCAATGGTAAAGATGATGGTTCCTGCTATAATTGTTGCGATAATCGGAATAAGATGTGTCCATAGTGCTTTTTTTGCATGTACTTTTGTTTCTTCATCTCCAAGAATCCAAACAACAACCGGAAATAGAAATGGTGCAAAAAAGATACTAAAATAACATAATGATGATAATATTTTATTTCCTTCCATCCCTTATACTCCTCCAATAATTCTTCCTGAAAAAAATATTTTACATGGTAATAAATTTAGTGTCCATGATAAAGGCTATTATTTTTCATACAGGATTCCGTATAGTAAAATACAGCCTTCTTTCGTTGAATTTTACGGGGCTTTCCCATAGAAATATCTCTATAATAAGTAAAAAAATACCTCAAGGAATCGATTTATCCCCTGAGGTATTTTACATTATATGTAATTTCTGTTTTTTGGCATGACTGTATTTAATAGTATACATGAACGGAATATATAAGTCTATATTTTTCTTTATTTCATTGCTAAAATAAACAAGACATTCAAGTTAAGGAGGGTTTCACCGTGCAATTTAAACAAGAAAAAGAGAGTTTATCCAAAGCGTTAGCAGTTATCAACAAACAATATGATCGTTTAGCTTCCATACCTGAATACATTGGTGACGATTTTACCGAAAAAGTATTAGAAGATAATCGAAGGCGATTAAGAGAATCTTTAATTGTCGCTAAAAAAGAACCTTACTTTGCCCGGCTTGATTTTAAAGATGAAGAAAGCGAGGAAGTAAAAGCAACCTATATTGGTAAAGCCGGTGTTTTTGATGAGAATACGGGAGATGTACTGATTACTGACTGGCGTGCACCGATTGCCAGCCTGTTCTATGGCTTCAGCGGGAGTGAAGATGACGTCTATTATCAATCTCCAGATGGCGTCGTAGAAGGTGAAATCTACTTAAAAAGAAATATTGTCACCTATGAACAGGAGCTGCAAAGGGTGGTAGACCGATATATTCGCGGAGAACAGGGATCATCTGGAGGAGATGAATTTCTATTATATAAACTGGAAGACCAAAAGGATAACAGACTGCGTGACATTGTTGCCACTATCCAGGGAGAACAGAATGAAATCATCCGCTATCCCTTGAACAAGGCTGTTATTATCCAGGGAGTTGCCGGCAGCGGGAAAACAACAGTGGCGCTGCACCGGTTAGCCTATCTGTTATATGAATACCGGGAACAATTAACAGCACATCGGATGATTATTTTTGCACCAAACACTATTTTCCTTGATTATATTTCACAGGTGCTGCCTGAATTGGGTGTAGGAGACATTGTCCAGACCACTTTTCCAAAATGGGTTATGACCTCTATTATCGATGATCCCAAATGCAGCCTGGAATCTCTCAGCGAAAGAAGAAAAACATTTTTTGAATCCGGTATATTGGAGCAGAATAATTGGAAAGGTTCTTTAGATTTTCAGCAGCAAATCAGGGAGCAATTATCACAATTAGAAAAAGAATGGCTTCCTGAAGAAGATTTTATTCCCTGGGAAAATAAACAAGGTGTTCCGCTGAAAAAAATCAGAAACTGGATAGAAGCAGATTTCAAAGGAAATCCTGTCACCAAGAAATATGAAAGACTGAAAGCTAAGTTAACGCGCTGGGTAGAAATTGAAGCGAAGATGTATGAAGAGAAAAAAGAACAAGAGCAAGCCAGAAAAGACGGCAAACAGGAATTGCGAAGATATTTACGAAAATGGAAAAAAAGAAAACCTTATGAGCTTTACGCACAAATTTTAAAAAAGATGGGAAGAAAAGACCTTCTGCCGCCGAAGAATAAAATAACTCTGGATGACCTGGCTCCTCTGCTCGATATTCATGATTATTGGTACGGAATAGAAAGAGACGAAAAGTTCGATCATGTTGTCATTGACGAAGCGCAAGACTTTTCTCCCTATCAGGTATCTGTACTAAACGCGCGTACAAAAACAGCATCCTTTACGATATTAGGAGATTTAGCGCAGGGTATCCATAGCAATGAAGGAATTGATGAGTGGAACAACTTTATCAACCTTTTCGGTACATCCCGTGCAAAATTTTTCCAAATGACCAAAAGCTACCGCTCCACCTATGAAATTATTGCGTTTTCCAACATCATTCTTAGTCATCTTACCAATCGCCCCGCTTTTGCAGAGCCGGTATTCCGAAGCGGTGAGGATGTCCATATCCAGCAGGTAGAGGCAGAAGAAAAATCAGCAGAAATCATAAGCTGGGTTCATAAGATGAAAGATCAAGACATGAATACCATCGCAGTTATTTTAAGATCTGAGGCAGAATGTAATGAGATTTATCCAAAACTGAAAGAAGAAATTCCCGAGCTGACAATTATTACAACAGAGGATAAATCATACGAAGGAGGAATCTCCTTATTGCCCGTGTATGTATCAAAAGGCTTGGAATTTGATTCGGTTTTAATGGTTGATGTCGATGAAGAACATTATCCTGAAACAGAACAAACTATCAAATTGTTGTATGTTGGCTGTACAAGGGCACTGCATCATTTATCAGTTATTTACAGCGGTAAAGCATCGAAGCTGATTTCCAAAGGGTAAAGAATTTTGGTTGTATAAAGCCCTTAGGCAAAATTATTTTAAACGGAAGGATAAAAGCCCAAAGTCTGCGGATAGAACCTTCATTTAGTTTCATCATTTAAAAAGTGAGTCAGTTTATATGAAAACTGCTCACCTTTTTTAAATGCTATATCCGAACTACCTATTCTTTTCCCTTACTCGCCTGCTAGTTTTTTAAATTCTGCTTGGCTATATTCTGTAATTTCAGCTATTTCGCTGATATTATTCATGTAGCCAGCGTGGCAATCATTTTTCTATTGTTATTTTCTATCTTAGCTGTTAACTATAAAATGAAATAAGATTTGAGATAAAGTTCTTTTCATTTAAATCTCAAAGAAATTTATGAGCAGCTTATTAATAGATACTTCATCCTGCAACAAATAAATCCACATATTCCGCAGATTTACACGCTGCAGGATATGTGGATTTATATTTTTAATACAGCGCACATCAGCTTATAAACTCTACACCATAATGTGTTAGAACAGCTATAATAACCCCATATATTAAAATACTTGCACCAGCGGAGATGAATAACTTCAGCTTATTCATTCCAATTCCATTGGCAATAACTGCTACTGCCCAAGAACCAATAATAGGTGTAAGCAATACAACAACTAAAGGACCCTGTTTTTCTATTCGATACTTATACTTGCTGTTTGCTAATTTATCCAGCCACTTCTTAATACGTTCAGATTTTGCAAGAAGCTGATAGAAAAAAGCAATCATCGGGACAGGAAGGAAATTTCCAAATCCTGCCCAGATAATTGAAGAAACCGCATCTAACCCCATCACCATTGAAGCAGGAATTGCAACATATATCTCTAACATAGGAAAAAATCCCATGAACCATGCGGACGCTGCCAGCCATAAATAATTCAACATAAATATATTCCTCTCATTCTCTTACACTGTATGTTCTTATTTTCTATAGTATAATATAAAGTATATGGCTACCGTATACTCAAGTGAAAAGTTGGTGAAAAATATGAACTCTTCCAAAAAACTGATGACAACTGGAGAATTTGCGGATTTATGCGATGTGAAAAAGCAAACTCTTTTCCATTATGATGATATTGGCCTGTTAGAACCTGAATATAAAAACGAAAATGGCTATCGCTATTACTCTATTCAACAAGCTGAAGCTTATAGCATGATTGACATGTTAAAAGAGATTGGAATGTCTTTAACAGAAATTAAAAGCTTTTTACAATCTAAAAACACGAAGAAAATTACTGATTTATTAACAGAGAAAGAAAAACTGATGGAAATAAAAATCCGGAAAATGGAACGTATACAGCACCTCATTAAAAATCAGAAAAAACAAATTGAAGAAGCATCACAGTTAGACCTTGATCGATTCATTGTCGAGAATATGGAAGCAGAACAGATTGTTTTAAGCGAAAATATTTTAAATTACTCTCATAAAGACATCACAAAAATGATTATATCGTTTATGAAATACGTGAAACAGGGAGAAATCAATGTGGAAAATTGGGGAGCTCTTATTCGCCAGGAACAAATAGAAACAGGAGATTACTTAAATTATTCCAATTTTTATTTACGTGAAAACCAGCTTCATTTAACAGAAACTTTTATAAAAAAAGCTGGGAAATATGTAATTGGCTATCATAAAGGAAGCTATATGAATACGTATAAAACATATGAAAAAATAAAAGATTATCTAGATAAGGAAGGATATCGTATTTGCGGTGACAGCTTTGAAGAATATCTATACCTCATGGACGGAATCAGCTCAGGTGTAGAAACAAATTATGTAATAAGAATAATGATTGAAGTAGAAGAAAAAATTAATATCTAATACAATCTGCCGCATTTAAAGTTTTATCAAATGTTTATTAATAAAGCTTAACAATCGATAAGTTCAAATATTAAAGATACCCTCTTCCTGCTTAGATTGACTCATACAAATATTGATATTAACGGAATGATGGATGTGTTTGTAGAATGGAATTAAATGGTGACCTCCCGCTAATCAACCGGGAAGTCACCATCTTCTATTCCCTACTATTAAATCAATATTCTTTTTATTGTCTGCCCTCTTTACAATTCCTTCTGCTTCTCAGTCATAACCGACATGACATTATCCAATAAATTTCGTAATTTATTAATTTCCGCAGCTGCATTAGACAGGTAGTAATAATTCTTTGTTCCCTCCCGGCGGATATCAATCATTCCAATTTGCTTCAGTATTTTTAGATGATGTGATACAGCGGGCCGGGAAAGCTCCGTCGCTTCTGTTAAATCAACTACACGCAACCCTTGACAGGCATGATCATTCAACAAGGCAATAATAATAATTTGCCGTTTTTCATCCCCTAAAGCAATTAAAAAATCCTTTACTTCCTCAAATTCGTATTTTAATTTTTTTATTTCATTTGTTTTCATATAAATCCTCAATTCGTTTAATTGGTATAATCGTTTAAATTATTAAACCATTAAAGCGTAAACAAGTCAACGATGCTGACTATTATCTAAAAAATCTTTCCAGCTTCTTTTAAATTATTTAGTTGACATTTTTTAAAAATCCATCTATCATTCATTATTAGTTCAATCGTTTAATTATTTAAACCAATAAACCAAAAGGAGTTTCTTACAATGAAAAATCAGATGAAAGCAATGCTTATTCATAAATACGGACAAAAAAACGTTGAAATCGAGAATGTACCTATGCCGGAAGTATCCAGTAATGATGTACTGGCAGAAATTCACGCTGCCAGCATTAACCCTGTTGATTTCAAAATTAGAGACGGGAAATTAAGGCCGCTTATCAATTATAAGATGCCATTGATTCTTGGAAATGATTTTTCCGGAACAGTTATCAAAACTGGAAAAAATGTAACAAAATTTAAAGCTGGTGATTCTGTCTATGGGCGCCCTAGAAAATCAAGAATCGGAACTTTTGCTGAATACATTGCTATTCATGAAGATGATATTGCATTAAAACCGGAAAACTTAACATTTGAAGAAGCAGCAGCTGTGCCTTTAGTCGGTTTAACCACCTATCAGGCCTTTCATGATATATTAAACCTGCAGCCAAAAGACAAAATTTTGATTCAGGCAGGATCAGGCGGTATTGGAACCTTTGCAATCCAGCTAGCAAAGCAAATGGAAGCTTATGTCGCAACAACAGCGAGTAATGCCGGAAAAGATTTAGTAGAAAGACTGGGTGCAGACAAGGTAATAAACTATCGGGAAGAAAAATTCGAGGAAAAATTAGCCGATTATGATTATGTATATGATACTTTGGGTGGCGATTCTTTAATCAATTCTTTTAAAATCCTTAAACCCGGTGGAAAAATTGTATCAATTTCTGATGTTCCAAATGCCCGCTTTGGAAAAGAAAATAATTATCCTTTTTGGAAAACACTTGCTTTTAAATTGATTTCAAGGAAATTAACAAAGCTAGAAAAACAATACCAGGTCCAATATAACTTTTTATTTATGAAGCCAAGCGGAGAGCAATTAAACAAGATTAAAGAACTTATCGAGGCTGAGAAAATCAAACCATTGATTGATCAGATTTTCCCCTTTGAAGACACACAGAAAGCAATGGAATATTCAGAGACAGGAAGAGCAAAAGGAAAAATCATCGTTAAAATCAAGTAGACCCACTCTTTTTATGTGGAGAAGACAGGGAAATTAAAAAATGTTATAGAATAGAAAAAAACCTGGATAGGAGACTTTTCTATTCTATAACATAGTTAAACTAAATCATAAAGAAAATATATCGTTACAATGGTTAATAAAAAAATACAATAAAATGTAAGCCAAATGTTTTGTTTTTCACTAAAACAACTAATCTTGTAAAAAAAGCGAGAGCCCCGATGGATAATAATATTGGCGAGAAATACACATCCATAAAATCAGGGTACAAAAACAGAGACGCAAAACCAATTATTGCTAATAATATGAGAGCATAATCAAAAGGATTTCTTTTTTTAGCATTCTTCGTATCTTCCAATCCAATTTGTCCCTCTTTTCCCAAAATAAAATGGTCACGAAAGCGTTAACAGTATATAAATATTATACATGAACCAACATAAAAAAGGGAGAAGAATTTAGCATGAAAAAAATATTTATTAATTACTTAGCTTTTATATTAATCTTTTTCGGTATCATACCGTCTCTCCCGCAGCGTATTCTTTATATAAATCACGATAATAGGCATCCTTATTCATAAGTTCATTATGGGAGCCTTTTGCACGTATCTCTCCTTTATCTAAAACAATAATATAATCTACCTGTTTAATTGTAGAAGCTTTATGAGCAATCACCAATGTTATCCGCTCATTTTTAAAGTTTAATAATACTTCCTGAATCTGTTCCTCTGATTGATAATCTAATGCAGAAGTCGCCTCATCAAAAAGAAATATAGGTGCATCACGCAATATTGCCCGGGCAATGGATATTTTTTGCCGCTGCCCACCGGATAAACCTGATCCCCCTTCTCCTACTTCTATAGCTAATCCATTCGGTAAATGGTTTATCAGATCATCAAACTTCAGATTTTTTAATAATGTTTTTATCTCAGTTTCCGTAGCCTGTAAATTACCATAACGGATATTCTCCAAAACTGTACCGGAGAATAAATATTGATCCTGACTGACAAAAGAAAAATATTGCATTAGCTCTCCATACGTCATTTCATTCGTGTTTTTATTATTAATCTTTATCATTCCAGAATAAGGGAAGAATCCCAGCAGAAGCTTAAAAATAGTTGATTTTCCCGATCCGTTATGGCCGACAATCGCAACAAATTGATTTTCTTTCACTTCCAGACTAATATCATTCAATATTTTCCTGTTTCCTTCATCATAAGAAAAGCTCACTTTGTCTACAGAAATATGATTACTCTCCTGAAATGCAGCTAATGCTTCGGGAAATGATGTAAATTGCCTTTTTTCCTTTAAAACACGAAATATTCGTTCACAGGCTGATAAGGATTCCTGCGTTGTTCCCCAAACCTGTGCTAATCCGGAAAATGGCCATACAACGTGATTTAACAGTTGAATAAAGGCAAGCAGCGCTCCTACCGTAATTTCACCTATCAAGATAAGCACCCAAACCAAACGCAATCAGAAAGGTTAAAAATCCAACTGCCTGTGACGAGCCTTGTAAAGCAGCTTGTACTTTTCCTTTCTGCAAATCATAATTAAAAATTTTCTTTGTTAAACCTCCAAATTTTTCAGCTACCAGATTTCCGATTAAATAAGTTCTTACAAAGGGCATATTATTCATTGTTTCCTGGATATAGCTTTGACTTTGTGACACCTGCTCCTGTAATTCACCAGAAATTTTTCTCATCGATGTACCAAAAACTTTTCCAATCAGGATAATTAGCGGACCAATCAGGCCACAAATTAATGCCAGCTGCCATTGGATATTGATTAAAAATATAAAGGCGGCTATTGCGACAAGAGGCCCTTGTATAAGACTAATGAGTGTATTTCCCATCAAATCTCCTACAACGTTTACATCATTAATTATTCTTGAAGAATTTTCTCCAGATTTTGTTTTACTAAAAAATTGCATTGGTAATTTTAAATAATGATCAAACAAACGTAAACGCAGGTTATTTCTAACAAATGAAGAAATGTAATTTTTTATCAGCACATCAAAATAATTTTGTGCAAATGTAAAAAATAGTATGAGAATACCAATGATTAATATAAAGCGAAATTCTTTCGTATTGCCGTCTAAAGCTGAATCCGTAATGTTCATCATAAACCAGGGAAGAACCAAATCTAAAATTATTCCAGTAAATAAACAAATCATAAGCAATGCATATGTAAATTTTTTCTTTTTTACATATGCAAATAATTCTGAGTAAATCCCCTTCATCGTTCTGCGTCCCCTTTTCTATTAAAGTGATAAAATATACTGCAGCTGCTAATCAGCGAACTATATTAGAATTTGACAGTTACATTTATGGAAATACCTTTAATAACAAAAGATAATAATATAATTTTTTGATTGGCTTACACAATTAAATATTCCCTTTCTTTACAAACATTTCTACATTAATACTTTAACATTATAACGTTATTATTTATATGAATTTTCAAAAAAATTAATACAATTGGGTTATTTATAAAAAACATAACGGCATTGCTCATCTACCTTTTGAATTTTTATAAAAAATCAGATTAAAACTGTTCTTTACTTTCTAAATAAATTCCTGCATTATATATCTTGATGATACATATCAAAAAGATATAAGGTGAGATAAATGAAAAAATACAACGATACAACATACGCTATCCTCGGCATTTTAACAACTGACTGCCGTTCAGGCTATGAAATAAAACAATTTATTGATAATAGTCTGAACCACTTTTGGAAAATCAGCTATGGACAGATTTATCCAACATTAAAACGGCTGGAAGAAGAAGGCTTGGCAACTATACAGGCAACCTCCCAGGAAGGAAAACCTGATCGTAAGGAATACTTTCTGACAGCAAAAGGGAAAGAAATATTAAAGGATTGGCTGGAAAAGCCGTTAAAGCAGTTGCCGGTGGAACGAAATGAAGTATTGCTGAAGCTGTTTTTTGGAAATCATCAGACAGAAGAACAAACTATTCGTCTATTGGAGGATTATAAACAAAAATTAGAAAAGATTTATCAGACGTACGAAGGTATTGAAGCGGGAATAGCCAGCCATAACAATAATCAAAGCGATGCAAAATATTGGCTGTTTACATTGGATTACGGAAAGCGGACAACTGCGGCCGCAATGGAATGGTGTGACACAACGTTAAAGGAAATTTAAAATTTTAGAGGAGGAATCATCCATGGGTAAAAAAATTTATACTGGCAGATACACGACAGAAAACGATCAGGATGTCGTTGTTTTTATCATCGGGATGCGAATCAATAAAAGACTTGCAGTTCGAAAATGGGGTCCCGTCTTCACAGCCATGCCCGGTATGATTAAAGAACTTTATGAAAATCAGGAGGATTTAGGATTTCTTTCCATGGAAAGCTATTTTGGCTTGCGCACCACAATAATGGTTCAATACTGGCGTTCTACAGAAGATTTACTCGCTTATGCAAAAGGAAAAAAACATTTGACTGCATGGCAGAATTTCAACAAAAAGGTTGGAGAAAATGATGCTGTCGGATTCTACCATGAAACCTATCAAATAAAGGCAGGAAGCTATGAATCTGTCTATCGGAATATGCCATTATTTGGGATGGGAAATGCAAAAAAACACATCCCTATCACCGCTCCGCACAATTCTGCCCGCAAACGGCTCCAGGGTGTGAAGACAAATTAAAATTGATTTTCATTTTATTAATTTTCCCCCTACAAAATAAGCGCCAAAACTTGAATGCTTTTGGCGCTTATTTTTATGGTTAACTTTTATCTTTTTGTTCTGTGTTCTCTGTTTTATCTTCCATAATATCATTCGCTGTGCTTTTAAACTCCCGCAATGTTTCTCCGGCAGCCTTTCCAATCTCGGGTAACTTTTTTGGTCCAAAAATAATTAATGCCAGAACAACAATAAGAATTAATCCGGGGATTCCTATATTTGCCAATCCCATCAGAAGTCACCTCCAGCTCTCAAATAAATTTTTCGTACATTAAACCAGTCTCTTTTGACTCTTTGCTTCCACCAGCTGACCGCCATTTTTTAGGAATTCCATCATTCCTTCTGCTGCACGATAGGTTAAGGCGGCAGCTGTTGTTGTCGGATTGGTACAGCTGAAATGCGGGAAAGCACTTGCACCACATACAAACAGGTTATCCATATCCCACATTTGCAAATAACTATTTACAGCGGATGTTTCTGGATCTTTTCCCATGATTACACCGCCACCGTTATGCTGAAAGGCAAGTCCTCCGCTGAAATGCTCCGGCATTGGATAAGCCAGAATATGTGTTGCTCCCATCTCTTCTAAAATCTCAACATGTTTTTCTTGAATAAATTCATGTATTGCCTTGTCATTATCTGAATAATCCCATGTAATCCGTATTAACGGATCCCCGTTGGCATCTGTATAGGTCGGGTCCAGATCAAGATAATACTCTTGATAAGGAAGAGTAGCCTTTTGACTGAATATCATAAGAAATCGATTCGCATAAAATAAAGATTTCTCTTTAAATTCTTTCCCCCATTGCGGTGTACCCTCCGGCACTATATTATTCGCTACTGGTGCATTCCCTGTAATACGTGCTTCAATTTGACCGCCATGCAGAAAATCTAAATCATGATGATCTACTAAATCCCCTGTATAGTCTGTTATCGCCATTCCATATGCTCCAGTGGATACATAATTATTAAATTTTTCATTATCAAACAGACCATGCGAAGACGTCACGCCATGATGATCTGTAAAGTTTTTTCCGATTACACCTGTCCCGTTTTCCGGGTTATATGGTTTACCAATTTCAGATAATAACAGCAGCCGGACGTTATTAAATACATAGCTTGTCAATACAACTAAATCTGCTGGCTGCTCGAATTCTTGTCCCGTTCTGGTATCTTCATATAATACACCAACTGCTTTTCCATTTTCATGTAATATTCGAATTACCCTTGCATGTGTTCTCAATTCAAAATTGCCGGTTTTTTTTGCTGTCGGGATTACTGTCATAACTGGATCAGCTTTCGCTCCATATTCACAATAGTTACTTCCGCAAAATCCACAATACTGACAGGCATTTAATGTTTCACCATCCGGATTTGTATATTGCTCTGAAAGTGTACCGCTAGGAATAACAAATGGATTATACCCCATTTTTTTCACAGCCTCTTCAAATAGAAGCATTTGACGATTCTTTTTTAAAGGCGGTGTTGGATAATCGTCCGAACGTTCCGGGTAATTTGGGTCTGGCTCACCAGAAATACCTGCCATTTTTTCAAACTTATCATAATACGGTTCTAATTCGTCATACGTAATTCCCCAATCCTGTAAAGTCATATTTTTAGGGATTTTTTCTTCCCCATACTTTTCAATTGTTTTGGAACGAATCTCAAAATCATAAGGGTAATAACGATGTGTTTGCGCTCCCCAATGACTTCCTCCCCCGCCGATACCTTCTCCGATAACAGCTGTCGATTTATCTCTAATCGGCCGGGCATCTTCTTCAAGTGTATTTCTGACTGTATAGGTTTCATTGGTTAATTTTTCGTAGCCTTCTCCCCTCACCGGATAACGTACTTCATCATGTGTGTGGAGATAATCCTTTATATCCTTCTCTTTTCCTTTATCAAGGCCCACCACCTTATAACCGGCCTTGGTAAGCTCTGCCGCAACAATTCCACCCATCCAGCCGACACCGACAGTAACAACATCCACTTTATCTAATTTTTTCGCCATATTATCCCCCTTTTCTTACATTACATATGGTTGCTTAAGCTCATCGGTTCTTTTTTAACAAATTCCTCTACTTCTACAACATCTGTATAAGACATATACGCTCCAGGAAATTCCTTCATTCTCCAGCCTTCCATATCCTTATTGCCGCCATATAACGGATCAGCGTAACAACCTTCCAGTGTCAGTTGTCTTAATAGTGCAAAAAATCCAGCGGAAGAAACCAGATTCATTTCTATTTCTCCTGCCTCAAAGCCTTTTAAAATTTCAATTTGTGCATCTTCCTCTAAATTATTGAAAATATCATTATATTTGGACTGGCTGACTTCATTCAATTTACGTAAACCAGTCAGCATGGTATCTCCACGATTTAAAGGAGATTCCCCTTCAAGAAATGGCCGTTTCCGATAGTCGTCTATGTTTTTCCCCCACGGGGATGCTAACTGCTTATCAATATAATAGGGTGCGCCCAAAGCAATTGCTCCGGGGCCATTTTCGTCCTCCGGGAATATGATTTCTGCCGCTGCCGAGAGTGTTAATAAATCTTCAATTCTCGTAAAAAACTGCATCGCTTCTGTAAAAGTATTATGCCCCCCTGAACCATGATGATGACTATCCTCAGAAGCAGGCTCGTACTTCTCTGTTTTAAAAGGCTTACTTATAAAACTTCCTAAAAGAATCCCGCCAACAATTCCACCGGTTGTCATCCCTGCAGTCTTTATAAATTGACGTTTCGATAGATCTACTTCTTCTTGATTATCACTTACATTCTTTTGGTTGGCATCCTTGTTTTCTGTCATGTGATTTCCCCCTTTTTTTCAAATCACAACTTCAACATATATATTTGAAGTACCTCCTTTCAAGACAATGGCAGAAAGAACTATTTTATCTATATGATGTGTTTCTGTAATCAGTAGAAAATATATATCTGTAATGCTTCTTGAGATTATTTTTGGTTATATTTAAGAAAATAGGAAAACATAAACATTTTTAATTTTCCAAAAATAAAAGTTAAAACTATTTATTTTAATATAAAAAAACTCCTTAAAATTGATTGACCATTTAGATTTATTCCCTTACGTCATGGTATAAATATATATATGAATAATTTGTCTTATATATAACTGATGTTTAAATAAACATCTTTTCATTCTATTTTCACCCAGTAAAAATATCAGATACTTTGAATCTATATTGTATTTTAGATAAATGATAGAATTTGAAAAAGCAGTCAAAAAAAGGATTAATATTTAATTACAGGGGAACGTTATAACATGTAAGCTAAAAAATACATTACGGAGGTTTTTTTATGTTGCATAAACAACATCAGCAGTTGATTGAGGCACTGCAAAGTTGCATCGTTGCCTGTAACCACTGCTATGATGCATGCCTTAAAGAAGAAGATATACAAATGATGGCTGGATGTATCCGATTAGACCGGGAATGTGCTGAAATTTGCTCCTATCTTGCACAAGCTTTATGCAGAGATACTCCTTTTACTGCTGAGCTAGCTTCTGTTTGTGCTGCCATTTGTGAAGCATGTGGAAATGAATGCAGACAGCATGATCATGAGCATTGTCAGAAGTGTGCTGATGCATGTTTTCAATGTGCAGAAGCATGTAAAAAGATTGCTTAAATGCAAAAAAAGAAGCAGCTCTGTCGTCCAAAGAACTGCTTCTTTCTACATTATTCCGGTTCAATAGTAACATCTCTAAAGAATGGGAAGCTGCTTGGAAACTGATAGAATCCATTCACTTCATCACGCAAACCGGATAAAAGTACAGAATGATAAATAGGTACAATTGGCGCCTCATCTACAATAATTTGCTGTGCGTCGGCATACAGGGATAAGCGTGCTGCTTCATCCCCTTCTTGTCTTGCCTGCTCCAGCAGCTCATCCACCTCTTCATTTGCATAGAAGGAACGATTTCCTGGTGCACCTGCATTGTCGGAATGAAACATTGGATATAATCCATAATCAGCGTCCAATGTTACCGTTCCCCAACTCCCTAAAAACATGTCGACACTGCCATTTGCTGTATCTTCCAAATAAGTGGCCGTTTCTGTCATTTGAATATTTACATCAATTCCAATTTCTTTCAGCTGGGATTGAATAACCTGTGCAATATCGCCTGTATTTGTATCATAAGCCATTAAGGTTATTTCCAAGCCATCTGCAAAACCCGCATCCTCCAGCAATGTTTTCGCTTCTTCCACATCTCTGTCTATGGGTTCTATATTTTCATCATAGCCAAATACAGTCGGGGCAAGAGGCCCTTTGGCAGGTAAAGCAATCCCATTTAGAACACCATTAATAATTTCATCTTTATTAATGGTCATTGCAATAGCCTGACGAACTCTTTCATCATTAAACGGCTCACGCTCTACGTTAAAACCGAGATATGTCATACTGGCACTGTCAGACTGCATTACATGGGTACCTCCATTGTCATCCACTTCTTCAACATTATTGGCATTCACGGGGTAGATAAAGTCTGAATCTCCTGTCTGGAGTTCAGCAATTCGAGTTAAGTCCTCCGGAACAAAATGAAAAGCAATAGCTTCCACTCCAGCCTGCTCTCCCCAATAATCTTCATTCTTTACTACAGTAATTTCTCCACTGACTGCACGCTCCTCAAATTTAAAGTAACCTGTTCCCACCGGATTTTCATTAATAGTAGAAAAAGGCTCTTCACCATTTGCAATTGCTTCATTATCTGCTTCAATCGCTTCCAAGCTGATCATATGACCGCCAGGATGTGCTAAATGGGCAGGTAATGCGGAAAACGGATATTCTGTTTCAATATGAACTGTGTAATCATCAATCACTTCGACATTTTTAATCATGTCAAATAGAAAACCAAGTGGAGAGCCTATGTCTGGATCACGTACACGATCTAAATTTGCTTTAACTACTTCTGCATTAAAGGCTGATCCATCATGGAAAGTGACATCTTCACGCAGCTTCGCCTCCCACATCGTATCCTCGATTTGCTCCAGACTTTCAGCCAGTGCAGGCTGTATTTCCAAATCAGTATTCTGTTCTACCAGCGTATCATACAAGGTATTCATTACATATAAAGAATTTCCATCATTTGCAGCATGCGGGTCAAGCGATACAGGCTCTGATGCCAGCCCCGCTTTCAACTTCATTTCTTCAGCAGCCTCTTTGGCAGGGGCTCCCGTTTCGTCTTGCGGTCCACTATCGTCTGCACATGCTGCCATAATGAACAACATAGAAAACAACAAAGCCAATCCAATTATTTTCTTCAAATTTACTCCTCCTATTTTTTTATCATAAAAGTAAAATTACATTCATTTTGCTAAGAATACAATCCTTCTAATTGAGGATAAGTATATCCTATTTTGAATAGAGAGAGAAGAAACAAGCATCTTATTAAAAATATTGACGCAAATGCTTTACCAATGCTTCTGATTAAAATTATTTGAGAATAAATTTATTTTCACTTTAAATATTGCTCTTCTGCCCAAATTACTCGACATTATTAAAAAAAGCTTTTTTATACTTTTTACTCCGTTTTTCAATCTATATAAATGAAAAGAATATCTAATAGGAATAAGAGCAGGCAGACATTTAAAAGATATGATATTTGAATAATGTATAACAGATGAAAAAACAGCCCCAGAAAAATTCATTAAAACAGCTATCCCTTATCTCATATCTGGAATTTAATAAAAACCATCCTTGGTGTCTTTTGGTAAGATACCAAGGATGGGTCTGTTATTGTCAGATATTAAATGTCTTCGGTTTCCATTTGTGCTTCCTCTTCCTGGTCTTTTGGCATTGCACGATAGACCAAGAACCCTAAGATAACCGCAATGACAGAGATCGCAAAAGCAATAAAGTACACAAGCTCGACTCCTGCAATCATTGCTTCATTTATTGTTCCGGGATTCTCAGGTGTGGCTGATTGATTTAAATAATGCTGCTGCCTTGCATTCAAAATACTGATGAATACAGAAACCCCCATAGCACCAGCCACGGGCTGCAATGTCGTCATGACCGATGTTCCATGAGGATATAAACGTTTCGGAAGCTGATTTAACCCATTGGTTTCCGCCGGCATAATAATCGCTGAAGCAGCAAGCATTAATAATATATAACCAACAATGATCATCCACGGTTGTGTATCTGCATCAAGCCGACTCATCATAAACATGGTTCCACTTAACACAAGTGAAGCTGGAATCATCAGCACTCTTGGCCCAAATTTGTCAAAAAGATGCCCCATCACTGGTGACATCACTCCATTTAATATGCTTCCCGGCAAAAGAAGCAGACCAGCTGTTGCAGCAGATAATGCCAACGGTCCCTGCATAAAAACAGGCAAAATGATTTCAGATGAAAACATTGTCATCATAATAATAAGAAACATAAGCACCCCGTGCGTATACATTGGGTACTTAAAAACTCTCAAATCTAAGACAGGATCATCCAGCTTAAATTGCCTTACAGAGAATAAAATAATGGCAGCAGCCCCAATTATAATAAAACTGTACACATCAGGACTTAGGAATCCTGCTTCCTCTTCTCCTACTGAACTAAATCCGTAAACAAGTGAACCAAAACCAATAGTTGAATATACAAGTGATAAGACATCAACTTTCGGCTTTGTAATTTCCGACACATTTATTAAATATTTGTATGCAAATGCTATAGAAAAAAGAGCGAACGGAATTACACAGATAAATAAAAAGCGCCATCCTAAATACTCTACAATAATACCTGAAAGTGTTGGTCCTATCGCCGGCGCAAACATTATAACAAGCCCAACAATCCCCATAATCTTTCCACGTTTATGCGGTGGAAAGATTAGTAAAAACACATTAAAAATGACTGGCATTAATAAACCAGTTCCAGCTGCCTGGATAAACCTTCCAACTAGTAAAATAGAGAAAGTCGGCGCTGCAGCACAGATAATTGTTCCAATTGTAAATATAATCATTGTTCCTAAAAACAGCTGTCTGGTTGTAAACCATTGCAGAAGAACAGCAGAAGCTGGGATAACCACTCCCATGACTAACATAAATCCTGTTGCCATCCACTGAACAGTTGGAAGGGTGACATTAAATTCTCCCATTAACGTTGTTAAAGCAATATTTAACAATGTTTCATTTAGAATAGCAAAAAAAGCACCAATGATTAGTGATAGCATAATCGGCATAACCTTAAAATTCGGGTCTTCTGCCAGGTATTCATATTTAGTTGAATTCTGTTCCGTCATTAACGAAACCCCTTTCAATTTAAGATCTGTAAGATGGCAGCAATCATCAAGCTTTTACATTTTTGTCCAATAAAAAAAGAGAGTTGATTCTCTCTCCCAGCTCAATTATTGGTTTCAAAAAGGCAGACAAATCCCGATTTTGCTACACAAGCAATCTGTTATTCAGTTAACGAGGTTATTCGGAATTAACAGCATTTCAAAACCCTCCGTTCCTTTAAGTAAACTAATACTAACACGTGTTCCCAGCGTCTGCAAGAAGCAAATCAGCTTCAGCCTCTATCAAATATTTATACCAGGCCAGCTGCATTCATACATCTATCTTAATCAAAATAAGAAGCTTCTATACTTCTTGAAACTCATCATAGCGTTAACATAACATCTGCCTAAATCATACTCACTTTCTAAGTGGGCTAAAAATAAAGTTATCCATTAAGACTGTTATTTAATATTCTTAAAATATTCTGCGGACAGAAGCTGTTCTCTATTTGATTTGCAACAAATATCAACTTTACACAAGTTTAGAACATATTTCCAAGCCTTCTTTAATTGGTGAAATAACTGTTATCACGAATATTTGAAGTACGCCGATAAAGGCTGCTATTTTAGCCAGCCTTTATCATTTACTTTTGTTACAGCCTCTATCCGATTATCAACCTCTAACTTATCCAAGATAATCGAAATATAATTTCGAACGGTACCATTGGATAAAAATAATTCCTTGGCAATCGCCTTGGTTGTTTTCCCCTCTGTTATTAATTGTAATACTTCTATTTCTCGTTTGGTTAAGGGATTTTCTTCCGCAAAAGCAAGGTCAATTAATTCTGGAGAATACATTCGTTTCCCTTTCATAATCTGACGAATAGAGTGAACCAAATCCTCACTTGGACTATCCTTTAACAGATAACCATCGACTTCCGCCTTTCTAGCTCTTTCGAAATAGCCCGGTCTGGCAAAGGTAGTCAAAATAATAATTTTACATGAATCATTCCTTAAATGCTCTGCAGCATCCAGCCCTGTCATGACCGGCATTTCAATATCCATCAAGCAAATATCCGGCTGCTCTTGTTTGACTAATGCCAATAGCTCTTCCCCGTTACCTGCTTTACCTGCCACTACCATATCTTCCTCTAAATCCAAAAGCGCACCTAGTGCTCCTAACAATAACTGCTGATCCTCTGCAATTACAATCCGAATCAAATTTAAACCTCCTCCATCTGTCTTAGAACCTTTGGCACCGTCATATCTATTTTAAAGCCTTTAACGTGTGCAGAGATAGCTAAGGTCCCGTTGATAAAGGACAGGCGTTCTCTCATACCCTGAAGCCCATTTCCAAATTCAGGAATACTATTCTTTCCTACTCCATCATCTTCTACCTGCAGCCTGACTTCTTCCTTTGTTTCAGAAAACTCAATGGAACAATGATTTGCCTGACTATGCTTTACAACATTTGTTACTGCTTCTTTCAGGCACATACTTAATACACTTTCCATTAACATTGGTAAAGAAGATTGTTCAACCTTCATCACAATTTTATGCTTAATCTGTGCAACTTCCATTAATTGTTCAACATGTGCAATTTCTTCCGTCAAGCGAATATTTTTCATATCTGACACCATTTCCCGTACTTCTTTTAAAGCATGTCTGGCAGTATTCTGCACATCCTGCAGCTCCTTCTTCGCCCTCACATGATCTTTATCCAATAACTTCGCAACGAGTTCACTTTTCAGTCCAATCATTGACAGTTTCTGGCCCAATGTATCATGTAAATCACGTGCTATCCTTTGTCGTTCTTCAACAATAGCAAATTCAGCAATTTTGCGGTTGGCATCTTCTAATTTCTCCTCTAACTCTTCCTGTTTCAAGCGATTATAACGATTGATAGGTATCAGAATAACCCCTAACAAGGTTATAATCAAGAACGGCAGTTGATTCAAAAACAGAGAATAGTTAAAGAAGAAGCCTGCCGTGATAGACCCTACAATTACCACCATATGAATCACATACATCGTAATAAATCCTGCTTTACCGCGAACATTACCTACAAAAAACGCAGTAAATAAAGCAAAATAAACATATCCATATAGAATCGTCATCACAATATTAATAATAAATTCCATTGTTAATCCTGTGTACATAAGCTGTTGATGGGAATTGAAGGTAAACCAGTAAACTGCAAAGAAAAGTAACGTCAGCAGTACACCGACCCCGATTTCCCAAATGGAAGTAGAGCGAAAAATAAAGTAAAACGGCAACACACAAAAAATAACCCAAATATATATGCTTAATCCTGTATTCCTCGGAAAGATATGATACCATTGCCGCACAATTTAGCCTCCTATGTTCCTGCTGGATATTATTTATTGTACCAAATATTTCTCTTCCCAGATAAAGAATCCCCCTAAAACGATTAGAGGGTTGTAATTATTTAGGAACGAATCGTAGGAGTTGACTTTACTGCCGTTATCTCTTGATCTTTTATTTGCTTTAAACGATGTTTCATTGCCCGAAAGCTGATAAATGTTTTCTGTTCTTCATCATAGAGACGAAACTTGATTGATTCCAAGCTCGTTTTTAACGTAATAGTGGTTGCTTTGTGTAATGGCGGAGTTTCACGGTGTGCCTGTTCCAAATTGTAATTAGGAACTTTTGGTGCTAAGTGATGCACATGATGATAACCAATACTTCCTGTCATCCACTCTAACCATTTTGGCAGCTTATAATAAGAGCTTCCATCTACCGCTGCCTTCACATAATCCCATTCCGACTCATTCTCAAAATAAGAATCCTCGAACTGGTGCTGGACATAAAATAACCAAATTCCCAATACTCCAGCGATATAAGCAATCGGCAGTTGAACGAATACAAGCGCTTGCCAGCCAAGCAGGAAGCCGATAAGACAATAGATTGCAATCAATACGATATTAATAATATAGGTATTCCTACGTTCTTTTTTTCTCGCATCTTTACGATTGATGCGATTGCTATAGAGAAACAAAGAAAATGGTCCTAAACCAAACAGGATGATTGGATTACGATATAAGCGATATTGCAGTCTTTCCCATTTTGTTGCCTGCTCATATTCCTCAACGGTCATTATCCAGATATCACCAGTACCTCGCTGATCTAAATTTCCACTTGTCGCATGATGAATCGCATGTTCTCTTTTCCATTTTTCAAAAGGAAAATGGGTAATCACACCTGTAATGGTTCCTAGCAGTCTATTATATTTCGGATTTTTGAAAAAAGATTGATGCGCGCAGTCATGAAAGATAATAAACGTCCGGACCATAAAGCCTGCAGCGGCAATGCTGCATACTAAACTCAACCAAATGGAAACAGCTAAACTCTGATAAGCTAAGAACCATAAGATAAAAAATGGAGGAATCGTATTTAAAAGTTGAACAATACTTGTCTTCATTTTAGATTTTGCAAATGGCATAACGTCTTTTCTAAGTTGTACTTGCTTTTTTTTGCTCATTTATATCCCCGCCCTTTAAAACATACTGTGGCTTTAAGTATAAAGAATAACGCAATGAAATATTAGACACAGTTGTCAGTAATTCAATATGACACATGTCATGTTATCAGGGGGATTTTTCCTATTATGGAATCAATATATATATATATTGAAACTTCATTCAATGGAGATTTTTTTGATGCACAAATGGTTTCGATAGAACAACTGATTACACCGCAATAAAATTATTTCAACAGCTAGAATCACACTTATTTATCCATTCCCTTTCCTGAATTTCTCAACCAATACCCTGCGGCATTTTGACCTTCCTTATGCAATTTTTCATCAAAAAAACAATTGGTCACTTCAAATCGTAAATGACCAATTGTTTTTTCGTTCAGTATTTTCTTTAACCTTTGATCAACCCGTATTCACCAACCCTGCTGCTACACCATTAATCGTCAGTAACACCTCAGTCACTAAATCTTCAGGAGGATTGTCTGTTTCTCTTAATTTATGAATTAAATCCACCTGCAGGAAATTGAGCGGGTCAACGTACGGGTTTCGAAGGTGAACAGACCCTTGTATATTCGGCGTATGGCTGAGCAGCTCTTCATTCCCGGAAATTTGTAGAAGTGCCCTTTTTGTCCGATCGTATTCATCAGCGATGTCTTCATATATCCGTTTCGCTGTATCCTGGTCCTCAACTAAAGCCAGATATTCCTTAGCTGTTTTCATATCAGCTTTCATCAATGCCATTTGTAAGTTGTTAATGGTCACTTTGAAGAAAGGCCATTCCTTATACATCATTTGCAATATTTTCAAATGACTACTGTCTTCTTCGATGAAAGTTTGCAGTCCTGTTCCTGCAGCATACCAGGCAGGCAGCATATATCTGGATTGCGTCCACGCAAACACCCATGGAATAGCCCTTAAGTCTTCAAAACGCTGACTGTTCTTTCTGCTCATCGGCCGTGAACCAATATTTAAAGCACCTAATTCTGTCAAAGGGGTTGCCTGATTAAAAAATGTCAGAAAATCCGGGTCACCAAACACTAGTGATTGATATTTTTTCAATGATTTTTTTGAAATGGATTCCATTATAGTTTCCCATTCTTTTTGGCGCAACTCTTCTTGAGCAGGTGTATTGGAAACTTTGGCAGACCTTGTAAATAAAGCAGAGGCTGCCTGCTCTAAATTACGGTAAGCAATATCTTCAAGCAGATATCTGGAAGAAAGTACTTCTCCCTGCTCTGTGATTTTCACACCATCCTCCAGCGTCTCTGCCGGCTGAGAGAGAATACTGGTACTCAACGAACCGCCACCACGACCAAGAGAACCTCCGCGGCCATGGAAGAATTTCAAACGGATATGGTATTGTCTTGCTATATTATGGATTTCCTCCTGAGCTTTAAACAGATTCCAGTTTGCACTTAATGTACCACCGTCTTTACTTCCATCCGAATAGCCCAGCATGATTTCCTGATGTTCACCGCGTGCTTCTAATTGTTTACGGTATACTTCTGTTTCAAATAATGTCTTCATAATATCCGGACCTGCAATTAAATCATCAATTGTTTCCAGCAATGGAGCGACATCAAGATCACTTTCCACTGTCCCATCTGGATAAAGACGATAAATACCTGTTTCTTTAGCAAGTAATAAGACTTCTAAGAGATCACTCGGTGATTCAGACATACTGATTAAATAAACTTCAACAGCTCGTTTTCCAAATTCCTCATGCGCTTTTTTAATTGTTCTGAAGACTTTCAAAATATCCTGCGTTTCTTTAGAATAACCCCCATCGAAAAGCAACAACGGTCTCGGTTCATTCAAAACCTCACATAATACTTTTTGTTTATCCTCTTCTGTAAGCGCAGCGTAATCATCTGTAACGTGGACGGCTGTTAGAATCTCATGCACAGCTGTTTCATGCTCTCCACTATGATTTCGTACATCCAATGTCGCTAAATGAAAGCCAAACAGCTCTACTTGTCGGATGACCTTTCGAATTGCTTTCAGTTTTTTCGTCTTCGGTAAATGTGCTTCGGCACTTTCCTTAATTTCTTTGAGGTCACGAACCAGCTCTTCTGGATAAAGATAACCTTGTGACGTTTTCCCTGTTTCACGCAATCTCTTTAGAATAATGGCAAATTTACGGCGATATACTTCCGACTCGATTGGCCATCTATCCCTCTCAGTTAAATAGCTATTCTCTTCTTTTTCCATTCTGTCAATAAACTGCTGGTTGATAGATATACGCTCACTGGATTGACTGAACCGTCTCATCAGCTCAACGATGGAAGCTTCATATTTCTTCAATATCAATTTCCGCTGCATTTTCAATGTCTCCCAAGTAATTTCAGGTGTGACATTTGGGTTCCCATCCCGGTCTCCCCCAATCCAGGAACCAAAATGAATAAAATTTGGTACTTCCCAGTTTCCTTCTGGAATTTGCTTCTGCAGCTGTATTTCCATTTCTTGAAAGACATCAGGTAATGTTTCGAATAATGTTTGATCAAAATAATAAAGACCATTTTTCACTTCATCCAGTACTCCCGGCTTCTTTTGCCGCAGTTCATTTGTATGCCATAAAGCAGTAATTTCATTAAACAAACTTTCTTCCACGTCTGCCTTCTCTCTTTGTGAGGTCTGTGGATTATCCAATGTCCGCAGATGTGCCGATATACGTTTTTGTATTTCCAACACAGTTCGTTTTGTGGCCTCTGTCGGATGGGCTGTCATAATCAATTCAATGGATAAGTCATTCAGCACTTCTTGAATTCCGTCATTTGTAAGGCTGCTTTCTTTTACTTTCGAGACCGCTTTTTCAATAGAAAAAGATTGACTGGTCTCCTCATCCAGCAGATACTGGCGTTTGCGCCTGATTCTATGATTCTGCTCCGCAATATTAATCAAATGAAAATAGATAGAAAAAGCACGGATTACTTGCTGACGCAGCGGCGGTTTTAGATTGCTGATTTCTCTTTTTAAGGTATGATATGTATCTTCGTCGAATTCATTTCGGATACTTTTCGTCATTTCACGAATCGATTCAACCTTATCAAATAGCTCTGTACCTCCATGCAGCTTCAGTACTTCCCCTAATATATTCCCAAGCATATTGACATCATTTCGCAATGATGCATTTTTATCGATTGTTTCTGTCATGCTTTTTCCTCCTACTATTCAATTAGCGTAAAAATATCATAACATCTTTTGAAAAAAATAATAAATTCTAAATACATAAGGGATTATTTTCCATCCCGAAATCACTACCTGTTAAATAACTCTCCAATCTTTCCATTTATATAATTGGTGATACAGATATTTTGAATTTCAGCTAATAAATATTTTCCCTGTTTTAAGAATCTGAAACTTAATCAAAATAAACCTTAAAGATTTAAATCAATATATAATAGCTTTCTTCAGCTGTCCAGCTTTCTCTATAAAGTATAAAATCTGCCTCAAATATTATCTTATAAAACCGGATGAACGCTTCATTTCTCTTGTTAAAAATAAGCTCTGTGAACTAAACTTAGATTATGGTTTATCTTAGTTACTATATTGATAGAAAACTTTCAATTCATCTATATATGCTGTGAAATGGCTGAGAAAGGAATCGGGAGATATCACTTTCAAAAATTTTCCATAGCCAAGAAGTTTATTGTATCCAAATACATTATCCTTTAACGGATAAATGACAGAATACCACGTATCATCTACTTTTTTCACGTTTTCTCTTCCTAACAGCTCCAGAAATTTATCAATAACCACTTTATTGACAAGTAATGTAACGGGAACATTATCTTTTTCCATCCACTCCCCGCCATTATAAGAGATTGGTTGATAATCCCTCTTGGAAAATGTCCCTCTTGTATTTAGATTGGATATTCTTGCAAGCTTATAAACATTGAATCGTTCTCTGGAATAACAATAAGCGTCCATATACCAGCTTCTGTCCTTAAAGACGACACGATAGGGCTCTGCTATTTTATTTGATTCTTCTCCCTGTGAGTTAATATAGTCAAAATAAATAAGTCTGCTGTTCCGAATCGCAAAAAGTATTTCCAAAACAATTTTTCTTAATTCAATATTACCTGTGGAAAGAGACAAATCTATTTCAAAATCAGCGATTCCTTCCATTTTATTTAATTTTAAGATGGCATTAAAGGCGGCGTCATCATGGAGTACCTGCATCCTGCTCTTTAAGCTGGTTTCAATGGTCATTAGTTCTGTCTTTGACAAAGGAGGTTTATTCATTTCAACCGAGTCCATTAAATAGATCCCTCCGTTTCTCCCTTTCTTGCAGTATAAAGGGATTCCAGCTAGTGACAGATCATCAATATCGCGCATAATTGTTCTTCTGTCTACATGAAACTTTTCCGATAGTTCTTTTGCTGTTGTTTGTTGATGGTCGATTAAATAAGAGACGATCCCCATATGTCTATCTATTTTAATGATAAACACGTCCTTTTTATTTTTAATATGACATACAGTTGCCATATTATCTTTGGTAGCATTATAGCATAAAAAATAAGGAGGTAGTAAACATGCAGATTAAACAGAAGGATGCAGGTCAGTTTATTGGCAGAAGTATTGAAATAGCAGGAAAAGGAATACATGATGAAAAATACTCGCAGGAAAAAACAGCATTTTATCAAGAATTATTTAAGCTAGGTATGATGAAAGAATTAATGCCGGTATCAAAGGATAAAAAAGGCTATGCCGTTATTATTCCAATTGAAAATGGAATCAGATATTTTGCCGGGATTCTATCAGATGATTATATCGAGGGGTATGAAATGCTGGAGATTTCCTCACAGAGTTATGTAGTACTTGCTGCACAAGATGGGATATCCAGAAACTTATTCGATCAATTGGAGGATACATTTTTTATAGACAAGGAGAAAAGTGTGCAATATAACGGTAAAGAAGTTTTGGAGGTTCTTTTGAATAGGAATCCTGCGAATGCAGAGGTGGAATTGTGGGTTCCCGTGACAAATGAATAGGAGAACAGACTGCTGTAAAGCATAAATTGTTCCCTAAAAGGAGCTATAAAATCCTTTTGGGGAACAATTTATCCTGCAATGTTTATTAGCTTATCTTTCTCAGCTTTCATTTGACCTTCTTCGCAAACGATATACATAATAACATGGAATGAATCCACATATAAAAATTATTCCACCTACTAAAACACCATTCATTGCTGGAAATTCTTCACCTAATTATGCCAGAATTCCAATAACAACGGATATAAACACTGTTACAGCTAGAGAGATAAGCTAATCCTTTTTCAGGAGATTTATCACTGGGCTTCATGATCTACGCTAATACCAATGGATAAATATGCGGAAACAATAGCTGTAATCATAAAAACATACCACAATGGATTATCCGTCATTCCGTCTATTCCTTTTGTAACAAAATCATACCCTAATATCCCCACAACAATACCAATGGTTTGAATCAAAAACAGTACTCTAATATCTTTTAAGTTTTTTAATTTTAACCGTTCATCTTTAATTTTCTTCATCTGGCATTACTCCTTTTCCCTCCAAATGACTTCATCTAAAGTTTTATTCACTGCATAACAAATTTCAAGACAGAGGTTTAAGGTTGGATTATAATTTCCCTTTTCAATTAAGCTGATGGTTTGCCGGGTAACTCCTGTTTTTTCAGCCAGCTGCTATTGTGTTAAATCTACTTGGATGCGGGCTACTTTGAGATTGTTTTCCACAATTTTCATCACTCCTTTCCACTTTAACATTCAATATATATTACATAATATTTCTTCATTTCACAGGCTATGGGGTATATGCCGCCTAAAAAATAACATGATCACTCTGCAAGAGAATTGACCATGTTATTTTTTGTTTTATTTACATCATTATCATTTACTATTTTTCTGAGATTGCTGATTCTGCGCACTCACATCTTCAAAATCGGTATCACTGTATATTTCAGTTCCATGTCCTCCTGTTGTTCTAGCTATGAATTCCTTGGCCTCATTATAAGACATCCCTGAGTTTTTATTTGCTTTTTTCACAGCCTCTATGTCTGTCCCTGCAGCAGTAAATTTATTATCCTTATTTTCCTGCATCTCTATACCTCCTGCTTTGTTTCTTTTTATGTTGTCCATTAGAGAAGGTTTTAACCAAAATGAATTCATTTAACACTTATTTATTCCTAGAAAAATAAGAAAATCTAGGATATTTCACAACAGCCCATTTTTTCTTACGCAGCGAATCAATGAATTCGGAACCCTCGTTCAAATTACTTGGGACCAGTTCTTCAGGTGTTAATGCCAGCCATTGATTCAGCGACACATCAGCAAATCGACTGCTTTTGAACATTTCTAAAAACCATAATGTTTCATTACCTGTGTTCTGGATATAATGTCCATTAGCAAGAGGAACATAGCCGACACCACCGGCTGTTAAACTCATATTTCCCCCTGCAAGTGTAGTAGCAGCTGGAAGCTTCCTCGCAGTAACCTCTCGGGACAATCCTCTTTTTTTAATTTCATCGAGGTATCAGAGAATGAGAATTTTAAGTTAGGAAGCAATCCTGTGTCCGTAGATGGCGGAATAAGCATATCCGGATTTTGTATATCTCGCATAATGTTACGTGGTCCTGCATCAATTGCACCGGCTCCGTCACTCCGAATAGGCTGTGGCACATTTCCATTCCACGGGTTAATAGTTCGATCTTCCATCAAAAAGCATCTCTTTTATTGGTTTATACACAAATCATTCTTTTAGTATAGGCATATGCCCGATTCTTTTTATTTGTTCCTGATGATTAAAAACGTGGCTTTCCGTTGTATAAAAATTTCTATTTTTTCTGTTCTTTTGCCATTTTCCAAAGCAGAATCGCTGAAACCAGTGAAGCAATCAGATTGTAAAACATCGAGCTGACAAACGCAGAAGCATAAAGTCCGCTCTGAGCATCCCCTCCAGCACCATTAGCAATAACACCGCCAAAAAGGATACTTACTGCTGCCAGTCCGATAGCTGCACCAACCTGTTGCAAAGTAGAAATAACCCCTGATGCCATTCCAGCCTTGTTTTCTTCTACGAATCCTAATACAAGATTTAACAGCGGTGTCATGACTAATCCTTGACCGATTCCTACAAAAATCAGCCCCGTGATTAAGTGAGATGCAATCAATTCACCTCCTGCAATCCATACCTGCCCAATTAATACAGCAAAGGAGAATGTATAAAAAACAGCTCCCCAAAAGATTGTCTTTGTACCGAAGCGTTCTACCAGACGTGGCGCTGCTATCGATGCTGCTGTAAACCCGATACTGCAGGGTACAAAAAGAAGTCCTGAAGAAAGCGGGCTCAATCCCAGACCTGTTTGTACCAGGAGTGCATAGGATAAGAAAAATACAGAAGAAGTAGAATAGATGAGCAATACAAGACTTCCCCCCAGCGCGAACCGGGATTGGCGTAAAAGCTGCGTATCTATCAATGGCTGTCTTTTAGCAATACGTCGCCTTTCCTGGTGAAGCCAAAATCCATATAATAGCAGCGCAGAAGATGCCAATGATAAGAAACTCCAAATTGTCCACCCATGATTTTGGGACTCAATCAGCGGCACCAGGAATAAAATCAGTCCAAGGCTGACAATGACTACGCCGGACCAATCAAGTAAAGGACGCTCTGGAGCACGGGATTCTGGAATAAACCTTGCCATAATAATCGAAAAGATCCCGGTTGGAACATTAATTAAGAAAACCATACGCCAGCCAAGTCCTCCAAAATCAGCTTCTACGATAAAACCGCCAAGTACTTGACCTGCAATCGCAGCGAGACCTAACACCATGCCAAGCAGACTGAAAGCAATTCCTCTTTCACGGCCTGAGAAATTCACTCGAATAGAAGAATAAATTTGCGGCTGCATCATTGCTGCGGTCAAGCCTTGAAGTACTCTGGCAATAATAAGCATGTCCGGGTTAACTGCCAGACCGCAAAATGCAGATGTAATAGTAAAACCGAGCATACCTGCGATGAATAGACGTCTGCGGCCAAAACGGTCACCCAGTCTTCCACCTGTAATCAAAAGTACGCCAAACCCAAGCTCATAGCCTGCCACAATAAATGCAACCTGTGAAAAGTTTGCGCCTAAATCTCCTTGTATACTAGGAATTGCCACATTCACGATAAAAAGATCAAGGATAGTCATAAAACCGGCTAATAAAAGAATAAGTAAGCCTAATAATGTAGCCGGTTGAGATAATGTCGGGTATCTTTCTTTCATTTTAAAAATTCCTCCTTTTTATTTCTATTTCTTTTTACTCTCCCCCTTTTCAACGAAACTTGATTTGATTATACTAATACATAACAGTTTAATAAAACGAATCTTTTTAGATTTATAGTTTAATAAAATTAAACTATAAATTAAGGAGGAAATGCATTTGGAATTACGTCATTTAATTACCTTTAAGACAATCGTCGAAAAGGGAGGATTTAAACGGGCAGCAGAATCTCTTGATTACTCACAATCATCGGTTACAGTACATGTAAAGGAGCTGGAAGAAGAACTTGGAAAACCTTTATTTGACCGTATTGGCAGAAAAGTCTTTTTGACAAACTACGGCAGACAATTTCATCCTTATGCAGTTAAAATCGCGGATTTATATAAAGAGGCAACGGAAATTATGCAGATAGACGATAAACCAAAAGGGAATCTTGTTCTCGGTGTTACAGAGATTTTCTCTCAATACCGAATCCCCTCCCTGCTATTGGAGTACAAAAAAAGATATCCCGATGTAAATTTATCTTTACGGTCACTGGAAAATAAAGAAATTTCTGCTGCACTCAAAAACGGGCAAATTGATCTGGCTTTTGTGTTAGAAAGAAATGATTGGTTTGACAAGGAGCTGACTATTGAAAAATTAAAGGAAGAATCCGTTGTTCTCACATACCCTGTCAATCAGGAAAATGTCGAAAACACCATTCTTGTTACGGAAGAGACTTGCAGTTATAAAAGTATGATGGAAACCTATGTCCAGGAAAACCAAATCGAAGTAAAAAATACGCTAAACTTTTCAAGCCTGGAAGCAATAAAACAGTGTGTGATTTCAGGTCTTGGATTTTCTATTCTGCCATATTTTTCAGTGGAAAAGGAGCTTGCAACAAAGCAGATACAAGGGGAAAATATTCAGTTAAATCATACAGGAAACACTACTTTTATTGCTTATCATAAAAACAAACAACTCTCTCCTGCCATCAAATCTATGATTTCATTGATGAAAGAACATCGTCTGCATTGGGATGAGTGAAAAAATAAAAAGCCCGGCTGAATGAAAAAAGTCGGGCACCATAATTTCTATTATTTACCCTGCGATTTAAATGCTAATAAAGCAAATAGAAGATAAATGAATATATATTTAAAAACATAGTACTGATCATACTTCAAACTATTAACTTAATAATTTTGAAATATGCTCCTCTTTTCTAATACTCTTAACCTCCAGACATCATCATTGCAACTAAAAATTATGAAGGAACTTCCCATACAAATATCGCTTTATTTATTCAGCAACCAATAGCAATTAGAAAATTTAGTTGTTAGCCTTTCAATTGATTCAAATTTGTCACACTTCCTACATATATTGCTCATTATTTCACAAATACTTCACGAAGTCACACAACATTCCATGATATAATTATTGTGAAATAGATCACAATAATATACTAGGAGGTTTTATAATGAGATTCAAGCTGATTTTAATGTCCTTTTTATCCCTGTTACTGGTAGGTTTTTTGGCCGCATGCGGCTCGAATGACGAGGATCAGGCTGATGAAAATACAGCAAACGATACGGAAGAAACAGAAGGTACAGAAGAAACAGAAGAAGATGTCGTAACAACAGCCTCATTGGTTAATGAACCCGACGCCTTTGTCAATGCTGTCAGCGAGAATGGAACATGGATTATTGCTACACTGGATGATATTACAATAGATGAAGATGTAGTGGTCGCAGGTGAATTCTACGATAAGGATGACGAATCCAGTGATATTTATCGTAAAATTGCCCCATATACACAAGATGAAGATCATAACATTACAGATTCATTTACTATCACAGTCCCAAGCCTTACTGTACAGAGTGAAAACTTGAATTTCCAAGGTGGTACATTACAGGGTGATGTGATTGTCGAAGCAAATGGTTTTATGCTTGATGAAACAGCTACCATTGACGGAAATTTAAAATTTGCTAATGAAGAAGCAGAAAGCTCAGCTACTATTGATGGTGAAGTTACAGGCGAAATCGAATAATAACAGAAAGCTTATTATCAATTGAGCCTTGGTTCCCTCCCCGCTTCAAATCGAATTCATTTATACCACGCTATTAAAGCGGGCAGGCCAAAGCTTGTCCGCTTCATTTATGTACTTTCCCATTACATGATGAGGTCTCATCTCCATTCCACAACCAGAGATGAGACCTCATCATGTAATTTTATTTTTCTCTATAATCAATGAAAGTGATGCCCCTCTGTCCGCAGTATAAATAAGATAACTGCCAGCAGCACCATAGCAATAAGGGCTGCTATATCTGTTTTCTGCCAATGCAGACGGCGAAAGGATGACCTTGGATTGTTAGACTGGTAACCTCTTACCTCCATTGCATTAGCCATATCCTCTGCCCTTACTAGGGAACTGACGAATAAAGGAATAAAAATAGGAACAATTTTTTTTATTTGCTGAGGCAGTGATCCTTCTCCGAACACGGTACCTCTTGCACGTTGCGCGTCCATTACTTTCTGTGTTTCATCCAATATAATCGGAATAAAGCGGAGCGCTATTGCCAGCATAAGGGATATTTCATCAACTGGCAGCTTCAGCCTTTTTAATGGCTGAAGCAGATAATTCATTGCGTCCGTTAAATCAATCGGTTTTGTGGTTAAGGTTACCACGGTTGAAACAAAAATAATCATGGTAAATCGGCTAAATGTATACATACCATTTATTAATCCAAATGATGAAATCGTAACCGGTCCCCAATCAATATAAATTTCTCCGCCTGCAGTAAACAGTACCTGCAGTGATACTGTAAACAAGATCAACCATATTAATGGTCTGACTCCCCGGATGTATATACGGATGGATACACCAGATAACTTCATCATCGTAAAGGTGAAAAGCCAAAGTACCAAATATGTTATCCAATTATTAGCGATAAATAAGATAAAAATAAAAGAAATCCCGGCCAGTAATTTAGCTCTCGGATCAATACGATGAAGAAGCGAATTACCCGGAAAATAGCGTCCTAAGATTAATTTGTTCATGCCAATCCCGCCTCTATTAAAGCATCTGCCAGCTGAGCCAGTGTCAGACAGATTTGTGATAAGGTTACATTCGCTTCCTGCTCTATCCTTATTTGCAGCTTTCTGGCCTGCGGCAAATCCAGGCCCCATTGGTGAATCGCAGCCATATCAGCAAATAACCTCTCCGGATTATCCTGAAAAACAATCCTGCCTCCGTCCATTACGATAACTTCATCTGCATACAAAGCAACATCGTCCATATCATGAGTAACCAGCAAGGTTGTCAATCCGCGTTCTTTATGCCAGGCATGAAGAAGATCCATCACTTCTTTTTTCCCTTTTGGATCAAGCCCTGCACCAGGCTCATCTAAAATAAGAATATCCGGGCTCATCGCCAATATCCCGGCCATTGCCACATACCTTTTTTGGCCGCCGGATAGAGAAAATGGTGACTTAGATAATAGAGAGGCATCTAAACCAACACGCTTGATAACCTCCAGAGCAATCTGCTTTGCTTCTGCTTCCGGTACACCAAAATTCATCGGGCCGAACATAATATCCTTTTCAACGGTTTCAGCAAATAATTGCGATTCCGGGAATTGAAAAACCATTCCCACCTTTTGACGTGCTTCCTTCACTGATTGCTTCGCGTTTTCTGATGTAATCATTATTTCCCCGATCGATACTCGCCCTTTTACCGGAACAAGCAATCCATTCATCAGTTTCAGCAAGCTCGATTTTCCGGATCCGGTTTTGCCGGCTACTGCCGTAAAAGATCCTGACTTTACTGTTGTACTGATTGATTTTAATATCTCCGGACTTCTAATCGGTCCCGCCTGATAATCTGCCGTTACTTGATGAAGATTTATCTGCATAGCCACCACACCATTTCATCTTCTGTCATATAGGCATCAGGTATGGTGCTCCCCTGTTCTTTTAACTTTCTTCTTAATGCCTCGGTGAATGGAACATCTAACCGCTCTTCCCTTTGAAAAATCTTGGCAGGCTTGCCTATTTCCATCAATTTTCCTTTTTTTAAAACTAATATTCTATCAGCTGCTGCCGCTTCATTCATATCATGTGTAATCGAAATAATGGTCAGCTGATGCTGCTTCCGTAATTCATCTAAGAGGCTCATGAAATCCTGCCTGCTTTTGGGATCGAGCATAACCATTGCCTCGTCTAATACGATAATTGCTGGATGTAACGCTAAAATCCCGGCAATGGCCACTCGCTGCTTCTGCCCCCCTGATAAGCGGGACGGGTCATAATCAGCATAGCTGGTCATACCAACCATTGCTAACGCTCTATCGACGCGCTGCTTCATTTCGTCATAAGGCATATTCTGATTTTCCAATGCAAATGCCACGTCATCCTTTACAGTAGTTCCAATAAATTGATTTTCCGGATTTTGAAATACCAGTCCTATCTGATTGCGAAGCTCCCATTTCGTTTCCTCCTTCAGCTCCATACCATTAATATAGATTTTTCCAGAGGAGGGCGTATGAAGGCCAACTAGTAAACTGGCTAATGTCGACTTTCCAGAACCATTATGTCCTACAACAGCCAGCCACTCTCCACGCCGGGCCGTAAAGGAAAGGTCTGTAATGGTATGCTCCTGTTTTTGCAAATTATAATGAAAGTTTACATTTTCTACTTTAATACAAGTCATTGACATTTCCTCACCCCTCTTTCCAATATTACAGAATGACGGATATAAGTAAGGTAATAGCCATCGTTCCATTTACAAGCATCATATTTTTCAAAGATAATGGAAAAGTTTCCAGCTTGCTTTGTTTTTGCCGGAATTGTCTGATACTTTTTGTGATTGGAATCAGAACCAGACAGACAAGTAATACATAAACAGGCAGCACCTGAAGCAGCACAGCACTTACAATCGCTGCAAACGAAAGCAAATAGAGCAGATGAAATAACATTAAGGCATTTTTTCTGCCAATATAGTAAGGAAGGGTAAAGCGTTGATTGGCAATATCCTCTTCCAAATCACAGATATTATTGGCCAGCATGATATTTGCAATAGTCAGCATACATGGAAGGGAAACCAGCAAAATCTCCAGCAGTAAAAGAACATTCATTTCAAAAGTAAGCGTGTATCCGCTAAAGCCAAAATGTGCAATCCCTTGATCAGCAGCATTTACATAGATAGCCAGGAAGGTGATACCCAGCCCCATCGTTACACCGGAAAACACTTCACCAAGTGGCATACGGGACAGCGGAATAGGTCCAAATGTATAAAAAATACCGACTGCAAAGCACAGCATACCAATAATCAGCACAAATAAATCAGTACGGAATACGAGCCAAATCCCTAATAAAGAAGCTATCGTCAGCATAGTAATGATCGTTGTCACGACAACTTTTTCAGGAATATTCTTCTGTCCGATAATATTAGATTTCCTGCGATAGTCATCACTCAGTGCCTTCTTATAATCCATGTAGTTATTAATTGCTGTTGTTGTTAAATCAAACAGCAGCATGGCGCTAAAAAAGATAGCCGTATTCAGCGGGTCAAACTCATCATAACGATAGATAACAAATAATATTCCAATTAGAAATGGAAACAAACTTGCCAATTTAGTGCGGATTTCTACCAGCTTCAAAAACGTAGGCAGTGTCATCACAGCCAGCTCCCTCTCATCTATTCTACTAATGTAAAGTCCTCATCTGTCAGTTCAAAGTTATCAACTAAACCATCCGTGATATACACAGTTTTATCCTCCATCACAAAGATAGCTTCTGCACCATCGAAATCCTGAATAAATTCTATGCCCTCTTCCAGGCCCTTTGAAAACAATAAGGTAGAAAGCCCATCTCCATCAACAGAATGTTCACTGACAACAGAAACACTGGCAAGGTCACCCTCAAATGGATATCCAGTCTTTGGATTCAACAAATGATGGTATATTTCACCATCCACTTCTAAATAACGTTCATAAATCCCTGAAGTAACGATGGACTGATCTGTTGCAGTTAATCTGCCAACTGTCTCCCCCTTTCCTGAGAATGGATTTTGGACGCCGACTACCCAGGGATCACCTGATGTTTGATTTCCCATCACATAGATGTTCCCTCCTAAATCAATGACGGCTGTTGTAACACCTTCCTCATCTAACAGCTCCATTACTTCATCAGCGATATATCCTTTAGCAATGGCTCCTAAATCTAATCGCATGCCTGTCTCCTTCAGCATAACTGTTTGCTCGGCTTCATCCAGTTCTATTTTTTCATAATCAATCAGCGGCAGTATATCATCAAGTTCATCCTGTGACGGCTTCATGGCATCCTCCATGCCAATATTCCAAAGGCTGGTTAACGGGCCGACAGCAATATCAAATGAACCCTCAGCCATTTCACTGTAATGCTTACCTTGATCAATAACCTGCCACACATCCTCCGACACATGAACAGGTTCTATTCCTGCCTGTTCATTAATTTCAGCAACCTCTGAACCATTTTCATTAGCTGTCATTTGCTGCTCCAGCTCTTCAATTCGATCAAAGACCTTATTTAATACCGATTCTTTACCCTCGTCATAGATCTTGATCGTTACAACTGTTCCTAATAAGAATTCTGTTTCGCTATATGGATTTTTGATTAATAGTGATTCATCATCTGCTGAATCGGCACTTGTGGAACAGCCTGCGGTGACCAGTATAATCAGCATCATCATAGTACAAATTTGTTTCTTCATTGCCATGCCTCCCTTATTCTTATAAGTTGCCATTAACATAATAAACATTATTATATTTGTGAACTAAATCACATTTATTTACATCAGTTAAAATGTGAAATATTTCACAATATTATATGTCAATTGTATAATTTATATCGTATCATGTCTATAAAAAATACAAATAAATCTCTTTATATCATTGACTTTGTCATTAAAATGACACAGCTTAATATTAAAAAATATATTTTTAATTTGTGAACTATTTATCAAATGTATGGACATTATTTCTTTATATGTTAGAATAAAATTGTTCAACATTTCACAAAGTTAACATTATAGATTACAAAGGAGTGAATACAATGGCGGAGAAGAATATTGTTATCATTGGTGCTGGCTACGCCGGTGTGCATGCAGCTAAAAAGCTTGCAAAGAAATACAAACGTGACGATTCTGTTTCTATTACTCTCATAGATCGGCATTCCTATCATACGATGATGACAGAATTACACGAAGTTGCTGCACACCGTGTAGAGCCTTCTGCTATTCAATTTGATTTACGGAAATTATTCAATCGTACGAAAGTGAAGCTTATCACAGACAATGTCACTAATGTCGACCATGCTGCGCAAACTGTTACAACAGAGCACGGGGAGTTTGCTTACGACTACCTTATTCTGGGGATGGGCGGCGAAGCGAACGACTTTGGCACACCTGGTGTAAAAGAACATGGTTTTACCCTCTGGTCCTGGGAGGATGCTGTCCGAATCCGGCGCCACTTAGAAGATGTCGTCAAACGCGCTTCCTTAGAACGTAATCCTGAAAAACGCCGCGCAATGCTTACCTTTACTGTTTGTGGTTCCGGCTTTACCGGTATTGAAATGATTGGGGAACTCATCGAATGGAAGTATCGTTTAGCAAAGGAAAACAAGCTGGATGAAGAAGAAATCGGGCTGTATGTTGTGGAAGCAGCAGCATCTATTTTAAATATGCTGGACCGGAAAAGTGCGGATAAAGCAGAGAAATATTTAAATAAAAAAGGCGTCAAATTGCTTAAAAATTCGCCGATTGTCGAGGTAAAGGAAGATGGCGTTGTATTAAAATCCGGTGAAACACTCCCTACCCACACTCTGATTTGGACTGCCGGAGTGAAGGCAAATTCTGATACGAAGGATTATGGTGTTCCAGCTGCAAGAGCAGGACGTCTTAAAGTAAATGAATTTATGGAAGCAGAAAATTTAGAGAACGTCTATGTAATTGGTGACCTAGCTTATTTTGAAGAAGAGGAAGGAAAACCGACTCCGCAAATTGTAGAAGCTGCTGAACAAACAGGTGTAACAGCAGCAAAATCCATTATTGCAGAAATAGATAACGGACAAAAAGAAGCATTTGAAGGGAAATACCATGGTACGATGGTTTCTATCGGCGCCAGATATGGTGTTGCTAATTTAATGGGGCTCCGCTTAAGCGGCTGGCTGGCAAATCTGATGAAGCACTTGGTTAATCTGTATTATTTTTTCGGAATAAGAAGCGGCTATTATATGTTTCATTATATTATGCATGAATTTTTCCAGACAAAGGATAAGCGCAATATTTTCAGAGATACGATTACCAGATATGGCAATGTCTTATGGAGCTTACCATTGCGATTGTTTGTCGGCGGTTTTTGGCTTGAGGAGGCAGCCTCTAAAATTTGGGGTGAATCTGTCTGGAGTGAAGTCACCTCAGGATCTGCAGGTATCTCAAGGTTATTCCAAGGAATCGGCGAAGACTCATGGCTGACTGGAAATACTGTGAACATGCCGTTTGAATGGCTGCAAACAACGACCAGCAGTGCCAGTGAAGCGGTTGAAGGCGGCGCTGAATGGGCTACACCACTTTTAAGTAAAATGCCGGGTATTTTTGAATGGTTTATGCAGATTATGCTGCCGACACCAGAAGTGGCTATATTTATGCAAAAGGTTATGACTTTTATTGAATTATTTATCGGTCTCGCTATTGTATTTGGCTTATTTACATGGCTTGCAAGTGCTGCAAGTGCCGGGTTCCTGGTGATGTTTACTTTATCTGCAATGCTCGGCTGGGATCAAATCTGGGCTCTTCCTGCTTCCATCGCCTTAATGAATGGTTCTGGACGTTCGATTGGTTTAGATTACTGGGTCGTTCCATGGCTGCAAAGAAAATCAGGTCTGCTTTGGTACGGAAAAGAACGTGCTATTTATAAAGACCGGGAATAAACTCCCGGAATGCTTGCTTAGAAAACAAGATTATATATTTTATAGATTATTATGAAGGCTTACAGGTGAAGCCGCAAGGGGGTGAATGGGAATGAAGGATATTTATCATATGCTGAAACCATGGGATGTTATCTTGACTGTTCTGTTGGTGCTTCTATCTTTTCTTCCTATTGCCATCTTTGTTTCTCAGCAGTCTCAGTACGCCGAAGAGGATTCAGTAAATGTTGCAGTGATTACAGTAGATAATGAAGTCGTAGAAGAAATCCAACTGACAGATAATATGGAAACAAGAGAAATAGAGATTGCGATATCCGATCATGATAATAATATTATTGAGGTGGACAATGAGCGCATTCATATAAAAAGCGCCACCTGTCCCGATCAGATATGTGTCCGCACAGGGTATATCTCAAGACCGGGCCAGACTATTGTCTGCCTGCCGCATAAGCTCGTAGTAGAAATTCAATCTGACAGGGGCGAGACAGAGGATATTATTATCAGTTCTTAATCCTGTATGTGAAAATGTATCAACGCTCTGAAACAGATAGGAAGGGTCTGCAATGACAAATAATCAGCGTCTAGTATATATCGCATTGTTAGCTGCTCAGGCGGTCATTATCAGTTTAATAGAAAGAGCTATTCCCTCTCCCTTCGCCATCGCTCCAGGCGCAAAGCTTGGTTTAGCAAATATTATTACATGTATGGCATTATATACACTGCCTGTAAAAGACGCATCCAAGGTTGTCATGATACGGATTATCCTTGCTACACTCTTGGGCGGCACAATTTCATCCTTTATGTATAGTGCCGCCGGAGCTGCTTTAAGTTTTATTGGGATGTGCAGCGTAAAAAAGCTCGGTCCGTCCCGCATCAGCTTAATTGGCGTCAGTGTCGCCGGAGCCATCCTGCATAATATCGGACAATTAACGATCGCCAGCTGGGTTGCCCAAACATGGACCGTTCTGCTCTATCTTCCCGTTCTATCTTTTTTCGGTATTCTATCCGGTATTGCTATGGGAATGGTTGCTAATTATTTATTAAATCACGTGGAACAGCTTCACTATTATCGAAGTCTGCAGGAAATGAAATACACACCGCTCAATCAAGTGTCTTAGCGTGAAACAAAATCCCTATGCTCGTTAAATGGAGGTTATAGCCATGGCTATCCCAGTTCACCCGATGTGGGGGCCTTACCCCCGCTTACAATCTGATTTACAATCGGTTTTACAGGTGATTGAATCTCACCTGCAAATCCATGATAAGCGTATTGAAGCTACGATTAAAGAATTAGTCTATTCCGGCGGGAAATTACTGCGTCCGGCCTATACGCTTTTATGTGCTCAGATTGGCGATGCATCAAACCATGATAAAGAAAGGTCCATAGCCGTTGCTGCAGCACTGGAAACATTGCATATGGCAACGCTGATTCATGATGATGTCATTGATGAAGCAGACTTTCGTCATGGAGCCCCCACTGTTCATACACAGCAGGGTAACCAATTTGCCATCTATTCCGGTGATTATTTATTTTGTGTCTGCTTTACCATTTTGTCCAAGTATGCCCGTACATTAGCACATCTTGAATTTAATGCACGCAGTATGGAAAAAATTTTAACAGGTGAACTGGATCAGCTCCATGCACGTTATCAAATAGGTACCAGTATCAAAGACTATTTAGCCCGTATTTCTGGTAAAACCGCACAGCTGTTTGCCGTCAGCTGCTATTCAGGTGCCATTACCAGCCAGGCAACACGAAGACAGACGATGCTTGCCTGGAGTATGGGACACTATATCGGCATGGCATTCCAAATTATTGATGATGTGTTAGATTTTAAAGGGGATTTTAACACTGTGAGAAAACCAACCCTGGCAGATATTCGTCAGGGCATCTACACGCTTCCGCTGATTTATGCCTTACGTGAGCAGCCGGAGAAATTGTCTCCTTATCTAAATAAAAAAGCGGATTTGACTGATGATGAGTTAATGGAGGTACTTGCTATTGTTGAACAGACGAAAGGGATAGAGAAATCAAAGCGGCTTGCCCGAAAGTATATAGACAAAGCATTAAAATCCCTTAGCAAACTGCCGGACGGGGACTATAAGGAGACTTTGTATGAATTGACTACCATGCTGCTGGATCGAAAAATGTAAATATGTCATCTGAAGAATCCATTTGAAATCATCAGTATATCAAATGGATTCTTCTTTTTTTAATACTAATTGCTGCCTTTTATCATTCTAAACACGTATCTTACCTGCGATGTCCCCTTTTATTCAAGGCAAACTAAGCTTGGCCATTCTGCCTCCATCCACTGTATAGACCTGCCCAGTGATAAATGCTGCCTCATCGGCGGCAAGAAAGGCAACAAGTGCTGCTACTTCTTCCGGAGAACCTGTACGGGCAACAGGGTGAATACGTGCGATGTCGTTACGGAATGCCTCTGCATCAGATGTGTTTTCAATAAAGTTAAGGTTAAGCTCCGTATCAATCCATCCCGGGGCCACTGCATTGCAGCGAATTCCTTCATGGCCATGATCTACAGCTACCGCACGCGTCAGCCCATGCAATCCCGCTTTTGAAGCACTATATGCCGCATGCCCAGGATTAGCGGACAAGCCCTCCACTGAACCAGTATTTACGATACTGCCCTGTGTTTTACGCAGGTAGGGAAGCGCTGCCTTGATCAGGAGAAAGGGTGTAGTCAGGTTCACATTAAGGTTACGTTCCCAATCCTCTAGGCTCGTTTCTTCAACTCCAGTCTCTTGCATCATACCTGCATTATTAACCAGCACATCCAGCCTTCCAGCACGGGTAATAACCTCTTCAATAACACGATTCGGTGTTTGTGAATCAGAAAAATCCGCCTCTATCCAGTCAAATTCTTCGTCCTTCCTGCGTTGTGCAGTGATCACAGTCGCTCCTTCATCATGCAGCCTGTGGGCGATGGCATGACCAATCCCTGAGCGCCCTCCTGTCACCAGTGCAACTTTGTTTTCAAAACGCTTCATTTGTTTTGTCATTATCCTATTCCTCCTTATTACGGTATATAGTTGCCGCTCCCTACATCTAATACTGCTTCAAAGGCAAAGTTATTATATACAGATTTATTTTAGTGTAACATGTTCTTTTAGACTGTTTCAGATTATTTCTTTTTTGGATAATTAATTTTCTCTTTTGATTTACGTATTGTTCCCGTGTAAGAAACCCGTATCATTTTTGAAAAAAATATTTCTGTCATATAATATAGAGAAAATAAATGAATTGATGTTTATTTATACGAGGAGGACTATGTGTGAAAAAAGTACATGAACTGACCACCATAAAAATGACTGAAGAATTTTTGCAAAATCATGCGTTAAGCTTCCTTTTCGTATCCAGACCGGATTGCAGTGTATGTCATGCTGTATTACCAAAGTTAAGAGAGCTGCTGGATAAATATCCTCAGATCCATCTTGGACATATTGATGCTTCCAAGGTAGAAGAAGTAGCAGAAAAGTTCCTGATCTTCACTGTTCCCATCATGCTTTTGATGATAGAGGGCAAGGAATATATACGTGAGGACCGCTTCGTCCGTTTTGATCAATTAGAAGAGAAGCTGGATCAGATATATGAAATGTATACAGAGTAAACTATACTTCCAAGCTAGACAGGAAAACCACAGTAATACGGTAATGGCAGTTGTTTCCGTGGTTTTCCCACAATCCCGTCATTGCTGCTGGATCTGAATGACCTTTTATATTAAAAGATTGAACAGCAAAGCATCTAATTTATTTTTGGTTTAAATACCAAGGTTAGATAACCAACGATAGAAGCACTGACAAAAAGAGTATAGTATCCTGATACACCAGCTATCTGACCGGAAATAATTGCTCCTGCCGCCTGCCCGAATGCCAGTAATAAGAACGGCACTCCCAGCCCGAATGCTGGCGTAATCCTAAATACAGAAATTCCCCATACGATTAAAACTCCTGTCATAAAAATATAAGAACTCCCAAAAAGTACTGGTGAAAGAAATCCCAAAATATTATTTCCTGGAGAGATTCCCAAAAACAAGGATGAAGTCGAAAGAACCAGCACAGAAATTCTATACGCATTCACTAAGCCAAAACGATTTATATATACACCGGCTGTTCCGCCTAATAAACCTGCTGCTCCTATAATTACCCAAAACCACTCTTTCAAGTATGGCGGAACATTTTCTAAATTTATCATAAAATCTCTGGAAAATGTCCAATAGGCGGAGCAGGATATACCAATAAGTAACGAAGCAAAAATTAGCTGGACAGAACGTATCCACTCTTTTCCAGAGAAACTGGCCGCCACTTTCTTTTCTGTAATACTGTTTTGGGGCAGTGCTTTATAATTGACGATAAGCACTAAAACAGCAATAAGCGCAAAGATGAAGTACGTTTCCCTCCAGCTGTCAGCCATATAAACAGCAACAGCTCCAGTAAAAGCTGTTCCAATACTTGTACCAGAATTAATCCATGAATTGGTCTGATTCTGTAATTTCATCTCTACTTCCCTGCTGACAATATCAGCATATGGAGGAGAGGAAAATCCTGTACTTAACCCTGCCAGAAATATTCCTAAACCGAGTACTGCAGCATTAGGAGAGACAGCGATGATACTCAAACCGATAATAGATGATAACCCTGCTATGATAAGAATAGATTTTGGGGAAATCTTATTTGAACATACCATTGCGAATATAATGGCGAGACAATAAGCGATATAGGATAAAGATGAAATAAAGCCGCTGACAGATGGCTCCATGTTAAGTGTTTCATTAATATATGGAAGCATTAAACCATAACTGAACCGGGACAGCCCATAAGTAACGGCTATCATCGGCAATCCCACTGCTATTAACTTCTTTCCATTCACATAACTCCCACCTTTTTATATATAACGTTCATTATAATAAAATCAAAAAATATATAGGGTATAATATGAGATTTTAAAATCCCTATTCTTTCCCCTATATTTATCAAATATATCATTCAGTAGCTTCGAGACTTCTTACCAAATCCATTGCAATATCTTTTAATTTATCCAGACCGAGTATTTGGTCCATTGATGTTAATCCCTCTAATATAATAGAGATTTGTATACTAAGGGATGGGGCAGCCTGAAGATGTTTCATATCATTGTCAATTTTATTTAATAGTTTCTTTTTATGGTCTCTGCTCAGCAAAGCAATTTCGTCATTTACACCTTCATACTCCTGTTTTGCTCTTAGAAATAAACATCCATTAAAACCAGCAGCACTCAACCAATCAATGTGCGCATGAATTAATGATCGGATATATGCATTAGCACCGTTTTCCTTATTCAATTTATCTTCCAGCAATTGAAAATACCGCTCTTCTCTCTGCATTAATATTTCTTTGATCATTTCTTCTTTGGATTGAAAATGATAATACATTGTCATCGGTGCTACACCGGCTTGCTCCAATATACTTTTCACACCGACTGCATGAAACCCATGTTCATAAAATAATTCTTCAGCTGTCTGCATAATGGCTGCTTTTTTCTGAGATTTCCTCATATCATAACTCCTTTTTATATAGAACGGTCATTATAAATTTAACATATCAGCTATTAGATAACAACAAGCTTGTATAGAGGAATCTAAATAAAGATGACTGTTCCAAAAGGATTCTCACAAGCAATAAACCTATTATGTTTTATTAATATATTATCGCTCCATCTGTAAAAAATGACAGAGCGATAATATAGCATTCTATTCAGGTAACCTGATTATTAATCACCTTACCAAAAAATCCTGCAATTTTTTGCTGCGTCTCGGATGCCTTAATTTACGCAATGCTTTCGCTTCAATTTGACGGACACGCTCTCTGGTTACACCGAATACTTTCCCCAGTTCTTCCAATGTTCTTGTTTTGCCGTCATCCAGGCCAAACCGGAGACGGAGAATGCTTTCTTCCCGGACAGGGAGCTTACTCATCACATCCTCCAATTGTTCTTTTAGTAACTGGTTTGCAGCATAGTTGTAAGGAGATTCTGCTTCCTCATCCTCAATAAAATCACCCAAATATGAACTTTCTTCATCACCTATAGGCGTTTCCAGAGATATGGTGTCTTGAGCAATTTTTAGAATATATCTTACTTTATCCGGTTTTAGCCCCATTTCTTCTCCTATTTCCTCCGGGGCTGGTTCACGGCCTAAATCTTGAAGTAAGGAACGTTGAATACGGATTAATTTATTAACGGTTTCAACCATGTGTACCGGAATTCGGATGGTCCGCGCCTGATCAGCTATTGAACGGGTGATTGACTGTCTAATCCACCAGGTTGCGTAGGTGCTGAATTTAAAACCTTTTCGGTAGTCATACTTTTCAGTAGCTTTGAATAACCCCATATTCCCTTCTTGAATTAGATCTAAGAAAAGCATTCCCCTCCCAACATAGCGTTTGGCTATACTAACCACGAGACGAAGATTCGCTTCTATTAATCTTTTTTTTGCCTCTAAATCGCCCTCTTCAATACGGAAAGCAAGTTCAATTTCCTCTTCCTTAGATAGTAAATCCACGTTGCCGATTTCTCTTAAATACATCCGGACAGAATCACCTCGCTTGTTTCCTATTGGAACATTAGTTTCAGTGAAATTCATTTCCTCTATTTCATGCGCATCGTCTGGACCATCAACTACATGAACAGTCCGCTTTTCCAGGTATTCGTAAACCTCATCTATTTTTTCAGGTTCTATATCAAATTCAGATAAAATAACAGCCACTTTTTCATGCGTAAGCACATCTTGTTTCTTACTTATTTCCATTAATTTTTCTTTTGCTTTCTCTAAGCTCCCTGCTGATTCTATTGTATGGGAAGATTTTTGTACAATCATGGTTACCGCCCCTTCCAAATTCATCTATTAAAAGTCTACTTACTATTGCAAAGCATGTTTTAGCTGCAACGCGTCCTCTGTGCTATCACCAATTTTTCCATGGTATATATAAACATATCTCACCCTTCCTCTGCGGATAAAAGCAAAAATGCCGGTACGTTCATCCGTATCCTTTTTCTGAAAAAAGAGTCCGGAAGTATCTGTCGCTCTAAAAGGCCTATCCCGAAGAAAATAAGCAATTGGATGATTGCTTTTCTTTACCAGAAATGCTTGTTTTCCATTTCTGTACTCTCCTTTTTCAAAAGGATTATATTCATGGTGATTAATCAAAACAAGAATGATATCTGGTAGATGGTTCAAAATATAGTTGTATTTATCACAGAAAAATATTCTTCTCCACAGCGATGCTTTCAAGTTACTTTTTGGCTGTGCTCCTGACATAATAATTTCTTTCGCATTATTATTTTTTGCAGTTTCTACTAATTCTCTTGCAGTATCTCGTTCATCTTTTACCCGCTTAACAATAAATCTGACGGCTCCTAATTCTTCACTTAATTTTTTGCTCTCTGCTAAATTTAATAAGTGAAACATTGTATATTCGCTTTCTATAGAACAGAAAAATAAAACTTCAAAGGTATAACCATATTTCCTCGCCAATGAAGCCCCTCTTAAGAGAACTCTGCGGCTATAATTCTTTTCTTCTAAACAAACCAATACATGATGTCTTATTTTTAGTGTCATTTTTCCTCCTTGCGCACTCTGTTTACACACTTTATCCATCTGGAAGATATTCGAAAACAGAGCTGCATTTTTCGAAGGGTTAAGGATATACGTCTTTGCCCTTGCTCCAAAGATAAACACGTATATCCTTAACCCGGAATTTTATTAAAATTGGGGTCAGAATCTGAATCAGTCACACTCTTCACCTCCCTTTCACTTTAAATTCTATTATATTTCTGAATAAAACTGAATGATCGTTCTAAAATAATCTAAAAAAATAGACCCTATTTTATCAAATCTGATAAATCATAGGAATCAACTGCTGTAAAACTTTGCTGTGATTTCTTGGTTCTGCTCTATATGAGGTTCTTTCACGCGTAAAAACCAGAAAAAGCTGTCTTTAATTTCTTATCCGTCACTAAAACGATATTAGGTTTCCTGTTCCGGGTCCAATAGCCGGGATAATATTTTAGCTTCGTTTGAATTCAATAAGACCGATCCAGTCTTTTCCTGGCCGTCCTGAAAAAAGATTTCGTACATTCCATCTAAATGCTGAATCACTTGAAAAGAATCACCAAATGTTGTGTTTACCTCATATTCAAAACCTAATCCCTCTAACTCTTTTTTATAAATGATATACATAATCCCCTCCCAGACTAAAAACTGAACAATCGTTCTAAAATAATATCATAGAGTTCTCTGATGGTCAATAAATAAACATCCTGCTGAAGATTACTTGTTTCCACATCTTAATTATGATAAATTTAGAACAATTGGTCAGTAACCATTAAAAGTAAGATTGAATATTAAATTGATGGACAGGTTTTCTTAACAAAAGCCAAAATAACTCAAAAATCAAAGATTAGAAATAAACAGGGAGTGAGCTTTTTGAACAAGAAACAGACCAAAAGTATGTTAACTAAAAAGAAAATCGCTGACGCCGCAAAGCATCTCTTTATTCAAAAAGGCTATACAGCAACATCCATTGAAAATATATCGGATGCTACCGGGGTAAGCAAAGGAAATATTTATTATCATTTTGAAAATAAAGAAGGTCTTTTTATTTACGTTTTAGACGAATGGGAAAAAGAATGGATGGAGCAATGGGAGGAACAAAAAAAACAATATTCCTCTACAACGGAACAGCTGCACGGCATCGCAAAGCATTTTGTTATCAACGATTACAATCATCCTCTGACAAATGTTGCTGATGAATTTTTCAGTCATGAAAATTCCAATACTTTAATACAAAACCAGCTCTATAAAACGATTAATACCAGAATATCCTACAGTCAAAAACTCCTGTCAGAAGGAATAGCCTCCGGCGAGTTTAAAACAGACGATTCTCTATTATTAGCAAAGATTTTTGATACCTTACTATACGGATTAAACAATATTTGCAGGGACTTAAACATGAAAGAAACACTTGACCTTTACGCAAAAGCGATCGATACCTTCCTCTATGGAATTGCTTCTGACGACTCAGCTCATTCCCATGATTAACGGCGAAACTAATCAGCTTATGATAGATAAGTTTGGAGAGATTTTATTACTATAGGATTTAAAAATAATCTGCCGATGCGGATTTATTATAGGAAGGAGGACAGTCTTGAACCGTAATCATTCATCCTTTCTGGGAGTTATATTTGGTATGGTTGCAGGAGCAGCTTGGGGATTGGCTTTTCTGATTCCGAATATGCTTTCTGCTTTTTCATCATTGGAAATTACATTAGGGCGTTATTTGATGTATGGTTTGTACTCTCTTCTTCTATTATTTGCATTTGGAACACTGTGGGCATATATTATGTTCCGTTTCGTCGGCCCAAATGTATTCAGAGATTTCTGGCTGGAAAAATCTATTTTCGGATGGGGCTGGAGTACAGGTACTGTGGCTATGGGACTTGCACTTTTACGAATTGTCGATCCTGAATTGAAAAGCCGGACCCCTGAAGATTATGCATTGGGTTATGTAGGTGTTGCACCTGTTGATATTATTATTGTTACCTTTGCCCCAATTCTTTTTGCACTTGGATTCACATGGTTGATTCCAGTAATACTCCTTCTTGGCACTACTGTTGTTATTGTCATTTACAAAAAAGCAGGCTGGTGGGGACAGGGTAATAAGGAAAACACACCAAGCTGATGGCTGATATGCACCCCTAGAGTTAGACCAAAAATCTAATTCTAGGGGTGTTTTATATGGCAAAATACGATTTAGCAATTAAATTAGCAGCCGTAAACGCTTATTTATCACGAAGAAGCGTTCGCAAAGCTCCCACTGAGTGAAGCTTCATTTTATATTTTTACCAACTGATCCTTCCCGATTCTTCTCCAGAATTTAAAGAAAGACTCTCTTTTCTTGCCAAACTGTGAATAATTATCAATAATTCTCTCTACAATTTCGTATAATTCTTCCGGCTCGAGATTCTCTTTCAAAAGCATCCCAACTTCTGCATCAAAACCCTTGCCTTTTCCGCCTACATATAAATTGTATTGATCCTTGAATTTCATCACGCCTATATCACTGATCATTGGTTCTCCACAGCCGATCGGGCAACCTGTATAAGCCATCTTTAATGTAAAAGGAACTTGTTTGCCTGCAAACCGTTTATTGAGCTCTTTCGCTACAGGCATCCCTTCCCGTTCTTCCCCTTTACAGAAATTACAGGTTTTCAGGCTCTTAACATAACTTCCGACTGGATAACAAGCTAATCCTACACTTTCAAATTCCTTTATAATCTCTTCTTTTTTGTTTTCTGCAATTTCAATATAAAGCTGTTGAAAAGTGGTTAATTCCAGCTCCTCATTTCCATCCATATATTTGGAAATGGTCAGCAGCTGCTTGGCATTTAGTTTTGATCCAAATCCAATACCTCCATTGACAGCTATTTTTATTTTTTTATCATCACTTTCCATATGGAGTCCCCCTATCCCTACTTTTATCATCTTTTATACAATACGCCTGTAAGGTATTTATAATGATAAAAATAATTAGATCCCATAAAGAAATAAAATATTCTTCAAATTTCTTTATGGGATCTGTATATTTCTGTCAGCTGACTTCTAACAGCTTCTTAAATTCTTTTTTATTTTGCTCAAATCCAGTCATACTCTTCACTTTTTTCCTTAAACCCAGCATAGAAGATCGAGAAAAAACGATGCCGGGGACGATTCTGTTTCCTGTTATCTTTTTTAATTCTTTCTCTTTTTCAGGCTGCTTTGCTAAGTCGTATTGTTTATGCGGGATTTGATGTTCTTCCAAGAAATTTTTCAAGTCCTGGCAATCTGAGCAAGTCGGTCTTGTATAGATTTCCAAATGATATTCAGCCATCTGTTAACTTCCCTCCCCCAGGTATGATGCAATTGCTTATTTACTTACTTCAATAATAAATGAATAAGTGTGCACCTTATCACCAAATTGAAATTCTGCCCAAATTTTATACATTCCCTGCTTCGGAAAATGAGCATGGAATGTTGTTGTGTCATCTGAATCCGGATGAACATGGATATATTGTTCTGCAGCTTCATCCACAATGACCACATGACCTAAAGCCCCTAGATGCGGCTCAGGAGTTTCTCCGTGCATATTAAAATCTAAAGGCACTGCTTTACCAGCCTCTGCTTTGACATTCTCTAACGTAACAGTTTTTCCATCCACTTCTTTGGTCCAATTATCGTCAGACTTTAAGGCGGCTTTACCTGTTTCATTCGTTCCGACCTGAATCGTATTTGGAGCTGCCTGATATGCTTTTTCCTTTGGCGTAATATCAACAAAGGCTTGATACGTACCATCATTTAAAGAGTGGTTAATCGTATAAAGTCCTTCCTGCTCTTTTTCTGGATGCAAATGATAATAATGCTCCAAATCATTGGATACCATAATAAAATGCATTTCTTTTTCGTGTGCCAAGGCCAGTTCGGGCGCTTTTCCGGTACTATCCTCTAAGGCTATAGATATTTTTCCACTCTTATACGTTACCGTTGCTTTTACCTCTGACTCACCTGAATGATGATGACTATGATCCATACTATCTTCCTCCTTTGATTTTCTTTCATATCTTGAAACAGAAATCTTGCGGTTAGTTACACGGCGATAAAACTTAATCTGCCGGTGATAACTCTTCCTCTGTTACCCATTTATGGTTTTGGACTTTTTCTCCAGTATCTGCTGTTTCAAAATCAACCATATAGACAGTCGTTTCATCTGCCGAATCGATTTCTGCATGAGTACCATGCATTCCTTCCATATGGTCTGCATGCAATACAACCTCCGTACCAGGTTCTAATGGTGCAGCATCTGGATTTTCTAATTCTTCATGGATAACCCACTTATGATTTTCGATTTCCTGCCCATCATCTGTCGTATAAGATACGGTATAAACAGTCGTATTAAACGCACCGGAGATTTTCGCAACAGCACCGTCCATTCCTGGCATATGGTCGGCACTGATTATTGCTTCACTGCCGACTTCAAATGTCGGGTCCTCTGCTTCTTGAAGGCCAGCAGGGATATCCCCAGAACTGGACATTTCTTCAGCTGAGTGGTCCATCCCTTCATGTTCACCTGCGTGTTCATTGCGTTCCATTTCTCCACTTGCCAGCGGATTTTGCCCGGTAATAATAGCAAAAACCGCGAAAACAGCTGCTACATAGATAATTCCTAAGGAAACCCATTTCTTGATGGACATATTATTGGCCTCCTTTCAGCTTTAAACGTTGTAATCGTAATGCGTTTAGTACCACAGATACAGAACTAAACGCCATTGCTGCTCCGGCAACCCATGGAGCGAGCAGTCCAATTGCTGCAATCGGAACGGAAGCTGAATTATAGAAGAAGGCAAAGAACAGGTTTTGTTTAATATTACGCATTGTTTTCGCACTAATTTCTACACTGTCTGCCACACTATTTAAATCGCCGCGCATCAGTGTAATATCAGCCGCTTCAATCGCTACATCTGTTCCTGTACCAATCGCCATTCCAATATCTGCTACAGCTAATGCCGGTGCATCATTAACACCGTCACCTACCATAGCTACTTTTTTACCTTCCAGTTGAAGATTTTTTATTTCATCTGCTTTTTGTTCCGGTACTACTTCTGCGATTACACGGTCAATTCCTACCTGTTTTCCGATTGCGTTGGCAGTCCTTTGATTATCCCCGGTCAGCATAATGACTTCCAGCCCTTGCTCGTGCATTCTCTGAATAGCCGCTTTAGATGTCTCTTTTACTGTATCAGCAACTGCGATAACGCCCGCTAATTGATTTTCCAAACCGATTAACATCGCTGTTTTCCCATCTGATTCGAGCTTTGCCATGTTACCTTCTACAGAAGAAACATCAATATTCTCCCGTTTCATCAGTTTCCTTGTACCGACAAAAATCATTTTTCCATCTACAGAAGCTTGGATACCGTATCCCGGTATTGCTTCAAAAGAATCGGTTTCTCTAATCTGAACACCTTTTGCTTTTGCACCTTTTACAATTGCTTCTGCAAGCGGGTGTTCTGAATTATTTTCAGCAGAAGCCACTAAAGCAAGCACTTCTTCTTCTGAAAATCCTTTTTCTGGAAGAACATCTGTTAATTCAGGTTCCCCCTTGGTTACCGTTCCTGTTTTATCTAAAACAATCGTATTCAGGTTACGTGTATTTTCTAAATACTCTCCACCTTTAAACAAGACTCCCAGCTCTGCTGCTCTTCCTGAACCAGCCATCACAGATGTCGGAGTAGCCAGACCAAGCGCACAAGGGCAGGCAATAACCAATACTGTAATCGCAGGGACTAAAGCAGAACGTAAGTCACCAGGTGCTACGAAGAAATACCATACAAGCCCGGTCACCAGTGCTATTCCTACAACAATGGGAACAAATACGCCAGATACACGGTCAGCAACGCGCTGAATATCAGCTTTACTTCCCTGTGCTTCCTCAACGACCTTTACAATTTGAGAAAGGGCCGTATCCTTACCAACCTTTGTAGCCTCAATGGTTAACAATCCATTCTTATTAATTGTGGAACCAATAGCTGCGTCGCCTGTTTTCTTATCAACAGGGATACTTTCCCCAGTAATCATCGATTCATCAACTGCGGACTCCCCTTTAACGATTTGGCCATCCACAGGAATTTTCTCACCAGGACGAACCATAACAGTATCGCCAACGATTACTTCTTCAATTGCAATTTCCTGTTCTTCCCCATTTCTTATCACACGGGCAGTTTTTGCCTGCATACCAAGCAATTTTTGTATTGCCTGACCTGTTCTTCCCTTAGCACGAACTTCAAATAGTTTTCCAAGCAGGATTAAAGTGATAATTACTGCAGCTGCTTCAAAATAAAGCTCTGGCATGCCAACCTGGCCTTGTATTTGCCACTCAATCCCTAAGAAAATACTATAAATGAAAGCAACCGATGTACCTAATGCGACAAGGACATCCATATTAGCGCTGCCGTTTTTCAGTGCTTTATATGCAGATTTATAAAATTGTGCCCCGACAATAAATTGTACAGGTGCAGCTAAAGCTAATTGTACCCACGGATTCATTAACATATCCGGGGAATAGATAAACGACGTAAACTCAAAGTGTGTTACCATCGTCCACAATAATGGTAATGTCAAAATAGCTGAAAAGATAAATTTCCCTGTCTGATGACGAATTTCTTCCTCTTTATTATTTGCTGTTTCTTCTTTAGATGCCTGCACTTTTAAGCTGTATCCTAACTTTTTTACTGCCTCCATCATATCGTTGACAGTGACCTGACCCTGATCATAATCTACTGCCACATTTTCTAAAGCAAAGTTAACAGAAGCGTTAGAGACGCCTTCCATTTTATTTAAACGTTTTTCAATTTTATTAGCACATGCAGCACAGGTCATACCCGAAATATCGAATGTTTGTTTATCGTGTGCAACGTGATAGCCTAATTTCTCAATTTTATCTTCAAAATCCTGTACATTTGTTTTGTCAGGATCATAAACAACTTTTGTTTTTTCAATAGCAAAGTTGACATTTGCATTTTCCACACCGTCTATTTTATTGAGACTTTTTTCAATTCTATTAGCACATGCAGCACAAGTCATCCCTTGTATTTGTAAGTTTACTTCCTTTTGTGCTCCCATTGTTCTCACCTCTTTATATACCGTATAGGGGTATTGAAATTTCAAAAAGGGAATCGTGCTGAAACAGCACGATTATTCCCTTTTATTTAAGCAACATCATAGCCTTGTTCTTCTATTACTTCTGTAATATCTTTTAATTCTACTTTATCAGCATTGTATGTTACATCTACTTTTCCATTTTCTAAATGCACTTTTACTGATTCAACTCCATCTAATTCTCCTACGTTTCCTTCAATAGAATTGACGCAATGGCCACAAGACATTCCTTGTACATTAAGTGTTATATTTTCCATGTAAATTACCTCCTAATTTTTAATCCACCTTCATATTACCATACCCCAGATAGGTATTGTCAATAATAAAATTTTTTATTTCATTATTTTTGAAATTGTTGTCATAAATTCTGCCACAATTTCTGGATCTTTATTCTCTAATCTTTCAATGACACAAGTGTTTATATGACTTTCCAGAAGCAGGCGTGAAACAGAATGCAGTGCAGATTGTACCGCCGACATTTGCGTTAAAATATCATCACAATATACATTCCGGTCAATCATTCGTTTAACTCCTTTGACCTGTCCTTCAATCCGGCTCATGCGATTCATTAAATTTCGTTGAAGCTCATCCGGCATATGCGTGCCGGACTCTTCTCCTTCTTCCATACAACACATTTTCTTCTGATCTATCGGATTCATTTGTTCCGCTGTTTTCCCCATATCTATTCTCCTCTCTTATTTCAAGGATTAGTTAAGACTAATTTGTTTATAAACTTATCATAATATACCCCTATATGGTATGTCAAATTATTTTATCTACATAGGAAAACAGGATTCAATTGGTATACCGTCAGATAGTATGTATAAAGTACTTGATTATATTCATTTATATTTAAAAACACTAAAATAAAAAGCTGAAAAGTTTTATTTTTAATTTAGAACTTTTCAGCTTTTTTATTTATTATTCGATTATTTTTAACTGGTTATTCCTTTAAAATATTATGTTGAATAATATCCTGCAGCTATATTGTATAACACTTTAACATCTTAACTGCTTTTATGCATAGGGTAATTCCTTCCCAGCAAGAAAAGCTTTCAAATTCTCCAGAGACTCCTCAAACCCCTCCATATTTACGGTAACTTGTGTTCCGTCAGGTTGAGAAATTAATTCGAATGCAAGCAGAAATTCGTCATCCTCAGAATAAAGCGAAAAAACGTTATTCGTCTTCATCTCTTTTATTACAAAGCTCATTGGAATGCTTTCCCCTTCTTGAAGGTTATTATAAGCACTTGGCATAAGCGTAAAGTTTGCCTGCTTTCCAACTTCAAGCTCAGGAATTGACCACGTTGAACCTGGAGCATACCATTCAGAAAATTTTTCATCATCTGTAATAGCATTCCAAACAGTTTCGGCGTTTTCGAGAATAAGTATGGAACTTTTATTATGATTCATCTGTTTATCCAACCTTTCAATCTGGGGTTAGTATAAATATAGCATATATGAGCTGCGCTGATTCCCTCTGAAGATCCCATTTTGATTATTAACAGCTTGTCATGTCCCCTAAATAAAATCATTTCCTATCCTATTTTCCTTACTAAACATAATTCTCCTCAATCCATTCCTGCACAGTTTCCATAAATACTCTTGTCGCAGGTGCCGCTTTTTCCAAGGATTGTACAGCCATCCCAATTGTCCGATAGTATTCTTTTTCCAAGCTTCTAATCCGAATATCTTCCGGCAGCCTGTATAAAATTAATTCAGGAAGTATACTAATCCCCAAATTGTTTTGAACCATCGCAATGATAGCCTGATCTTCTTCCATTTCATAACCTATGCTCAGTGTGATATTATTTTCCTTTAAAATATCCCTCACGTCTTTATCGATGTTTGTTTTAGGCATAATTAATTGTGCTTCCTTTAATTGTTCAAACGTAATGGTCTTTTGATTGCTGAGCGGATGCTGATTGGACATGACGCATAAGATCCTGTCTTTTTTCAATGGAATAGTATCGAATATATTGTCTGCCGGTAAGGAAAGAAAACCAAAATCAACGCTTCCATTTAAAATCCATTTATTTATATCATCATAATCTCCCTCTAATAGCTTCACTTCAATATGGGGGTACTGCTGTTTAAATTCTTTAATTATTTTAGGAAGCCAATTTATGGAGACACTTGGAAATGTTCCAATTCGGACAATTCCTGTTTTAACTCCTTCAATTTCCGCTGCCTCTTGCATCATCTGTTCATAAGAATTCAAAATCCGGTGAACATGAAGCAGCATTTTTTCTCCGTTATTCGTCAGCTTCACTCCGGAACGTCCTCTTGTTAAAAGTGTAAAGCCAAATTCAGACTCCAGACTTGAAATCGCATGGCTGACAGCTGATTGTGTAAGACCTAATACATTAGCTGCTTTAAAAAAGCCTCCAGTTTCAACAATTGAACGAAAAATTTCGTACCTTGCAAGTGTCAAAATATAACCTCCTTCACATTAATTTTATTCATGTATTATATCATAAATATTCATTTGATTAATATTTATAGGATATTTATAATAAAGCCAGAATAGTATTCTTACTGTATTTATAGTTTTAGAGGAGGAGTTTTTCTTGAAAAATAATTGGGATATTGATACCGCTTTAATCCACCATAGTAAACGGGGTGCGACACATTCAGGAGCTGTAGTAGAGCCAATCATTCCGGCAGTAGCATACGCTTTTCCTGATACGGACACTGCAGCTGCGGTTGTTTCCGGGGAAAAAGAAGGTGTTTATTATGGCCGCTACGGTAATCCTACCCTTTTTTCATTAGAAGAGAAAATTGCTTCCTTAGAAGGTGGAGAGGCAGCGCTTGGGGTCAGTTCCGGGATGGCTGCTATTTCTATTGCTCTGCTTGCTTACTTAAAACAAGGAGACCATGTAGTCGTAACAAAGGATGTCTATGGGGGTACATATAAATTTCTAACAAATATCGCCGTTCGCTACGGAATCGAATATAACTTTGTTGACTGTACCAATCCTGAATTTATTCACAATCATATCAAAGAAAATACGAGAGCCATCTATATTGAGACGCCTTCCAATCCCCATTTAACCATACTGGATATCAAAAAGATTTCCGAAATTTCCAAGCTTTATGGAATTCCGCTTATCATCGATAACACATTCATGTCTCCTTATCTGCAGAATCCGCTTGAATTAGGGGCAAATATCGTGGTACACAGCGCAACCAAATACTTAAATGGACATGGGGATTCGATTGCCGGTTTTATTGTGGGAAATTCTGATGACATAACCTTTATGAGAAACAGCCTGATGGGTGATCTTGGCCAGGTATTAAGCGCCTGGGATGCTTTTTTAATCTTAAGAGGCTTAAAAACATTAGGTGTACGGATGGAGCGCCACTGCAAGAATGCACTGGAAATTGCAACATTTCTGGAAAATCATCCGCAGGTGGAAAAGGTTTATTATCCCGGGCTGCCATCTCATCCTCAGCACGAACTTGCTAAAGAGCAAATGAAGGGCATGGGAGGAATTGTATCGTTTGAATTAAAAGACGGAAAAGAAGCTGGAAAAAGGTTTATTGATTCGCTGAAGCTGATTATTATTTCTTTTAGTCTGGGAGATCCTGAAACTTTAGTGCAGCATCCCGCTTCCATGACACATTTTTCTATCCCGATGGAAGAAAGAGAAAAATTCGGGATTACCGATGGATTAATCCGGCTTTCTTTAGGCTTAGAGAATGCAAAGGATTTAATCAATGATTTGGAGCAGGCTTTAATGGTCCGCCCGAAGGTTGATATAGAATTGAAAGTATAATAATGAGATAATCAGAGGGGGAAATAAAATTAACAGATAGCGGAGGTATTCTTATGAAAACAATTGGCCTGATAGGTGGAATGAGTTGGGAATCTTCAGCTGAATATTATCGAATCATCAATGAAGAAGTTAAAAGTAAGTTAGGTGGATTACACTCTGCTAAATGTCTTTTATACAGCGTTGATTTTGAAGAAATTGAACAATTCCAGGCAGAAGGCAGATGGGACGAAGCAGGGAAACGATTAGGAGATGCAGCTTATTCATTAGAAAAAGCAGGAGCAGATTTTATCGTTATTTGTACGAACACCATGCATAAAGTAGTGAAGGATATAGAAGCAAGAATTAAAATTCCTGTCCTTCATATTGCAGATGCAACCGCCAATCAAATAGCAAAGTCCAATCTGCATACAGTTGGATTGCTGGGCACCAAATACACGATGGAACAGGATTTTTATAAAGCACGGATCAAGTCAAATGGGATAAACATTTTAATACCTGACGATACGGAAAGAGAAATAATTAATAAGATTATCTTTGAAGAGCTGTGTTTGGGTAATATTAAACAATCATCAAGAAACGATTACAAGGAAGTTATCCATCACTTAATTAATCAGGGTGCAGAAGGAATCATTCTGGGATGTACGGAAATTGGAATGTTAATTAAGCAGGAGGATTCCGAAGTACCTTTATTTGATACTGCTGAAATACATGCCATAGAGGCTGTTCATAAAGCGTTAGGAAATTAATCACATTTAATAGCTTGGCATTATATGGTGAAACAGCTTCAGCTATCATCCTAAAACAGCGGGTTCTTCTTCGTGGCCCACTGTTTTTAGAATTCACTTTATAACATGGATATAAACGTACCCCCAAGAGCTCCAGTCACAACAATGATCCAAGGAGGCAGCTTGAAGTAAACCAGCATACTAAAAAGGATGGCAGCAAAAGCAAAATCAATCGGCTCAAGAATTGCGCTCGTCCAAATAGGATGATAGAAAGCGGAAATTAATATTCCTACTACAGCAGCATTCACACCCATAAGCGCACCTTTCATTTTCTGATTGCTTCTTATTTGATTCCAAAAAGGCAGTGCGCCTAAGATAAGCAGAAATGCCGGTAAAAAAATAGCCACAGTTGCTACTAATCCACCCTTCCACCCGCTGATAACAGCTCCGATATAGGCAGCAAATGTAAATAATGGCCCGGGAACTGCCTGTGTGGCCCCGTAGCCAGCTAAAAACGAAGCTTCGTCCATCCAGCCTGTCGGGACAAATTCACGCTCCAGCAACGGCAAAACAACATGTCCTCCACCAAAAACAAGAGATCCAGAGCGATAAAAACTATCAAACATAGCAATCCAATTCAATGCGGTCATCTCTCTTAAAATAGGAAGAAAAACAAGCAGTCCAAAAAATAACGATAAACAGATTACCCCCAGCTTTGGGGAAATCGGGAAAATAAAATCCGCTTTCTCATTATCAGCATGATTTTTATAAACTATATAGCCAATCAGTCCTGCTAGTAAAATAACACCAACTTGTATAAAGGCAGTTTGCCATAATAAAGTTATTATTAAAGCAAACAATGCAATCGATTTGCGCTTTAAATCAGGTGTCAATTTTGGGGCCATTCCCAAAATCGCATGCGCCACTATAGCTACTGCGACAATTTTTAGTCCCTGAATCCAACCGGCTCCTTCCATAGATGAGCCTTGTAAAAACAAAGCAAGTATAATTAATGCCAGTACAGAAGGAAGTGTAAAGCCGATAAAAGCAAGAATTCCTCCGGGTACCCCTCCACGCATGACGCCGATTCCTATGCCGACTTGACTGCTGGCAGGCCCCGGCAAAAATTGACACAGGGCAACCAGATCGCTGTAACTTCTTTCATCCATCCATTTTCTTTTCCGGACATATTCTTCATGAAAATATCCAAGATGCGCTATCGGTCCGCCAAAGGATGTCAATCCCAGCCGTGCAGAAATAAACAGAATTTCTAATAGAAGCTTTAATTTTCCTTTTTCTTCACTATGCTTCATTTTACACACCCTTTCCTATCAATCTATTATTTCTTTAAACAGTTCATATGCCTTCTCCCGGCCTTCCACCAGAACCTCCTCCCCTTTTTCTGTAGCAGTGTAATATTTTCTTATTTTCCCGTCTACATTACGTTCCTCCATACGCAAAAGTCCATCCTTTTCCATGGAATGAAGAATTGGGTACAGGGTGCCAGGACTTATCATATAGCCATGCCTTCTCAACTCACCCAGCATCCATGCACCAAAAATAGGTTCTTCCATTGCATGATACAGAATATGTATTTGCATAAATCCTAAAAATAACTTTCTTAATAATTTATCTTCCAATGGAATCGTCTCCTGCATTATCAATATCGAAACTTGATATCGGATTTCGTTATTAATTTATCATCGGTACATAACCCTTGCAACCCATTACAATAAGACTTTACATAAACTTTACAAACGAATCGAATATAGAAAAAGCCAATCCGCCCCATATACATATGGATCAAATTGACTTTTAATATTTAAACATATATTTACTTACTCAGGGTTAAGCTCCTTCTATCATATCCCGTCTGTTATAGCCGAGATAACCAACAATCATCAGAACGATACTGATTACGGTAATCGTAATAAACACAGGCGCATCGAAGCTGTCTGTCGGCATTTGTGGAATCCAGCTTTGTACAGCTGTTTTTAAAAACCACTCCGGTAAGTCCAAAATACTGTCAAAGTAATTTAAGATAAAGGAATAACCGAGATACGCATAAACAACCTTCCCGAGCTTAGGAGCCCAGCCAAGTGCTAAAGCTGCCAATGCCGTAAAGAATAAAACCGATGGAAGGAAGTTATAACCCGCTGCCAGAAAATCACTGATATCCATTGCAGCACTGTCTTCCATTACTGAAATAGCTGTACCGCCAAGCCCTCCCGCAGCTAGCAGCGTACCGATTAATCCGGCAATAACAGCTAAACCGATTGTCGTCCAATAAAATTGGCCCCGGGTGACTTTGGTAGCGTAAAGCTGACTTAAATGCTGACGGCTTTCTTCAGCGAAAAGCTTATTCACAACCACAATCGGCAGAATCGAAACTAACACCATCATCACCATCATAATCGTACCAGTAAAAGATTCTTCAATGGATACACCAGATTGGGCAAACATTTGCTTCATCATCTCATTACTTTCCAGAAAGGTTTGCATATCTCCGTAAATGGAACCGTAAGCAGCGCCCATTACTCCAAAACCAATCAGCCAGCCGATAGTAACTCCTCTATTCAGCTTGATGAATAATCCCCGAACAGATAATAGAGACCTTTTTGCATTTTCCCGTCCTTCTCTTTCCGGCAGATAACCAGCGCCTATATCACGACCGCCCTCGAGCGCAAAAGCAAGGATTACCATCACAACACTGAAAATCAAGGCAAAAATAATCGGCAGCCAGTTGTTATCTGTAAATGGATAGGTCAAGTACGTCCAGCCGAGCGGATTAAACATAGAAAAGTCCACATTGGAAACATCCGTACCGGCACGAGCAATATAAAGCAGACCAACGATTCCCAGGGCAGAACCTGTTGCACTGGAGGAAGCCGGCATAATTTGCGCCATCACCAGGCCGATTACTGCTCCAATGACACCAGCCATTCCAATAGATGCTCCAAATAAAAAGGAGCCTTGGAATGAAATCGTATCTACATTAAAAACGATAAGCAGAGCACTAATGAAAAGCGCTAATATGATATTAATGACAACAACCTCTGCCATTGCCGCAAGTGAGTTGGCCTGCCGTCCAATTTGAAAGGAGCGTACCAGCTCTGTCAATCCGAGATCTTCTTCCTTACGTGTATGTCCAATCACGTGTAAAACAGCCATAATCATTGCAAACAAACCGCAGAACAATAACATTTCATGCGCATACATCGCGCCTATTGTATAATCAGCCGCTGTTTCAACCGGGGTAGGACCAACCATGGAAACCATCGCCGGGTTTTGCAATGTCTCAAACATCCCTATCAAACCCTGCCCTTTTGCTATTTCTTCAAAAGCAGGTACAAATCCTCCTGAAAATAAGCCAATTCCGAGAATCCAAAAAATAATTTTTTTCCAATCACGCTTCAGATATTGCAAAAACAATATATCCCATCGTGCAAATTTTTCTTTCATTGTTCTTTCACCTCCCCATCAACGCTTAACCCTCATAATGACGCATAAATAAATCCTCAAGTGTTGGCGGAACCGCTTCAAATTTCTTCACACCCAGCTTGGTTGCTTCCATTAAAATGTCATTGATATACTTGTTGTCAGCAGAAAAGGTTGCTTGATTATCTTTTTGCATAAAATCATGCACACCTTCTACAGTCTCCATTTTCGAAACATCTTTTTCCGTTGCTAAGGTTACAGCAGAACGGGTCAGATGCCTTAATTCATCCAATGTCCCCGATTCTACAATCTCCCCCTGACGAATAATAACAACCCTGTCAGCTAAACGCTCTACCTCGCTCAAAATATGAGAAGAGAGCAAAATAGATTTCCCTGCTTCCTTGATTTTTTCTACCTCCTCCTGAAAAACTGCTTCCATTAAAGGATCAAGTCCGGAAGTCGGCTCATCAAAAATATATAAATCAGAATCCACGGATAATGCTGCAATTAACCCAACCTTTTGACGGTTGCCTTTCGAGTACCCTTTCGATTTTTTCTTCGGATCCAATTCAAAACGTTTAATTAAATAATCACGTTTTTGCTTATCTCCGCCGCCATGCAGCTTCATAAACAAGTCAATAATTTCTCCACCTGTCAGGCTCCCCCAAAGTGCAACATCTCCTGGAACATATGAAATACGTTTATGAATTTCCAAGCTATCCTTCCAGACGTCCTTTCCAAAAATCTCTGCTTTCCCGGCATCGCGCTTGATAATTCCTAATAAAGCACGGATTGTTGTTGATTTACCAGCTCCATTGGGGCCGATAAAGCCGACAACTTCTCCTGCTCCAACTCTGAATGTCACATCACTTAACGCCTGAAATTTACCAAACTTCTTTTGCAGACCTTTTATCTTCACAATTTCTGTCATAATGCTGACACTCCTTCTTTCTGCAATTTAATATCCTGTTTTAGCTTGCTTTTTCATTTAAGAACGTAATACATCCGAATAAAACTATTAATATGATTTTAGTTCATTTTAATGCATTAAAAATAAAATTTTAAACCATAATAATATTTTGTAGTTCAATATTATTCCTTTATTATTCATTAGTCAATAAGATAAATACTATTTTTTATTTGCCAGTTCATAATTAGACATATATAATAAATAGGAAGAAACACGCTTCTGTGAAGAAATTTTTGAAATGAATGCGTGACAGAAAGCAGGTAATAAATTTGAATGGTTTTGAAAAAAGAACAGAAGAAAAGAAAAAGAATATATTGGAAGCAGCCTTTGAGCTGATGAATAGAAATGAGGTAGGCAAAAATATAACCATGGATAAAATTGCTAAACATGCCAATGTGGGGAAAGCCACCCTCTTTAAGTATTTTGGCAGCAAAGACAATCTTATTCATGAGGTTTTTAAGTATTACTTAGAAAAAATGATCGATACTGCAAGTGATATTATGAATGAAAATAAGCCATTTGATGAAACACTCATTGCATTAAGTCAAAATAAAATCAAATTTTTAAATCAAATTAATCAATCCTTCTATCTTAAAATGATGGCATATTTAACGGAAAAAGACGAGGAAGGCTGGTCCGTCATGATGCAAAAATATACTCAGGAAAATTACGGCATGATGCTGGATTTATTTCATAGGGGCCGTAAAGAAGGAAAGGTGGACTTAAAATATTCAGATGAATTTCTGCTTTTGTATTTTCAAGCGATTGTAGAAGGAATTTCCAGCCCGCAGATATATGAAAGAATTGCACCTTATACGGAAGAGTGGACAGAAATGTTAATTAAAGGAATTGCGCCGAAGAAAGATTAATGCTTAAAGTGCTCTTCTACATTTTCTTTTGACCAGCTTTAGGCTCTTTAATCCTTTTTTCTTCAAAAAAGCTATCTTAACCTAGAAGCCTCGCCAACCTGGCTAAGGTAATTTCTGTGATTCGTGACTGGTTCTTGTGGAATTTCCCACTCTTTTTACAAAGGGTGGTTTTTTTATTATAAAACTTAGTAGTCATCAAGCTTTTAAATGATAACCGTTAGTTGCGCTTATGCAGTAGGAGAGTTTTATACTTTGGCGCAAAAAAAGCTGGGGGTCACCCAACTTCTTTTGCATAACTAGTCATATTTCATGCCAATATGGGATACTGGTACTGCTCAAAGATTTGCCTTCATGCCCTTCTCATTCTTCCTAATATCCCACTTCAACTACTGCATTAACAATGTACATTAAATCATTTTTATCCTCTTGATCGCTTAAATAGATTCCACTCGTAGTAGCTAATCCGCCCTCTAATTTTTCCACCGTTACTGTTCCATACGGTACCAATTTTTTAATTTTTTCCTCATCCAAATGTTCTATATCCCTAGGAATACCTAATTTCACATTTACCTTCATATTATTTAGATTTTGATCAGGCAGGCTGTTCTGAATGCCTGGCATTGAATTAGTATAAATCGCGTTGATAACAGCACGTTCTGCTGCCTGATTGACATCCTGCCCATGTAAATCTACTCCTGTACCTGTCTGAATAAATATCATTTGTTCCATGTTTTTCTCTCCTCCCAGATTATTCAATATTTCTTTATAACACATGAATGTCTTGCTTCTACATATACCCGTTTTTTGAAAAAGTAAAAACTATGCTTCCTCTGCCCGCCTATATACAAATAATGACCTAGCTATAAAAAAAGACAGCGTTACGTACAATTCAGTACGAACGCTGCCTCTTCCAGCCTCAGTATAAGGCTGGAAGGATTCTACTTCTGATTTCGACAATTACTGATTACAGAGCGATGAAACTATAATTATTCTATCTCTATCATCATTCTAAAGTATTCTTCATGTCACCGCTTTCGTAGTATTTTTCCCCACTGCTTTCTTCCCGTTTCTTGATTTCATTCTTTAAAGTTGTACAAAAATTCTGTTCCAGCTTTAATTCGGTTGCATTTCTCAGAGACTCCTTTAAGAGTTCATCTGACAAATGCCTGAGACTGTTCATGGATATTCCTCCCACATTTGCATTTTGAATCCTTTGATTTTTGAATAATCAGAAGTAGAATCTATCTAAAATATTACAAAGTGAGACAAAAAGGGCAAAATATTGCGACAATAAATACTGAGAAAACGACATTTTTCATGACTTTATAATAATCACAATATAAACAAACAGGGATATACTTCGCAGAAATAATAGCAATGACTATGTCTTGATGCTCTTATTTGAAGTTAAATTCTTTTGTTAGAGCGATTGTTTACCTTATTATTAGAAAGAGATTAACCAAACGAGGAGAATGTTATATGTACAAAAATTTGTACTCTATTGGAGAGACGGCTAAATTAAATAATATTCCTATCCAGACATTAAGATATTACGATAAAATGGGTTTATTCACACCCGCTTTTATAGATCCTGAAAGTAATTACAGATATTATCATGAAAAACAATTCTTTTATCTGGATATTATAAAATACCTAAAATATATAGATACACCACTAAATCAAATTAGAGAAGTAATGAAAAAAGACGCCGTACAAATGCTGCCTTTTTTAGAGGAGCAAGGGGATATTATTGATAATAAAATACATCAGCTTAAACAAGCCCAAAGAATGCTTCATCACCGCAAACTCCAGATAAAAGAACAAAACACGTTAGCAAATCGGCCACATGGACAAATTTATACCCGTTCTGTAGCAGAACAGGTTCAGCTGCATCTCTCTACAACAGACCTTACCCCTTACGGCAATCCGGACGTATACATGCGTGATTTGGCATACTTATTAGAAACACAGAAAAATAGGTCCGTTGATAACTTCTATGGATGTGTTTATGATTTGAAAGACTATCAGGGTACTGATCACATTATTTATTCCAGTATCTATACAACCTTACTTGGAGATGAACAATTACCTGAAGAATCACAATCAGATATAACAAAAAAACATATTTCAGAAGGAAGGTATATCTGCATTTGCTTTCAATGGTCTGAGGCTCAATATTTTCAATACTACAAAACGTTATATGATTACCTTCGTAAAAATAAACTGAATACTACAGGGCCTGTCTACGAGGTTTCTTTGCCTAATAGATACTTCTCCTATGAAGAAGATGATTTTATAACAGAACTTAGAATTAAATTAAAAGAAAAAGATTGACTCTATAGCTGCTATAGACTTTATGATTTAACCATGAAAGGAGTAGATAATATGATGAAAACAATTCGGTTAATAGCTCCCGACTGGCAAGGAGGTAACAAGCAGGCGTATTATTTGGGTGCGGAGCTGCTTTCATGGTTAGCTCCGAAAAATGATAATCAAAAAGAGATTAAATTAGAGATTGAAAAGCCAAAAGGCGAGGGATTAGAAAAAGAAAATGGTGTCGTTGCTCAATCTGTTGTGAAAGAAAATGTAAATATGGCAGCTCAGGTGCTAGCTGAAGAAATGCCCGATAAAATTATTACATTTGGAGGAAACTGCTTAGTATCTCAGGCCCCTTTTGATTATCTGCATGGCAAATATGGAAATGAACTTGGTGTTATTTGGATAGATTCTCATCCTGATGTTTCTACTCCAGATATCTTTTATCATGAACACGCTATGGTGCTAGGTAATCTCTTAGGTAAAGGAGATCTAGAATTATCTAAAGATGTAAAATTCCCCTTTACTCCTGATTCCTTTTTATATGTCGGAATGCAGGCACCAAATGATTTAGAAGCGAATATATTAAATGATTTAAAATTAAATTATACGGTGCAGGATAAAGAGCATTTAAAAATGGAAGGCATCCAAAAATGGATTAACGAAAATGGTTTTACTAAAATAGCTGTTCATCTTGATTTAGACGTGTTAGGCCCTGCGTTGTTCCGGTCTTTATACTTTTCCGAACCAGGAGTTACGGAATTCCCTTCAGAATCTGGCAAAATGACACCAGAAGAATTATTAAATATACTGACAGATATTTTTAAAGAAAATCAAGTTGTAGGCTTGACTGTAGCAGAGTTTTTACCTTGGGATGAGATAACCCTGAAGAATACGTTATCTGCGTTAGATATTTTTAGCTAGTAAGCTCTAAAAGAATCGGGCACAGAAAATTTACCCGTAGAAAAAGGATTTTCGCGTCATATTTCGATACGAAAATCCTTTTTCAATTAAAATTATCTATCTATAAATCATTCAATCAGTAATATGTATCCATAAGTATAATGCTATTTCACTAGAAATTCTATTCAACAACAGAAGCTGCACCAGTTTCTTGTCCAAGCCTTCCTTTTACCCGATCCAAAGCATCCTGTTCCACACCTTTTGCTAATAAATATTTCTCAACATTTCCATATGTTTCCTCAAGATAATCATAAGCACGGATTATATATTCTCTGCTGGAATACAGGAATTCTTTAGGTACCTCAAAAAGAGCTGTGCCACCTTTATCAAATTGATGAAAAGACTCCAAATTGGTATATGTCACTTCGTAGTTGGAGATAATATCTTTTTTCTCCACGCCGGCTAGTCCCAGCAATAACATGGCTAAAACTCCGGTACGATCCTTTCCTGCTACACAGTGAAATAGCACGCCTCCGTCTGCTGCCTGATCAATAATGTTAAAAACTACCTGTACATAAGGACTTTCCTCAAGCATTTTTACATAAAAATCGCCCATAGTCAGATTCTTCAAAGCGTCGGCCTCCAATATCGGCTGCCCGGCAAACGGGATGTTGTGATAATCACAAAAATTAGCTTCAGCGAGCGGGTTCGGGTGCTCTTCCACTTCATCTGTTCCGCGTAAATCAATGACCGTTTTCACACCATAAGCTTCTAAAAAGGAACTGTCATCCTTCGTTAAATTATGCATATCACTTGATCTTATGAATGCATGCCATTTCACCTGTTCTCCATTTTCAGTACTGTACCCGCCTAATTCACGGCAATTCTCCACACCTTCAAGCGGTAAACGAACCCAGTTTAATGCTGCATTTTTCATAAAGTATTCTCTCCTCCACTATAATTTTATTTATTCATTCATTACCTGCTGCCATGTGTAATTTTACTTTTAATTCGTGTCATTAAAAATTCAATGATAAGCATAAAGCTGCAGATAATGATAACTATTGTTGTTGTTTGCGCATAATTGTATGTTCCTATTGCCTGTGTAAGCAGCAGTCCAATTCCACCCACACCAATGATTCCCAGACTGATAGATTCGGATATATTTCCTTCAAACCGGACCGTAATCCAAGCGACAAAGGAAGTGATGCAAAGCGGCAACAGCCCGTGATAGACAATATTAAACCAAGAAGCACCTGTTGAACGCATTGCCTCAATAACATCATATCCAGCATCTTCAATACTTCCTGTAAACATTTTTACCAGGTAGGCAATGGCAGAAAATAACATGGCAATGAAGCCGGATGTATTTCCAAAACCCAGGCTTGCGATAACCATTAATCCCCAGACCAATGATGGGATCGAACGAATAACCGCAAAGGAACCTTTTATAAAACTGGATAAAAAGTTATTTGGTGTTATATTTGATGCTGCTAAGAAACTAAGAATTATCGCTAAAAATACCCCAACGACTAATGCTAAAAAGGCTAAAGATAAACTCGTCACAAGCTCTAATAGCGCAGCTGGAATAATAGAAGCGTCAATCGCCATCATACTGTTCAAAACGCCAGGGACATTCTCCAGCCTTGCAAAAAATTGTTCTAAATTGAGATTTATCAACATTGCAGCTAATACAAATATCGATACAAGTGCAGCAACCAATAGAATCATTTTCCAAATAGATCCTTTAGATGTTACACGGATATAATTCATTTCCATTGAAATTCATTCCCTTCATTATATCAGTTTTTTACGAAGTGTATTGGTGACAAACTCCGTTAACAGAATGATAGAAACAATCACAATAATAATCCCCAATGCCTCACCATAGTTGAATAAATTAATGTTTGTATCAATCAGGACACCGATTCCGCCAGCTCCGACAAGACCTAACACTACTGAAGCACGGACATTGATCTCAAATGAAAATAACGTCCAGTTTATCCATGAAGGGACAAATTGCGGCAGGACCCCATGCAATAAAATTTGAAAATAAGATGCGCCGTTTGCCCGAAGTGCCTCTAATTTTTCACCAGAGATTTCATCAATGGATTCGGCATAACTTTTTCCTAAAAATCCGATGGTTACAAAAATCAGTGCCAGCACACCGACGATACCGCCTAATCCAAATATGTAGACGAGTAATGCTCCCCAGATAACAAAGGGAATATTACGCATAACTGAGACAAGTGCACGGCAAATCATGCGGATGCTTTTAAACTTATTCGTATTCTCCGAAATAAGAATTCCCAAAATAAGCGCCAGAATGCTTGATAAAAAGGTGGCAATCACAGCATAACCAATCGTATCCAAAACTGCCGGAATATATTGCTGCACATTTTCTAGACTAGGCGGAAAGAAATTCTGGAAGAAAAAGAGAATAAAGTTTGGCAGCCCCATCATCATATCAATCATAGATATCTTCAGGTAAATTACAGAAAATAGAATTGTTGCACAGATAAGAGCAGCAATTAACAACGGCTTTTTCGAATCTTCCTGATCAAGCTTTATTTTTTGGTTGAGATTACTCATGCCTTCTGTCCCCCAGTTAATTGTAACGCCGGCCCTTCCTTAACTCCGGTTGATATCCCTGTTTGAGCTGCATCATTTTGCAGCGTCATTTGTGATTCTTTTCCTTCATAAATAGAACGAATTATTTTATCCGATAATTCTGCCGGCTTCCCGTCAAACACAACCCTGCCCTTCTTAATGCCGACAATCCGGCTTGCATATTTCTTCGCATAATCCACTTGATGCAAATTAACGATGCATGTCAGCTTCTTCTCCTTTGAAATATTATGCAGCTGCTCCATAACAATATTAGCTGATATTGGATCAAGGGATGCAATCGGCTCATCTGCCAACAATAACTTTGGTCTTTGCAGCAGCGCACGGCAAATTCCTACACGCTGCATTTGCCCTCCGGACAGCTCATCAGCACGCTTGTAGATTTGATCTTTTAAACCTACTTTTTCTAAAAGCTCTACTGCTTCCTTTTTATCTTCATGCTTGAAAAACCCAAAGATACTTTTATACAGTGGCGTATCGTGCAATCTGCCATGCAGCACATTTTTTATCACATTTGTCCTGCCAATTAAATTATAATGCTGAAAAATCATCCCTATTTTCGAGCGTTCTTTTCTCAGCTTACTTCCACTGGCTTTTTCCAGATTATCTCCATCAAAAACCAGATTCCCTTCTGTTGAATCAATCAGACGATTAATACAGCGGATAAAGGTAGACTTACCAGCACCGGAAGGACCAATAACTACAATGAATTCACCAGGATAAAAATCGATGGAAATACCGTTCAAAGCACGTGTTGATTTTCCATATACCTTCACTAAGTCTTTAATGGATAATAATGGCTCCATTTATTATTCTGCCCCCTCTAAAGCATTAATCGTTTCTAACATTTCAATCGTTTCCTCATAATAGTTATTTTCAGTCGGATAGAAGCGTGCATTCGGCGTCTGATGTAATGCTGCAAAATATTCTTCATCCTCAAAGCTTACAAATGCATCTTCAATAGCCTGCTTTAAGTCTTCCGGCATGTCACCGCGAATGATATAAGATGCATCAGGAATACTTTGTGTACGGCCAATTATTTTGATATCATCCGGATTAAGATCTGCCGCTTCCAGCATCTGATCAATTTGTCCATTAACAACTGCTGCCGCATCAAAGTCTCCCATGGCTACCCCCATCAGGCTGTTTGGATGAGATTCTGTAAACGTTACATTTTCGAAAAAGTATCCAGATTGCTCTATTAAAGCTGGATCAAGATCTAATTCTTGAACAAGCGTCCCCTTTGGATATAGATAACCAGAGGAGGACGCTGCATTTACAAAAGCGAAATTCTTGCCCTCTAAATCTTCTATACTATTAATATCGTCATTATCACCCTGTGTAATAAAAGAAGTATAATATTCTGGGATATCATCTGCTTGCGGTGTTACGAGCAGCTCTGCACCTGCCTTTTTCTGTGCCTGATAATAGCTCATCGGACTTGCAAGCATCACATCAATATTCCCGCTCGCCATTGCTTCAATACCCACTGCATAACTTCCTCCCTGATACTCCACTACATCAATACCGACTTCTTCTGCAATATGCTCTCTGAGCTGGGTATGAAGCGTTGGTGAATTGGGATTGTCTTCATTTGGCATTTGAACGATAGCTATTTCCTCCGGCCAATCGCCATTTTCCCCTTTCCCGGAGGATGCTTCTCCAGTCTTGCCGCAAGCTGCTAAAAATAAAATCAATCCAATAAGTAGAAAACTTTTAAATGAATTTTTATACATTGTTTATGCTCCTTCAATGTGAATTATTGTGCTCTTTTATCTGATTATGCTGTGAGACCCCTCCAAATAGTAATTTATGATTTCTGGTGTCTGCGAATAAATGACAATCCTTTGTCCTCCTTTTGCATATTCAATGTATCTATATACTTACAACTCTTAATATACTTACTGTTTATTAAGATAATTCACTACTTTTGTAAACTTATTGTAAGGTTGATAAAAGCCACAACCATATTTTTATCCAATAAAAAAGGCTTTGAATGCTAATCAACACTCAAAGCCTTTTATCCGATTCTTTAATTCCCCTTTAACATCCGCAAGCCATTTAGAATAACTAGAATAGTGCTCCCCTCATGCCCAATCACACCAAGCGGCATATTGATAATCTGTAAAAAATTACTGGCAATCAGAATGCTTATAACAGCAAGGGAAAAAATGATATTCTGCTTAATAATCGCATTCATTTTTTTAGATAAACGAATCGCATTTACCATTTTTGCCAGATTATTTTTCATAAGCACAACATTGGCGGTTTCTAAAGCAATATCGCTCCCTGTCCCCATGGCAACACCAATATTTGCTGTAGCCAGAGCTGGTGCATCATTTACTCCATCGCCAATCATTGCGGTCTGCTGCTTTTGCTGTTTCAGCTGCTTTAAGTAATTTACTTTGTCCTCCGGTAAGCAATTGGCATGGAACTCTGTTATACCAGCCTCCTGAGCAATGCTTTCTGCTGTAGCCTGATTGTCACCAGTCAGCATAATCGTTCTTAAACCAAGGCCATGTAATTCTTGAATAGCTTCTACCGCATCCTGCCGAAGTGTGTCCTTCAGCAAAAATACGGCAATAATTTTTTTACTCCTTTTCACAAAGATATTGGTCGTTGCTTGTTCTTGAGTAGTAAAGGTTTGTAGAAACTTATCTGCTTCTTGCTTTCCGACCATTTCTGCATTACCGATCATCCAGTAGTCATCATCTACTCCCGCTGACAGTCCTCTGCCGTTATGATGTTGTACAGATGCAGTTATCTCCCTTTGAATTTTCCGATGTTCATCAGCCCAATTTTTCATTGCCTGAGCCAGCGGGTGGATGGATTCACTTTCCATCATATAGATTATATTTGCCAGATACGCAGTATCCTGCCCTTGATTAATAAAGTAATCAACGACAACTGGTTCTCCTTTGGTTAACGTACCTGTTTTATCTAAAGCAACAGCATCTAATTTAGCTAAAGCTTCTACATAGACGCCGCCTTTAAATAGAATACCCTGCCGGGCTCCATTGGAAATAGCAGATAAAGTTGCCGGCATGATCGAAGCAATTAAAGCACAAGGTGAAGCAACAACCAGTAAAATCATTGCACGGTAGACGGTATCCGTCCAGGTCCATCCGAATAGATAATGCGGAAGAAACATCATCACCGCGACTGTTAGAAGAACTATTTTGACATACAATCCTTCAAATTTTTCAATAAATTGCTGGGAAGGCGAGCGTTCTTCATGTGCATTTTGAACCAACTCAATAATTTTTTGAAACATCGTCTCCGTCGGCAATGTATTTATTTCAATTTGAAGACTGCCGCTGAGATTAACCGTTCCAGCAAACACCTCATCGCCTGATTCCTTGGAAATTGGGATTGATTCACCGGATAAAGCACTCTCATCAACTGTTGTATGACCTTTGACAATGAACCCGTCAGCAGGGATTCTTTCTCCTGTTTTCACAGTAATCTGATCTCCAGGTTTTAATTGGTCAATGGCTGCCACCTCACCGTTTAGCAGAGTCGCTGTTTCTGGCTGCAGCTGCATCAGACTTTGCAATTCATTCTTATTTTTATTTTCTGTATAGCTTTCCAATGCACCGGATAAGGAAAAGATAAAAATTAATATAGCTCCTTCTGCCCAATAGCCTATAGAAGCAGCTCCAATTGCTGCAATAATCATTAATAATTCTACATTTAATTGTTTTGTCTTATATGTTTCTGTGATTCCTTCCTTTGCCTTGGCAAAGCCCCCAATCAAAAAAGAAGCAATTAATAAACTCACCCATAGAGCATAATCTATACGGCTGGATAACACCCAGGCTATTAAAATAAGGATTCCGCTTATGGCTGCGGCAATTATTTCTCCATGTATTTTAAGGTTGGGTATAAAAAAAGGATACTGATTTGTTTTTATTTCTTCCATTTTATAAGCCTCCTTTAATGCGATTTGTATTTCTGATATTGATTCTCATTTTCATTTATTTATAACAAATATTAAATTATAATTATTATAAATAGTATAGCATACTTTTCTTTTAATTGTTTGTAGAAATGGTGACAAATTTTATTGAAAGCATGGTAAATTCACAATTAAGAGACATATATCAAAATTCGGTGGGATGAGTTGTATCCATTAATAAAGAAAAGATAATTCCGGGGAAATAAAAATAAGAGAAAAACTCATGTAAAGGCATTAAAGAAATCATAAAGTAATGTAAACGATAGACACCTGTCTGATTTAGCAGTTGGAGCTGGCTGAACAGTTTTAGAAATTCCAATTCTTCTTATTTAAATTGCAGTAATCAACGCTATTGAATATAAAAAATACCTGAGACAAAATCTCAGATATTTTTCACATGAAGTGGCAGATCATTTTATTGTTTCATGATGGATAATGGAATTGAATATCGGGGATAAAAGAAGCTTGTATTTTTTTACTCTCTGAATTTCCGTTCTTCTACCAGTACTTTTTTTCTATTATTTATTTGGGTTAACCCGTATCCGAACAAGCACAGAATGAGTGCAAATATGGTAACTGTGATGATTGGTAAAATAATTGAATAAGATTGATTTGCAATTAAAATAATTAGAAAAAGCAGAACTGCTGTAATAGAAATGAATCCTCCCAAAAGGCGGCGGAACATCCTCTTTAAATGACCAATTCTTGAATCCAAATCAGAGAAAAGATTAAATGTTCCCAGTTCGGACTTTTTACGAAAATAAATCCAATTAGAAAACTCACCAATTTTCTCCGCGCCAGTTTCTTCAATAAAATCGATATAATCTTCACGTTCTTTTTTTGATAATTTTGGATCAAGTAGTTCTAATCTGTATATATATTCATTAGGAGTGCTCTTTTTAAATGTATACTGAGGTACATTTACTTTGGTCAATTCCCAGCCATCTGCAGCCATTTCGTTTAGCCACTGTTCTTCTTCTGCAAATTTCCAAACGGTGAATAGTTTTTTTATTTTTTTCTCCATTATTTCTCACCTCCGGATTCAACTATTTTCATTCCATTGTCAATAAGCTCCTGCAATCTTAACAGCTCCATCTCCACTATTTCCTTTCCTTGCGTGGTAATAAGGTATTCTTTTTTGCGATTGTTGACGCTTTTTGGTAATGCTTCAATCCAGCCCTTTTTTAAGAGGTTATTTAAAGCTCCGTATAACGTCCCTGCTGCCAGGATTACTCTTCCTTCCGACATCTTCTCTACTTTCTGCATAATACCGTAGCCATGGAGAGGCTCATACAGGGAAAGCAGCGTATAATAAATCGCTTCTGTTAAAGCTATCTGTTCATTTTGCATCTTATTATCTCCTTTTTATATCTACCTACGTTATATCGTATTCCGATACAATATATTATATCGCGACCCGATATAACTGTCAACGATATAAAAAACCTCATTTACAAAGTCTATCATCACGATAAACCTGATAAATGAGGCTTTTCCATTCCTATCATTTTCTTTATACCTTTACAACCGATATAAAATAATTTATTGTTTCCCCGCTCTATTTGACTGTTTCTCATCTAAATCCCTGTAAAATCGCTCCTTACGAGAAAGATAGCGTCCGTGTCCCCTGCGCTCTCTGGCTCTTTTTATTTGTGCCTGAATATACATCATCAACGGCAATACACCAAGTGCATACCTCCCATAACGTCCAACTTCAAAATCTGGCAAAATAGCCTCAACTACAATAGGGAAAACAGTAAACACCAGGCCTATCATAATAACTAAAATGATTTCAGCATGAAATCTGCCGCTGATACGTGTAACTTTCCGCCCCATCACCAGGATAATGGAAATAATATACACAGACACGAGACAAAACCCTGCATAGAGCATTGTAAAAAATACTGCATCCTTCGCATTATCACCAATAAGAAAGTTTATTGGCTCGCCCTGGAACAGAATTCCTTCTTCACTTCCGTTAAAAGTGAAGAATACAATAACCATATAGCCGACCATAAAAAACATAAAAAAGGTGAGACATAAAACAACAATACTCCAGAGAATTAAGAAAAGTCTTCGAATAAGCCCAAAAATAAGGCCGGAACCGGGTATTTTACTGAAAATATAAATAATGATAAAAAGTACAACACAGCCGCCAACTACCAAAAGAGTAGAAAGAATTTCATCTGTTATCATAATCTGCTCCTTCTTTTATCTCCGTACAGAGGAGAAGTTGTTATTATCATATACAGATTCTGTATTACCTGGCAATAGTATTTTTTAATCAATTAAACAGATAGATAAGAGAATACTTGTTATATTCTTATAAAGCACAAAACGAGCTGGAAAAGATACTAGATTGGTATCTTTTCCAGCTCGTTTGAGTCTAAATCATTTCACTTGGTTTATATTAGTAAACATACTGAGAAGTTTTGAATACTGCATGATTAAAAAGGCAGTTCATCTCTCTTAATAGCCTGCAAACTCCTCTGAACGAATATTGTCTTCATTTACACCGGCTTCCACAAGCATTTTCTGCATTGCTTCTACCATATCACCAGGTCCGGACAAATAATAGATTGGTTTATTGACATCTGAGACATGGCGTTTAAGCAGTTCCGCATCAATATGCCCACGCTCTCCGTCCCATTCGCCGGCCTCTGCTCTCGTCATGACCGGGACAAAGTTAAAATTAGGATTTCTTTTTTCCAAATCCTCCAAGTCAGATAAAAACGGCGCATCCTCCGGCGTTTTATTCGAATACAGCAACGTAAGGTCATGACCTGTTTTCTGATTTGTTGCCTCCGCAATCATGCTTCGAATAGGAGTGATACCAATACCGCCAATAATAAATACAGCTGGGGTTGATTCCGTTTTATGCAGGGTAAAGCTTCCATTTGCCCCATCAAACTCAACTTCACTGCCTTCCGGAAGATTTTTCAACTCCCGTTTAAAAGCGGTATCTCTCAGACGGGTTGTCGTAACTAATTCATTTTCACTTGGTCCATAAACGAATGATAATGCTCTTTTTGTTCCTTCCTCATCTATCTCACTTGGATTGATTAGTTTGATGTGCGTCAGCTGGCCTGCTTTAAATTCAAATCCTTCTGGCATTTCCCAATGGAAAGCCATTGTATCTTTCGCAACTAATTCTTTTTTCTTTAATTTAATCTTGCTGTTTGTCATTCCCAATCACTCCTTTTCATAGAGTAAATCTTTTTCTTAGAAAGAGGCTGATCGTAAGCCATAATTTTGTTATATAATATTTTTACCCTTATTTTTCTATATGCAAACAGGCAAGCTTCTTAAAATAGTTCATAAAAAAGACGCTAATCCTTACTATGTCAGGATAGCGCCTTGTCTTATACTTGCACAAATTCATTAGAGTCTGGACTGATAACTATTTTCTATTCAGTATCCCCTGATAAAAACTCCTGCAGTGCCTGTTTATTTTGCTCTATATCAATTTCCAATACAGCTCCAGCGTCTGTACGGGCATTCCAAAAAGAATTATCTACAGGAATTCTTAAGGTTTCCATTGGATGATCGCTTCCGGAAATTAATCCTTTGCCTATTGTAAGAATGGTTTTATTATCTACATTTGTGTCAACGTACGGATCAGCAACCCCTAACAGCTTTGGCAATTTCACCAAACCATGAAGACTAACCGCTTCGTCCTTCAGCTTGGTAATTGCTTCCTGCTGCCGCTGTACTCTTCCATAATCACCGTCTGCGTCTTTACGAAAACGTACATACCCAAGCAGCTCATCGCCATTTAATACTTGTCTGCCCGGTTCAAGTGTCATTCCGATACCTTCTGACATTTGATGCGGGACGTCCACTTCTATACCATTTGGTGCAATAATGTCTGTGATTTTTGAAAAACCTTCAAAATCGACAACAGCATAATAATTCAAATCTATATCAAAATTTTGCTTCAGCGTCTGTCTGAGCAGCTCGGGACCATCAAATGCAAAGGCAGCATTAATCTTCTGCATTCCGTGTCCAGGGATCTCTACATAAGTATCACGCATAATAGAGGCAAGTTTAATGTCATGTGTGTCCTGATTATAATGGGCAATCATAATCGTATCGGAAAGACCACGTTCTTCCCCGCGAGTATCACTGCCAATCATTAAAACATTGATTTCTCCAAATTGCGGTTCTGAACCTTCAAAAGGAACAAAGGTTGTGCCGTCATCTTTGTATGGGCCTTCTTTTGCTATTGATAAACCTTGGTAGTATTGCGTTATGGCATAAGCTCCCACTGCAATAATACATACAAAAATAAACAACAGGACACGACGTCTCCATTTACGTTTCGCAGATTTTCTTTCACGTCTTTTCATATGTAACGCTCCTTGTATTTTTCTTTAATCGAGGGTTCAAAAAGTAGACATCGTTTTTTTTGTTCTGACAAGTATTCGCAAACTCTTTTCGATGGGGCGAGTAATCGCAAAAGCTCTTCGGTGGGACGAGTAATCGCAGTCCCAGCCCATCGAAAAATCCACGTCAACGCACTTCCTGTGGAAATTCATTATCTCGCCGCTTATCATTTGATGACTTTTTTAACTTCCTCTTTAATTGGAAAGTGATTTTAAAGCAATTTGTACAGCAACAGCATCATCCATATATCCAATCGGAAAGATATAATCCGGGACAACATCTACCGGTGTAATAAAGTACAATAGTACGCCTCCCATAATTGTAAGCGTGAAGGGTGTCCCCTTATATTGCTCAAATTGGGCATAAAAATTCTTCAGCTGTTTGATAAACGGTCCAATACTGCCTACTTCATCAATCTTTTTCTTAAATTTATTGTGGATGATTTGTTTTCCTTCTTCTGTTTGAGCGTATTTTTCATAACTGCCTAATTGCTGTTGAACCTCATCCATACTAAAATTACCATCATAAAGCTCTGATGCTTTTAGCGTTTGCTGAATCTCTTTTACAGATGTATACATATCCGAAGTGCCTTGTGATTCTGCTGAACGGATCGGATAACCGGCAGCCTCCATAAGCTCCGCCAGTGGTACATTCAAACAGGAAGCAAATTTCTCTAAATGCTGAATGTTTGCTTTACGTTTTCCATTGATAATACGTGAAATGGTCGCTTTATCGATGCCAGTGTGCTCACTGCATTTTCTTATCGACATTGCACGGGTATGCAATAACTCTTTTAATCTATTTCCGAAATCGTCCGCAGTCATATGCATTATCCTTCCATTTATATATTTGGTGATTGGTCACGATGCATGTATTCCGAATTAAGACAGTCCACAAAAGGCACACACTGCCAATATTTTTTCTACATCATTTTAAATATAATCACCTAGGTATTCTAATAATAATCTATTAGATAATATATACGAATGTTGACATTATGTCAACGAATTAAAAAACTAAATAAGAGCGCAAATCCCTGTTTTACAGGATTGCACCCTTTTATATGAGTATCTTCATTTTATTACTTAAAAGACTAGCTTCATTCCTTCATGACTTGCTGAAAATCCTAATTTTTTGTAAAAGCGATGTGCATCATCCCGCTGCTTATCTGTTGTCAGCTGTACAAGACCGCATTTTTCAGCTTTTGCAATAGCAATTGCTTCTTTAAACAAAGCCTCTCCTATTCCTTTCCCACGAAAATTCTTGTCAATACGTACGCCCTCTATTTGCGCACGCTTCATCCCTTTTCTTGCTAATCCGGGTATAATGGTTAATTGAAGACATCCGATTACCGTTTTATCTTCAATGGCTAAAAGAATTTGATTGCCTGTTTGCGCTTCTATCGCATCAAAAGCTTGATAGTATTCCTCCGGTAATGGCTCTTCATACCTTTCACGTCCGGAACCTAATGCATCATCAGCTAATAAGCGGACAATTATAGACAGATCTTCTTTTTGAGCCTTCCGAAAAATCATATTGTATACCTCCTCATAATATAACGAACAGAATATCTGGATCTGCAAAATCTGCTTTTTTACTCATTTTGTTCAAATACTGCTCCTTCTAAGCGGATTATATCATCCATTATGCTTTCCTGTTCATAATCCAATAATCTAATAATTCTTATTAACTCAGGAAGTGCATCATCTATTGTATATAATTTATCTGAAGCCAGGTTATAAGTCACATGAAGTAATTTCTCTGCCATTTCTGCAAAATCTAATTTACGGCTTAATTTGTCTATTAATAAATCTTTTGGTGTTTTTTCTGATGTCATCTTATCACTCTCCCTAAGAAGATTCCTTAGTCAATATCTTTCATGTTATACTTTCTGTGAATAGATAATCTTTTATAAAAGAAATGAAAATAAACTTGTTATCAAATTCCAGTAAGATGATCAATTTAATTCGTTCAATAGTTGTCGCATCATTCAATTTCTATCAAATTATATTTGGTGATAATTGGGGTTATTCAAAATCACCTCTTTTATTTTTTATTTAAAAATAACTTTATAGGTTACTTTAAATTCATTATAACATATTTAGTTATAAAAACAAACGTACGTTCTCTTTTTTATCAAAATAAATTATATTGTTTCATAAGGAGAGGTAATTAAATGAGCATCGATAAAAATGTAGGAAAGAATATCAAAAGAATTAGAAACGAACGTCAGCTTACACAAGAAGAATTAGCGAACAAAGTAGGAGCTATAAAACAGACCATTTCCAAAATAGAACGCGGTGTTTTCTCTCCTTCCTTTTCACTGTTAGTCAAAATATGTAACGAACTATATACAACTCCTAACGAACTGCTATTGGAGGATTCACAACGGTTACAATGGGTAGCAGAGAGCCCTGATCAATTAGAATATTCCATAAAAGGTTTGGAACAGGAAATGACAATAGTTGAAGATTTATGGGCAAAGGCAGAAAAATATAAAGAGGATGGAGAAGAAAAGCAAGAAGCTAAAGTTTTACATGAAATTATAGATCACTTTGCATGGGAAAATGACCATTTTAGAGAAGTCGCTGAATACCTTTATAAAAAAAGATTAAATGATTATTTAACTAAAACATCCAAAGAGCTGAGAAATAACAAAGTAATGAACTTAAGATTGATGGAGAAAGAAGCATTTAAAAAGGATGGTAAATGATGATAAATTTTTAAAAACAAAACAATCTGTCTTATCTATATAAGACTAGAATTTATCTCTATTTACTGTACCCATTTTGAACAAGTGTTATTAATTATACTTTTATACAGCCAGTTCCCTTATTCCATTAGAATACTTTCCTATTTATAATCCATCTTGAGAAAGATGGATTTTTTTGTTTCCTCCAAATACTTCGCCATTCTCCTTATAACTTACAGCGATTAAAAATCCATAACATTAGATAAACCAAGTCTAGGACATGCTGGTTGAAGTAATATTTTTATGATTTCCCTTCTACTTAAGCGGATTTTTTCAGGGCATATATAATAGAAGTTTCCAGATTGAAAATAAATATGATCGGCCAACTGCAAAAAGATAAGAAAAAATTTTGGATATTCTTCACTTGATAGCGACAAAATATCCAATGAAAGTGTATAATGAAATTCGTGACGAAAAATCGACAAAATCGGACAGCTATTTTTTTATTTCGTGCAAAACGCGGATTAAAAATATATAATAATCAAGGATACTAAGTTTTCTTTTGTTAATATGGAGGTTAAAAAATATGTTCAAGAAAAAACCAGATAAATTTTCCCTTTATCTCGTTGATTTCGCAAAGCACTTACATGAAACGGCAGATTATTTCTTTCATTTTAAGGTGAAAGATTCGGATACACTGCAACAGTTTTCCGATACCATAAAAAAACATGAATCCATTGCCGATGATAAAGTTCATGAAATCATTAAAGATTTAAATCAGGCTTTTATTACTCCTATTGAAAGGGAGGATATTCTCCAGCTTGTAAATAATCTGGATGATATTATGGATGGAATGGAGGATTTCTCTTCCAGAATGGATATTTATAATATAATATCTTCCGATGATTACATCGATCAATTTACAAATTATATACTAAAATGCTCCAAAGAAATTTTGACATCAATGGAATTGATCGCGAATTATCAATTAAAAGATGTGGAAGAGCATGCTATCCGTATTAAAGATTATGAAAGTAACTGTGACGAGTTATATCGTGAATCCTTAAGGAATTTATTCCAAAAAGAAAAGGATGCCATTAAAGTAATCCAGTATAAAGAAATTTATGAAATTCTGGAAGAGATAGCCGATTATTGTCAAAACGTAGCAAGTACATTACAAAGCATCATTATGAAAAATGCGTAAAAGTGTGGTTAAAATATGGAGTTTCTTACTGTAATTATTGTATTGATTGTAATTTTTGCTCTTCTCTTTGACTTTATAAACGGGTTTCACGATACAGCAAATGCAATTGCAACATCTGTATCAACGAAAGCCCTGACACCCAGGAGAGCAATTATATTGGCTGCTGTAATGAATTTTGTCGGAGCATTAACCTTTACTGGTGTCGCTCAAACGATTACTAGCGGCATTACCGACCCATTTAAATTGGATAATGGACTGGCCGTCATTTTAGCCGCTTTGATTGCGGCGATTATCTGGAATCTGGTTACGTGGTATGCAGGAATCCCAAGCAGCTCATCTCACGCAATTATCGGTGCCATAACTGGTGCAGTTATTGTGTCAGCAGGGTTTGATGCGATTCATTTCCAAGGATTCCTCTCTATACTTGAAGCCTTGATTTTCTCCCCTGTTTTAGCTTTTGTAGTCGGGTTTATCCTGTATGGGATTATTAAAGTTATTTTTAAAAACAGTAATTTAGCAAAGACAAACAAACGATTCCGACTTGTGCAGGTATTAACTGCATCTGTGCAATCCTTCGCTCATGGTACGAATGATGCGCAAAAATCGATGGGGATTATTACCATGGCATTGATTGTCGGAGGTATGCACACAACCACAGATATCCCATTTTGGGTGCAAGTTTCCTGTGCTGCAGCAATGGCACTTGGAACTTCTGTAGGCGGATGGCGAATCATTAAAACGGTTGGCGGAAAAATTATGAAAATCCGTCCAGTAAACGGCGTTGCAGCTGACCTTACTGGTGCTGCCGTTATCTTCGGAGCAACACTTATTCATTTACCTGTAAGTACAACCCATGTTATTTCATCCGGTATCTTAGGGGTTGGAGCTTCTCATCGGCCCAAGGGTGTTAACTGGGGTGTAGCAAAACGGATGGTTGTTACGTGGGTAATCACCTTGCCAATTACCGCTACATTAGGTGGAGTTATTTATTATATTTTGAATTTCTTCCTATAAAGATTGTTTGGTTCTCATTATGGCTGTTAAACAATTAAAGATAGTGGTTTTCTGCTTAATCTAAGGACCAGATTGAGGCTGACTTTTGTTGTAATCTAAACATAAAAAGCCAGTTCAAAATAAGCAATACCTTCCACTGCTTTATAATGAAGAGCAAAGTATCTCTGATCTTCATTATAAAGCTTAGCGAAAAGTCTTAATATTTTTCTAATCGGGTCTTTCCTTAAATAGGGAAGACTTTTTGTTTTATCGTTAAAGTTAGCAGTTTTTTTGAGAAAAAAATCCCAATCCAGAAAAAATAAATTTTTAGCTGGATTGGGCTAGTAAGACTTTATTCTGATGGCATTACTTATTGCCAATCTCTACATATTTTATGGTGGCCTCTTTTCCTTGTATAACATATTAAACCTTCTCTCAATCTAAGCCCACCACATTGCTGCTGGTGCTTCTTCCATATTCACCTGTTTCAGATTTTTCACTGCTGCATGAAAACCTTCATCAATAGACATAATCGGATCTTCATGCTCGATACTAATCACATAATCATACCCGTACGTTCTTAATGCACTTACAATATTTGACCACTCCTGAATACTATGCCCATACCCTACCGAGCGAAAGCTCCAGGCCCTGGTCTGCACATCTCCATACGGCTGCATGTCGGTTAAGCCGTACATGTTGACATTATCCTGATCAATATAGGTATCCTTCGCATGGAAATGGTGAATCGCTCCTGCTTTCCCCAGAATTTTAATTGCTGCAACAGGATCAATTCCCTGCCACCATAGGTGACTTGGGTCAAGATTCGCACCAATAGCATCATTTGTTGCTTCACGAAGCTTTAACATTGTATGCGGTGTATGGACTAAGAAACCTGCATGCAGCTCTAAACCGACCTTCACACCATGATCCTCAGCAAATTGTCCTTGTTCTTTCCAATATGGAATTAATTTTTCCTCCCATTGCCATTTCAAAATATCGGAATATTCCGTTGGCCATGGTGTAACCGGCCAATTCGGGTACTTAGAATCTTCATTAGATCCCGGTGTCCCGGAGAAAGTATTCACTACAGGAACATCGAGCATTTCTGCCAGACGAACCGTTTTTACAAAAGCTTCATGACTGGCTTTTGCATGTGCTTTATTCGGTGAAACAGGGTTATCATGACAGCTGAATGCACTAATTGTTAATCCCCGTGATTCCACCTTATCCTTGAATTCTTTTCGCTTCTCACTATTTTCTAAGAGCTCATCAATTTGACAATGTGCTGTCCCCGGGTTTCCGCCTGTTCCGATCTCCACCGCATCTAATCCGGCGTCCTTTACATAGTCCAGCATGTCCTCAAACTTTTTTTCTGCAAATAAAACGGTAAATACACCTAGTTTCATTAACTTTACCTCCCCTAGTATGATAGAAAAATGCTTTTTCCTTGCTCACTGCTTTCGTAAATAGCATCGATTACCTTCGTTACGCGTAATGCTTCTTCAGGGCTGCTCTTTAGTGATTCTTTTCCTAAACAAGCATCAATAAAATTCTTCGCTTGTAATATACCTGCCTGGTGATGATCTTCTATTATTTCTGTATATGTTTCCATCATTTTACCATACTTTGGCTGATAGACCTCATAAGGAAAAACACTTAAACTGCCTTTATCTCCGGATATCGAAATATGTGTCTGATCTTCGCTGTCCAGGAACATTCAAAAAAAGCGTGCTCTAGTTATCAAAACGGATATACGCGCTCACATGGTCATCGGCATCAACCGCTTCAGTGTCATAACTTCTCCAATGAATAGATTCTTTTCGTTTGAACTGATTCCAATGCCCCCAGGATAATTGCTAACGATTTCTTTCCTTCTTCACCATTAATTAATGGCGTTGTATCGTTTTGAATGGATTCGATAAAATGATCAATTACATGTGTTGTCGTCTGTCCGCCTTCGTCATTAGACTGAATCGCACCAAGTTCATACTTTACGACTTCTCCATTCGCATATTGAGCCACCAAAGAATAGGCTGGATCATCTTCTAAGCGGAGCATCGCTTTCTCACCGTAAATGATGGTTGAATTATCTTCTTTCGCTGTATATGCCCAGCTTGCTGCTAACGTACCAATCGTGCCTTTTTTCGATTTCAGAATTAAGGCTGCATTATCATCTACATCTGTGCCCTCCTTCGCACTTGTTTCCACAAAGGCACCGACTTCCACAAACTCATCCTGTAACAGATAACGGATTAAATCTGCTTTATGTACGCCTAAATCCCCCATTGCGCCGATGAAAGCTTTATCTTTTTGAAAGAACCAGCTGTCCTTTCCATCTGCACTCCATCCTTCAGGACCACCATGTCCAAATGCTGTACGGAAGCTGTAGATTTTTCCAATAGCTCCTGATTCAATTAATTCTTTTGCCTTTTGATGAGAAGCTACAAAACGCTGATTATGCCCAATCATCAATTTCTTACCGTTTCTTTCCGCTGCTTCAATCATTTTATCCGCTTCTTCTTCAGAGGTTGCCATCGGCTTTTCGCAAAGCACATGCACGCCTGCATTTAGCGCATCAATGCTCACAGGTGCGTGTAAATAGTTAGGTAAACACACACTTACTGCATCAATTTTTTCGCTTTTTAGAAGCTCTTTATAATCCGTATAAGCTTTGGCATCATATTGTAGGGCTGCTTTTTCCGCACGTTCCCCGACAATGTCGCAGACAGCTGCAATGTTAACATGTTTGTTCTGTGCGTATTCCGGTAAATGGCGATACTTTGCAATGCTCCCGCATCCAATTACTGCTATATTTAATATCATACTTATTTCCCTCTCTATCTCATATTATTTATCCTTGTTCAACTGGTTGAACATTGCCATACGTATGCTTAGGTGTATCTTGATTTTGCGCCCACTCTACAGCGTTTTTAATTATTTGCTGTACCTCAGTCTGATGATAAGTCGGATAGGTTTCATGGCCGGG
>NZ_BJYM01000019.1 GCF_007991515.1 Oceanobacillus sojae
TTCCGACTCAGACAGTGATTCCGATTCAGATAGCGACTCCGATTCGGATAGCGATGCCGACACGGATGCACCGGAACTTAGCGATGTAACAATCGACGGAAACAGTGATGATGGATATGAGATTTCCTTTACATCCGATGAAGAATTAGATGATATTAAACTAATTGATGAAGATGGAAATGAAGTTGATATCGAAGAAGTCATTTTTGATAAGGAAACAGGCAAATATACGCTGATAGTTGCAGGCAATGCAGTAGAAGCGGGTGATGTTCTAACATTAGTTGCTGCAGATGAAGCAGGCAATGTAAATGATGAGCATCAAGTAACGGTTCCTAAAGATAGCAGTTCCGGTGAAGATGAAAATGGTGGAAAAGATTCAGATGCCGCTACGCCAGGAAATGGTTCGGGTTCTGGATCTAACACATCACAAGGTCAATCAGGTCAAGGCTACGAGACAGAAAGTAGTAAAGGTCAACGAGAAGGCCAGAAGCTGCCAAGCACAGCAACATCCATGTGGACAATTGGACTAATTGGATTAGTGGCTGTAGCAGCTGGAATTGGAACAACAATGTTTTCAAGAAGAAAGAAAACAAGTGAATAAATAAACAACATTCATGCAAAAGCAAATATCGGCCGATATTTGCTTTTGCCTATATATTTTATCTCATATCTTGATAAGTTTTGATAAGGAAAGGAAAATATCATTGAGTAGAAAAAAGGTTTATTTCTTACATTCCAATATCGGACAACAACTTACTGGCGTTGAAAAATCAGCAATGAAACGTGGAAATATGTTTGTGAAATACTTAGAAGTGGAACCAGTATTTGTCACCGTAAATAAAAATACCAATATACATACAAATTGGGAACGTTATATTGCAAATGGTATTGTTGATAAGAACATTTCCATGATAAATTTATTCGAATATTTTCAGCGAAGTGAAGAAGGAAAAGAACTCCCTCCTTTTCAGATAAAAAGAGAGCAGGCTTATGGTTATGAAAATGAAACATCGAATGGAAAATTTCATGTTCGTATGTTTGATACTAATAATAACCTCGTGAAGTATATTATTTATAGATCAAACAACCAGTTAGATTATATTAACTATTTCGATAGCGGGAAGAAAATCGTCCGTGATCGATTTAATCGATTTGGTCAATTATCCCATACAGAATATTTACGTCAGGATAACACTGTTTACATGACGGAATATTTTGATGTATATGGTAAACGAGTTATAACAAAATATGAGGATGGTCCATATCTTATCAGTGATGAAAATTCTGTATTTAAAGCAGTTCTTCCTGATGAACAGGCTCTTATCCTTTATTTTTTGAAAAAAATAATCGATCAAGAAGAGCATGTTGTTATTATCGATCGAAACAAAAGATATAGTTCCCTTTTTATTGAAAATAAGCAGCTAAATGTGAAGACAATCTCTGTTTTCCATTCTACATTTTTCTCAAATACTACGTTTCGTTCTAAAGTAAATAAGAACTATAAAGAAGTTCTTAACAGTCCATATAGTTTTGATAATATCGTTGTATTAACGAACAATCAAAAAAGAGACATTGAGAAACAATATGGCATTCAAAATTTAACTGCTATTCCACATCCATGCCTGTTAGTCGACACATTATCCGAAAAAAAGCCTACGGTTAATAAATTAGTTTCTGTCAGTCGGTTAGCACCTGAAAAAAATATTGATCATTTGTTAGAAATTATTGCGATAGTAAAGAAGCATATTCCAGATGTGTTATTAGAAATATATGGAGGCGGGAAAGAACAGCAGCAATTAAAGAAATTAGCTCAAAGACTCGAATTGAAGGATAATGTGAAATTTAATGGCTATGTAGACAAAGTGGAGGATGTCTATGCTTCTAGCGAGCTGTTTCTATTTGCCGGCCAGGCAGAGGGTTTTACAATGAGTGTTTTAGAGAGTTTAGCATGTGGCTGTCCAGTCGGCAGTTACAATGTTCGCTACGGTGTTGATGAAATGATTCAAGAAGATGAAAATGGCTTTCTCATTACATTTGGTGACAAAGAGAAATTTGCTGAAAAGATTGTTGCTTATTTAAATAAATCTAATGATGAGAAAAATACTTACCGTCAAAAAGCAATACATTCCGCAACTGATTATACAGAAGATAAAGTAGCCAATAAGTGGAAAGAATTGCTGAATAACCTTATTTAGTTTGATAATTCTAATCTAAAAAGTATCAATGTTTAAATGATAAATCGAAGTATATGACAGGGAATTGTTATTAAGAGAGGAAACGTTACTACATGGATTCAAGCATTATATTATCTTTTAAAAATAAACTATTTAGGGATGGGATAAAACGTATTTTAGAATGTGAATCAGAATTTCGAGTTATTTCTGCAAGCGATCAAATAGAAGAGATAAAACAATATTTATATTTAAAAAATAACATTGTGTTAATGGAATTAATCAAACCAGAATTAAATAATCTAAATAAGATAAAGGAAATAACCAATAGATTTTCGATTGCAAAAGTTATTGTTCTTGCTGCCGAATTTGATAAATACCAAGTTGATTATGCACTTAAACATGGAGTACAGGGTTATTTATTAGGAGAGGTAAGTAAAGAATCTCTTATTGATTCCGTAAAAACAGTAAGTAGAGGCAACACTTATTTTGATCCCAAAATAGCTTACGATATTTTAAGAGATTATCGTAAGTTAGATAATGATAATAGAATTTTATCTGTAGAAAGAAACATGGAATATCGAAAACCACTACATCTTTTTACTGTAAGGGAATGTGAAGTTTTACAATTATTGGCGGAAGGGGCGAATAATCGTAAAATGGCAAATACTTTAGGTATTAGTGATAAGACAGTTAAAAACCACGTAAGCAGTATCCTGAGTAAAATGGGCGTCTCTGATCGAACACAAGCAGTACTTGTTGCAATAAAATCAGGATGGGTGGTTATTCATTAAATCTATTGGAATAGGTTTTTTACAATAATTATTGACTAATAGTTTTAGTCATATGAATTTCAAATAGAAGTTATTAGCTTAAAATAAATCTAGGTAAACTAGGGATATTAATGAATATCTATTTCCCGTATCATTATCTTTATCACTATTTTACTTCTCCTCAAAATATTCTTTAATCAATTTAATGAGTAAACCATTATTGGAGATATAATTACCGTGTTACAAGAGCAAATAAGTAAACTACTTATAATCTCGTAACAAGGCTAAAGATCTATGCTTCACAGGGTATAGTTTAAACTCAGCAATATAGGTTATAAAAGCATAGGAGGGCATAATGATTACCATAGATAAAGTATCATATCCATATTTCAAAGAACATCTTGAACACCTGAAGAAAAATATCATAGAGGATAGTGAATTTTTCCAACATATCAATAGTCAGCCTGCTTTAAATATCTTTTTATCAATTGGATTCGACGATAAACGCGCTACGGTATTAAATGCAAGTGGAAAAAGTTTTTCTCAAGTTTGGACAAATATAGAAAATCTGGGATATTCTTATTTAAAAAATTTAAAAGAGATGTTTATTTCCTTAAAAATTGACATTGTTACTAAAGTGACTCCTTTAACTATCACAGAATTTATCAATCGTATTACAAACACTAAAAAGAATTATTTTCGCCAAGGTATAAGCTTTAATAGAGACTTTAAACATGCCTTTTTAGAGCAAGAGCTAAATGGAAATGCAGTGATTCAAATTGATCCGGAGACAAAACGTGGTTTTATTCATGAAAGAAATTTGCAAAGCTATATTAGTAAGCATAGACCAAAGTTAAAACCAGTAAATTTTAAAGTGGTTGAAAAAGTATATATTTTTGAGACGCAAGGTTATTTTTATGAAAATGGAAAATATTATAAATTACATCATGGTATTCATGATAATGGACGAAGAAATACCCCTTTAAATGCAGAAGAAGTTAACATGTTAGTCAATGAGGGGCAGAAGTATTTAGCTAGTTTGAGTAAACCAAATGGTAAATTTGTCTATGGCTTTTTTTCTTATTTTGATAAGGAGATAAAACATTATAATAGTCTCCGTCATTGCAGCACCATTTATTCAATGATTGAGGCTTATGAGTTCCAGCCCACAGAAGAAGCTGCGGAAGCGATTGTAAAAGGGATACAGTATCTTATCAGGGAAAAAGTATATATTGATGAAGAAAAAAATATAGCTTATGTTATTGATGGCGAAAAGCCTGATAATAAGGAAATCAAACTCGGTGCAATTGCGACAGCTGTACTGGCTATGACAAAGTATACAGAGGTCTTTAACGATACACAGTATATTCCGCTTACACAAAAATTGGCACGTGGTATTATACAAATGCAACAGGAAAATGGTAAATTTGTTCATATACTAGATTATCCATCCCTTGCGTTAAAAGAAGAGTTTCGTATTGTTTATTATGATGGTGAAGCTTGTTTTGCGTTGATGCGCCTTTATAAAATCGATCGTGATGAACAGTGGTTACATACTGTTGAAAAAGCATTTGAATATTTTATTGAAAGCAATCATTGGAAACATCATGATCACTGGTTAAGCTATTGTACCAATGAAATAACACTTTATAAACCAGAACGTAAATATTACAAATTTGGTTTGCAGAATGTACAAAATAGACTGGATTATATTTATAAAAGAATTACAACTTATCCAACCTTCCTGGAGCTGATGATGGCAGCTTATCAAATGGTTAGTCGTATGAAAACAGACGGTTATAATGACTTAATTGATGAATTGGATTTTGATGAATCAAAATTAGAAGCAACGATCCATCGAAGGGCAGAATATCAGCGTAATGGTTTTTTCTATCCGGAATTAGCAATGTATTTTAAAAATCCGAAAAGAATCGTCGGCAGTTTCTTCATACGACACCATTCCTTCCGGACACGAATTGATGATGTGGAACATTATTTATCCGGATATTGTGCATACTATAATTTATTTTTGAAAGGGGACAAATCATAATAACAGTCTTTAGTTCAGGCAAAAGAAGATAATAGAGCAAGGAGTTAGCTGGCAAGATGAATTCGGCCAACCAACAATAGGCGGAAGAGCAAATTAAAACAGTAAAATCAATGCTTGAAAAATTTGAAGGTGCTGACCTAATTAACGGCTTAGTATAACTTAACAAGTACAGGGAGAATTTTTCAGGATGGAAATTTGTAAAGGAAGCTCTGCACACGTAGAGGGGATAGCGAAAGTTTGTACAGAAGGCTATTGGGCAACATACAGTGATATTTACTCAAAGAGTATATTGAGACAGTAATAAGGGACTTTTATAGTAGCCAAAGAATTTTAAACAAGGGTATTCCTTTCTATGAAGCAAAGGATTTCCAATTCCAATATGAACAAAAAGGGTACCACAATACGGAAAAGGATGATTACATTTCCTTGAGGTATAAACGACAAATATAAATCCTTTTATTCAGTTTTAGAAAGTTGTTGAAGCGACCTATTGCTCTCCTGAAATTTAAGAGATAAATTAGGCCTCTTTTTTTATCGAAAATGGTATGTTTGAGCTCTAAAGCATTTTCTTTCATAAGTGATATAGTATAAGTATAATACTTCTATGAGAGTTAGAATGCGCATTCACATCGGTATTCTCATTACTTTTATTTTTAAGGAAAAGTTTGACAAAGACAAACGTCTAGGCTATTATTCATACTAATAAATTTTATTTGATCCATTAAATGCATGCAAAAGGCAAAGAAGAGAAGAGTAAATGTATTCAAGCATAACAGAGAACTCCAGCAGCTGGAAATGGAGGATGTAATCATACATTGAATCAAGTCTCGGAGCCGCACATTGGAAGTTTTAGATGATGGATAGTGTGCCGGGTTCTCCCGTTATAGAGATAGAGTATAAACATCATTTAGGATTATGTTGTACTTGAAAAGGTTTCTATGGCGACATGGAAACAAAGTGGGGTGGCACCACGAACTTCTAAATTCAAGGAGTCTCGTCCTCAAAGTTAATAACTTTGGGGGTGAGATTCTTTTTTATTAGGAAATAATAAAAAATCTTGAATTTGGAGGGCTTAAAGTGAAGTTTATGAGATGGAAAGATCCATTATTACTTTTATCAGGCATTGGGATTTCAAATTTAGGGGCATGGGTTTATTTAATTGCGCTTAACTTAATTGTATTGGATATGAAGGCTTCTCCATTAGCGGTATCCGTAATTTATATATTAATACCTGTAGCAACATTATGCACAAATTTTTGGTCTGGCAGTTTTATTGATCGGTTAAATAAAAGAAATTTAATGATTTCATTAGATGTAATAAGAGCTATACTCATACTTGTGCTGCCATTTATGGATTCAATCACTCTGATTTACGTATTCGTTTTTATAATTAATATTGCTGGCTCCATTTTTACGCCAACTTCGATGGTTTATATGACGAAGTTAGTTCCTAAAGGAGACCGGCAAAGATTTAATGCACTTCGAAATTTTATTAATTCATGCGGATTTATATTGGGACCCTCCATTGCGGGTGTTTTGTTTATGTTTGGCTCTCCATATTTAGCAATTCAATTAAATGCAATTGCTTTATTTATATCAGCGGTCATTATCCTGTTTCTTCCTAACTTGGAATTACTAAATGAAAAAGTTATTTCAGAAAAAGTCAGTATGACAATCATTTTTAATGATTGGAAAAGAGTTGTCAGCTTCAGTAAACTAAATACGCATATCGCTTTGGTATATGTTCTTTTTAGTGGGGTTATTGTATTTATGAGTGCGCTGGATTCTTTAGAAGCTGCATTTGCTACCGAGGTTCTTTCGTTAACTGAAAGTACTTATGGCTTTCTTGTGAGTATAGCAGGAATGGGGATTATCGCCGGTTCTTTGATAAATGCGTTATTTACGAAGTATTTGAAACTAAATATTCTCATCGGATTTGGAGCTATTTCTTCTTCAGTTGGTTATTTAATATTTGCCTTTTCGAGTGATTTTTTGTTGGCTGCTATTGGATTTTTTCTATTAACATTTTCCTTGTCATTCGCAAATACAGGATTTTTAACCTTCTATCAAAATAACGTGCCGGTAGAGATGATGGGGAGATTCTCAAGCGTTTTTGGTTTGATAGAGGCTTTCTTCATTATCCTGGTTACAGCTACAATTGGGTTGTCAGCTGAACTATTCGAGATTCGGTCAACGTATATTGTAGGATCGATTGCGTTTTTATTCCTGGGAGTAATCATTAACATCATTGTACTGAATAAAACGAAAAGGAATTACTATCAACAAGAAGAAGCGGGTTAATGCCGGAAGAGAATATTCTAAGATGAACCTGGAAGATGATACAAACTCCTTTTTATTTAACCAAATCTCTTACTACAATTCTCCAGGGGATAGTAGGGCTGTAGTAAGAGAATTTGCTTATATAGAGGGTATAATTTTATAATATCAAACGATAGGCCTGCTGTTAAAAACAGTAAGGCTTTTTCATTACATAAAAAATTGCAAAGTAAAAAGTGGTTGACCCTGACAAGGTGTCAGGGATTATGATGCTCCCTTTATAGCCAGGAGGGAAAATAAAAAATTTTCTTAATACTATAAAGAAAGTAATATTAATTATTGCGGTTGGATTGAGTCACCTGTACGGAGTTTTGAGCCAGTTATTACGAAGAAAAGAGCCAACGTTTGAGGAATAAAGGAGTACTCAATCTTTTAAAAAATCAAAAAGTAAGTTTATTTTCTGTTCCTGAAAGCAATCTTTGTATATTTTTCCTGTGTTTAAAAATAACAATAAAAGCCATTAGGCATATAAATATATTAAAATATAAGGTATGTCCAAAAACAGGAATAAATGAAATAATCGCAATAAGCATAGTTGCAGAATGGTACTGTTTCAGACTCCATTTGCTATGCATTTATTAGAAGTGATTGGGAGAATAAAGAAATAACGCTGATAAAACTTAATGATTTCCCGTTTTAAATAGTAAAGGGCTAAGAAAGATATTCATAACAAAATACGAGAGGTGAAAGCCGTGAAATTAGGTCTGAACAGTGATGAAGTGAAATTAATGGACTATACACCTGCATGGAACGAAGAATTTATGAGAGTGAAAGAAGAACTGGCAGAAAAAACAGCCCTTGATGAAAATCGGATTCAGCATATTGGCAGTACAGCGATTAAAGGAATGGCCGCAAAACCAATCATTGATATATTGGTGGGCGTTAACGATCTAAGTAAGGTAGATAAATCCTTATTTAAAGGTTTTAGTAGAGCGGGCTTCTTAAGACTGAAAGCGGAGAGACCGGGAGAAATTGTATTAGCAAAGTTTACGGATGACACCTATGAAGTAAAAACGCATTTTATTCACTTGGTTGAGTATCAAAAGGAGCTATGGAATAATCTAATTTTCTTTAGGGATTATTTAAATTCAAATGAGGCTGCAAGAAAACAGTATTTAGAGATAAAGTTGGAGTATCTTAAGAATTCTTCTATAGGAGTCAATGAATATACTGATTTCAAAGAGGAATTTGTTAAAGATATTTTTAAAAAGAGAACAGATTAAATCTTAATAAAGATGCTTGGCAGTTATCCTATTATCACCTTAAATGTAAATAAAGAAAAAAATCCAACTATATTCGTAGTTGGATTTTTTTAATAGTCAAATCGACAAACGAATTAAACCCATGCGCCTTTTCTAAAAACAGGAACACGGCTGCCATCTTCTTTAATACCGTCAATATCCATTTGATTCGAACCGATCATAAAGTCAACATGAGTAGTCGAACGGTTAAGACCTGCTTCTTTTAGCTCTTCTTCTGTCATATCTGTTCCGCCGATTAAGCTGAACGCATATGCAGAACCCAGTGCTAAATGATTCGAAGCATTTTCATCAAATAATGTATTAAAGAAAGTTAATCCAGATTGAGAAATAGGGGAGGCATCAGGAACTAACGCAACCTCTCCTAAACGGGAAGCACCTTCATCCTGCTGGATTAATTTTTGAATAACCTCTTCGCCTTTTTCAGCGGTAACCTTGGTTACTTTCCCATTTTTAAAATGGAATTCCATCCCTTCAATGACAGAACCGGCATAGCTTAATGGCTTGGTTGAAACAACAACACCATCTACCCGGTTAGCATCCGGAGCAGTAAATACTTCTTCGGTCGGCATATTGGCGATAAAACGCTCGCCGCGAGAGTTAAAGCTTCCAGCTCCTTCCCAGCGATGATTTTTCGGCAGGCCGACAGTTAAATCCGTACCTGGAGCAGTGTAATGTAACGCTACAAATTGTTCTTTATTCAACGTTTCTGCTTTTGTTTCCAGGGTTTTATCTTTTTCTTCCCATGTCTGGATGGCATCGTCATCATATAAATGAACGGCTTTGAAAATAGCATCCCATAATGCATCTGTCTGTTCATCAGCTGAATTTAATTCAGGAAAGACTTTTGCTGCCCATGCCGGACTGGCAGCTGCTGCTACAATCCAGGAGAGTTTATTTGCCTGTGTTGCTTGAGCCATTGGCTTAAAGGCTTCACCGGCTGCTTTTTGAGTTGCAGCAATTTTTTCACCATCTAAGCCTTTTAAGGCATCAGGATCATTGGAAACAACATTGATACGGGTAGCACCTTGTTCAACGATGTAATTCATTTCCTCGATTCGGTAATCAGGAATATCTGTTAACGTTTCCGTTGATTGATGTTCAAAACCAAGTCTCGAAACTTTATCGTCTCCCCATTTAAGAATAACGCGTTTGGCACCTTTTTCATAAGCCGCTTTCGTTATTTTACGTGCTAATGGAGCCTGGTCGACATCGATGGATACAACAACAGTGTGTCCTTCCTGTACATTCACTCCGGCAGTTACGATTAATTCAGCGTATTTTTCCAGTAATTGATCAAAATTTTCTAAAGCCATACGTATTGAGCCTCCTTCTAGATTTGATATCCTTTTTCATAGTAGCATAATCAATTATGAATAACAAAGAAGGGGAGGGAAATATTGGTTGTGTGATAGATGCCAAAAGAAAGCCCTGCTTTTTATTCCATCGCTAAACTTATATTTCCAAATTGATTTCCGGATTGCATTCTCTCCATTGCCCGTTCGATTTCAATAAGCGGATAAACACTATCCACTACCGGTTTTATGCTGTAATGCGATATAAATTGTATCATTTGTTCGAATTCTACTGCACTTCCCATTGAGGTTCCGAGGATATTAAATTGTGGATAAAAGAGTGAGCGTAGAGAAAGTGTAATATTGTCACCGGAACTTGCCCCAAAATGAACCAAATTCCCATCCGGTTTTAATACATCAAAATATTTGGGAAAGAGTGCTGCCCCTATACTATCTAATATGACATCAAATTTATCTTCTCTCAGCTCAGTCTTCCAATCACTCTCTGTCGGGAGAAGCTGGTCTGCTCCGAGAGCTTTGGCTTTATGAAGCTTAGCTTTATCGCGTGAAGTAACACTTACCTTTGTACCAATTGCTTTGGCGAACAGTAAAGCATAGGTTGCTACGCCGCTTCCAATGCCAGGAATAAAAAGATGCTGCCCAGTTTTCAGCTGTCCTTTGGTAAACAGTGCCCGATAAGCAGTAAGAGCTGATAAAGATAATACGCCTGCTTCGGCCCATGAAAGATAAGCCGGTTTTTTTACGATATTTTTTGAAGAGATCACAATATATTCGGCAAAAGTGCCATTGGATGGGCTACCCAAGATATGCGGTGTTTCAGGTACATCTTTCAATGCATGCCAATCAAGGCTTGGGTTAATAAGGGCCTCATCATATAGATTAAAACCTGTAACATCTTTTCCGAGTTCTGTAATGATTCCCGCACCATCTGATCCCGGGATATAAGATGTTTCTTGGGAACGTTTCTGGTTCATCACAAATAAATCACGACGGTTTAACCCTGCAGATTTTAATTTGATTTTTACTTCTCCTGGTTCAGGTCTTTTATTCTCCGCTTCCTGATAAGATAATCCTTTTTGACTTTGATAAACGACTGCTTTCATAATTTCTCCTTTCTATTCCAATACGTTATGATAACTAAAGGAATAAAACCATTTTTATATTAAATCAAAAACAAATAAACTGCCTGTATACTTTGTTTATTGTATAGTGAACATAGAGACGGCGGAAATACAGATTGGTTATAAAAGTCATAATCAATTGTTATGAGGTGATGGAATGAATCAAATTTGGCTAGAAGCATATATCGCGATTGTTGAGGAAAAAAGCATTACCAGAGCGGCCAATCGTTTAAATATTTCTCAGCCTGCATTAAGCAAACAAGTAAGAAGCTTAGAAGCAGATGTAAATACAAAATTGCTTACAAGAAGCTCGAAGGGAATTGAACTGACCAAAGCAGGGCAGCATTTTTACCAGCAGGCACAATCCTTGCTGCAGGAAATGAACAGGACGAGAGAGAAGCTAATGAAAATGCAGCAAACTGATAAACTTACGATTGGCTGTTTGCCAAGTATTTCAACCTCTTTTCTCCCGGATGTTATTAATACGGATCATTCTGTTTTTATTCAGAATCATTCAGAAGCGCTTGTCCAGTCAGTAATCAACGAACAGATTGATGCGGCTTTTATCGATGCTTCTTTTTGGACAAAGGATCTGTTTATAACGGAATTATTTACGGAGAATTATTATGCTGTTATACCTGAGCAGGATATGCCAGTTAAATCACAGATGCTTGAATGGAAGGATATCAAGAAGTTTCCACTTATTCTGCATACCAGTCCCTGTGATTCCCGGAGTCGAATAATAGATTTTGCAAAGCAATATGGTGATACTCCTCAGATTGCAAGAGAGGTTCCGTTTGGTGACTTTCTGTATGGGTATGTATTAGCAGGGGAGGGGATTACCATTGTACCGGCATTACTGATTAAAAGTATCGAGTACCTGAATGTCCAGCTTATCCCGGTTAAAGATTTGGAGCGTACGATTGCTGTTTGTACCAAGACCGAAGCAAAAAGAAATAGACTTCTATCATTGCTTGATAAGAGCGTTTTTATCAAGCAATGATAGAAGCATTTGATAGTGTGATTTCTCATATCGATATTATCAGAAAGTTTCTGTCGTAATTGCGAGAAAACTCGCAACTGATAGTGCAATGAGATTCCATATTGGCAGTTTTGCAGTATAGAATGCTTCTTGCCCATCTGATCTATCCGATTTACTCACCTATTTATGCCAACCAAACCGGAAGCCGCCATATCCTTATCACCATGTCCTTGATCAAGTGCACGTTGAAATCTTTGTTGGCCGGCACGTGTAATATCCACCTGCAATGCTTGCTTTTCCGCAGCGGATACTACTAATCCAGCATCCTTTACGGCATTTGCAATTGAAAAGCTTGTTGTATAATCATCCGTCAATATGGATTGTGCTTTTTGCTGGAAATAAGCATTATCCATCGGTCCGCCGGTTACAACATCCACAACCAAATTCGGGTCAATGCCCAGTTCCTTTGCAAGGCTAAGGCTCTCGGCAACACCATGTGTCAAAGCGAAGACCCAGCTGTTTAGTGCTAATTTTAACCGGCTGCTTGCTCCCGGTTGTTCGGAAACCCACACGGTATGTTTTCCAATTGCTTCAAAGATTGGTTCAACTGCCTGTCTATGGGATATTGATCCAGAAGCAAGAATAATAAGCTGACCTTGTTCTGCCGGCTGTTTTGTCCCTTGTACAGGAGCATCAAAAAAGATTAGCTCGTATTGTTTAGCGAAGGCTGTTAATGCATCAATATCCAGCCCGACCGTACTCATCTGAATCCAAATGGTTCCTTCTGATAAGCATTCTTTTAAAGATTGCATGACTTCCAATATCACCGGACCATCTTTTAAAAGACTTATAATGACATCTGTATCCTGAACGGCTTCCAGCGGAGAATCACATACAGTAACTCCAACCGTTTGAAGCATTTTGGCTTTTGAACGTGTACGGTTCCAAACGCATACCTCAAAACCGCTTTTCTGCAGATTTTTAGCTACAGCTGTTCCAATAATTCCTGTACCAAGTACGGTTATTGTTTTTACTTCTGATTTCAAATTACTCATCTATATTCCTCCTAATTGGTGTATGAAACTTTATTATGATAAGAATTTCATTTTTTTGTGCTAAAAAAATACCCATTGTATCGATACAAAACAGATTGCTGTAAAGAAGGCTAAAATGTTTTTATATAAAATCAGCATTTTTTAGGATAGAACTGATTTTTATTTGCTATGCTGCTTTTTTATACTTTATTTTCTTTTTCACATTTACCAAAATAACCCCAAAAATAATCACAGCAGCACCAATAATGTGATAATAATGAAACGGCTCGCTTAGAATCAGTACTCCAGAAAGGATAGTGATCAGCGTAGCAACATTATTAAATACACTGACCTGGATTACCGGTAATTTGGAAACAGCATAAATAGACAATAAAGAAGTTCCAAATGTAGACAGGACACCCAAAAATAAGATAGATAATAAATATGGAATCTCTGTCAGGGAACCGATATATTCCTCGGCAGAACCGCCATTTATAAAGTAGACGGCATTAAAGAACAGAAAACCAATAAACATGATATATATCGTGATTTGAATTGGTGCGATAGATTTTGTTGCGCTTCTGGACATTACCTGCCAAATCGCCGTTGCCAGAATAGATACGATAATCAGCAGATTGCCAATCAGATGAAAATCATAGCCTCCCGAGCTGTTCATCAGCTGCAGGAAAACAACTCCTGCTATACTAAACACAATTCCTATTCCCTGTACTTTCCGGACTTGTTCCTTAAGAAATATACTCGCCAAAAGAACCGTTATAGCCGGGGCGATCGCCTGGATAATTCCAGCTTCCGTCACTGTTGTCTGATCTAGTCCAAGTATCTGACTGCTGAAAAATATAATCGGGTAAAATAATGAAATCACTGCCACGATTAAAACTTCCCTGCGACCCAAACGTAAATGGATTGGTTTTATTGCCAGAAATAAAAGGACACCTAAAAAGGCAAATGTAAAACGCTGAGCCAATATAAGTAGTTGCCCTTCATATGTCAAAGAAATTTTAACAAACATAAAGGACAACCCAATAATAATGGAAAAGGCAGCTGCTGCCAGTAATGCTCTATTTTTTCTCATGGCTTTCTCCTCCTTCTTTTTCAGAATAAAGGAGGCGTGTTTGATAGACGGAATTTCTTTTTACAAGTGTATCGATACAAATAAGGCAAAGGAAAACACAGCGAAAATACATTCATGGTAATCTAGTTATAGGGAAAGGAGGACGCTTATGAAGAAATATCAATTCATAGCCAATAGAATTCTAGACCACATCGAGCAGGGAGAATATAAAGAGCGCTTGCCGTCTGTACGGAAATTAATGGATACCTTTGAAGTAAGCCAAGTTACAGTAACTCAGGCATTACAATATTTAACCGATATGAACCGAATTTATGCAAAACCAAATGTAGGTTATTTTATTATTTCCAGAAAAACAGATTCAGTAGCATGTAAAGGAAAATATGATTTTTCCACTGCCTCTACCTCCTGGACAGATTTTCCATTGGACAGCTATTCGCAATGTCTGGAAGCTGCCGTTCAAAATGAAAAAACAGAATTATTTACTTATGGTAGAACGACTGGTAATGAAGAGCTGAAGCATTTATTTCAAAAGCTGCTGATGGAGGATCAGATTTTCACAAAAAAAGACCAGATTATGATTACAAGTGGTACCCAGCAAGCTTTGCATATTTTCGCTTTAATAATGATGACCCGAAAACAAGCCATTCTGATTGAGCAGCCGACCTATCATCAGATAATCAATCTGGTGGAACGCCTTCACCTGGATTACGTCACATGCTATCGGGATTTGGATAAGATTGATTTAAAAGAATTAGAGAAAACGATTAGAATGAAGCGCCCAGGCTATGTTTACTTAATGCCAAGGCTTCATAATCCGCTAGGGACAACAATGAGTGAGCAGGAAAAAAAGAAGCTCTTGGAATTCGCGGTAAAATATGATTTTTATATCATAGAGGATGATTATTTAGGTGACTTTGAAGGGAACAGCAGCTATAAAACACTTTATGAAATAGATAATGATCAGCGTGTTATTTATTTAAAAAGCTTTTCTAAAATTATGTTCCCGGGACAACGGCTGGGTATTGCTGTCGTGCCTGAGGAATTCATTGAGTCCTTTCAAAGCTTTAAAGAAATTATTGATATTCATACGAGTTCTTTAAGTCAGGTTATTATGCAGACATTCATGGAGAGCGGGTTATATGCCCATCATAAAGATAAAATAGTTTCTAAGCATCAGCATAAAGCAGAAATGCTGCGGCGTGCTTTGAGAACTTATTTTTCCGGATATGAATTTAATGATAACCATCAGATGCATACAGTAATCAGGCTGCCGAAACAGATTAATATGAACAAGCTCCATGAAGAGTTGACTAAACGTCATGTTTTAGTGGATGACTATAAAACAAATTATATAGCAGGCTATAAGCAGAACCATAAATTTTTAAAGCTGAATACCACCAGCATTCAGGAGGGAAAGATTGATGCGGGTGTTCAATTAATTTACGAAGCGATAGAGAGCAGCAAATATCTGTAAAGGAAGAGCCGTCTGTATCGATACAAGATCTTAATATTCCCGCCCAGACAAGAATCACTTCTATCATAATGAAGCGTAGCTAATGAGATAGGAGTGATTTTTTATGGATTCAGAAATGATTTTAAAATGGATGCAGGAGAGAAAGAGTGTCCGCAGCTTTACAGAACAGGAGGTGGACACCAGGCTGATATTCAAAATTATCGATCATGTAAGACTGGCGCCAAGCGGATTCAATGCGCAGCCATGGAGATTTGTAATAGTGAAAGATAAAAATATGATTCAAAAGCTCTACCAATATTCCGGTTATCAAAAGCAATTAAATACAGCTTCCTGCGTAATTGTATTATATAGTGATTTGCTGGATGTGCACGGGAAAGTGGAGGATGTCCTCCATCCGGAAATGAGCCCGGATAAGAAGAGAAGCGACAAGAAAGCTCTCTTAGAAACACTGGAGGTGGCTCCTGATGTACTGCAATCACAAGGATATATTGCGCTTGGCTATCTGCTGCTGGCACTCACCGCTTATAGTATATCCAGCGTGCCAATGCTTGGTTTTGATTTGGAAAAGGTAAAAGCAATGCTGAAGATAAAGGGGAGTATTTTATCCGTGGTGGCGGCAGGGTATGGAGTTGATGAGGGGCATGCTCATCACCGGCTTGCTTTAGATGAGATTGCTCGTTTGTATGAAAGGGAAGAGAGGAGCTTATTGTAGTATTAACGGGGGCTCTGTTAAGGTTTAATATGATTATTAATATAATACGAATTAGAACCTCCAATTATCTAGAGGTTCTAATTCGTATTACATTTTTTCAGTTTAAAGCACAATTTAGCTCAATTAAACAATTCTCTTAACCGTTCATCCGTAAAATCATCAATAATAAAGTCCACAACACCGGTTTGTTCCAGCTCTGCATGATTATTATTGGTAGACATCGCAATAATCCGTTTTGCTTTGGCATTAGCCGCACCCTGCAGCCCGATGGGTGAATCTTCGAAAATGGTCATCTTTTTGGGAACAGTATTAATATTTAATGCTGCCTGAATATATTGGTCTGGTGCTGGTTTACTGGGTAGCTTCCCATTATCATATACAACTTTGTCTAAGTCGAACCAACGATTCAATTGGAAAAACTCAAAATAAAAGTCCACGTTGACTTTTGTCGAAGCAGTTGCAATATTTATAGGTGTGCCATTTTCCTTCAGCAAGTTGAAAAAATCAACCGTGCCTGGGATTAATTCGTTATGCTTCTTTTCTATTACAATCTCTCGATAGATTGCTTCTTTACGATTGGATAAATCTTCTCCTTCTTTTTTGGTTAAGGAACGTTCTAATAACCGCTCCATCGTCAGATGATTGGAGCGTCCGTGAATTTTGGAAAATTCCTCATCAGAAAGTGCATAGCCTAATAGTTCCTGGATAAATTTCTGCCAAGCTTGTTCATGAAGCGCTGTATCTCTGTATAAAGTGCCGTTAAAATCAAAAATAACCGAGTCCATATACCCCTCTCCCTCTAGATAATATCAGTTATTACAAATATCATTTCATAGTTAGCAAGGCTATGTCCAGTCTAATTTGCTTTACATGTCGTTATTAGTTGGACAAAGGTATCCACAAAGAGTTGGAGAAATTGTACCGTTTCATTGTTATTGATTTTCCCGTCGTCATCTAATAGTGCTGCAACATTTGTCAAAAAAGCTTCCGGCTGCCGCACTACAGGTATATTTAAACACATAATGGATTGCCTTCATCATCACCAAAAGACTGACAGATTAGTCAGCTAAAGCTCCTTACTCGTTTGATCTATCCAGTTTATTCACCATTTTTCCTAGCCTCTAAAGCAGTTTTCAAAACATTATTTTAAAAAAGGGCTTTTCATATATATCTAATTAGATTATAATCTAATTAGCTTGGGAGGGATTATAATGCAATTAGATCGAATCGTAAACTTTCACAAAACAATTGGAGACAAAACTCGAATCCGCATTATTAGCTTATTAAAAGAAGGGCCTCTTCATGGTCAAGCAATTGCGGGAAAGCTAGGATTAAAGCCGCCAACAATTTCGCATCATTTAACAAAATTAAAACAGATTGATATTGTTTATCAACGGCGGGATAAGAACACAATTTATTTTTATTTAAACAAAGATAAGCTTGAACGAATGGCACTAGAGATTACTCGGATAGGAGATAATGAAATGTTCGAAAAATTTGATATAACAGAGGGAGAAAAAGCGAAGGTCATTCGAAACTTCATTGATGGTAATGGAAAATTAAAGGCGTTGCCTGCACAAAGAAAGAAGAAGCTGATTCTCTTAGAATATATGTTACGTGGCCTGGAACATGGAAAAACGTATAAAGAAAAAGAAATAAATGAGCATATACAGCAATATCATCAGGATTTCGCTACAATTAGACGTGAATTTGTAATGGCTCATTTTATGTATCGCCAAGATGGTATTTATGAACTTAATCCGGTTGAAATGTGGCCTGTATAATCAGGTCATATTTTTCGAATATCTAATTAGATGAGTGTCTATTTTGTTAGGGGGGGATAGTTTGTATAATTTTCAAATATTGAAAAAGGAACCAAAATATCAAATTATATTTTGGAGTTCCGTATTAAATGGTATTGGGGGACGGTTCGCTCAAGTTGGTTCCTTTGCGCTGCTTTATCTATTAACGGAGTCCGGAGCTGCTTTAGGGTTACTGATGGCTTTGCTTGTTTTGCCAACAATTATATTCGCCCCCATTAGTGGATACCTGGCCGACCGTTTTTATAAGGCGAAGCTGTTGTTTTGGACAGACCTTTTAAGAGCTCCGTTCGCATTACTTCCAATCTGGGCAACGATGACAGAAGAACTGGGCTTGTTGTATCTTAGTACATTTATTATTGCAAGCGGGCAGGCAATATATAATCCGGTTCGATTTTCGATTATTCCCGATATCGTCGAAAAAAGAAATTTAGTTTCTGTGAATGGTTTGGAACAAAATATTGTAGGGATAACACTTGTTTTTGGCTCACTGCTTGGAGGTATAATCGCTTTTATATCCAATATGCATGTTTTATTTATCTTCCATGCGGCATTTCTTATGTTAGCAGCAATTTTAATATGGCGTTTGACAAAAAGTAATACGGCTAAGAGCTCAAAAATGGAAGTGGCAGAATCTTCGTTAAAAAAAAGCAGGTTTCTTATTGTAAGAGTTGCTTTATTACGGGTATTTTTAATGGTTATGCTGCTTATGCCGCTTGCAAATGGTGTGGATAATGTCATATTTAATTTAATTGCATTGGAGGTTTTTGATAAAGGAGATTTAGGCGTTGGTTTAATCTATTCAGCTCTGGGTATAGGTTTTGTCTTAAGTTCAACCATAGTTAAATGGATACGCAGAAAATATATTGCGATAGGTGTTGTGATGATTTTACTGGAAGGGGCAGGTCACATATTACTTAGTCAATCATTCTTTTTTATACAAGCTTTAGCGCTTGCCATTTTAATAACTTTTGTAGGCGGGATAAGCAATATTTGCTTTGATACTGTTTTGATGAAGATATTGCCTGCTTCTAAACGGGGATTTTTATTCGGTACTTTATCCATGTTTCAGAATAGTTCCATGGGCATTGCCATGATCGGCGCAGGGTTTTTAACGGAGTGGCTGCCTCCCCTGCAAACTTCTTTTCTCGTTGGCGTGACGTATATTGCATTTGCGTTAGCCTTCATGCTGGTGTTTAGAAGTGTAAACTTTCGTACTTCCATACGAAAATTAAAAAGATTAGATATCAAATAATGGAATCACTTTTAACAAGCCTGTCTTTGCTGGTAAAATAGGTAAAAGTAATCTTTTCATTTATTCTAAATTAGATTAAGGTGATTTCGTTGAGCAGAGAAGCGGTTTTAAATTATGCGAAAAGAAAATACGATATAGATCCAGATTATCCATGGGCTAAATTCCCAAAATACGCTGTGCTTCGGCACAAGAAAAATAATAAATGGTTTGGATTGCTGATGGATGTTGATAAAGAGAAGTTGAATATAGAAGGAGAAGAGGCTGTTGAAGTTTTAAATGTCAAATGCGACCCTGGATTAGCATCTATACTAAGAGAAGATAGCGGAATCTTACCAGCTTATCATATGAATAAAGAGCATTGGATAAGTATTGTATTAGACGGTACTCTTTCAAAGGATGAAATCTTTCAGCTTTTGGATACGAGCTATCATTTAACAAAATAGTAAAATATTTTGATGCAGCAGACAATCAATGTTTGCTGCATTTTTAAATAACAGAAATGAAATGAAAGAAACGTATGTTCTTTTTCTTGTAGAGGTGTTATGATAATAGAATGTAATTTACAAATAAAGGAGAAAAAGAGCATGACAGGGAAAACACATATCATGGCCGGCATCACTGTAACGACAGCTATTGTGGCAATAACGGATGCCTACCAGCCCGAATGGTTCATTGCAGCAGGAGCTGCCGGTGGATTACTTCCGGATATTTGCCATAGCGGCAGCAAAATCGGGCGGAGGTTTCCGGCGATTTCGAAAATTATCAATACAATCTTTGGACATCGGACGTTTACACACAGTTTATTATTTCTAGCTTTAGTGGCACTTATTTTATCGGAAGTAGTCAGTAACACCTCCATTACCGTGGGCCTCTTGATTGGTATGGCCACACATTTATTATTAGATGCCAGTACCAAACAGGGAATTAAGCTATTATATCCTGCTAGGATAACGGTTCGTTTTCCAATTACTGCGAGAACCGGCGGAAAGGCAGAAAATATTATCTTATTGCTGCTGACTGTGGTTACGCTCTACTATGCGAACCGTATGATCGGGATTTTTTAGAAGTAGATTCTTGCTAAGAACCATGGCAAAGAGGAGGGGAACATGGAAATTCAAATTACTAAAATAAAGAAAGAGAAAGCTTGGATGCTAAGACATGAGGTGATGTGGCCAAATGAGGATTTTGATTACATAAAATTAAAAGATGATGATGCAGGTATTCATTTTGGCCTTTTTAAAGAAAATATGCTGATTTCTGTTGTTTCACTGTTTGTAGATAAAGACGAAGCTCAATTTAGAAAATTTGCGACGCTGAAATCAGAACAAGGAAAAGGATATGGAAGTAGATTGCTAGAGGCAGTATTGGAGGAAGCAAAAACATACGATATAAAGAGAATTTGGTGTAATGCCAGAAAAAACAAGGAGAGTTTTTATCAAAGGTTTGGTCTTGTCCGGACATGCTCAAGCTTTGTGAAAAATGGCGAGTCCTACGTTATTATGGAGAAATATGTATAGTTCCCAAATCAGTTAAAGAAGCCGTCTGTACTGAACAGGTGGCTTCTTTAACTGAATACAATAATCAAAATAAAATAGAAGTTAACGATACATACAATAAAGGCATTCTATCTTTATACAGAAAACTATTCCTAGTGCATACTTTTCATTTCTTGGTTAAAAATAGAGACTATTACCATTGTTAGGAGATGAATCTGTATGAAAGAAAAGAAAGATCTAAACAAAAAGGAAAAACAGCTGGAATCCCATATAAGAGAGACACGTAATCAAGAGATGATTTCCAATGAAGGAAAAAAGATAGCGGATGATGAAAATTCATTGACCGCCGGCGACCGCGGACCGACTTTGCTTGAAGATTTTCTTGCCAGAGAAAAGATAGCACATTTTGATAGGGAAAGGATTCCAGAAAGGGTTGTTCATGCACGGGGGACGGGCGCTTATGGTGAATTTGAACTGTATGAATCTATGAGTGATGTATCGATGGCTGATTTCCTGCAGGATCCTTCTAAAAAAACACCGTTATTTGTGCGGTTTTCACAAGTAATTGGTTCACGGGGCTGTAATGAAACCGTTCGGGATGTGCGCGGATTTTCTATTAAATTCTATACAGATGACGGAAATTTTGATATAGTTGCTATCAATTTTCCTATCTTTTTCATTCAAGATGCAATTAAATTCCCTGATTTGATTCATTCTGTTAAACCGGAGCCAGATAACGAATATCCGCAAGGCCAAACGGCGCATGACACGTTTTGGGATTTTATGGGAAGCAACCCGGAGACAACCCATATGGCTATGTGGATTATGTCTGATCGTGCAATTCCTAAGAATTTCCGTACTATGGAAGGATTCGGTGTCCATACATTTCGTCTAGTTAACAAAGAAGGGGTCGCTCATTTTGTGAAGTTTCATATCAAGCCAATGCTGGGGGTTCATCCATTAATTTGGGACGAGGCACAAAAGCTGGGTGAGGATGCTGATTTTCACCGCAGAGATCTTTGGACAAATATCAAAATGGGAAATCATCCAGAATACGAGCTTGCGATACAGATTATTCCGGAAGATCAGGAATTTATGTTTGATTTTGATATTTTAGACCCGACGAAGTTCTGGCCAGAAGAGGAAGTTCCGCTTCAGAAGATAGGGAAAATAACGTTAAATAAAACGGTTGATAATGCCTTTTCGGAAACAGAGCAGAGTGCATTTCATCCAGGGAATATTGTCCGGGGAATTGATTACTCTAATGATCCGCTACTGCAAGGACGTTTATTCTCGTACACGGATACGCAACAGGCACGGGTTGGAGCGAATTACCAGCAGCTTCCGATCAATAAGCCGGTGTGTCCTGTTTTTAACAATCAGCGGGATGGTGCTTCACGTTATGTGATTGACCGCGGGAAAGTTTCTTATCACAAAAACATATTGGCAGATAATACACCAGCTGAAGTACCGCCGGAAAAGGGAGGTTTTGTAACCTATCCTTCGACGGTAGAAGGATTGAAGCTGCGTAAAACAGCAGATTTCTTCAAGGATCACTACTCACAGGCGAGGCTTTTCTGGAACAGCATGACGCCGGTGGAGCGGGAGCATATTATCGGTGCTTACAGCTTTGAACTTGGAAGATGTCTTCATGTACCTGTACGTCAGCAGATGGTTGACCGCTTGGCGAGGGTCAGTAAAGAACTCGCCGAAAAGGTTGCGATAAAAGTCGGGGTTACTGTACCGGATGTAGAAGAATCCAAGGTTACGAAATCATCACCAGCTGTAAGCTTGATGAATACGAAATTCGTGGCGAAAACGCTAAAAGTAGCTGTGTTTCTGGCGGAAGGCTTTCCTGGAAAGGAAGTGGACGCACTTTTGAAGCAGTGGAGAAAAGAAGGAATACATGTAGTGACTGTAAGCAACAACCTGGGTGAAGTAAAGAGCAGTGAAGGAATGACGTATGATGTCGACCAAAACTTCCTGACAGGGTCACCTTTAAGCTATGAGGGTGCCTACCTGGTTGGTGGAACTGGAGTGGATGACTATTTCCATCATCAGGCCCGTACCTTTATTATGAATATGTACAATCACTTCAAGCCAATAGGTGCGAGGGAAGAGAGTGCTCACTTATTGAAGGAAATGGGAATTGAAGGGATGCCGGGCGTTGTGATGGATACAGATTCTCAGTTTGGCCAGAAATTTATTGATGCAATGGCGAAGCAGCGCTTTTGGGAGCGCCCAAGTTTTCTTTATAATGTGAATGGGATTAAAGGGAAATAAGTACATCTTTCCTTTCTATCTTTATAAATGTTGAAGATGAGATAAAAAATCAATATCTTCTGTCTGAATAAGGGGGCCTGTTAATTAAAGCGAAGTTTACTTGTTTAGGGGTCTTCTTTTTTTATTTACTCTACCAAGTAATCGGTGATTCGTTTTCAAAAGGTTCAGTTGATTCTCGTAAGCGCTTGACATCAAAGCTGCCCATGGTATACTAGGTGACATAGAGAGCGCTTTTTATAATCAAATCTTTATACAAAAAAACGAAATAATTTAAATATAATTTCTATATGATAGTAACGATTAGGATTGTTATAGCATGCTTCTGAGCTACACAAAACCTATTTACAAATATCTTTATTTGTAAATAGGTTTTTTTATATTCTGACATCAATAAAGATACAAAAATGTAAATTAATACAATATAGTGCAGGTAAGGAGGCCAATGAAATGAAAATAAGAAAAATCCTTAACAATAGTGCTGTTATTACAAGAGATAGTAATAATAAAGAGATTATTGTAATGGGAAAAGGGATTGCTTATAACAAAAAGAATGGTGATTCCATCGATCAGGATAAAGTTTATAAAACGTTTTCCGCTGACTCTCAGACAATTCACAGCCGAATAATTGAGATGATAGATGAGATTCCGGTAAAATACATTGATTTATCCGAACAGATTATTAATATCGCGAAGGAAAAGCTTGAAACTCCTTTAAATGACAGTATTTATATATCTTTAACGGATCATATTTATACGAGTATTCAAAGATATCATGAAGGGATCCCCTTGAAAAATAAATTACAATGGGAGATCAAACATTTTTATCAAAAGGAGTTTGAAATTGGACAAGAGGCTGTGATGCTGATAAAAAACGAAACGGGCATTTCGATGCTGGAGGATGAAGCGGGTTTTATTGCTGTCCATATTGTCAGTGCTGAATTAGATGGAGAGGTGCATAATTCCTATCAAATAACAAACTTTATTCAACAGATTACCCATATCGTTAAATATTATTTTTCCATCGAATTTGACGTGGAATCGCTTGCATATCATCGTTTTGTTACACATTTAAAGTTTTTTGGTCACCGTATTTTTTTACAAAATAATAAAAAAGAAAATCCGCTGGATAATGATTTATTAGAAATTATTAAAGAAAAATATGTGCAGCCTTATCTATGTTCCTTGAAGATAAAAGAATATGTGGAACAAAAATATGATTATATTCTGGATAATGACGAACTATTGTATCTAACCATTCATATAGCAAAAATAATAAAGCAATAGCTTCAATAATAACCTTTAAGGCGGTGATTGATGAACGATAGCTCTGGCAGAGGATGGTGACATTAAGTTGGCTAAACCTTCATTAATACATTTAAAAATGGAGGAGAAAGCATGAAAAATGAAAAATTAGTAAATCAAATTATAAAGGCAGTAGGGGGAAAGAACAATATAAATAATGTCGTTCATTGTGCTACCCGTTTACGGTTTACTTTGAAGGACGATTCCAAAGCGGATGATGAAGAAATTAAATCCATAAAAGAAGTATTGTCCCTGGTTAAAAAAGGAGGACAATACCAATTAGTCATTGGAAATAATGTGGATCGTGTCTATAATGATTTAGCAAAAGTAATCGGTATCGGTTCGGGCGACAATGGCAAGAAAAATGATGATAGGTCCGTTTTTGATAAAGTTATCGGCACAATTACTGGATCGATAGCGCCGATAATTCCGTTACTTGCCGGCTGCGGTATGGGAAAAGTATTATTGCTTGTACTAACGATGCTTGGCTGGTTAACAACAGAATCGGATACGTATATTGTCTTAAACTTAATGTTTGATACAGGGTTCTACTTCATGCCCGCATTTATCGGTTTTTCTGCGGCTAAAATTTTTGGGGCCAACCAGTACTTAGGTGCGTTTCTTGGTCTGGTGATGGTGCATCCTGATTGGATGGCTTTAGTGTCAGAAGGAGATCCTGTTACATTTTTAGGTATTGGTGTTTCCTTAGTTAAATATTCAGCAACATTGGTTCCGGCCCTGCTTGCTGTATGGATTATGTCTTATGTAGAACGATTTGTTAAAAAAATAGTGCCTGAGATGATTAAAGTATTCGCAGAACCGTTGCTGGTAGCTTTAATCAGCGTACCTTTAGCACTAATTATTGTCGGTCCGGTCGGCGATTTCATTTCTTCTTTAATTGCCCAAGGAAGCATGTTTGTTTATAATCATGGCGGCTTTATTGCTATTCCATTATTGGCAATGGTATATCCTTGGTTAGTGTCTATCGGTATTCATAAGGCATTAAGTCCAATTAGTATTGATCTTGTAGCGACCAGAGGATTCGACCCAATTATTCGTGTTGTTGCCCTTTGTTCCAATATGGCTCAGGCTTCTGCTTCCCTTGCCGTATCCATTAAAAGTAAAAATACTCAATTGAAATCTTTGGCGTTTTCTTCAAGTATGGCGGCTTTCTTAGGTGGAATTACAGAGCCTGCTTTATATGGGGTTAACCTAAAATTGAAAAAGCCTATGTATGCATGTATGATCGGTGGTGCAGCAGCAGGGTTGTTTGCAGGTATCATGAAACTCAAAGCTTTTATTTATGTTACTCCAGGTCTTTTAAGTTTACCTATGTGGATTTCAGAAGAGGAAAACAATATTCTGCTGGCTATTTTTACACTGATTATATCAGCAGTTGTAACCTTTATAGCAACATTTGTTATCGGATTTGATGATCCGGTTGAAGAAAAGTCCCAAGAATCAAATATGGTTAAAAATGATGAAGCTGCTAAAAAACATACCAAATTAAAAAGTCCTTTAGATGGTGAATTGATTCCATTGGAAAATGTTAATGATGAGACTTTTTCCAGTGGCATTATGGGAAAAGGCATTGCAATTAAACCGGAAAACGGGAAATTATATGCCCCTTGTGATGGTGTAGTAAGTGCAGCATTCAGCAGCGGCCATGCCGTTGGCTTAACCACGGATGATGGCGTAGAGATACTGGTTCATATAGGAATCGACACCGTTTCATTGGAAGGAAAGTATTTCCATTCATCTGTTGAAAAAGGACAGGTTATTAAAAAAGGGGACTTACTTATAGAATTCGATATAGACCAAATAGTGAAGGCTGGATATGAAACAACAACGATTGTCATTATTACAAATAGCGATGATTATTTAGATGTTGTTCCTGTAAATAAAAAGAATGTCAAAGCGGCAGATGATTTATTAGCAATAATTTGAAAGGGGAAGAGTTAAATGATTTATGCAGATTTACATGTTCATACCAACCATAGTGATGGAGTATGTGAAATAAAGGATGTTTTAGATAGAGCGAAAGAAAAAAATATAAAAGCACTTGCTATCACTGACCATGATACAGTCGATCATTGGGCAGAGGTTAAGCAATATTCTGAGGAATTAGGCATAGAGGCGATTCGCGGTGTGGAAATGAGCTGCTATGATTTTGATGTATATAAAAAAGTACATGTGCTCGGCTTATGGATTGAAAAAACAGATCATATTGAAAAATTGTGTACAAAAACCTTACAGGCACGCGATAATTATCATAAAGAACTCATCGAAGAGTTGAAGCAGAAAAATTACTATATCACCTATGCAGATGCCAAAAAGTATTCTAAATATAATATTGTTTTTAAAATGCATCTTTACCAGGCTTTAAAGGAAAAATATTCGGATGATATGAATCCTGAAAAATATAAACAGTTATTTGCTTCCAAAACCTCTATTGAAACAGATATGAAAATGGAATATATAGATGTTAAAAAAGGCATTGAAGCTATTCAAAAAGATGGTGGTATTGCAGTGCTGGCTCATCCTTGTGTATACGATAATTATGACGAAATTGAAAAGTATGTGAATTTTGGGTTGCAGGGAATAGAAATTAATCATTCAAAAATGAAAGCAATTGATTATAAATTGACAGAAGAATTTGCTTCCAAATTCAATTTGTATCGAAGCGGTGGAAGTGATTTTCACGATCCAGAATTGCTTCAGTTTGGTAATAATGGCTTGACGGAAGAGCAGTTCATAGAATTGAAGCGTAATGCTGGTAAATAGAAGATTTAAGTGAAAAAAAGGCAGCATGTACTCTGATTTAATTGGGTGCGTGCTGTCCTTTTTTAAACGTTCGGGATGTATCTTCACATAGACATTTGAGTTGTTTTATTTAAGCTTTTGACCAAAACAAATCTCAAGCTTGTTTATGATGTTGAAATATATCAATGGTTGCCTTCATAGCTGACTCATTCCTTCTGCTTTCTTTAAATAGGAGGAATATGGATTGAGAAGGAATAGAAACTTTACTTTTGAATTCTATTTGCTCCAGACAATCTGCATAATCAGATTGATTCACTTCCGTATCAGACAAAAATCCAATCCCTTTTAAATCAATAATAAATTGAATGGCTAAATCACTATGTCCCACTTCCATCCTAGGTTTGGCTCTTTGCTCGTTCTCATTTTCCATCCATGATTGAAACGAACGCCCCCAGTTCAGATAAATCCAAGTCTGATTAGCTAATTCTTGGAATCCTGCGGGCTTACTTATGTTCAAATCCTTATGCTTATACAAATGAAAGGTATCTTGTTGAATCAGTATGGAAGAGATTTCCTTGCGCATCGGCTTATTATAAACAATACCAAAGTCTGTTGATCCATCTAAAACATGCTGAATGACAAAAGAGGAATGATCTGTTCGCAAATGGATGTGTGCCGGCTGATGCACTTGATGTAATTCTTTGATGATTTTCGTATTCATTTTTCTCCAAAGTGAATAAGCAGCAGAAATTGTGATTTGAAAGCTTTCCTCTAACTCCTCTTCAGCAATCTTTTTCGTCTGTTCCCATAAATCCATTTGACGCTGCAGCAGAGGCAGCAGTTTATAACCAATGGCAGTCAGTTCGATATTACCTTTATGTCTCACTAATAACTTTTGTCCATAGAATGCTTCTGTCTGCTGAATACGTGCTGTCACTGTGGACTGCTCTGCTGTTTTGGTGAAGTTTTTTAATTCAACGACTGTTAAGAAGGTCCTTATTTGCTCATAATGCATTTTTCTTCCTCCTATCGAAAAAGTCAATAGTAACTATTTAATTATTCGTTTTGTCTATTATACTATCTTGCTTTTATAATATAAACAAAGGAGGGAGAAGCATGGCAGTAAAAGAAATTCTATTATTGGGAAATCCGAAATTACATGAAATCAGCTCTTTGGTGGCAGAAGAGGAAATGGATGAATTGTTGCCTGCTGTCCAGGATCTTCACGATACATTGTTGGATTTCAAATCAAAATATGATGCAGGGCGTGCCATTGCGGCACCTCAAATCGGAGTTTTTAAAAGAATGATTTACATGTATATTGACAAACCGTTTGTATTTATCAATCCGGAATTAGTGATTACCAATCATGAAAAAATGGAGGTGTGGGATGATTGCATGAGCTTTCCGGATCTGCTTGTCAAAGTACAAAGATATAAGGCGTGTACGATTCATTATCGGGATATCGATTGGAAGAAACAGAGTATGGAGCTGACAGATGATTTATCAGAGCTGCTTCAGCATGAATATGACCACTTAGACGGTATCCTGGCAACTTCAAAAGCTGTTGATAATCAATCCTTTGCTCTGCGTTCCCAAAGAAGCAATATAGATAAGGAGGAGGGCCAATGAAAAAGAAGATTGGGATAATCGGCGGTATAAGTGCTGCATCAACAATTCATTACTATAAGAGGCTGACAGATTTATATTATGAAAAGTATCAGGATTATTATTATCCCGAAATTCTGATTCATAGTCTGGATTTTCAGTATTTCACAGACTTAGAGAACGAGCATCGAAAAGAAGAGTACATAGATTATATCTTCCGGAAAATAAATGGGTTGGAACGAGCCGGGGCTGAGGTAGTGATAATGGCTGCCAATTCTCCTCACTCTGTATTTAAAGAAATAGAACAACTTGTTAATGTGCCTATGATCAGCATTGTTGAATCAACAGCTTTAAAAGCAATGGAGAAAAAATATGCCAAATTGCTTTTAACGGGCATTAAATACACCATGCAATCTACCTTTTATCAAGACATATTTAAACAATATGGGCCGGAAGTCATTACGCCGAATGAACAGCATCAAAACGAAATCAATTCCTTTATTTTTGATGAGTTGGTTATACAGCATTTTTCCAACCAGACGAAAAGCCGTTTTATTGAAATAATTAATAATTATGATGTGGATGCTGTTATACTTGGTTGTACAGAATTACCATTACTTTTGTCGAGTGATGATTGTGATATACCGCTTTTGGATACAGTTTCTTTACATGTTCAAAAAACACTAGATTATAGTGTAGAGTGAAGAAAATTGTTGATTGCAGGAAATAAAAAATAACTTGGAGGGACTATATATGACACAGCGGATGAACTTTTTTGAGCTCGCACCTGAGGCAGTGGGGATGATGAGGGAGATTGAAAAGTACACGAGAAAAAGTAACATTGACCGTAAACTCCAGGAGCTAATTAAAATCCGGGTATCACAAATAAATGGCTGTGCATTTTGTTTGAATATGCATACAATAGAAGCCCGGAAGATAGGGGAAACAGAACAGCGATTATATTGTGTCAGTGCCTGGAGGGATTGTACTTTTTATTCTGAAAAAGAAAAGGTTGCTTTAGAGTTAGTGGAACAAATTACGCTGATTTCAAAAAATGATGTATCGGAAGATTTATTTGATCGTGTTCGAATACATTATACGGAGAAGGAATACCTGGACTTAATTGTGTTGATTAATCAAATTAATAGCTGGAACCGGCTTTCTATTGCAACAGGGGCGATGGCAGAGTGATTAAGATAGCATTGGATAATTTGGTGAGTAGTAAATTGTTAATATTTCTTTGCATGGAAACTTTGTTTCCTAGTTATTATTTCAATTTATAAATGCTGATATAGATTTCATAATAAATGCTAGGGTAGAAAAATAATTCTCGAGGAGGTTAGATAAATGAGTAAACCTGTCATTCGAACTTACAAGGATTCAAATGATTTAAAACGGATGCAGAAACTCACACAAGCTATATGGCCACTGGAACCTAATTACCATATAGGCGATCTGGCTTGGCAACGCTACCGACATGCTGGGCGCGAGGATGATTGGGATACTGCAATTTGGGAATTGGATGGGAATCCCGTTGCTTGGGGATGGATTCAAAAACCTGGTGAGTTAATATGTCAAGTTCATCCTGATTTTCCTGAAGTGGCCAGGGATGTTATTGACTGGTTTAATAAAATAACTAAAACCAATGAGCAAAAAGTGCTTGTCCTGGAAACGGAATCGCATCTTATTTCTGCCTTAGAAGATTCTTTATTCACCCCATTAGCAGAAAATCCAGAAGTCCTTACAAAAATTTCATTGGATAGTTGTTCCTTTCCTGTTCAATTACCAGATAAATTTAAGGGTCGCCATATCAAGGGTTCTGAGGATTTAACAAATCGTGTGGCAGTGCATAGGGCTGCATTTGATAAAACCAGAGTCACAGAAGAAAGTTACTTGAACGTTATGAATACCTATCCTTATGATCCTTCGCTTGATTGGGTAATAGAATCTCCAAATGGTGAGTTCATCGCATCTTGTTTAATTTGGTATGATGAAGTTAACAAGGTGGGGTTACTGGAACCTGTTGGAACGAATCCGGGATTTAGGAGAATGGGTTTAGCGAGTTCAGTCAGCAAGCTTGCTCTCAATGCTTTGAGTGAAAAGGGGGCAAAAACAGCGGTTGTTGTTTGTACCTCCCCAGATGCATGTGAGCTTTACAAGTCTATCGGTTTTGAACAATTCGCTCAAACAAAATCATTTCATCGTTTAAAATAGAGCCAGATTGGACACCCTTTATACCTGCAATAATGAAGGGAGCAGGTTAAGGGTATGGTATATATCATAATAAAAAGCCCCTATGTTCAAGGTATAACTTAAACGTAAGGGCTTTGTTCATTTCCAAAGATTTTGGGTTTTACATAAGAACCCCCTGTACAACAAGGCCAAGCACCAACCCTAAGAAAATAGAAGACAACGTACCTAGCAGGAAATACTCTGCCCAGTTCCGGTCATCTAACTGTTTGAACCGCGCAATGGATTTGGCTGCAATAATAAAAGCAATTGACGGATACGCACCAACCGCTGTTAATATAATCACTAGTAATCTTTCCAGATAGCCGATAAGTTTTCCGTGCGAACGAAGCGGGGTAGAGTAGGTAAAATAATGATATTCCTCTGTGAAACGATTATCTGCTCCCGCGTGAATTTTTTCCTTTCCGGCAGCGATTTGATTTTTTAATGTCAGCTCGCCTTCAAAATTAGCAAATTCAGAGGGCAGGGAGCCGATGATAAATTTTACAATATGCCCGCTGACGCTTGTGGCTAAAATATAAATGATAATCATAAATAATACGGTATGGAATGGATTTAAACTGCTTGCCCCATGCAACAAATCAAAGAGCTCCGCCGTCATTTTTGCAGCTGTCATATGAAAGAAAAGGATACAAGCTATGAGTATCATGATGATATGCAAGACTTGATCTGATAGAAAATATCCAAGTCTTTTTATATTATCCGTCGGACTTTTTGGAATAGAATCTACTAATTTTATTTTTAACAAATCAATCACAAGATGCGTGAGGATAATAAAGGCAAAGGGCAGGATAAAATAGTAGATTATATGTTGAAATTCATATTGGTATCCCCATATTATCGCCAGCGCAATGCCTGTTGTCACCAGGTGATGAAGTAAGTGTTTTTTCAAATGTTTTATTTTATTTTGCACCATCTGATCCGTTTGCAGCCAAAAATCAGCAATCAGATGCGCAAGTAACAGCAATAATATAGTCATGACAAACTCCTTTCTTCAGGAAAATAATCATTTAGATGCGTCCTTATATTTTGTCTGATATTTTCCTGCAGTTTATCCGTCTGAGCCTGCCAATCTTGTACACCTAATGAATCCAGCACCTTTACAATGTTATAAAAAGCATTCAAAATAAGATGCGTTTTTCCTTGTTTCATATGATGGGATATCGTAGCTGTTGTTCTTCCAAGATATTCACTTACTTTATTCTGTTGACCGAGTATGGCATATAAAGAACAGACGAGAGACTGTATTTCGGTTTGTTCATTTATTTGCTCCTGCTTTAAAGTTAAACTGGTATTTATTAAGGCTTCGAACTGCTGACTGAAAACAGTAAAGCTCTGTCCCTCTGATAAAGGAGGTAATTCAAAGTGAAACAGTAATCTGTTCGTCTGTTTTTTTAAATGATTATTGGCATTTCTAGCTTGTTTCATTAAGGGGTGAATCCAGGTTTCTATGTTTATTTCGCTGATATCCTCTTGAATATCACCAAATGATAACCCGAAATAGGGCTTATGATCGGGAAACCGCCAAATACGGCTTAGATAGAAAGCAAGTGTATAAGCCGAAGCATAACCGCTGCTTACAACCACCAATTCATCACCAGCGCGGTGGCTGACCTTTGTGACAGCTGTATTCTCTGTCCATTCGGTAATGTAGTTTTTTAATTGCTCCAGGTATTCGCTTAATTCATTTCCGATATTTTCTTTTGATGAATTACTTATATCCATAATGAAGATAGAGACTTCATTTGCCATGAAGAAACAGCTCCTTCCTTATCGAATGTAGTAATAAGTTTGATTATATAATCGAATATAACAAAAATTAGATGAAATAGTCAAACTTTATTGAGATTAGATGATTTAGACTAATATAGTAGAAATAAAGAGATTTTTTTATTTACAGTTGAAAAAAGCGGGTGATAATACATTATATTTTGCATCATCACCCGCTTTTATTTAATTCTATTTCAAAGTGCTTTTTTTATACTGAATGAAAAAACTAATATACCCGATCTCCATCCGGCTCTTCATCTAAAATATGATGCGCAAACCAATCCAGATTTTGTTTAAGAATAGCGCGGTGGATGCCCGGCTTGTCTGAACCATGCAGCATGTCTTTGAAGATGACCAGCTCTGTTTCTACACCGACATCCTTCAAGCCGCGATATAGTTCATAGGCATTTGGAACAGGAACCCGGGGATCCTTTTCACCGTGCTGAATCAAGGTTGGTGTTGAAGCATTATTAATATAAGTCATAGGCGAGGTCTTTCGATAGATTTCTTCGTCATTCCATGGCGTATCTCCTAAATAGTAGCGTGTAAAATGAGTAATATCCGTATTGACATAGTAGGTCATCCAGTTGGAAATACCGGCTCCGACCGAAACGGCTTTAAACCGGTCGCTGTATGTTGCACAAAAAGCAGATATATAGCCGCCCTGGCTCCAGCCCAGGATGCCGACTTTTTCCGGATCTGCTACCTTGCTGTCAACCAAAAAATCGACTCCGGAAATAATATCTTGATAGTCTCCCAGCCCCAGCTTCCGGAAATTTGCCGAGCGAAAGGCTTCTCCGTAGCCGGCGCTGCCCCTGTAGTTAGGCTCCAGAACAACAAACCCTTTCTCTATAAATTGTTCGATTGGCTGATATCTATTTGTGGTCGGGGTTGCTAATGATATGCCTGTTGGGCCGCCATGAACGGCAAGTACAAGCGGATAGGTCTTCGAATCATCGTAATCAGCCGGTTTTGATAATATGCCTTCAATTTCCAATCCATCTTCTGTTTTCCAGGAAATAATTTCTTTTTTACTTTTCGTTTTTCCTTCGTAAAGCTTATATTGCTTGGTCAGCTGTTTATTATCAAGATATACTTCAGCAGCTGCTTGTGAAGTTGCCTTAACATATGCAGCATGCTTGCCATCCGTCGTAATAGCCGGGTAAGTCACCACTATGTCAGATGAATCAAAAAGCGGTGTCAATGTGCCATCTTCTGCGATAAGCCCGGTCATGTAATTGGTCCGTTCCAGCCAGGTAATGTGGATACCATTTTTAGTCCAGCGAACAGGAGAAATATTTTCATCGATGTTCAGTGGAAGCTGTTTGACTTGTTTGACTTTTAAATCATAGATTTCCAGCATAACGTTTGCGTATATTTTTTTCTGTGTAAGGCGGCTATAGCAAATTTTTGACCCATCATAGGAAAATAGAACAGGTCCCGCTTGTAAAGGGCTGATATCTAATTTTACAAATTCATTGGTTTCCAGGTCCAACAAATAAGTTTCCTGGCTTAACAGGTCAGTGAATCTGGGAGTAGGGGCAGAGCTAAAGACAATTTTCCGGCTGTCTGGTGAAATATCAAAATAATAAATATACCTATCCAGCGATTCCGTCAATGGTGTAATTGCCTTATCTTTGTTATCTTCACCGTTTTCATCTGCCGCTTCCCTTAAGTCCTTTGGCAGCATGTCCAGCACTTTGGCATGTTGTTTCCCTTTATCAAGATCCAGAAAGTACAATGCATTATAATGAAAATCTTGATCCACATAGGAAAATTCTCCGTACATGTCACTGCGGCTTTTCAGTTTATCCGGTTCAGGGCGCTTTGCGGTGAAGAAAAGGCCTTTACCGTCTGGAGCCCATTTAAAATAATCAATATTATGTTCGGCATGAGAAATCTGTATTGCTGCTGTTTCCTCGTCAGTTTGGATAAAAATCTGCTTTGTTTTTTTGTCGCCTTCACCAGCTGTGCTGAGAAAAGCAAGGGTTTGCCCATCCGGTGACCAGCAAGGCTGCGTACTTTCATTTTCACCTATTGTTAAGGGATAATTTTTATCGGTATGTTTGTCATAAATCCAGACATGCTGAGGGTATGTATTATTGTCCCAGTCCGTTGTGCTTTTTACATAAGCTACACGCCGTCCATCCTCGCTGATGGCAACATCCTGGAATGTTGGTAAAGCTATTATTTCTTCTATTGTTAAATAATTTGCATGGTTATTGGGCATAAGTATACTCCTTTCAGATTATCGTTTAATAGTTTTACTTTTGATTTGATAATTCTCTGCGGTTTCAGTTTGCTGTAAAAGATTTTCGGTAGATTTCCTGTGACCATGCTTAAAACTTCTCAAGATGATATATTTTGGGGACCATTCTGACTTTTATTAAGCTGATATAATTTTTGAACTATAGCTTATCGGAATTTGTTTTTTGCAAATCAAAAATCCGGTTGTACTAAAATAGTTTTTGTATCATTAATCACCTCGTTTTGAAAAGGGTTTCAATATATTTATAATAATCCTATTATTTTACAACTTCAAGTTATTTAAAAAATAGATAAAATAAAATCCTTTTTCTAAGAATTTTCGATAACGCATATCCTTTCCCTTGAGTTTTTCGTATATATTATGGAGATAAATATACTAGAATGGAGGATTAAAAAATGGTTATTGCAGCAATTTATGATATCCATGGTAACTTACCAGCGTTAAATGCTGTGTTGAATGATATTGAAGAACTCGACCCGGATTCTATTGTGATTGGAGGAGATATTGTTTCTGGACCAATGCCAGGGCAGACCTTGGAACGACTTTTGCCTTTAGGTGAAAAACTGAACTTTGTACGTGGGAATGGAGATAGAGAGGTGGTAATGGCTTTTGACGGTAAAAAACTTCCTTCTGCCATGTCAGAACAGGGTCGTAAGAGGACACAATGGGTTGCTGAACAGTTAACCCAATTTCAAAGGGATTTCCTGTCCGAATTACCAATGACAGTAACCATTCCTATTGATGGATTGGGCGATATTCTTTTTTGTCATGCTACACCAAGAAGTGATGAAGAAATATTTACATCGCTTACCCCGCAGGAAAAGCTCGATAATATTTTTTCTGACATTCAGCAAAAGATTGTCATTTGTGGGCACACTCACATGCAATTTGAAAGAAAGTTGCGTGACATACAAATTTTTAATGCAGGCAGTGTAGGAATGCCGTTTGCAGATAAACCAGGAGCATATTGGATTTTAATTAGCCCAAAAGGAATTGAATTCCGCTTTACATCCTACGATGTTGAAATGGCTGCTCAAGAAATTATAGCAAGTGGTGATCCACAAGGTTATGAATTTGCTGAAAAGAATGTAATTGAAATCCCGACAGCTTTGGAGGCGGCTGAATTACTTGAAAAGAGTTAATAACATTTATACAAATGTAATATACTTATTTTCTTTTAATCAATCCTGCATGAATCCTATAACTGCTTAGAATTCTTTAAAAAAACTAAAACTAAATTGACACAAACCCAGACGCATGGATTAGCTATTTTCTTAATATCAGCAGGATTTATCTGATAGTATACTGTCTTCTTCATTAATTGATATGGTCAACATTTCCAAAAGACCGGATTGCCAGGATATTTACTAACCTGAAATTACTCTCCGCATCATTAGTAAATTTAAATTGCATAAATTTACTAAAATAATCAATTCATTTAATTGAGAATTATTATCATTTATTGTATAGTAGATAGTAACGATAAATATAATGGAGAAGGAGAATATATAATGAAAATATACTGGACTAAAATAAATGAGATTATTGATGAAACCCCTGAGGTTAAAACATATATGCTTGAGTGCCCGGAAGACTATACATGGGAAGAGGGTTCCCATATTCATCTTGCACTGGAGGGTTTTAATGCGGGAGATAAACCAAACCGCAGTCTGATTCGCCATATGTCGATTTCCACTTTACCGCATGAAAATTTAATCGGTATCACAACACGTATCAAAGAGCAGTGCTCTGAATTTAAAACGATTTTAAGAGAGATGGAAGTTGGGCAGGAAGTTGCTGTATTTAAAACACATACGAATGTACCGCTTAAAAGAGAAGACAGAAATGTGTATCTGCTGTCAGCAGGGGTTGGCCTGGCAACCTTCAGACCACTCGTACTGGATTATTTCGAGTGTGCCGACAACGTCAATCAAATTCATTCCCTGAACATTGATTCATCAAGAGATTTCCTATTCACTAATATTTTTGAACCCGCACCTGACAAGAAATTCACATCACAGTTCGTAGATAATCGTAAAGATTATTATGAAGAAGTGAAAAATCTTGCTGAAGACAAGGCTGGGCTCTTTTATGTTGTCGGCAGTGACGAATTCCTGGCGGAGAACATTGAGGTTTTGCGTGAGCAGGGCATCCAGCCGGAACAGATTATGCTCGACAAGCATGAAGGTCAGCGGGCTGAATTTTTACCATCTGATGTTTCTATTTAAGCAAGACAATTCTCTTTTTAATCAACATTAAATGATAACCCATAAATGATAGAAAAGCTGCGTTTAGTATAATACTGAATGCAGCTTTTTTCTGTAATTAGACAGAAGATAGACGTGTGAAAAGAAAAACTCTCTTTTCCAAATAACGTAAGCATTTAAATCAAATCAACTAACCAATAATCATTCGCAAACCATCATTAAAAAGGTCATTAACTGTCTTTCCTGCTGAAAAATATTCTTCAATACCTGCTGTCAGTGTAGGATATTCCTGATTAAATGATTCCATATGAAGTTCTTGCATCTCCTGTTCAGTGATCCTCGTTTGTTCTTCAATAACATGGCCGAAAGTAAAGCGGGTTGCAGTTAAAACAATCAAACGTGATTGGCGCAACTCTACTCCCGCATTCACCAGGGATTTTATTGCAGTCTCAGATAAATTAGCCATCGTTAACGAAAGGTGTGCTCCTGCAACGACACGTCCTCCATCAGTATATGCGAGCATTGCTTTACGTAAATGATTAAATATATTAAGCAGCCAATCTTGCCAGGGCTCTTCATTTTCTGCCTCTTTCAGATCATGAAACTCCATCTGCAGAATAGCTTCAGCCATTTCATTCACCAAAGCATGTTTATTTTTAAAATGCCAGTATAATGCAGGAGCTTGGACATTTAATCTGCTTGCCAGCTTTCTTAGCGTGACTCCTTCAAGTCCGCTTTTATTAAGCAGCTCTAAAGCTTCTGTTATAATTTGTTGTTTTTTTAGTGCCATAGTGTACTCCTTTCTTTAGCTGTATGTGCTCTTGACAGTATATCATAAAAGGAGTATAAGTTTACTTAACACCGTTAAATTTAACGGTGTTAAGTAAACTTATACAGGAGGTTTTATCATGAAAGCAGCCGTACTGCACAAATTTGGAGAAACGCCACGTTATGAAGATTTCGCAGATCCGTCTCCAGGTAAAAATGAAGTTTTAATCCATGTGAAAGCTGTAGCTCTTGAAAATGTTGATCAGATGATAGCGAGAGGGGAGCATTTTGCGAGCCGTCAATTTCTTTCTGAATTACCGGCTATCGTCGGACTTAGAGGTGTGGGCGAGCGTTCCGATGGAAAACTGGTTGGATTTTCGGGTGCAAAATCTCCATATGGCGCCATGGCAGAAAAAGCAGTTGTTTCTAAAGAATCCATTGTCCTGGTTCCTGATGGAGTCAGCGCCGAAGAAGCAGTTGCTCTTCCACCTGCCGCATTGACTTCACTTTTTCCGCTTAAATGGGGAGCGAAGATGAAGCCTGGCGAGACCGTGCTTATAAACGGCGCTACCGGGATTGCAGGTAAGCTTGCTGTTCAAATCGCAAAACTCCTTGGTGCAGGGCGCGTCATCGGCACCGGCCGGAACGAAGAATCTTTGCAGCGGATCAAGGAATTGGGTGCAGATACAGTGTTGAACCTTAAACAGTCTGAAGATAATTTATCTGCATCCTTTAAAAAGGAGGTAGATGAAGGGATAGATATTATTTTGGATTTTTTATGGGGGCCTCCAACAGAAACACTCCTAAAATCGATCGTACCAAAAGAAATAAGCTTAAATGGACATCGAACGCACCTTGTTCAAATAGGGGAAAAGGCAGGATCAGATCTCAAGCTTCCCGCAAGTGCTCTACGGACCTCTGGTCTTGAAATTTCCGGAGGCGCTGCAGGTATAACTCCTGCATTCATAGAGGAAGGAACAAATCTGATATGGAAGTGGCTAAATGAAGGTAAACTTCATATGGACATGGAAAGTGTTTTGCTTCAAGATATTGAAAATGTCTGGAACTGTTCCGATTTTCAAGGGAAAAGGATTGTAATTCATCCTTAAGGATTATATTAACAAGGGAGAAACAAGGAACAAAGATACGTATGTATTCATTTAATTATGTCGAACAGGCATATTTACTTTAAAAATTAAAAGCATTCACTCTCCCTACAATTTTTCTTTTCCATATATTAACACGCCTATTTCATCGTATTCATCTTGACTACACGAATGTAAGTTCGTATACTTTAAGTACAAACATACATTCGTGTCAGGAGAGAGTATGATGAAAAATATTATGATGGCGGATTACTCTAATGAACCGCGCCGGGATATTATGTGCATCGATGTCAAATCATTTTTTGCAAGCGCAGAAGCTGCTGCACGCAAGCAGCATCCTTTAAAAGCGCGGATTGCGGTTGTATCGAAACCGGATAATCAGGGCGGTTTAGTTTTAGCCTCGTCTCCTCTGGTAAAAAAAGAATACGGGGTTAAAACCGGAACAAGGATTTACGAGATCCCGCTTCACGCAAATATAGAAATTGTTGAGCCTCGTATGGCATTGTATTTGGAGAAGAACCTAGAAATATTACGTATTTTTAAACGGTATGTAACGAAAGAGGATTTGCTTGTTTATTCAATCGATGAGTCGTTTCTTGATGTGACTAAATCAAGAAAGCTTTTTGGAAGTGCGCATGAGATAGCAAAAAAAATCCAGCGTGATGTATGGAGAGAATTAGGCTTAGTGCTGACAGTGGGGATAGGGGATAATCCTCTTTTAGCAAAATTAGCGCTTGATCATCAGGCAAAACACGACGAAAAGCGTGGCTTTGTTGGTGAATGGCGTTACGAGGATGTGCCTCATAAAGTATGGAAAATTGAACCGTTGGCGGATTTCTGGGGAATCGCCCAGAAAACAGAAGCAAATTTAAATCGGTTAGGTATCAGGAATATTTATGATTTGTCTCAATACAGTATTGATAAATTAAAGGAAAGGTTCGGAGTCATTGGAGAACAGCTTTTTTGCCATGCACATGGGATCGACCGGACACGGTTATCGGATAGTTATAAACCTAAAAGCACATCATTCAGCAGAAATCAGATATTAAACAGAGACTATACAGTTAAACATGATGTGGAAACCGTTATCCGGGAAATGACAGACGAGAATGCAGCAAGATTAAGAAAATACAATCTAATGACCGGTGTAGTAAAGCTGTATATTGGATACTCCAGAGATGTAGCACAAGGTGGATTCAATCATCAGATGAAGATTGAGCCTACCGATTCCTCAAAAAAATTGAAAGAGTATATGCTGCTTATCTTTAATAAGTATTATAAAAAAAACACACCTGTAAGGACTGTTAACGTCACCTTTGGAAAAATTCAGCCAAAGCAATTATTGCAGCTGGATTTATTTGAGCCGCCAGAAGAAGCGGTAGAAAATGAAGAGCTGGACAGGACGATTGATTTTGTCAGAGAAAAGTATGGTTATACTTCGTTGCTGCATGCCTCCAGCTTACTTGACGGCGGAATGGCGAGATACCGTGCGAAATTGCTTGGCGGTCACCGATCTGGAAAGGAAGAGTGATATGGAGCAAATATCGATAACGCGCTTCACACCTGAAAAAATTGGATATAGAGACAGAGGTATTATGAAATGGTTAGGAATGATGCTATCAGACCATTCCGAAGCACTGAAAAAAGAAGAAATAGATGATCAGCTGATAGAAGTGAAAGCAAAAGAAAAGATGGACGAAGAAGAAATAGCCGGTGTGTTGTATCAGGCCTTTGTAACGGATTCTCCTGTTTGTATTCAAGCAAATGTTATCAGAAATGGTAACTACTATAAAGATTTAGAATGTAAGATATCCGGATATGTTGATAATCGGATTTATTTATTTTTAAAAGATGGGCGGGCGACCAGCTGTACACTGGAGGAAATAAGAAATGTGGAGATGATGAACATGCTTGATTGGTATCGAAAAAGAAGATAATAAACAAAAAGAATATCCCGATATTTTTTGTTTAGCTTGAAATCATTGCAGAAGCTCCATATTGGCAACGAAAGATGATAATCATTTTGTTATATTCACCCTAATTAATTTAGTTTATTAGGTACATCAGCCTTTCCTTTTTTGCATATAGTTACATTTACTATTCATAGGAAAGAAATGAGGTGAATACAATTGCGTCGCAAACTAGAAAAATTTGTTGATCTACTTCCAGAAATACGGCTTCTAAAGCCTTATAAAAAAACGAAGTATGGAGCTCATTATGAAATGACGATGAAGCAATTCAGGAAGAAAGTACATCGGGATTTACCACCAACAACCTTATGGGGTTATAACGGTCAATTTCCTGGACCGATGATTGAAGCAAATCGGGATGAACCTGTTCACGTAACATGGCTGAATCAATTGCCAAGTAAACATCTGCTTCCTGTTGATGTATCAATTCATGGACTTGATCAACTGCCTGCTGTACGCACTGTGGTGCATCTGCATGGTATTGAGACAAAACCAGAAAGCGATGGGCATCCGGAAGCGTGGTATACAAATAACTTTCGGGAAACCGGGCCTACTTTTTCGAGAAAAACATTCACGTATCCAAATCATCAGCGCGGAAGTCTGCTTTGGTATCATGATCATGCGATGGGAATTACACGATTAAATGTATATGCAGGACTTGCAGGAATGTACATTTTGCGTGATAAACAGGAGGAAGCTTTAAACCTGCCGATGGGGGACTATGAGATTCCGCTTATGATTACAGACCGGAGCTTTAACGACGATGGTTCATTATTTTATCCATCACAGCCTGATGATGCAGCTGCTAATCTGCCAAACCCTTCTATTTTGCCTGCCTTCAATGGAGATAAAATATTAGTTAACGGAAAGATATGGCCTTACTTGGAGGTTGAACCGAGAAAATACCGCTTCCGGATTTTGAATGCTTCAAATACACGGTCTTATCGATTACGGCTTGATTCCAATACATTATTCCAACAAATCGGTTCTGATGGCGGATTGCTTAGAAGTACAGTCGAAATGGAGGAAATCAATTTTCAGCCGGCAGAACGAATTGATGTCATTATTGATTTTTCGAAAGCAGCCGGTCAATCCATCATATTAAAAAATGATTTAGGAGCAAATGCTAATCCAGATGACGAAACTGGGGAGATTATGCAATTTCGAGTTACGAAGCCATTAAAAAATAAGGATAGCAGTCATTTGCCTTCCGCTTTATCTGTTATTCCTTCATTAAAACAGAATGATGTTTCGGGCATTCGCTATTTAAAATTAGTCGGTTCTTCTGACGAATTTGATCGTCCCTTATTACTTCTAAGCAATAAACACTGGCATGACCCAGTTACAGAAAATCCGCGGCTTGGATCAACAGAGATATGGGGTTTTACAAATACAACAAATTTTTCTCATCCAATTCATATTCATCTGGTTCAATTCCAGGTGTTGGAGCATCAACCATTCGATCTGGACCAATATAATATAGATGGAAAAATTATATTTACAGGACCGCCTCAATCGCCGGCAGCAAATAACCGCGGCTGGAAAGATACTATTGAGGCGCCAGCAGCTAACATTACCAGAGTAATTGCTAAATTTGCACCATATAGCGGAGAGTTTGTGTGGCACTGTCATATTTTAGAGCATGAAGATTATGATATGATGCGGCCTTATATGGTTGTAGATGAAGATGAATATGACGAAAAGTAATGCTGAATTTATACAGAATAAGAGCTGGAATTGATTCAGCTCTTTTTTTGAGGTATTAAATAAAGTGAATACTGGCGTACTGTTTTCATAGGAAGCATATCCAAATGAGAGGGAGGGATTTTTATTGATTGAAGTTTCCGTTTATCGAGAAATTATTGTGTATCAGGAAGAACTTATATAGTAGTTATAGTACAATGAAATAAAGCGCTTACTTATAATGCAATAGATTTACTTAAGCTGATTATGCGAGGAGGATGAATAATGGAAGAAAAAATTGAAAAAGCGATACAGGATATTTACCCTGATGATTTCTCCTGGTGTTATGGGTGCGGCCGGTTAAATGAAGATGGCCATCACCTTCGAACCGGATGGCAGGGAGATAAAACAGTTACTATCTTTACACCTGAATCAAAGTATATGGGAATCCCGGGTTTTATTTATGGTGGACTGATAGCTTCCTTAATGGATTGTCATGGTTCTGGATCTGCTGCACTTGCATTACACCGCAAGAATGGAAATGAAATCGGCGATGGGACTGTACCGCCAAGGTTTGTTACCGCTTCCCTAAATGTTGAATTCCTTAAGCCGACTCCACAGGATGTTCCCTTAAAAGCAATTGGGACAGTTGAAGAAATCCATCCTAAAAGATGGAAGGTGCATACAGAGGTGTCTGCTAATGATGTTCTTTGTGCCCGTGGAGTGGTAGAACTTGTTGTTATGCCCAGTACATTTTTAAAATAATATATTGGAAGATTGTTATAAGAGGAGAAGGATAATTTTGAGTCAGGAGATACTTACAGAACTTAATAAACTATATCCAATTCGTTTCATTAAGACAGAAGCGGTAACAGATGAGATATTTCGATGCATTTCAGAAGAAGGCAATTACTTTGCAAGAATTACAAACTATAAAAGCTTTGATGAACAGCTGGAGGAAGTTAATTATACAGATTTCCTGTGTAAGAAAGGATTGGGAGTATCACCAACAATATCTTCTTTCAATGGGAATACAGTAGAAAAACTGATTTATAATAACCGTGAACTCTTAACAGTGCTTTATAAAGCAGCGCCTGGTGTACATTTACCAAGAAATCAATGGAATGTAGATATACTAAAAGAATTAGGCAGACAAATTGGTAAATTGCATCGTTTGTCCCGAAAGTTTGAAGAACTGTATCCAATTAAACATATTAATGATTGGCATGATAATGAGGAATACAACTTTCTAAAATATATTCCTGAAGAAGAATCCACTATCAGAGATGTTGCAGAAGAGGTTTTATCAACTATAAAACAAATTCCTCAAAATAATTCGAATTATGGGTTGTTACATGGTGATTTATGGCTGGAAAACATATTGGTGGATGAAAATTCGAATGTAACAATGGTTGATTTTCAAGATTGTGAAAAGCATTATTATATTTACGATCTAGCAGTTCCTATATACAGTGCAGTGGAGTATTCATTTGCAGGCGGAGGCAACATAGCTGAATACGGACGGGGTATTACAAAAGCAATCATTGAGGGATATCAGGAGGAAAATGATCTGCCTTTGGAAACGTTAGATAAACTGCCCTTATTTATTAAATTAAAAGAATTGTTTGAATACAACATAATGCATATGTACTGGGATAAAGAAAAGCTGACTGAAGAACAGATAAGAATAATGAATCATTTTAGAATAAGGATAGAACTAGAGTCTTCTTTTTTTGAAAGCTGATATTTATGAAACGCTGCTATGGAAGCGGTAGATTGGTTAATAGAGCCAGTTAGTTGAACGGTAATGAAAAAGCAGAAGGGAAGAGGCACTTCAGGTTCCTGCTGATTAAAGCATTACCGAAAACAACTGGTTTATAACTAACTTCAAATTAAAACATTGACTTTATTTGTATGAAAAGATAGAATAGTAACCAATAAAATGTTAGTTATCAATAACATACATTTCTGAAAGTGGAGGTGACGTTATGTCGAAGAATAAATTAAGTACATCAGACAGGATATTACAATCTGCACTTCAATTAATGAAGGAAAAAGGATTCCAGCCAGTGACCATTAAGGAAATTGCAGATGCAGCTAATGTAAGCGAAATGACGATTTTTCGCCACTTTGAAACAAAAAAAGGAGTTCTGGAGGCAGCGATTGAAAGAAATACGGTTGTTCCCGGGTTTAAGCAGATACTTGATAAAGACATTGTTTGGAATTTGGAAAAAGATTTGCTGCAGATAGCCAATTTATACCTTGACCTTATGAAGCGTTATGAATCTATTTGTTTAATTGCTGTTCAAGAAAGAGCATCAATGCCTGAATTAGTCGATCTGGTGTCTGACAACACAGAGCAGTTAAAAGGATATATCACGGCATATTTTAATACCATGCAGGAGGAAGGGAAGATGAAGCAAACAGATTCTTATACGCAGGCATCTATATTTTTAGCGACCTTGTTCAGCTATTTTATTTCTACTGCATTATGGAAAGAAAAATTTATCACTGTAGCAAAGGAGGAGTTTATTAAAAATAGTGTACAAACATTTTGTTATGGACTTCAACCGTAAAGGAGGTGTTTAAAATTAGCGGACTCCACTAATCGTGTTTATTATTCCAGGCAAGTGTTTCTTATTTTAGCATGGATCTATGCTGTTTGTATTATTGCTCAAACGCTTATTGCCGGTATGGCAGTCATAATAAAAAATTTATAATAAATGTTAGTTGTTACTAACTAACATTTATTATTGAGAGGTGTTTTATATGAAAATTGTTGTATTTGGAGCCACTGGTGATACAGGAATTCCATTAGTAAAGCAATTACTTCTAGAAGGTCATGAAGTAACAGCAATCGTACGAAACCCGGAAAAGTTAGAATTATCCGGAACACGTCTGGAAGTTATAAGAGGGGATGTTTTAAATCCAGCTGCCATAGAAGGAAAGCTGACTGGAAAAGAGGCCGTATTATCAGTTCTTGGCGGAAATCACCGCCAGCCGACAACGGTTTACTCGGAAGGTATGGCAAATATAATAAAAGAAATGAAGAAATCAGGAGTTAATCGACTGATTTGCTTATCTGCTGAAACACTTAAATCGAAGGAAGAATCTTCGTTTACAGAGCGTATCCTTGTTAAAGTTTTATGGAGAATATTTCATAATTTATATAGTGACATGCAGCGAATGGAAGAAGAAATCTATCAAAGTACAGTTGATTGGACCATTATCCGGCCGCCTTATCTGACTAACGGCGTTCCAAAAGGGCGTTATCAAATAAGCTTTGATAAACCTGTTAAGAAAGGAAAGGGGCGTATAACCCGGGCGGATTTGGCTGCATCTATAGTAGATCAATTGAAAAATCCAGATTCTATTCATAGAGTTGCTTATGTTTGTGCTAAGTAGAATATATTTTATGAAAAAATAACAAATGGACCACGCTTTTCACGAAGTTTGCAAGTACAAATAGTTCGATATTGCTTTTAGAGGGAATATTCACCCTTTCAAATTCCTCTCAAATTTTTCCCTCCATCGTTTTTTCAAGAAACAATGGAGGTTTTTTATGTTTTTATGAAACACGATGCATTTGTTTTTGGGATCAAAATAAATTTTAAAATCTAGCTAACTTCTTCTCTAGATTGAGTTCGGAGGCATCACAATTTGCTTTATCATAACTGTTCACCTAATTGAATTTTTATGTCGAATCGAGTCGGTTACCAATTTTTACTATGGTTGATTATGAATTCTGACTATGATAAAATGTCTCATTATTCGTACATATGTTTTGTGAGAATATATTGTTATTATCGATAGCGTCAAAGAAAATATGAAAACGCTATCTGATTTTAGAGACTTTAACTTGGAATCTTTACAAGCATAAATCATAGTGCAAAGATGCAGCTGTCTCTTGCTTCATAAAAATTTATAACTTTTCATGCTTGTCATTCCAAGTAAATTCCTGTCTCAATAGGAAATTTTAGAAAGGAGGGTATGCTTGACTTTGAGTGGAAAAAATCCTCCATACCAATAGTTTGACGGAGAAATCATAAAAATTTTAATGATATGACATTAATAAAAGGAGATGAAGTATGTCTTTATATGATTCAGTACAGAAGAGTATAAAAAATAGTGAGGAAGATTACATAAGAATTTCCAGAGAAATTTGGGATAATCCGGAGCTGCGCTTTGAAGAAACAAAGTCCAGTGAAGTGCTGGCAACATATTTGGAACAGAAAGGCTTTGCTGTTGAGCGCGGCATTGCAGATATTGATACTGCATTTGCAGCTTCATATGGGTCCGGTGGTCCTGTTATTGCGTTTTTAGGTGAATTTGATGCCCTGTCCAACCTCAGTCAGGAACCAGGAATTGCTGAACAGCGAGCAATGGAAGAAGGCGGCAATGGACATGGCTGCGGTCACCATATGCTTGGCACAAGTGCGATGGCTTCGGCTATTGCTGCACGAGATTATATGGTGGAGCATAATCTTGAAGGTACTATCCGTTTTTATGGATGTCCCGGTGAAGAAGGCGGATCAGGTAAAACATTCATGGCACGTGAGGGTGTCTTTGATGATATTGACCTTGCGATATGCTGGCACCCGTGGATATACACCCAAGTATGGGTGAATGAATCACTAGCAAACTATCAGGTGTCATTCAAGTTCAAAGGTGTATCTACACATGCTGCATCGAGCCCACATCTAGGACGCAGCGCACTTGATGCTGTTGAACTTATGAATGTCGGTGCAAATTATTTAAGAGAGCACGTAGAAGATACTGCACGGCTGCATTATGCCATTACAAATACAGGCGGCATTTCACCTAATGTGGTTCAGGGAGAAGCCGAAGTTCTATATTTGATGCGCGATGTCAGTGTGGAGAAGGCTGGCGCCATCTATGAGCGTGTGAAGAAGATCGCTGAAGGCGCAGCACTCATGACAGAAACCGAACTCAGCATTCACTTTGAAAAGGCATGCTCCAATTTTTTGCGCAATAATGTGCTGGAAGAAGTCATGGAGGAACAGCTTCAAGAAATCGGCGGCCTGTCATACACGGCTGATGAACTTGAGTTTGCTAAGAAGATTCAGGAATCACTTACTCCGGATGAAATCCAGTATTCGGAATCACAAATCAGTGATGCATATCATAAAGCTGGACAGGAACCCCCTGAATCCGAGGGAGCATTATATGGGAATACAATACCTTATTCCAAGGCATACAATCTTCTTCCCGGTTCGACGGATGTCGGAGATGTCAGTCAGATAGCACCAACAGTACAGTGCCTGGCAACATGCTATGCATTCGGCACACAGATGCATACGTGGCAAACAGTTACACAGGGGAAGACGACCTATGCTGCGAAAGGAATGTTGCATGCAGCGCAGGTTATGGCACAGACTGCTGGGGCGGTTTTAAATAATCCCGAGAAAATCAAAGAAGCTCAAGCGGAATTTGACCGGCGTAAGGGTGGAAAGAAATATGTATGTCCTATCCCGCAAGGCGTGGTGCCTTCAAAATTAAATTGATACTAAACAAGTGAGGTGTACCATGGAAGATACAAACCATAAACAAAGCAAGTTCCAACGTGTACTGGATTTCATTGAGCGCTTCGGTAACAAGTTACCTCATCCCTTTTTAATATTCGTTTATCTTGCAGCGATTATCATTATTATATCGGCAATCGTTGCCTCCTTTGATATTTCAGTTACACATCCGGGTACAGGGGAAGAAGTTGTGGCTAAGAGCCTTTTGTCAGGTGAAGGGCTATTGTTTGCCTTGGAAACAATGCTTGAGAACTTTACAGGATTTGCACCGCTCGGGCTTGTACTTACAATGATGTTAGGTATAGGTGTTGCCCAGGGGGTTGGATTGTTCGATACAGCAATCAAGCTGACCATTGAAAAAGCGCCCCGGGCAGTGATTACATATGCTATTGCTTTTGTAGCGGTTATGGGTAACATAGCTTCCGATGCTGCTGCTGTCATTGTTCCGCCGCTCGCAGCAATGGTATTCTACTCTTTGGGCAGGCATCCAGTTGCCGGTATTGCAGCCGGTTTCGCCGGTGCAGTAGGCGGCTTTACTGCGAATTTGCTTATCGCAGGTACAGATGCCCTGCTGGCCGGAATTACCACTGAAGCAGCACGGGCAATTGACCAGGATATGCTGATCACACCAATTGATAACTATTTCTTTATGGCAACATCCGTCTTCCTGATTGTCCTGCTGGTTGGACTCGTAACTGAGAAAGTCATCGAGCCAAGGCTCGGAAAATATGATCCAAAGTATGCTGAAGAAGGTATTTTGGCACAGAAGCAGGAGAAAGTTGGCAGAATTGAAATAAAAGCACTCAGGAACAGCATGATTGCAGCACTTGTTTATATAGGCGTTATCCTAGCCTTGATCTGGCCTGAAACATCCGTCTTGCGCGGGGAAGGCGGAGTTCTGGTTCCATCGCCATTTCTGTCAAATATCGTGCCGATTATATTTGTATTTTTCATCGTTGTATCGGTCACATATGGAATATCAGCCAAAACAATTAAGAAGTCAGGAGATATCCCGGTTTTCATGGCCAGTGCAGTTAAAGATATGGCGCCATATATTGTACTTGTCTTTGCAATTGCGCAGTTTATTGCATACTTCAACTGGACGAATCTGAGTACAATTATCGCGGTAAATAGTGCTGATTACCTCCAATCAGTCAATTTTGTCGGCTTACCGCTGATTATTATATTCATTCTGGTGATGGGGATGTTGAACCAGTTCATCACAAGCGGTTCAGCCCAGTGGGCGCTAATGGCTCCGGTTTTTGTACCGATGTTCATGCTGCTTGATTTCCATCCGGCGTTTACACAGCTGGCATATCGAATCGGTGATTCATCGACAGCGCTACTTACACCTTTAAACCCGTACCTGATCATGGTGCTTGGGTTCATGAAGCGTTATGATAAAAGGTCTGGACTTGGGTCTATCATTTCAACAATGATTCCTTACACGATTGCCCTGATGGTAGGATGGATACTCTTGATGATAGTATGGTTCCTGCTTGATCTGCCGATTGGTCCGGGGATTAATATTAGATTAGATGGATAATTTTAAAAGGTGGGGATATTCTCTCCATCTTTTTTCACGATAGGTAAGCAGAAGAGGAGAGATAATGATGTATTCAAGAGAACAGGTAGTTGCTGCTGCACGTGGAGATATTCCAATGGACACAGTAATCCGCGGTGTTCAGCTTGTGAATGTGTTTACCGCTGAAATATACACAGCGGATATAGGCATTAAGGAAGATGTCTTTGCTGCAGTGGCACGGTATACAGATAATGCCCCTATATTTGAAATTGCAGGAGAGAAGGAAATCGATGGCAGTGGGAAATTTGCAGTTCCCGGTTTTATCGATTGTCATGTACATATTGAAAGCACTATGGTGACTCCGGCTAACTTCGCCAAAGCGCTGATCGAAAGAGGCACGACCACCGCAGTTATTGATCCCCATGAAATTGCAAATGTACTCGGTGTGGATGGCGTCAAATATATGATTGAAGCAACGAAGAACTTGCCAATTGATATTCTGGTAACAATACCTTCTGCTGTTCCGGCAGTTCCAGGTCTTGAAACAAGCGGCGCTGTGTTTGGATCGGATGAAATTGGCATGCTGCTAGAGGAAGAGCGTGTCATCGGTATAGCAGAAATTATGGATTACATCGGTGTAATCAACCAGAGTGAACGGATGACGGGGATTGTTGAAGAAGGGTTGAAAAAGGGTGTCTATAATGAAGGGCATTTGCCAAGAACAACCGGTCAGAATCTGGATGCTTACATGTCCGCAGGTATCGACTCTGATCATGAGAGCCGATCTACGGAGGAAATTGTTGAGAAGCTGCGCCAAGGCATGTGTGTGTACATCCGCGAGTCAAGTGTCAGCCAGTTTGCGGATATCGCTGCTGAAGCATGGCGTGAAGTTCCATATACAACAAACCTTGCTATGTGCACAGATGATATAGAAGCTAGTGATATGTACCAGGGCGGTCAGATGAATCGTGTTGTCAGAAGATGCATTGAAGAAGGGATCCCCGCACCGCTTGCCGTGCGTTTTGCAACATTAAATGGTGCGAAACGTTTTAATTTGAGACATCGCGGCGGTATAGGTCCGGGATATATTGCTGATTTTTGTCTGGTAAACACACTGGAAGACATGGATGTTACAGATGTATTTACGAAAGGTATTCATCAGGTGAAAGGCGGCAAGCTAATCAATAGAATCAAGACAACAACTGAAATTCTTAAAGAGGATACTGTAAAGATTCCCGACATTGAAGTGAATGACTTTAATATCAGCATGCCAAATGGAATGGATAGTGTTCGTATCAATACGATAGAAATGACCCCAATCGGCACTACAGTAAAAGGAGTACTGGAAATTTCCGCGAAAAATGGAATAATCGATAAATTGCCAGAAGGATATGTTTTTGCCTCAGTAGTCGGACGGCATGGTCAAGGTCTAAAGCCTTTTGTAGGTATATTAAAGAATGCAGGTCTGAAAACAGGGGCATATGCGACAACATTATCTCATGACAGCCATAATCTGGTAGTCGTCGGTACAAACGCAGAAGATATGTATCATGCAGCTAAATATCTTGAATCCTCAGGCGGAGGACTCGTTCTATTCGATGATGGGGATGTGAAAGCAGCGATAGATTTACCCGTGGCTGGACTGATGTCAGATCTCCCAGTTGAAACACTCGCACCTGCTATTATAAATTTTAATAATATAGCTATAGATATGGGCGTTAAGGTTGGCAGACGGGCTCCTTCAATGGCAATGTCTTCTCTAGCACTCACAGTTATTCCGGAAATACGTATCAGCAATCTAGGCCTTGTTGATGTGAATAAACAACAATTGCTCCCATTGTTTGTAGAAGGATAAAATCAGACGTGAAACCGGGAGCTTGCTATATGCATTATCCTGGCAATCAGTAAAACGATAGAAGCAGAATGCTATCTGATTCAAATTGGCTTTCGTATTGTATACGAGTTTTTCTTCCAGAAAACACTCAGATAGATTCGATATCTGTTGTTGGGGTAAAGCAATAAATATCTACAAGTTATTAAGATCTAGAAGTCTGTAGAAACTACTACAATGTTGAAAACAATTAAATAAAAGTAAATGAGCAACGGCTTAACCAGACCGTTGCTTTGTTTATTGAAATAAAGAGTCCATATTAAGACTTTCGTAGATGAAATTTCTTGATAAACAACACGCTTAATGGAGAAAAGGTCAACTTTCATTTTGGATTTGCCATTCTATACATATGAACAGTCATATCATCATTTTTGGAATCCCTATCCTGTTTTGATATAATTTGATAAAGAAAGTAGTTATTGAAATGTAAACAACAATCGAATTAGAGTAGGTGAAAGAGTTTGACCATGTTAATTATTGCAATTATTTTACTATTTATCGCTTCCAGTTATTTTTCTGGCAGTGAAACAGCGTTGACGGCAACAAATGAAATGAAGCTGAAGCTAAAAGCAACAAATGGAGATAAAAAAGCCGCACGCTTATTGAAGCTGGTTAACAACCCAGATTTATTTATTCCAGGTATATTAATTGCAAATAATGTACCAAACATTGTACTTCCTTCGTTGGTTACAATTGTGGCACTCGAATACAATTGGAATGTAGGCATAACCACAGCCGTTTTAACAATACTCATTATTATTCTGGCGGAAGTAATGCCAAAATCAATTGCAGCAGCGTTTCCTGAAAAAATTGCTCATATAGTCTATTATCCAACTATGATTATTCTCGTGATATTAAAGCCATTCATCCTCTTATTAAATCTATTGACCAAAACAACCATTAAACTCCTTGGACAAGATAATAATGATCAAACAACGATTTCTAAGGCAGATATGAGAGCGATGGTGGATATCGGACATACAGAAGGAACGTTTGGAAGGGAAGAAGTTTATGGTTTAAAAGGAGTGCTGGACTTCTCCAACTTAAATGTTGCGGACATACTGCAGACTCCCAGAATTGATGTGCAGGGAATTATTGCAGATACAAATTTTGAGGAAGCGGGTAAAATTTTATTACAAAATCAGTTTAGCCGTTATCCTGTCTACGAAGGCGATCTTGATAATATTATTGGTGTCTTTCATTCGAAATTTTTTGTTTCCTGGTTTCGAGAACCGGAAAAGCAAGTAACAGCGTTTGCTGATTTAAATCCTCTGCATGTATATGAATTTCAGCAGGTAAGCGATGTGTACAAGCAGATGCTGCAAAAGAAAAAACACTTCGCAATTGTCCATGACGAATATGGCGGTACAGAAGGCATTATCACAATGGAAGAAATGATTGAAGCAATGATCGGACAAGATATTGAAGATGAAACGGATGTTGATGATATAATAATTGAAAAGCAAACAGAGAATGAGATTATTTGTGACAGTAAAATCTCATTACGCCGCCTTAACACTATATTTCAAACGAATATTCCAGAGGAAGAAGATAATTTAGCTGGTTTTTGCCTGAGCCAACTAGGGTATATCCCACAAATTGGAGAGGTTTTTGAGCATGATAATTTAACATTTGAGATTCTTGATGCCGACAAGAATAAAATTAGTAAAGTTAAAATATTAAAAGGAATTAAAAAACCGGAGTAAGGTGATTGGCAGAGATAATAAAATCTGCAGGCAATTTTTAAAGGATATAACAGTTAAAATAAAGCAATACAACGATCAGAATAGTTTGTTTGAATAAACTATGTAAACATAACGAAAGCTAACATTGAATAATAAAAGAAGCTGGATCTCTACAACGTTTAAATCTGTAATAATAAGCATACAAATCCTTGTTACGGTTAAAGCGGAGGGTATTATGATTTCAGGCAGTACTTGAATACTGCAGTAAAAGAGATCCCTAATCATTCTTTTATACATGTTAGGAGGATATTATGAAAGCAGTCACATACCAGGGGAAATATGATGTTGCCGTCAAAAAAGTAGAAGCTCCCAAAATACAAGATCGTGAAGATGTGATTATAAAAGTCACTTCAACAGCCATATGCGGTTCTGATCTTCATTTATATCAAGGGAACTTCCCTTTACCAAAGGGCTACATTATCGGACATGAGCCAATGGGAATAGTTGAAGAAGTAGGTCCCGATGTTACAAAAGTAAAAAAAGGGGACCGTGTTGTCATTCCATTTACCGTAGCCTGCGGGACCTGTCAATACTGTGAACACGATTTAGAAAGTCAGTGTGATAACGCTAATCCCCATTATGATTCTGGAGGTTACTTCGGTTATTCCGAAAAATTCGGCAACTATCCGGGCGGACAAGCAGAGTACCTGCGCGTGCCTTTTGGCAACTATACTCCTTTTGTAATTCCAAAAGAGTGTGAATTAGAAGATGAATCCTTATTATTTTTATCAGATGTCCTTCCAACTGCTTATTGGAGTGTGGAGCATGCAGGAGTAAAAAAAGGAGACACAGTTATTGTCCTGGGCTCTGGGCCTGTTGGATTAATGACTCAACAGTTTGCATGGGATAAAGGGGCAGAACGTGTCATTGCAGTTGATTATATTACCAACCGGCTCCATCATTCCAAAAAGATAAACAGAACAGAAACATTTGACTTCACTCAATATGATGATATGGGGGAGACTCTAAAAGAGCTTACTAAAGGCGGGGCAGATGTTGTTATTGATTGTGTAGGAATGGACGGTAAAAAGTCTCCACTAGAGTGGGCAGAACAGAAATTAAAGCTGCAAGGGGGAACTTTAGGGCCGATTCAAATTGCTACAAAAGCAGTGCGTAAGAGTGGCGTCTTACAAATCACAGGTGTTTATGGCGGACTATACAATATGTTTCCATTAGGCCCTTTTTTCACTCGTAACATTACAATAAAAATGGGGCAGGCACCTGCACGTCACTATATGCCAGATTTGTACAATATGATAAAGAACGGGAATATTGATCCGACAAAAATTATTACTCATACGATGCCTTTAGAAGAGGCTTCTCATGGGTACCATATTTTTAATAAAAAGGAAGATAATTGCATTAAAGTTGTATTAAAGACCTAGCAGCACCATTTAAATTCTGTATTTTGATTGAAGCCAAATCAGTTTTTAAGTACTATATAGAAATCCTTTGTAACTCGTGATGCGCGCTAATCACGAGTTACAGCATTATTATTTACATCAATACTAAGATAAGTCTGCCCTATAAGACAAGCCGCTCCAAAATGAATCTGAGAGTTATTCAAAATGCTTATTCAGAGCATGTTTTAACCCATCCTCCTCATTACTTAAAGTTATTTCATCTGCAGCTGATTTCACTTCGTCCGATGCATTTCCCATTGCAATCCCAACACCGGCATATTTTAACATATCGATATCATTAAAGTTATCTCCAAGAGCTATGACCTCCTGTCTGGTAATGTTAAACTGTTTTTCTAGCTTTTTAATCGCATTAGATTTTGAAGCATTACCTGACATAATTTCCAAATAAGTACCCTTTAACTTATACACAGATAGATGAGGAAAGTTACCTTTTAATTCAATTTCCAGCTGCTTAATCATTTGTGGTTCTCCCATACATAAACATTTAAGTATATCATGGTTTGCTACAATAAATGATGGAAGACATATAATTACAGAAACAGAAATTTCAGTTTTAGATGAGAAACAAGTAGAAGAAGATATTAATTCTAACTGACATCAGACAGAAAAATGAAAAAATATTTTATTTTGAAACAATTCTAAACCTTTATTCGTGTTAGGAGCAGAAACATGATATAGAAAGCTACAAACAGGAAGAAAGAGTTATTGCCTGCCCTAGCGTTGTTTTTTCATGTCTAGATTCTTGGGATCATTATAATTATGAAAAACTTACTCATATACTTTTGATTTTCATTAAATTTTCACATTGCTAAGCTACCATTATCGTTAAGATTAAAAGGGGGAAAATAAAATGCTTCAATACAACATGAATAAGCATGGATTTCAAACGTCTGCTGAATATGGGGATTTACAAGTTTCAAATCAAGGTGAACATGGGTATCGGCCTTACGAGATGATGGTATCTTCTATTGCTGGCTGTAGTGGTCTCGCATTAAAGAAAATATTAGAGAAAATGAGGATTACTTTTTCCGATATTCAAGTTACAGCAAACATTGTACGTAATCCTAATGTTGCTAATCGAATTGAAAAAATGTATTTGACATTTACCGTTATCGCGACAGACGCAACCGATAAAAAGTTAGAAAAAGCATTAGAATTAACACATAAAAATTGTGGTATGATTCAATCGGTTAAAGATAGTATTATGATTACCGAATCTATTGTAAAAGCAGGATTTAATAATTATTCTAATTGAAATACCCAACGTAAATTTGATGACTTAAAATAGAAATTACCTTCTCACCAAGTAATGTATCAAAATAAAAATCATAAATTTATTTTCTGAATATTGCGATATTAAAAAAATAGTCTATAATTATAATGTAAGAAAGTTCATAAGTCATTTGAATTATGAGCTTTCTTTAGAAATAACGTTAAGCATAAGCTTATCATTAATAGTAAATTTTTTTAATTGACATTCTATCTACTGGTAGGTAGAATGTCAATTGAAAAAATAAAATGAAAGAGAGGAAACGAATATGCAATTTCAAAATAAAACAGTTATTATCACAGGCGGAGGTACCGGAATTGGCCGAAAAGCGGCAGAATTATTCTATCATCAAGGCGCTAATGTAATCATCAATGGCCGCAGAGAAGAGATATTGAAAACAACAGCCGCAGAAATTGATTCAACCGGCCAAAAAGTAAGCTTTGTAGCAGGTGATATTAGCAACCCTGAAACTTCTAAAGAGCTGGTTCAAAAAGCAGTTGAATTATTTGGTGGAGTTGATATACTGGTTAACAATACTGGTAAGTTTGTTCCAACTCCATTTACCGAATATACACCGGAAGATGTACAGTCTTATCTTGATGTGATTGTGAAAGGGACCATTTTCACTTCACAGGCAGTAATTCCGGAAATGAAGAAACGTGGCCAGGGTGCAATTATTAACACTGGCTCTATGTGGGCAATCCAACCAGTAGAAGCAACACCGTCAGCTGCTTACTCTGCTGCTATGGCTGGAAGACATGCACTGACAAAAAATATGGCAGTTGAATTAGCAGCAGATAATATTCGGGTAAATGCAGTAGCTCCTGCGGTAGTAGAAACGCCAATTTATAATAATTTCCTTTCAGATGAGGAAGTTCCGGAAGTTTTAAATTCATTTAATGAATTCCATCCTTTAAAAAGAAATGGCCAGCCGGAAGATGTTGCTAATGCTATTTTATTCTTAGCAAGTGAATCAGCTTCCTGGGTTACAGGAACAGTGATGCCTGTAGATGGCGGAGCTACAGCAAGACTGCGTTAATAAAAAAATAAAGGTGATTGAATGGCAAAAAAAGAAAATACGGAAACAAAAATTATTGAAGCAGGGGAAGAGCTGATTCAGGAACGGGGAATAAATGGTTTTAGCTTTGCTGATATTGCGAATAAAGTTGGTATCAGAAAAGCGAGTATCCATTATTACTTTCCAACTAAACTGGATCTTGTAAAAAGTGTGTTAGAACATTATATTAACCATTTTTTTGCTTCTTTAGATGAAAGATGTTGTCATCTTAACTCTCTTGAAGAGGTTCTTTCTGCGTATACAGAACAGTTTAAAAGCAGTTTACAGAAAAATAATCAAGTATGTTTATGTTCTATGTTATCCATGGAATCTTTTTCTTTGGATAATGAATTACAGGAAGAGATCAATACTTTCTTTAATAAAAATGTATTATGGCTTCAAAAAAAATTAGTAGAGTTTCACATTCCGGAAGAACAGGCAAGTCCAATAGCGAATCATCTATTTGTAGTGATTCAGGGAGTACAGTTAATTACTCAAAGTTCAAGAGATATCTCTTATTTTGATTCCGTCGTTTCTAAAGAGATTGATTCCATTACTTCGCTTTAAATGTCTCTAGTGAAAAGTTATTGCCTTTAATCTGTCGAGATATTGGTGATACCCGTCAAAACATGCAGGGAACATGCTTTTGAAATTAGAAGGTTTAAAAAGTTAGATTAACCAAAAGTATACAAAGATGATGTCTAATTATTCATTAAAGACATCATCTTTTCTTTTATACATCACATCCCCTCTACTTAGAACAATTCATTTATTCCAATATGTTTTTACTTTCAAAGCTTTTTAGAAGACAAGGGGAATGATACAGCATCCTTATTTTATCAAATATATACTAAAAAAATGTTTAATCCTTTTCATCAAATTTTCACATTGGTTGTCTAATATAGTAATGGAAAGGGTTTATTTGGAATGGAGGAAGACTTGAATGGCAATAGCAAGTAAACTAATTGCGATAGGAATCGTCACTGCCAGTTTTTTAGTGGGATGTCTTTCCTTATTCATCATGAGTGATCTGCCTGCAAAGACCAAGAAAAAGCATATAGCAGAAATCATATCTCAGCTAATTAATTTTATCCTTTTTATGTGGATCGGGAAAATAGTTCTGAATCTCTCTAGCTTCCTGTCTGATCCATTAACTATATTAGCTTATCCAGCTGATTCAAAGGCTTTTTATTTTGCAGTATTTGCAAGCATTATTACGCTAGTCTATAAGGAGAAGCAAAAGAAATTGGATATGACACCATTCATGGATTCCTTTGTACATGTATTTTTAGTTGCTTCTTTTTTATACGAATTTCTTGAAATTATTTTGAAAGATAATGTATATGCTTTAGGATATCTGTTACTTCTCTCTGTTTTGATTATATTATATTTTTTCCTGCGGGAACGGATACAAATAAGATTATTGTTACTGATTATTCTAAGCAGCTGGTCTCTCGGAATAATAATCTTATCTTTCATTCAACCTTTCGTAATGGTTTTTGGCTATATCATGGAACCATGGTTTATTGGCGTCTTTTTTATTAGCCTTTTGGTGTTAATCAATTTATTCTGCAAAATAAAAGTGAGGTTAAAACGATGAGTATTATTGAGGCAGATACAATGCTGCTTACTGGTATGTTTTTAGCAATGGGAGCAGGTATATTATCTTTTTTATCCCCCTGTGTATTACCGATTTTTCCGGCCTACATGTCATACATAACTGGAATTAGTGTAAAAGAGTTACAAGGAAATATGAATGTTCAGGTGCTTCGTCAATTATTTGCTCATTCTTTACTGTTTTTGTTGGGAGTTTCCCTCGTGTTCATTAGTTTGGGAGCAGGAGCTTCTATTTTAGGACAATGGGTACAAAATTTGCTGTTTGGAGACTCCGGATTGTTCATCCAAAGAATAGCCGGGATTTTTATTATCATTATGGGACTATTTATAGCCGGGTGGATAAATATACCGTTTTTGATGAAAGAACGTCGTTTCCATTACACAAAAAAACAGGCTGGATATTTCGGAACATTTTTTGTAGGATTAGGCTTTGCTGCCGGTTGGACACCATGTATTGGGCCTATTTTTGGATCTATATTACTTTTAGCTGCAAGTAATCCTGGACAAGGAATATTTTACACTTTTTTGTATGTTATCGGTTTCGCAATACCATTCCTTGTTCTAACATTATTTATAGGAAAAACAAGATGGATTGTCCGGCATAGTAATATCATTATGAAAGTTGGAGCAGTAATGATGATTATTATGGGTATCGTTTTGTTCTTTGGATGGATGCCTTTTATTTCAGGATTTTTACTTGATTTGGTAGATGATACATGGTTATCAAGGTTAGGCTAAGGAGGGTGTTGCAATGAAAAAATGGATTTTCGCTATTATTGTTGTCGGAATGATTGGATGGGCACTGTATGATTTTATAGATTCCAGCAGACAGTCTGCGGATGAATTTGTACCTGTAGAAGAAGATGTGAGAGAACAGTTAAACACTGAAGAAAGTGACATTACATCAGGAGAGTCGGAAGTTGGTCTGGAAGTTGGAAATATCGCTCCGGATTTTGAGCTTCAAACTTTAAATGGAGAAACTGTAAAGTTATCTGATTATCGCGGGGAAAAAGTCATGATTAATTTCTGGGCAACATGGTGTCCGCCATGCCGGGCAGAAATGCCGGATATGGAGGAGTTTTATCAAGATAAGGATATTGTTATTTTAGCGGTTAATTTAACAGAGACAGAAAACAACCTGCAGCAGGTCGAAGATTTTATAAATGAACATGGGTTAACTTTTCCAATTCTGTTAGACGAGGAAATAGAAGTCGCCGAACAATATATGATCCAGCCCATACCTACATCATATATGATAAACTCTAATGGAGTAGTGTCATTTAAAGCCTTTGGTTCTTTGAATTATGATTTTATGGTTCAGGAATTTGAAAAAATGGAGTAATCTACTTATAGAACAGCAGAAGGAAGGAATGGGGATGAAACAGACGATTTTAGTTGTCGAGGATGATAAATTGATTCGTGATCTTATCCGTATTTATTTACAAAAAGCAGACTATGAAGTTTTTACAGCTGCAGACGGCGAAGAGGCGAAAGAAGTTTTTTTAACAGAGCATCCTTGCCTTATTATTTTAGATCTTATGCTTCCGAAGTTAAGCGGGGAAGAATTTTGTGTATGGTTACGGGAGCAGGAACGTAATGAAGTTTCCATTATTATGCTTTCTGCCAAATCACGTACAGAGGATAAAATTAATGGTCTAAAAATCGGAGCGGACGATTATTTAGTGAAGCCCTTTGACCCGGATGAACTTCTGGCTCATATAGAAGCTGTTCTTCGCCGTACAGGACAATTTTGCCAAAAAATAGCATACAATGGTCTTTGTATTAAGCCTCGAAAAGGGGAAGTATTGTTATTTAATACGCAATTAGAATTAACCAAGCATGAATTTAATCTTTTATATTATTTTATGGAGAATCCAAATGTTGTGATTTCCAGAGAAAGTTTAATGGAGCAATTATATCCTTATGCAAACAAATTAGTATCAGACCGGACCATTGATGCTCATATCAAAAAGTTACGTAAAAAAATCGAAGCTAATCCAGCTTCACCAGAGCGTATTATGACAGTTCGAGGAATGGGGTATAAATTTGTTACAGAATAAATGGGGGAGGAATTTTCTTCCTAAGCGATTTTTAATTCAACTGACGGTCATTAATATGATTGTAATTGTAGCTTTTGTGATGCTCAGCAGCTGGGCAATTTACAATACAGCCTGTATGCTGGCAGATGGATTGACCTCAATGACTGAGCAAAAACAAAATCAGTTTCAGGCAACACTTTTTCAATATTTATGGATATTTAGTATTTCTGCTGTTATTTTAGGAAGCCTGATCCATTTTTACTTAACGAAAAAAATGATCCAGCCATTAAGAGAATTAATTCAATCCACGAAAGAGATGAAGCAGGGACAGTACCCCAGCTCCATTCATGTAAAGGGGAACGGAGAAGTAGGCGAATTAATTCGCCATTTTAATGATCTGGTTCAACAGTTGGAAACCAATGAGCAACAAAGAAAAAATCTTGTATCCGATTTATCGCATGAATTCCGTACGCCGCTGACAAATTTAAATGGCTACTTGCTTGCTTTGCAAAAAGGTGTAATGGAAGGTGATAAGAATTTATATCAATCTCTTTATGCAGAGTCATTTAAACTCACACAATTGGTGGAGCAAATGGAACAGTTGAAAGAATGGGATGATATGCAAATATATTCTTTTCATGAAAAAGAACTAACTAATATGAAGGAATTCATTGAAAGATCAATTAAAATATTTCATTGGCCTTTGGAAAAGAAACAGATTGAATTAAAAACAGATATTCAAACTGGTACTGCTGTTATAAATCGTACAAGTATTTCTCAGGTCATCAGCAATTTAATGGATAATGCGATTCGTTATTATGACGATGCAGGACCAATTAATATAAAAGGTGAAAAGATTCATAATGAATATAAAGTTTCTATAACAGGGCCGGGCAGATCCCTTTCAGAAAAAGATAACGAGAGAATCTTTGAACGTTTTTATCGTATCGAAACCTCCAGATCACGGGAATTTGGGGGATCTGGTTTAGGTCTTGCGATTTCAAAGGAAATCATTGAACGGCACTATGGAAAAATAGACGTCCATTCTGAAGCACATGTGCATACTTTTTGGTTTGTTATCCCTTGTTCCTAAGCTATTGAGAAAACTAAATTATAAAGAGCGATAGTTGATAATAACTTGTATTGAACATTAAGGTTAATTGTGTTTATTAGTTAAAAGTAACGAACCATTTATAAATAATATCAGTAAACAAACAAGGTAAAAAATTTGAATTAAACTATTGTAGGGAGGCACAGTGAATGAAAAGGTTCGGAGCTATTTTTATTATTATTGGTGTTATTTGTTTGGGCGTATTTGGTTATCAATTTTTGGGGCATCAACAATCTCAAAAACAGTCATTAGCTCAAGCTGAAGAAAAGATAAATCAAGAAGTAGGACTAGTTGGCGATAGGAATGCTATAGAGACATTTGAAGTAGAAGATCAAGAAGCGTTTGCAACATTGGAAATTCCAAAACTCGGAAAAACTTTACCAGTTGTTGAAGGAACAGATCCAGATGCATTAGAAAAAGGAGTTGGTCATTTATCAAATTCTGTACATCCAGATCAAGATGAACAAATCCTTTTATCCGGTCATCGTGACACAGTTTTCAGAGACTTTGGTGAATTAGAATTAGGAGATACATTTGTAGTTAATATGCCATATGGGGAGTACACATACGAAATTAGAGATACCGAGATTGTTCCAGAAGATGATACTTTTGTGATTGGAGAAATGGGAGAAGAAGTTCTTGTCGTAACTACCTGTTATCCATTCCATATGGTTGGGAATGCGCCGGATCGTTTTGTTGCTTATGCTTATCCGGTAAATAAATAAATCAACATAATAGAGAGAGTTTATAGAATTTACAAAGTGAGATAAGTAATTAGTGATTAATTCTGTTAGAAGGTATTAATACAAAAGATTCACATAGCAATAATGTATTTTAGCAAATAGCATCTTGCCTTTTTAATTCATCTCTCTATTTATAATGTCTCTGTAGAAAAGGTGGTTATTACTGTGAATATAGATAATTTGGAAATGTTTTGTAAGGTAATTGAACAAGGCAGTATTAGCCAAGTAGCTCGAACAAGCTATGTAACACAACCTGCAGTAACGAGTAAAATACGACAAATGGAAAATCATTATGGAGTTGCTTTATTTGATCGTGATGGCAGCTCAATACGAGTTACAAATGCAGGCTCTAAATTATATCCTTACGCTAAGGAAATCGTTGAATACTATAAACGATCTCAAGTAGTAATGGACAATATATCTAATGATAAAGAGGAAACATTACATGTTGGAGCCAGCTTAACAATCGGAGAATATCTTCTGCCAAAAGTGTTAGGTAAGTTTCAAAAAAAGTACAGAAATATTGAGTTTAGTTTAGCTATTGGAAATACACCTACTATCATATCTAAATTAGAAAGTTCGGAAATTGATATTGCTTTAGTGGAAGGCATGGTTATGCATAAAGATTTTCACATTGAGAAATTTGCTAAAGATGAGCTGATCCTGATAATTCCGAAGAACCATCATTGGAAAAATCAAGAGTCGATAAATATCGAAGATTTAACGAAAGAGAAGATCCTTCTTAGAGAAAATGATGCAGGTGCCCGAAAAATTATAGAATCAGTATTTGCAGAAAATAATGTTTTGGAGGGAATACGACATTATTTAGAGCTTGGAAGTACACAGGCAATTATCAGCGGCGTTGAGTCTGGTCTTGGAGTTGGAATAATCCCTAAACTATCTGTTGCACATGAACTTGAATTGGGAGTTGTTAAACATATGCCTATTTCGAATATAGCTATTTCTAGAAATTTATGGATAGTAAAAAGACCAACAAGATTCCCCAAAAGCAGTATTAACATATTTACTCAATTTTTGAAAGAAGGAAAGAGGTTTTAAATTTTAAGATTAAATGTATTATACACTTTTTTATAAATATAAGAAATAAAATATTTCAAACATAAGTTTTTATAAACAGAGGTTGTACAATTTGATTAAGAAAATATTAAAAATCTGTACCAGTTACTGAAGAAACATAGTAACGGTACAGATTTTTTAATTAATAGAATCGTATAAAACTATTAAAATGAGAACTCCAATAAGAGTTATCTAAAGATAAAACAGTAACAATGTAGTTGTATCTGCATGGATAAACTAACATGTGTTTTCAAACCAGGTTTTATTTTGAAAACGATCTTTTTTAAGGATAATAAAATGTTATACCCTATAATATTCTTCTATACTTTATAAAGGTTTTTATATAGTAGGATAACAATAACAGTAAAATATATAATTAATGGATTTTTCAGATGTAGATTATTAAAGTAATGTAATCTGGAAAGTTTTGATTAATTAAGTAAAATTATTTATTTTCAAATCTATCTTTAAAACAAATCAATTTAGGAGGGAAAAAATTGCGTGAAACTAAATTTTCTAAAATTGTTATAGCTGGTGCTGGATCAGCGGGGATTTCAATTGCATCTCGAATCATACGAAATGCACCCTATTTAAAAGGAAATATAACGATTGTTGACCCTTCCGAGGATCATTATTATCAGCCTTTATGGACCTTAGTCGGCGGAGGACAATCTAAATTAGAAGATTCTCATCGAAAACAAGAAACCCTTATACCTGATGGTGTTCAATGGATTAAAGAATATGTGGCTGAATTTATGCCGGATACAAATTCTATTATGACAGATGCACAGACACTGATTCATTATGATTTTCTGGTTGTAGCGACTGGTATTGAAATAAAATGGGACAGCGTTAAAGGACTGAAAGAAGCAATTGGAAAAAATGGTGTCTGCAGTAATTACTCACCTGAATTCGTGGAAAGTACTTGGGAAAATATTAGAAATTTTTCAGGTGGAACCGCTATATTTACTCAGCCAAGTACCCCAATTAAGTGCGGGGGAGCTCCACAAAAAATTATGTACCTGGCAGATGATTATTTCAACAATTCTGGTGTCCGTTCAAAAACAAAAATACAATTTATTTCTGGTACGGGAAATATTTTTGCAGTGCCCACCTATGCGAAAACATTAGAACAGGTTATTGATCGAAAAGGCATCGAAACAACCTATATGACAGATTTGATTGAAATAGATGGGGAGAATAAATTAGCGGTCTTCGAAAATATAGAAACAAATAAAAAATTGAAAGTTAATTATGACATGATCCATGTTACGCCACCAATGGGAGCTCCCAGCTTTATAGCGGCCAGTCCGCTTGCAGATGCAGCCGGTTGGGTGGATGTCAATCCTTATACACTTCAACATAAAACGTTCCAAAATATATTTAGTGCTGGTGATTCATCCGGTCTTCCAACATCTAAAACAGGAGCAGCCATACGTAAACAAGCTCCTGTAGTTGCTGAAAATATTCTTTCTATCATGAACGGCAGACAGATGAAAGCAAAATATGATGGCTATACATCCTGCCCCTTGGTGACAGGTGTCAACAAATTGGTAATGGCGGAATTTGATTATGATAAAAATCCACAGGAAACTTTTCCAATTGACCAATCAAAAGAAAGAAGGAGTATGTATATTGTGAAGAAAAATCTGCTGCCAATTATGTACTGGAATGGAATGTTGAAAGGAACAATGTAATGAAATAATACAACTTTATTAATACTAGTATATTTATGAAATGGAGGTTTAAAATTGGACACTACTCAAAAGCAGTCAACGATGGATGATGTAATACAAGAACTGGAGAAAAAGGAACAGGTAGACGCTTTATATTATCTCGTCCAAAAACTGCCTGATTTTGTGTCAAGAGTACAGACGCTGGATGATAAATTGGAATTTATTGAGAATGTCATCGAAGACAAACAATCGTTATCTACTATTAGTAATGAAATAGAAGAAAAAATCGAAAACCTGCATATTAATCAAGAACATTTAACTGCTCTTCTAGAACTGATGCATTTATTGCCTAAGTTAGTTCCATTATTAAAAAAGGCTGATGAAATTTCTCAGTTCGTTACTGACTTTTCAACCGATACAGCATCTGTTGAATATGCATTAAAAGGAATAAATGATATTATTCCACTGGATAAAGCAGCCAAGGTTATAAAGGAGACAAATGAACAGTATAAACAGAATGAAAATACTGCTCATTTTTCATTGTATGGAATGTACCGTTTATTGAAGGATCCAACCATTCAAAAAGGATTCCGATATTTAGAATCATTCCTTGAAGTTGTAGACAAAGAAAAATAATGAATGATGGAGGGAATACGTATGTTTTTACGTTCTTTTTTTGATGAAAATTTAGCTCAAATGTCTTATTTAATTGGATGTCAACAAACTAATGAAGCGATTATTATTGATCCGGTACGCGAGACAGAAGCCTATTTTGAAACAGCCGAAAAGGAAGGATTGAAAATTATTGCTGCTGCGGAAACACATATACATGCAGATTTTCTTTCTGGAGCAAGAGAGTTGGCAGTTAACCATGATATAAAACTTTATTTATCTGATGAAGGCGATGAAGATTGGAAGTACGACTATGCGGAAAACATAAATGCTTCTTTACTGAAAGATGGAAGTGAATTTAAACTTGGTAAAATTAAATTTGAGGTAATGCATACGCCAGGTCATACTCCAGAAAGTATTTCCTTTATTTTAACGGATGAAGGTGGCGGATCTAAAGAACCAATGGGCATTTTTACTGGGGATTTTGTTTTTGTTGGTGACATTGGCAGGCCTGATTTATTGGAAAAAGCTGCCGGGATAGCTGATACAGCCGAAATAGGGGCCAGACAAATGTTTCATTCCCTGCAAAAATTTAAACAACTGCCGGATTTTCTGCAAGTATGGCCGGGACACGGAGCAGGAAGTGCCTGTGGAAAAGCACTTGGGGCTGTTCCAATGACAACAGTAGGCTATGAAAAAATCAATAATTGGGCATTGCGAACAAATAATGAAGAAGAATTTGTAAAGATTCTTCTATCCGGACAACCTGAACCGCCCCGATATTTTGCCATGATGAAAAAGTTAAACAAAATCGGCCCTGACCTTATTAACCAAGAGCAAACAACTCAACTATCGAGTGTTTCCGAATTAGAAAAAATTAAAAATGATGCTGTATTGATAGATACAAGAGATGCTTTTGAATTTTCCAAAGCACATTTAAAAGAATCTATAAACATTCCATTTAATAAATCATTTACAAACTGGGCCGGCTGGTTACTGGACTATGATCATGATATTATTTTGATTGCTTCTGAAAAGAATATTAAGGCAATAAAGATGAGCCTGCGTTCTATAGGATTAGATAAAGTGATAGCAGCAGCTGAACCATCGCTTGCTTTAGAAGATGAAAATAAACTGGAAAGTTATGATGAAATATCTGTGCAACAATTACAAAAATATTTACAGGATGACAATTATTATCTTATTGATGTCCGAAATAATTCAGAGTTGGAAGAAGGAAGAATTGCTGGTGCACACCATATTATGTTAGGCACACTTGTTGATCAAATTGAAGAATTACCTAAAGAAAAAACATATTTGATGCAATGTCGTTCTGGTGCACGTTCAGCAATTGCTACCAGTCTGATGCAGGCAAATGGTTTTAAAAATGTATTGAACGTAAAAGGCGGATACTTAGCATGGACGAAAGAAAAGTTTCCAATAACAAAGAGATGACACGCTTTATCGTTTTAGTAACTGTATAATCATTATGTTTTTACTAGAAGATGGAATGTAAGAAAGTAACATGCTAGAATCGATTGGAAACAGGTGATCAAATGGAATTAGGCTTTATTATTGTATTATTTTTAATTGGGCTCTTTGCATCGTTTGTATCTGGAATGTTGGGTATTGGTGGTTCAATTGTTAATTATCCACTTTTATTATATATTCCGGTACTACTCGGAGTAGGCTCCTTATCTTCATCAGAAGTTGCCGGTATTTTAGCTATTCAAGTTTTCTTTTCAACAATTAGTGGCATGTGGGCATATAGAAATGATGGATATCTAAATAAATCTTTAATATTAACGATGGGAATTTCTGTTTTAGTTGGAAGTTTTATAGGTGGATTCGGTTCTGATTTATTATCAGATAGTAATATTAATTTGGTGTATGCAATTTTGGCAACCGTTGCTGCGATTATGATGTTTGTACCCAAGAAACATGTAGAGGAGCAGGAGAACAGTCAAGTGAAATTTAATTATTTAATTGCGATTATTTCAGCATTTATTGTTGGGGTGGGAGCAGGAATCGTAGGTGCTGCCGGTGCATTTCTACTTGTTCCGATTATGCTTGTGGTATTAAATATACCTACTAGGGTAACAATTGCTTCCTCATTAGCAATCACTTTTTTATCCTCCATTGGATCAGCTATGGGAAAAATTATCACTGATCAAGTATTATACGGACCAGCAGCTGTCATGATAATTGCCAGCTTAATTGCTGCTCCAATTGGTGCAATTATTGGAAAAAGAATGAATATCAAAATTTTAAGGACCATATTAGCACTTTTAATATTTGTTACTGCAATTAAAATCTGGACAGATATTATTTGATTAATTTTATCTTTTCCATATGCAGACAACTAATAATTACGAGGGGACAGGGGCGAGTCAAGTTATAACAGTATATACATCAACATTATGTCCGGTATGTGGCATGGTGAAAAGTTTTCTAGATTCTTTTGAAGTTCCTTACAAAGAAGTGAATGTGGATATGAGTCCTGTAGCAATGTTTCACTTAATTTCAAAAGCAAGAAGGTTATCTGTACCACAGACTATTATAAATGGAAAACGGATTTCAGGATTTAAACCAGAAAAAATAATGCAAGCCTTAATTATTGAAGAACGAAGCTTTATGCATTGAGATGAATAAGAAAAAAAGTAATGGGGTAAAGTTTTTTTGCATTACTTTACTATTATAAACATCCTGTTCTTCCGTGAGTTAGTATACATAAATTATATTCAGATTTCGTGTTATCTGCCAATATGATTGTGTCAGATAAATTGTTAATAAAAAATCACTTATCTTTTTAGCCGGAGATAAGTGATTTTTATTGGTTCTATACTGAATGTGGTGGTGTCCTCCGTTCCATCGCCAGATGGAACGGAGACAAAAAAATACACTTATTTTCCTCTCTCTGTTAACCTTGAGTTGTCAAGACAAAAGGAACGGGAGAGGAAAAGAGTGCACCAACATTTTATCACAGAGTTATCAGGAATTAAAGATACGTATGTAGATGTTTGGGATATCAGAGAAGAAGAAAATTATTTTATTGCGGAATTATTCACGAAACAGCGCAAACAGAAGTGTCCTTAGGCATCGCAGTAACACCCTGGACCCTTTTGCAAAAAGAAGGTTTACAAGGAAGCCAGATGTGCAAACTCCCCGTTCTAAAATTGATCCTGTGGGTAAAAGTTTTTTTGATAATATAGATGAAGCTGACCAACGGATTATCGAAAGAGTTGGTGAAATAGCAGATAAATACGATGTAACACGTGCTCAGATTGCACTTGTATGGGTGTTAAACAAAGAAGAAATTACATCTCCCATTATTGGAGCAACGAAAGTGGAACAGTTTGAAGATCCATACATGCTTTCGATATAAATTTACAACAGGGGCACATCGATTATTTGGAAGAACCTTATTTACCACATCACCTAATAGGATTTGAATAATAGTTAGATTTTTGCAAGTCTTTTCTATAAATTATCAAATTGTAACTGATTAAGAAATATTGTTTGCCATACAATTATTATGTTGTATGGTTTTTTTATTCGTGATAAGATATCTAAATATTATGATTGTTATTTAAAGATGTCTATTTTTAGTATGAAGGCGGGGAAAAGTATTGGGAAAAAAAGAAATAAACTCTGGTGATAATGAATCCTGGCTGCAGCCTTATATTGATTCTCCAGAAAAACAAAAACAACTATATAAAAAAACATTAATCGTCGTCATCATGTCCCAAATTTTTGGAGGGGCAGGATTGGCAGCAGGAATTACTGTTGGAGCACTTTTAGCTCAGGATATGTTAGGTACAGATAGTGTAACAGGGGTACCTACAGCATTATTTACTTTAGGGTCTGCAGGAGCTGCTTTACTGGTGGGCAGACTTTCTCAGCATTATGGCCGTCGATTTGGCCTCTCTGCAGGTTTTTTAACTGGAGGAATCGGTGCTATAGGTGTAATTATTTCCGCTTTAATGAGCAGTATTGTTCTGTTATTTATTTCTCTGTTTATTTATGGGGCAGGGTCAGCCACCAACTTACAAGCACGATACGCTGGAACAGACCTTGCAAAGTCAAATCAAAGAGCCAAGGCAGTCAGTATGGCAATGGTTTCAACAACATTTGGTGCAGTAGCTGGTCCGAATCTTGTTGAAGTTATGGGTGATTTCGCAAAATTTTTAGGTATACCTGCTTTAGCTGGTCCATTTATACTGGCGGCTGCAGCTTATATACTTGCAGGTTTAGTTCTCTTATTTATCTCTGTCCTGATCCTCTGCTTGTAGCTAAAGCAATATCAAATCTAAAAAATAAAGCTGGTAATAGACAATCAGAACAAAGTATTGAATTGTTGCCAAAAAACAAACGAGGAATATTTGCAGGAGCTTCCGTTATGATTTTAACACAATTTATAATGACTGCTATTATGACAATGACCCCGATACATATGGAACATCACGGTCATGATTTGCAAGCTGTTGGACTGGTTATTGGTTTTCATGTTGGAGCCATGTATTTTCCTTCTTTGATAACGGGCAGTCTTGTCGATAGAGTTGGACGTGCTTTTATGGCTGTTGCTTCTGCAATCACACTTTTAGCCTCAGGGGCTTTAGCTGCTTTTGGACCTGCAGACTCCATGACAGTACTTATCGGGGCATTAGTTTTACTTGGACTGGGCTGGAATTTTGGTTTAATAAGCGGAACCGCAATCCTGGTTGATTCTACATCCTTTGATAATAGAGCGAAAACGCAGGGAACAGTGGATGTCTGGATTGCTTTATCCGGCGCATTAGGAGGAGGAATATCCGGTTTAATTGTGGCAAATTCCAGTTATGCAATTCTTTCAATAGCGGGGGCGCTGCTTTCATTACTGCTTATTCCGATCATTATTTGGGCGGATATTAATAAACAGCAGAAACTGGAAGAAGCAAGTTGAAAATTCAAGAGAATAATTTCTTTTAATACTAAAACATAAATAAGTTTCAAATGAAAATGAAAAATAGGAAAGGTCTGATCCTAAAATGAAAAATAAATTTGCTGAGAGAACACAGTTAGTAAAGCCTTCTGAAACACGTGAAATATTAAAAATAACAGCCAGACCGGAAGTTATCTCCTTTGCTGGAGGGTTGCCTGCTCCAGAACTGTTTCCAGTAGAAGATGTTAAAGAAGTTTGTAATAGAGTATTGACTGAGGAAGGTACGACTTCACTCCTATAGTACGACAGAAGGGGATCAGGCTTTGAGAGAAGCTATTTGCGAAAGAATGGAGGATATCGGAATAAATGCTGCTGTTGATAACGTTCTGATTACGTCTGGGTCTCAGCAGGCCATTGATTTAACTGGAAAATTATTTATTAATCCAGGAGATATTATTATTTGTGAAAGTCCGACTTATCTGGCAGCAATTAATGTATTTGAATCATACAATGCTACCTTTGTAGAAGTAGCCATGGATAATGATGGGATGATCATGGAAGAATTAGAGAAAAAATTACAAGCATATCCTGATGCGAAATTCATCTATACAGTTCCAGATTTTCAAAATCCGACAGGCCGTACACTAAAGTTCGAACGGCGAAAGCAAATGACGGAGCTGGCCAGACAATATGATGTATTGATTGTAGAAGATAATCCATACGGAGCAATAAGATTTGCTGGAGAAGAAATCCCGCCTGTAAAACATTTTGATATAGATAATAGAGTGATTTATATCAGCTCTTTTTCTAAAATATTCGCTCCGGGTCTACGGCTTGGCTGGATTTGTGCTGATGAGACTTTTATTGATAAGTACGTCTGTTTTAAACAAACAGCAGACTTACATACAGACAGCTTTGCCCAAAGAATAACTGCGAAGTATTTGGAGCTTTATGATATGGAGGAGCATATTAATAAAATTAAAGACGTATATAAAAAAAGATGCATAACGATGTTATCTTGTATGAAACAATTTTTTCCGAACAATATAAATTATAGTATTCCGGAAGGTGGCTTATTTATATGGGTTGAGCTGCCTGAAATGATTGACTCAGAACAATTATTAGTTGAGTGTTTAGAAAATAATGTTGCATTTGTACCAGGTAGTCCTTTTTTCCCTAATAGTACAAATAATAATACATTGCGATTAAATTATTCAAATATGCCTGAAGAAAGAATCATAGAAGGGATGAAACGCATCGGGGAGGTTTTGCAGCGTAAATTAAAAAATGAAAATAAAAAAGAAGTACAAAAAGCATAATAGAGTTAACGCCTGAATCCTGGTATATTAATAGGTTCAGGCGTATTTCAATTATTTATATCAACTGATACTTTTTAGTAACCGCTCAAGAATAATCAATCCCCGTTCAAGCTCTTCAATCGTTTCCGGTGCACAAACAGCAATCCTTACAGCTCTGTCCGGACAGCTGTTTCCCACTACAAAACGCTCAGCTGCATATACCTGGACTCCTTGTTGTGCAGCAAGCAATTCAAATTGTGCACCTGTTATTGTTCCCGGTAAAAGGAGCCACCGGAAAATTCCTATTTCAGCACCTAAGCATGTATAATCAGCAAAATATTGATCTACAATTTTATTTCTTCTAATAGCTTCTGTGCGATGTGCTTCGATTAAATCTTCAAATTGGTTGGATACAATTGTACGTGCTGCTAATTCTGAAAGTAAGGAAGAGACGGATATATTTAAATTATACAATGCTTTTGAAATTAACTCCTTGAATTGGTTTGGCACGGATACATAAGCTAAACGCAACCCCGGAGCAATTGATTTGGATAGACTTGCAATATAGATGGTCTGTTCAGGCGCAAATGATGCGATTGCCGGAAGCGGTTTGGGATGATGGAGATTGTATGTAGCATCTTCAATAATAATTTTGTTATATTTCCTGGCAATCGTAGCGATTTCTTTTCGGGTTTCAACAGATATGCAGCAAGCTGTTGGATTATGAAAATCAGGGATTAAGTAGATTCCTTTTATATGTTCATTTTTACATGTATCCTCAAACGCAGATGGACTCATCACATGACTCTCGGTTTTTATTGGTACAATTTGTATGCCAAACATCGATGCAACGGTTTTTAATCCAGGGTAAGTATGCGTATTGGCACCAATACGGTCACCAGCTTTATAAAGACTTGCCAATATGGCAGTAATTGCATTTTGACCGCCATTTGCTAATAGAATATGCTCAACGGTCGTTTCAAAGCCGCCTCTTTTGATAAATTTTACAGCTGCGTCTTTTTGCCAAAGGCTGTCACCTGCGCGACCATAACCGAACCATTTTTCAAAATCGGTTTCCCGTACCATATTTTTCAACTGAAGCTGCAGAGGTTTATACGAATCATTATCTGGTAATGTAGCTCCCATTTCTATTAAATGCTTTGGTTTTGTGTCTTCTAGTAAATAGGCATTTGACAAAGCATCATACGCTACAAAAGTTCCGCTGCCAACAGATGAACTTAATAAACCTTTTAGCCCGCACATTTTAAAAGCCTTCGATATAGTGCTTAAGTTTAAATTTAGATAATCAGCCAGCTCCCGCTGAGGAGGCAGTTTAGTTCCGGGCAATAAAACACCGGTTAAAATATCATCCTCTAACTGCTTGGCAAGACCTTGATAAACTGGCCTGTTATTTTTATCAATCAATGGCTTCCAAGTCATTGGATAGTCTTCAAAAGAATTAATAGACATACAAATCATCCTTTTTTATATTTCCTCTATTGTACTATATTTTATAGTAGTTTTTTGTGTTTAAACAATTCTTTCAGCTTCTTGCGGCGTATGAGAGAGATGACGCCTTTCGATGAAATGAGTAATTGCAAATGTTTTCGGCAGGCGTTGAAAATCCCTCTGCTGAATGAGGTTTTACTTTATATGTGACGGCCCGTACTAACAATTGCAGAGAGAATTTTTAAATAAAAGAAAAATTTTGAGCAATCGAGAAGAAGCCTTTGTTATTCATTTGTAGTAAACTGATAAAAAGGAGGCGTTTTAATGAGTACAATGATTTATGTTAACTTTCCAGTCAATAATGTAGCAGATGCCACTAATTTTTACGAAAAACTTGGATTTACAAAGAACGGTGACTTCTCTGATGTTCATGCAAGTTGTATGGTCTGGGACGAAAATTTTTATATTATGCTGTTAGAACATTCTTTTTATCAACAGTTCCTTAAAGATAAGAAGATTGCCGATACACAAAAAGAAAATGCAGCTTTAATCTGTTTCAGTATGGAAAGCGCTGAAGCAGTCAAAGAATTTGGACGGGTAGCGAAAGAAAATGGCGGTGATGCTTACCGCGCTGATATGGGAGTACCGGAAGAGCAAATGTATGGCTTGGAGGTATCGGATATTGATGGAAATATGTTAGAACCGATGTGGATGAAACAATAGGTAATAAAGGAATAGAAGAAATGAAAAGAGAGGTAATAAAGGAATAGAAGAAATGAAAAGAGATAACGACCTTGTTCTATTAATAGTACAAAAACCAGCCTGATACTGATATTGCGGTGTCAGGCTATTGTATTTTGGAAGTAAAGTTTGATATATTAATATGAACCAGTCATAATTGAAAATTTACAATTATAATTTTTTAACAGAATATTCTGTTAAAATGAGTGTAATAAGAATGAAACGAATTAATTACTCGATACAGTTAGTAAATCTGATGAATCTGTGTCGAGTGTAACCTGAATATTCATCAGTTAACTGTATCGTCCACATAAATAAAAAGTGGAGGAATAGTTATAATAAATTGAAATACGTTAAAAAAAGAATGGATAAAATACTATGAAGAAGTGAAATTCGAAGGCTGGATTTTTCCCGTATAAGGGACAATTGGGAAAATGAAGCTCTCCCCTGGAATTATGCCAGCTTGGTAAATAAGTATTTGTCTTCAGATTTAGAATTACTTGATATGGGAACGGGAGGCGGAGAATTTCTCCTATCCTTAAATCGTCCTTGTGAAAAAACATCAGTAACAGAATGCTGGCAGCCTAATATTGAACTTTTAAAAAGAAAAGTGGTTCCTTTAGGGATAAAACTGGCTTCCATCGATGACAATGACATCATTGACTTTGAGTATAATAGCTTTGATATTATCATTAATAGACATGAATCATTTGATGTGAATGAAGTGAAAAGAGTATTAAAGCCAAACGGTATATTTATTACTCAACAGGTTGGCGGAGAAAATGGGAATCGCTTATCAAATATGCTGATTCCAGACTTTCAGCCAAGATACAAGTCCTTAAATTTAAAAAATACGCAACGTGATTTGGAGGAAAATGAATTTGATATTATATTCGCTGATGAATGCTTTACTTACCAAAAGTTTTTTAACATACAAGCTTTAATTTATTATGCGAACGTTATTGAGTGGGAGTTTCCGGCGTTTCATGCAGAAGATAATTTTGAAGAGTTATTGAATGTCTATAAAGAGCTAATCTCAAATGGTTATATTTTAAACTATGAGCACCGATTTATCATAGTTGCTCACAGTAAGAAATAAAATTCCTGTCATTTAAGATATTCCTGTTAGATACAAAGGGAAAAACAACGAAATAACGCAGGCAGTCGCGCAGCAAATAGTATCTGCTATAAGAACACGTCTGAAAGGACGAACCAAACCTTTGGTAGTATCCCTGGACGAGGGAAGTGGCGCCGGAAAATCTACATTAGCCGCTGAAGTTGCTTCACACGTGGAAGCGACTGTCATTCCGTGTGATGAGTTCTTCGATGCAACAATCACTGACGAGGAATGGGACTCCTATACATCAGAGCAGAAGTGCCGCCGTTGTATTGACTGGAAGCGTGTACGCAGGGAGGTGCTGCTGCCTCTTCTGACAGGTGAAAACGCACAATATCATCCTTTCTCCTTTTATACGGAAAATGAATTGGCAACATCTCTGGTAACGAAAGAGCCTTCCATGATAATTATCCTAGACGGAATTTACAGCTCGCTGCCTGAAATGTCTGACGTTATTGATTTTAAAATTCTGGTGGAGGTGTCATCCGAAGTTAGCCGCTATCGGCATAATGTAAGAGAAGGTCATGAGGATGAGGATTGGCATCTGTGTTGGGATCCGGCAGAGGATTACTATTTCTCAGCCCTGTGTCCACCGGCCTCATTTGATTTAATTGTGGTTAATCAGTAGGTAGTGTATCGTTTTTATTTTATTTATGATGATTATAAGCTGATTGGTTATAACCATCATAATAATCACCCTAAATCCTGGAGTTTACGAAGGCATCGCATCTTAATAAGCCTTACTAACTTATTATTTTAGCTTGATGTTCTTCAGTAACATATCCTTCTTTCCCTGATCCAATCCCAACAATCAGCAGAACAATAGATATAAGAATGAGCAGGGAGAGAGGAATTGTCCATCCATCAGTCATATCATGCAGTGCACCGACAAGTATCGATCCTGTTGCTGCTAAAAGATAACCGAAAGACTGTGCCATCCCCGATAATTCAGCTGCTTCTTTTCCATCCTTTGCTCTAAGTGAAAAGAACATCATCGATAGACTAAAAGCACTTCCTCCAGCAATTCCAAGCATAATTGCCCATAAAGGGACCAGCGCAGGGCTTCCTTGCAGCAGCCCAAAAAATCCAACAATGAAAAGAGTGGCTGTTGCGATACTTAGACCAACTTGATTTTTCAATTTCTCCGCTATAACTGGAACGATAAAAGTGGCTGGGATAAGTGCAAACTGCATTAGAAAAACCATCCATCCAGCATTATTTGAATTATAGCCGTTCGTATGCAGAATATCTGGAAGCCATGTGATTAAAGTATAAAACATTAATGATTGTCCACCCATAAATATGGTAATCTTCCATGCAAGCGGGGAGCGCCATAAACTATTTTTTTATCTGTTTTTACTTTTTCCTGCTCCCTTTTCTTTTGTTTACGAAGCTGCGGGAGCCATAATAGTAAAGAAACTAACGTTAACAGGCCCCATATAGCAAGGGCGCCCCGCCACCCTAAGTTGCCAATGGAAGAAACAGGTACACTGACTCCTGACCCAAGCGCACCAAATAAGTTCATGAATATAGCATAAATACCAGTCATCAGACCTGTTTTCAACGGGAAATTCATCTTTACAATTCCCGGAATAAGAACATTACCAATGGCAATTGCCAGACCAATCAAAATAGTTCCTGCAAATAAAAAAGGGGTTCCTGAAAGGGAGCGAACCGCAATACCAATAATAAGTAATATTGATAAAGCAATCGTTAATTCCATACCGACCCGATTTGCTATTTTGGGAGCAAACGGGGAGAGCAGGGCGAATGCAAGCAAGGGAAGTGTCGTAATACTTCCTATAAGTGCATTGCTGATGCCTAAGTCATCACGTATAAAGGAAATAAGTGATCCGGCAGAAGTTAATGGAACTCTTAAATTAGATCCTACTAAGATGATGCCGATAAGCAGCAGCCAGCTGTTTTTTGTATTTTTATTTAAAGTAGATGAAATGGATTCATCATTCATGGTGTTATTCCTCCTCTATCATTTCAACAACTTCTTTTCTTAATACTTCCATATAATCTTCAACATAAGTGGCAGCAGCATGTTTATCCTGATTGCGTATTGCTGTAAATAACTCAATATGAAGTTCTTCTTCATATTTAAAAGGCTTATTCATCGCCATTAAATCCTGGACAAAAGAATATATGATTTCTGCCAGTGGCTCATATAAATCAATGAGGAGCTGATTATTAGAAGCTGATACGATAGCTTGATGAAAATGAATATCTAATTTAATAAATTGTTCATAATCCTTATTTTCAACTGCCTGCCGTGAAAGCTGAATGTATTCCTCCAGTTTTGCTAAGTCTGTTTCTGATCTATGTTCTGCAGCCAGCTGTGCAGCTTGTTTCTCTAAAGCTAAGCGCACATCAATGGTCTCTAGCAGCGCAGACTTTTTTACATGACGCTTTATTGCTGCACCGAGAGCATTAGTTGAACGGACAATTGTCCCGCTTCCTTGTCTGGTTTCAAGTAATCCTGCGTGTACTAAGGCGCGAATCGCTTCCCGAAGCGTATTTCGGCTGACGTCAAACTTTTCCATCAGTTCCATTTCGGGAGGGATTCTGTCTCCGATTTGCCAATGTCCAGATCCGATTAATTGTTCGATTTGGGATGCAACCTGTTCTACTAAATTCATACGGTTCGTTTTTTGAATCATTTTAATACCCCTTTTGAAATTTGTAGGATGATTGGTACATTGGTTATGTTAGCTCTGAAAGAAAGAATTGTCAACATGGCTATCTTTTTCTGATTATTATAAAGTGGAGTACATTGGAATGTTATCTGATAGATTTGTGATTGAAAAGGCTTGACTAAAAAATTTGTTCTGCTAGCATAATAGTCAATTGAATAAATCAAAATTTTCTACTGGGGGCGCCGCAGCGGCTGAGATAAATGTATATTTAGCACCTTAGAACCTGATTTGGTTAAGACCGGCGGAGGGAAGTAGAATGAGCAAATAAACTATGCGCTGTTTTTACGCGTGTATGTTTTAGTATGTGGACGTTTCCTTCTATTAGTCTTTAGAAGAAGATTAAAGGAGGATTTTTTTATGAATTTTACTGGTGAATTGCGGACCGTAACAAAGGAAAGATGGGAGCAATGAAGGCTTTTTACTGCGAAAAATAATAAATTCTTTCCTGAATTGGAAAGGTTTTTATTTTTATTATAGTAACATGCCTTATGATGAAAACAGTATATAAAAGGAGCTGAACATAGATTGTTCAAAGATAATCGGTTCAATAGGTTAACCGCCAACGATTTGAAGCGAGATTTGGTTGCAGGTATTACAGTAGGGATTGTAGCAATACCGCTTGGAATGGCTTTTGCGATTGCTTCTGGAGTGAAACCCGAATATGGACTTTATACAACAATTATTGCAGGGGTCCTCGTTGCTCTTTTCGGTGGTTCCCGTTACCAGATTGCCGGCCCTACGGGAGCTTTTATACCCATTTTACTTGCAATTGTTTTAGAATTCGGATACGAAGATTTGTTAATTGCGGGATTTATGGCTGGAATAATGCTCATATTGATGGGCGTTTTTAAGTTGGGTGGACTTATCAAGTTTATCCCTCGTTCTGTAACAATCGGTTTTACGGCCGGGATTGCAATCATTATATTTACCGGGCAAATTGAAAATTTTTTTGGTCTGGAAAATATGGAGAAAAAAGAATATTTCCATGAAAATATCATTCAAATTATCCAAAATCTTTCAACACTGAACTTATATAGTATCTTCGTTGCGGCACTTGGAGTTCTCATTCTTATTTTTGTTCCAAAACTTTTCCCGAGAGCACCTATATTATTAGTTGCTTTAATTGTTCCATCGATTGTTGCGTTTTTATTTTTCCCTGGAAAAGTGGATACTATCCACACTGCATTTGGCAGCATTTCACAAAGTCTGCCAAGCTTCCAATTTCCTGAATTAAGCTGGAATAAAATAGTGACACTTTTACAGCCTGCTTTTGTAATTGCCATGCTTGGGGGCATTGAGTCTTTATTATCCGCAGTTGTAGCAGATGGTATGACAGGGAAGAAGCATAACTCAAACCGCGAACTTGTTGGTCAAGGTATTGCCAACCTTGCTACTCCTCTTTTTGGAGGAATTCCGGCAACAGGTGCTATTGCCAGGACTGCAACAAATATTAAAAGTGGCGCTGTAAGTCCTTTCTCCGGGATTTTTCAAGGCGTATTTGTATTAATTACTATTCTCCTGCTTGCACCTTTTGCTTCCCATATTCCACTCGCAAGTATGGCACCTATATTAATTCGGGTTGCTTTAAATATGAGTGAATATAAATCATTTACTCACATTATTAAGTTGAAATCCAGTGACTCACTGGTACTTGTAGTAACCTTTCTATTAACTGTTTTTGTTAACTTGGCAATTGCCGTTCAAATTGGATTGCTGCTGGCTATGTTCTCCTTTGTGAAACAGATGAGTGAAGTATTAGGAATTGAAAAAGTCGTTCCTGATCAGTTAAAAGAAGAAATAAATGGAGGCAAAAGCTTGGAAACGAAATGTCCGCAGATTGTCTTTTTCACAATTGATGGAGCATTGTTTTTCGGTGCTGCTGACCGCTTTCAATCAATGATTACGTATTCTATTAATCGGAAACCAACCGTGCTTATTTTAAAAATGAAACATGTTTCCTTTATTGATACGACTGGAGGAGCCAATTTTGCCTCACTGATTACAGATTTTAAAAAGCAAGGCGGCACGATCCTGCTTGCTGAATTGAATAATGAGATATTAGATATGATAAAAGCTGAAGGTTTATATGATAAATTAGGAGCTCAGCATATTTTTAAGGATTCAAAAGATGCCGTAGACTATGGATTGAATTTAATCAATGTCAAGAAATGTCCACTTTGTTCTAAAGCTGGAACAAACACTTGCCAGGTTTTTCAGCAAAGTAAAGAAATGAAAGAGATTGGATAGGCAGGTTTGCATTTTGAAATAATATATGCTTAAATAAGCCTTAAGTATTTACTTCTTCTTTACAGCGCACTGTAAAGATTTGTTCAGCATTAACAGGTAAACTATTAATTCTAAATTTCATATTTCTATAATCGCTAGGGGAGCAATTTTATTGCTGAGAAAGGAAACTTGACCCTTGGAACCTGATTTAGTTAACACTAACGTAGGGAAGTGAGGTTTACTTAAGTAGGTAATAATCTAGTTATGTACTCATTTCCCATTCATCAATATTTGTTGAGTGGGTTTTTTAATGCTCTTACAGTAGATTCAAATAGTAAGAGATACAATTTAATAAGAATGTAGGGGGACCAGTGTTGCTGGTTGAGATAGTATCCATAAGATAAAGACCCTTAGAACCTGATCTGGTTGAGACCAGCGTAGGGAACATGCAAAGTAATTTCTATCATATGGAAATGTGTGTACCCTGGGCTTCGTGTCCGGGGTATTTTTGTTTGAAGGGAGGCGTGCATATTCAATCTATTAACAAGTGTTATTAAGAAATAAACTTATACTTTTTATCAGAAAGAGGGTGAAAACGAAGGATGAGAGAACAAAATAATAAATTAGCACTTCAGTTTAAAAATGTCGATTTCCATTATAAAAATGATGCAGAGGAGATTCCCATTTTAAAAAACATGAATCTTTCTGTTGCAGATGGTGAATTTGTAAGTATTATCGGTGCAAGCGGCTCAGGAAAATCAACCATCTTTCGTCTTATTGTCGGGCTGGAAGAACTGACCGGTGGATCTATCTATTTAAATGAAAAACAAGTAACCGACCGTTCAGGAAAAGTTGGGTATATGCCTCAACAGGATTTATTAATGCCTTGGCGTACAGTTCAGCAAAATGCAGTTCTTCCGTTAGAACTGCACAAAGAAAGTCGTCTCGATAGAAGAGCTGTCGATAGCTTGCTGGAGGCGTTTGGTTTAAAAGGATACGAGAATAAATATCCGCATGAACTATCCGGTGGGATGCGCCAGCGTGTTTCCTTTTTAAGAGCTACTTTATCCGGTTCTAATGTGCTATTGCTGGACGAACCTTTTTCAGCTTTGGATGCGATGACCAGGTTATTTATGCAGGAATGGCTATTAGAACAATGGAAAGAGCAGCAATCTACTATTTTATTTATAACACATGATATTACAGAAGCATTATTTTTGTCTGACCGCATTTTTGTCATTACTGATACACCCTTTACAACATTTAAAGAGATTGAAGTGCCTTTGGAACGTCCAAGACGGCAACAGGATTTAGGAAATAAAGAAGTGACGGAGCTAAAAAATAATCTGCTGGATCAATTTCGGATGAGGGTGTAATCAATGAAAAATTATCTTTATTCTATTATTTTAATCACAATATTTTTATTTATATGGGAAGCAGGAGCGAGGTTTGTTAATACACCATTTATTTTACCGGCGCCGACTGAAATTGCGATAAAGCTATGGGAATTGAAAGCGGAGCTTCTGCTGCATCATCTTCCTGTTACACTGGCTGTTATTGCAATTGGCCTCGGTATTTCATTAGTACTTGGAATTATCCTAGCAATCAGTATGAATATATCAAAAACATTAGAGCAAGCCATTTATCCTATTTTAATTACATCACAAACCATTCCTATTATTGCACTGGCACCTATTTTTGTACTTTGGTTCGGATATTCTATCTGGAGCAAAGTCATCGTTACAATTATCATTACCTTTTTTCCTATTACCGTCAGTACATTCGATGGTTTTCGATCAACAAGTAAAGAACTGAAAGAGTTATTTCAAACACTTGGCGCATCTAAAAGACAGCTTTTTTTCAAGCTGGAGGTTCCATCTGCACTGCCTTCTTTCTTTTCAGGGTTAAAAGTAGCCGTCCCCATGAGTGTGATTGGCGCTGCAATTGGAGAGTGGCTCGGTGCACAGGCTGGCCTAGGTTATTTTAGCCGGCGGATGATGACACAATTTAATGGAGCAGGGGTCTTTGCACCTATAGTCGTTCTCTCTTTAATTGGAATTATATTATTTATTACAGTTGTTTTGCTAGAAAAATATATATTGAAATGGAGAAGATTTTAGTATGAATAAATTAACAGCAATAGTTAGTATTCTGATAGGCTTTACAATTCTAAGCGCTTGTGGAAATGAAGAATCAAATGCAGAGGATAATAAAAAAGTAAACGGGACAAATACCGTTTCTATTATGCTTGATTGGTATCCGAATGCCGTACATAGTTATCTATACATAGCAGAAGAGAAGGGTTATTTTGAGGAAGAAGGGATTGAAGTTGATATTCAATTCCCGGCAAATCCAACAGACCCTCTGACACTTGCGGCTTCAGGCAAGGTGACAATGGGGTTATATTACCAGCCCGATGTGATTGCAGCAAGAGCAAATGAAGATATTCCTGTTAAGTCTGTGGCTGCTGTCGTTCGTGAGCCGTTAAACCGGATTGTTTCCCGTTCCAATGATCCGATAGAATCGCCGAAAGAATTAGAAGGGAGGCAGGTAGGTTACCCTGGAATTCCGGTAAATGAGGCAATTGTTAAAACAATGGTCGAGCATGACGGCGGAGATTATGAAAAAGTAGATATGATAAATGTAGAATTTGAATTAGGTTCTTCACTTATTTCTGAGCAGGTCGATGCAGTGAGTGGCATGTATGTGAATCATGAAGTGCCAGTCTTACGCAGTGAAGGGCATGCAATTGATTTTATTGATCCAGTAGATTACGGGGTGCCTGATTTTTACGAAATTGTCGCTGTGACAAGTGATGAAACATGGGATGCCGAGCGAGAAAATATTGAAGCGTTTTGGCGCGCTGCGCGTAAGGGATACGATTTCATGGTTGAAAATGAGGAAGAAGCACTGCAAATCCTGCTGGATTATCAGGATGAAGTAAACTTTCCCCTGGAAAAAGAAATTGAAACAGAGAGCTTAACTATTTTATTACCAAAAATGGATTCAGAGCAGGGTTTTGGTACACAGGAAAGAGCTTCATGGGAAAAAACAGCGAATTGGTTAAAAGAATACGGCGTGATTAAAAAAATTCCAAATATCGATGATATATTTGTCAATATTGAATAATAAGTTCTATAAAGCTGCTTATTTATTGTTCAAAGTATTGTTGGAAATCAGCCAAGTGCGTTTCAAGCAAGGGTTTCTCATGGTATACCGTATTTTTGGCACACCCGAATAGGTGGAAAACAGGCAGAAGTGGTATTAGAATATAAACATAGATTTTTATCTAAATCATCGGAGGCTGTGCATAATGATTAAAGTCGTTAACACATTACGAGTAAAAAAAGGAAAGGTAAATGAGGTCGCAGCATTATTCCAAAAAGCTAAGGCAGTACACACATTTGATGGATTTGTATTTATGGAAGTCTTGATAAAAGAAAATACAGCAGAGTATGATGAGCTGCAGGTTTGCACAACGTGGGATGATCACGCTTCTTTTGAGGTTTGGAGAGAAAGCAGAGAAACAAGAAAAGCTCATGAATCACAGAATAAAGAAGAAAAAGAAGATAGTCCAATCCTTGGAACGGAATTATCAATATTTGAAGTCTTTGTACAGCACCATCCAGCATAGTATCCTTTTATCTAAGTTTTGTTACACTATGATTATTCACAAAATGCCGTCTTCAACTGTGAAGAAGACGGCATTTTTATGAATAGATTTATGCATATTTCCCCAATAATTCATACAATAATCAATTAGTGAACGAATCAAACTGCTTATTAAAATAAATAATATTGCAATTAGGTATTGACAACTAATTTGATAATGATTATCATTATCATTACAGAAAGGGGTTTCTCTATCAAATTATTCTGTGGATTAATCAGATCACTCATTGTGTTACCCCCCAACCAACATATAGAGACTTGATAGAGATTCCTTCTCTTTTGTTATAGGTCATAAGAAATCCTGTAATTATACAAAACTGATTTCTTATTATATATGCGAAAAATAAAGAATAGAGGAAAGAAAAATCTTATTTGTCCGGGTTAACGGGAAGATTTTTCTTTCCTTTCTTTTTTGATTTGATAAAAAATACAGTAGATTTAGGCTGTGATACAAACCTTTGAAGCAGTAAAATCTACGAAGAATTTTATAAAAAAATCGTTAATCAGAGATATAAAAGGGGGATGACAAGTAGTTATCAAACTTACTATTACGGAAAATAATTAACGCAATGAAGAAATATTTCAATTTTTTCATTTTCTTTACAATTAAATTAAAAATGTTCAGATAGATAGAATTTGCGTTTACAAGTTAAAAAGAAGGGTAGATAGTAGTTATTACATAGAAAGGGAGTTGTTATTATCAAGTATATTTCTTTAATCATTTTTTCTTTGGTTGGATTCGTACTCTTTGCAGGGACAGCAGCTGCTGAGAAGAATTATGAAGTAAAATCAGGAGATAATGTATACCGTATTGCCCAAAACTATCAAGTAGATGTAAATGCTGTCATTGCAGCAAATCCATCCATATCGGATCCTGCCTATATTGAAGCTGGACAAACAATAAAAATACCAGATGAAACTGGAGCTTCTTTTACTGTTACAGCCTATACAGCTGGACCTGAATCTACCGGAAAAGAACCTGGCGACCCTGCCTATGGTATAACGGCGTCTGGTGAAGAGGTAGAAGAAGGAAAAACAATTGCATGTCCGCAATCTCTTCCTTTTGGAACAAAAATACATATCTCAGATCTGAATGAAACTTACGTGTGTGAAGATCGGGGAAGCGCAATTACAAATGGCCATTTGGATATTTACATGGAAGATTTAGATGATGCACTTGAATTTGGAGTACAAGAACTTCAAGCTAAAGTGTGGACATATTAACTCTGAAAACTAGATTACAGATTTATAATGTTATTCATAACTTTACCACAAAAAAGCAGCCTGTTACCTCAAAACATTGGTATCAGGCTGCTTCATTTCTAACATCCTATAATAGAAGAAATAGAAAGTAAAATAAATGTGATCAATTAAATTATAGAGTTTTATAAGCTGCGAGTTGAATAACGTGCCCCAGTCCATTGTGTGATTTACCTTCAAAACGTTCCACTTCACCATAATAAAAATGCTTGATTTTCCAGTCTGTAAAAATATCAAGTACTTCATATGGCGAGTATAAGAGACTGGAGTCTTTTCCACCATCAGTCCGGTAAGGAAGCTGACGATCAGAGCGAACCTCCATGATATAGATTCCACCCGGTCGAAGTGTTTTTTTGATTCCTTTCATTAAACGCTGACGGACAGAAGCATCTCCAATATGACCAAAAACATTCAATACTACATCCCATTGATTTTCTCTAAAAGGGCTATTTTGTGTTAGATCTACTAACTCTGTTTTTACCTCTACACTTCTTTCATCAGCAAGCCGCTGTAATTTGTTCAAGGCAACGGAAGAATAATCCCAGGCAGTAACCTGATGCCCCAATTCAGCTGCATAGACTGCATTACGTCCTTCTCCCTCTGCCAGAGTTAATAGATCAGAAGGAGGTTGACCGAGTAACATTGATTGAATAAAGACATTAGGGTCTTTTCCGTATCGGTATTCCTGATTATTATATAGTTCATCCCATTTATTGTTTGTCATTTATAATCTCCTTTCTTCCATAACATAATCATAATGTTATTAGCCTAAACTTTCATTTTTATTTTATTATCTGTTTATTTATGCTTCCAAGAGCATAGACTCTCTAAGATTGGTAGAAAGTTAATTCCTTAATCAGATAAAGCGTACTCTGCTTTTGGATGTACCTGCTGATGGAAAGGCTTGAAATAGAAAATCAGCAGTCTGCAGGTAATTATTTTGATAGACGTAAAAGCTTAGGCTCAGTGAAAATTTTATTATCGATAAAGGCATGAGTATGATCAGGTGCTGATGTCTGCTGCTCATAATGTTTGTGCATGGGAATCCAAAATTGTCGGTATTTCTCTTCAACAACCTGAGCCGAGTTAACCCAAGCTATATCTCTTTGCACAGCTCGATTCACCATGGTTTCGTTATCAATATCCAGCCAAATTACATAGTCCCAGTAATTAATAAGCTCTGGACGCAGAAGAAATATAATAACAATATCTTATTTCCTGCAGTATGCCATTGATCTGTGATCTCCTTGTCATGGAATGAATCCCAAAGAGACGTTCGGCATTTTCGATTTCCTTCAGATCCAAGAGGCTCCAATACGAAGTTGGCAAACGAAGTATAATCGAATCCATAATCATAATAAGCTTGCACCGTCCAATCACCTTGCTGCGAGCGATTTTTATGTTCAGGGTAATGGAAATGATTGATGGAAGACTGGAAAACTACACGGGTTTATTCGCGGATAGCTTCAGCCAGCTCATCGGATAATGTAGTTTTCCCCGCAGCAGATCGGCCATCTATAGCAACCCTTGTCGGATGGTCTAGATTTAATGAGACAATTTCATTGGCAAGAGCAGTGATTACAGCACGTCTCGATTTATTTGGCAGGGTAGACATGTTTCTTTCTCCTCCTGAAATCATATTCCATTAATTTATCAATATTTAAGTTATCTTCGCCGAAAATACATATCTAGCATATATGTTTTCTGAAAAAATTAATAGGTTCAAGTTGAAATTTTAAAAGTATCTATTAAAGAGAATGCACTTTATCACTTGACTAAGAACCAGCCCCCCTTTAATATGTATGCACTCGCAAATACTATAAGTTAATATAAAGATATTAGTTCATTTAATAAAAGGAGTGATTTTATCATGGCAAATTTAACAAGCGGCATTGATCATATCGGAGTTACAGTCCCAGATATTGAAGAAGCTACTACATTTTTCAAAAAAGCTTTTCACGCAAAAATTTCCTACGATAATAAGAAATTAGGTGATGAACCACAGCAGGGAGAGGATGTGGAAAAAACATTAGGTCTTAAAAAAGGGGCAAAGGTTATTCATATCCGTATTCTTTCTTTTGGTAATGGCTCCAGCTTAGAGCTTTTTAATTTTAAAAATACAGAGCAAAGAGAGCCAGTTATTGCTTCTGACCTGGGAGTACAGCACTTTGCATTTTATGTTGATGATATCCAGCAATCAGCTGATTATTTTGTTGAAGCAGGCGGGGAACTATTAACGGAACCAGGCGAGCTATTAGGAGATGTGGAAAATGGAGCAGGGGAATTTGTTTATGGACGTGCTCCATGGGGTATGCTGATTGAGTTAATAAGCTACAATCCAAATAAATTAGATTACCCTGAATATAGTGAAGCAAAAAGATTTACACCTTAAAATATATATTTAGGTCCATTTTTCATTTCATGGTTTGTATGGAGCATAATTATTCACTTGAAAATATACAAGCAGGATATACTTCAGTTTAATAACAAAATAGGAGTGTGTTAAAAATGACAAAAATTGCAGTATTAATAAGATCATTACGGAAAGAGTCATTTTCCAGGAAGGTTGCAAAAAATGTAATGGGGTTATTTCCGGATAAATTTGAAACAGAAATTATTCCGATTGGAGATTTGCCATTATACAACCAAGACTTTGATGATGAGGGTAACCCTCCTCATCATTGGACAACCTTCCGAGAAAAAATGAAAGAATTTGATGCTGTTTTATTTGTAACACCGGAGTATAACCGTTCCGTGCCTGGTGTATTAAAAAATGCCATTGATATTGGTTCCCGCCCTAAAGAAGATAGCGTTTGGAATGATAAACCAGCAGCAATTATCAGTAACTCACCAAGTAACTTGAGTGGATTTGGTGCCAACCATCATTTACGGCAGTCGCTCGTGTTTTTTAACATGCCTGTCGTACAGCAGCCAGAAGCATATTTAGCAAATGTTGCGACACTGTTAGATGAGACTGGAAAAATTAATAATGACAGCACTATTCAATTTCTCCAGTCTTTTGTAGATGCTTTTGTAGATTTAATTGAGACATTTGAAGCAAATTAACTGATCTAAATTAAAAATAGTTCCAGTCCATTAAAAAGAATGGCCGGAACTATTTTTGTGCTCGGTGGTTAGCGCCTATACCAATGTATTCCTTAGAACTACAGGAATTGGCTTGAACATTAATAATGTTTTTGATCTAAGGGGCGAGTACAAATATTACGACCTCTTTCGTATTAATCAGCTTATCAAAAGGTAAAACAAACATAGCCAACACTTTCTTTTACCATCATGACAAATGTTGCTATTAGATTAAAGGTAGCAACAACATTTAATCTATACTGCTCCACATAAGCTATCTTAAGAGAAAGTTACATCATACATTTGTTTCAGAGCAAATATTAATCCTTAAATCCAGTAATCCTGAGCATATATTAAAAAGATTCAAACAGCCAAATTGAATTAGTGAAATAGATACAATATTTGGTAAACTGTATTCCGTAAAAGATTATTGAAGAACAATTGTGTCAAAACAATATTTATACTTAATGAGACATGGAAAAACATTTTTTAATCAAATGAAAAAGATTCAAGGATGGTGTGACTCTCCATTAACCGAAAACAGTGTAGAGCAGGCGCGGATTGCCGAAGGGTATTTTAAGAAACAAAATATTGAACTAGATGCTGCTTATAGTTCCACATCTGAGCGGGCCTGCGATACTCTCTGGAACTAGTGACAGATCTGCCTTATAAACGAATAAAAGGATTGAAAGAATGGAATTTTGGCCGTTTTGAAGGGGAGCATGAATATTTGAATCCAGCACTTCCATATAGAGATTTTTTTGTTCAATTTGGTGGGGATGGTGAGGATGAAGTACAGAAACGTATTTCTGATTGCTTATTAGATATTATGCAGCAAGAGGAAGGGAGAAATACTTAATCTGGATAATTCATAAAACACTTTTAGACAAAAGACAATATCAACCCCTAAGAGAAGGAGCGGTATAAAAAATGAGTCAAAATCCGGGGGCCCTATTCCTTATATAAGGAATAGGGCCCCCGGAATCTGGTATAAATATAAGACCAAGCACTATTCTTCAATTTGATAAAGTAATACTCTTATATTCAATAATGCTGTATTTAAGCATTTATTATTAATAAAATAGTATTTATGTCTTGAAAAATTATTTTGAAACTTTTACACTTTAAGACAGAGTATACGGAAAAGGAGGTGGAAAGAGATGTTAAATCTCACTGTATTTACGCATGAATTTTGGACAGAATATCTGTTTTTGAATCGTGCAAAGTTTGCTGCTTCAGTTGTTAACAGGATACGTATGTCCTTTTTTAACAACTTGATAGGGGAACAAAAACAGTGAAACCACCTCTTATCCATCGTGATATAAATTTGGTTTAAGGAGAGCTTTTCATGCTCTTCTTTTTGCTTGCTAAATTTGAAATGAAGCTATGGGGAGTATATTTCCTCATGGCTTTTTGTTGATTAAAAGGTCATACGTCATAAAATACAATTTTAGAGTTGACAACACGATTTGAAAATATATTGTGACAAAAAGGTTGGTTTATATGACAAAAAATATTTCTAAAGAGATACCAAAAGAAAAAAGATTTTTAATCATGGTTATTCTATTAACCGGAGTGTTCTTCACCCTTTTAAATGAAACACTTTTAAATTTAGCGATTCCTGTGCTCGTAAATGAGATGGATGCTGCTCCTTCGACTGTTCAATGGGTAGTTACAGGATATATGTTGATCATGGGAGTGTTTATTCCTGTATCTTCTCTGATGATTCAGTGGTTTACAACAAGACAATTATTTATTGGATCCCTTGTTTTATTTTCTGTAGGAAGTCTTGTTTCTGGTTTAGCTGCTGCTTTGCCATATTTATTTATCGGGAGATTTTTTCAGGCTATGGGTACTGCTTTGTTACTTCCATTAATGATGCACACTTTGCTCATGCTCTATCCTGCGAAAAAAAGAGGTACTGTTATGGGGTTTATTGGTTTAGTCATCATGGTCGCCCCAGCTATAGGACCGCCACTTTCAGGAGTCATATTAGATTTTTTGAACTGGAGATGGCTCTTTTTCATGATGCTGCCACTTATCTTTCTTGTATTGATTAGCTCCATATTCGTATTAGATAATGTGACAACTGTTACAAGGCCAAAAATAGATATTCGTTCTATTCTTTTTTCCATTTTTGGATTTGGCGGCATTGTTTTTGGACTTAGTTTTGCTGGTGATGAATCTGTAAGCTGGCTGAATCCAAGTGTATATATTTCACTTTGTGTTGGTCTTGTATGTCTTTCAGGTTTTGTATGGAGGCAATTAAAGTCAGTAACGCCCATGCTTGAAATGCGGACCTTTAGACATCCTATGTTTTCATTGGCTGCTCTTCTCCTATTTATCGGCATGATGACACAATTTTCAACGATTATTTTACTTCCATTCCTTTTCGAGAATGCACTTGGTGTCAGTACCGTTGCTGCTGGTCTTATTTTATTGCCGGGTGCAATTATAAATGGGGCTATCTCTCCATTTATAGGCCGGATATTCGATAAATTCGGTCCAAAAATTTTAGTGATACCAGGAATGATTTTGTTAGTAATTGGTTTACAGTTATTCATCAAAGTAAACACTGCAACTTCGATACTCATGTTTATATTGCTCTACACGTTAGTGATGATTGCCATTGCCATGATTATCATGCCGGCACAGACAAATGGATTAAACCAGCTTCCTGCTAAGTATTATTCACATGGTACTGCTATTTTCAATACATTACAGCAAATTGCAGGTGCAACTGGTATCGCCTTTTATGTCACGATGATGAGTGTAGGGCAAAACCTTTACCCAAGTACATCGGGCATTATCGGGGGGGCAGGAAGATACAGTCGTTGCCGGGATACAGTTTGCTTTTAAAGTGGGTAGTTGTTTTGCTTTAGTGGGTTTGATATTTTCACTTTTTATAAGGCGAGCTATACCGCCTAATGAGGAGTAAGTAATTAATTCGCGACAATGAACCTTTTCTAGCGAGATGAAAGAAGCTATCTTAATTTTCATTTGAAGATAGCTTCTTTTTGTATTTATACCATTCAATAAATACCATAAACATTTTGTCTTCATTCAAAAACATCTTTCGCTACACGTAAGAATTCCTTTACTGCAGGTGAAGCATTTTCAATGGACTGACAGGCAAGTGTCACTTCACGTGTGTTTTTAATATTCAAGTTACTGATTTTTATATTCTGCTGTGTCTTTAAGAATAATTCTGGACCAATCGTAATGCCGAGACCTTCCTGTACCATATTAGCAATCGTTGTACAATCATGCACTTCGAAACGGATAGGAGGTTTTATTTGTGCTTCTTCAAACAACTCTTCTACATGAGATTGATACATTCCTGTCGGCATAATAAAAGGCTGGTCTTTTAAATCATTCATATCCACCGTTCCTTTTGAATGGAAGGGGTGTTCTGGATGATAAGCTACCACCATGTTGTCTTTTATCAAAGGAACCAAGTCAAAACCTGAATTTGACTTTCCTTTTACAACAAAACCGATGTCGATAATACCTGAACTCAGCCAATCGATAATTTCTTCATAGGTTCCTTCATAAAACTTAAATTCTATTTTAGGATGTTTTTTCTGAAACTTTGCGAGCAATTTCGGTAACAAACAGGAAGAAGCACTTGCAAATGTTCCCACACGAATCATTCCAGTTTCTAAATTGGTTGCTAATGCAACTTCCTGATGGATACTTTCCATTCTTCTCAGTATTTCTCTAATATGAGGAAGAACTTTTTGGCCTACATCTGTAAGAGTAATTCCTTTTTTACGGTCGCGGATTAACAGAGAAGCGCCCAATTCAGTCTCCAGACTGGCTACAGCGTGGCTTACTGCTGATTGTGTCATATTTAGTTTTTTAGCAGTGGCTGTAAAGCTCCCCGACTCAACTACTTTTGCAATGATTTCAAAGCGAACAACGCTCATGAGTTTTTACTCATCTCCCTTATTAAAAAATCGAGTTTTACTTATATTAACACGGGACTTACAATAAAAACAATGTTCAAAGAAGGGAGAAACATAGAAAATGAAAAACAGGAAGAATCAATTTACAATTATACTTTTAGCTTTGGGAGCATTTGTAACAGGAACAGGGGAATTTGTTGTTTCTGGAATATTAGAACTGATTTCTTTTGATTTGGGCGTGTCTATAGCAACGACCGGTCAGTTGATCACGATTTATGCGCTATCTTATGCCGTCGGGGCATTGGTACTGGTCATGTTAACTTCTAAATTTGACCGTAAAAAAGTGCTTTTATTTGCCATCTCTACGGTTGTTGCAGGAAATCTGATAGCATTTTTCAGCTATCATTTTGCCGTTCTTATGGCAGCCAGAGTTGTTCAGGCAATGAGTGGGGGACTGTTTATTGTCATAGCTACTAATTATGCGGCTCAAATTGCAGCTCCTGAAAGAAAGGGAAGTGCCATGGCGACGGTTCTTACTGGTTTTACGATTTCCTTGGTACTTGGGGTGCCAATAGGAACATTTTTAGCTGGATATGTTGATTGGCGTTACGTTTTTCTTATCATTGCGCTTGGTACAGTTCTTTTGTTAGCCGGACTTTACAAATTACTGCCGGCTATCGAAGGAAACCCATCACCGCCGTTTAAACAACAGCTGCAAATTATTAAAGACAAGCGGGTTCTTTCCGGGTTGATGACCACAATTTTTTGGATTTTAGGATATACTATGGTGTTCGCCTACATCGCTCCATTGTTAAGCAGTACAGCCGGATTTTCTATAAAGATGACAAGTATTGCCTTATTTGTTTTAGGCACCTTTGCTTTTATTGGATCACGTTTCGGAGGATATGCGGTAGACAAATGGGGGCCAAATCGAACCATATCTCTCAGTTTATGTATTCATATTGCTGCCTTATTTGTACTGGCATTTACCCAATACTCGACGATAGGTGTATTTATCACCTTAGCGGTTTGGGGTGTAGCAACCTGGACAACAACGCCGGCAAAGCAATTATATTTAGTTTCACTGAGACCCGAATCATCTGAAACAGTACTCAGTTTTAATACCGCATTAATGAATGTGGGAATGATGTTTGGTTCTGCTCTAGGAGGAATTATTATTCAGAATATGGATATTGTTAACTTAAGCTGGATTGCCGGGTTGTTTGTGGCAGTTGCGCTTATTTTTATCAGGCGGTCTTTTTATTTGAATAAAATGTTGTGATAAAAAGAGGCGGACACAAAATAGAAGCAGCGCATCCATTATTTTAATAATAAGAGCAGATGAAGATGACACTGGAACAGCTGCAGTTACAGGCATAACTGATTAAAATCAATTTAAAAATGATTCTGGTCATCATTGATTAGAATCATTTTTTGCTGATGATGTATCTAGTTGCTTGGATGAATTTACAGAATATATGCCGAGAGATCAATTAGAACGAATCTGTTAATGAAAAATAAGAGAGCACCTTTTTTACTGAAATGACGTGATATTTTATATCTTATACTGGACTGCCATTATTTTTATATCCTTTTAATCATTGAATTACATGTATTTATAACATATTATAATAAGTAACAATTTGTTTTGAGGAGGAATATTAATGGCAATTCTATATGGTTTTTCAGAAAAGAAAATAGATTTTCTAAAAGTGAAGAAATTAAGTGGATATTATCCTGTTAGAGAATGCCAAGGAGAACATGACCCACTGTTTGTTAAAACGCATACTTTTTTGGATGAATCTAATCACCATTACTTATTTTTTATTTCACTCGATGTAGTGGGCATTGATAGCACATTACACTGTAAAATTAAAAAAATAATTAAAGAAAATTTCTTAACTGATTCTTATACATTTGATTTATTTCTTTTTGCAACTCATACTCATTCGGGGCCCAGTGGAATGATTGATACAAATAAGCAATTTAAGAGAGGCTTAACGGGGATTTTTGGAGAATACGATAATTTCCTGGAGGAGCATCTTATTTTGTTAATAACTAAATCAATAGTATGGAGTAAAAATAAAATGAAGTCGTTTCGCTACAGTATAAGTAAAACAAATATTCAAGAAATTGCAACAGATAGACATCAGCCTTCAAAAAAAATAGACCAGATAATGACCGTATTTGAAATTACTACGGATACAAGTAAAACAGCTATCGTTAATTATGCTTGTCATCCTACTGTTTTGCCATCTAGTAATTACTTAATTTCAGCAGACTTTCTTTCAGGTTTTTATGAAAAGATGAATGAAGCTTTTGATTTAGTAAGTTTTATTAATGGGAGCAGTGCAAATATCAGTACACGATTTACGAGAGAGGAACAAAGTTTCAGGCAATCTAGTTTTTTTAGCAATGCATTATATAGTCAGTTTATAAGAGAGAAAGCATATATAAAAGAAAAAGAAATATTAGGACGATTTTCTTTTGAAGAAAAATCAATAAGATTAGAAACAAAAGATGTCAGTACTATTTCTAAAAAAGAAGAACAGATTTCTAAAGAAAAATTAAAACAGAAGTTAAATAAGACATACAGTGAAAAAGAAAGAAAATTAATTCAAGTAAAAATTGAAGGAAAGCGTGCTGCTATCAAAATGAAGGAATCCCTAAGTGATATTTCTTCACTTAAAGTACCTTTTTGGATAGGTGCATTCGATGATCAATTAATTATCTTTATCCCTGGAGAAATAACTTCTAATTTAACAGAGAAATTGAGAAACAACTATCATGCTTTCATTTTCAGTCTGACAAATGATTATTTATTTTATTTTGCAGAAAAGGAGTTATATAAAGCGAATATGTATGAGGCGCAAAGCAGCTTTTTTAAGGCAGGCGAGGCAGAGAAATTAATTAACAAAATAGAAGAATACGTCGAACTCTTTACATGTTATAACAGGTTATGATAATATGAATGTATAATAATAAAAGGAGGGATAAAATGACTGTTAAAAACGAAGTTACAAAATTCTTGAATTATTTGAGTAATACGTGGCAACAAGTCATAGAAAATGAAGATGAAGCAATTAATAAGGCTGCAGAGTTAATTTTTAACAGCTGTAAAGACGGCGGTCGTTTTTATGTTTTTGGATCAGGTCATTCTCATATGGTGGCAGAGGAAATTTATATTAGAGCTGGAGGACTGGCTTATGTGAAGGGTATTCTTCCGCCTGAATTAATGCTGCATCAAATGCCGAATAAAAGCACATATATGGAACGATTAGATGGATATGCTAAGAATATGTTAACGCTTTATAAAGTTGAAGCAGGAGATTCAATTATGGTCGTTTCTCAGTCGGGCCGAAATAACATATCGATAGAAATGTGTATGGAAGCTAAAAAGCTGGGGGCTAATGTGATTGCATTGACATCTATGGAGCACTCTCAATCGGTTTCTTCTCGGCATAAGTCTGGAAAAAATATTTATGAAATTGCCGATGTCACTATTGATAACCATGCACCAAAAGGAGATGCTGCCTATCGCATGGAAGGGGTAGATACGGGGTTAGGACCTACATCTGATTTTACTGGAATTGGAATTTCACAAGCAATTATTATTGGCGTTATTTCACGCTTAAAAGAAGCCGAGTTAGAAATACCTGTGTTTAAAAGCTCGAATTTAGACGGAGCTGACGAATACAATGATAGGCTTTTCAATCAATATTACGGATATTGGAAATAACACACCAAATGATTAATATTCTTTCTGATGATATAATAACAACAGATTATAACAGATTGAGAGGATATTTAACATGGCTAATAACGCACCAAAATATGAGATTGTAAAAAATTATATACTAAGCAAAATTAAAGCAGGTATTTATCAACCACATCAAATTATTGAATCAGAATCAGAATTATCTAATAATCTTTCGGTGTCAAGAATAACTGTTAGACGGGGAATCGAAGAACTTGTCAATGAGAAAATATTATCCAAAAAAAAGGGGATAGGAACATTTGTTAATCCAATACCTAAATTTTTTGGATTCAAGGCTGGTATTGGTTTTTCTTCCGAAGCGAAAAATAGGGGGATAGAACCTTCTACAAAATTACTTGAATTGAAAAAAATAAAAGCGGATGCTGTACAAGCGGAAGATATGAAAATTGCTGTCGGCGATGAACTGTGGCTGGTTGAACGAATTAGATACGCTGATAAAGTAGCAGTTATTTATGAGGTAGAATATTTTGATGCTTCCATTGTGAAAGATTTAAATGCCGAGATTTGTGAAAATTCTATTTATGAATATCTAGATGAGCAAGGAATATCTTACGAATTTGTAGATCAGCGTATTAGTGCTACCTTAGCTAATTCAAAAGTAGCTGAGTTTTTGAATGTTGAAGAAGGAGCGCCATTGATCGATACAAAAATAATTGCTTGTATGGAGAATGGAAAACCATTTAATGTTGGGTTTGCACTGTATCAAACAAAAAATTACTATTTGATGCATACTGTATATAAATAAATCTGACCAAATTCTATATTCTCTGGACCCGCTTATCTTGGATTTTTATTTTATATTTAATAAAAAACAGAAAGATAAGATTAGGAGGAAAACAATGAAAGCTTTTATATTATGTACTGAAATAGAGCCAAGGATGTTTCCCTTTGATAAACATTATCAAATTAATAGCCTCCCGATATTGAATAAGGAAATGATTCTTTGGCAAATAGAGAGATTATTAAAAGCTGGTATATTGGAATCGGATATTTATGTATTTCTTAATTATAAACCAGATCAAACAAGAAATCTTATAAAAAAATATCAAGAAATTAATTGTATAGAACCTAATCAAAATTTAGATGATTTTTTGCGGAAGAATCTTGAAATATTTAAGGAAGGAGCAATTATTCAAAAAGGTAATTCTCTTATTAGTGTACAGGATATAGTATCTCTTGAGAAATCAGAGGAAGATACCAGTGTTCTGCTAATAGAAAAAAGACAAAAAAGTATTGATATGATTGGTGCTCATGTAGAGAATAATCAAGTAAATCAATTTTTGGCTCATGCTCGTGAACACTATGTTAACTCTGAAGTGGCGGGATTATTTAAGTTGGATAAGCATGCTCTGGAAACAATTTCTTGCACGAATTATGGATTCAGTCAACGTGTGACAGGATCCGTAATTCCTAATCAGTTATTTATCGAAAATGGTTTGAATGATTATTTGAAAGAGGGAAAAAAGATTCAATCTGTATTTGCTAAGGATGAAGTGCATCATTTACAATTCCCGTGGGATATATTAAACGTGAATGCATATTATCTTAATTCATTAACTCAGGAGATAAATAGTCATTCTATTGGAAATAATTCATTTATCTCTGAAGAATCAACTATAAACGGTAATATTATATTAGGGGATAATTCAACTATAGGTAAAAATGTGACCATTAATGGCAATGTAATTATCGGGGATAATGTAAACGTTGATACTGGAGCTATCATAAATGGACCTGTTTTGATAGGGAATAATTCATATGTTAAAGATTACGCAAAACTTGAACCAAATACTGTAATCGGCAGTGAGAACAGAATTGGGCATAATGCTGAAATAGAAGGTGTTACCATGAAAGGTATTTCAGCTATTCATTATAGCGAAATGTACGGTGTGATTGGTCAATATGTGGATATTGCTGCAGCCTGTGTATGCGGAATTGTAAGATTTAATGATACTCCACAGACACACAAAATAAATGGAAGAATTTATTCAGATATTTATTCAAACGCAATTTTTATTGGTGACTATACTAGAACAGGTATTAATAATATATTCTTCCCAGGAGTGAAAGTAGGAAGTGAATGTGCATTATACCCTGGGTTGAATGTGGAAAAAGATATACCTCACGAAACACTTGTTATAAAAAAAGAAGAACATATTGAAAAAGAATGGGGATATAAAAAATACGGTTGGTAGGATTGGTATGGATATAGACTAGTTTTCAATCCAATAAAAAATATGAAATTTCTCTATTTCTTAAAGTGGTTATTTTACGGCTGATGAGAACGCAGGAAAAAGTGGATAATAATCAGAGCATTACTGTATTTAATGCTAGTTTGTAAATTATTAATAACTTTATTTCTATTAGAACTATTACTCATTCTGAGCTATTAGAACAATCACTTTATATTGAGATATTACTGATTCCATTAGATATGAGTGAAGTGTAGTGATTAAAGTGAAGAGTAAGGATATTTTCATATCCCTATCTTTATTTAATCCTCGTTTTCACTCATATTTTTTATTAATTTTGAAAGCGCTTTAAATATTTGTTGAAGCTTTACCAACCATAAAGAA
>NZ_BJYM01000020.1 GCF_007991515.1 Oceanobacillus sojae
ACAATGAAAAAGAGTTAAGCATACTAATGCTTAGCTCTTTTTTTGAATAAGTAAGTATTAATGCGGCTGAAAAATAAGCCCAGTGTGCTTTGAGGATGGGCTTACTTGCTCCGCTAAGAAATGTTTAAATATTTTTTCACCTCATTCTTTTTATTTCATTGTTTTGGCCATTGCTGCCAACTTATTGACTGTTTTCCAATTACGAGTTGTAGATTGAATATCTAATTTTTGAAGCTGATTTGCCAGTTTAGAGTTACGGACGCTGTCATAAAACAGAAGATAGATTTCTTTGTTTTGAATATGATATTTTTCTTTTTCGTTTTGGAAGCTTTGTAAGCTTTCTAAATTAACTATAGACAGATTGCTTGGGAAAAAGGCCACGTAGAGACTCTCTCCTACAGAATCTGCTTCAGCTATTTTGATTTCTTCAGCGGAGAAGGGACAAGCTGTCGTTAATTGTTCCCATTCCTCTGCGGTTCTCAGAATGACTGGAATAGAGAGTCTGTAATCTTCCATAATTTTATGCTTTATTTCCTCTCTAAGTTTCTTTTCCTGCTTATCTGATTGAAATAAAATATTTCCACTCTGTATATACGTTTGAACGTTTTCTAAACCTATTGCTGTAAGGGATTCTCGTAATTTCGCCATCTTAATCATATTTTTTCCACCTACATTAATACCCCGTAACAATGCAATATATACTGTCATATTTCGCAAGCTCCTTTAGCGTGAGTGTAGTCAGATATTTTTATATTATTTTACTCTATGACCTAAAGTAATACAAAAGCAAAATAATAATAATTTGCTTTTTTTCTCAAAGTAGCTGCAGATAGGAAATCCTTTATTTTTTTGATATAATTAACTTAAACGTTAACTTTTAAATTAGTAAAGGAGGTGAGTAACTATGTTTTTAGAGTTGTTTAATAATACTTTTATAGATTCTTCCATCTTTTATATGTACTTTGGTGTTGTTTTGATGACAATGGGAATTATGTATTTTGTTAATCTGCATCATAATACCCCTGTTGTCTATGAATATTCTTTTGGGGGCAGGCACCAAAATATTAAAATTAATAAGAATCAAATGGGGAAGACGTTAATTATTAATGAACCCTTTATGATTTGGCTTATCATAACATTTAAAAGAATAGACCAAAAAGATGATAAAATAGACAACCTATCCTCTTGTTTTAAAAATGAGTTTAAAATAAGAGGAGGACAATTATGGAAAAACATGGCTTACTCACAGCCTTTAAAAAATACAGGTTTTTAATTTTAGTACTATTGCTTGTCTTTGTACTTGCGGGGTGCGGAGGTAATAACGCACCTATTGACAGCTCATCAACGGGGTTCTTTGATCATTATTTTGTATATTCCTTTTCTCTGTTGATAAAAAAGATTGCTTCTTTGTTTCAGGGTAACTATGGGATTGCTATTGTATTGATTACAGTTATTATCCGATTTGTGTTAATGCCGTTCTTTATTCGTCAGTCAAAGAATAGTAAAGACTCGCAAAAGAAAATGGCTGTTATGAAGCCTGAGATGGATGAGATTCAAAAAAAATACAAAGGGAAGAGCAGTACAGAAGATCAGTTAAGTATGCAGAGAGAGTTAAGTGAGGTTTATAAAAAGCACGATTTTAATCCTGTAAAGATGGCTGTAGGTTGTTTGCCGCTGATCATTCAGATGCCTATTCTCCTGGGATTCTATTATGCTATTATGCGAACCCCGGAAATAGCTGAACATTCATTTCTTTGGTTTAGCTTAGGTGAAACAGATATTTTGTTTGTTGTTTTTGCTGTACTTATTTACTATCTTCAAGCAAGAGTAAGTCTTATTGGTCTGGATGAAGCTCAGCGAAAGCAAATGGCAGTTATGAGCTTTATATCCCCAATTATGATTGGAGTAGTTTCCTTAAATGCGCCTGCAGCTTTGCCTTTGTATTGGGCTGTCGGAGGAATGTTTATGATTGTACAGACGCTGATTATAAAAAAATATGTGATTTAATATGAGAGAATGATAAATGAATATAAAAATATAGATTCCTTTTTCATACTGGAGTCAGATCGATAAGGTCTATTATTCTCAATAACAGTCTGTAAAAAACGCTTATTTTGTCTATTAGACTTGACAAAATAAGCGTTTTTTTTTATAAATAATATCATCAGACAAGCAATTTATTTGCCTGATATTACTGCCTCAAAGGTTTCAACCTTTTGCTTTGTAGTAAACGAATGCTCGTTCCATTCACTGGCCTGAAAAGAATTTTTTCTTGGTTCTATGAGGAGATGTTCAGAATTTGGGTAATTGTTATATCCTCAAATAACTTTACAATAATTAATAGGATGAGGATAAAAGCAGTTATAAAGGTCAATTCAATATTCTCCTTATTTTTATTTGGTGCTTTTTGAAATTATAGATGATATAGATTAAATGGCACATATTAACAAATTATATCAGATGATATTTTGAATGATAATAGCTGCTTTAAAAAAAACATATATCGGTATCTTCTATCAAGTAATTATTTAATATCATTCAAAATAGTTATAATCACTCCACATTCTGGATAAACTCATGATAAGCAAATAAAAATAAAAATTTTTTAAAAAGGTATTGCATTATTCCTTAAAAGGAGATATAATAAACCTTGTCCTTAAATAAGGAATTGAAAAAAATACTAATTATTCATATCGCGGGGTGGAGCAGTTCGGTAGCTCGTTGGGCTCATAACCCAAAGGTCGTAGGTTCAAATCCTACCCCCGCAACCAAATAAGATCCAGATTCACCATCGAAGTACTGGATAAGCTTTGATACTTTACATACTTTAGGTCCGGTAGTTCAGTTGGTTAGAATGCCTGCCTGTCACGCAGGAGGTCGCGGGTTCGAGTCCCGTCCGGACCGCCATGATTTTTTAAAATAATAGTAAACTGCAACACATGGTTTCCGCTAAGAAACATGTGTTTTTTTAATGCCATAAATGGGCCGGTATACTAATCAGCCTGTAAATAAGTAAAACGTTCTGCAGCAATAATTTGTAGCTATTTTTATGACATAAATTTTTATTTTTTGTCTTTGATTTGCTATGATAAGTAATAGATTAAAAAAGATTGTATTAAGGTCTCCTAATAACATAAAAATATGGCTGATCCAGTATTTCCGTAAATGAGCGGGGAATTGCAGAATCCAGTTCATAAGGAATGAAGCCGAACATTCTTTAACCTGTTATCTTTCTTATACTTTTCCAACCAGAAATAAAGGAATTGGTGATATCGTGGATGAATTTTCATTTATTAATGCTATTAAACCAAAAGCATATAATCAGCCGACATTGATCAAAGGAATTGGAGATGATGCCGCCGTTTTTCGCAGTACTTCAGACATTGTCACAACAGTAGATACTTTTGTGGAAGATATTCATTTTTCTTTAGATACGATGGAGCCTTTTCATATCGGATATCGCGTATTGGCTGCAAATATTAGTGATCTAGCCGCAATGGGGGCTGAACCGGCCTTTTATTTGGTTTCTATGTGTATTCCAAAAAAGTGGAGTCAGAAGGCATTAGAGGAAATTTATCAAGGAATGCATGAACTTGCGTCGATATATCAAATGGACTTAATTGGCGGAGACACGGTGTCGAGTGATCGTTTAATGATTTCGATTACAGCAATGGGCTATGTGCCAAAAGAAAGAGCAAGGTATCGAAGCCATGCCAAGCCGGGAGATATTATCTTTGCGACAGGAACATTAGGAGATTCAAGAGCTGGACTTGAGATATTGCTGCATCAGCAGGAATGTAAAGACAAAGACTATTATATAAGACGCCATCGATTACCGGAGCCAAAAGCAGCATTTGCATTAGGGTTACGGGAAATAGAACGTGTGGCATTAAATGATATTAGTGATGGAATTTCAAATGAAGCAAATGAAATAGCAGAGGCTTCCGGAGTGGAGCTTATTATTATAGAAGAGAAGGTTCCTGTTTCTCAAACCTTTTATCAATTTTCTGAAGAGCAGCAATACGAATGGAAACTGTCAGGAGGAGAAGACTTTGAGCTTTTAGGGACAGTGCCAGAAAAGGAATGGTCAAGGGTGCAGGAAATCGCTCATCAGGCAAATACGCCGATTAAGCAGATTGGCTATGTTCGCAAAACAGAAGAACCTCGTGTTCTTATTCAATCAAAGGAAGAGATAAAGCAGTTAACGAAAAGTGGATACACACATTTAAAGTAGGTGGATACGTTGCAAATGCTTTTAAGAACAGAAAACGATACACAGGATTTTGCGTATCGTTTAGCGAAAGAATTACAACCAAATGATGTCTTGACACTTGAAGGACAATTAGGTGTTGGAAAGACTACCTTTACGAAAGGTCTGGCAAAAGGGCTGGATGTTAAGCGAAATATCAGCAGTCCGACTTTTACCATTGTAAAGGAATACCGTGGCCGTCTGCCGCTTTATCATATGGACGTGTATCGTTTGGAGAATTCGATGGAGGATATTGGCTTTGATGACTATTTCTTTGGGAATGGCATCACCGTGATTGAATGGGCCAGTTTTGTTGAAGATTTTCTGCCAAAAGAGCGTTTGGATATTACGCTTTGTTATACAGGTAACGATAATCAGCGTGAAATAACACTTACTCCTTTCGGGGAGCATTTTGAACAAGTTGTCAAAGCATTGAGTTAGGAGTTTTTTTTATGAAAATACTTGCGATGGATACTTCCAATCAGGTTTTAAGTGTGGCATTATTAGACGATAAACAATTAATCGGTGAAATCACGACCAATATTGCTAAAAATCATTCCGTGCGTTTAATGCCGGCAGTGGAAAAACTGATGAAGGATGTGAATGTTAAACCTTCTGAATTAGATCGGATTATCGTTGCCAAAGGCCCTGGTTCTTATACAGGAGTCCGAATTGGTTTAGCCACAGCGAAAACAATGGCCTGGGCATTAGATATACCGGTTATTGGTGTATCCAGCTTAGAAGCATTAGCTTATCAGGGGATTTTATTTGATGGAATCATTTGTCCATTTTTTGATGCCAGACGCGGTTTAGTATATACGGGTGCGTATCAATGGAAAAATGAAAAGCTTGAAACTGTGATGGAAGAAGAAAATATATTAATGACAGAATGGCTGGCAAAGCTGAAGAAGTCAGGCGAAAAAGTATTGTTTTTAAGTCAGGACACAGAGGTTTTTAAAGAGCTTATTACAGAGTGTTTACAGGACAAAGCTGTATTTGCTGATGCGTCATTGCAGTTTCCCAGAGCAGTACATTTGGCTCTATTAGGTAGAGAAAGAGAAGCTGGTCCTGCTCATATACTTGTGCCGAATTATCTCCGTTTGGCAGAGGCTGAAGCAAATTGGCAAAAGCAGCAAAAGGAAAAAGCAGATTCATGAGCGAGGCTATTATTCGGCAGATGAATTTGGAGGATGTTCCAGGGGTAATGAAAGTAGAAGAGGCGTCATTTTCAGGTCCATGGGATGTGGAGATTTTTCATAAAGAGCTGTGTGAAAACGATCATGCTTATTATTTTGTAGCCTGTCTGGATGAAAGAATTATTGGCTATATTGGCACGTGGATCGTATTTGAAGATGGACAAATTACAAACTTTGCTATACATCCCGATATGCGTGGACGCAAAATTGGTGAAAAGCTATTTGGGTATGCTCTAACATTTATGGCGGGTAAAGGAGTAGAGCGGTTGTCCTTGGAGGTGCGCATTTCAAATATGGCTGCACAATCCTTATATAGGAAATTCGGGCTTGTTCCCGGCGGGATTCGAAAGCATTATTACACGGATAATTTTGAAGATGCTATTGTAATGTGGGTGAATTTAAAATGAAAAAAGATACAATAATTTTAGGCATAGAAACAAGCTGTGATGAAACAGCAGCGTCTATTGTAAAAAATGGGCGTGAAATCCTTTCTAATGTGGTTGCTTCTCAAATCGAAAGCCATAAGCGTTTTGGCGGAGTTGTTCCCGAAATAGCTTCCAGACACCATGTAGAACAAATTACAATGGTCTTGGAAGAAGCAGTAAAACAAGCAGAAGTAATCTGGGATGATATTGATGCAATTGCTGTTACAGAGGGACCGGGGCTAGTAGGAGCACTTCTTGTTGGTGTTAATGCAGCAAAAGCTCTCGCCTTTGCAAAAAATAAGCCGCTTATCGGTGTACATCACATTGCCGGCCATATTTATGCGAACCGTTTGGAAAACGAGTTTGTTTTTCCTTTATTAGCCCTGATTGTCTCAGGAGGACATACAGAGCTTGTTATCATGAAAGACCATTATGAGTATGAGCTGATTGGTGAAACAAGAGATGACGCGGCAGGAGAGGCTTATGATAAAGTGGCAAGAATGCTGAAGCTTCCTTATCCAGGCGGTCCGGAAATCGACCGTTTAAGTGCTGAAGGAAAAGTAACGATTGATTTCCCACGTGCATGGCTGGAGGAAGGAAGCTATGACTTTAGCTTCAGCGGTTTAAAATCGGCTGTTATCAATACGCTTCATAATGCAGAGCAGCGTGGTGAAACATTAGATCCTTCAGATGTTGCAGCAAGCTTTCAACAAAGTGTAGTTGAGGTATTAACTGAAAAAACATACCGCGCAGCACAGGAATATAATGTAAAGCAGGTTATTGTTGCGGGTGGTGTTGCAGCAAATAAAGGCTTACGGGAAAGTCTGAAAAAACGTTTTAGCAGCGAGGATATTGAATTGTACATTCCGCCGATTCATTTATGTACGGATAATGCAGCAATGATTGCAGCTGCGGGGACAATCTTATACAAAAAAGAAAAATTTGCTGCACTTGATTTAAACGCAAATCCTTCTTTAATGTTAGAATAATAATAGCTAATCAACGAAGTCTATGGATAAATACGTGATGAGGTCTTTATGGAATAATGGCTATTTTGAATTTTCGCTAATGAGAATTATGAAGAATTAAGGCTGGAATAGCTTCATAAAACGACAGGGTAGCGACAGAAGAAATTTGGTGGGAGTCCGATGAATAAAAAACAAAATTATTACTTTCAAACCGATTTAATCTTATTATTGATAGCTTTTGCGATAATAAGTTTTTTAGCGATATATAATGCACAGCAGCTGGAGCAGTATAATACAAACTTTGTGATCCGGCAAATGGTTTTCTACTGCATTGGAATTGGAATGATTGCAGCTGTGCAGTTTTTAGATTTAGAGCAATTATATAAAACGAGTCTTTATATTTATTTAGCAGGTGTTGTATTATTAGGTTTGCTTCCAATCAGTCCGGAATTTATTGCGAGATCCATAAACGGTGCAAAAAGTTGGTACACATTTATACCAGGGCTGACTTTACAGCCAGCGGAGTTTGTTAAGATATCTACAATTCTTTTTTTGGCAGCAGTGATTAGCAAACATAAAGAAAAATTTGAAGTAAGCACCTTTAAAACAGATATACGGCTTCTTGGAAAATTACTGTTGTATACGGCTATCCCTGTGTTTCTGATTATGCTGCAGCCGGATTTTGGAACAGCAATGGTATATTTATTTATTTCTGGGATGATGATTATTTTATCAGGGATTAATTGGAAAATTATCTTTTCTTTAATTATATCAGGAGTTGTCGTTGTTGCAGGTGCCTTACTAATAGTAATTGAATTTCCAAACTTTGCAGAAGAAACAATTGGGGTAAAACCTTATCAAATCGACCGTGTAATGACCTGGTTTGATCCGTCTCAGCAGTCATCGGATGCCAACTTTCACTTTGAACGTTCCCATATGGCACTTGGTTCAGGTCAATTGTTTGGAAAAGGAATGGGAAGCATTGAGGTGAATTATCCGGAAGCCCAGACCGACTTTATTTTCTCTGTTATAGGAGAAAGCTTTGGTTTTGTTGGCAGTGCCTTTGTTGTACTTCTTTATTTCATGTTTTTATATAAATTAGTAACACTTGGTTTAAATATTTATAAGCATTCGCCGTTTGGAGCATATTTTTGTTTTGGATTCTTAAGCTTAATGCTTGTCCATGTTTTTCAAAATATCGGTATGACAGTTGGAATTATGCCAATTACGGGTATTCCTTTACTCTTAATAAGCTATGGAGGAAGCTCGGTGATGTCAACGATGCTGGGTGTAGCAGTTATTTATAGAGTAGCCGTAGAAGAAACCATACAGAATGACTATTTATTTAAATAAAAATAATAAAGCAAAAGCGCATGAGAGATTTTTTAATCTTGATGCGCTTTTGCTTTATAATTAAAACTAACCTATAAATTGATGCTCTATAGTATCCTCATCATGCACGGTAACAATTACTGATTCAATTTTTCCGTTCTTCACAGACTGTATATTAAATAACAGATGTTTAAAGTGTATTTTGTTCTGATTTTCAGGCTGACTGGCAGTTAAATCAGATAAAAAGCTGTCTAATGTTTGATGTGGTGTATCTATGGGAAACTCTATACCGAGTGTACCTTCTAAATCAAATAAGCTGGTTGATCCATTAATCAGATAACGGCTGCCGGTAAGAGGCAGAATATCCTTTGATTCAGCCGCAATTGGCTTTTGATCCTCCAACAAGTCTTTTGTAATATCTCTGATAATATCTTCTAATGTAATTAATCCATGCGTTCCTCCAAATTCATCGAGAACGATGGCAATCGTATAATTTCTTTCCCTCATTTCCTTAAAAATATCATCAATTTCCTGGTTCATTCTGACATATACTGCAGGACGAATAATGTTTTTTAAGGAGAAGAAGGCAGGGGACACGCCTGTTTTTAGAACACGAAAGAAGTCTTTTACGTATAATATACCTGCAATTTGATCAATATCCTCTTCGTAAACCGGAATTCTTGTAAATTCTACCTCTTGAACGAGGGAAAATACTTCCTCCAGTGTTGCATCTATTTGCAGAACAGTTAAGTCGGTACGATGCGTTGCAATTTCTCCTACGTCTTTTCCACTGAATTCAATAATATTTTGAGCTTCACCTGGGCTTTTGTTCGAAGATGTCTGTAAATTTATTTCTGCTTTCCCGATGGAATTGCGGAATACCAGAGATAATCCTTTCCTGACAAGCTGAGGATGATTTTTAGTCAGCCACTTTGGTAATAAGAATCCCAAACTGACCCAAATTCCAAATAATAGCATGCTAAAACCAAGCACAATAATGAATTCATTTATTGCTTGAGAGAATGGCGAAACAGAATTGGAGAAATACCGGACAATTGGAAGTGAAACAGCCACAGTAAGCCATACGCTGCTGAAGAGGCCGATAAAAATGACCGCAAAGGGAAGAAAACGAAGAATAGAATCGGAACGTACTTCTTCAGTGATTGGGGCAGATAACGTTGTTTCCTTAAATGCGTAGTACGTTAAACTAACAAGAATAAAAAACAAAAAAGTAACGATGGGTATCGCCACGGGACAACAACCTCCATTTATCACATTAGATTATCTATCATAGGAAGAGTGATTACTGCTTTAAACCTGTACAGTATATAAAAAAAGCAGGCCATCATTATGCCTGCTCTCAGTATACAACAATCTGAAAATTATATCAATTGCTTAATTCTCTTCTAATACTGCCCATTCATTCATAAAGACATCCAGCTCTTCTTTTAAAGCTGATAATTTATCTGTTAATTCCATCGTCTTTTTATGATCATCAAATACATCTGGATTGGTCATTTCCAGTTCAATCGCAGCAATTTCTGCTTCCTTTTCTTCAATCAATGTTTCGAGTTCTTCAATTCGTCGTTTTCGTTTTCGTTCCTCGCGTTGGCGTTGTTTATCTTCCTGAAAGCTGAGCTTTTTTGCAGTGGAAGCAGGCTCTTCCTGATCCATCTGCTGTTCTTGTAATTTTAACAAACGCCGTTCTTCTTCTTCAGCCTTTTTTTCTAAATAATAATCATAGTCGCCAAGATATATTTTTACATTGCCAGCCTGCATTTCTGCAACTTGATCAGCGATTCGGTTAATAAAATAACGGTCATGAGAAACAAATACAATTGTTCCAGGAAAATCAATTAAAGCACTTTCCAATACTTCTTTACTATCAATATCTAAATGGTTTGTCGGCTCATCAAGTATCAGTAAATTTGCCTTTTGCATTTTTAATTTTGCCAGAGCCAGTCTTGATTTTTCACCGCCGCTCAGGGCTGATACAGGCTTTAATACATCCTCACCAGAGAACAGAAAATTTCCCAGGATAGTACGAATATCCTTTTCATTAATTAAGGGATAATCATCCCAAAGCTCCTGAAGAACCGTTTTATTAGAATTTAAATTTGCCTGTTCCTGATCATAGTAGCCTACTTGAACGTTTGTACCTAATTGTATCTCACCATGATTAGGCTGATGCTTACCTACAATATTTTTTAATAACGTTGTTTTGCCGACACCATTTGGACCGACCAATGCAATTCGGTCGCCGCGGTTGGCATGAAGTGAAATATTTTGAAAAATCGGCTGGTCTGTATCTGGATATTGAAAAGCTAAATCCTTTATTTTTAGTACATCATTTCCGCTTAAACGGTTAATCTGGAAGGAAATAGATGCAGAGGATTCATCACCCGAAGGGCGGTCGAGGCGCTCTATCTTTTCAAGTTTTTTTCGTCTGCTTTGTGCACGCTTGGTTGTTGAAGCGCGTGCCAGATTACGCTGGATAAAATCCTCCATGCGCTTGATCTCTGTCTGCTGCTTCTCGAATTCTTTCTTCTCCTGTTCATAATCCAGGGCTTTCTGAGTCAAATAATTACTATAGGTCCCATGGAACTTTTTGGAATGGTGTCTGGAAATTTCATAAACAATAGATACGGTTTTATCCAAGAAATAACGGTCATGCGATACAATAACGATGGCACCCGGATAATTTACTAAATAGCCTTCTAACCATGTGAGTGTGTCAATATCCAAATGGTTTGTCGGTTCATCCAGAATAAGAAGCTGCGGCTTTTGCAGGAGAAGCTTCCCGAGTGCTAGTCTTGTTTTCTGTCCACCGCTTAAATCCGTAATCAATGTGTCATAATCATAATCTCCAAAGGATAGTCCATTTAATACGGACTTGATTTCTGCTTGATAAACATATCCGCCGCTCAATTGATAATCATTTTGAAGCTTGTCATATCTTTCAAGCAGCTGTTGGTAAGCTGATTGATCGATTGCAGAAGGATCTGCCATCTGTGATTCCAGTTCACGTAATTTTTTCTCCATTGCCAAAAGCGGAGTAAATACATCCAGCATTTCCTTCCAAATTGTTTTTCCAGACTCTAAAGTCATATGCTGCGAGAGGTAACCGAATGTTAAATCTTTTGGTTTGAAAATCTCTCCTTCATCATAAGAGGTTTCGCCCGCCATGATTTTTAGCAGGGTCGATTTTCCGGCTCCGTTTCGGCCGACTATTGCAATACGCTCATTATTTTTAATCTCAATTTTTATATTAGAAAGAATCTCTTCTGCTCCAAAGGATTTAGAGATTCCATTTAATTGCATTAAAATCATCATTGCCATCCTTTCTAACTCACAAAAAAGCTGTTCAAAAAGTAAATAAAATAATGAAAGGATACATGCAGTTACTATCCTTTCTTTTTGAACAATCCTGTAAAAGGGAATAGGGTTCCATCTATAAGTGTAACGTATCCAAATGGAAGCTACAATAAAATTATAATAAAGTTCGCCAACTCGGCTCTATTTCTGTTAATATTAATAGTATAGAATGCGCTAGCGCATTATTTATTTTTTGAAATATAAGAGGATGTTCAAAAAGTCCAATAAAGATGACGCAGCGATAAGAGGATCTTCTACTAAGAACGCCCACGTCGTGTGGGCAACGCAGAAGCCATCGCAACACGTGAGAAGTGCGTTGACTAGCTTTTTCCATTGGGACTGGGACTGCGATTACTCGTCCCACGGAAAACATTTGCGGACAACACAGAAGTCATCACATCCTGTGAAAGTCCGTTCGGAAAAAGCTAGTCGCCTTGAACTTCTTGATCCTATTTATCGAACTTTTTGAACACGCACTACAAAGAAAACTTATATTTACAAATATTTGATTATGGTAAAATATTTGTTTTCTATACTTAGTAACCGAAGAGAGGCCGTTTCAATGGAACAAAATAAAATTCCACAGGCAACAGCAAAGCGTTTGCCTTTATACTATCGATTTCTCAATAATTTATATCAGCAGGGGAAGATGCGCGTATCTTCTAAAGAGTTAAGTGATGCTGTTAAAGTAGATTCTGCAACAATCCGCAGGGATTTTTCCTACTTTGGGGCTCTTGGGAAAAAGGGATATGGATATAATGTTGAGTATTTATTAGGTTTTTTTAAAAGTACACTGGATCAGCATGAGATAACCAACGTTGCTTTAATCGGTGTCGGAAATCTGGGTACTGCATTTTTACATTATAACTTTTTAAAAAATAATAATATTCGGATCACGATGGCATTTGATGCAGATAAATCAAAAGTAGGGACAGAAGTTGGCGGAGTTCCGGTTTATCATGTGGATGAATTAGAAGAGAAAATAAAGGGAATTGAGGTCGCCATTTTAACTATCCCGGCTGAAGAAGCAGATGCAACTGCAAAGAGACTTGTTGATCTAGGTATTAAAGGAATCCTGAACTTCACGCCGGCACGTATTACTGTTCCAAATCATATTCGTGTGCATCATATCGATTTAACAGTAGAATTACAATCGCTTGTATATTTTCTCAAGCATTATTCCTTAGAAAAGGAATAGGATAGTCTGGACATTGTTTATCCATAAAAAAACTAGCCCCTTAAAGGTCTTCTGAAATGAAAGAGACTGTTTAAGAGCTAGTTTTTTATTTTTTATTCTTTATTTTAAAATAAAATCGCAGCATCCGAAATCCGGCATAAAAATTTAATGCTGCAAATGCGGCCAATATAAGTGTAATAGTATCCCAGACGGTTGCCCCTTTGCTTAGGATACCTAAATAAACAAATAAAGCACCGAATAAAACATAAACAATTGCTTTAACTAAATAAGGTCGATGCATGTTACCCTCCAAAGAATAAAATTGTTTGTTCAAGCTGTTGTTGAATTTTTTCCGGATCTAATGTAAGTTGAGCCACTACTACAAGAGTATTCATTCCTGCATGCACGATGATTGGTACAATAATACGCTTTGTCTGTACATAAAGGAATGCAAAAACAAATCCCATTGCTGTATACACTAGTATATGCAGAAAGTCTAAATGAATCACGGCAAAGATAAGAGATGAAATAAAGGCTGCAAAGAAAAAATTCATTTTTTTATACAAAGATCCAAAAATGATTTTCCGGAAAATAATTTCTTCCAATATAGGCGCAAAAATTGCTGGAAGAATAATGAATATAGGTGCAATACGAGCAAGATCCATAAGAACCTGTGTATTCTCTGAACCAGGATCTATTCCAAATACCTCTAATTCAATCGTAGCAGCCAGTCCTTGAGCAAGAAGTGCCATAATAATTCCTAGAACAGACCAGACAATGATAGCACCAGCGCCAGCAGCGTCGGGATGAGCCCGAACCTGCATATCTGGTCTTAACAGCCATAGAACAATCACAAGGCCGGCAGCAAAACTAAAAACAGCCCAATAAATATTAGCAAGCACCGGGTCTGCATGGAATACCAATACCAGTAATGGTACTGCAAGATAAACAGAAATTTGCATAATGATATATGTAAGCATGACATATATATATCTTCGAGTCATAAAAACGCTCCTTTAATCTAAAATTAAAAACAGCTGTAAAAAAGCATTGGGAAAAGGAACTGCCCATCTTGTCCCGTAAAGCAGAAAACATCATAAGTGATTTTGCTGGACGGGTAATGATACCACTGATCTAAAGACGTGCAAGTTCATCATAACGTATATTCTAACACAACTGTCACTGAAAATTATAATCAGAAGTACATGAAATCATGCATCAAACGATGAAAAAAATCAATTTTGCATATTTGTATTACAAAATTACTCCCAACGTTTTACGATGAGATGAGTAATCACTGCCTAAAAAAGTATTTTATCATAGTAAAAGTTTTAAAGTATGAAGTATAAAGAAAACAACGTATTCTCAAAAATGAATATAAGTTTTTCTAAAAATTCAACATCATGATGCTTGCATTTTTTACAAGAATTAATTATTATATTAATTGGAGTTAGCACTCACTCGACAAGAGTGCTAATAAAAATAAAATGATTTGGAATTAAGGAGGCAATTCTACATGATTAAACCATTAGGAGATCGTGTTGTTATCAAACTTGTTGAACAAGAAGAAACAACTGCAAGCGGAATCGTACTTCCAGACTCTGCAAAGGAAAAACCGCAAGAAGGTGAAGTAGTTGCAGTAGGATCTGGACGTGTGGAAAATGGAGAAAAAGTTGCTTTAGAAGTTTCTGAAGGAGACCGCATTATTTTCTCTAAATTTGCTGGTACTGAAGTAAAATATGAAGGTACTGAATACTTAATTCTTCGTGAAAATGATATTTTAGCTATTGTAGGCTAAACAAATATACGATGAATCTTTAAAAGGAAATTCAAAAAGTCCAATAAAAATGACACATCGAATTTCTTCGTTAGCTTGCTTTTCCGGTGCTCACGTATTAAAAGCATACGCTGCGCTACTCAAAGCTGCGCTGCCTTGAACTTCTCGGTCATTTTCATCGAACTTTTTGAACATGTACTTTAATGAAACCCTGAATCAATTTGAAGGAGGAATTTTTAATGGCTAAAGATATTAAATTTAGTGAAGACGCTCGCCGTGCAATGCTGCGTGGTGTTGATACATTAGCAGACGCAGTAAAAGTAACATTAGGACCAAAAGGCCGCAACGTGGTTTTGGATAAAAAATTCGGTTCACCGCTAATTACAAATGACGGTGTAACAATCGCAAAAGAAATTGAATTAGAAGATGCATTTGAAAACATGGGTGCACAGCTTGTATCTGAAGTAGCATCTAAAACAAATGATGTTGCTGGTGATGGTACAACAACTGCAACAGTACTTGCTCAAGCAATGATCCGTGAAGGACTGAAAAACGTAACTTCTGGTGCTAATCCAGTTGGAATCCGCCGCGGTATTGAAAAAGCAGTAGCGTTAGCTGTAGAAGAATTAAAAAATATTTCTCAGCCAATTGAAAGCAAAGAAGCTATTTCTCAAATTGCAGCTGTATCTTCAGGCGATAATGAAGTAGGACAATTAATTGCTGAAGCGATGGAACGTGTTGGTAATGACGGTGTTATCACTATTGAAGAATCAAAAGGCTTCAACACAGAGCTTGAAGTAGTGGAAGGTATGCAATTTGATCGTGGATACTCTTCTCCTTATATGGTTACTGACCAGGATAAAATGGAAGCAGTATTAGAAGATCCATATATCTTAATTACTGATAAGAAAATTGGAAATATCCAGGAAGTATTACCAGTATTAGAACAAGTTGTTCAACAGGGTAAGCCGCTTCTTATGATTGCAGAAGATGTAGAAGGCGAAGCACTTGCTACATTAGTAGTAAACAAATTACGCGGTACATTCAACGCTGTAGCTGTTAAGGCTCCAGGATTCGGTGACCGTCGTAAAGCAATGCTTGAAGATATCGCTGTTCTTACAGGGGCAGAGGTAATTACAGAAGATCTTGGTTTGGATCTTAAATCAGCAACAATTGAACAATTAGGTCGTGCTTCAAAAGTTGTTGTAACGAAAGAAGATACTACAATTGTTGAAGGTTCTGGCGATCCAGAAGCAATTTCCGGCCGTGTTGCACAAATTCGTGCACAAGCTGAAGAAACAACTTCTGATTTCGATAAAGAAAAATTACAGGAGCGCCTGGCTAAATTATCTGGCGGTGTAGCAGTAATCAAAGTTGGTGCAGCTACAGAAACAGAATTAAAAGAACGTAAACTTCGTATTGAAGATGCGCTTAACTCTACCCGTGCAGGTGTAGAAGAAGGAATGGTACCAGGAGGCGGTACAGCACTTGTAAATATCCACGGTAAAGTAAGTGACCTTAACCTTGAAGGCGATGAAGCAACAGGTGCAAGTATCGTATTACGTGCTTTAGAAGAGCCTGTTCGTCAAATCGTTCATAATGCTGGATTAGAAGGTTCTATTATTGTAGAGCGTCTAAAAGGTGAAAAAGTCGGTATTGGTTACAATGCAGCTACTGATGAGTGGGTAAATATGGTTGAAGCTGGTATTGTTGACCCAACAAAAGTAACTCGTTCTGCACTTCAAAATGCAGCATCTGTAGCAGCTATGTTCCTGACTACTGAAGCTGTAGTAGCAGATAAGCCTGAAGAAGGCGGAGCACCTGCAATGCCTGATATGGGTGGAATGGGTGGCATGGGCGGAATGATGTAAGTCATTCTTAAACCCTTGATATATAAGGTGTTCACATCCTTTTTATGAAGCCTAAAGGCAAAAAGGTAACAAAAAAGTAACATTTTATTTCAAAAAAATATCTGAAAGGGCGTTTTCGTATAAAGTTTTCACTTTTGCGGAAGCGCCTTTTTTTATTTTCTTTGTAACATGTGTATATATTTATGATGTAGGTAATTAAACTTTATCTAGTAAGTGTAGCTATTGTGTATTGTCTATTTTAAGAAAAAAGCAGCGTCTGCCTATTTTTGCAGATGCTACTCTTTTTACCAGGTTTTGTCCCAGTCTCTATTAAAAAATATAATGCTTATTTGTTTAAATCTATTTCAACATCTATATCTTCACCAATAGTTTCGAAATTTTCATCACTTGTCCCACTGAAGATTAAGCGTACTGATTCTACATCTTCGGCTTTGGAATTCTCAAGTACATAATAGGAAGAGCCTGATTTATTAACATTACCGAAAAACTCACCATCAATATGATCACTCATAAGAAAGTCTGGTTCTAATTGTTCTCCTGTGGAAGTTGTTAAAATAGCTTGTGAAGCATAAAAATCTACGTTATCATCAGATGTATTTTCCACTTCCATATCAACTTGTATATATTCCAATTGATCTGTTTCAAAAGCATCTACATAATCTTCATTTACAGCCATAGAAACTCCATTAACTTTATTAATAGTCAACTCAATTGGCCCAGATTCAAATGTACCAATATTATCTGTTTTGCTGACTAATGTTGATTCTCCACCTTCATTTGTTACAACGTCTCCAACTTCAGATTCAGTATTTTCATCATTTTCTTCTGTTGCTGATTCTTCGTTTTCCTCACTATTGTTTTCTTCTTCTGCACTTGCTTCTGCTGTACCTCCATCTTCCGTAGAAGTTCCAGCTGAAGAATCTTTGCTGTCATCACTACAAGCTGCTAAGAATAACATCATACCTACTAATAAAAATAATAATTTCTTCAAAAAATCGACCCCTTATAATTTTATATCTATATCAAAGCCAAACTACTTGCTGGCTATTAAACTCTTCTTCATTTTTATGAGAAGGCTATAAGTCTAGTAATTGCTTCTACATAAAGAATTTAAAGTGCACTTACCAATATTACCAGTTTCCATACCTGCAGAAACGTGATGAATTATAATAGTATCTAACATTTAAACTCTCCTCGTTCTAATTAATAAATTATAAACCGAACGATTACATAGCATGATAATTAACATCTATATAACAGAAAATATTTCTAATTACTAATAAGATAATACCATGAACGTACGTTCTCTTATGATTACATATACCTAATTCGATTGTAAAAATTTTTGAGGTGATTTACCTCAACTTTTACTAATAGACATATTTCATTTGTTATTCGACAATTACCTTCCATATACTATCTATCTTACACTATTTATCAAATAAATACTATTGGATCAAATAAATAAAAATTATTAACTTTAGACTGTCTATGATTATTAGTTTGCTAAAAAATGTTCAGAGAGTCAGTGATTAAATGGGTTGTTCCTAACTCTTAAATAGCAGAGGTAAGAATTTAAATAAAATTTACTTAAAGTGGGGGCATATCCTGTATCCTTCAAAAATACATAATGATAACCGAATAGTTTACTCAATTAATACTATCCATATTTTGCAAGTGCTAAGAGGCTCTCCTGAAAATATAAGTGTACAATTATATCTGGCATGCCTGCTAATCAAAATACAATTTTAACAAGAAAAGGAAAGCACAATCTATGTAATCTATTCCAACATAAGTTGTGCCTAAACGTTGTTGTGACAATGTTGTAAGCGTTTTATAATTATAGTGAGAGGTGAGAGTAACATGTTAGATCAGCGCTCAATTCGACTAGTTGAAGAAATAATGAACCATGAACAGATTACGAAGCTGGAGCTGATGCAGCAGTTAAAATTATCCGATCGACAGCTGATGTATGACTTTGAGAAGGTGAATGGAATATTGGAAGGTTTTAATATTCCAAAGTTAGAAATCAGTCATCGATACTTTCGGATTTCGGCAGAAGCGAAAGAGGTTTTAAGGAAAAAATTACATTCTGACAGGAGCATAGGACAATATAACTTTTCAGAGGATAATCGAATTTATATGATTTATCTTTACGTTTATATCAAGAAAGAGCCTGTATCTAATTTTCACTTACAATCTCTGTTTAAAGTAAGTAAAAACACCGCTCTAAGTGATGTACGAAGGTTAAAAAAGAGTTGTCAGAATAAGGGTCTAATCTTCAGGTACAGCCGAAATGAAGGATACTGTATTGAAGGAAGTGAGATGGAGAAACGAAGAAGTGTTATTTCATGTATCCATCAATTGTTAGGCCAATCCATGGGAGAGGAATTTATCATTTATATTCTCAGAGCATGGAATCAGGAGGAGTCTCTAAAACAGACAAGGGACATCATGCAAAGATGGCTTGCAGAGCATGGGGTGCAATTAGTTAAAACAAGAAAAATAGAATTGATTTATTATTTTACATTTTTTCAGGCAGGTGGAAAAGAAGAACTATTCTTTTCGGAGGAAGAGAAGGAATTGCTGACAAAACAATCATTACTTCCTTTAGCAGGTTCTCTTTCTGAGCAGTTGTATGGAGAGGCGAGGGCAGTACAAGAAGTATATCTTGTAACGATTTTATTATTAACAGCAATAGAACATATTCAGCGGGTGGATACCCCTGAGCTACTAACATTATCAGAGGAGATTATTGAGGAGTTTGAAAAAAATACACTGCTTCCTGTGAAGAATAAACAGCTTTTGAAAGAAAGTTTATTTAATCACTTAGTTCCTGCCTACTTCCGAATTTTATTTGAAATTCCTTTTCATAATTCTTTATCAACAACTATCCAATCGGAGTATGCTGAGCTGTTCCAATTTGTAAAACGCTCCTTATTACCACTGGAGAGCTGGACAGGAAAAGAAATAAGTGAGAATGAAATTGGATTCTTCACCATGCATTTTGGCAGTATTATTGATCGTCAAAATACAATGGAAATTGGACGGGTTACGGGATTAATTGTTTGTGCAAATGGAATCAGTTCATCCATGATGCTCGCTTCTCAACTGAAAGAATTATTTCCAGAAATATATTTTTCAGAGGTGTTTAATGGAGATCAATTTGCTGATATATCTGTGCAAAACTATGATTTAGTATTTTCAACCATACCGGTAGAATCTTCCAAGCCGACATTTGTAGTGAAGCCGTTGATGACTCAGGTGGAGAAGAAGCATTTGCTGCAATCCGTTTATAAACATTTTCCTAATTTATCGAGCCATTCAAAGCATTTGATGATTGATGAGATTATGACTGTCATCAAAAATAATGCAACAGTCACCAATGAAGAAAAACTTTATGGAAGTCTCGTTCAATTATTTTACGCAACAAGTAATCAAAAAGAGGTGTATAAACCTATGTTATCCGAGTTATTGACAAAAGATATGATTCAAATCACAGAAGAGCATCTGGAATGGGAAGAAGCAATCCGTAAAGCTTCTATTCCATTACTTGACCAAAATAATATTCAAGAATCATATGTAGAAGCCATGATTAATAATGTGAAAGAATTGGGAACTTATATCCACGTTGGAAAGGGTGTAGGTATCCCCCATGCAAGACCTGAGAATGGTGTAAATAAGTTAGGCATGTCAATGCTTAAATTAAAAAGACCAGCCGCATTATTAGGAAAAGAGGAGCACCAGATTGATTTAATCATTTGCTTAGCAGCAGTGGATAATGAAGCACATTTAAAAGCTTTGGCCCAATTAACCAAAATATTAGGAAATGCTTCTTTCCTTAATCGTTTGAAAGAAACAGATTCAATAGACGAAATGATATTAACTATTCAAGAGGGGGAAAAGGTGTTATGAAAATTTTAACAGTGTGTGGATCAGGGTTAGGTACGAGTTTTATGGTAGAAATGAATATTAATCAAATTTTACAAGAATTAGGCGTGACGGGGATAGAGGTGGCACATTCAGATTTGAGTTCTGCAACTCCAGGTGATGCAAATGTCTTTTTCTTAGCGAAGGATATTGCTGACGGTGGAAGTCATTTAGGTGAAGTTATCGTCATGGAAAGTATTATTGATATGGATGAGCTGCGTGAAAAGGTAGAGAAATTGGTACGTGAAAAAGGTTATCTATAAACAGTCACTTAACTGAAAAGGGAGGTTTTCCATGTGAGTACAATGATTGATATTTTAAGTGAACCGGCGATACTTGTCGCTTTAATCGCTTTAATTGGTTTAATTGCTCAGAAGAAAGGTATTGCGGATACCGTTAAGGGAACAACAAAAACTTTTGTCGGTTTCCTTGTTATTGCAGCTGGTGCAGGCATTCTATCTGGATCTCTAACACCATTTGGATCGATGTTTGAAGAGGCTTTTAATGTATCTGGTGTCGTGCCGAATAATGAAGCAGTAGTTGCCTTAGCTTTAACGGATTATGGCACAACAACAGCCCTGATTATGTTTTTTGGGATGATTGTTAATATATTAATTGCCCGTTTTACCAGATATAAATATATCTTCTTAACAGGACACCACACGCTTTATTTAGCTTGTATGCTGGCTGTTATTATGGCAGTTGCCGGTTTTAATACATTCGGATTAATTGCGGCAGGATCAGTTGCTTTGGGTATTGTAATGACATTATCTCCAGCAATCTTGCAGCCTTTTATGCGTCAATTAACAGGAAACGATAATGTTGCGTTGGGTCATTTCAGCGCTGTTGGCTATGCAGCAAGCGGATTAGTCGGAAAACTATTTAAAGGAAGTAAAGAAACGTCTACCGAGAATATTAAATTTCCAAATGGTTTAGGGTTTTTACGGGATAGCACAGTAAGTATTGCTTTAACGATGATAGTAATGTATTTAATTGTTGCTTTCTTTGCCGGTCCGACATTTATTGAAGCGGAATTAAGCGGAGGTACAAACTTTCTGGTATTTTCATTAATTCAAGCGGGGACATTTGCTGCAGGGGTATTTGTCATTCTTTCTGGGGTACGTCTTGTACTTGCTGAAATTGTACCAGCATTTAAAGGTATCTCTACAAAACTGGTTCCAAACGCCAAACCGGCATTGGATGTTCCTATTATTTTCACTTATGCACCGAATGCCGTATTAATTGGCTTTTTCTCCAGTTTTCTTGGTGGTATTGCAAGTATGGTAGCCATGATTTTTTTAGGAGGAGTAATTATTCTTCCGGGCGTCGTTCCTCACTTTTTTACCGGAGCAGCAGCTGGGGTGTTTGGTAATGCTACCGGCGGGTTTAAAGGATCAGTTGCCGGTGCATTTGTAAACGGAATTATCATTTCCTTCTTACCAGTTTTCTTAATGCCGGTACTTGGAGATTTAGGGTTTGCCAATACAACCTTCTCTGATGCTGACTTTGGTGTATCAGGTCTCTTCTTTGGAAGCCTGGCAAACTATGCAGGTCCGATTGCTATTACGATTAGCTTAGCAGTGATTATTCTTCTGATGATAGTTCCAGGAAAAAAGAAAAATAATAATCAATCAGAAGAATCAAAGGTTGGTTAAACAGAAAAGACGACAAAGAACAAGTGCATATAAGTGAGCAGTAATTGTATGCACTTGTTCTGCTATATCAATAAACGAATCTTATCTTATATTGGAGGCAGATTTTTATGACTACAAAGGATTACACTATTTCTGAATTATCCATTAACACGATTCGCACACTAACCATTGACAGTGTAGAAAAAGCGCAGCATGGTCATGCAGGAATGCCGATGGGAGCAGCGGCAATGGCTTATGCTTTATGGAAAAAGCATTTAACGATTAATCCTGAAAATCCAAGCTGGTTTAATAGAGATCGCTTTGTACTCTCAGCAGGGCATGGGTCCAATCTTCTTTATAATTTATTACATTTGTCCGGTTATCCTGTTACCATTGACGATTTAAAGCAGACAAGACAGTGGGGAAGTAAAACACCAGGGCATCCAGAATACGGAATCACTCCCGGAGTAGAGGCAACTACAGGTCCATTAGGTCAAGGCATACCAGTAAGTGTGGGGATGGCCATTGCAGAAAAACATTTGGCTGAGGTTTATAATAGACCAAACTTTAAAATGGTAGATCATTATACGTATACAATTTGTGGTGACGGTGATCTAATGGAAGGCGTTTCCTATGAAGCTATCTCTCTTGCAGGTCACCTTCAGCTGGATAAGCTTATTGTTCTCTATGATTCTAATGATATCAGTTTAGATGGTGACTTAGATATTTCCTTTAGCGACCATATTCAAAAACGCTTTGAAGCAGCCCGCTGGCAATATTTAAAAGTAGAAGCTGGCAATGATACAGAAGCAATTTCAAAAGCAATTGAAGAGGCAAAACAAGATCAAGAGCGTCCAACTGTGATTGAAATAAAAACAACCATTGGCTACGGCTCTCCAAGCTTACAGGGAACCCATCATGCGCATAGTGATCCATTAGGAAAAGAGGAAATTGAACGTACGAAAGAAGTATATGGATGGCAATATGAACCTTTTCATGTACCAGAAGAAGTGTATGAGGATTTTGCGTCTATTAAAGAGAATGGAAAGGCTGCTGAAGAGAATTGGCATAAACAGTTTGAAGCCTATAAAGCAGATTATCCTGAACTTGCAGAGCAATTAAAACGAATTATTGACGGTGAGCTGGCTGATGGCTGGGATACAGAACTTCCAGCATATTCTTCAGAAGACATACTTGCAACACGAGTGGCATCAGGGGACACATTGAATAAATTAGCACAGAAACTTCCTGAGTTTATAGGCGGTTCTGCAGATCTGGATTCCTCTACGAAAACAAGGTTAACGAATGAAGCTGATTTTAAAAGAGGTCAATATCAAGGAAGAAATCTCCGTTTTGGTGTCCGGGAGTTTGCAATGGGGGCGATTGCCAATGGCTTAGCACTTCATCATTTACGTCCATTTGTCAGCACATTCTTTGTATTTTCGGACTATCTGCGTCCGGCAATCCGTTTAGCTTCTTTAATGGAGCTGCCAGTTACGTATGTATTCACACATGATTCCGTTGCTGTAGGACAGGATGGTCCAACCCACCAGCCAATCGAGCATTTAGCATCCTTCCGGGCAATGCCGGGATTGTCTGTCATCCGTCCGGCTGATGCAAATGAAACGAAAGAGGCGTGGAAGCTGGCTGTAGAAAATACTTCTCAACCAACAATGCTTGTTCTTGGCAGACAGGGTTTGCCTACATTAAAGGATTCAGCGGAGCTTGCCAAAGAAGGTGTTGAAAAAGGGGCTTATGTGATTTCTAAAGCAGTTCAAGAACCAGAAGGAATTCTAATTGCTGCCGGCTCAGAAGTCAATTTAGCTGTAGAAGCTCAAAGAGAATTAGAAAAACAAGGTACATTTGTCAATGTTGTAAGTATGCCGAGCTGGGACCGTTTTGAAAAACAGCCGGAAGCTTATAAAGAGAGTGTTCTACCAAAAAATATAAAAAAACGAGTATCTGTTGAAATGGGCTCTAAGCTTGGCTGGAGAGAATACGTCGGGGATAGTGGAATTGTTATGAGTATTGATTCATTCGGCGCATCTGCACCTGGAAATGAGGTTATTGAAAGATATGGTTATACTGTTGAAAATGTAGTTAATACGTATAAAAAATTATAACGAAAAAGGTTGGGAGAAGAATAGTCAAAATGACAAATAGTGACTTTCCACTTTGAAGTGGGAAGTCACTATTTTTGTGGTGTGTAAATATTTATAATAAAGCGGTCAATCGATATATTTTTAACTAAGATAATTACACAGCTTGTTTTAGAACTTTAATGAACGTGGGATACTGAAAATAAATAAGTCCTAAATAATAAAAAAAACTGGCAAGGATAATTCGATATGATATTAAAAAAAATAAAACAAAAAACAGAATCTGATAGTTCTTTCCCTTGGATTCTACTCCAAAAATGGGAGCATATCTTGTTTCTTCACTATCCAATATCACCTGAAACAATAAAAACCTACCTTCCAAGAGAAGTAGAGCTGGATACATATAATGGACAGGCATGGATCAGTATTGTCTCTTTTACAGTTAGCAGGAACCAGTTTCGTTTTTTTTTAAGAGTTCCTTATACATATCCAATGCTGCAAATAAATGTAAGAACTTATATAAAGAGAAAAGGAGAAATAGGTGTTTATTTTTTTACAATGGATACAAATAAATTATCTGCTGCTTTGGGAGGAAGGATAATAAACGCTCCTTTTCTTCATGCAGATATGGTTATGAGGAAATTTGCAAACACATATCATATATACAGTGCCCGTAAAGGAGAGCTGTCTGCTGAATTTGAGGCAAGGTATTTTCCAGCAGGAGCTGCTTTCTATCCTGAAAAACAGAGTCTTGATTATTGGCTGTTGGAGCGGTATATTTTCTGGTCTTATAAAAAAGGCAGGTTATATCGTGGAGATATTAAGCATGATCGATGGAAAATAAGAAATGCTGAGGTAAATATAGAAAAACAATCTTTATTTTTACCGGAGAATGCTATAGGAGAGGCCCCATTAGTACATTATGCCGGTTCTAAGGTTGCGCTAAACGGAGTGATTAAAAAAGTAAAATAAGATTCCATGTAAGACCAAAACTTAACATGAAATCTTATTTTTTATAGCACTATTTGAAACTAAACCAGCCGCTTCCTGATCTGCGCACTGATAATATCAATCAACGTAACTACAACAATAATAACCAGTAAAATCAATCCAACCTCGGACCAATTCCGGTTTGTTGTTGCAATGGTAATGAGTGTTCCAATACCGCCGGCTCCGATGATACCTAAAATGGTGGAAGCGCGGACGTCAATTTCAAACCGATAAATTGCATAGGATAAGAATTCCGGAATAATCTGTGGAATAATTCCATACACAAGTACCTGGAGCTTATTCGCTCCGTTTGCCTCTAATGCTTCAACTACATTCATATCAATGGACTCAATAACTTCACTATAAAGCTTGCCCAGCATCCCGATGGATCCGATTGCGATGGCAATAACCCCGGCGAAGGGTCTCGGACCTACAGCCGCTACGAACATTAAAGCTAAAACAAGCTCTGGGAAAGCACGGATTGCATTCAATGCCCATTTTGAGGCAGTGTTTAAGAATTTATTTCTCACCATATTACGTGCAGCAAAGAAGCCAAAAGGAATAGCTAAAATTGCTGCCATCAAAGTACCTGTATAAGCCATCAGCAATGTTTCCCACATAAGCCCCATTACTTTCCCGAAGGCTGACCAGTCGGGAGAGAACAATTGAGGTATAACACGTGTTAAGCTTTCAATTGTATGCTGACTGAAAACACGGCTCCAGCGGATTTCAATACTTGTAAACGTCCAGATATAGATGGCAAGAAGAATAATTCCAATAATATATGGTCTCATCTTTTGCCAAGGTGTTTTCTTCGGTTTAGGAGGTAGCGTAAATTCTGTCATATTAGTCGCTCCCTTATTTTGTTACTAATGTAATCAATAATCACAACGGATATAAAGATAATAATAATAATTGTCATTACGTTTGGATAGTTGGCCCAGCTTACCTGCTGATTTAACAGAAGACCGATACCTCCGGCTCCTACAAAACCGAGAACAAGAGACGCGCGGACATTTACTTCAAATACATACAGTCCAAACGAAACAAATTGAGGGAGTACCTGTGGCATGACCGCATACGTAATAACCTGCAGTGTATTTCCACCGGAAGCACGTATTGCCTCAATCGGATTCATATCAATGGATTCAATAGTTTCGTACAATAATTTAGCTAGTAAACCTAAAGAGAAAATGATTAATGCCATAATACCCGGAAAAACGCCAACGCCAAAGATACCTACAAAGATCAGTGCAAGTAATATATCTGGTATTGTACGTAACACGTTCATAATAAAACGAACCGGCTGATGAATAAATGGATTTGGAAAAAGGTTAGCAGCCGATAATAGGCTGATAGGAATACTGATCAGTGCAGCGACTGTGGTTGCAATGATTGCCATATGTAAGGTTTCAATCAGCTGTGGCATCACAGTTGATGCATAACTCCAATGTGGAGGAAAAAGGCTTTGGGCAATATTAATAAAACCATTTTTTCCGTTCCATAAATCAAGAAGAGAAGATTCCGTTTTTATTGAAGTAAACAGATAAAAACCAACAATGATAATGAAAATAGCAGATATCCGTAATTTCGTTTTATTGGATGATATGCCCTGCAATGTTGGCTGATTTGTTTTACTCATCCTCAGAACCTCCTACTCGGTCCTCATCACGAATTTTTCTTCCGTAAATCTCTTCGAATGTTGCCTCATTCACATCACTGACAGGCCCGTCATAAACAACTTCACCTGCTCTCATTCCGATAATACGATCTGCATATTCCATTGCCATGTCAATAAAATGCAGGTTGACGATGGTAGTAATATTGTCTTCTTTATTTACTTTCCGCAAATAGGTCATTACCTGATGGGACGTTGGCGGGTCAAGGGATGCAACCGGTTCATCCGCCAGAATGATATTGGGCTGCTGTGTAAGTACGCGCGCAATGGCTACTCTCTGCTGTTGGCCGCCGCTTAATTGATCAGAACGCTGATACAGTTTGTCAGCTATATTCACGCGTTCTAAACTGCGATATGCCAAAGCCAGGTCTTCTTTTGGATACAGGTTAAACATACTCCTTAGCGTCCCTGTATGACCTAAGCGGCCGGAAATAACATTTTTCATTACCGAGGAGCGTTTTACAAGATTATAATTTTGAAAAATCATACCGACCTTTGTCCGCAATTTACGAAGCTCACGGGACCCGTAATTTAAAATATTCTCATTATCAATCAGCAGATCGCCGCCAGTTGGCTTAACCAGACGATTTATACTGCGGATCAATGTTGATTTTCCGGCACCGGATAATCCGACAACAACAACGAATTCTCCAGGATTGATTTGAAGATTGATATTTTTTAAACCTTGCGTTCCATTTGGATAAACAAGGGAAACATCTTTAAATTCTATCATGATGGAAATCTCCTTTTTATTTAAGGGTTATCAGGAGTCTATGAAGATGAAGTGCCTCCTTTTTTTCAATAAGACTCTAAGAGAAAGATAATCTCTTCCTCTTAGAATCATAAGAGTATCCGGCAATCCTCTTGATTATTAAGGTACTGTTTACTCGTCAAACTGATCTTGGAATTTTTTATAAACATCACGGACAATATCATATTCTTCATCTGTTGCTTCATCAAGACCAGTCCAGTTGTACACTTCATCCATTACGTTAATCATTTCTTCATCATCATTGAAGCCCAGAAAGATTTCTTTTATCTGTGCAATTTCTTCTTCACTTAACAGATTTGTATTTGCGCTGATTGTATCATTAGGAATACGCTCGGTGAAATCCAGCTGCACGAGCTCGTCCATTGCTTCTGGATAATCCTCGACAATGTTTGTACGTGCATCTTCAAATGTTGTTGCAAAGTCTGCATCACCTTCAAGGACAGTAACTAATGCTGCATCATGCGAACCGGTCTGAATTTGATTACTGAAGTATGATTCTAAATCTTCTACACCATAGTCGTCCATTAGCTGTGCCGCCGGGAATAAGTATGCGGATGTAGATCCTTGATCAGCAAATGCCCAGATTGTTCCTTCTAAATCTTCTAAACTCTCAATACCTGAATCAGCACGGACAGTGTATTGAGCACGATAAGAAGATTCTCCGTCACGGATTGATTTTGCGAAAACTTCAACTTGATCATAGCGGTCAGTTGCCTGAACATAGCCAAAAGCGGGAATAAAACCAATATGAACCTGATCATTGCCTAAAGCTTCCACGAGTCCGCTGAAATTAGTCATTACACGTCCTTCCACATCACGATCAAGCTCTTCCTCCAGACGTTCTACCATCGGCTCGATATTGTCTGCGATTTTATCAGAATCTGTAGATGGAACAAACCCTAAGATGAGCGTGTCGTCCCCATCTCCTGAATCAGAGCCGCATGCTGCCAGCATAAATACCATTATTAATGTGAAAAATAAGAATATTCCTTTTTTGAACAATCTATTTCCCTCCCGGTGAAATAATTTATTTTGTTTCATATTTATTATAAGTGATTATGATAAAAGAAATCTACCGAATTTTGAGGAATTTTATCAAGATACGGAATTATTTGTAATTTAAAGACTCACTTTCCCTCTGTTGAACACAGAATATATGCTATGATAAAAGGGATGGGGGGCGAATGTAATGTTGGAAGATTATAAGCTGGTTATCTTCGATTTAGATGGAACGTTATATGAAGGAACGGAGCATTTTGACTATTATGCAAAGCTCCTGCAAGAAAAAGTTACACCTGCACTTCGAGACGAATATTTACAGGAATATGAAGCGATGAAGGCAGGAAAGCATCTTGTTTCTATCGGGAAGATATACGATGTTGCACGGGATTTGATTTTAACAATAGATTCTTTAGCCTTTGAGGTTTCCGCAGCATATCGCTGGAGTGGTGAAAAATTGTCTGAGACAGAGACACGAGAGTTCTACCCTGGACCACAGCAATTTGATTTCAATCATTTAGTTGCTATTGGAGATGGCTGGTGGCTGCCTTTTGCCAGTGCCAAGCATTATGGTGTAAAAGAACACTACAGCAGTTATTTGGCAACAAAGGAATTCATCGTGTCAGATGATTTTACAATAGAAAAACTGCAAGGCCTGCGTACTTATTTATTGCAATTAAAAGAAAAAACACAAATTGTATTGATGACGAACAGTGATCGGGAGGATGTAACACGTTTATTGAATGAGCTTGATTTAACGAATGTTTTTGACCATATTATTACCTCGGCGAAAAAGCCTGCATATACAAAAAAACTGATGGAACACCTGATTGAACAGTATAAAATTGAACCGGTTGAGGCGGTATCGGTCGGAGATAATTTTATTAATGAAATTGCTCCGGCATTGTCACTGGGCATGGATGCTGTTTATATTCAGCCACATGGTCATGATGAGGAAGTGAAAGGTTTGACGGTAATAGATTCTTTAACGGATTTTATTAAGGAAAAGTAATTGGTTATATTTGAAAGGCAGGTTGTCATATGGCAGGCGGGGGATTAATAGAATATTGAGCTGTGCTCATAAACTTAATTCATATCAGTGAGGAGCAATTGGTGATGCTCTGTTATATTATGCACAAGCGCCCATGCAAAAAGTATGTAATGAATTAGTAGGAGAGGAGGGAAACCCTCCTGCTAACCCTATATCTATTCATTCGTTTTGAAATGAAGTTAATTCAGCCATATTTTGATAGATAACGTTTCTTGCTAAAAACACCATCTTACTGGTATTTTCTTGAACAATGGATTTCATTTCTTCCGTATAGCCCATACAGTCCAGCACAATTGCTTTTATTGGCAGTTTTTCCAATTCACTTGCCACTTTAATTAACTCTGACTTATTAAAATTATATGGAGAGCATGCTTTTGGAATAGCAGTTAATCCTATTGTTTCCCATTTTTTAATGATGGAATCTTTTTGTTCAGGAAGGGGGACAATCACTCCGAGTGTTTCCTCTTGAATGACTCCTTTCACCACATGATTTAACAGATAATCTGGATAGATTAAAGGAACGTTACTGGTGAACTTAGGAAATTGTCCGGTACAAGCCAATAATATCATTGTTGTACCTGACAGGTTTAATTCAGAAATTAAATCTTGTATAAAAGGAAGTATTTTTTCCTTGGCAATAACTGCTTTATCTCCATTCGATAAACGAGAAACTAGAACAGTCTGATTTTCATTCGGAGATAAATTTAATATTTCCTGCTCTGTTTTATAATCAAGTACACCTCTTTCCACGATAGCTGTATTATCAGGGAAAATATGTTGCATCGCCGGTATCATATCCACTCTTGGTGTTTGTCCGACAGTAATAACGCCTATGGTTGGATGCATGATTTTTCCGTCTCCTTAGTGTAATAGTTTTTACCATTTACGTATGTTTCCAAAACATTGGCGCAGGTATGGAAAGGATGGTGGGACCATATAACAAAATCTGCATCTTTTTGTTCCTCCAGTGAGCCAACGCGATGTGCTATTCCGGTTAACTTTGCTGCTTCGATCGTGATGCTTCTTAATGCAGCTGTTTCATCTAAACCATATTTTACTGCTTCAGCAGCACAGATAACTAAATAATTAATCGGAATAAATGGGTGATCTGTCATAATTGCAAAAGGTATTCCTGCTTCATAAAATAGTCTGGGAGCTGCGGGAGTAGAGTTTCTGGTTTCATATTTTGTTGAAGGCAGCATAAATGGGCCTAATGTAACTTTGGCACCGCTTTTTTTAATTGCTTCCAACATGAAATGTCCCTCAGTGCAATGCTCCAATGATAATTGAATATTAAATTCTTTAGCTATTCGAATTGCTGTAGCGATATCATCGGCACGGTGAGCATGTAAATGTAATGGCATTTTATGATCAAGTACTTCTATAAATGGTGACAGCTCTGAATAATTATTCAATGCTTCTTCCTTTTCTTCGTTTGTCAGTTGACTTGCTTTTTCAAATCCATCACGTATTATATTGGCAATCGACATTCTGGTATACGGCTTTTTATGATAATTTTGACCAAATGTATTTTTTGGATTTTCTCCAAGTGCACCTTTAAGCCCGCTTTTCCTTGTAATCAACATCTCCTCCAGATAATCTCCGCCTGTTTTTAAAATGGTCCATACGCCGCCAATTGGATTAGCACTGCCGGCGCCAGTTTGAACTGTGGTTACGCCTCCTTTTCTTGCCAGGTCAAATGAAAAATGATGTATATCAATGCCATCTACCGCAGACATCATGGGAGTATAAGGCTCAGAATATTCATTGGCATCATTGACTCGTTCATTAATTTCTCCCCAAATTCCAACATGCGTATGAATATCAATTAATCCAGGAGTAATGAGAAGGCCATCCAGGTCTCTTACCTGTGCTTCTTCAGGGATGTCTGTGTTCACTCCAACTTTAATAATTTTTTCATTCTTAATCCATAAATCTGCGTGCTCTAATATGGTATTCTTTTCATCCATTGTATAAATTGTTGCATTTTTAAATATATGAAGCATTTTTTTCCGCCTCCCGATAAACTTCTTTTCCTTTTATAAACGTACGAACTGCTTTTGAAGTTAGACTTAGGGGGTGGCCATTCCATAGAACAAGGTCAGCAAATAAGCCTTCTTGAATATCACCGGTTTTGTGATCGACATTTAATAGTTTAGCAGCATCTTTTGTTAAAGCATTTAATACCTGGTGTTCTGGAACACCATTTTTTACTGCAAGAGAGCCTTCTAATTGCAGATGGGTTACAGAATTAGTCGGATGGTCTGTAGAAAATGTATAATTTATTGCTTGTTTATGGAAGAAAAAGCAGTCGGCAGGGTCCAGGTTTTTTAGTTCCGCTCTTTCTATTGGCTGAAAATAAGGACCTGCAACAATTGCTTTAGGGTAATTTAATATTGGTTTTTTTAATTTTCTATATTCTGTAGCATGGACAAATACAAAATCTATGCCAAATTCTTCTGCAATTCTATAAGCAGTCGCAATATCATCTGCGCGATGACAGCGAATAAATAAGAGCTGCTCTTTAAGGTTCTTTTCTTTTTGTAAATCATTTAAAGATCGCCGGATTTTATGGGCAATCCCCATGCGGGTTAGGGGAGTACCCGTTCTTTCCCAAAATGTCTTCTTGGGGAGATCTCCCATGGAATAGGAATACCCCAGATTTTTATGGAGAGCCATATCTTCAACGGTATGGCCATGGGTATGAATGACTGCAGTACGTGCTCCGACAATACTCTCGGCCGATGAAACAATATGAGCAGCTGTGACACCTGAAGAAACAGCATCATGAAAGGCTTTATCAAATGGATAAATACCATCCAAGACATGCAGCTTTTCACTTTTTGTTTCGTCTGGTTCCATGCCGTCGTCGCCTTCCCAGCGAATTCCTTTTTCTTTCAATCCAATTTGCGAACAAGTATCAATAAAACCGGGAGTCAGAAATAAATCAGAGCCATTAATAACAGAAATATGCTCTGGAATATGGTTTGCCGGTAAAATGGCATTAATTTTCTCATCTTTTATGAGAATGTTCTTTTTGGAAAAACTGCCGGATTCAGAAGAATATGTATTGATATTTGTAATAGCAGTTTCTGTCATTTTTACACCTGCTTTCAAAGTTTTATACAAGAGGATGTTCAAAAAGTCTAATAAAGATGACACGGCGAATTTCTTCGTTGATGATCTTTTTCCGATACTCACGTATTATAAAGCATACGCTCCGTTCGTAAAAAGATCATCGCCTTGAAATTCTTGGTCCTATTTATCAGCCTTTTTGAACACACACTATAAGAAAGAAAAGCAGAGAAATAGGCTCTACTTTTCTTTCTTTTGTAATTTTATTCTTGAAAATTATTCGTCCAGCCAGACATTTGCTCCATTCGGACTTACTACGTTAATGGACATGTCAGCAGATATTTCAAAGCCTTTCACCTTTGGACTGATAGCTGCTGTTGAGTCTTGATTGTCAATTTCAATCCGGGAGTAATCACCCATTATAATTTTAATTGCTTCTTGGTAAAGCGCAGCTCTTTCTTCTTGATCGACACTTTCTGTAAGAGCTTGATCTAATAACGCATCTACTTCTTCATTAGAATATCCTCGGCCGTTACCTAACGAGCCGATTTGATCAGAATGGAACAGCTGATTTAGAAAGAAGTATGGGTCGGGATACCATGACCACCCGCCAATAGACATAGGGGCGTTATTTTTGGAAACAGTGTCACTGAGTGTTCCCCATTCTACTACTTTGACCTCTACATCTATATTTAAATTTTCTTTCATTTGGTTTTGGAAAATAGTAGCGGTTGGAACACGAGCTTCGCCAACATAGATTTCTGTATCAAATCCATCTGCATATTCGGTTTCAGATAAAATTTCTTTTGCTTCTTCCGGATTATATTCTGGTTTGTATTGCTCCAGATCCTCGGTGTACCCCCATGATTCTTGCGGGATAGGTGCGTAGGAAACAGAAGCTCCTCCATATTGATTGGCGCCGGAAACAAGTTCTTCTACATTGGTAGCCTTGTAGATGGCTTCGCGGACTTTTGGATCGGCAGTTGGCCCTTTCTGGTTATTAAGGTCGAGATAAGTAATCGACAAGCCTGGCTCTGAAAGCAATTCGAGTTCAGGATCCTGTTCAATAACTTCTCTGCTCTGCCCTTTAATATCCGTAGCAAGATCAATATCGCCTGACCGCAGTGCATTTGTCATCATGTTAGGATCTGAAATAATGGTATAAGCAACACTATCAAGGTGTGGTTTTTCTCCCCAATAATTGTCATGCCTTTCCAGTTCAACCTTCTGATCTGTTTGCCAATCTTTCAGCTGGAATGGTCCAGTGCCCACTAAATGAGACCCAAACTGTTCTCCCCAGCCTTCCACTTCTTCTTCTGGCACAATAATATTTCCTTTATCTGTTAACATAGCCAGTAATGCTGCATTTGGTTCTGTCAGATGTATAGTTACTTCAAATTCATCAGTTACTTCTACGCTTTCTACACCAGTCAGCCTGTTCATAACCGATTCATTTGCTGAGCGTTCAAGACTATACTTCACATCTTCAGCAGTCATCTGCCTGCCATCCTGATACTCTCCCGGCTGAAAATAGACATCATCTCTTAATTTGAAGGTGTACGATTTCAAATCTTCTGAGGTTTCCCATTCTGTAGCGATAGATGGTTCAAAATCACTAAAATCTTTATTATAAACGATAAGTGTATCTCCAATTGATCTCATAATTTGAGATTCATAAACACCTGTATAGCGTACAGGGTCTAATGTATTAGGATTGGAAGAAAGCCCGATGTTCAAGGTTCCACCATCCGTCGGTTCTCCTGACTCATCTTCTGCACTGCCATTTCCTGAAGAGTCTGCTTCTCCATTAGAGGAACAAGCTCCTAAAGTAAAAAGGATACATATAAACCCAAAGACTAAAAGCCACGACTTTAAATTGAGTAATTTCATTTTTTCTCTCCTTTTTGGTTTATTTGATTCATAATGTGAATCAGCAATTCGAATAAAGAATTAATAATAAATCTAGCACAACTATGAATGTAATGTAAAGAGTTTTTTGTAAATTCTAATTAGAATAATTAATTTAATAAGTTTGTATTTACAAATATATTTTCAAGTGCTAAACTATTTTCTAATTCATATATCAAACCATTGATTCACATAATGAATAAAATTGGAGGGGTAAAATTGGGAAAGTACATTTTCAGCAGACTGATAAATATGATACCAACATTATTTATTGTTGCCATTATCGTATTTTTGATTACCAGAATGATTCCTGGAGACCCGGCTTCCGTTATGCTCGGACCGCAGGCGAGCAGAGAAGATGTAGAGGCGTTAACAGAAGCTCTAGGATTAAATGAACCAATCCATATTCAATTTCTGCAGTACATTGGTAATTTATTGCAAGGAGATTTTGGAGTTTCACTATCTTATAATCAGCCAATTACTGATTTAATTATCAATCGTTTCCCGAATACAGTTGTTTTAGCAGTAAGTGCATTAATCATTGCATTTATGATAGGTGTTCCGGCTGGAATAATTTCTGCTTCAAAGCAAAATTCTCTCATCGATTATTCCATTACTACTATTTCTTTAATCGGAGTATCCATGCCGATTTTTTGGCTGGGAGTCATGCTTGTTCTGTACTTCAGTGTTAATTTAGGCTGGTTTCCTGCAACTGGGATGGGGTCAATGGACGACGGGTTTATCAGCTATCTGAAGCATTTAATTCTGCCAAGTATCACACTGGCTACAATACCGACTGCGACATTTGCGCGGATAACACGGTCAAGCATGCTGGAGGTAATTACACAGGATTATATTAAAACGGCACGTTCGAAAGGAATCAGTGAATTTATTGTCATTTCTAAGCATGCATTTAAGAATGCATTTAACCCGCTATTGACAGTATTAGGCCTGCAAATTTCCTCTTTGCTTGGCGGGGCTGTATTGACTGAGACAATATTCAGCTGGCCGGGAATGGGACTTTTAATCATGGATGCCATTGAAAAAAGAGATTTTGTAGTAGTACAAAGCACCGTATTATTTATCGCTTTAATTTTTGTAATGGTTAATTTAGTTGTAGATATCTTGTATAAAGTTGTCAATCCGAAAATTAGCTACTCTACGAACAAAGGAGGGACAAAATAATGACTTCAATACAAGCTGAAGAAGAGATTGTTAAAACAATGGAGGATAAAAGGAAAAAAGAACAATCTTTATTTAGAAAACTCATTAAAAATAGACTTGCTGCATTTGGATTAATCATCATTTTTCTACTAACCATTACTGCGATATTTGCACCATTAATAGCCACACATGATCCAAATTCAATGGATGTAACGAAATCACTGCTTGGTGTGGGAGAGCAGGGCTATCTATTAGGAACGGATAACTTTGGGAGAGATATATTCAGCAGAATAGTTTATGGTTCGAGGATTTCTTTGATTGTTGGCATTGCTGCAGTTTTATTTGGGGCAGTATTTGGATCATTATTAGGAGTTGTTGCCGGATATTTTGGCGGAAAATTAGACTCTATTATTATGCGATTTATGGATGGGTTATTTGCTTTTCCTTTTATATTGCTTGCTATTACGTTAATGACAGTTTTGGGACAAGGTCTCTTTAATGTCATATTAGCAATCGGGATTGCTAATATTCCAGGGTTTGCAAGGGTAGTGCGTGGTCAGGTGCTGGGAGTAAAAGAATCCGAATTTATAGAAGTCACCCGGTCATTAGGTGCTAAACACAGAAGAATTATTTTCCAGCATGTATTACCAAACAGCCTTGCTCCAATTATTGTTTACGCAACGATGAGCGTAGCTGGTGCAATTATTTCTGAGGCCGCCCTAAGCTTTTTGGGTCTTGGTGTGCAGCCGCCGACTGCTTCATGGGGAAGTATATTGAAGGATGGAAAAGATTTTCTTGTATTAAACCCTAACATGGCAACTTTTTCAGGGCTTTCCATTTTAATAACAGTCCTTAGTATTAATTTGTTTGGAGATGGTTTACGTGATGCGCTGGATCCAAAAATGAAAGTATAACTAAAGGAGGGTACTTGAATGTCAGATACGCTGCTAACAGTGGAAAACTTAGAGGTTCAGTTTCGTTCAGGCTCATCGACAACAAAGGCTGTGAACGGAGTCAGTTTTTCATTAAATAGAAAAGAAAATATTGGAATAGTGGGTGAGTCCGGTTCTGGAAAAAGCGTAACAGCCACTTCATTGCTGCGGCTGATTCCAAATCCTCCAGGAAAAATAACAGGCGGGAGGATTGTTTTTGAAGATAAGGATCTGCTGAGATTATCTGATAAGGAAATGAGAAAGATACGCGGGAATGAGATTTCGATGATTTTCCAGGACCCTTCTACAAGCTTGAACCCAGTTTATACAATTGGGAATCAAATTGTAGAATCGATAAAAACGCATCAGCATCTAAATAAGAAAGAAGCAAAAGAAAAAGCAATCCATATGCTTGAATTAGTCGGCATACCTGAAGCGAGAAAAAGATTCAGTATGTACCCGCATGAATTCTCAGGAGGAATGCGGCAGCGGGTAATGATTGCTATAGCTTTAGCCTGTAATCCCAAGCTATTAATAGCCGATGAACCTACAACTGCACTAGATGTAACGGTGCAGGCACAAATTTTAAATTTAATGAAGGATTTACAACATTCTATTGATACTTCTATTGTCATGATTACACATGATCTTGGGGTGATTTGGGAAACCTGCGACAAGATGCTTGTTATGTATGCAGGTAATGTAGTTGAATCTGGAACAGTTCAAGAAATATATGATAATCCATTGCATCCCTATACATGGGGATTATTAGATTCGCAGATTACAGAAAGTGTATCCAGTGAGGAAGAATTAAATGCCATTCCAGGGAGCCCTCCAGATTTAAGCTTAGATATTACTGGATGTCCTTTCGCAGCAAGGTGTCCTTTTGCAGAGGAAATATGCCTGAAGAAGACCCCTGAAATGATAGAAGCAGCGGAAGGCCATTTTACTGCCTGTCATTTTCAGACGAAGGAACACCGGTTAGATAGAAAGGAGGGGAAGGTGCATGACAGAAGCAATATTAAAAGTTAGAAATTTAAAAAAACACTTTTATCTTGATAGCCCAATACCTTTTAAAAAATCAGATCAAAGTGTCAAAGCTGTAGATGGTGTCAGCTTTGACGTATTCCCTGGAGAAACGCTTGGGGTTGTTGGTGAATCTGGATGTGGAAAATCAACAATGGCCAGATTGGTGAATCAGTTGATTGCTCCAACAGAAGGTACGGTAGAGTTAAATGGAGAAAATCTGGTGAATATGAATAAAGAGAAATTAAGAGTTTTCAGAAAAACAATTCAGATGGTATTCCAAGATCCATTTGCTTCGTTAGATCCAAGAAAAACTGTTGGGGAATTAATTGCTGAGCCGCTGGTTATTCATAAGATTGGGAATAAAACTTCCCGTAAAGAACGTGTGAAAGAATTATTAGAAGTTGTCGGGCTGAGAGGTTCTCATTCAGGGAGGTATCCGCATGAGTTTTCAGGAGGACAAAGGCAAAGAATAAATATCGCCCGGGCTCTGGCACTTAACCCGGATGTCATTATTTGCGATGAGCCGGTTTCAGCGTTAGATGTATCCGTCCAGGCACAGGTTATTAATCTGTTAAAGAAATTACAAAAGGATTTTAACCTAACTTATATTTTTATTTCACATGATCTTAATGTAGTTCGTTATGTGTGTGACCGGATTGCAGTCATGTATTTAGGAAAAATTGTTGAGATGGGGACTTATAAAGAAATTTATGAGGATTCCAAGCATCCTTATACAAGGGCTCTTTTATCCTCAATTCCAAAAGAGAGTCCCAATGAAATAAAAGAAAGAATTATTTTGAAAGGCTCTGTTCCAAGCCCGATTAATCCGCCATCTGGGTGTCATTTTCATGAAAGATGTCCATTTGCAATGGACGTTTGTAAAGTGAAATCTCCGGAATTAATGGACGTTGGGAATGGGCATCAATCATCCTGCCATTTATTAGAATTGGAAAATAATCCATTGTCAGATATACCAATAAAGAAAAAAGAGGAGGAAATGGAATGTCATTAAAATATGTTATGGAAGTTTATGAATTAATGGATAGTCTACATGTTACAGGGGAAGATGTAAAAAACTTTTTATGGGGAGTAAACAGCAATAGCCAGGTTGAAGTAAAAACAGTAGAAGGGGATGAAGGCTCTACTGATTTTGTTAAAATAACGATTCCAGGAGAAAATGGTAAATCAAAAGGAGGAGACGCACCGACCTTAGGGATTATTGGCAGGCTTGGAGGAATTGGAGCACGTCCCGAATTAAAGGGGTTTGTTTCCGATGGAGATGGTGCACTTTCCTGTATTTCCGCAGCTGCTAAATTGCTTGATATGCAAAATAAGGGTGATACTTTAAATGGAGATATTATTTTAACTACACACATTTGCCCAACAGCACCGACATTGCCTCACGATCCAGTTCCATTTATGAATTCACCGGTGGATATTTTAACAATGAACAAGCATGAAGTTACAAAAGAAATGGATGGAATTCTTTCTATAGATACAACGAAAGGCAATATGATTACAAATCACCGGGGATTTGCTCTGACACCTACTATAAAGGAAGGTTATATTTTAAAAGTAAGTGATGATTTGTTACATATTTACACTCAGTCTTCCGGAATTCTGCCAGTAACTATGCCAATTACTATGCAGGACATTACACCATATGGTAATGGAGTCTATCATGTAAATAGTATTCTTCAGCCGTCAGTAGCTACATCCAGTCCGGTAGTTGGAGTAGCAATCACAACAGAAACAGCTGTAGCAGGATGTGGAACCGGCGCTACGCATTTAGTAGATGTAGAACAGGCTGTCAGGTTTGTTATTGAAGTGGCCAAGTTATTTGGTGAAAACAAATGCTCTTTTTATGATAAGAAAGAGTTTACCCGTTTAGAAAGTTTATATGGAAAAATGACACAGCTGCAGACCCCTGGAAAAAAGGAGGTAATAAAATAGTATGGTTAATAAACAGGAACTAAAAGATAAGGTTATTAACGAAGTAGAAGCATGTAAAGAAGAGTTAGTTGACCTGTGCAGCTCTTTAATTAAAATACCCAGTGAAAATCCGCCTGGGGATTCAACGGAAATAAGCAGGTTCATAGAAAGTTATCTGAAAAAATTTGATACGGAGGTAGATTTCTATGAATCCGCTGATAAAATGTATAATCTCGTTTCCAGCATTGGTTCGGAAGAGGGAAAACATTTAATCTATTGCGGTCATACGGATGTTGTTCCAGCAGGAAATCTCGAAAAATGGGATTTTGATCCGTTTTCCGGAGAAGTGAAAGATGGCTGGATGTTAGGAAGAGGAGCAAGTGATATGAAGGCAGGTCTTTCCGGAATTATATTTGCTTTTACTATATTAAAGCGCCTTCAAATTAAATTACCCGGGAAGCTTTCCCTTACTATTGTTCCTGATGAAGAAACTGGCGGGGATTTCGGTGTACCGTGGTTACTTAAAAACAAAATCATTCATGGGGACGGCTGTTTGATTGCGGAGCCATCATCACCGTATAATCCAACCGTTGGACAAAAAGGATCCTATTGGTTTGAACTGGAAGTATTTGGCCAACCGGGTCATGGAAGCTTATCCCCTTTAGCTGGAAAAAATGCCATTACAGATGCTGTAGTTGCCATAAGGGAAATCCAAAAATTATGGGATATTCAAATAACAGTACCAGATGAAGTGAAGCAATTAATTCATGTATCACAAAAATATATGAGGGAAGTTGAAAAGGACAGAGAAGCCTTTATGCCGGTTCTTGAACATATTACAGTAAATATAGGTACAATTGAAGGTGGGACAAAATCAAACGTGATTCCGGAAAATTGTAAGGTAGAAGTAGATTGCCGGCTGCCATTTGGTATTACAGAGAAAGAAGTAACAGATTTTTTACATGAAAAACTGGGAGAACTGGGTATTGATTATAAAATTCGTCCCTTTGGTTTCAGAAGCAACGCCAATTTTACAGACCCTGATGATCCTGTTTGTAAAGCGATTATAAATAATATTTCCTTTGTAACAGACCACGAGGCATATGGAGTGATGCAGTGGGCAAGCAGTGATGCTAGGCATTTCAGGGATTATAATATTCCTGTTCTTCAATATGGTCCGGCGTTTCTACCAACCATTCACGGCTATAATGAGAGAGTGCAGGTCGAACAAATAATCACTTGCGCAAAGGTCTATGCGGCAGCTGCAATCGATTTTCTTTATTCGGAGTAATAAAAAAGTGAGAAAATATGTAATTACTCTGTTTATTCAATTTTATATGTTAAGATAGGTCTAAATACTATTAGTTTAGATGATAAGTTGGGGATGCTTATGTTAAAAACATTAAACAGTGCACTAGAGGTGCTTAAAATGTTTACAAGGGAAAAGCCAAAATGGGGCGGTAGAGAGCTTGCTAATGAGATGCAGATGAATCATACAAAAATCTACCGTATTTTAGAGACCTTGGAAAACAACAATTTTCTTTTTAAAGATCCAGTGACCAAGAAATATTCATTGGGATTTGCTGTATGGGAGCTGGGAACTATTATGTATGAAGATCTTAGTGTAAAACAGCTGATACGGCCAATTTTAAAAGAGCTGAGCCGCCAAACAGGGGAATCTGTGTTTCTTACCTTATTAGATAAAGAAGAGGCAGTCACTCTTGATGTATTGGAACCGGAAAACAAAGTGAAATTTTCCGTTTCTGTAGGCAGCAGGGCACCTTTATATGTCGGTGCTTCCTATCGATCTATTTTGGCGTATTTAGATGAGGAAACTATTGAAAGAATTTTAACTCCTGAAAGATTAATAAAGTATACGAACGATACGATGACTGATCCGGATGAATTAAGAACAGAGCTGGACAACATTCGTCAGCAAGGGTGGGCGAAGAGCCAGAGTGAATACACGGAAGATATTATTGCGATTGCTGTTCCGTTATTTGGCAGTAAAGGTATTATTGGCTCCATTACTGTTTCTGGGCCAATCTATCGGATGCAGGATGAAAAAATAAAGAATTATTTATCTCTATTAATAGAGACCAGAAATGAGGTTGCTGAAGTAATCGATAAGTATCAATTACAGTTAAACAGCAGTAATTAAAAAGTTATACCTTTGAGAGGGAGTTTTATGGATGCTGGATTATTTAAATGTGGCTGAGAACGTATTAAATAATAATTTATTTGTGAAACAAGATGAACAAATATTGATTATTACAGATACAGAGCTAAGGGATATCGCAAATATATTCTTCCAGGCAGGCTTAAGGATGAAAAATGAAACGATGCTTATGGAAATGGCTCCCAGATTGAAGTCTGGGGAAGAGCCTCCTAAAACTGTAAGTAAAGCAATGCAAGCAGCGGAAGTGATACTATGTATTACAAAACATTCTCTCACTCATACAAATGCAAGAAAAAAAGCTTCTAATGCCGGGGCAAGAATTGCAACTATGCCGGGTGTTACCCTGGATATGCTAAAGAATGGCGCTATATCAGCAGACTATCATGAGGTTGTTGAACGGACAGCAAAATATTGTGAATTACTCAATCAGGGTAATCAAGTTGAAATAAAAAAAGGAGATACTTGCTTATCTTTTTCAATAAAAAACAGAGCTGGAATTGAAAGTACGGGTGTTTTTAAAGAAAAAGGAGAGGCGGGAAATCTTCCTTCTGGTGAAGCCTATATTGCACCAATAGAAGACTCGGCTAACGGTACAATAATGATTGATGGCTCCATTGCCGGGATAGGCGTTATAGAAGAGCCTCTAACTTTAGAAATCGAAAATGGCAGATTAACAGCTGCCAGTGGAGATAAGGGGAAGGAGCTGCTTGAATTATTGGGGAGCGGAGCCGGAAGAAAAATTGCAGAATTTGGGATTGGTACAAATAACAAGGCACGGCTGATTGGAAATGTTTTAGAAGATGAAAAGGTTTTTGGCACAGTACATATAGCTTTTGGCAGTAATAAATCCTTTGGCGGAGAAACAGAAGCAAATGTACATATTGACTGTGTTATCAAAAATCCGATTGTATCTATTGATAATAAGGAAGTACGATTTAATTAGATGAGCGGGCAGGAAAGGAAAAAAGTCGATGTAGTAATTGCAATAACTTCCGTTTCCGTTTATACGGGAAGTTATTCTTTTAAAAAAGACTTAAGTCACAAATATAATAACTAATATTAAAATAGGCAATCTAATATATAAGAAAGAAGCTGTCAGAAAATGCATATTACACATTTTGTGACAGCTTCTTTTCCATTTTTACAGCCGATTATAAAACACAATAACAATTTTTTCGATGTAAATCTGATATTCTATTTCAATTTTAACAAGCATATCCTAATACAAACCAAAAGCATGTTAGGATTCTCATACGAGAAATTCAATGTATAAGAACGATAACACCAAATGAAAGAAAAGGAGGGCAGATAATATATGAAGCTTCAATTAACAGGAGAGCTATCACAGGTGAAAAAAGGACTGCATCACCTGTTGGAAGATCTGGATATTGAATTGGCGAAGGAAGGACATCGGATCCATGTGACGCAAAGAGAAGGTCCTCTTTTGGTGAAAAATTATAACGGAAAAGGTGAAATTGTATTTCAGGATAAAATTCATTTTTTCAGAGGGCTTGGATTATGGCTGGAGCATTTTTATTCAGAAACAGATTTTGATCTTATAGAGAAACCAAAGTTTACAATGAATGGTGTGATGCTGGATGCTTCCCGCAATGCAGTAATGAAGGTAGACGGAATAAAGGGTTTATTGCGTAATATAGCAGTAATGGGACTCAATACATTGATGGTATATACAGAGGATACATATGAAGTAAAAGCATATCCTTATTTCGGTTATATGCGTGGAAGATATACAGAGGAAGAGCTGAAGGAATGTGATCAGTATGCTGCAGAATTAGGAATTGAAATGATTCCCTGCATTCAGACATTGGCTCATTTAACAGAAGCTTTGAAATGGAATTATGCAATTGATATACGGGATACCGCTGATATTTTATTGGCAGGCTCAGAAGCGACGTACACCTTTTTAGAGCATCTCATTGAAGCTGCAAGTTGTCCATTTCAATCGCAGCGGATTCATATCGGAATGGATGAAGCGCATCAGCTTGGCTTAGGAAAATATCTCGATAAACATGGTTATGAAAAAAGGTTCGATATCATGAATAAACATCTTCAAGAAGTAGTTGCCATTACCAATAAGAAAAATCTAAAGCCGATGATTTGGAGTGATATGTATTTCCGCCTCGGCTCCAAGCATGGAGGTTATTATGACTTAGATGCTGAGATTCCGGAATCAGTCATAGCGTCTATTCCGGAAACACAGCTTGTTTATTGGGATTATTACCATGACGATGAAGAATTTTACCGCAGCTTTATTCAAAAGCATAAAGCATTAAAAGCTGATCCTGTGTTTGCAGGAGGCGTGTGGACATGGAATGGAATCTCTCCTAACTATGGAAAAGCCTTTGCAGCGAGTGAAGCAGCTTTACGTGCTTGTAAAAAAGAGAAGCTTAAAGAGGTCTTTGTCACCATGTGGGGAGATAATGGTGCAGAAACACCAATGATGACAGCTTTGCCTGTTTTACAGTTATTTGCCGAACATTCCTATCATAAATCTATCTCAGAAGAACACTTGCGCCGGCGTTTTCATTTTTGTACAGGAGCCGATTTTAATGACTTTATGCTTTTCAATCAATTGGATGAAACACCTGGGGTAGCTAAGAATAATCCGCAGACCTCCAATCCTTCCAAGCTTTTATTATGGCAAGATATTTTGATTGGTTTATACGATGCGAATATTAAAAATTTGCCGTTGAACAAACATTATACAGAGCTGACAGCTAAGCTTGAGAAAGCAGTGGAAAGAAATACAAATTGGAATTTATTATTTGATTTCTATAAACAACTATCGCGTGTTTTAAGTGTGAAAGCAGAATTGGGAAGACGTTTGAAGGAGATGTACGATGATCAGGATCGAAGTAAACTCCAGAAGAATGTGCTGCCTGATTTAGAGGACGTGAAAAATCGTGTCGATACATTAAGAAAAGCCCATCGAAAACTATGGTTTTCACTCAATAAGCCCTTTGGCTGGGAGGTTATCGAAATACGGTATGGCGGTGTATTGGCGCGGATAGATACTGTGATTTACCGTCTAAATCAATATATTGAAGGAAAAATTAGCAAAATTGAAGAACTGGAAGAGGTACGGCTGCATTTTGAAGGCCCGTATCCTATGTCGGAAGGTTCCTTGGGCAGAAATTTATATCATCGTATTGTAACAGCAGGGAATTTATCTTAAAGAGAATGTTCAAAAAGAAAATGAAATAAAGAAAAGGAGGCTGCTCCATGAGCAAGAAGGAATTAGAAAGAAAAATTGGTCAGCTGTTCGTTGTAGGTTTTGATGGGACGACAGTGAACCTAAAAATAAAAAAATTAATCCATGATTATCATGTAGGTTCTATTATTTTGTTTAGCCGGAATATTGGGGAGCCGGAAGAAGTTTTGCAATTAACCTCCGATTTACAAAAGGAAGCAAAAAAAGCCGGATATGAAAAACCATTGCTAATTTGTCTGGATCAGGAGAACGGCGTTGTCAGCAGAATTCATAAAGGATTAACTACCTTTCCTGGATCGATGGCATTGGGGGCAACAGATAATCCGCAATATGCCTATAAAATAGGTCTGGCAACAGGGAAAGAATTAAAAGCGCTCGGGATTAATTGGAATCTGGCACCTGTTTTAGATGTGAACAATAATCCCGATAATCCTGTCATTGGTGTCCGCTCCTTTAGTGAAAATGCTGAAAAAGTTGCTGCATTTGGAGAAGCCATGATGAAAGGACTGCAGGATGCCGGAGTGATGACATCTTTAAAGCATTTCCCTGGTCACGGGGATACCAATGTAGATTCCCATCTGGATTTGCCGGTAATTTCGCATGAGATGGAGCGTTTGGAAAATATCGAATTGGTACCATTTAAAGCTTGTATCGAAGCAGGTGCAGATTCTGTGATGGCTGCTCATGTGTATTTCCCGGCGATTGAGCCGGAGGAAGATATACCGGCGACTTTATCCAAACGGGTTTATGTTGATCTTTTACGTAAAAAGCTTGGATTTACAGGAGTAATTACAACAGACTGTATGGAAATGAAAGCGATATCGAATTCGATTGGAACTGAAAAAGGAGCTGTACAGGCGCTGCAGGCAGGTACGGATTTTGTCATGATTTCTCATACGTATGCTGTTCAGGAAGGAGCTATACAGGAAATCGTAAGTGCGGTTGAAAATGGAAAGCTGTCTCTTTCCTGTATTGAAAAATCCATTCAACGCATCCAGATGTTGAAAGAAAAATATACGAGCTGGAGAGATTTTCATTTTCCGGAAGCAAAAGACGCCTTGCAAATTGTCGGATCACAAAAACATCGACAGCTGGCACAAACTGTTTATCGGGAAAGTGTAACGATGGTGCATAATCATCAGCTGCTGCCGTTAAACACAGAGAAACAGCCAAAAATCCTTGTACTTGAACCTGCACAAGGAGCCATGATGCAGGTGGAGGATAACAAGGGAAACCAAAAATCACTTGGCGCTGCGGTAAGAGAGCATGTCCCTGGTGCAGCAGTAGAAATATATGACTTGGATGAAATCAAAAAGGCTGTAAAAGGAATTATCACTTGTGCGCAGAACTATGATTATATCATTTTAGGAACATTGACTGTGACTGAGAATAGTCCGGTGATAACGCTTGTTAATCAGTTACTGAAGGAAAATAAGAAGGTTATTGGGGTTGGCATGCGGAACCCATATGATTTTCATTTTCTTCGTAATGTGCAAGCATTTATCAACACCTATGAACCCAGCTTCCCTGCCTTGCAAATTGCTGCAGGTGCAATTTTTGGTGAAGAAGAGGCAAAAGGAACATTGCCGGTCAACGTTTGATTTACTTTCATCTGCAAAGGGAGGGAGGAAAAAATGTACAACAGAGGCTAATAAACAGATAAAGAAAATCTGAGGGGGATTTTAGAATGAAATTCCAGAAAAAAGTCCTGTTTCTATTATGCATTTCCTTTATATTTATGCTGGCTGCCTGCAGTAACAATGAAAAAGAGGATGTGGGTGGAAGTGAGGAAGCACTTGATAATTTGAATCAAGAGGGTATGCCAATTGTAGAGAATGAAATTACATTGGATGTATTTGCTGGTCATGCAGCTTCCACAGCGGAAGATTGGAATGATGTTCCTGTTTTAAATGAATATGAAAACATGACGAATATAAACATGAACTGGAATCAAGTCCCTGTTGACGGGTTACAGGAAAAAAGAAATCTGGCTCTCGCAAGCGGTGATTTACCAGACCTTTTCTATGGATCTTATATGCCAAATTCAGATTTATATAAGTACGGTGAGCAGGGGATTTTTATTCCTCTGAATGATTTAATCGATGAGTTTGCTCCGAATATTAAGGCGTACCTGGAGAAATATCCGGAAATTAAAAAAGGTATTACCTTTCCAGATGGAAACATCTATGCGATTCCCAGGTTGAGAGACCCTGATTCTCCAACCTCATTGATGGATGATAAACCCTGGATTAACAAAGAAATTTTAGATGAATTAGGGATGGATAACCCGGAAACAACAGATGAATTTTATGAATATTTAAAAGCGGCAAAGGAATTATCCGTTGATGGCAATGATGTCATTCCGTTCAGCAGTGTCTCTATGGATCGTTTATTTCATTGGCTGACTGGTTCATTTGGCGTTTCGAATAAAGGAATTTTACATGGTTCGATTGATGAAGATCCGGAAACTGGAGAATTACGCTTTTATCGTACAGCCGATGAATACAAACAATTGCTGGAATACATGAACAAGCTTTACACAGAAGGTTTGATTGAACAAAATATCTATTCTATTGAAGTGGATCATTTTCTGGCCAATGGTGCAGAAGGAAAGTATGCTGCAATGAACTTTTTCAACCCGAAAGATTATTTTGGAGAAGAAGTGGGTGGCCGATATATTCCGGGGAACGCGCTGGAAGGCCCGGATGGAGATAAACTGTTTACTTCCGTCATTTCACCTGTAAACAGCCTGGGACACTTCTCCATTACGAATGTCAATGAAAATCCGGAAGCAACGATTCGCTGGATTGACTATTTCTGGAGTGATGAAGGGGCGAAGATGTTCTTTATGGGATTAGAAGGAGAAACCTATGAAGAAACACCTGATGGGCCGGAGCTGACAGAGGAAATTACAAATAATCCTGATGGATTAACCGTTCAGGAAGCATTGGCACAGTATATCATTAACCCGGGCGGAGGACATCCGGTTATTGAAAACCCTGAATATTCGACTGCACCGGAGTTTCAGCCTGAAGATCTCGAAAATGCCGAGAATATGGCTCCATACTTGATCGAAGAACCTTGGCCGTTTTTCTTCTATGAAGAAGAGGAGCAGGCAACATTAGAGTCTTTAGGAGCGGATATTCAGAAGTATGTTGCAGAGATGGAAGCGCAATTTGTTACAGGAGAAACATCATTTGATGAGTGGGATAACTATGTGAAGACATTGGAAGAAATGGGGCTTGATGAGTATATGGAAATTCAGGAGAAAGCATTGGAACGTTATGAAGAAGGTCAGTAATTAACACATTCATAAAAAGAATAAAAAGCCTGGAGGTATTTCCTGTGAATATCAAGAAGAAATTTATTATCTTAGCGGCGGTGCCATTCATCGCATTAGCCGCATGTAATAAAGGAAATAACAGTGATGTCGGCGGCAGTGAAGAGGCTTTAAATAATTTAAATACAGAAGGCATGCCAATTGTGGATGACACAGTTGAATTAGAAATCTTTGCCGGTAAAGCAGCAACAACAGCGGACGATTGGAATGACGTTTTACTTTTAAATGAATATGAAGAAATGACAAATATGGATATTACATGGAATATGGTACCGGCAGATGGGCTAGAGGAAAAACGAAATCTGGCTCTTGCAAGCGGGGATTTACCGGATGTTTTCTACTCTGCCAACCTGCCAGTTTCCGATGTTCAAAAGTACGGTGGTCAAGGCACATTTATCCCTTTGAATGATTTGATTGAAGAATACGCGCCAAATATTAAAAAGGTTCTGGATGAAAACCCGGATATCCGAAAAGGAATTACATTTCCGGATGGAAATATTTATTCTATTCCGACCGTTTACTCACCAGATTTTTCATCCTTACTAATTGGGGCTAAAGGATGGGTGAATGGAGACTGGTTAGAGCAGCTGGACATGGATAACCCGGAGACAACAGATGAATTCTATGAATATTTAAAAGCGGTAAAAGAAACAGACCTAAATGGCAATGGAAAAAATGATGAGATTCCATTAAGCAGTGTAGCGGAAATGTCCCGTATTATTCACTGGATATCTGGAGCATTCGGCGTTCAAAATCGCGGGCAGCTTCATACTTTGATTGACAGTGATCCAGATTCAGGGGATATCCGTTTCTACCCTATTGATGATCAGTATAAAGAAATGTTGACGTATCTGAATAAGCTTTATGAGGAAGAGCTGATTGAGCAGAATATTTATTCCTTAGAGGTTGATCAGCACTTGGCAAATGCAGCAGATGATCTTTATGGAGCTGTACAGTTCTATAATCCGATGGAATTGTACGGGAAAGAAGTAGGCGGCCAGTTTATTCCGGGGAATGCGCTGGAAGGTCCGGATGGTACGAAAATGTACACAGGAATTACCTCTCCTGTCCTTTCATTGGGTAATTTCCTGATTACAAGTGAAAATGAAAACCCGGAAGCTACGTTGAGATGGATTGATTATTTCTGGAGCGAGGAAGGGCAAAAAATGTTTTTCATGGGTATTGAAGGTGTGACCTATGAGGAAACAGAGGAAGGTCCGAAGCTGACAGAGGAAATTACAGATAACTCGGAGGGGTTAACGCTGACGCAGGCACTGGCGGAATATATTATTAATCCGGGCGGAAATCATCCGGTTATTATCACAGATGACTTTTTTACCGGCTCTGAGAATGCGCCAACTGATGTAGAAGCTGCAGAGCAATTAGAACCGTATTTAATTGAAGAAATTTGGCCGGCGTTTACGTATACAGCAGAAGAAAATGACCGTATTGCTGTACTGGAAACAGATTTACAGAAATATGTAGAAGAAATGCAGGCTGGTTTTATTACAGGGGAGAATGATTTCTCTGAATGGGATGCATATGTGGAGACTGTGAAGAACATGGGCTATGACGAATACATGGAAATCCAGCAAGCCGCTTATGAACGCTATAAAGAAAATTAAAAGCTTGTCAATTTGAACTGAAGTTGAATTTATCGATGGCTGGATCTATGTTCAGCCATCGATAAATAGGGGGTTAAAGAATGAAGGGAGTAAAAAATGACGTTTCTGTGCCAGCCCAGAGTAAATTTTATCAAGTAAAAAAGAACTTCGCCCGAAATTGGCAAATATATGTTTTCTTACTTCCGGCGGTTGCGTATTTTATCTTATTACATTATATCCCAATGTATGGCGTGCAGATTGCCTTCAAAAACTTTTTTGCCAACCTTGGAATCTGGGGAAGTCCCTGGGTCGGGTTTGATCACTTCGAGCGTTTTTTTAATTCATACTATTTTTGGAGACTGCTTAAAAATACGTTGATATTAAGTGCGTATCAATTAATCTTATTTCCATTGCCTATTATTTTGGCACTCTCCCTGCATGAAGTGAAAAATAGTATATTTAAGAGATGGGCTCAAACATTAACCTATGCTCCGCACTTTATTTCCGTCGTTGTTGTAGTAGGAATGATTGTTATCTTTTTAGACCCTACAACCGGCTTAGTGAACCGTCTTATTTTATTCTTTGGCGGAGATCCTGTAAATTTTCTGACAAGCCCAGGCTGGTTCAGACATGTTTTTACATGGTCCGGTGTCTGGCAGACTCTCGGATGGGGGTCTATTATTTACCTGGCAGCATTATCCGGTGTTAATCCCGAATTACATGAAGCAGCAAAAGTGGATGGTGCATCAAGGCTGCAGCGCATTTTTCATATTAATATCCCAAGTATTCTTCCGACGATTGTTGTGTTATTTATTTTAAACATCGGCAGCTTTATGACAGTCGGCTTTGAAAAAGTATTACTTATGCAAAATAATTTAAATGCCAAAACATCTGATGTGATCCAGACATTTGTGTATCAGACGGGTCTCTTGGAAGGGCAATACAGTTTTGCGGCAGCTATCGGACTGTTCGATTCAGCAATCAACATTGCACTGCTTGTCTTATTTAACTCTGTAGCCAGAAAGGTAAGCGATAACAGTCTATGGTAAGGAGGTTTGGAAGATGAAGAGGTTTACGTTGTCGGATAGAGGGTTTGATCTGATAAATACGATATTTCTTCTCATAATTTTAGTATTAATTGTCTACCCATTAATTTTTGTTCTAAGTGCCTCTATCAGTGATCCGCAGGCAGTCAGCTCTGGTAAAATGTGGCTATGGCCGGTCGATATTACATTTAAAGGGTATGAGCGTGTATTTGCCAACGATGCCATCTGGCTTGGATACAGAAATACCATTATTTATACCGTTGTAGGAACGGCCATTCATTTATTTGTGTTGTTACCGTGCGCCTATGCTTTATCACGTAAAGAATTAATGGCGAAGAAGCTTATCCTTTGGTTTGTGTTATTTACAATGTTGTTTAATGGAGGTTTAATTCCAACTTACCTCGTTGTGAAGTCAATGGGAATGCTTGATACGATGTGGGCGATTATTATTCCGAACGTTGTAGGGGCTTGGTCTATTCTTGTAGCAAGAGCCTTTTTTCAGCAAAGTATTCCAGATCAATTAGTGGAAGCATCCAAAATTGACGGTGCCTCTGATTTCTATATTTTTATCCGGATGGTATTACCTCTGTCTCTGCCAATTATTGCAGTCATGGCGTTGTTTCATGCAGTGAATTTATGGAACCAGTATTTTAACGCATTGATTTATTTATCAGATCGTGATAAGTATCCGCTGCAGTTAATTTTAAGAGAGATTCTGGTGGTGAATCAAATGCAGCTGAATGACCCGGGTGGATCAGCGGAATCACTGGTAGATCAGGTGAAAACAGCCGGTCTTATCAAATATGCAGTGATTATTGTATCATCGCTGCCATTATTATTAATATATCCATTTGTCCAACGATTTTTTGTTCAGGGTGTTTTAATAGGCTCGATTAAAGAATAGGAAAGAATCCGGCAGTTGGGAAAGGAGTTTAGAAGGATTGGAGAGGTTACGATGAGTGGTTTTATTGATGGATATTATCGATTTGCCGTATGGGTTACCAAATTTGCTTATCTAAATTTACTATGGATTGCTTTCTCGCTGCTCGGACTTGGTTTATTTGGTTTATTTCCTGCTACGGCAGCGATGTTTGCAGTGGTAAGAAAGTGGATTAATGGAGAGAAGGATATACCTGTATTTCATGTTTTTTGGAGGTCCTATAAAAAAGAATTTCTAAAAATAAATATTTTAGGATATATTTTGGCTGGAACAGGCTATTTGATGACAATGGAATTTCAAATTTTACGGACACAGGAGCATATCGCATATACGATGGCAAGTTTTGCAGTTGTTGGCTTATTTTTGTTATTATTTGTGATTGCTCTCTATCTTTTCCCAATCTTTGTACATTTTCAACTACGCACATTGGACTATATTAAATGGGCATTACTCATCGGAATTGGACATCCTTTATTAACGGTGTTTCTTCTTGGAATTATTATCGCTTTAACGTATCTTTCGTTTATGACAATCCCTGCGTTATTATTTTTCTTCGGGGGAAGTATATTCGCATATATCATCATGTGGGGTGTTCATTTAACCTTCTCAAAAATGGAAGAAACCCTTGCGTAAAATAGATATGGAGGTGCTTAAGAATTGGTACGATCAGGTCTGGATATTTTTTTAGAAAAAGGATATAAGCGGGTGGAGGGTCTGCGGATTGGTCTCGTTACCAATATGACAGGTGTGAATGGAAGGCTTCAGCCCGCTGTCGATTTATTTGCTGAACATCCGGGAATTACCCTTGTTGCCTTATACGGTCCTGAACATGGTATTCGCGGAGATGCGAAAGAAGGGCAGAAAGTAACATCTTCAATTGATAACGCCACAGGATTACCTGTTTACAGCTTGTATGGTGAAATGAGAAAACCGAGTAAAGAAATGCTGGCAGATGTGGATGCCCTCATATTCGATTTACAGGATATCGGCTCCAGATACTATACGTATATTTATACAATGGCTTATGTTATGGAAGCCTGTATGGAATACGGAAAAAAACTGATTGTCCTTGACCGGCCCAACCCTGTTTCCGGGCTGGAAATGGAGGGAAATCTGGTAGAAAAAGAATTACGTTCCTTTGTGGGTTTACTTCCAATCCCGAATCGTCACGGTATGACGATAGGGGAATTGGCATTATTATTCAAAAATGAGTTTGCTTATTCATGTGATCTTTCTATCATACCGATGGAAGGCTGGAAACGCAGTATGTATTTTGATGATACGAGTTTATTTTGGGTTCCACCGTCTCCGAATACACCTGCTATCGATACAGCTGTTTTATATCCTGGCACTTGCCTTATCGAAGGGACGAATGTATCCGAGGGGAGAGGGACCGCAAAGCCATTTGAATGGATTGGGGCTCCATTTATCGACGGGCAGAAGCTGGCAAAAGTGTATAACGATAAAAAAATACCCGGGGTCCTGGCCCGCCCTGTTTCTTTTGTTCCCACCTATCAAAAACATGAAGGTGAACCCTGCAGCGGCGTGCAGCTTCATATTGAAAACCGCAATAAGCTGCATTCCTTAAAGGCAGGTCTAGCCTTAGTTGAAACAATCGCAAATTTATATCCCAACCAATTTCAGTTTATCCAAAATGAAAATGGGAAGTATTTCTTTGATTTACTGGCGGGAACAAAACGATTAAGAAAATATATTTTAGATGGGGAAGCGGAAAGCTATTTGGAGGAAAGTCAACAAGAGCTGGAACTATTTAAAAAAATGAGGAAAAAATATCTTTTATACCGTTAGAAGAAATACAGCTTCGATGAGAGAAAAAGAAATGAGTTGATCATATTGCCTTTTATGAACGGTGGAATAACAAGAATGAACGAGATGCTGCCCAGTCTCCCCCCATCTGAAAAAAAGATTGCTGAATACATTTTAAAGAATCCGGAATCGGCTATATCATTAACTGCAAAGGAGCTTGGGAAACGCAGTGAAACAAGCGGGGCAGCAGTAATTCGATTATGCAAGTCTTTGAATCTGAAAGGCTTCCATGATTTAAAAATCCGCATCGCAGGTGATTTGCAAAGCAAAGAAGAATACGGCTTCCGCGACATTGATCCCGATGAGACATCTTTATCCATTATTGAAAAAATGACGAATAACAGTATTCAAACAATACGGGAAACAGCACAATTAATTGATATTGATCAGCTGCAGGAAGGTATACAATCGATGAATGATGCATCAAAAATACTATTTATCGGTATTGGTGCATCAGGAATGATTGCTCAGGATGCGGTACAAAAATTTATTCGGATTAATAAAAATGCCTATGCATTTGAAGATATGCATACGGCAGCATTAGTGCTGGCCAATATGAGTGAAAATGATGTCGTTGTCGGTATTTCTTTTTCTGGAGAAACCATTGAAATTGCAAATATGCTTCACCTTGCTAAAAAAAGAGGGGTGAAAACAATCAGTCTGACAAAATACGGGAAATGGCCTGTCACGGAGCATGCAGATATCAAATTGTATACGTCTACGACAAGAGAGCCTATTTTCCGAAGCGGAGCTACATCCTCCAGGATAGCACAGTTGCAGGTTATGGATATTTTATTTATGAGTGTGGCAGCATTGCAGTATCCTGTTACAGTGAAGCACCTGGATGAAACAAGGGCTGCTGTTGATTTCTTTAAACAAGGAAATGAAAAGATAAAAAAATAAGGATGCTAATGAATGCGTTTTTATTTGGGTTTTATTACGGTATGATAAAAGAAATAAATAAATTTTAGTATCAACACCCATCCAAAAAAAGAAGGGATAATCAATAATGAGGTTAGAACCATGGAATGAAGAGCGGATAGAAGATATTGTTCAATTATGGAATCAGGAAATTGGAGCCGGATTTCCAATGCGTAAAGAGTTATTTAAACAAAATAGTTTCACTGACGAAAATATATGCAGTATAGCCTCAATGATTGCCGTCGATAATGAAGATAATGTTATCGGATTTGTTGCCGCAAAAATATATCAAGAAAAAGAGAAGATTGGTATGAGCAGGACGACCGGATGGATTCAGGTGCTTCTTGTCAGCCGGAAGCACAGAAACCAGGGCATAGGCTCAAAATTATTAGCAAACGCTGAAACATATTTAAAGGCCGCTGGTGCAAATCAAATTCTCTTGGGGCGCGACCCATGGCATTATTTCCCTGGTATTCCGGATGAAATGGTGGAAACAAAAGCCTGGTTTGCTCATAAAGGATATGAAAATAATGGTACTGAGCATGACATGATTAGAAAGTATAACGTTAATAATGAAATAAAAACCCCGAAAATAGAGGGGGTAGAATTTAGCGTTTTAAAGCTGGGAGAGAAGGAATTATTCCTTGAATTTTTACATCGCTGTTTCCCGGGAAGATGGGAATATGAAGCGATTCATTATTTTCAAAAAGGCGGTACAGGAAGAGAATTTGCTATTTTAAAGAAAGAGGAAAGAATCATTGGGTTCTGTCGCATGAATGATGAAAAATCCTTGTTAATTGCTCAAAATGTATACTGGGCGCCTTTGTTCAAGGAGAGCTTAGGCGGTATTGGACCTTTAGGAGTAGATGAGAGGGAACGCGGACAAGGATACGGCTTGGCAATAGTTGAAGCGGCTATTTCATTTTTAAGGCAGCGTGGTATTTCTCGCATTGTAATTGACTGGACAGGGCTGGTGGGATTTTATAATTTATTAGGGTATGATGTTTGGAAAACATATGCTGCGTATAAAAAAGATATCTAACATACTTATTTTTTATAAATAATTACTATTTTACAAAGTGCTTTCCTGAAAATAACAGGATGGCGCTTTTTATATTTCTTTTTTCGTTTAACTAGTCATGGCAGCATCGCAGTCACCTAGTTCCTTTGTATAGCACAGATATCATGCAGCTTTTGGAAGTATTTATTCATTTTATTACAGGTGGCTGTGAACGATAAATAAATACAACCTGTTTTATTATTTTTCCTTTTACAGTTGTCATTTTAAAAAATACATGTTAAAGTTCTAAATATAAAAATCATATACAAGATGTTAAATCACATATGTGATGGAGGAGATTTTATGTCAGTTAAATCCGCAGAACGTGTTTTAAGAATTTTTGAATTATTAAGTGCAAATATTGATGGGATGACAATTAAAGAAATTAGTGAAACTTTGCAGCTACCACAAAGCAGTACATCAGGGTTAATAAAAACACTGCTTAATGAAAATTACTTATCAGTTAATCAGCAGAATCACTTTATTTTAGGACCGAAACTTATTCCGGTGGGAAATGCAGCAATGGAGTCCCTAGATATATCTTCTTTAGGGCATTCTTCTTTAAAAGAATTAATGGAATTAATTGAAGAAACTGTATTTATGGCAGTGCTGGCAGATCAAGAGCTGGTTTATGTTGCTAAAATTGACAGTAACCGTTCAATCAGAACTTCAGCTTACCCAGGGGGACAGAAGCCGCTATATTGCACAGGACTTGGAAAGGCTTACCTGGCATTTATGAATGAAGCTGACCGGGCTGACTATTTAAATACTATTGAATTAAAGCCAATTACGAAGCAGACAATCACTGATAAAGAAAAATTAGAGGAGAAGCTCCAAGAATACAAACAGCAGGGATATTCCATTGATAATGAGGAAAATGAAGACGGTCTTTACTGTTTAGCAGCACCAATATTTGATATGAAGGGAGCTATCCAAGCAGCAATTAGTGTAGCTGGACCTAAAGAGAGGATGCTTAGACAGGAAGATAGCATTATTAAGCATTTAAAGCAAAAAGCAAATGATATTTCCGCAAAACTGGGATATGTGCGTAAGGAAGGTGTGTAAATGGACGTTTTAAGTGTTGGAGAAACAATGGTTCTATTTTCTCCTAAGACAAATGGACAATTGCGATATGCAAATGACTTTTCAGCAAGAATTGCTGGTGCAGAAACGAATACATTAATAGGCTTAGCAAAGCTTGGGCACAAGACCAGCTGGATCAGCAGAGTAGGAAACGATGAACTTGGTGCAAAAATTGTAAGCGCTGTAAGAGGGGAAGGAGTTGACACAACGCATGTAAAACACGATAAGGAAGCAGCTACCGGGCTTTTCCTGAAAGAAAAAACAAATGCACAAACAAGCTCAATTTTTTATTATAGAAAAGACTCCGCTGCCAGTAAAATGACTTCAGAGGATATTGAAAACATAGATGTTTCTGATACAAAGTACCTCTATATAACAGGGATTACTCCTGCGTTGAGCAAATCCTGTGAAGAGATGATTTTTGCACTTCTGCATAAGGCAAAGAAAGAAAAAGTAACAGTTGTTTTTGATCCAAATATAAGGAAAAAATTACTCGATAAAAACAATGGTGTAGAACTGATAAAGAAGATAATCGGCTTATCTGATATTGTGCTTCCAGGAAAGTCAGAAGGTGATTTTTTATTTGATACAACCGATGCAGCAGAAATTAGCAAGTACTGTAGAAATCTTGGAGCTGGGGCAGTGGTAGTCAAACTTGGGGAAAAGGGAGCTTACTATGAAAATAAAGATCAAAATGGATTTGTGGGTGCCTATTCCGTTCCTTATGTTATGGACCCTGTTGGTGCAGGAGATGGTTTTGCAGCAGGATTGTTATCAGGATTATTGGATGAGTTAGCTTGGAAGGATGCTGTGAAACGGGCCTGTGCTATGGGAGCTTTGGTAACTCAGGTTGATGGCGATATCGAAGGTCTGCCAACTCAAGATCAGCTACAGGCATTTATGGAATCAGACAATCAGGATGATGTAAATCGATAAGGAGGGTTTTTTTGAATACACTTGAAGCTATTTATCTGCATAAAATTATTGCGATTATCCGTGGAGCGAAGAAAGAAGATTTGTTGCAAATTGGAGCAGCTTTAAAAGAGGGAGGTGTCCGTCTTATTGAGGTGACATTAAATTCTCCAGGCGCAATAGAAGGAATTAAACAGTTGAAGGAAGCATTTGGAGAAGAAATGAGGGTTGGTGCCGGGACGGTTCTAGATCCGGAGTCTGCTAAAGGAGCCATAGATGCAGGTGCGGATTTTATTTTATCGCCAACAGTAAGTAAAGAAACAATAAAAATAACAAAACGCTATGGGAAAGTGAGTATTCCCGGAGCTTTTACGCCGACAGAAATATTGACAGCTTACGAAGAAGGAGCAGATTTAGTAAAGGTCTTTCCCGCAAGTATTGGAGCATCCTATATTAAGGATATACGTGGGCCTCTTTCTCATATTCCATTAGTTCCAACTGGGGGAGTAGGTCTGGATAATATTGTTGACTTCCAAAAGGCTGGAGCAGCAGCATTTGGAATTGGAAGCTCACTGGTAAATACAAAGAAAGACTTCGATGAAGCATACTTGTCAAAATTAACAGAAAATGCACGGGCATTTGTTCAGGCAGTTTCTGTTGAGTAGATAAAAATCTTTTGATTTTAAGAATTTAATAAAAAAAGATGATAAAAGCTATGAAAATTACAAACTATGAATTATTCCAGGTACAGCCAAGATGGTTATTTTTAAAGATAGAGACGGATGAAGGAATAACTGGATGGGGAGAGCCGGTTATTGAAGGACGAGCTGCTACCGTAAAAGCTGCAGTTATTGAACTGATGGAGTATTTAATAGGGAAAGATCCATTGCAGATAGAAGATCATTGGAATGTAATGTATCGTGGTGGATTTTATCGTGGTGGACCTATTTTAATGAGTGCTATTTCAGGTATTGACCAGGCACTTTGGGATATTAAAGGGAAATATTTAAACGTACCAATCCATCAGCTGCTTGGAGGAAAGGCAAGAGAATCTATTAAAGTATACTCCTGGATTGGCGGGGACCGTCCATCTGACGTTGGAGCAGCTGCTAAGGAAGTAGTTGATAAAGGATTTACAGCTATTAAAATGAACGGTACCGATGAACTGCAATACATTGACTCTTATGAAAAGATAGATCGTGTATTAGCTAATGTTTCAGCTATTCGTGATGCAGTAGGTCCTTATATCGGAATAGGAATTGATTTTCATGGACGTGTTCATAAACCGATGGCAAAGGTATTGGCAAAAGAGCTGGAACAATTCCGCCCAATGTTTATTGAAGAACCTGTTTTACCAGAAAATAATGAAGCATTACGTGATATTGCCAATCATACAGTAATTCCGATAGCAACAGGGGAAAGAATGTATTCTAAATGGGATTTTAAAAATCTGTTAAAGGATGGATATGTGGATATTATCCAGCCGGATTTATCTCATGCCGGGGGAATTACAGAAAACAAAAAAATCTTATCCATGGCAGAAGCATTTGATGTAGCTGCTGCTCCACATTGTCCTTTAGGTCCAATTGCCTTGGCAGCTTGCCTACAGGTAGATGCGACATGTCATAATGCATTTATTCAGGAGCAAAGCCTGGGTATTCATTATAATCAGGGCTCTGACTTACTGGATTATTTAAAAGATGACAGCGTATTCAAATATAAGGATGGATATGTTGATATTCCAGATCGTCCAGGTTTAGGAATTGCAATCAATGAGGAGCATGTTCGTGAGATGGCTAAAAAAGGGCATAATTGGAGAAATCCGGTTTGGCGTCATAGAGATACTAGTGTTGCTGAGTGGTAAGAAGCAGATAGAGAAGGAGGAAAATAAATGTCTTCAACTGGTTTAATATTAATAACAATTTTGGGTATAGCCGTCCTATTGTATTTAATTATGCATTCAAAAATGCAGGCGTTCCTGGCTCTATTAATTGCCAGTATCCTCATCGGCCTTTTCACAGGAATGGAACCAGCTTTCCTGTTGGAAGTAATAGAAGTTGGGATGGGGGAACTCTGGGATTTATAGCAATCGTAGTTGGACTTGGTGCCATGTTCGGGGAAGTACTCAGAGCATCCGGAGGTGCAGAGCGTCTTGCGTTTACCCTGGTTGATAAATTTGGTGAAAAACGTGCACAATGGGCACTTGGATTAACCGGATTTATTGTAGCTATTCCGGTATTTTTAGATGTTGCCCTTGTTATTCTGATTCCTATTCTTTATAGTTTGGCAATACGTACGCGTAAATCGTTACTTTACTATGGAATCCCGCTTCTGGCAGGCTTGGCAGTAGCACATAGTTTTATTCCTCCTACACCTGGTCCGATTGCGGTAGCATCTGTATTAGGCGTTGATTTAGGATGGATGATGCTATTTGGTGTTATTGCCGGGATACCAGCAATGATTGTAGCTGGACCAATATTCGGGCGTTATATTGGAAATAAAATTCATGTTGATGTTCCTGAACATATTAAAGAGGAAGAAGAGAGAAAGAAAGCAAATAATGAGGAAGGTAAACTGCTTCCTAGCTTTGGAATGATTTGCTTCTTAATCTTGTCCCCATTAGTATTAATCCTATTTAACACAACTGGAGGTATCTTGCTGAAAGAAGGCATTTTTAAAGAAGTTGTAACATTTATTGGCCATCCATTTGTTGCTTTAATAATTGCAACATTACTTTCAATGTACTTTCTCGGTAAACGCCGTGGTGTCACAAAAAATGAAATGCAATCAATGACAACTAAAGCACTTGAGCCTGCAGGTATTGTTATTTTAATTACCGGGGCGGGAGGTGTCTTCAAAGAAGTGCTGATTGAAAGCGGAGTCGGCGATGCTATGGGAGAATTAATGGCTTCTTCCGGTTTCCCCTTAGTGCTGCTTGCTTTTTTGATTTCTACTTTTGTCCGCGTAGCTCAAGGTTCAGCAACAGTAGCAATGATTACAGCAGCAGGATTGATTTCTCCTATTCTTGACATGACTGAGCTTTCTCAGCCAATGCTGGCGCTTATTGCTATTTCAATCGCCTGTGGAGCAACTGTCTTATCTCATGTAAATGATTCTGGCTTCTGGCTTGTAAACCGGTTATTTGCGATGACAGAAAAAGATACCCTTAAATCATGGACAGTTATGGAAACCATTATTGGTTTAGTTGGATTTTTTGTGGTATTTGGATTAAGCTTTTTCATATCATAATACATGTAGAAATAAAAGATTATCATTATAGGGTACTCTCCTTAAAGATCCGGAGAGTACTTTTATTTTAATACTTACAAAGTCTAAGCTATAATTGCATTATAACCGGAATTTTTAAATTATTAATATTAGGTGTCTTTAAAAGGGGAAATGAAAGATGAGTAGTAAAGCAATTTTAAAAGAATTTGGATTTAATGTCGCTGAAGAACAAAAAAGCATTTATCCATTTTCTCCAGTCTATAAGCTTCATAATTATATAATCAAGAAAACGCAATACCCATTGGAAAGAGCACGAAATCTCGTCAGATATACTACGTACTTAAAAGAAAAAGGTATACCCGTCGTCACTCCAGTTAACGTAAACACCTGCAATCCAAAACAAATAGATGATGCATGCTATATTTGTTACCCGTTTATAAATGGAAGCAATTATCAGGGAACAGAGAAAGAAATTATCCGGGCAGGAGAGCTTCTTGGCCGTATACATGCGCTTTCCTCTTCTAAAAATACGTTTGGTTTAAGCGAATATGATGTTTTTGATTTTTATCATCATGAAGTGGATAATGATATGCAAAAGATTAGCAACTTTGTCAGCAGCTATCAAGTCAACATTCCTATTCAGAAGTTGAAAGAGTTATTACATATGGCAGTGGAGAATCAGGAAACATTGAAAAATACCTCATTAAAATGGGTGGAGACACCACATGATTATAAAGCGAATAATCTGGTATTTCAAAATAATCCTGTTCTTATAGATCCTGATAATGCCAAGTGGATTCCGCGCACTTTTGATTTAGCATTGGTATTATTATTGTTTCATAATGAATTATCTTCTGCCCCCAACCGTACTTTTACACCAAAAGAATGGAAACTGTTTTTAGAGGGCTATTCCAAACATCAAACTTTAACCAATGTAGAGATAAAAGCTTGGGAAGAAACAGTATTGCATGTATTTTTGGACGAAGTAATGTGGCTGATGGCCGAAGTGGAAGAGGATTGGGAAAGGAAAGAGCAAAGAGATCTATTCGTCAGTGTTACAGAAACGCTGTTTCATATAAAAGATTATTCTGTTTAAAAGAATAGAAGTAAGCAGAGGTTCATTAAGCCGCCGTATAGACAATGCAAAAGATTAAAATTGGAGAGATTAATATGAATATAGAACAGCAGCTATACAATGCTGCAGTAGATTTAATTAAAAAAAGATACCCATCTGGCTGGGGTGGTGCAGCAGCCATGTACACAGAATCAGGTCAGATATTAACAAGTGTTGCTCCTGAAGTTATTAACGCCTCTACAGAATTATGTATAGAAACAGGAGCAATTTTAGAAGCACATAAGCTTAATACAAAAGTAACCCGTTCCATTTGTGTTGCCAGAGAGGACGAAAATGCCCCATACCTCATTTTAACGCCATGTGGTGTTTGTCAGGAACGGCTATTTTATTGGGGAGAGGATGTAAAAGCAGCTGTAACAAATCCAGATAATGAGCTTGAATTTAAAACATTGAAAGAATTGCAGCCTTATCATTGGCTTAAAGCATATGAGAGTGGAAATTTAACTTGAAGAGAATAAAAAGAACGGCCAAATACAACATGTATCAGCCGTTCTTTTTTACAAAATTATTCATAAGCCTTTTCAGCAGATCTGAATAAAGACTTATCTTCCATTTTATGCGTAACAAACATCAATATCACTCCAAAGAAAATCATCCCGCCGGCGACAAAAGTGATTTGTCTGAATGAAAATTGATTCGTCAGCAGAAGACTTCCAAGGGTTGCCCCAATCGAGTTTGCCAGGTTGAACACCGATGCAGCAATTGTTCCTGATAAAGCTGGAGCTTCCGTTGCTGCCAGGATAATCTTTGCATTTAATATCGGTGTTGTTCCAAATGTGCCAGCTCCAAATAAGAAGCAGGCAACATACGTGAAGAATGGGTTCGCAAGCAGGAAAGTGAAGCCGATCAGCACGGTGCCTAAAATAGTCATCGCTACGATTAAGCGCTCTGTCAATACCTCAGGCTGAATGCTTCCAGAAACAAAATTCCCTATCACAGCGCCAAGCCCGAATAAGAATAATCCAATCGTTATACTTGTTACATCAAAGCCTGCAATTTCTCTGAGCATCGGCTCTGTGAACGTATATGCTGTAAACACACCGGAAAAGCCTAAAACAATCACGGCAATCAGCATCCAGACATTTTTATTCTTTACTATAGCCATTTCGTTCTTTAACTTAGGAATTTCTTTTTGCTTGATATCGGGTGTGACAATCATGATTCCAATTAAATTGATAATACCCATCAATGCAATAAACCAGAATACGAGTCTCCAATCCAGCATGCCGCCGATGTATGATCCAAAGGGAACTCCAAGCATAATAGCAATAGTAAGACCTCCCTGCACAGCAGCAATTGCGCTGGTGCGTTTGTGAGGCGGAGAAATATCGACAGCCATACTCATACACAACCCAAAGAATGGTGCGTGCATCGTTGCAGAAAGAAGTCTGGATAGAAGTAATATCTCAAATGTAGGAGCTGTGGCAGCCACAATATTACTTATTATAAAAATAGACATGAGTGCGATTAATAATGATTTCGGTGAATATTTAACCGTCAGTATCCGAAGCACCGGACCGCAGACAGCGACACTGATGGCGTAGACACTGAGCAATAATCCAGTTGCAGAAACTGCTACATCCAGATCAGCAGCAAATTGTGTTAATAAGCCAGTTACAGCATATTCTGTCATCCCGATTGCAAACGTACCAATCATAAATACGGATAAAATCATATTACGGGAGAATTTCATTGTCACTATATAACACTTCCTTTCGTTCTAACTAAAAAAACAATAGCACTATCATAGTGGAAGAGATGTTCTGTGTCTAGGCATCTGTTTAAGAAAAAGAAAGAAATAATTTTCAGATTAATGGAAGCGTAAATCATTGGTATAGCACGATAACAAGCGGGTTTAAAAAAGACGAAAAAAAGAGCAAACTAGAAGAAGCAGAGCAGGTTAGAAAATGGTATATTAAAAGTATCTTTTATCTTAAAGGAGGAAAAATAATGACAACGATTACGAAAAATATTGTTCCACATCTCTGGTTTGATAAAGAAGCAAAAGAAGCTGTGGCATTCTACACTTCCATTTTTCCTGATTCGCAGATTATCAGTGAAATTGTTTTAAAGGATACACCATCAGGAGATTGTGATTTGATATCCTTTGATTTATGGGGACAGCGTTTTATGGCAATCAGTGCAGGTCCATATTTTTCAATTAATCCGTCGATTTCCTTTATGGTAAATTTTGATCCGGCCCGGGATAAGAATGCATCCAGTCAGATTGAAGAGGTTTGGGAGAAGCTGTCCGATGGCGGGCAGGTACTTATGTCGTTTGATGCGTATCCCTTCAGTGAAAAATACGGATGGATACAAGATAAATACGGGCTTTCCTGGCAGCTTATCCTGACCAACCCCGAGGGAGAAGAAAGACCGCCAATATTACCGTCGATGATGTTCATTGGTGAAAATGTAGGGAAAGCGGAAGAAGCTGTACAATTTTATCAATCTATTTTTAAAAATAGTAAACAGGGAGTCGTTGCCCATTATCCGGCAGGGATGGATCCAAACAAAGAGGGAACAGTAATGTTTTCTGATTTTATGCTCGAAAATGTCTGGATGACAGCAATGGATAGTGCTCTGAATCATGATTTTCAATTTAATGAAGCTGTTTCTTTACTGGTTAATTGTGAAACGCAGGAAGAAATTGATTATTATTTTGAGCATTTATCGGCAGTACCTGAAGCAGAGCAATGTGGCTGGCTAAAGGACAGGTATGGTGTATCCTGGCAAATTTCTCCCAAAGATATGGATGAAATGATGAGTGAGAATGCAACAACAGAGCAAATTGCCAGAGTTAACAAGGCAATGATGCCAATGAAGAAATTAGATATAGAAACATTGCGAAAGGCATATGAGGGGTAAATAAATGTACAAATTAAAAACAAAAGAAACAGATAACAGTGTCATTGAATTTATTGAACAGGTAGAGCAGCCAAAGAAGCGGGAGGATGCATACCGCCTGCTGGATATATTCGCTGAGACAACCGGATTTGAGGCAGCAATGTGGGGCCCGAGTATTATTGGCTTTGGTAAGTATCATTATAAATATGATTCAGGCCATGAGGGAGACGCACCTTTAGTCGGCTTTTCTCCAAGAAAGGCTAAGATAAGTCTTTACTTTGCAACAGGAGATACAGAGCGTGAACACTTGCTTGAAAAATTTGGTAAACATACAACAGGTAAGTCCTGCGTCTATATTAATAAAGTGGCAGATATTGATGAAGAGGTATTAAAGGAATTAATTAAGCAGTCTGTGCTTTTTTTACAGGAGAGATATCCGGGAAAGTAGGGGAAGCGCTATATATACAATCAGAAAAATAGAGCAAAGCCGGAAAGATACTGATTTTTTAACGGATATGCTATACGAATCTATATATATCCCGTCTGATAAGCCGCCAAAAGAAGAGCTGCTCCAAGCAGCGTATTTACGTAAATATCATCAAAACTGGGGAAGAACAGGAGATATGGCTCTTATTGCAATAAATCAACAGAATCAGGCTGTTGGAGCGGTATGGTGCCGCCTGTTTAACGAAAATGAAAAAGGATATGGCTTTGTCAGTCCTGATATTCCTGAGCTCGGTATTGCAATTGTTGAAAGTGAAAGAGGCAAGGGATTAGGAAAGCAATTATTGATTGAAATAATAAAAGGAGCTAAGAAAGCAGGATACATTGGGCTGTCTCTCAGTGTCGATCTAAAAAATACAGGAGCAATCAGCCTGTATCATCAATTGGGTTTTGAAGATATAGAGATAGAAGGAACATCAAAAACGATGTTATATTCGTTTTAATTATAGGAAAAGGTCGTGTGAGAAATTGAAAAATTTTTTCATGCGGCTTATTTTTTGATTCTTTAAAGATGTAGCAAATATAATTTTCTTTCTTATATTCACGATGTTTACTATGATTTATTTTTATTGTGAAAATGAATTACATAATTTAGTAACCCAATTTACATAGTTGTATTATCTAATAGTAGAGGTAATTATTTCATTGCACTCTATTTTGCTATAAAATATATAATAGCACTAAAGAAGAAAGGAATGTATGAGAACAATGAGTATTATCAGCCAAATCGAAGAAATAATCGAACAGAAGCGGGAAGCTTTTTTTAAAGTAAGTGATCAAATTTGGGAAACACCTGAAATTCGTTATGAAGAAAAACAGTCTTTTAAATGCTCAGCTGATTTTATGGAGGAGCAAGGCTTTCAGGTAGAACGTGGAGTAGCCAGTATTCCGACTGCATTCACTGCAACCTTTGGAAACAGTGGTCCGGTGATTGCAATATTAGGAGAATATGATGCTTTACCTGGTTTAAGTCAAAAAGCCGGTGTGACTGAATTTGATCCGGCAGTACCATATGGTCCAGGACATGGCTGCGGTCATAATCTGCTTGGCGTAGGTTCAATGTCTGCTGCAGTTGCTGTAAAAGAATACTTAGAGAAAAATAATTTAGAAGGAACGATCCGGTATTATGGCTGCCCGGCAGAAGAAAGCGGTTATGCAAAAACATATATGGTCAAAGCAGGGTTATTCGATGATGTGGCTGCATCCTTTTCCTGGCATCCGCATTATACAAACAGCTTGTTTCATGGACCATCACTGGCGGTTATCCACTCCACCTTTACATTTAATGGGATAAGCTCGCATGCAGCAGCTTCTCCAGAATTGGGGCGGAGCGCATTAGATGCTGTGGAACTAATGAATGTCGGTGCCAACTATATGCGGGAGCACATGATTGACGAAGCCCGGGTTCATTATGCAATCACAAACTCTGGAGGAATGTCTCCGAACGTTGTCCAAAAAGAAGCAGAGGTTTCTTATTTTGTCCGTGCTCCTCATGCAGATCAGGCCCGTGCTTTGTTTAAACGTCTGATAAAAATCGCGGAAGGCGCTGCTTTAATGACAGAAACCTCCATGGATTACCGTATTGAAGGCGTATGCTCTAATCTTGTACAAAATGCTACATTAGATAAACTGCTTCATAAAAATATGAAAGCATTAGAACGCCCGCATTTTACAGAGGAAGAGCTGGAATTAAGTAAAAAATATTATAATACATTAAATGAAGATGATATCGCATTTGCTGCCTCACTGGTTGGCAAGAAGAAGGCGAAGGAGCTTGCTGAGCGTCCACTTATTTATGAAGTGGATGCCTACCGCGAGGCGCCGGAATATGTGAAGGGATCAGGTTCTACCGATGTTGGTGCTGTCAGCTGGGTGACACCTACTGCGCAGTTGATGGCTGCAACCTGGACTTTCGGTACTCCATTCCATACTTGGCAGGTGGTGTCTCAAGGAAAGACTTCCTATGCAAAAAAAGGAATGCTTTTTGCAGGAAAAGCGATTGCGAGCACTATTATTGACGTTCTGCAAAATCCAGAAGTACTGCAGGATGCTGCGAAAGAGCTTCGTGATCGTGAGGCAGGACCGGAAAATTATGATTCGCTGCTTCCTGAAGATCAGGATATGCCGTATATACTGAAAAAATAAATATATAACTATATAACAAATATAAGCTAAAACCCTCTTTGTATCAATGGAAGATGCAAAGGGGGTTTTTCGATTGAACCAAGTATAAATATTTGATTTTGTGGAAACGTAAATAAGGATTTTATAAGCTTATTTATTGTTAAAATTATCCCCTATATTTTACTTGGAATATAGGCGGTGCTTGGGGAAGGAGGTAACCTGGAATGAGCCAATCTGTATTTACAAAATTAAAACAGCAGGAAAAAAAGGAAGAAGAAAAGCAACTAGGCAGTCATCCTGTCCAGCCAAAGGTACGTTCGAAGCTTTCGAATAAAGTCAGCGATAACCTCGATACATTAAAGAACGCGATTGGTAATCCAGAAGATTTAAATCTCCGTTATATCTCCATTGGAAAACTGCAAAAGAAATGTGGAATTGCTTATTTATCGGGAATAACAGATACAAATATGATTAATCAGGATATTATCCAGACTTTGCAGCAGAATTTAAAAGAAATGGAAGGCAGCCCTTTAGAAAATGTAAAGCTCGAAATGATTGCAGTTTCCTCCGTGGCAGAATTGAATGATATGAAGGAAATCATTAACCTTGTGCTGGACGGACAAACGGTATTCTTTCTGGAGGAAGAAGAAAATGCGTTAGTCATTGGGACATCTGGTGGAGACAAACGTGCTATTGAGCAGCCGCAATCGGAAAATTTAATCCAGGGGCCAAGAGAAGGATTTGTGGAGAGTTTAGAAGTCAATTTAGCGATGATTCGTCGTAATCTCCGTGATCCAAATCTGCGCTTTAAAGCATATGAAGTCGGTACGAGGTCAAAGCAGAAGCTCGTACTTTGTTATGTAGAAGATGTGATCAATCCCCAGATTCTGGAGGAAGTTATTTATCGGCTTGAATCGATTGAACTGGAATATATCACAGATGTTTCACAAATTGAACAGTGGATTGAGGATAGCTCTCTTTCTCCATTTCCGCAAATGTTAAGTACGGAAAGGCCGGATAAAGTTGCTTTTGAAGTTTTACATGGGCGTTTCGCTGTTTTGGTAGATGGGACTCCTTTTTCGGCAATAGGGCCAGTTGTTCTCAGCGATATTAACAAATCGATGGAAGATTATAACCAGAGATGGATTACTGCATCCTTATTACGTATTCTTCGAGTTGTAGCAAGCTTGATAGCACTATTCTTACCTGCTTTTTACATTGCAATGGTTTTATTTCATCCGGGGATGCTGCCGACAACATTGGTATTCTCCATTGCAGCCAGCCGTGAAGGAATGCCATTTTCTGCGATAGCAGAGATATTATTAATGGCAGCTACCTTTGAAATGCTGCAGGAAGCGGCTATTCGGCTGCCCCGGATAATTGGACAGACGATTGGTATCGTTGGCGGTATTGTTATTGGAGAGGCTGCTGTTAGTGCAGGAATAGCAAGCCCGATTATTGTCATTATTACCGCGTTAACTGCAATTGCCAGCTTTTGTTCCCCTTATTACAGTGTAGCTATCAGTTTTCGAGCTGTCCGTTTTGGTTTTATGCTGATTTGCGCTCTTTTTGGATTATTTGGACTGATTCTTGCGTTTCTTGTTCTTGTTATACACGTTACAAATTTAAAAAGCTTCGGTGTTCCATATAGCTTTACAGTTTTTCCTGCAGTAAAGCAGGATATGATGGACAATGTTATCAGAGGACCAATAACGAAAGTGGAAGAACAGTATATCTTTTTACAGGATGAGTTAAAAGATCCCAACAGACAAAGGAATGAATAATAGATGCGAACAGTAGGGTATGCCGACGGTAAAATATCAAACATAACTATATTAACAATTGTTCCCAGTATTGTTGTTGCTGTCGGGATATTGACTTACCCGCGTACGCTGGCCAGCCAGACAGAGGGCGCAGATGGTTGGATAACATTATTAATTGGAGGGGCAGTTTGTGCATGTTCTACTTTTCTGATTGCTAAAATTGCCTCTTTATTTCCTGGACAGTCTTTTTATACGTATACTTCTTCAATGCTGACGAAGCCGATTGCGATTCTGTTAAGTATGTTGTTTTTTTTATTATCAGTAACCATTGTCAGCTATGAGGCAGCTTTTATTGCTAATATATCTCATCATTATTTGTTTGAAAAAACCCCATCGGAAGCCATTAATCTCGTATTCTTATTTGTGGTTTTGTATGCTGTATGCGGAGAGCGTGTAGCAATTTTTCGGACTGGTTTTGGAATAATTATTTTGACTGCTGTTGCAACAATTGTTTTAGTTATTACGGCTCTTCCTTCTGCAGATTGGAACCGGATGCTCCCGGCCTTTACTACGGATTTCAAATCGTATTTAGGTGAACTGCCAAATAGCATTTTATCTTATTCTGGTGTTTTCGTCCTTTTCTTTTATATGAAGCTAACCAGAACACCATCGAAAAGTGTAAAGTCAGCAGTAATTGGTGCAATAGCCGTGACAGGATTTTATATCACTGTTTATCTAATGTGTATCGCCGTACTTGGAAATGTATCAACAGCTAATACTGTTTATCCGCTGGTTGAATTGGCGAATATGGTGCGATCTATAGGTTTTCTGGATAGAATTGAATCCTTATATTTTGTTATCTGGATTACTACTGTATTTATGACAACTGCCATTGCTTATGATATCAGTGTGTTAATCATTACAGATATTTTTCCGAAAGCAAATAAAATTTTTGTCGCTTTCAGTTTATTACCGTTTGTATACTTTATATCGCTTCTTCCAACCGATTATTATCAAGTGTCAGATTTAGGCACAATAATTGGGTATGCAGCTAAATGTTTAACTATAATCACCCTAGTTTTCTTATGGATAATGTACTGGGGAAAGGGCAGAAAAGGAAAGCGAGGTAAATCATGAGATATCTTTTTTTCTTATTTTGTGTTCCACTATTGTTAATATTGTCAGGGTGCTGGGACAGCTTGGAAATAGAGAATAGGGCTTTTGTGTCTGGAGTGGCAATTGATCCGGTTAAGGATAATGGTGATAAAAACTTAAAAATGATGACACAGGTTGTTATTCCAAACGGACTCGTTTCACTGCCAAATAACAGTAGTGGAGGAGAAAAAAGCTTCCGCAACGTTTCAAGCATTGGTAAAACTATTTTTGAAGTGAAATCGTCCATTGAGGAAAAAGAAGATGGAGATCTTGATAACAGTCATATTGAAATTGTAATTATTTCAGATGAGCTGGTAAAAAGTGAATATAAAATATCAGATATTATAGATGTGTTTATGCGGGAAAGCAGAATGAACCGGGATATTATTTTAGCAGTAGCCAACGGAAGCTCAGAGGAGCTGTTAAATATAGATCCAGAAAATGTAAAGCTTCCTTCTCAATACATTACAGAGCTCATTAAATCCAATTATAAATTAGCAGATTTAGAACCGGAAACTGCAGGAGATATGCAATATTTTTTTATTAAGAATAAAAGTTTTTACCTTCCTTATTTAGAAAATACGCCCTCAACAACTGGTATTCAGTTAGGTGGAGTAGCTGTTTTTGAAGGAGAGAACGGGAAAATGGTTGGCATACTAAAAGGAGATGAAATAACGGGATTAGCATTAACGCGCCCCAGTTTTAGTGAAACGCTTATAGTAGATCATAACGGACAAAAGGCATCGTTCACCATTCCTGATGGACGGACCGAAATAAAACTTCTTAATAGTGATCCCGAAAACCTCCACTTTCAATTTGATGTATTTTTGACTGGAGAGCTTGTAGAAGCTTCTCAAGGACTGGATTTTATCAAGGAAGAGAATATAGAGAATTTGAAAAAGAAATTCAGGCTGGAAGCGGAAAAAGTGATGTCAAAGACAATATCGAAGTTACAGAACGATTATGGTGTAGATATATTGGAATTTCATGAATTTTTGTTTAGAAAGCATCCTGATATCTGGAAGCAGGTAGAAGGCAATTGGGACAGCGGGAAAAATTATTTTTCCAATGTAGACGTAACATTGAATGTAGACGTGACTATACGTGAACCAGGAAATACGAATTGATACAGAGCAGGTGAAAAAGAATGATGTGGATGAATTTTATCGAAAATAGAATTTCTATACAGGCGATAATTGGCCTAATATTAGCTATTGTTGTCCCTATCACAATTTATTGGATTAACCGGAAGTATCATGAATCGACAGACCCTATATGGAAGAAAGAAAGAAGACAGAAGGTACAAAATGACAATCCAGAAAGTAAGGTGTAAAGGAGTGTACAGACGATGCTTGACATTATTATTCTTATTCTGCTAATCCTGTTTATAGTTGGCTGGTTATTGATGTTTCTCATGCGACGGCGTCTGATAAAGAGGATGGTTAATAAATTCGGAAAAATCCTGATGGAGGACCGTTATCAGGAGAATATATTTGAAATGGTAACAGGCTTTAAACATATGGGATTCCAACGAACCTTTGAGAATAATCTGCGGGCAGAATCTGGAGATGTCCTGCATCGGCCGCTTGGATCTGCAAAAACATGGCCAGATTTTGAAAAGCTGACCTTTATACCGGCTCAAGTAGCTAAATTTCCAACGGAGTACACGGAGCAAATAGACATGAAAGTAACGATCGGACCAAAAGCCAAGAAACCGATGAAATTAGACATCCCATTAATGATCAGCGGAATGGCATATGGCATTGCATTAAGTAAAGAAGTAAGACTGGCGCTGGTTGATGCGGTGAACCAGCTTGGTACTGCGCTTAATTCCGGTGAGGGCGGGGTAATGGAAGAAGAAATTGACGGTACAAATAATTATATATTGCAATTTTCGAAGACAAGCTGGTCGAAGGAAAAAGATCTGATTAAGAAAGCTTCCATGATTGAAATAAAATTTGGACAAGGAGCTTTAATGAGTTCAGGCGTTGTTATACCGGCTGATGAGCTGCAGGGCGATATTCGGAAGGTATTAAATTTGGATGATGGAGAAGAAGCGATTATTCATAATCATTTCTTTGAGAATCAAACATTAGAGGATTTTAAAAATCTTGTCCAGGAGCTAAGAGATATGACAGACGGCGTTCCAATCGGAGCGAAGATTGGCGCAGGCGGCAAAATTGAAGAGGACATAGATGCTCTGTTAGAAATCGGTGTAGATTATATTGCTGTGGACGGAGCGCAGGCAGCAACACATGGAGCACCGCCGATCTTATCAGAGGATTTTGGAATCCCGACTATTCATGGCTTACAGCGCGCTCATCAGCATTTGCTAAAACGGAAGGCGAGAGAGGATGTCAGTCTGGTTATTTCAGGTGGTATGTTCAATGCAGGTCAATTTTTAAAAGCAATTGCATTAGGCGCAGATGCTGTTTATTTAGGATCTGTTGTCTTATTTACCCTGTCTCATAAGCAGGTTTTAAAGGCTGTTCCCTTTGAACCGCCTACGCAGGTTGTCTGGTATGACGGAAAATATAAGGATGATTTTAATAGACAGGAAGGGACGAAGGCTTTAGTTAATTTTATCAATGCTTCCACAAAAGAAATGGAAGAAGGCATTCGAATTATGGGGAAAACCGCCTTGTCAGAGGTGAAAAAGGATGACCTCGTTTCCTATGATGAAGCAGTTGCCCGCGATATTGGCGTTCCGTATAGTGCACATTCTTATGAAGAAGAGGCTGCTAAACAGAATAAACCAGGTCCGATGATTGAACTGTAAAAATACTTGTTTTCTGGAAAAGGGAACCATTTGACGTATTCCTTCAAACTGTCTTATAATGAAAAAGTAAACTTAGAACGGAAGGGAAAATGTGCTGAGATGAGATTTCGATTCCTAGACTTGAACAACTAATTTGATAATATGTTCAAGCTCTGCCTGTGCTTTTTGCGCCTGCAGAGAAATAGGAGTCGTCTGTCTTTTTTCAGCTATTATAATAAAGGTATACATAAGGTATATCTTTTTCCTGAATGCAGTATGTGAAAAGGACAGCAGACCATTTGCTGTTCTTTTTTTCAATTTCAATACAGATATAACGAAAACTTCTATTTCTTAAAAGTGGGAAGCAGGGCATTCGTTCTGAAAAAATAAAAGTGAGGGGAGATTTTTATGCAGATGCTATTGTTCTTTTAATAGATACGGGCTTGTTATAAGAAAACACAAGCTCGTATCGATACAGTTTCAGGCTATCGATACGAGAAATTTAAAATCTCGGAGGTAGCAAAAATGCAAAACATTCAATTTGAAATAAAAGATGTAGAATTAACGTATTTAGACAGAGAAATCCTTTCCATCGAACGTTTAGCAATTCATTTTATGGACCGGATTGGAATTGTCGGTCCGAATGGATCAGGGAAAACAAGTCTGCTCCGTTTGCTGGCCGGTGAATTAGAACCGGCAAAAGGAAGAATTCACCGGCATGCGGACTTTGCTTATTTAAAGCAAATGGAAACACCTGACGGAGAAGCAGCAGATCCAAAGGTTTTAGGAAAGCTTCAGGTGCCAGATTTAGAAGAAGGCATCAGTGGAGGAGAGCAGACCAAAATAAAAATTGCACAGCTCTTGGCAGATTATAACGAAGCATTGTTGATTGATGAACCAACAACGCATCTTGATCAGCAGGGAATACGATACTTGCGCAGAGAACTGGAAAATTATTACGGGACGCTTGTTTTAATCAGTCATGACCGTAAACTTCTGGATCAGCTGGTCACAACAATTTGGGAAATACGAGATGGAAAGATTCATGTCTATTCAGGGAACTATACCGATTATGAAGAGCAAAAAATATTAGAAGAACGTCAGCAGCAGGACGCACATGAACAATATCTGAAGGAAAAATCCCGTTTAGAAGCAGCAGCACAGGATAAAATGCAAAAGGCTGCGAAAATGATGAAGGGTGAGAAAGCAAATGCCCGAAAAAAGCAGGGTGTAAATCGGATGTTTGCTACAAAGCCTAAGGATGTTTCACAAAAATCGATGCAAAAAAGTGCCAAAGCAATGGAGAAACGGCTGGAGCAAATGGAAAAGGTTGATGCTGTACAGCATGAACGGCCAATCACGTTTCATCGCTCTAAGGCGTTAGAGCTGCATCATTCCTTTCCCGTAATGGGAAATCAGCTGACCTTGAAGGCTGGTGAGAAGACTCTTTTAGAGAAAGTTCGTTTTCAATTTCCATTAGGCAAAAAAATTGCAATAACCGGAGCAAACGGTTCTGGAAAAAGCACCTTGCTTCAGGCGATTTATCATCGCCGGGAAGGGATGGAGATTTCTCCTAAAGTGGAATTTGGATTCTTTGAACAGCTTGCTTATCAGGAAAAGTCGAATGAAACGGTACTAAACAGTTTGAAGAAAACGACTGATTACGAGGAAGGCTTTTTACGCAGTGTTCTTCATTCTATGTATTTTAAAGGAAATGATATTTATAAAAAGCTTCGTTATTTAAGCGGCGGTGAGGCTATCCGGCTGCAGCTGTGCCGATTATTTCTCGGCTCCTATCATGTATTATTATTAGATGAACCAACGAACTTTTTGGATATCCAGACAACGAAAGCATTGGAATCTTTTTTTGAAGGGTATCCGGGAACGATTATTTTTGTTTCACATGATGCTGCCTTTGTCGAAAACGTAGCGGATCATGTTTACGAAATTAAAAATAACAATATAATTGAGAAGTAGAGAAGGGCGCAGGAGCAGCTATTTGCTCCTGCTCTTTTATTATCCAGTGTAAATTCAGTGACCTTCTTGATGGACAAAACGTTTCATTATATTAATAATGAAAACAGACAATTAATTAATAGCAGGAAAAGGTGGAAGTAAGCATGAAAAAAATACTTATTATTTCATTGCTGATTGCAGTGGGAGTGTTTTTCTTCGTCGGAAAATTTGAGGGAGACAATAAACTATTTGCACAGGTGTTACCTTCTAATATAAATGAAGCTAATGAAATTAAAGAAATTATGATATATGAAGTAAATCCAACAGGAAAACCAAAAGCAATTTCGCTGACTGAAAAAGATGATATTAATAAGGTATTAGAAGCTTCTGAATCGATGGAGCTCAAAAAAGGTGATGAATTTGTCAGCACGGGGTATCTGGTTCTTTTCCAGGGCTCCAAAGAAAGCTATACGATGACAGTTGACAAAGAGGGGAATCTTGATATGAATGATCATGAAGAACATTATGAGATTAAAGGAAAAAATGAATTACTTCATATTATTCAGGCGTTCAAGGACAAATGGGAGCCGATGGATGAGGAAGATAGGTAAACTTCCCACTCTCAGCATGTTAAGAAGGATAAAATTTTACGGATAAGGCGGGCAGAAAAATGCTGTTAATGATTGATAACTATGATTCATTTACCTATAATATTGTACATTATCTGGAGAATTTAGATGAGAAGGTTGTTGTGAAATATAATGATCAGCTGACCATAGAAGAAATTAACCAGTGGAAGCCTGAATCCATTATCCTGTCGCCGGGGCCTCATTCACCTCAGGAAGCCGGTATAACCTTAAAAGTCATTGATCAGTTTAAGAGTAAGATCCCTATTCTTGGTATTTGCCTTGGCCATCAGGCGATTGGACATGCCTTTGGTGCAGAAGTGATAAAAAATGCTCCTGTTCATGGGAAGCAATCTCGTATTCTGAACGATCAGAATGGTGTATTTTCACAGCTTCCTGAAAACTTTACTGTAACAAGATATCATTCCTTAAGCATTCAGCCGGATACGGTACCGGATACCCTTATTGTCACTGCAACAACAGAGGATGGAACAATAATGGGCATCCGTCATAAAACGTATCCAATTGAAGGAATCCAATTTCATCCAGAGTCTGTATGTACAGAACACGGCTATGCGCTGTTAAATAATTTCCTGATGCAATATAAAGGGGCAGGAGAGCTGCAAAATGATGGATAATACAAAAATGATTTTTGATTTTTCTTTTGAAGAGGAAGCAGGCGTACGTCGTATTTTTGAAAATCCGGCAGAAATTTTAATTGCAAATACACATGCCGAGGTCGGTCAAGTATTTGAACAAATGGAAATCTATCAGCAAAGGGGCTTTTATCTGGCTGGTTATATTTCCTATGAAGCTGCAGCTGCTTTCGATAAAAATCTTATGACACATAGAAAAGGCAGCCTGCCTCTTATCATTATGGGTGTTTTTAAGCGAATGGAGCTGGAAAGTGTGAAGCCGGCAGCCAATCGAGCTTATCCTCCTGTAAATTGGCAGATGACAACAGAGAAGCAGCAGTATCAGCAAAATATCAAATCCATAAAAGCTGCCATTGCTGAAGGAGATACATATCAGGTGAATTACACTGTCCGAATGAAGGCAGATAGACCAGTGGATGCGGATTTATTATATGAACAATTATCGGGTGCACAGCAAGCAAATTATTGTGCACATTTACAAATTGGCAATTATCAAATTATATCAGCTTCCCCGGAACTGTTTTTTGAACGAAGAAAGCAGTCTATCCGCACTAAGCCGATGAAAGGGACTATAAAACGGGGACAGACACCAGAAGAAGATATCCAAAATAAAAGAATGCTTTCTGAATCAGAAAAGGATCGGGCAGAAAATTTAATGATTGTCGATCTGCTGCGGAATGATTTATCTAAAATTGCTGTACCGGGTTCTGTCCAGGTTCCAAAGCTGTTTGAAATCGAGGAATATCCTACCGTATATCAAATGACATCAACGGTTATGGCAGAATTAAAAGAAAGCCTCAGCAGCTTTGATATTTTTAAAGCATTATTTCCCTGCGGTTCTATCACCGGTGCTCCAAAGCAAAGTACAATGAGTATTATTAAACAGCTGGAGGATTCCCCTAGAGAGATTTACTGCGGAAGTATCGGTTTTATCAAGCCAGACCAGGAATCATTGTTTAATGTTGCCATTCGGACTGCATGGATGAAGAATGGAAAAAAAGCTGTTTATGGGGTAGGCGGAGGTATTACATGGGATTCAGAGACAGAAGCAGAATATGAAGAAGCATGGGCAAAAGCAGCGATTTTAAAAGGAAGCGCATCTTCATTTCAGCTTTTAGAAACAATGAAATATGATGGAACACAGATTCACCGTCTGAGCAGGCATCTGGCCAGACTTGAGCGGGCAGCCAATCAGTTTCAGTATCCTTATTCGATTGAAAAAATAAAACAGCAGCTGAAGGAACAGATGAAAAAATATTCTGGAACACACCGCATCCGTCTGCTGTTGGAGCAAGACGGAAAGATAAATATAGCGTTCACAGCACTTTCAGAAGAGCCAAATGCTGTGAGGCGAGTTAGCTTGGCATCATCTCCCATTAATCGTAAGGATATATTTTATTATTATAAAACAACCAATCGCCAGAATTATAATGACTTTCGCGAGCAGGACAGTACATCATTTGATGTTCTTTTATGGAATGAGGAAGAGCAGCTGACGGAGTTTACGATTGGTAACTTAGTCGTTAAACAGCATGGGGAATACTATACACCTCCGATTTCTTCTGGATTGCTTGCCGGAACTTACAGAGAAGAACTGCTGGAGTATGGAAAAATAAAAGAGAAAATCATCTGGAAGAAAGACATCCCATCCTTTGAAGAGGTTTGGCTGGTTAATAGTCTGCGCGGCTGGGTAAAAGTAGAATTTTAAGAGGATGTTCAAAAAGTCCAACAAAAATGACACGGCGATAAGAGGATCTTCTACTAAAAACGACCACGTCGTGTGGACAACGCAGAAGTCACCACATCCTGTGGAAGTAACTCGTCGCCTTGAACTTTCGACGCACAGGACGTGCTAGTGTCGGCGGTGTAACACGATGTTACGGTCTTAGCCGACTGGTCCTTTTCATCGTACTTTTTGAACACAAATTTTAATAAAAATTTTTCAGGAAAAGATTGCATGATTAACCGATGCAATCTTTTTTTATGCATCCTGAAATAATAGGAATATCACCATGACAAAAGGCTTTTTTAGCTATTCGTTTATTAACATGCATTTTGTATGCAGGTGAAAATAATAATAAAAAAATAGGTATAAAAATTTTGAGCAAAAGTATATCTGAAATGAAAAAGTTATGATATGATGTATCAGATTCCTGAGGGAGGTTTTAAATGAAATTTATAGTTAAGGAGAAATGAATTATGAAAAAACAAAATATGACGCTGTCTATCTTGCTGATGAATTTGTTTATTGCATTTTTAGGTATTGGGCTGGTTATTCCAGTTTTACCTACTATTATGAACGAGATGAATTTATCCGGTTCCGTTGTAGGTTATTTGGTAGCAGCTTTTGCAGTTGCGCAGCTTGTTGTTTCACCGCTGTCTGGAAGATGGGTTGATGTGTTTGGACGTAAACGCATGATCGTTATCGGACTCTTAATTTTTAGTTTTAGTGAGTTTTTATTCGCTATTGGGAATACCGTAGAAATCTTATTTATTTCCAGAATCTTAGGTGGAGTGAGTGCTGCTTTTATAATGCCTGCAGTTACAGCATTTATTGCAGATATCACTACACTTGAGTCCAGACCGAAAGCGTTAGGATATATGTCAGCAGCGATTAATACAGGATTTATTATCGGTCCTGGACTTGGCGGATTACTGGCAGAAATAGGCCCAAGAATTCCATTTTTCGCAGCAGCAGGTTTAGCGTTATTTACTGCGATTCTATCAACGATTACATTACGCGAACCAGAAAGAAATCATGAGGAACAAAAAGAAGAAGTTGGAGCGAGAAAGCCCGGCTTGGGAAGAATTTTTGTTCCAATGTACTTTATCGCGTTCATTGTTATATTTATAACAGCATTCGGTTTATCTTCATTTGAATCGTTATTTTCTTTGTTTGTGGATCATAAATTTGCATTTACGCCAAAGGATATTGCGATTATTATTACTGGAGGAGCAATTGTTGGAACAATTGCCCAAGTTGCTCTGTTTGGCAGATTAACAAATAAATGGGGAGAAATTCGTCTGATTCGTTATTGTCTGATTTTCTCTGCCATTCTTGTAACAACAATGACAGTTGTAGAAAGCTATGCAATGATTTTATTTGTAACAATTGTTGTTTTTATCGGTTTTGATTTATTAAGACCGGCTGTTACTTCTTATCTGTCCAGAGTAGCTGGAAATGAACAAGGATTCGTAGGCGGTATGAACTCCATGTTTACCAGTATCGGAAATGTATTTGGACCAATTGTCGGCGGGATTTTATTTGATATAAATTTAAACTACCCATATTATTTTGCAGCAATGGTACTCATGGCGGGTATTGCTGTGGCGATGGTCTGGAAAGAGCCTAAAGCTCAGGTCGAGCAGGCTGTAGAAGAATTAAAATAATTGCTAAAAAGAATAAATGGATAGAAGAAACGCACTTGTGAGGGCAGAAGCTCTGAAGCACAGGTGCGTTTTTGTTTTTCGTAAAATGTAAATAAAGTGAAGTTGCAGCCAGTTATATTGCAATAAAATTAACGATCAATATTATCAATTGTAATCGAGTTCGATTTTCTTGCATCTCTTTGCTTATTTAAATCTTCTGTAGAAGCCCGCATAAATGACCATGCCAGCAAGATCATAATAAAAATGACCGGGAAACCGGCAACAATACTGGCAGTTTGTAATGTCTCCAGTCCACCGATAAACATGAGCACCATGGGTAAAATCATTAACGTAAATGCCCAGAAAATTCGATGCCAGCGGAGCGGCTCGCCGCCGATAAGTCTTTTTTGAGCAACGGCTGCCAAAATATAGGAAGCAGAGTCAAAGGTTGTTGCCAGAAAAATAATTGCAAGCACCGTAAACATTGGAATAATGAACCAGGAAATCGGCAGCTGATCCAAAATAGCTATAATCGCAGCTGATGCGCCATACTCGTTCATAAAGCCAATAACATCAAATGATTGCGACAGCTGCAGATAAAGGCCATAGTTTCCTAAAATTCCAAAGAACAGTACACAGCCGAGTGTTCCATAAATTAATGTACCCAGCGTCATTTCTTTGATAGTTCTCCCCCGCGAGATTCTTGCAACAAAAAGCCCGACAAATGGGGCGTAGACGACCCACCAGGCCCAATAGAAGATTGTCCAGGTTTCAGGGAAATTCGTCGCTTCATATCCCGGTATAGAAGCAAGCGGCTCAAGCCAGGTAGCCATTGTAAAAATATTATTAACGATTCGGCCAAGACTTGTGAAAGTCATTTCACTGATAAATAAGGTTGGTCCAAAGATAAATACAAAAGCTAATAGAAAAAGGACAAGCCATATGTTTAGATCGCTGAGCACTTTAATCCCTCTGTTAATTCCGGAATAAGAGCTAGCTGCAAAAATGGCTGTACAAACGAGCATAATGATAGCCTGCATTCCCAGAGATACAGGAATTCCGATGACATGATTAACTCCTTCTGCAATCATCGGAGTTCCTAATGCCAATGTTGTTCCTGCCCCGCCAAGCAAACCAAAAATAAATAAGACGTCAATTAAAGTACCAAGCGGCCCATCCGCATATTTTCCAATTACCGGTCTGGAGGCTTCGCTAATTTTAAGGATAGGCTTTTTCCGGACATAGTAAAAGTAAGCAATCGGCAGTGCAGGTAATGTATATAATGCCCATGCAATTGGCCCCCAGTGAAACATTCCATAACTCGCTGCCCAATTAATGGCTTCTTCGGATTCAGGCGTAATGCCAAATGGAGGTCCCTGATAATAGTACGCCCATTCGATCATCCCCCAATATAAAATACTGGATCCGATACCTGCTGAGAAAAGCATGGCGGCCCATGAAAATGTTCCGAACTCTTTTTTGGTATTTCTTGCACCAAGTTTGATATTACCGTTTTTACTAAAAGACACATACAGTAAAAAGATAAGAGCGCCCAGCCCTAATAATAAGTATAGAATACCAAAATTTCCTGTAATAAATTCATTTGCCTGATTAATGACAGCTGCGCCTGCTTCCGGAAATAAAGTTAAAGGAATAACAACACTAAACAGGATAACTAGTGCAAATATAAAAGTAGGCCAGTCAATTAAACGTTTATTCATTATTTCATCTCCCATCTATGTTGAAGCATGCTTTTAGCAGATAAAAAATGGTTGTTTAAAAAGCATAGTTATGTTTAAAGGGTGCCCTATTTATCAGATAAAAAACATTATTTAAGGCATTCAGGCCTGTATCTGAAGACAGTAAAGTACTCACTCCAGTAAGGCAGAATTTTTCACTGCTGTCTACACATTTTTAAGTTATAAGTAGAAGCAGCATCATATCTGAACCTTTCTTAGGAGATTATAACTGTATCGTTTATGCTGTAAATACGCTAAAATGGAGTTAGATAAGTTTTGTTCAATAAATTAAAAAGTATATGAAATTATTGGAGGAGAAGCTCATGACTATTTCAGAACAAATGAAAAAGATTCAAGCAGATGAAAATGTCCAAAAGGCATTGGAGCAAATTAAGGAAGAAGACAGTCTTACCATAGAGAAGCAGAAAATGCTGACAGAAATTCCCGCTCCACCCTTTAAGGAAGAGAAACGGGCGGAAGCATACAAAAAATTATTAGAAGATTATGATTTAGAAGATGTACATATGGACGAAGAGGGAAATGTCTTTGGAAAAAGAAGCGGAACAGGAGATGGACCGATACTGGTTGTTTCTGCACATCTGGATACCGTTTTTCCAGAAGGGACAGATACAACTGTCATAGAAAAAGAAGGCAAGCTTCATGCACCAGGTATCGGAGATGATACAAGAGGGTTAGCAGAGGTGTTAGCTGTTATCCGGGCATTGCAGGATTCCAATGTAAAAACAGTTGGTGATATTATTATCGGCGGAACAGTCGGTGAAGAAGGGGCCGGAGATCTGCGTGGAGTGAAGGCATATTTTAAAGAAAATAAAGCAGACGGCTATATCTCCGTTGACGGTTCTAATTTAGAGACGATGATATATTTGGGGACAGGCAGCTTCCGGTATCGTATTACTTTTCAAGGAAAAGGCGGGCACAGCTTTGGTGATTTTGGAACGCCAAGTGCAACGCATGCCCTGGGCAGAGCAATTGCGGCAATCGCAGATTTGGAAACAAAGACAGATCCGAAAACAACCTTCTCCGTTGGGCCAATTGAAGGCGGTTCATCTGTAAATGCAATTTCTGAGCAAGCATCGATGGAGGTCGATCTTCGTTCTAACTCTATGGAAGAATTAATAGAGCTTGATAAAAAATTCCTAGCCATTGTGGAAGAAGCATGTCAGAAGGAGAATGAGCGCTGGGGCAAAGACTCTATGACTGTAGAGGTTGAAAAATTTGGAAACCGTCCCCCGGCATCACAAAGTAAAGAGGCGCCTATTGTTCAAGCACTTGCTGAAGCGATTAAAGGTGTAGGGAAGGAACCAGTATATGGCGAGCCAGTCAGTACAGATGCAAACTACCCGATGAGTTTAGGCATTCCTGCTGTGACTTCCGGTTTAGGCGGGAAAGCAGGCGGCACACATACGTTAAAAGAATGGTTCGATCCAGAGGATGCTTATCTTGCTGTCCAAAAGCACTTCTTATTTATTCTGAGTCTTGTCGGTGTGGATGGACTGACAACACCAATTCTTACAAAGGAAGCATAAAAGACACTCACCAGCTGCCTGTATAATCAGCCAGCTGGTGAAATAGAGTTTGCTGTAAAAGGAGTGAAAAGGTGCATTTTCGTGAATATAAAAACTATGATGCAACCGGTTTGGCAGAGCTTATTCAACGTAAGGAGGTCCACCCATCTGAATTAATGAATATTGCTTTTAAACAGCTGCATCAAGTTAATCCGCAATTAAATATGATTACACATCATCGGGAAGAAGCAGCCAAAAAAGAAGCAAATCAATTTCCTGTTCAGGATGCTGCTTTTTCAGGCGTGCCTATTTTGATGAAAAATATATCTCAATCTATCGAAGGTGAAAAATTAACTTCCGGCTCAAAACTTTTGCAGAGTCATGTGGAAAAGCATGATAATTATTTTGTGAAAAAATTTCGGGATGCAGGATTTTTATTTATGGGGCATACAAATAGTCCTGAGTTTGGCTTGAAAAATATTACCGAACCAAAGCTGTATGGGCCGACAAGAAACCCTTGGGACCAATCCTGTTCTCCTGGAGGCTCAAGCGGAGGGGCTGCAGCTGCAGTAGCCTCTGGAGTTATTCCAATTGCAGGAGCGAGTGATGGAGGCGGATCTATCCGGATACCTGCATCCTTCAGCGGGTTAGTCGGATTAAAGCCGACAAGGGGAAGAACACCGGTAGGACCCGGAGCTGGCAGACAGTGGCAGGGAGCATCCATTAATTTTGTATTAACCAAAACCGTACGGGATTGCGCTGCAATGCTGGATCAATTACAGGTTGTTGAACCACATGCCGCTTTTCAGGCACCATTATATGAAAAAGGTTATCGAAATACTATGTCTGAAAAACTTCCTAAACAGCTGCGGATTGCCTTTAGCACAGAATCGCCGGTAGGAACCCCTGTTTCAGAGGATGCGAAAAAAGCGGTGCAGCAATTTGTCCGTAACCTGGAACAGGATGGGCATATTGTGGAAGAAAAACAAACATCAATTGACGGTATCCAGTTAATGCGTGATTACTATGTCATGAACAGCGGCGAAATGAATGCTGTCATTCAAGGACTGGAGAAAGCAATGCGAGCACCTTTAACTGCAGAAGATATGGAAATAGAATCCTGGCTGCTTCATCAAGCTGGGAAATCCGTTTCAGCTGCAGATTACTCTGACAGCCTGGCATCATGGGACCGAGCAGCTGAAATCATGTCTATTTTTCATCAGACGTATGATTTTTATATTTCTCCGGCAACAGCTTTCCAAGCGCCGAAAGTTGGAGAGCTGACGATGACAGAAAAAATGGAGCAGGAGTTTAAAGAAAGAATGGCTGTAGAAAAAGAGAAGCTGAGTATTATTTATGACATGTTTTTACCAAGCTTAACGTACACACCATTTACGCAGCTTGCTAATTTAACAGGACAGCCTGCGATTTCTCTGCCGCTACATCTGACTGAGGATGGATTGCCAATCGGTGTCCAGATAATGGCGGGAAAAGGTGAGGAACATCGTCTATTGCAGCTTGCTTATGAAATAGAGCAAAGTGAATTATGGCAAGGAATGCAAGGAAATCCTTATTTTCAAGAATAATCTGTTAACCCCCTTTTGAAGCTATTTTTTTCAGCTTCAAAAGGGGTTTGTTATTCAAATGAGTTTAAGCAATTAACATAACAAATCAGCTATGCTGTCTTACTTTTCCACAAAATGAAAATCTGATTACTTGACCTAAAGTAGGCTTTAGGTATTAAGATAGGAATTATAATAAAAAGGAGATGAAAAGCAATGGAAAATAATTGGACAGAGGAACAGCTTCAACTATTTTCGAAAGCCGATGATATGTATATCTCGCCATTTTACGACGATGGAAAAACACCTGGAACACCAACCTGGATCTGGTCTGTAGTAGCAGATAATGATTTATATGTCAGAGCTTACAATGGACAGAACTCCAGATGGTATCAATCGGCTGGGAAACAAAGAGCAGGAAAAATAAAATTAGCAGGTCAGGAATATGACGTCTTTTTCGAGCCGATAGAACCAGGCTCTGCACTGACTGAAAAAATTGATCAAGCGTACAAAGAAAAATATAGTTCCAGCAGATATCTGGCACCTATGATTGGAAAAGGGCCGGTGAGTGCTACAGTAAAAATCTTGCCGCGAAATGAATAGATTATATAAGAAGCCGCCTAGCTTAAATTTTGTTTAGGCGGTTTTTATGTTTTTAGGCTTCCTATCTTTTCTCGAAAAAGTGTTGAAGATTTTAATTATCATTTTATTTATTCATCTGGAAAGACAAATAGGGAGGATAAGCATTATTAAATCATAGCAATGAATATCAGGCTATGTTTAAATAAAAGTAAGTTTGGCCGGGAAACATAGACATTACAAGGCCTGGTTTGAATAGCGGATGAAATTATAGATGGAAGGGAACGGTTAATATGGAATTAGAAGAACTTTTGTCAAAAATGGCGGCAGAAGGTGTGATTCAGGGTGGGTCAGAAGTTAATAAAGCAATGGTTGAAGTATCAAATGAAACAAGACGCTTATGTGCCATCCTGAATAATGGCGTTTATACGGATGAAGAAATCAGGAAGCAGGTAACTCAAATTATCGGGCAGGAGTTAGATGAAGGCTTTTCTTTATTTGTACCATTCACCTCTGATTTTGGGAAGAACTTAACAATAGGGAAAAATGTATTTATTAACTCTGGATGCCGATTTCAGGATCAGGGAAAAATCATTATCGGTGATGAAAGCTTAATCGGGCATAATGTTGTTTTTGCAACCATAAATCATGATTATAATCCCTTAAATAGAGGAACGATGTATCTTAAAACGATTGAGTTAAAGGAGAGAACATGGATAGGCTCTCATTCAACCATTCTGCCGGGTGTAACAGTTGGTGAAAATTCTGTTGTCGCAGCAGGATCAGTAGTTACGAAGGATGTCCCGCCAGATACGATTGTTGGAGGAAACCCAGCAAAATTCCTGGCAAATTTAGAGGATAAAATAAAGTAATCATTGTTATTAGTTTTCACCAACTGCTGTATATTTAAATATGAATTTGATACAGAGGAACAAACCTTTACCTTAATAGACTCGATTAGACCTGTTTAAGAAAGCAGCTGATTACCCTTTCTCATCTTTTTCGTGTTTCACCACCTTCCAAGAGTGGAACAAACATAGAAAGCAGATTGTAAAAAAGGAGTGCAGAAAATGAAAAAGGTGAAAATCGCCGGAAGAGAGGTATTGCCAATCGGGTTGGGTACCTTGAATATGGGAGACAAATCTGACACATTTGACCAGGAAGTGCAGGCAATCCGCACCGGCCTTGATAATGGTGTCCAATTAATTGATACTGCTGAAATGTATGGCAGCGGGAATGCTGAAAAGCTGATTGCCAGTGCTATTAAGCCTTATTCCCGTGAAGAGCTGTTTCTTATTTCTAAAGTACTTCCATCTAACGCATCGAAAAAGGATTTGCCAATCAGCTTAGATAACAGTTTAAGAAGGCTGGAAACAGACTATCTCGATTTATATTTACTTCATTGGAAGGAAGATGTTCCATTGGAAGAGACGGTGGAAGCTTTAGAGAATGCAAGAAATCAAGGTAAAATTAAAGCGTAGGGAGTTTCTAATTTAGATGTGGATGATCTGGAGCAGGCTATCCAATCCCCCGGTGGAGAAAATTGTAAAGTGAATCAGGTACGCTATAATGTAGCGAATCGAGGTATTGAATTTGATTTAGTGCCCATGATGGATAAGTATGACATGCCAGTGATTGCTTATTCTCCTATTGACCGCGGTGACAGTTTTGGTGCGGATTTAACAAAACAGCAGGTGCTGAAGGATATTGCGGAAGAGCATAAAGCAGATGTATTTCAAATCCTGTTAGCCTGGTCCATTCGGAATGGAAAAACGATAGCTATACCGCAATCAAGTAATCCTGATCATGTGCTAAACAATGTGAAGGCGGCGGATATTTCATTAACGGATCAGGAGCTGAAGCATATAAATGATGCGTATCCTGAGCCTGACGCCAAACAGCGCCTTACATTATGGTAGTGAGAGCACTTAAGAATTTTTCATAGTATATCAGAATAGGAGCAGCTGGGGAAGAAGAACCTCACGTTGCTTTTTATTTAGGAATGAAGAGAATATATTCTAAAATTAAAAAGATAGAGTTATTCATTGACCTGAAGTTTACTTTATCCTGTAAGGTTTCATTATCGAAATAGAATGAGGACTGCTGAATATCTGCAGCGTAATTTGTCAATAATAAAAGATAACTAATTTAGAAGGCAATTCGTTTAAATATTGAGCCTGTTATAGTAACATAAAAGGTAGAAAGGTTCAGGCAGATGAGGAGGGTGATGATGGAACAGGAGAAAGTAATAGAAAATACACAGATTCAAGAAGTCTTAAACAATGTTAATAGCGTCATTTTCGGTAAAGAAGAGATTGTAAAACTTAGTTTAGTTGCCTTATTAACAGAAGGGCATGTTCTGCTGGAGGATGTACCAGGTGTAGGGAAAACGATGCTGGTTCGTGCGCTGGCAAAATCGGTAAATTGTGATTTTACTAGAATTCAGTTTACACCAGATTTACTACCATCTGATGTAACAGGTGTTTCTATATACAACCCGAAGGAATTAGAATTTGAGTTTCGGAAGGGCCCGGTCTTTGGCAATATTCTGTTGGCAGATGAAATTAACCGGACATCTCCAAAGACCCAGTCAGCACTGCTGGAGGCAATGGAGGAAAAAAGTGTCACAGTGGACGGAGAGACACGAAGACTGCAGAGTCCCTTTTTTGTAATGGCAACTCAAAATCCAATAGAATATGAAGGAACCTATCCCTTGCCGGAAGCACAGCTGGATCGTTTTCTGTTAAAGCTGCGCATGGGCTACCCAGCCTATGAGGATGAATTAGAGATGCTTGCGAGAAACACAAACCATCATCCGATAGAAGAAATTCAGGCGGTCATGGCTCAGAAGGAGCTGCTTGTGGCACAGGAAGAGGCAAAGGATGTTTATATGGATGAAACGATCCAGGCATATATTCTGAATATCGTTACCCGTACGAGGTCGCACAGCTCTATTTATCTAGGAGTGAGTCCGAGAGGATCACTTGCTTTAATGGAAGCTTCGAAAGCTTACGCATATATCGAGGGCAGAGACTATGTTATTCCGGATGATGTGAAGTACCTGGCTCCGTTTGTCTTATCCCACCGGATTATGCTGAAGGCAGAAGCACGTTATAAAGGAACATCTAATGAAGCATTAATCGATTCGATTATTCAATCTGCACATATTCCGATTAAGAAAGGCATCGCAGAATGAGAAAGAATCTTCGTATCATCTTTCGCAGCATCGGCGTTTTAGCACTGATGATTATTCTTTACTGTTATGCCATGTTCCAAGGCGGATTTGTAAGCTGGTTTTTATTCTACAGCTTCCTTCCGATTGGAATATATCAGTTATTGTTTGCCTGCTATCCATTGCGGACGTGGCAGATTTATCGGGAAATTGAACAGCCAGTCCGGCAGGCTGGAGATGAAATTATAGTGAAGGTACATATGAAGCGGAGGCTTCCCTTTCCCCTGTTATATTGTACCTTTGAAGAGAAATTTCCACAGTCGTTAATGAAGGAGGATACGAAGAAAGCGAAATATCTTACTTCCCAAACGACCGGAAAAATGACTGTTTCCCGCAGACTGATACGCATGTTATTTCCTCTATTCCGCAGAAACTTCACATTCAGATACTCACTGCAATCCTTACCGCGCGGAGAGCACACATTGGAGAAAGTAACAATTCAAACAGGAGAAATATTTGGTTTTATTAAAAAAAGCTATGATTTTAAGATTGAAAATACATTTGTCGTCTACCCGTATGTGCATAACATCCGTTTAATGAGTGATATGGCAAGCTATGAACAGGGTGGGGTTATATCTAATCAGCTGCAGCAGACAAATACAACTGTGGCGTCAGGGATCAGAGAGTATGCACCGGGTGACCGCTTTGCATGGATTGACTGGAAACAGACAGCCAGGAAGCAAACGATGATGACAAAGGAATTTGACCGGGAGAAAAGCACAGATATTTTGCTGGTTCATGATAATTACAGGCATGAGAGAGAAAACCAGCTGCTCTATGAAGCTTCGGTTGAAATGAGCTTATCTCTTATTGAAAAGCTGGAAAAGAAAGACTATGAAACAAGCTTTCTTTCTATCGGCAAAAGAGCACATCTATTTGAGCTTGGACATAATGCGCATCAAAAATCATTAATGAAGAACTATCTTCTGACAGTCAGGCAGGAGGAAGAAGCCGCTTTTTCCATCCGATTTCGTGAAGAAATGTCTCATTTAAATAAAGTCGACAGCATTTTTCTGGTGTTAACATCTATAGATCCCTTTTTGGCAGAAGCCATATTAGAAGCAAGACAGCGTATCAAGCATTTTGCCGTTATTTATATCCACCCGGAAAAGCAGCTAACCGGCGATGAAAAGCATATTTTGGAGCCGCTTCGTTTTTCAGATATTGCCGTACAGGAATTAAGTCTGGAACAGCTTGCAACGGATCCTGTTGAGGTGAATTTCAGATGAAGAAGAGCCAGAAACAAGTAAAGACGCTGCATACGCTGCTATTATATATCGCAGGATTTTGCCTTTTCTTAGAGTGGCTCTATCCGTTGGGTGATATATCTGATACAAGCATTGGAGTATTTGTTTTGTTTGCTCTATATTGCTTTTTCATTTCCTACTTTCAGCTGCATTGGCTGCTTAGTGTACCTGTGAAAGGACTAGGCTTACTTTTTATTATCCATCTTTTATACTTTGAAACAAGCTTTTTAGATATTAGCTGGATTGGGGAGACCCTGCAGGAAATGACCAATAATATCGGCCTGATGTTTTCAGGTGAATGGTATATGCTCACTACCTTTTTCAGAAGCGTACTGTTTCTCCTGCTTATTTGGCTGATGAGCTATCTGCTTTATTACTGGTTTGTCAGAATGAAAAATATTATTCTATTTATTCTGCTGACCTTCGTATATATAGGGATTCTTGATACATTTACGGTATATGAAGGCTCCATAGCAATTGTACGTATTTTTATCATTTCCTTTCTGGCACTGGGAATGTCCAGCTTGAGTAAGGAGATCGAAAATAAGGATATTCCAATCTCTGTAGGACAAAGACTGAAATATTGGCTGCTGCCGCTGATTTTATTGGTTGCCGTTGTTAGCTTCATTGGCTATCAGGCACCGAAGGCTGATCCGCAATGGCCGGACCCGTTTCCATTCTTAGAAGGAGCTGCAGGTACCTTTGGAACTGGCGGCTTTGGAACGGGTCGGGTCGGATATGGTGAAGATGACACACGTCTGGGAGGCTCCTTCTCCCAGGATGATACGGTTCTTTTCGAAGCAGTGGTTGAGGAAGATCATTATTGGCGGATAGAAACAAAGGATGTGTATACGGGAAAAGGATGGGAAACATCTCAGGGGAGATACCTTCTTGATCAGATGGACGGGCAAATTTCCTTATCGACCTTCCGTAATAATGTAGAAACAGAGTCATTAGAAGCAGCAATCAATTTTACCGGGAGCACCCGGCTGCCAAAGCTGGTCTATCCTTATGGCGTGTCCTCCATTACAGCAGAGGAGGAGGTGGAATTCCAGCTTGATGAGAGCTTGGAGGCCATAGAAACAACACGAAATGGAGAAGAGAGAGTTCTGGATTCCTATGAAATATCCTACGAGAATCCGTCCTTTGATATTGACGCACTCAGAGATAATTCCGAACAGGATTCCGGAACGATTCGTGACCGCTATACACAGCTGCCGGACAACCTTCCGGACAGAGTCGGAGCGTTAGCGGAGGAAATAACAGCAGGCCATGATACGAGATATGATAAAGCTAGAGCTATCGAGCGTTATTTCAGTGCAAATGGCTTTGAATATCAGACAACGAATATTCCGCGGCCAAGAGAAGAAGAGGACTATGTTGACCAATTTTTATTCGAGACACAGATCGGCTATTGCGATAACTTCTCCACAGCAATGGTAGTTATGCTCCGATCAGAGGGGATACCTGCCAGATGGGCGAAAGGATTTACAAGCGGAGAACGGATTGATTCAAATTTAGAAGAGGAAAACCATGTGAATCAAATTACGAATAGTAATGCCCATTCCTGGGTGGAGGTATATTTCCCTGGAGTCGGCTGGGTACCGTTTGAACCGACACAGGGTTTTACAAACATAGCTGATTTCAGCGCAGATATAGAAGAAAATGATTCTCCTGTTAACGAGGAGGAGGATCCGTTGGAAGCACCGGATGTGGAGCAGGATGAAGAATCCGGAGAGGAAGAAGAGACAGACGATACAGAGGAACAGGAAGAAGACACTGCTGTATCTGATCAAGAGACAGACAATTCTGGAAAGCCGGTCTATGTTTACATTGGAATAGCATTCATACTTCTGCTTGGCGGATTTGTTATTTTCAGGAAAAGAAGACAGATACGCATCTATTTTATCCAACGGAAGCTGGAGCAGCATTTTGATGATACAGCATTCCAGGAAGCATATCTCTATTTGTTAAAGCTGGCAGATAAAAAGGGATATCCGCGAGGCAGCGATGAAACACTGAGGGAATTCTCCCAAAGAATAGATGATGATTTTCATACCGGGGAAATGAGCAAACTAACTGGGGTTTATGAGCGGATGATTTACAGTAAAAGGCTGCCAGGTAAAAAAGAAGAGATAATTCAATTATGGAAAAATTTAATCAATCAAATAATGGCTTGACCCAGGAAGAATCAATTAGTAGAATGAAAAAGGAAATAGTGTAGAAAAGATTAAAATCTGCACATAAAATAGATGCTTATTAACATCTATGCAATATAATTATTCGTTTGAATATGCCTTTCGTATATCCTCGAAAATAAGGTTCGAAAGTTTCTACCGAGTCACCGTAAATGATTCGACTATGAAGGCAGAAGAAGGTTCGTTTATGCTATCCGGATTCTGCCTTTCTATATTTTTTTGTGCGTCAGCTGCAGAAAATAGAAAGGTGAAATCCGGTTTTTTATAGGTGAAACAGAGGCAAAAGAACGCATAGTTCATAAGTTATCCTTTAGAAAAGATACAGATTGGAGTCTAGTTATGGAAAATAATGAATTAGTACTGGTATTAGATTTTGGCAGTCAATATAACCAATTAATCACACGCCGCATCCGTGAATTTGGCGTGTATAGTGAGCTTCATTCACATAAACTGACCGCTGCAGAAATTAAAGAAATGAATCCAAAAGGAATCATTCTTTCCGGCGGACCGCACAGCGTTTATGGCGAAGACAGCTTCCGTTGTGATGAGGAAATCTTTGAGCTTGGCATTCCTGTCCTTGGCATTTGCTACGGCATGCAGTTAATGTCCCTGCATTTTGGCGGAAAAGTAGAAGCATCGAAAAACCGTGAATATGGAAAAGCATTAATTGAATTAAATGAGAGCCCGGCTTTATTTAAAGATACACCGACAAAGCAGACTGTATGGATGAGCCACGGCGATAAAGTAACAGCAGCACCGCCTTCTTTTATTGTAGATGCAACAAGCCCGTCTACACCAGTTGCAGCAATCAGCGATCAGGATAAGAAAATGTATGGTGTACAATTCCATCCGGAAGTCCGTCATTCAGAGTATGGAAATGATTTATTAAACAGCTTTGTCTTCGATGTATGTAAATGTACAGGCGACTGGACAATTGCTAACTTTATCGAAATGGAAACAGAAAAAATTAAAGAAACTGTCGGCGATCGTAAAGTACTTTGCGCATTAAGCGGCGGCGTAGATTCCTCGGTTGTTGCAGCTTTAATCCATAAAGCAATCGGCGACCAGCTTACTTGTATCTTTGTTGATCATGGTCTGCTTCGTAAAAATGAAGCAGATGATGTGATGGATGTCTTTGCAGAAGACTTCCATATGAACATTATTAAAGTGGATGCAAAGGACCGTTTCTTATCTAAACTAGCAGGTGTTTCTGATCCGGAGAAAAAACGTAAAATCATCGGAAATGAATTCATCTATGTATTTGATGATGAAGCAGCTAAATTAAAAGACATTGACTTCCTGGCACAGGGAACACTATACACAGACGTGATTGAAAGTGGCACAGATACAGCACAAACCATCAAATCACATCATAATGTAGGCGGCCTGCCAGAGGATATGCAATTTGAATTAATCGAGCCATTAAATACATTATTTAAAGATGAAGTACGTGAATTAGGTTCACAATTAGGAATCCCTGACCGTATTGTTTGGCGTCAGCCATTCCCTGGACCGGGACTTGCTATCCGTATCCTGGGTGAAGTAACCGAAGAGCATCTGGAAATCGTTCGTGAATCTGATGCCATCCTTCGTGAAGAAATTGCTAAAGCAGGTCTTGACCGCGATATCTGGCAATACTTCACAGTCCTTCCAAACATCAAGAGTGTTGGTGTCATGGGAGATGCTCGTACGTATGCACATACAATTGGTATTCGTGCGGTAACTTCGATTGATGGAATGACTTCAGATTGGGCGAGAATTCCTTGGGATGTGCTTGAGAAGATTTCTACTCGGTTGGTGAATGATGTGGATAATATAAATAGAGTAGTGTATGATGTTACTTCTAAGCCACCGGCTACAATTGAGTGGGAATAAGAATACAACTTAATTTGAAGAGGGAACGCCGATTTACAAGGGTTTTTCCTAATCTAATATGGATAAAATGATTAAAAAAAAGATAGTTCCCTGCCAAAACCCTGCCAAAATAAATTGGTAGGGTTTTTTGTTTTTTCGTTGAATTTTGGTAGGGAACTTTTTAGTGATTATAAATAACTTTTATTTCTTGATTAAGTGGTATAAATTGCTAATAGCATTAGTAAAGCCAATCATTTATTTCTGATTGACTTTTGTTATTTTATACATTTTGTGGAGTTACAACTACTTACCAATAGGAGACCTTGCGATACCCATGGACTTTATTTCACTACCATAAAAATATTAGGCTCTACAACCTATTAAACCTTATTACATTAACTAATATCCATATTTTAAGATAATAAAAATAAAATAAAAGTAATACGAAATAAAGCGAACAAATCCGATTGTCGATAGTTAAACATTCGGGTTTTGTTCGCTTTAATTTTAATTAATCATTAATATATTTTGCTTTAGATTTATCCGTTATTTCTACATTTTCACTATCAAAAGCCGCCACGTTTACTTTATTTGTAGATGGTTCCACGTAGAATTCATAAAAATTTTCTGGTTCATCTTTGAAAATAATTTCTGCGTTATAGTTTCCTTGTTTTGAATCAAATACAATTTCTTTTTCTTTAATGAGGTCTTCATAATTGTTTTCAGTGATGTATGAATCTATTATTTCTGTACTTTCTTTTTTCTTATTATAGAAAAACATAAAAACTGTTCCTCCTATAAGTAGAACTAAAACAATAATTATTATGAGAATATTCCTAGCTTTTTTACTTTTAGTTATTGACATATAATGGTAGACTCCTTACAATTGGTATTAAATTCTAGTTGGAGGTGTTTAAAATGTTTAAGAAGTTTATGTTTTTGATAACTATTGTTTTGGTTGGTTCATTGTTTATTTATTCTAACACATCATTTGCAAAAGAAGCAAACGATGAAGGTACGGATTTAAGTTTAGAAGATTACAATCAATTGGTAGATGAAGGGTTAATACCGGATGATATTACTTATGAAGAATGGGCTGAAGCGAATGACGAAGCTTTATTTGATGAATTAGAAGCACCGGATGTACTTCTTGATACTGGAGATTCTGATCTTTCTGGTATAGATACCTTTGCTGCTAAAAAGACTTTTACTTTAAAAAAAGGGGATATTTTAGTTAGTAATGGAACGTCTTCTAAAGGTTTAACTGGACATGCTGGAATAGCAATTAGTAACAGGCAGATTTTACATATTGCTGGTTCTGGTAAAAAACCACAGGTAGTAAGCGTGAATACATGGCAAAAAAATTATGGAATTATTAAAGGGCAACGTGATGGAAAAACTAATACAAAAGTGTATCGAGTGAATAATAGTAGTGCTGGTAAGGCTGGTACTTGGGCTTCAAATAATTATAAAGGGAAAAATTATAAATATGGGTTTACTGGAAGTAAAACTTCAAAAAATCCAACTTATTGTTCTAAAATTGTATGGCAAGCTTATAACGCTCAAGGTAAAGGTAAAAGCTTTACAGGAATAATTGGACCATACCAATTACCAAATAAAATCACTGGGGCAAAGGCTCTTGGTATAATGTAATTAATAATTATATCTTAAAATGAGAGAGTAGTAGAATTAAATCTATTACTCTCTTTTTTTATGCTTATTAAAATTAAATAAATTATTTAAATACTATTAGTTAATTTGCAATAAATTTTGGCTC
>NZ_BJYM01000021.1 GCF_007991515.1 Oceanobacillus sojae
GTCGTCGTTTCAAATTGGCGACTTTATTAATTTATCACATTTACAATTCGTTGTCAACAACTTTTTTTAATTTATTTTGTTGTTATCTTGTTGAACCGTTCATGTGATGCGCATTGCGTTATGCAACGATAATTAATTTATCATGATTCCAAAATGAAAGCAAGTCTTTTTTGAAATAAAATTACAGAAGACAAATATTTCTATAATTCATTTTATTGAAGCAGTTTGATAAACCTTTTATAAATCCCTGTTTACAAAGCTTTTCCGCCATTTTTCACGTTCACCAAAACGCAAAGCCCTGAAGGAAGATTGTCTTCCTTCAGGGCTTTGCTCTCTATGACATATGCAATTAACGATTTTTCATTTGCGGAAATAACAATACATCACGAATAGAAGGAGAGTTCGTTAATAACATTACCAAACGGTCTACTCCAATTCCTAATCCGCCAGTTGGAGGCATACCATACTCTAATGCTTCTAAAAAGTCCTCATCCATATAATGAGCTTCATCATTGCCTTGCGCTCTTTCTTTTACCTGCGCTTCAAAACGCTGACGCTGATCAATTGGATCATTCAATTCGCTGAAGGCATTAGCATGTTCTCTTCCTACGATAAACAACTCAAAACGATCTGTAAAACGCTCATCTTCTTTATTCTTTTTAGCCAGTGGGGAGATTTCTACAGGATGCCCAAAAATAAATGTAGGCTGAATTAATGTTTCCTCTACCCTCTGCTCAAAGAATTCATTTACAATATGCCCAAATGTCATTGCATCTGTTATTTCAATATTATGTTCTTTCGCTAACGCACGTGCTTCATCATCAGATAAGTGCTGCCAGAAATCTACACCTGTCTCCTGTTTAATAGCATCCACCATATGCAGTCTTGTCCATTGAGGCTCAAGATTTACTTCATAATCACCATATTGAATAGTTGTCTTTCCATAAACTTCTTGCGCAATATGGGCAATTAAGTTTTCAGTAAGATCCATTATATCATGATAATCAGCATATGCTTCATATAGCTCAATCATTGTAAATTCAGGGTTATGTCTTGTTGATACCCCTTCATTACGGAATACACGCCCAATTTCATATACCTTCTCCAGACCGCCGACAATAAGACGTTTTAAATGTAATTCAATGGCAATACGCATGTATAGTTCAGTATCTAATGCATTATGATGGGTTATAAAAGGACGTGCTGATGCGCCGCCCGGAATACTGTGCATCATTGGTGTTTCTACCTCTAAGTAGCCTTGTTTGTTTAAATACTCACGCATTGATTGAATAATTTTACTGCGGGCTACAAACGTATCTCTGCTTTCCGGATTTGTGATTAAATCTAAATAACGCTGACGATAGCGTTGCTCGATGTCTTTCAACCCGTGATATTTTTCCGGTAAAGGACGTAATGATTTGGATAGCAGATGAAATTCTTTTGCTTTAACAGACAATTCTCCGACATTGGTTTTGAACATTACGCCTGTAACACCTACAATATCGCCCAGATCTGTTGATTTAAAGATTTCATATGCTTCTTCACCAATTGCATCCTTACGAACATATAATTGGATTTGTCCGCTTAAATCCTGCATATGCGCAAACCCGGCTTTTCCTTTTCCGCGTTTTGTCATTAAACGTCCGGCTATCGTTACCTCATCTGTAATGTCTTCCAGCTCTTCTTTTGAAAACTGATCGTATTTTTCAACTAAATCTGCCGCCAGATGGGTACGCTCAAATTTTCCGCCGAATGGATCCAATCCTTTTTCAATGTATCCTGCGAGCTTATCACGTCTTACCTGCATATGTTCATTCAATTCTTCTGACACTTCTACCACTCCGCTTCTTAAATAGTTAATATGATATCTTCTAACCTGGGCGTTAAGACAATTACTACTTTATCCTACGAAGAATAAACCTTCGTTGTTTTCTCTTATATCTCTGTCTCCAATAATCTTACATCAGCTTTATCTGACTCTGGAAGTTCTTTTAAATAGGCTTCTACAGATTTTTCACGTACAGGTATAATAAAACCAGGAGCAATCTCTGCTAATGGAATTAATACAAAAGCACGCTCATGCATGCGAGGATGCGGTATAATCAATCTTTCTACTGTACTATTTTCATGATTAAATGTCAAAATGTCAAGGTCAATGGTTCGGGGGCCAAACCGGATATCCCGTTTTCTGCCAAGTTCCTTTTCAATCTGCTGGCAGAAAAAAAGTAAATCCATTGCTGATAAGCTTGTTTGGATCTCTAATACCATATTTAAGAAGTCTGATTGATCCTGATATCCAACCGGGGCAGTTTCGTACACAGAGGATCTTTTCTGAATCCTGACAGCTTCATTTGCTTCCAGTATTTCTAATGCCTGTCTCAGATGTTCTTTTCTCGGTTCAATATTTGTTCCCAGTGCGATAAATGCTTGATTCATTTCGTTCTCTCCCTATAAATTTCTACAGCAACCGACTCATAATATCCCGGAATGGGCGGATCCGGTTTTGTTACATGAATGGTACACGCCTCCAGCAATTCAAAAGAAATAAAAAGCTCATCTGCAATTGCTTCAGCTACTGCTTCAATAAGGTTAAAGCGTTTCTCTTCCACCACATGTTTTATCTTTTCATAAGCTTTCCCGTAATGTATAGAATTCTCCATTGCATCTGATCCCCCAGCTTTCTTTAAAGACAGGTACAGGTCAGCATCAACATAAAAACGTTGTCCCAAAGTATTTTCTTCAGGTAACAGCCCATGATATCCATAAAACTGCATCCGTTTTAAAACAATTTTATCCATTGTTGTTCCCCTTTTCTTCTGAACATGTTTTTTATTTAGCTACAGCTTTGTTTGATAAATTGCATCTGCTACTTTAGCTGCTTCCAGGTTGGTTTGCACATCATGTACACGAACAATGCGTGCACCTTTGGCAATTCCAATTATTGTTGTCGCCGCTGTTCCAATATCTCTTTTATCTGCAGGAACATCTAAAATATCGCCTATAAATCTTTTTCGAGAGGCTGCCAAAAGCAGCGGATAACCGAATGATGTTAATTCTTGAAGTTCTTTAATTATATATTGATTCTGTTCCATCGTTTTTGCAAACCCAATACCCGGGTCGAGAATAATCTGGCTGTCCTCTACACCTGCATCTTTAGCAATCGTTATACTCTCAAGTAAATCTGATTTTAAGTCCTGAATAAAGTCCCTATAATCCATACTTTTTCGATTATGCATCAATATAATCGGTACTTGATAACGGGCAGCAATCTCTGCAATTTTCGGTTCTCTTTTCGCTCCCCAAATGTCATTTATGATAGAAGCACCAGCTTGTACAGCCTGCTCCGCTACAGAGGCCTTAAATGTATCCACTGAAATAGGGATTTGTAAGGACTCTTTTAAAGCCTCAATAACCGGGATAATCCTACCTGCCTCTTCTTCCGCACTGACAGGCGTATGTCCTGGGCGAGTAGATTCTCCGCCAATATCAATTATATCCGCTCCATCTGCCGCCATTTTTTTTCCTTGGGCAACTGCCTTTTCAATATTTGTATAATGCCCGCCGTCTGAGAAAGAATCAGGAGTGACATTTAATATTCCCATAATATGCGTGCGCTTAGTTAAGTCTAATTGAAATTCTTTTGCCTGTATCACTTATTTCGCCTCCTCTTCGCCGCCTAAAGAATGTGTTTATTCTTATATAGCATCGTATCAAATCAATCTCATCTATTCTACATCCTACCTTAAGACGTTAAAGAAAAAAAGTGGAAAGCGCTGGTTAAAAAAGATAAAAAAAGGAACCAGCCTTAAGATAGCTGATTCCTTTTTCATTTCGACTTTTAGTTTTCTTCATCAAATTGATAAAGAGCTGTAGAAAGGTAACGTTCTCCATTATCAGGAAGAATCGCCAGAACCTTTTTACCTTTACCTAATTCTTTTGCGACTTTCACTGCCGCTGCAACTGCTGCTCCTGAAGAAATACCACCCAGGATTCCATTTGTCGTAGCGACCTTTCGTGCTGCTTCAAAAGCTTCTTCATTTCCAATCTGCAGAACTTCATCATAAATGGATGTATCAAGTACTTCAGGTTTGAAGCCTGCTCCAATTCCCTGAATCTTATGCGGTCCAGGATTTCCGCCTGAAAGCACTGGTGAATCCTTTGGCTCCACAGCATAAATTTTAACACCATCGAAATTTTCCTTCAGCACTTTCCCAGCACCGGTAATTGTTCCGCCTGTTCCTATCCCGGAAACAAAAGCATCTAAACCGTCTGACATTTGTTCCACGATTTCTTTACCAGTTGTTTTTTCATGAATTTCCGGGTTAGCGGGATTGTTAAATTGCTGTGGCATAAAATAACCATTCTCTTCTTGCAATTCTTTCGCTTTAGCAATCGCACCCTTCATTCCTTCAGCTCCAGGAGTTAATACAAGCTTCGCTCCATAGGCTTTCAGTAAATTACGGCGTTCTTGACTCATCGTGTCAGGCATAACAAGAATTGCCTGATACCCCTTAGCAGTAGCAACCATTGCTAAACCAATTCCTGTATTACCACTGGTCGGTTCAATAATCGTATCCCCGGGCTTCAAACCTCCTGATTTCTCTGCAGCTTCGACCATTGCTGCTGCGATACGGTCCTTTACCGAACTTCCTGGGTTCATAAATTCTAATTTTACATATACATCTGCACTATTCTCGTCAGTAATATTATGGAGCTTTACAATAGGTGTTCCACCAATTAGACCTGCAATATTATTTGCAACTGTCATATAACCCCTCCTAATGCCAAGTATTTTTATATGATTTATATATAATGTATTTCTTTATTGAAAAAATGTCAATCCTAAAGGTTAAAAAAATGCCCATTTTTCTAATCTGAAGCAAATCCGAATTCATCATCTATTTCCATCTATATAAAAAAGCGGCCCATCATACTTCTATTTTGTATCATGACTCCGCTATTTACACATTTTTTATGATTGTTTAAGCTTTTTTAGCTCTTCTTCTGTAAAGATATAGCGCTCATTACAAAAATGACAGGTTGCTTCTGCTCCATGATCTTCATCAATCATTTTCTGGATTTCTTCATCACCTAATCCAATAATAGCATTCGCAAGTCTTTCTTTCGAACATTTGCATTGAAATTCTATCGGCATTTTCTCCAATATATTTACATTATCTTTATCAAACAATGTGTATAGAATCTCTTCAGGTGTCTTTCCTTCACGGATAAGTGAAGAAATAGCAGGGAAGGATTGGATACGGTCCTCTAACCGCTCAATAATCGCTTCATCTGCACCCGGCATAACTTGTACAATAAAACCGCCGGCAGCTAAAATACTCAAATCCGGATTGACGAGAACCCCTGCACCGACTGCTGACGGAACTTGCTCGGAAGTTGCAAAATAATATGTGAAATCTTCGCTTATCTCGCCGGATACAATAGGTGTCTCACCTGTAAAATAGTCTCTCATCCCTAAATCCTTGATAACACTGATATTTCCTTCTGTGCCGACTGCTCTGGCTACATCCAGCTTACCTTTTTCATTTAAATCAAAATCAACATGCGGATTTGTTACATATCCACGTACATGACCTTTTGCATCTCCGTCTGCAACAATAGCACCCATCGGTCCATTCCCCATTACTTTTACGGTAACAGAGTCATCTCCCTTCAGCATCGCTCCCATCATTGCTGTAACTGTAACTGTACGGCCAAGTGCAGCAGAAGCTGTTGCCCATGTGTCTTGTCTTCTGCGTGCTTCCTCCACTGTTTCTGTTGAGGAAATTGCATATGCACGAATCATGCCATTATATGTTGTAGCCTTAATTAAATAATCGTTCACAATCATCATTCCTCCATTTTATTGATAATACTTTTTATAAATGAGATACAGCCCATTCAACGTTAAATACGGCTCCACAGCATCTATTGTCTCTGATTCATGTGCAATCAGTTTAGACAAGCCGCCTGTTGCGATAACGGTAGGGTCTGTCCTTTTTTCCTGTTTAATCCGTTTTACCAAGCCATCAACCTGACCAATATAACCATAAAAGACACCGGATGTCATCGCCTCAACAGTAGAAGAACCAATAACCTGCTGGGGTTTTTGAATCTCGATTTTTGGCAGCTTTGAAGCTCTTGTATTTAATGCTTCCATTGAAATATTGACGCCTGGGGTAATAATTCCTCCAGCATATCTCGCTTCTTCATCAACGTAGCAATAGGTGGTAGCTGTACCAAAATCAATAATAATTAATGGTGCGCCGTATTTATGAATACCTGCTATTGCATTAACGATCCGGTCCGCTCCAATTTCAGACGGATTTGGATAATTCATCTTAATCATCTTGTCGTAGGATGTTTTTCCAATAACAACTGCTTCTAAATGAAAATAATCGCGGCTCATTTTCTCTAATGCAAACATAATAGGTGGTACTACAGAAGAAATAATCACCCCGGTAATGTCTTGGAAGCTTAACCCTTTATATTCAAATAATGAATGAATTAACATACCAAATTCATCTTCTGTTTTATAACGGTCTGTTTTTATACGCCAATCATGAATTAATGTATCATTATCAAAAACACCCAAGACTGTATTAGTATTCCCTACGTCAAGAACAAATAACATCTATCATCATACCTTCCTTCGTTTCTTAAGAAAACTCGGCAAACCAAGCCTTAAAAGCGTAGAATAAGTCACCTTCGTTGAGATCTGGGGCTGGGACTGGGACTGCGATTACTCGCCCCACCGAAAATCATTGTGGCTGCCCGCCCTATTAATTATTGCTGTATTTATGCAAACAGAAAACTTTCTTCTTTACCTAAAAATTAATATAACATACTTTTTTTAAGGAAAAACCAAAAAAGCATTACAACCATGCAAAAATCTTATTCAAACGCTCTTGAGACAATCGCTTCATAGTACAATTGAGAAGTTTACAGTGTCACGTGCGCAAACACTCGCCTGTCTGCAAAAAAAAGAAGCAGCCTTTCCAATCTTAGGCTGCTTCATGTATATACTTCCCAACTTCTTAATTTTTACGATCTGAATCTGAGTTGTCCTCTGTATTTTCGTCAGAGTTATGCGTTTCTTTTTCCTCATAATCATTATTCATAATAGGATCGTTTATATAAGAATCGGATTTCTTTTCGGCTTTTTCTTTTGCTTCTTCAAAAGAAAGTCCTCTTTTTTCCTCATCATCTTCTTTTGATTGAATGCTTACCTTCAAATCATCTGAACCTTCTTCCGGTTCAGGAAGCTTTCCATCTTCAAAAAGAGATTTGATTTGTTTTGCATCCAGTGTTTCCACTTCTAATAATGTCTTAGCAATTAATTCTAACTGTGCTTTATGCTCTGTAAGAATTGTTTTTGCACGGTCATAACAGTAATTAATGAAATTCTGCATTTCCTGATCAATGTCGTGTGCAATTGCATCAGAATATGTTTGTTCATTTTGAATATCACGGCCAAGGAATACATTACCTCCACCGCCATTACTGAATTGAAGCGGACCAATCTTATCACTCATACCAAATTCGGTGATCATCTTATGCGCAATACCTGTCGCACGTTGGAAGTCATTGGAAGCTCCTGTGCTTACTTCACCAAAAATGATTTCTTCTGCGACACGTCCACCCAGTAAACCGGTAATCTTATCAAACAGCTCCGGTTTTGTCATGAAGTAGCGGTCTTCTCTTGGAAGCATTACCGCATAACCACCAGCTTGACCACGGGGAACAATGGTAACTTTGTGAACGACATCAGCATCATCTAAGACCATACCGATGACCGTATGACCACTCTCGTGATAGGCAACAATATTTCTTTCTTTTTCGGAAATAACTCTGCTCTTCTTCGCAGGTCCCGCAATAACACGGTCAATTGCTTCGTCAATATCTAACTGACCAATTTTCTTACGATCAGCACGAGCTGCAACTAACGCCGCTTCATTCAGCAAGTTCTCCAAATCGGCACCAGAGAATCCTGGAGTACGCATTGCAATTGTTTTTAAATCAACTGTATCTTCAAGCGGTTTATTTCTTGCATGTACTTCCAGAACAGCTTCACGGCCTTTCACATCTGGACGGTCTACCATGATTTGTCTATCAAAACGTCCTGGACGTAATAAAGCAGGGTCAAGTATATCAGCACGGTTCGTTGCAGCAATCATAATAATTCCTTCATTTGCTCCAAATCCGTCCATCTCAACCAATAGCTGGTTTAGTGTCTGTTCACGTTCATCATGTCCACCGCCTAGTCCTGCTCCACGCTGACGGCCGACTGCATCAATCTCATCAATAAAGATGATACACGGCGCATTTTTCTTCGCATTTTCAAATAAATCACGTACACGGGAGGCACCGACCCCTACAAACATTTCTACGAAGTCAGAACCACTGATGGAGAAGAATGGTGTTCCTGCTTCACCTGCGACTGCTTTCGCCAGTAATGTTTTACCTGTACCCGGAGGGCCGACAAGAAGGACACCTTTTGGGATACGTGCGCCTACCTGCGAGAATTTACGCGGATCTTTTAAAAATTCCACGACCTCAACAAGTTCTTGTTTCTCTTCATCAGCACCAGCGACATCTTTAAAGCGGACTTTTTTCTTATCTTCAGAGTACATTTTCGCCTTACTCTTACCGAAGTTCATAACACGGCCGCCACCGCCGCCGCCTTGTGCCTGACTAAGGATGAATAATAAGAATAGACCAATCAATAAGAATGGAATAATTCCAGTTAAGAATGTAAGCCAAGGACTAGGCTGTTCTTCTTCCTCTACCGTTAATTGACTTTGTTGGCTTGCTCTATTTGTAATTTGTGAGACAATTGCTTCATTATCCGGTACCTGAGCAACAAATTCTGTCTCATCATCGTCTGTTAACGTACCCGTCAAACGAATGATGCCATGTGACGGCTGAAAGGTCAGTTCCTTAATTTCACCATTATTTAAAGCATTCATAAATTGCTGTACATCATACTGCTCCTGATCTTCACTTGGTCCATTGAACACTCCGATTACTCCAATAATGATAATAAATAAGAGCATCCAGACGAAGACCTTACGAAATATCTGATTCATTGCTTACCTCCTCCCAAATGGGGAAAAACTATAGTAAATCGTATCATAGTAAAATCGCTTTATACAAATAATTTAACCATTTTTGACGAATTATTTTTTATGAAATGAAATATTGCAAAATTCCTAATCAAATCGTCTAGGATTATTCTTTAAAATACATGTAATGCTGCTTCTGAGAAAAGCTATATTTTCAGCAATCTCCACTGCAGCCTGTCCCAATTAAGCCACTGTCTTGCCCATTTTTAAATGTATTCATCATCCGCCATAAATTTCTGGTTTCAGAACACCAATATAAGAAAGATTTCGATATTTTTCTGCATAATCCAAACCATAGCCTACAACAAATTCATCCGGAACTTCAAAGCCGATAAGGTCCGCTTTGATATCTGCTGTTCTTCCGGCCGGTTTATCGAGAAGCGTCACGATTTTAATTGAGTTAGCTTTACGATATTTAAATAAATCCACTAAGTAGCTCAAGGTAAGTCCGCTATCAATGATATCTTCCACAATGATAATATCGCGGCCTTCTACTTTTGTATTCAAATCTTTTAGAATTTTCACCTCTCCTGTCGAGGATGTTCCGCCGTCATAACTGGACACATCCATAAAATCCATTTCCAGATGTGTTTCTGTATGACGAAGAATATCTGACATAAACGGCAACGCGCCTTTTAATACACCGATAGCCAGTGGAAACTTGCCCTTGTATTCCTCTGTTAATACAGCGCCAAGCTCCTTGCATTTCTCCTGAATCTCTTCCTCACTTACCAAAATCTTCTCAATCTCATCATGAATCGTTCCTTGCGCCATGTTTTCTCCTCCTAATTATCTTCTCGAACTATATTCCAGCTTTATATTCAATCCTTTACCATTCTGTGCAGTCTCTGCTTTTTTTAGACCGACAACCCAAAGGATGACTCCTTTATCATCCACTATAATTGGCCAATTATCCCGTAGACTTTTTGGTATTTTAGCGTTTATAAAAATATCCTTAAGCTTTTTTGAACCATTGAGTCCTCTGACAGACATACGATCTCCCGCTTTTCTTACTCGGATATGTAGTGGTAATGAAATAGAATCTGACGGAAAGACAAAAATAGCTTCATTCTCTGCCGGAGTTTCTTTGACCATTGATGCCTCGATCTTTGTTCCGTCCGACAGCAGCACTTCGCCCGGTACTGTCAATAAAGAGGAATGTGCTAACTTCGTGGATGGCTGATGACCAAATTGCAGATAAATTTGTCCATATATATTTGTCATTTGGAGCCGCAAGGGAAAATCCAAACTTGAGCTCCCATTCCGGCGCCTTAACAGGTCAAAAAAGTTTACTTCGTGGATATAGGATAGGTCTTTAGGTAAGGTTCCATATAGATAGTTTAATATTAGATGAAAGGCCCTTCTTTGTAAAGCCTGAGGAAGCTCTAAAAAAGCTTCTGCAGCAAAACAAATTTCCCGGTTATTTTCACGGAATTCCACTATTTTTTCTACCATTTCCGCAGCTTGTGCCTGCAAGTATTGTTCATCCTGTGATAACGTCTCGCTGAGGGTTTGTATTGTCTCATGAATACCCGGATTTTTCTCCTTCAGCAATGGCACGACATTTTTCCTGTAATAGTTTCTTGTATAAGCTTCATCTGCATTTGTTTTATCTACCCGATAGCTCAATTGATATTTTTCCAAATAAGCAAGAATATTATTCTTTGTCACACCTAATAAAGGACGGATGATTTCTCCGCCGGCAAAATTCCGCCGTACAGGAATCCCCTTTAAGGCATTGGATGTCCCAATTCTGGCCATCCGCATAACCAGCGTTTCAATCTGATCATCAGCATGATGTCCAAGGGCAAGTACATCTGCATTTTCTGCATGCATCAATTCTTGATAAACACTGTACCTTAATTCGCGTGCAGCAACCTCTTCACTAACGCTTTTTTCTTTTTGGTATTGCCTTACATCTACTGCTCTTGTCACACAGGGAATTTCCCAATCCCGACAAATTTCTTTAACGAACTGGCAATCTTCAGCAGATTCTTCGTTACGCAGCTGATGATCTACTGTTACTGCCACGAGATTTAAATCCCAATTGGAGGAAAGCTTTTTAAGAAAATGTAACAGAGCAATAGAATCTGGTCCTCCTGAAACTCCGACAAGAATCGTTGTATGCTTTTGAATTAATTGATGTCTCTGAATAAACGCATACACCTTCTGCTCCATCTCATTCTTCCTCCATCCGAATCCTCTGTCGCGTCATACGGTTATTCTAAATTAGAAAATAACCGTATTTTGACTACACTTCTATCATACTCCTTTTTAAGAAACGGTTCAAAAGAGAGGATGCCAAAAAAAGCATATTTTCATTTTTAAATATCCTCATTAAGGTAACAGCAGTGAAATAATCCAAAAAACAGAAGCAATCAGAGAGATGCTAAACGATTCTTTAACAGGGTAAGCTTTCTTTTGCTGTACCTTTTTACGATATTGACTGCGCCGGCGCTGTACCTGTTTTATTTTGTCCATAACTTCCGTTTTCATTTCTGCTGCTGTATGATACTTTCCTTTCAATGCTTTTCTTAAAATAGGGTGAAGTAATTGCAGGTCAGTTGCACGATACAGCTTTTTTTCCAACAATTTCTCTGAAGGCTCCCCTGTCATACGTTCAAACCGCCTCGGATAATAAATATGGAGAAACACCATCGCAACAGCAAACAAATCATAGCTTGGCTCTGCCTTACGCGTCCCCAAGCCCCAATACCCGCGATCAAAAAACTCAGTATACTCTTTAATAGACCGTCCCATCCTTGTTGTACCGCCTACATCCACCAATCGAATTCTAGGTGGATTCGATTCAACAAGAATATTGTCCGTTTTTAAATCACCAAAGGTCCAGCCAGCCTGATGAAGCTGGTCCAAATCCTCTAATAATTGAACCATCAATACGCCAAGCCATTTCTTACCCCTCGCCTGAATAAACGCACCTAACGTTTGACCCTCCATATATTCCATCACATAAAAGGAATACACTCTTCCATTCGGTGCTGTCCAATCGTCCACATCCAATAAAGAAGGCCCAAGGCGGTATCCTTGAACCTTTTTCAGCGCTTTGAGCACATTGACTTCCACTGTTACAGCTGCATCCTGTTCACTCATTTTCAAGGCAACTGGCCGTCCATTATACATGCAGAGATAAACAGATCCTATCGCACCCTGGCCAATTTTTCTGACTACGGTGTAGGATTTATAATGCCATTTTCCAGTCACTTTTTGCTGAGCATGTAAATTAATAGCCTGTTTCTTCAATGTCGAATGGTTCTTCATCCGAATTCCTCCGCAGCTGCTTTTTACTGAATTGGTACATCACCGCACGTAATGCTGGTCCAGTTGGAGTTATTCCGCCGCTTGTCAGCTTTGGAAATACTTTAGAAATACCATCCAGCTTTGGCGACCAATCAAGTACAAGCTCAATATCACTCCGCCTGCCCGGAAAACGGTAAATACAAAAACGGTTTTTCCCGACACGTGCGTTTAAGCTCATCGATAAATCAAAAAGTGCTTCCTTCACCGTTTCTAATTTATCACGCATACTTGCACTGCTATCGACGAGTACAACTACCTCCAAATCGCTCGTTTCACCTAAATCCTCAACAACTTCCATAATTTCACCACGTTTTTCAGGATCCAGCTCTTCCATTGACTGATCTTTTCCTAAAATACTGCGCAGCTCTTTATTCACAAATCCCTGCAATGTTTGCGTCATAGCCTGCCTTGTTACCATCTGCACTGTTTGTGACAGGCGTTCACTATAGACAATTTGACTGACACCTCCGCCGGACACTGCTATATCCTCCACTTCCCGGAGCCCTTCCGGCTGTTCTGTCTGATCATCATCTAAAATACCAATTACATTTACGGTAATTCCCTGCTGGTTAGCTAAGCTGGCAACAACAGCAGGATCTTCACCTTTGTTAGAGCAGCCGTCTGTTAACAGCAGAATTTGTTTTAACGTTCCCGCATTCATTTGATGTATACCTCCCTCATCTTCCATTACCATCATCACCAAATAATACTTTCTGTATACATATATTTGATAGATTTGCTTAACGAGGATGTTCAAAAAGTCCCAAAATGATAAGCGGCGAATCTCTTCGTTGACGTGGCTTTGACCTTCTTGCTTCTAATTTAGCTACTTTTTGAACTCATACTTAAAGGAAGAGAGAGGGTTCTTTTTAAGTAAAACATCCGTTTTTATATATAGAGAGATATTTCCCGCTCTACATAGAAAGAACCTTCCCATGATGAATTGGAACATTTGCCCACCTTGGTGTGTTTTTCTTTACCTTGGCAACCAATACTGTCATATCATCATTAATATCTCCTGATCTTGTCCGAATCACCTCTTCTAATAACAGATCAGCAATCTCTTGCGGATCCTCCGTGTCCATTTCTTTAATTTTACGTTTTATCCAAATATCGATATTCTCCACGTCTTTTGGCCCATCAAAAATTCCATCACTCATCATAATTAATAAATCATCCGGCTTTAGCTGTTCACTGACAATATCTACGTCAAACTCTTTAATAATCCCCATCGGAAGATTACTGGCCTCAATTTTCAGCATTGCGTTTCCTCTGCGGACAAAGCTCGGTGTCGAACCAATCTTTAAAAATTCTGCAGATGCGTTATGCAGATCAACGACTGCTAAATCAAGCGTTGCAAACATCTCATCAGTAGTACGCAAAGCGAGAATCGAATTGATGGTTTTGATGGCAACCTTTTCTCGTATCCCTGTCTGTAAAATTTGCTGCAATAAGCGCAATGTTTCTGTACTTTCTTCTTTCGCGCGTTTTCCATTCCCCATCCCATCACTGATAGCCATGGCAAACTTTCCTGCGCCAAGCTCAATGGTTGTAAAGCTGTCTCCAGATACAAGTCCACCTCCTTTTGCTGCATTTGCCGCTCCTGTCTCAATCGCAAAATCTCTTGCTGAGCCGAAAACGAAGTGGCTATATCCGTACGGGAAAGAGGAAATATCCTCCGTTTTCACCACAATCATTTCATCGAGCAGCTCTGAAAGAATAGGAGCAATCAGCTTTTCACCCTCTCCATGATATTCATAAAAGCTTGTTGTCAATTCAATATCTACATTTCCTTTTTCCAAGTGATAAATGTCTAGGCGGACTAATTCTATTCCCATCTGCTTTAAAGCATGGATAATTTGCGATTCCTGCAGCTCGTGGTGCTGCCGCTCCTTTAGTATTTCTTTAGCAAAATCATTCATTACTTCAGAAACACCCTGGAGCTGATCAGAAACTAAGCGCTTACTTTCTGTTACCTGCTGTCTGAGCTGTTGATTTGCTTCGTGAAAGCTCATTTCTGATCGCATTGCCTCCACCACCTGGCGTGATTTCACACAATGATTCTCAAAATCCTTCATAACATTCCGATTTGGATCCTGTCCGGCAGTTATATCCTGCTTCATGTCCTCCATCAAAGAATAGGTTTTATCAAATTCCTTTTGCCAGCATTTATTCTTTAGAAAACACCCCTGGCATGTTTTTTCCGTCACCTGGCTTAAAAAGTAATCTGTATCTCTCTTCTCGTCCCTCTTTTCATCACTTAATGTCCTGTCTGTTACCGCAAAACTTTTTGAGAGTGCTTGAAAAACATCTGAAAATTGCTCCACTCGCTTTGCAGTAACGTTTCGAACCTTTTGTGAATACTGCTCTTGTTCATTTGTATATGCTTCTGTCCCCGGTATATAGCGGGCAATTTGCTCAAACCATGATGCCGGAGTAAGTATAAATAGCATCACTGCCATAAGCGATTCTATTAACGACGGCAATAAAGCAACATTTTCACCATAGACACCAATTAAGCCTGTCCCGATTAAGAGGCCAAGCGCCGTCCCTGCCTTCTTTCCCTCCTTCAATAATCCACCGAGTACTCCTGAAAAGGCAAGCAGACTCATTTGATAGAGGTTAGCAACATTGGCTAATGATAAAATCATTCCTGCTACAACACCGACAGTCGATCCGATTGCCGCTCCACCGACAAAAGCAAATACTAACACAAAATATCTTGAAAAGACCTGCTCTAAAGAGGCTCCATACACCTCCCAGCCAATGAATCCTGTTAATACAGAGGCAATAAGAATAATCAGACAGACAATTTCTTCACTTTTTAAAGCAGGTTTATACCGTTTTGGTGATAATAGCGGAATGCTTTGCATAAATATAAGTACAAGAATTGCTCCAAGTACTCCTTCTATGGCTAACATCATCCATTGGAAGGACGATATTGTATCCTGGATAGAATATAGAAACATTCTCGGCAGGCTGGTAGCTAAAAAAACCGTGACAGGCAGCATCCACTGCTGGTTTTTGATAGACTTTGTTGCTGCCGATATGAAAATAAATAAGATAAAAGCAAGAAAGATAAAAACAACATGCTGCATGGAATAAGTTAGTGCTCCTAAAATAACAGCAATCATAGACCGGAATGATTTATCACGATGGACAAGCCACATACTGGCAATAAACGCAACAGCAAATGGAGAAACCGCCTGCAGGATGACAGCCCGTCCTAATAAGAAACCGGTAATGTAAAATAACCAGCCTTGCGCGATCAATACATGATTAATCTTCGCCATAATTTGTTCTCTCCATTTTCTCTTTTTATGTGCTTTCTCGATTGCAATGCTTCCCGAATCCACCCTTGGAATTGAACCTATCATTTTATCCACTCCCATCTTTCCAACTAGTAAAACACAGGTTGTATTCTTTTTTTGTCAAAAAAACATGGCAGCTTCTAAAAATCGTTCGACTTAATTTTGGTAAGTTAACATCGTTTTACAAAAAGGGTGTATACCTGGCGAACAATAAATTTTTGTTTATAGTGATGGGAATACAGCTAATTTGAAGCTACTGTTTGATACATTTCCATCATTTAAAATCTGCGCAGCTTTTTAGATATTGCTTCATCATTTGTAGAAAAAGGTGGGAGAAAAGCTGTTCTTTTCTATAAGCTCGACAAGATAGGCGAGCCTTAAAAAAATAGAGCAGAAAACGTATTTTTTCAGATTGACCGCTATATATTCCGGGGCTTTTACAAATCAGTCTATAAAATATGCGTGGAAACTATTGACACTTTGTATTGTCTGTTGTATGATTTTTCTTGTTGGTTTTAATGGCGGCGTAGCTCAGCTGGCGAGAGCGTACGGTTCATACCCGTGAGGTCGTGGGTTCGATCCCCTCCGCCGCTATCCTGAAAAAAAGCTTATTTCCCTTACCGAGGAAATAAGTTTTTTTGTTATTATGCAACAGTATTATTGGAAGGGAATAATTACAAATGTTCTCAGTGGGTGCAAACTCTCACTTTAAGTATCATTTGATTTTATAAAATCAAATGTTTCGATGAAGTTCCCCACTTATTACATCTAACCATAATATATTCATTTGATAGTCTAGATTATATCCATTTGAGATTATCCATGCTGTCGTTTTACTGTATGTCCTGTGATTTCATTTTATCTAATTCTTTATTTCTACGTTTACTAAGAGCTACTCTTCCTTCATGCCATTCCATAGCCAGAACAATCATCCCAGCTAAAAGAATCAGCGCATAGGCAAGGACACTTTCTATTCTTCCTATATATAAGCTCCATGTTAACCAGAAAACAAGGAGAACAGGAATAATCGCTCCCCAATAAACTCTATTTCTGGTTGAGAGAAAATACTGTATTGCCAGAAATCCTGCAATTATAAACGCATCATAAATACCAAATCCAAACGTTATTTTTCCTCCTTTTCCTGTTTATACTTTTCAATAATTAATTTTGCTTCTTCAAGATTGATACGATCATCGATGGAAAGCTGTTTAATAAATTTTATAAACTCTTCATTATCCTTGGCATGATTTAATTTTATCTTTTCAATCAGCCTATCCAGCTTAATTCTTACTGTGGGATAAGAGACAGCATAAATTTTCGCAACCTTCTTTAATGAGCCGGAGTTCATCACGAATTTTTTAATGCACTCTAAATCTTCCTCGTCTAAGGATAAAATCCAATCTGGTACATTTTTGATATCCATATAGTCTCACTCCTCAATATTTAACGAATTATTAACCAACACAAAAAAAGCCAGGACAGTAGAAGTCTTTTAACCCAGCAAATTATAGCGAACATAAATTATGTGAATAACCGCTTAGGAATATATACTATACTTTCTTCTAAAGCCCGTATATATTTCCTGCATTTTTTACACATTCTCCGTTATTGGGGTTAAACTCTTTTCCTCTTGTCCCAGCCCTGCCAAACATATTAAAAAAGCAGATGCCTCCTTAATTTAAGAAGCATCTGCTTTGATCTATCCATAGAGCATTATTAATAGACAGCAACCACTATCCTCTTCTAGCACCCCGTCCACCACGCTTGGATTCAGTGTGCTTTTTCAAAGAGGCTAAACGATCCTCGGAATCCTTTAGGAAACGATTCATTTTGGACTCGAAGTTCTCCGTGCGTTCTTTTTGACTCTTTTGACGTACTTGCGGGCGATCTTTCGCCTTTCTAATGGACAGGCCGATTTTGCCATCCTTTTCAACATTAATGACTTTAACCTTTACTTCATCTCCAACCGTTAAATGTTCATTAATATCTTTGACATAGTTGTCTGCAACCTCACTAATATGAACCAGACCTGTTTTTCCTTCTTCTAACTCCACAAAAGCCCCAAAATTAGTGATTCCGGTTACTTTTCCTTGCAGCTTGCTGCCTACTTCAATTGACATAAAAGAAATGCTCCTCCTTAAAAGATTAAATGTTCTTCAATATATAGTATATTAATCAAAATAAAAAGTGTCAATATGATGGGTCTTCATCAGGCAATTTAAATATTAATTCTCCTTCATTTGAGAAGAAATAATTAGTTCTGGCAATCTCAAGAACATAATCTTCGTCCTTCAGGAGCTCAATTTCATTATTTAAATCCGATTCTTCCTGCTTTAAATCTGCAAGCTGCTGCTCTAACTGTTCATACTCGTCCATTTTATCCGCTTTAATCGACCGCTGACTGAAATGATAGACTGACATACTTCCTATGATCACCGCAACAACTAATGCATACAGTACCAACCTTCTGGTAAGGCGCTGTTTTTTTCTATTCTGTCGCTCTATGTACGCATCGTACTGGTGTACGGACTTAGAATGAAGTTTTGTTACTTTCTTCTTTCTTTCTTCCACAGCTGTTACCTCCTCCGATAAGACTGAATCCATCTAAGTGACGTTTAAAAAGTCCGATTAAAATGACACGGCGAATTTCTTCGTTAGCTTGCATCTCCGTTACTCACGTATTTAAAGCATACGTTCCGTTACTCAATACTTCGCTGCCTCAAACTTCTTGGTCCTTTTAATCGGACTTTTTAAACACGTATTTATAAACTATATTCTGTATTTTACTATAAAATCCTGCAATTTGCAGAAAGAAATTTTGAATTGGTTTTGGAAAAAGGCGAAAAAGGCCTGTCCCTATCCACCGCAAAGGAGTAAATAAAAAAAGAAACAACCATATAATTATTTTCATAACTCCGATTAGTATTGCTTTTATCATACGATAGAACGTGAAGAATATCCACCGCAAAGGAGAAATAAGCAATATTTTTATCAATTTTTCTATTCCCTGATAAATTGCTTTAAAAATTCGGATCAAACGTTCTAATAACCTTTTGTATACTTGTTTTGCCAATGCCTGATAAGCAGAAAAACCAAAGAGGCTTGCTAGTACAATATAGATTCTGAGCTCTCCTTGATTCACCCGGTATAATATATAAAATAAAATGCCCGCCTGCATCATCCAAAATAATATTTCTAAAAAATACGTTAAAAATAACCGCCCCTTCCAGTAAACTGTGAAGCGACGGAAGGTTTCCTGAGCGATGCCTAAATAAAAACCGCTTAAAGCCATCGTGATAAGTGTTAGAAATTGCGTAGATAAAGTCATCGGAATAACTTGCTAAAGAACCCTTTAGCTTTCTCCTGCTGCTGGTCATCTACATAGGAAAGCTCATATATTTTTCCTTTAATAGTGACAATCCCTTCTGTCACGTCTAAATTCTTTAACTGTAAATTTTGTCCGCGGATAATTAAATACCCCATCACTGTTTCTAACAGAAATGCTTCGTTATCAAAGCTGTCTACTTCTTTGACGCCTGTAATTTCAAGGTTTTTTCGTTTGTCTATTTTTACGGTATGCTCTTGTTCAATATGATTTCTTACATCTTTATTCTCATAATAATTCATATAAAAACCCTCCCTATCGTTAATAGCTTATGATGGGAGGGACAAGTATAGAACTATATTTCTACTGCTCTAATTTCTCTTCTTTAACAATCTTATAAAGCGTATCTGCTTCGTCTTTACGGACATTTTCCCGCAAAGCATTTACTTGTATAGTAACGAGTTTTTGACCAAACCGGATGATAAGCTCGTCTCCTTCAGAAAGAACAGTAGAAGCTTTCGCCGCATTACCGTTCACAGTAATTCTTCCTTGATCCGCTACTTCCTTTGCTAAAGTACGCCGCTTAATTATCCGGGATATTTTTAAAAATTTATCTAATCTCATCATCAATTCTCCTCTGTTAGCTTTTGTTTTTTCTTCGCTTCTTCCCAGTAAGCATCCATTTCCTGCAGAGAGGCTGTTTTAGGTGTTTGATGGTTTTCTTTCAGTTTTTCCTCTATATATTGAAACCGGCTGATGAATTTCCGGTTGGCACGCTCTAATGCCACCTCAGGATTTACTTTATAGTATCTGGAAATATTCGCTAAGACAAATAAAACATCCCCAAGCTCCTCTTCTACATCCGTAAATTCCTTTTCCTCGACCGCCTCGATAACCTCATTTATTTCTTCCTTCAGCTTCTCCCAAACTTCCTCTACACGTCCCCATTCAAAGCCGACCTTCCCTGCTTTGGAGGTAAGTTTATATGCTTTTGCCAAGGAAGGAAGATTTGCCGGGATGCCATCCAATATAGATTCTCTTTCTTTTCCCTTTTCCTGTTTCTTCAGCTCTTCCCAGTTCTGCAGCACCGCTTCTTCTGTATCTGCTACTGTTGATGAAAAGACATGCGGATGGCGATAAATCATTTTATCAGAAATCGACTGAATCACATCATCTATCGTAAAATAACCATTATCCTCGCCAATCTGACTATGCAATAAAATATGCATCAGCAAATCGCCAAGCTCCTCAACAATATGGTCATCATCCTCTTCATCAATCGCTTCAATCAGCTCATAAACTTCTTCAATGGTATGATGACGGAGGGATTCATGTGTCTGCTTCTTATCCCAGGGGCATCCGTCAGGACCACGTAAAATCGCCATCACCTCTCGTAAAAATGCAAACGTATGATGAAGATATCCTTCTGGAGCTGGCGGAATATAGAGCGTGGTTAAATTACTTATTTCCATCCGGTGATCCAACTCTTCCAATGGGACTTTTTCAATTTTTTCTGTGTTACTCCCAGCTGCCTCTACGATATAAATTTCATAATCGGATGGCAATTCTTCTAATAAAGTCAGCTTGACCTCAGACGCGATAAATGTATCATACACCTGGCAAACAAATAGATGATTTCGCAAATTAAGCTGATTACGTTTGAAATCTGTTCCATCTACGAACTGAAAGCCTTCGATAGGATCAATCTTCATCGCTGTGAACAAATCATCCAAATAACTTTGCCCACCGGCAATTGACACTTTAATTTCCTGTTGACTCAGCAAAAGTTGAACGGTTTTCTCTGCCAGCATGGGATGACCTGGAACAGCATAAATTACATTATTCTCACTTGTTTTCGCAGCTTCTATCAGCTTTTCTGTAATGCGCTCATACACCATTCCAAACTGCTCTTCCTCTTTGTAAAGCTGATCAAAGGACGTAAAAGAAACTCCTTCTGCTTCCAATGCTTCAATTACGGGATGATCTAATGTTCTTGCATAAATCGTCTGCTGTGTCTTTATTAATTTTCTATATACACCGAGCGGCAGCTGCTCTAAATCTCCTGCCCCCAGTCCAATGACTTCTATTTGCTTCAAGGTTGTTTCCTCCCTTTGTAAATACGTAACAAGTACTCTGATTTCGGTAAAATCTTAATCTGATTTTCAGTTAATCCGCCAGTCTTAAGCAAGACAAAGAGGAATAGGCCTGCTCCTGATATGGAGATAAAGATTACATATACAAGCAGCAGGATTCTTACATCCATTACATGTGAAGAGAATATCCCTTGTACCACCAACAGATAAATTATCATCGCTAAGCTCGCCGCGGCTAAACTTCTCCAGGAAATCGAACGGTATAATGGCATGCCTGGCAGTTTCCGGTATAGCTCTATAATTACAAGCAACAATAACACACCCAGACTGGAGACCGTGGCTATACTCGCTCCATAGACACCATAAAGCGGTATTAGAATCAAGTTGCTGCATACCTTTACCACAAATGAGATGCCGATAAATACGGCTGTCCGCACAATCATGCCCAGGCTCTGTAAAATAGATGCACCGATAATAGAGATGGTAGACATTACAATAGCCACAATTAATAACCTTAGTTCACTCGTTCCCTGCGTATTCTTATAAAGTAGTTGATTGACCTCTGGAAAAATAATAAATAATCCCAAAACCGCACCTGCAGCGATAAAAATACCAACATGCATTGCTGTCTGAATATAGTTGGTTACCTGTTTTTTCTGATCTTTTAATTTCTGGTGACTGATTGCCGGTATAATTGCCAAGGCAATAGATGACCCAATAATTGTCACCATCTGAATAAGCGGCTGTCCCCGGTCAAATACGCCCTTCATCTCCTTGGCCTCTATTTCTCCTGCTCCACTTGCTATTAATTTCGGCACAAACGTAAACGCGTCCGCTAATTGCATTAATAAAAGTATCATATGATTCATCGCAGCAGCTATCCCAAACAGCAGCAGGATTCTTAAATAGTTCTTCCATGGAACTGCTTCTTCCAAGTTAGGTACGCCTACCACTTCATGTGAATCATTTTGATTTTTATAGTTTAAAAATAAAAGAATGGCGAGTGCACTAAAGCCTCCCAGCAAGGATGCCAGTACCGCTGTTGTTCCAATAGCATAAATTTGCAAAACTCCTTGGCTGACCAGCCACGCCCCCACAATAATTATACATACACGAATAAGCTGTTCTCCAATTTGAGAGAGGGCAGTAGGAGCCATCTCATACCTGCCCTGCTGTATTCCTCTGAGTATTGCCACAGCCGGAACAACCAAAAATAATATTGCAGCCAACTGATATAACCCAATAAAATGCTCATCACCAGCCATTTCAGCTAATAATGGTGCAGAAACATAAATTACTGCTGTAAGTATGATATGAAAACTCCCAAGGATTAGAAGAATAGGGCGATAAAAGCCTTTCCAGGTTAATACTTTTCCCTTTTCAATTTCTGTCGCCGTCAACGAAGAAATTGCTGAAGGGAATCCATATAATGCAAGCATCGTCGCAATTCCTAACAATGGATAGAGCTGTTGATACATATAAAATCCAATATCCCCTGTCAGGTTTTGCAATACAATACGATAAACGGCACTAAACACTTTACTTATCAAACCGGCGATACTCAGTAAAAGCGCACCTTTAACCAACCGGCTTGTTTCATTATCTGACATGACGAATTTTTCCTTTTCCAAATGAATTTATCTCAGTATATCATATCAGGGAGAAAAGCACTTGGTCTTTAAAACCCTGACATTCTTATCACTAAGATGCCTACCTCAATCTCTCTGCTATATTTTCGGATCTGCCTACAAAAAAGAAGCTTGTACTCTAGATTGGAGGGTAACCTAGAGAAAGCTTCTTTTTGAAAAAGTATGAATGAGGGGCGGTCTATTCCATTTGTTTAGCCAGAAAAACAGATGCAGTCTCTGCTGCCTTCTGCTCTACCTTACTCAGTTTATCTTCTTTAGAGAAAATCATCACACAGCCAATTGGATCACCGTTGGCAATAATAGGATGAATCGAATAAGAGTGCAGCTCCTGCTCATTTCCATCTACAATTTCTACCTGAGACTTATCACCTTCATAAACGGGTGAACGTCCTTCAATAATATTAGTAATATAGCTGCTTAATGATTTATTTGCGTACTCTTTTTTAGACTCTCCTGCTACTGCAATAATTTCATCGCGATCTGTAATAATAACCGGCGATTGTAAAGATTGAAACAATGCCTCTGCATATTCTTTAGCAAAATGGCCTAACTCACTGATTGGTGAATATTTTTTTAAAATAACCTCTCCCTCACGATCAACGAAAATTTCAAGGGGATCTCCTTCACGGATACGCAGGGTTCTCCGAATTTCCTTTGGCACCACTACTCTCCCTAAATCATCAATACGTCGCACTATTCCTGTTGCTTTCATCTAAGTATCCTCCCTTTCTAAATGACGATTCTGACTTGGATGGAAAGTCTTCCCTCCATAATTCATCACCGGTTGTTGTAATAGTATTAATCAACCAGAAATAACTATACATTCCAAATGAAATTTTTGTTATTTTTTTGGAGGAGATGAAGATAAAAGCAAAAAATAGAATTTTAAAACCTTATTTATTCATAATTACTTGATAGCCTCTCACTGTCCCCCATATAATAAGTATATTAGGTTCCCTCTATACTGGTCGGATTATCAAGTAGTGCTCTACTTCTTCCTTGCTTACACCTCTTAAATCATTTGATAATAAAAAATCAATATTTTCTTGAGAAGGTATTAAAAAAGCTGCTCCCTGGAATAGAGAGCAGCTTTTCACTGGTAAACCATATTTTTACCGAGTTACATTACTTAACTGTTTAATAAATTCGACCACAACATCGTGACGTTTATAGGCCTTGTCATTACTCCATTTAATACCTGCTTTTAAGTTTTGATTTTCTGTGCCCAGGCTGATCTGACGGTCAAATTGATTAGCCACTTCAAATAATTTAGAGCCATCAATTTCCTGACTTCTTCCTTCATCAATCAGCATCGTAATTTTCTTTGGAGCCTCTGTGATAGATTGGACACGCTGTTGTTTAGCGTGCATTCTCATAATGCTCACGGTGAATAAATTTTCAACCTCTGCAGGATAATCTCCAAAGCGGTCAATTAATTCATCTCTCAGATCCTGTACTGCTTCTGGACTATCCAAGTTTTGGAACTGCTTATACATTTCAATTTTCTGCTTCTCATCCTTTAAGTACTCATCCGGAATATACGCATCAATTTTCAAGGAGATTTCCGGCTCAAACGGCTTGATATCCTCTACTTCTTTTCCTTCTTTACGGGCATCGATTGCATCCTTCAACATTTGAGAGTACATATCAAACCCTACAGAATCAATAAAGCCATGCTGCTGCGCACCTAGTAAATTCCCGGCACCACGAATAGATAAATCACGCATTGCAATTTTAAATCCAGACCCGAGCTCCGTAAATTCTTTAATTGCCTGCAATCTTTTCTCAGCAACCTCTGTTAATACTTTATCACGCTGATATGTGAAGTAAGCGTAGGCTACGCGATTGGAGCGTCCGACACGCCCTCTTAGCTGATAAAGCTGACTCAGTCCCATATGATCAGCATGATTGACAATTAATGTATTCACATTTGGAATATCGACACCTGTTTCAATAATGGTTGTACTGACTAAAATGTCATATTCTCCTTCAATGAAGCCGATAATAACATTCTCCAGTTCTGATTCATTCATTTGCCCATGGGCAATAGCCACTCGCGCATTTGGCACAAGCATCCCAATATCACGAGCCATTTTTTCAATATTTTCCACCCGGTTATGCAGGAAGAACACCTGGCCGCCTCTGGACATTTCCCGATCCACTGCCTCACGGATAAAGGATGGATTATATTCCATCACATATGTTTGAATCGGGAATCTATTTTCCGGTGGTGTCTCAATAACAGATAAATCCCTCACACCGAGCATAGACATATGCAATGTTCTCGGAATAGGGGTTGCTGTCAGTGTTAAAACATCTACATTAGTTTTCAGCTGCTTAATTTTTTCTTTATGCTTTACACCAAATCGCTGCTCCTCATCGACAACAAGTAAACCTAAATCCTTATATTGGACATCCTTTGATAAGAGACGATGCGTTCCTACAACAACATCCATATTTCCATCCGCCAGACCTTTTACTGTATCGTTTGACTGCTTACGTGTACGAAAACGGCTTAATAAGCCAATATTAATCGGAAAATCCTGAAATCTTTCACGGATTGTCTCATAATGCTGCTGCGCCAGAATTGTTGTTGGCACAAGGATAGCTACCTGTTTTCCATCTGCTACTGCTTTGAAAGCTGCACGGATAGCTACCTCCGTTTTCCCGTAACCTACATCTCCGCAAAGTAAACGATCCATTGGCCTTTCTTTTTCCATATCTTCTTTAATTTCTGCAATACAACGGAGCTGATCCTCTGTTTCCTGATAAGCGAAGGAAGCTTCAAATTCCCGCTGTAATTCAGAATCAGGTGAAAAAGCGTACCCTTTCCGGGATTCACGTTCCGAATACAGCTTGATTAAATCATCGGCAATATCCTCGACAGAGCTTTGTACCTTCCGTTTTACTTTTGTCCATTCCGTACCGCCCAATTTGTAAAGCTTCGGTTCTTTTCCTTCTGAACCAACAAATTTCTGAACTAAGTCAATCTGGTCAATCGGCACGAACAGCTTATCATCTCCAGAGTAACGAATCAGCATATAATCCTTATGCAGCTTATTAACCTCTAAGGTTTCAATTCCCAGGTATTTCCCGACACCATGATTTGCATGCACAACATAGTCGCCGACTTTTAACTCCTGATAGTTTTTAATTCTTTCCGCATTCGAAATCTTCGGCTGTTTTCTGGAGCGTTTCATACGCTTTTTGAATAGCTCATTTTCTGTAATAATTGCCAGCTTATGCATCGGGAATTCAATACCCCCGTGCAGATGGCCAACGATAATTGTCGGCTTTTGTATAGGGAGTTTTAATTCATTCTCCACTTGTGTTTCAATATCATAATCTTCTAAAATGGAATGCACTTTTTCGGCACGCTGTTCATTTGGCGTGAGAATAATAACAGAATAATCTCCTTTTTCCCAACGCTTTAATTCATTTTTAAATAAAGGCATCTGTCCATGAAATTCCTGCATCGTTCTGGTCGATAGATTAATAACGTTTTGCGGATTGGTATTCGGGATATGCCGCATAAATACAGACATATATACACGCGGATGCGAAATGTCATCTATCAGTGTATTCCACGCGAAAGAAAACTGGCTGCCCCGGACCATTTTATTTCCTTCCAACAGCCCTGTATACCATTCCAGTTCCTCATGATCTAAGTTTGTTGCTGTTTCCTGAATACGGCTCATTTCGTCAAAAAAGACAACGCCATTCTTTGGCAAATAGTCTAATAAACTAGCGGGCTCGTCATATAAATAGCCGATGTATTTATACATCCCCTGAAAACGAGTCAATTGTTTAAATTGTTCAATATCCTGACCAATTATCTCAACAAGATCTTCACGATCAGCAGGTTTTTTGACTTTTTTCAATGTATCTGAAAGTGCATCTTCCAGTCTTTCTGCCACTTTCAACATTTCTTGTCTATCTATTAGTAATTCCGTGGCAGGATTGATGGTTACCTCTTCCACTTTATCTAAAGAGCGTTGTGATTCCGCATCAAAAAAGCGGATAGAGTCAACCTCCTCGTCAAACAATTCAATACGAATCGGATGCTTTTCCGTGATTGGATAGATATCAATAATCCCCCCGCGCTGACTGAATTCACCGGGAGCAGTAACCATAGAGGTGCTTTCATATCCCATCTCTACCAGAGAACGCAAGTAAACCTCCATTTCAATATCCTTGCCAACTTGAAATAGAAGCTGATATTTATTCCAATATGATTTTGGAGGCAGCATCCTTTTTAATGCTGCAACAGGTGCAATTAATATCCCTTTATCTTTACGCGTCCAAGCTGTTAATGCTTCAATTCGCTGTGCACGCAGTTCCGGACTGGCTACAGCCATTTCAGAGGCTATTAACTCATTAACAGGATAAAGATAAACACCTTCATCATTTGTCAGCTCCGCCAAGTCATCATATAGCTGCTGAGCCTGAGCTAATTGATGCGTAACAATTAATAAAGGACGATTCATTGATTGATATATAGTGGACAGGAGCAGACTTCTGGCAGAACCGCTTAAACCGGCAACCATCTGCTCTTTTATGCCTGCAAGCAATCCATCCATAATTGACTGTATATCTTCCTGTGATTTTAAATAACTATGAATTGCTTTCATTCGTATTTCCCCTCTAAATTGTTAAAGTATTTTTAGAAAATTTGGCATCCGTTAATCCTTAAAAGACGCAGAATTGACCGACTTTTAAGGATTAACCAGCCAGTTAAAATCGTTTAATCTATGCAAATAAGAAGGGTTTTTTACCCCTCCTATTCGTAAAAAACGCTGATTGCGTATAATCATCAAAAAAACATAATAAAAATTTTTAAGAAAATGGTATATATGGTCATATATTTATTCATAAAATGATTACAAGAACCGAAATGCAGAGCCCTTGCAAACTTTCACTTGTCGGCTCCAAGGCTTTATTTGCTGAAGCTGAATGTGGCTATTTTTGAATAAAAATCAGCTTATGTTAAAAATATCATAAATATAATCATTCATCTATTGTAAGAAATGATCTAATTCATGATAATCCGGATGCGTTTCAAGAGCCTGTTGGCAGTGTTCGCAAATGACTTCCAAACGGAAATCACCGTCTTTTTCAAAGACTATCATTTCTGATATATCCTGCTCTTCTATAAGGTCAAGAAAACGTAAGGACAGATCAATTTCTGTATGATTCAACACACCCAGTTCTTTTCCGCAATGCCGGCAACCATAGTAGATAACCATCTCATTCACCTCGATTAAAACTAAGAAGTTTTAAAGCACAGGATATTCCTTATTGGAAAGGATCTCTGTACTTTTTATTTAGTTTTAACCGAGGGGAATAAGAATATACCTTGCTTAAAACAAAGGTATGCTTTATTGATTAAAATCATTCATCACTTCTATAAAAGGTTTACCATTTACCCAGGCTTCAACAGCATCAGCTGCTTGTTGGATACTTTGGCTGACAGCCTCTTTTTCATCCTTTGGAAACTTCCCTAATACATAATCCACGACAGGCATTGCATTTACCGGCCTTCCTACTCCTAACCGCACACGCTTAAATTCCTTCGTGCCTAAATGATCAATGGTCGAACGCACGCCATTATGCCCGCCATGACCGCCTTTTTGCCGCAGTCTGATTTTGCCGGCGGGTAAGTCCAAATCATCGTAAATCACAACAACATCATCTGTATCTATATTATAATAATCCATCAATGGCCGAATTGATTCTCCGGATAAGTTCATATAGGTTTGCGGCTGTAATAATACAATCTTTTCTCCATTGAAATGTTCTATCGCATATTCTCCATGAAACTTGGAATTGTTTAATTTCCAGCCATGTCTTTGTAATAACTCATCAATTGCACAAAAACCAATATTATGACGTGTTTTCTTATATTTTCTGCCGGGATTCCCAAGCCCTACGATTAACTTCATTACCTTGCCCTCACTTCTAAAAACACATTTTCTTGAAAACACAACAACCCTTCTTTACACATATTTGTATCATATGAGTAAAGAAGGGAGGTATTACTTATACATTCTATATATTGTTAAATGAAAGAAATTATTCTTCCTCTGCTTCGTCTTTCTCTTTAATAACTTCCGGTTCTGCATTCTCATCTGTATCTGTTTCTAAATCTTCTTCCGTAGTTGGAGGTACAACTGAAGCGATTGTTGTATCTGGATCATCTAAAAACTCATAGTTTCCAGTTACTTTCAAGTCAGAAATAGATAAGCTGTCGTTCACATCCAGTTCAGAGACATCTACTACGATTTCCTCTGGAATATCGTTTGGTTTTGCACGGACTTGGACTTCATAAAATGGCTGCTGTAATACGCCACCTTCTTTTTCGCCTTTTGATTCACCCTCCAGGCGAAGAGAAACCTCAACGTCCATTTCTTCAGACATATTTACGATATAGAAATCGGCATGAAGTAAATCATCCTTTATCGGATCAATTTGATAATCGTGCAGCATAACATCAACAGAATCACTGCCTTCGACTTGAAGAGAAATGACTGCATTCCTTCCTTCATCCCGAACTGTTTTGACTAAATCTACACTATCCACAGAAACTGTCTTGGGATCTTTATTTTTCCCATAAACAACCGCCGGGATTCTACCGCTGTTTCTAATTTCGTTTGTTGCTGATTTTGCAAGATCTTCTCTTTTTTGTGCGTTTAATTTTACTGCCATTCGTATCACCCTCCAAGTTGATTAAAAAAATAATATGAAACATCGTCATTTATTGCGATTTTGCATCATTTCTTTTTCTCAATAAAATAAACGGTCAGTATAATACATACCCCAAAATGGAACAACTTAAACCTTAATCAAAAAGAATACTTACAGATTGCATTTCATGAACACGGATAATTGCCTCGCTGAGAAGAGAAGCAACCGATAGTTCAGTAATTTTATCAATACACTTTTCTTCTGGCAAAGGAATCGAATCTGTGATGACAAGCTCTTTAATTTGTGAGTTATTAATCCGCTCAATTGCAGGACCAGAAAGTACCGGATGTGTACAGCAAGCATATACTTCTTTGGCGCCACTTTCAATTAATGCGTTTGCTGCCAAAGTAATTGTTCCTGCAGTATCGATCAGATCGTCAATTAAAATAGCCGTTTTTCCTTCAATATTACCAATAATGTTCATAACTTCTGAAACATTCGGACGCGGACGGCGTTTATCAATAATACCGATAGGTGCTTTTAAGCGATCGGCCATTTTTCTGGCACGGACAACACCGCCATGATCCGGTGAAACAACAATTACATCTTCTAAATTTTTCTTCTCAAAATAAGTAGCTAAGATTGGTACACCCTGTAAGTGATCAATAGGAATATCGAAGAAGCCTTGAATTTGAGGGGCATGCAAATCAAGCGTGATCATACGATTTGCTCCTGCTTTTTCAATTAAATCCGCTATTAATTTTGCTGTAATTGGCTCACGCGCTCTCGCTTTACGATCTTGACGTGCATAACCGTAGTATGGCATCACAATATTAATTGATTTGGCAGAAGCTCGTTTCAAAGCATCAATCATAATAAGCAGCTCCATAATATGCTGGTTTACCGGAGCAGAAGTAGATTGGATGACATAAACGTCAGATCCACGGACACTTTCTTCAATATTAATTTGTACTTCTCCGTCACTAAATTGTGTTACCGTACATTTCCCTAATTTTGTGCCGATTTGAGCTGCGATTTTTTCTGCTAATGCTTCATTCGAATTTAACGAAAATACTTTCAACGATGAATCCTTATAACTGGATGACATTCAATTAACCTCCATGATTTTATAGTTTATTTTTTAAACTTTTTAGCATATCCTTCTTTGTTTTCCTGCTTCGATCTTGCAATGGATAATGCCTCATCCGGCACATCTTTTGTAATTGTCGATCCTGCTGCAACGTAAGCACCTTTTCCAACTGTGACTGGTGCAATTAAATTTGAGTTACATCCAATAAACGAATCATCTTCAATTGTTGTCAGGAATTTATTTTTACCATCATAATTTACTGTAATTGTACCACAGCCGACATTTACGCGCTCACCCACATTAGCATCGCCAATATAACTAAGATGAGAAACTTTGCTGTTATCACCGAGGTTTGTTTTCTTAAGCTCTACAAAGTTACCGATTTTCGTATCATTACCGACATTGGACGCTGGACGGATATGTGCATACGGGCCAATATTAACCCGATTGCCTATGCGGCTGTCCGCAGCAACACTAAATCGGATATTTGTGTCTTCTCCAATTTCACAATCTTTAATTTCTGTATGCGGGCCAATTTCCGAACCGGTTTCAATGGATGTTTCCCCTTTTAGAATCGTTCCCGGGTGGAGGTACACATCAGAAGCAATCTTTACATCAGGGCCGATATACGTATTATTAGGATCCGCGATGGTCACACCATTACGCATATGCAGCTCATTAATACGTCTTTTCATAATTTTTTCAGCTTCACTTAACGCTACACGGTCATTAATACCGATTGTCTCATTAAAATCAGCTGCTACATAAGCGCTGATACGCTCGCCCTGGTCACCTAAGATTTTTATAACATCTGGTAAGTAATATTCACCTTGTGCGTTGTCATTAGAAACTGATTTTAAAGCTTCAAATAATGCTTTATTGTCAAAGCAATAGGTTCCTGTATTAATTTCTTCAACCTCTAATTCAGCTTCTGTAGCATCCTTATGCTCGACAATTTTCTCTACTTCTCCCGCTTGATTTCGAATAACTCGTCCGTATCCGGATGGATCATCTGCGACAGCTGTCAATATACTTGCTTTAGAGCCCGTTTGTTCATGATGCTCAAACAATTTTCGGAATGTCTCTGCCCGGATCAAAGGAGTATCCCCGCAAGCCACAATGGTTACACCTTCTTTATCCTGCAACAGTTGTTCAGCCTGCATCACAGCATGTCCCGTACCCAGCTGCTCTTCCTGTACTACAAAGTCACTCGAATCTCCAAGCTGTGTTTTTACCTGATCTGCTCCAAACCCGACAATGGTAACTATCTTATCTAATTGTGTCTGTTGCAATTGATCCACAACATGCTGTACCATTGGTTTTCCAACTACAGGATGAAGTACTTTATATAACTTTGATTTCATCCTTGTTCCTTGTCCTGCTGCTAAAATTACAGCAAATCGATTCGCCATTCGGAAACCTCCATCATCTCTAAATATCCATTTAAAAATATATCGTAAAAAAAACCTTATTTCAATAAAATTGTAGATTTAATCTCTATTAGTGCGTGTTCAAAAAATTCGATAAATAGGACCAAGAAGTTCAAGGCGACTAGCTTTTTACGAACGGAGCGTATGCATTATAATACGTGAGTATCGGAAAAAGCTAGTCAACGAAGAAATTCGCCGTGTCATCTTTATTGGATTTTTTGAACATCCTCTATTATCTATGTTATCATATTTTATTTTTTTCGTGGTAATTGATTCACAAATTAATAAGTCAAAAACCCTGAAAAAAATTCCAATTACAGATAAAGTAAAATACTATAACCGGAATTCGTATCTTCATACTACATAAAAAAGCAATGGAAGTTATTTAACTTCCATTGCTGCTTTGACTAAACATGTCTATTTTAACTGTTTAAATCATCTGCTATATGATGTTTTTATTCAAGCATTATTCATTAGCCAAGCTGAGCCTGATGAAGGCGGCTGTACATCCCTTTCTGCTGCAATAGCTCTTGATGTTCTCCCTGCTCCTCAATTCCATCTTTTGTTAACACAATAATACGATCTGCGTTCTTTATAGTAGCTAACCGGTGAGCAATGACTAATGTTGTCCGTCCTTTAGAAAGTTCTGCCAGTGATTGCTGAATAGCCAGCTCTGTTTCTGTATCCAGAGCCGAAGTAGCTTCATCCAGAATCAAAATAGGCGGATTCTTCAAAAACATACGTGCAATTGATAAGCGCTGCTTTTGACCGCCCGACAATTTAACGCCTCTCTCGCCAATTATCGTATCTAAACCATCTGGCTGTGTATCAATAAATGTTTTTAACTGGGCTTTTTCTGCAGCCTCTATAATTTCTTCATCGGTTGCATCAAGCCTGCCATAAGCGATATTCTCCCGGATCGTACCAGAGAATAGAAATACATCCTGCTGTACGATGCCAATCTGATTCCTCAGAGAATGCAGGGTAAAGTCCTGGATATCATGGCCGTCTATATAAATATGTCCTTCCATTACCTCGTAAAAACGTGGCAGTAAACTGCATAACGTTGTTTTCCCTGCACCTGAAGGACCAACAAAGGCAACTGTTTCTCCCGGCTGAATCTGCAGATTTATACGATGGAGAATATGCTCTGCTGGATGATAACCAAAAGATACACTTTCATAACGAACCTCTCCATGAACCGGAATATCCTTCGCTTCAGGGCTGTCCGCAATGTCAGGGTTCATATCCATTACTTCTGTATAGCGCTTGAAGCCGGCGAAGCCCTTTGGATAGCTTTCAATAATTGCATTTATCTTCTGTATAGGAGCTAACAAAATATTCGATAAAAGTAAAAAGGCAACAAATTCACCGTAGGTCATGGAACCATTGATGACAAACCAGGTTCCGAACAGTAACGTAAATAAAGTAACAACACGCATCAAAAAATAATTAGACATAATATTCTTCGCCATAATCTTGTAAGAAGCCAGCTTGGTTTGACGATACCGCTCATTGTTCTCCGCAAATTTATCCTGTTCATATTCTTCATTAGCAAAGGCCTGAACAACACGAATTCCGCCAATACTGTCTTCCACTCTGGAGTTTATATCTGCAATATCGTTGAACATCATACGGAATGTTCCCGTCATCAATTTATTAAAATAAATCGCAAAGATCATTAATAAAGGAATAACAATAAAGGAAATGACTGCCAGCGGCCAATTGATACCAATCATAATCATAAAAGCACCTATCAAAGTCATGATAGCAACAAAGGCATCCTCCGGGCCATGGTGAGCCATCTCTCCAATTTCTTCTAAGTCCTTTGTTAAACGCGAAATGGAATGACCTGTTTTATTATTATCGAAATGACCGAATGACAGCTTCTGCATATGGCTAAACAGCTTCTGACGCATATCTGTTTCTATATTAATCCCCAGTCTGTGTCCCCAATACGTCACAACATAATGCAGGAACGTATTAATTCCATAAATCATCAAGAGGGCAACACACGCCCAAATAATAAGCGACCAATCCCCCTGGGGCAAAAGCCGGTCAATTACCCGATTAACCGCCAACGGAAAAGCAAGTTCTAATAAACCGACTAAAATAGCACAAGTAAAATCTAAAATAAAAAGCCCTTTGTAAGGCTTATAATAAGAAAAGAAACGTTTAATATATTCCATAGGAACGAACCTCCTTCCAGTTCTGATTCTCTTTTTATCAGCTGATTACATTATTTAATTTATTACTGTGCAGCTGGCTGCAATTTTTAAAGATGTTACGACAACGTTTTTTGAGAGGCGAGTAACTACAGACCCGGCCCAAGTCCGTCACGAACTTAGCCTTCTTCTTTAGTATAGTAGGGATGAAAAGAACTCCCCCTGCAAAGAGCTTTACTTTATCAGCTCAGCAACTAATTTTTTATTACGTTTTTTAAATATATCGTTGTGTGAAGATACCATCCCTGATTCAAATGCATCAGGCTCTACAAACTGTTTTGCTTTATTTACTGCATTTACTGCATCCTGAAAAGCTCCTGCAATTAAATGAACCTTGCCATCGTACATAATCACATCTCCAGCTCCATATATACCTGGTATAGAAGTCTCGCTGAATGGGCTGCCGGCAATAAAATATTCATTAGCCATTTCAATCTGCAACTCGCTTTCCTCCAGCAATTTCTTCTCCCGGACAAACCCGTGATTAACTACTAATTCGTCAATTTCAATATGGGATAATTGATTTGTCAAACTGTGCTTTAATTCAACCTGCTGGATATACTCACGTGTCTCGTTGGCAACTAAACGCTGGATATCCGTATCAAATAAACAATCTACGGAACTATTCATTAATTGCGTTACATGCGCCTCGTGGGCATTGAGTTCATTTTTTCGATACACCAAATAAACCTTTCGTGCAATCGGCTCCAGTTCATTTGCCCAATCCACTGCTGTATGTCCTCCACCTGAAATAAGCACCGTCTTATCCTTAAATCGTTTCAGTGATTTAATCGTATAGCTCAAGTTTGAAATCTCAAATTTCTCTGCTCCGTCAATTTCCAGTTTTTGCGGGTTCAGAATACCGCCGCCAATAGCAAGAATGACTGTCTTGGAATAGTGCTTTTCTCCTGAGGAAGTATCAAGTATAAATATCCCTTGTTCATCTTTGGAGATTGCAGTTACTTTTTCATTACAGACAATCGTTGGATGAAAGGTTTTAGCCTGTTCGATCATTTGCTCAATCAGCTTCTCACCAGAAACCGGTGTTAACGCTCCAATATCCCAGATCATTTTTTCCGGATACACATGAACCTTTCCACCCAGATGCTCCTGATATTCAATCACTTTCGTCTTCATTTCCCGCAATCCGCTGTAAAAAGCAGAGAAGAGACCTGCCGGGCCCGCTCCAATAATGGTTACATCATAAATCTCTGGACTTTTCATCAGATAACCTCCTTGTGTGCTTTTCAAAATAAAATAGATAGTAAAAGGAAAGAGAGCTTGCTTCCCCCTCCTTTTTCAATCAAATTTATTTAAATAATTCCGGATACATTTCTTCCGCCAATATTTCCATTCCATCAAGCGAATTGTAGCTATATCCAAACATGTAGTTGTAATCTACTGCATAAACCTGTTCATTCTGAATGGCCTTCATACTTGAAAGCTTCTGATTATTATATAAGCCTTCCTTTATTTTTTCTGCATTTTCAGGATCATTGTCTATCCAGGTAGGAATAATCAATACATCCGGATCTGTTTCAATTAATGTCTCAATGCTTACCTCTCCTGTTTCACCTTCAAAGGCATTTGTAAGCTTTATTTTACTAAATACATCATTAAAGAAATTCTCTCCACCTGCAGCATATACAGAGACCTCATTCGGATCCGTCATGTGTAAATAGACAAATGTTTTGTTTTCTTCAATACTCGATAAATTATCAATGATAGACTGTTCCTGCTCTTTTAATTGCGAACTAAATGCTTCTGCCTCTTCCTGTACGTTAAAAATCCTTCCTAAATTCTCAATATCTTTATAGATAGATTCATAGGTTGCTCCATCTATGGAAGATTCCAGTACATAGGTATTCACATCCATTTCATTTAAGGAATCTACCGTTCCAACACCCCAATCATCGTTTGAAAATAAGCCTCCGCGGCCAAAGACTAAATCTGGATCTGTTCCTAAGGCCACTTCTTTGCCTACATAAGAATCACTTAAAATGTTCAAGTCATTATAATCCTCTTCTACAGTTGGATCTGGCGCACCAAAGCTGGCACCAACACCAGCAATTTTATCCTTTAAGCCTAAATGCAATAATAGCTCAGCTGCGGGTCTTGTATTTGCCATTACCCGTTCGGGGGCCTGTTCAAAAACTTGATCCTTTTCTTCCCAAGCCGAACCGCCTTCAGGCAGAGAATAGTTACTGATTGTTACTGGATAATCCTCCGCTGCTTCCCCTTCTTCCACTGCGTTACCCTTCGTGCTGTTGCCGCAAGCTGCTAATATAGTGATAACAGAAAAAACTGTAAATAAAAGTAAATATTTTTTCATGTTCCGGCCTCCTGTTATATTTGATAAACAAATCCAAGCTGATTTGTTATCGGATTTTTATATGTTTCACATTTGATTTGGTATAATTCACTGATCGTTTCTGGTGTTAATACCTCTTCCGGTGTTCCAGACGTATAGATTCTGCCGTCCTTCATCGCATAGAGATAATCGCAATATTGGGCCGCTGTCTCTAAATCATGCAAAGCCGCCAGGACACCTATATTTAATTTCTTAACACATTGTAAAATTTCCAGTTGATAACGAATATCCAGATGATTGGTTGGTTCGTCCAGAATCATAAATTGTGGCTGCTGTGCAATCGTACGGGCCAAAATCGTTCGCTGCTTCTCCCCGCCTGATAAGGACAAATAACTTCTATCTTTATAATCCAACAAGTTGGTTTGTCTCAACGCATCTTCAACAATATCTATATCCACTTGATTATCCACCTCTAATAATCTCTTATGAGGTGTTCTCCCCAGCAGCACCATTTGCTCTACTGTTAAATCAAAATGCATTTCATTAAACTGGCCAACCACACCAAGCTTTTGAGAAATCTTCTTTTGAGATGTTTTTAAAACGTCAATATCTCCTAAAACAACTGTCCCTTTATGTGGAGGGAGACTTTTATAAATACTTTTCAGCATGGTTGATTTCCCGCAGCCATTCGGTCCTACAACGCCTACAAACTTCTGATTATCGACGAGCAGTGAAATATTTTTAACAATTTCCTTTTTTCCCAATTTTGTCTCCAGACTTTCTACTACCAGCTGCATATACTACCCTCCAAAATTATAGCCTTTTTTCACAATCATATAGATAAATAACGGAGACCCAATCACCGAAGTGAGAATCCCGATAGGAAGCTCTACATTTTCTACCAGCACTCTTGACAGTACATCTGCCCACATAAGGAAAAGACCGCCTAAGAGCAATGATGCCGGCATTAGCCGTTTATGATCTGAGCCAAACAAACCCCTGCATATGTGCGGAATGATCAAACCGACAAACCCTATCATCCCAGAGTAGGCAACCATTGTACCGGTAATCAACGCTGCGATGATCATATATAATTTACGAAACACACTTAAGTTAATCCCTAAAGTTATCGCTGATTCGTCACCTAATAACATCGTATTTAAGACACGATGCTGGAAAAGAAAGAGAAAACAGCCGGCCAGGACAATAATCGCCATAATTGGTACCTTGCTCCAGCTTGAGGATGCCAGACTTCCCATTGTCCAGAAAGTCACACTCTTGATTCCTTCTGCATCATTAGCGAAGAAAATAACAAGGCTGGATAAGGAGCTGCACAAAGCACCGATAACTACACCGGACAATACTAATTTTATGGAAGTCACCTTGCCGCCAATACTTGACAATACAAGAACAAGAATAGAAGTAGCCATCGCTCCGGCAAAGGCACCAAATGCCACACCAAACTGTGACAATACAGTTCCGCTGCCAAACCCTACAAGGATAGCAAAGGTAGCTCCCAATGAACCTCCTGATGAAATCCCGAGTATGTAGGGGTCAGCCAGCGGATTCTGCACGATAGCCTGCATTACCACTCCGCACAAAGAAAGGCCCATACCAATGAGTAAGGCGAAGACAACGCGAGGCATACGCACTTGCATAATAATATTGGTATATGAATCACTCTCCACCTGATCTAAAGATCCCAAATGCCCGTTAGTAATGGTATGTAGTACAATCTGCATAGATTGCTGAAACGGAATGGAAACCTGTCCAATGGAGACCGAATAAACTGCAGTAATTGCGATAGCGCAGATAAGAAAAATCAACGCAAACACATAAAAAACTTGCTTTTGTCTGACACTGCTGCCTTTTTCCGTATTCAAATTTTCACCTCCCACCTCCCATCCACCTAATTGATAATGAGAATCATTTTCATTATAGATTAAGGATTCTATTTTGGCAATCTGTTTTTTATATATTCATTTTAATATGATAAATTATTCCAAATTTTACATAGAAAGTTCAGACCTTTTACACTGTGCCGCTGGGCCTTTCATAATATTCAGTCCTGGTTTGGGCATTTAATGAAAACCTGATAAGGAAAGGATATTTGAAATGGAGAAGGTTTGTAGAAAAGCTTGTTGTATAGAGCTTGTTTCTAGTGGTTTGATACGAAACACAACTGTAAACAGAAATTGATTTATAGTAACAATTTAATACTTTCTTTTGAATAACTAGTGCTTGACCATTAGCTTTATAACATCGAACAAAAAAACTGAGGCTCCATTTTTTACTCCATGAAACCTCAGCTTTCACTGAATTTATTACAATATTAATTTCCAGATTTTAGCAATAAATAAAAAAAGATTCCCAGGTCCATACATTTATCCTGGTTGGTAATCCACCAAAAAAGATAAACATCTAATACACCTGCTTCTACATCCTGCTAATCCTGCTTAATACTTTTCCCGGCCAGCAGATAGTTGACCCTGCCGCTAAATTATTCTGCATGATACCTGAAATAGTCTGATGCACAGAAAAAGAAGGCAAATCTTTATCCAGATTTCTGCCTTCTCGTCTAATCGCCCTCTAGTGTCACTTCAGGAAACGCCTGCTTCTTCTTTATAGTCTAGTCCTTCTTCTTTTTCACGTTGATACTCCCCTAAAACAGCCTCTTGAATTTTTGAGCGTGTTCCAGAATTAATTGGGTGAGCAATATCTCGGAACTCCCCATCTGGCGTCCGCTTTGAAGGCATCGCAACAAATAGTCCATTATTCCCGTCAATGACACGGATATCATGGACTACAAATTCATTATCTAATGTGATTGAAGCAATAGCCTGCATCCTTCCATCTGTTTTTACGCGGCGTAATCTTACGTCTGTTACCTCCATGATGTTTCACCACCTTTGTCCTAATCAAAAATCATTATTCATACTTATGTACTTCAACATAAATTACAAAAATCCTTCTTAAAAATACCAAAAAAATAAAATATTTTAAATTTATTCTTCCGTGTACCTATAATTACATTTCCTTTCGACATATCTAGTCATTATTATCCACCTTTTTCTTACAGTGACGAAAACAATCAGATTTTAGCCTTTGTAAGAAAAATCAAATATCCCAGGTATTGGATATTATTATCATTTATAATTTATATGAATATATTATTACAATTTAACTAATTACGAATGTATTATTCCCAATGAAATACATTATCCTTCCAAAAAATAAAAACAGATCCTTGACTGATAGACAGTTGAAGATCTGTTTTTATCTGACATTTCTATATCAGGTTTCCATTTGATAATTTCCCGGCTGTACAGAAACTTGATGATTCTGTATATCAACCGGAGAGATTTTTAATAATGAAATATAATCTGTAATTACTCTTTCATCTTCTTCATCATCTGCTTCTGCTAACACGCCGACAGCTTGTACCGTTGCAGAAAACTCTTCTAAAAGACTCTTTATACCTGTAATGGTTCCTCCAGCTTTCATGAAATCATCAATAATACATACATTGGCTCCATCAGGCAAGCTTCGTTTTGGCAATACCATTGTCTGTATTTTTCGGGACGATCCGGAAACGTAGTTGATACTTACAGATGACCCCTCTGTTACTTTTGGATCTCTGCGTGCTATAATAACAGGGACATTTAAAAATGATGCTGTTGCATACGCTAAAGGAATTCCTTTTGTTGCGACAGTTACGATGGCATCAATCTTTAAATGAGCAAAGCAAGAGGCAAAAACACGGCCGATTTCCCGGACCAGAACCGGATCACCAAGAATATCACTCATATAAAGATATCCTCCAGGGAGAATTCTGGAAGGGTCTTCTAGCTTTTTTTGAAGGGATGATATAAACTCCTTACTGGCTTCAGCTGAGCTTGTAGGAATATACTTTACACCTCCGCCTGCACCAGTAGTTCTTTCTAAATACCCTAGACCTTTATTTTCAAAAACTTCATGTATAATATCTAAATCCTCACTTATTGATGACTTTGTTGTATCACAAAGCTCTACAAAGTAAGGCAATTGAATATGTTTCCTCGGGTTTTCTAAAAAATACTCTGTTAACACAACCAACCGATTACTTCTTTTCAAAATCACACCTCAAATCCGAATGTTCTTTATATAATATAGCATTTTCATATGAATTTTAGCAATGCTTATCCCAACATTCGGATTAATTGCACGTCATTACAAAAGCCTCGCATGCTGTTATATATTCGGAGTGCCTTTCGATGATGCTTCAATAACCCAAATACCGTTGGCCCGCTGCCGCTCATCATCACACCTTCTGCACCCGCAAGCTGCATAGCTTCCTTCAGTCTCGCTACCTCTGGATGCATAGAAAAAGTAATTGGCTCCAATGCATTTCCGAGGTGATTACAAAGCTTCGAAAAATCCCCTTCATGCAGGGCTTCAAGTATCTGCTTCGTATTGGGGTGCTTTAATTCAGGGATTTTAATCTGATCAAATACAGTATAAGAAGATACGCCCATATCCGGTCTGGCAAGAACAACCCAGCAGGTAGGCGGTGCAGGTAAAAGTTCAATACACTCACCATATCCTTTTGCTATTGCTGTTTTACTGTAAACACAAAAAGCAATATCCGCTCCTAACTCAGATCCCAGATCAGCTAATTCAGCTAATGGAATATCCAGGCCCCATAATCTATTGAGTCCTCGTAAAACCGCTGCTGCATCCGCACTGCCTCCGGCTAATCCTGCTGAAACAGGAATCGATTTATCAATTCGGATATGGACACCTTTTTTTATTTTGTACGTCTCTTTAAATAAAACCGCTGCTTGATATGCTAAATTTCTTTCATCGCTTGGTACATAACGGCTTTCCAACGACAATTGAATTTTATCTGCAGGTAATTCCCGCAATTCTAAACGATCTGCTAAGTCAATCGTCGTCATTACCATCTCAATATCATGATATCCGTCTTCCCGCTTATTTAATACATCTAATGACAAATTTATCTTAGCAGGTGCCTTCTCCATTACAAGCATCTTCATTCACATCCTCAAAGCGTTGGAAATTCGTTCGTTCACCTATTTAAAATCATATATATACGTCCCTTAAAGTTCGTGTTCAAAAAGTCCAATAAATAGGACCAAGAAGTTCAAGGCGACTAGCGTTTTCCGAACGGAGCGTATGCTTATAATACGTGAGTAACGCTTTTGGTGGGAAGAGTAATCTCAGTCCCATCGGAAAATGCTAGTCAACACAGAAATTCGACGTATCATTTTTATCAGACTTGTTGAACCTCCTCTTAAAAATATATTTTATTGTATCATAATCAAAACACTGAGGCTAATCTTGTATGAAAAGGTGTGGAATCTGCAAAATACTTTTGGTCATAATTTATTATTGGTATGAAAAAAAGCAAGCCCCTTTTTAGGACTCGCTTTTTCTCATACTTTCCTCTGCCATCTCTATAGCCCTTTTTACCATATTTCCGGCATCACGGGCTTTTATTCCTCCCCAGCCTTCCTGCTGTACCGTATCGTAAAATCCTAATTCTTTCGCTATTTCTTCTTTCATCTGTGTTGACATAATCCCTCGTCTACCCATGTAAAAGCTCCCCTTTACGAATGAATATATTTCTCGATCGGCAATCATAGCTTATGTATTTTTACCTTCTTCACTCTCACAAGTATTAACCAGCAAAACCATTTCCTGCCCTTTTTTTGCATAAAAAAAACAGTAGACCAGATACTTGTCTACTGTTTAAAAATTATCGCTGAACTTCCTTCAACAAAATTCAGCTCTACCGTTTCTGTCAATATGTCTGTATAGCTGTATGAAACACGTTCGAATGCATTCTCGTCCTGGTCAAGCTCAACAATGAAAACAGAGGGATATGTCTCCGCAAGAACACCGCATCTTTCAACGGTTTTCCGTCTTCCACCATTCGCTCTGAGCTTTAACCGTTTACCTACCTGACCATCTAGACCTTGCTTAATTTCGATCAACGTTTTGCCCACTACACTCCACCTCACATATACTTATTTTAACATATACGCCGATGAAAAGTCAAATAAAAATTATAATTATATCAGCATATGTTTTTACTTGTCAACTATTATTTATGTCTATTTCTGATATTATTTGTCGTATCTCTATTTTTATACATAAATTGTCACAAAAAAATGCATAATGGGCTGATTTTATAAAAACAATTAAAAAACAACTAATCTGAATGATCTAATTATTAATTTATTTTCAGTGGAAAGAAGGAGGAATAAAAGCATACCAATTAGCCCAACAACTCCCTTTTTTAAGCATTATTTCATATTATATTTCATCTTCATTTTCATGAGCCAGGTAAGGCATGCCTGTTCGTAATAATCCTCTTGTTTGTACGCCTCCTAATCCTTTTTCGCCAGTTAATGTATTACGGAGCGCTTCCCAGACAGATACGCTTTCCATAAAAGAGGTATATGCTACTTTCGCAACAATATAAACCGGATCCAGCGCATGAATATTGACTCTGGATGGCGAACTGGCAAAATTTGCACCGGCACGAATTAATGATTCAAAATGTGATTGGCAAGCTCCGGCAAAAATAACAAGCTGATCCAGATTAGGATAATTACTTCTCGCTTCTCGTACAGCTTCTACAAAATATTTTGAATGGCGATAAGCACTTATATCATGCTTCATTCCTTTATTATGTGAATAAGCATCATGGCCAGTGATTACCATGATATCCGGCTGGATTTTCTCCAGTAAATCCTTTATTTGAAATGGCATCTCTGTTTCCGCCAGATGAACACCATGTACCTGAAGTCCAATGCGCTGATATAATTGGATACATTTTCTTAAATAAGACGGGTCTCCATCTATATGAAGCACTTTTGCAGGCAATTGAAAATAATTAGCAGCATCCGTATAGCCTTCTGTTGCTTCATAATTCCTTTTTTCTTTCATCATTTGATAGTCCTGACGAAATAAACGATAGGAAAATTCCTGTTTTTCTCTGTCTTCGGCTCTTCTTTTTTTATGTTCCCGTTGATCTACCAAGGTTAAGTCGGATAGAGACGCATCCGCTTTTAACCTTAACTCTTCACCATGAAGTATAGCTACTCCTTTTTTTATTTCTGCCACGCGAAATAATAAGTCGTGATTATATGATTTCCTTGTTACTAACGCTCCATTCTGTATATCCATCACTGCACCTCTCACCTTTTATCGCAGTTTAACCGGCAGTAAATTCTTGAAGTATGAAGTTATTAACTGCCAATATAAGCCCGATTGGTTCAACTGAATGAATTTCACTTTATTTCTTTCTCATTGTATGAAAAAAAGTGCAGCTCTGTTCCTTTCTCCCTTATATAACCTATATAAAAAGCTAATCAAAAGATGTCATCTTCTGATTAGCTTTTTTGAATCTCTTTATAAACAATATTAGCTAAATCTGCAAATTCCTCTATTGTCAATGTTTCACCGCGTCTGCCCCCATCAATTGACGCTTCTTCAAGGAGTGCTTCCACTTGATGCTTTTCTAATTTTTCTTGTAAAAATCTGTTCAGGTTATTCCGGAGTGTTTTTCTTCTCTGCGCAAAGCTTGCTTGAATAAGTTCAAAGAAGAAGTCTTCATTATCCACCTGAACAGGCGGTTCTTTGCGCATAACGAGCTTCAGAACACTTGAATCTACATTGGGCTGCGGCATGAATACCTGCTTCGGCACATTCAAAACAACCTTGGCTTCGGTATAATATTGTACAGCAATACTGAGAGAGCCGTAGCTTTTTGTATTTGGTACAGCTGCCATTCTATCCGCTACTTCTTTTTGAATCATTACTGTAAGACTTGTAACCGGAAGCCGGTCACGAACAAGCTTCATAAGAATTGGCGTCGTGATGTAGTAAGGAAGGTTTGCAACCACATGAATATCCTGGCCTTCCTCGAAATGCTTTCTAATTACCTCATCTACATTTGCCTTTAAAATATCCTCAAGAATGACTTCAACATTATCGTAGTCCGCTAAAGTCTCTTCTAAAATAGGCAATAGACGCTGATCAATTTCAAAAGCAACTACCCGATCCGCATGAATAGCTAATTGCTCTGTTAAAGCACCCATTCCAGGGCCAATTTCAATTGCCCCTGTTTCCTTTGTAATTCCTGCTTGATGAATAATATTTTCTAATACATTGACATCAATTAAGAAATTTTGTCCTAAGCTTTTCTTAAATGCAAAACCATATTTGTTCAGCAGTTCTTTTGTTCTCGACGGTGTTGCAATATATTTTTTAGGCATCTTTCTCCTCCTGCTCTATAAGCTCAACAGCTTCTTTAAATTGTTCCTTGGAGATTTGAAATTGGGTAAGGCGCTTTAAAAGCTGCTTTCCATTAGTATGACCAATATGCAAAAGCTCACCAAGACGTTTCCTGCGTCCAGAAGCCATTTCACCTCCGATTAATCCATAATGGATAAGTTCCTCTTTGGTAATATCACTATCCGAAAAATCTGCAAGCTCATAAACATCCTCGAGCGCCTTTTGGATATCCTCTACAGAAGCATGTTCAATCCCCAGGCTCTTATTTTCAGAATGCTTTGCTTTTGCCTGATCTCTTCTTAAAAAAGCATGCTTACAGCCAGGTACAGCCTGGTTGATTAAGTGTCTGATCCGCTCACCTGGATAATCAGGATCGGTAAAAACAATAACTCCGCGCTTTTCCTTGGCATGACGGATTTTATCAATGGTTGTTTTATTAACTGCTGAACCATTTGTCTCTATTGTATCAGCATCTACAGCAAGCTGAACGCGTGTCGTGTCATCTCGCCCTTCTACAACTATCATTTCTTTTATTTTCAATCGATTTCCTCCACTTTGTTCTAAGATCCTTAGAAATCACTTAATTTTAAAAAATCGTTTTGCATTTTCTGTTGTTATTTTTCCAATCTCATCCACACCCATTTCACGTAATGCAGCAATATCCTCTGCTACACGCGCGACATAAGCTGGTTCATTTCTCTTTCCGCGATATGGATGAGGTGCCAGAAATGGAGCATCCGTTTCAATAAGCAGGCGGTCTAAAGGCACCTGTTTCGCTACTTCCTTTGGTAATGGAGCATTTTTAAATGTTACCGGACCGCCTAATGAAATATAAAAATTCATATCCAGACAGGTCTGGACATAATCGACAGAATCATTGTAACAATGCATAATACCGCCAATTTCCTCTGCATTCTCCTCCTGCAGGATATTTATAATATCCTCCGTTGCCTCCCGATTATGAATAATAATAGGCATATTCACTTTTTTAGCAAGCGCTATTTGCTGACGGAAGACCTTCTTTTGCACATCTTTTGGGGATTTATCCCAATGATAATCCAGTCCCATTTCACCAATTGCCACCACTTTAGGATGTGCGCTCAGATTTTCAATCCATTTCAGCTCTTTATCCGTCATATCAATGGCATCAACAGGATGCCAGCCAACTGCTGCATAAATATTCTTATTCTGTTCTGCAATTTCAATAGCCAGCGGAATAGTCTCATGGTCAAAGCCGACAACAACCATATACTCTACACCTGCATCTCTTGCCCGCTGGATTGTCTCTTCTCTGTCTTCAGCAAACTGTCTGGCGTTTAAATGAACATGTGTGTCAAATAACATCTTAACCATCCTTTTTTTTGATCTTATAATGCAATTCAAAAAGTGCGATGAAAAGGACCAAGAAGTTCAAGGCGGCGTTTTTTTCGAACGGGTTTCCACAGGATGTGGTGACTTCTGTGTTGTCCACAGGATGTGGACGGTCTTAACAGAAGATCCTCTATATTATTAGATACGTGAGTAACGCTTTTGGTGGGGCGAGTAATCGCAGTCCCATCGAAAAAAACACGCCAACACAGAAATTCGAAATGTCATTTTTATTGGACTTTTTGATCTCCCCTATATCGAAAAGGAAGGAGCTGACATGATGACAGCTCCTATACTATATATTTTCTTGAAATCGTCCAATATTTTAAGAAATTGGTGATCCGTTTGGAACACTTTCCGGCGCTGGAACAATTTCTAATTTCCCGTCTTTTTCTGCGGAAAGAATCATTCCCTGGCTTATTTCACCACGCATTTTCCGCGGCTTCAGATTAGCTACAATAACAACCTTTTTACCAATCAGTTTTTCCGGTTCCGGATAGTACTCCGCAACTCCTGATAAAATTTGCCGATCAGCTTCATCTCCAGCATCGAGGCGGAATTTCAATAGCTTATCTGCACCTTCAACTTTACTGCAAGCTTTCACTTCTGCTACCTTCAACTCTACTTTATCAAATACATCATATTTAATTTGTTTTTCTTTTGTGGAAACAAGCTCTGTTTCATTTGGATCCCAATCTTTTTCTTCTTCCTCGTCAGATGCAGCCGCTCCACCCATTTGTGAACGGATATATTCTACTTCTTCTTCGACATCTAAACGTGGGAAAATTGGTTTTCCTTTTTTCACTACAGTAATGCCTTCCGGGAAATTGCCAAATTGAATCTTTTCCCAAGACAATCCGCTTTCTTCATCTAAACCAAGCTGCTCAATTATTTTCTTCGGTGCATGTGTCAAACAAGGCTGCAGCATAGTTGCAACTACACGTAATGTTTCTGCAAGGTGTGCCATGACACTTGCTAATTCTGTACGTTTTTCTTCATCTTTAGCAAGAATCCAAGGCTGTGTTTCATCAATGTATTTATTAGCCCTGGAAATCAGTGTCCATACTTTTTTCAATGCATCACTAAATTCCATTTGATCCATGGCTTCCTGGTAAGCTTGGATAACCGATGCTGCTGTTTCTTGTAAATCAGCATCTTCCTTATTAATGACACCATTTATAGCAGGGACCTTTCCGTCAAAATATTTGTTAATCATTGCTACAGTACGGTTCAATAAGTTTCCTAAATCATTTGCCAAATCATAATTCACTCTGGAAATAAAATCTTCAGGAGTGAAGACACCATCACTGCCGAAAGCAACTTCTCTCATTAAATAGTAGCGCAAAGCATCTAAACCGTAACGCTCCACGAGCATTTCCGGATATACAACATTTCCTTTGGACTTCGACATTTTTCCGTCCTTCATCAGTAACCAGCCATGTCCAAAAACTTTTTTAGGAAGCGGCAGGTCCAGGGCAATCAACATGATTGGCCAATAAATAGTATGGAAACGAACAATTTCCTTTCCAACCATGTGTACATCTGCAGGCCAATATTTTTTGAAAGCAGCATCATCCTCTGTACCATATCCTAAAGCTGTAATATAGTTAGCTAATGCATCAATCCATACATAAATAACATGCTTCGGATTACTTGGAACTTTAATTCCCCAGCTGAATGTTGTGCGGGATACTGCCAAGTCCTCAAGACCTGGTTTAATAAAGTTATTAATCATTTCATTTTTACGGGATTCCGGCTGGATAAAGTCAGGATGCTCCTCATAGTACTTCAATAGCTGATCTGAATATTTACTCATGCGGAAGAAATAAGATTCTTCTTTAATCAATTCAACTGGATGTCCGCTATCCGGTGATTTTCCTCCGATAACTTTTCCGTTTTCGTCTTTCTCAATATCTACAAGCTGTGTTTCTGTATAGAAGGTTTCATCAGGAACAGAATACCATCCTTCATATTCATCAAGATAAATATCACCTTGTTTTAGAAAACGCTCAAAAATATCCGCCACAACCTTCTGATGCTGTTCATCTGTTGTGCGAATAAATTTATCATTACTTATTTCAAGTGTCTTCCACAGATCCTGCATGCCAGCTGCCATCTCATCTACATATTCCTGAGGTGATATATTCTTTTCAGCCGCTTTCTGCTCAATTTTTTGCCCGTGTTCATCACTTCCTGTTAAATAGAACACATCAAACCCAAGCATGCGCTTGTATCTCGCCATCGTGTCACAAGCTATTGTTGTATACGCATTACCAATATGTAATTTCCCGCTTGGATAATAAATTGGCGTTGTAATGTAAAAAGTATTTTTGCTTCCCATTCGTTATACCTCCTAAATTTTTCCTATTTAAAAAATCTTATAGCGGAATACTGTGAAGATGATACATGCTTTGAAACAAGCATTGCCACCTCATCCGTAAAAGATTCAAAGTTATCTCTTATTGATTGGCTATTTTATATATTTTTTTATGATATCACACTGTAAATATAAAAATGTCAACTTCCATTGTAGCTATTATATCGTAATTTGCCAAATTGTGTACCTATTCACTTGTTCTTTATGGATAATTTAGATTTATGTCGAATTTTTTGCAGATATACTTTCCTTCCATACAAAGGAAATATATCCATTTCATTAGAAATTAATTCACAAAAAATGATACTTTCTTACTTAATAGCGATAGAAATTTAACAAAAACCTGAATATTTATAAAAAAGAGATAAAACTTTTCCTTTTACAGTAAAATTGTATTGACAATACCAAATATTGTTGCTATTCTAATGTTATTAACAACGACGAACAGCGACATTTTTTTCAAGTTATCTCATTATTTGAAAAATGCATAGTTCGTTTATTCGGAAAAACTCTACTAAATCTACTTCTGGGGGAATGAAAAAATGAAATCTACTGGTATTGTACGCAAAGTTGACGAGCTTGGCCGCGTGGTTATTCCTATCGAATTACGCCGTACACTGGATATTAAAGAAAAGGATACAATGGAAATCTACGTTGATAACGACCGTATTGTATTGAAGAAATACCGTCCAAACATGACTTGTCAAATTACTGGAGAGTTAACAGATGAAAACCAGACTTTAGCTGATGGAAACCTTATTCTAAGCCCTGAAGGCGCTAAAATTTTGCTTGAAGAAATTCAAAACCGTTTTAAATAATAATAGTTGTTTAAAAGGCGAAAAAGGGATGACCTCTGTACATAGAAGAGGCCATCCCTTTTTCGTATTCATTAATATTATAAAGCCTAATGGAAGCGGCTAATCAATATGGTAGCTCTGATAGACTTCTCTTTTTGGTAATTTCCGTTCTACTGCCGCCTGCTTAATTGCTTCTTTGCTGGATAAATTATCATTTTTCATCAATGCTTCTACATGTTCTTTCACGGATAAGGCTTCCCACCAGCTCAATTCCTGTTGAATCTTGTCGAAAGATGTCTCCATTTGTCCTTCTATAACAATAACAAACTCTCCACGCAGTTCATTTTTCTTACTCCATGAAAAAAGTTCTTGTATGGTTCCTCTAACAAATTCTTCAAATTTCTTAGAGATTTCTCTACCTATAGACGCTTGCCTGTTACCTAAAGTACCCTCCATGGTTTCTAAAGTATCCTTTATACGATAAGGTGACTCATAAAAAATTAAAGTAGAATTCAAATTTTTCAATTTCTCTAATGCTTCTTTTTTATCTTTTTTCTTTCTGGGAAGAAAACCGTAAAAGGTAAAAGGTTGTGCGGGTAAACCAGACCCGACCAGTGCAACAAGTGCTGCATTTGCGCCCGGTAAAACAATAACATCCATGCCTTCCCTGATAGCTGCCTGAACCAGCTCTGAACCAGGATCAGAAATTGCCGGCATTCCTGCATCACTCACAACAGCAATTGATTCACCATTACGTATCTTATCTAAAAGCTGTTTTTCTCTTTCCTGATGATTATGTTCATGATAGCTGATAAGTGGTGTATGAATCTCAAAATAATGAAGCAGCTTTTTCGTATTTCTGGTGTCCTCCGCAGCAATCAGCTTACATTCCTTTAAAATCCGGATAGCCCGAAAAGTCATATCCTCCAGGTTTCCGATAGGTGTCGGGACAACGTATAATGCTGCATGTTCCTCAGGCTGATAGCTGTTTTGAATATTCATTCATCACACACTCCTTTCTCATGAGTCTGAATCAGTTCTAATTTTTCTCGACGAGATAATTTTTTTATTCTATATTCCTCGCGCATAGCATCTGATTTATTTTCAAATCCATATGTATAAATAATTTCGAATGGGCCTCTGCCTCTTGTATATTTTGCTCCTTTTCCCTCTTCATGCATACGAATCCGGTGTTTTAAATCATTTGTATATCCAGTATATAATGTCCCATCCTGACATTTTAAAACATATACCAAGTGTTCTCCGCTAGCCATATATAACTTCCTCTGCCTGTTTTGTATAAGAACCGTCCTGTTCATAAATATAGAATGGCGGCAGAATTTTCACGTCTGCCTTTCCATCGCGTATCCCCTCAACTAAGAGCATATTCGCTTCCTTTCCCTGTTTTGGATAAACAAATTGTATACGCTTCGGCTCAATACGATATTTTCTAAATTGTTCTATGATATCAACTAAACGTCCAGGGCGATGCACCATAGCTACTTTTCCGCCGGGTCTGACATAAAGTTTACAGGCTTTCACAACATCCTCCAATGAACAGTAAAGTTCATGTCTGGCAATAGTAAGGTATTCATTTTGATTATGCTCCGTAGACGACGGTGTTTTAAAATATGGCGGATTAACTGTAATCATATCAAATGAGCTTTGATCAAGAGTTGTCTGCATTTCCTTCAGGTCTCCATGAATCATTCGTAATTGATGATTTAAATCATTTAAAGTGACATTTCGTTGAGCCATATGAAAAATTCGTTTTTGAATCTCAACACCGATAATTTCAGCACTTGTCCTTTTAGAAAGAAGTAAAGGAATAACGCCATTTCCCGTACATAAATCAAGAATCTTTCCTCTTTTTTTAGGGATTGCACTAAAATGAGCTAATAAGACCGCATCCAATGAAAAAGCAAAAGCAGTCGGACTTTGTATAATTTTCATCGTTTCATCTGCAAGCAAATAATCCAGGCGCTCATCATCATATAGATCGATCATTGGTTCATCACATCCTCATCTTCTCATTAAAGCTTATCATAAAAAGAGCTGCCTCCATAGGAAGACAGCACCCAATACGATACACTTTTTTCGTTTTCCACAGCATGAGTGAACGTAATTCCCCCTATTTGATATAGAAGTAATAATAAACATTCATGGGGAAAACGGTCACTTCATCTCCTGATTAACTTGGACCAACACGATGTTGGTCACACAAGCGTTTTCGCAAATATCCTCGATGGGGCGAGTAATCGCAGTCCCAGTCCCAGGATGCGAAGACACTAGCTTGTGTTCTTTAATCATTGGGAAAAGAACAAAAACTCCCAATGATTAAAGCTTCGTTTTATCAAAGAAATCCAAACAGAAAATACAATCTTCATTTCTTCTCGGACTGCCAAATTCTAAACTGCAAATATGGAAGCCTTCTTCATACAGCCGGGCTAAATTATCATAGCCTTCTCCTGGGAAGATGCCCTTTTGTTGTTTAGAATCACCTTTTTCTTCCTGGTTTTCCACAGATTCTTCCGTAAATTTATCTAGGTGATTACGCAAATGGTGATTTTCATGAGCTAACCGATGATTTTCTTCAAGTAAATCACTTAGCTTTCCTTTTAAATCACCTAACTGCTCATATAATTCACCAATTTGCTTCTCCATATCGGAAACTTGATCAAATATTTCTCTGTTTCCCACGAATGATCACCTCTATTCTGTGACTTGTGCTACAATTCCTTCTTCAATTAATTCATCTAATGTATACTCCACAACACGTTCTTTATCTAAGAGTTCAATTTGAATCATTTTTTCTAATATATTTAAACCGACAACCTTACCCTTTCCATGAGGTGTCGGCAGCGTTTCTCCAATGTCAGGTAAATCTCTTTTTGCTGTTTCATACGCATCATTTTCATATTTTAAGCAGCACATTAACCTTCCGCACAAACCGGATATTTTTGCCGGATTTAAAGAAAGATTTTGATCCTTTGCCATTTTGATAGACACCGGCTCAAAGTCTCCTAAGAAAGTGGAGCAGCAAAGCATACGCCCACACGGACCAATTCCGCCCAGCATTTTTGCTTCATCCCTGACTCCAATTTGTCTAAGTTCAATACGTGTTTTGAACATAGATGCAAGATCCTTTACAAGATTCCGGAAGTCTACTCTTCCGTCAGCTGTAAAATAGAAAATAATTTTATTGCGGTCAAAAGTATATTCTACATCTACCAGATTCATATCCAGTTTATGTTGATTAATTTTTGTGGTACACACGTCAAAGGCTTTTTTTGCCTGTTCCTGATTCTCTACAACGGTTCGCTTATCCTTTTCTCCAGCGACCCGTATTACTTTCTTTAAAGGTAAAACTACATCTTCCTCATCAACCTGTTTTTCCGTGATGACTACTTTTCCAAATTCTATCCCTCTTACCGTCTCCACAATAACATAGCTATCTGGGGTTACCGGGTAAGAATCTGGATCGAAGTAGTAGATTTTACCAGCTTTCTTAAATCGTACGCCAATAACTTCTAACATTTTTTCACCTCTGTATTTGAAGCGCTAGTTGTTCAATAACCAATGTTGGCTGAACATTTGCCTTTAATTTTCTTTTTGCCATTAAAATCTGATTTAAGATTGTTAACAGCTGGGCTTGAGAAAAAGTAATGATCATCTTTTCTAATTTAGATGGATCATTGGATAACAGTATCGTATTGGCGTCTGTGTATATATGCTGATGTAAGATATCTTTAAACCCTAGTATTAATAAGTCCAGACCTCGTTCTTGATTGTCTCTATCTTTAAAATGAGGTATCCAATTTTGATGAATATATGTGTAAACATCCTCAGGTTGTGTAGTATACATTTCTACCCATTGTATCACTATTTTTCTCGCACCTGCAAACCAATCATCTTGGGCAAGTTCAAGTGCTTCTGTCAGACTGTTTGTCAGTACACTTAAAAGTTTAGCATCTGCCTCGCCTAAGCCCTCTTTCTGCAATCTCTCCTGTAATATACCTGGTGAAAGAGGCTGCAGATCAATAATCTGACAGCGTGACCGGATAGTAGACAGCATCGCATGACCATTCTCTGTGAGCATCATCGCAGTTGTCTCTACACTCGGTTCCTCTAAGAATTTTAATAATCTGTTAGCCGCATTGACTGTTAATGTATCCGCATCCTTAATAATATAAACTTTCTGGTTTGATTCCAGTCCTGAATACGTAAATTCCTTCTGCAAATTACGTACCTGCTCTATTTTAATAGAGGCCCCATCTGGTTCAATCCAATGCATATCCGGATGATTACCAGAGTCAATTCGCTGGCAATTGATACAGCTGTTACATGGATTTACTCCCTGCCGGTTCATGCAAAATAAATATTTTGCCAGAAGTAATGCCATTTCCTTTTTGCCGGTTCCTCTATCTCCTTGAAATAAATAGGCATGGGAGATACGATTTTTCTTGATACTATTAATAATAGTCCTACTTGCTACAGGCTGTATTTTTTCAATCTCTTCCCATGACTTCATCATTTTACTTCCACCTTTAAAGATGAGCTTATTAACGCCTATTCTATCAACTCTATGAAAGGCTAAGCTCTTCCTCAAAAGAGCTTAGCTCATGTATAAATATTAACTAACAAACCTTTAATTTCTCCAATTAAACCAAGAATATCAATGGTTTTCTTTTCTTCATCCATTAAATCCTCCGCCAATTTGGCAATTTTTTCATCAATTATCTTCACTGTAGATAATTGTCTGCTTCCCTGCATGCCGAAGCTTTGTTTTTTCTCCAGAAGATAGCCTTCTGATGTCGCTTTTTCCAGAAATCCCTTTACCATTCGCTTGAATTTGACTAACTCACGGAAGGAACGATACCGGCTCAGCTTATCACCCTGCTCGGTTATCTGCTTCACCATTTGAGTGAATTCCTGTGTCTTCAGCTGTTCCGATTGGGTTTGAACAAGATTTTGAAAAGAAGCATTATTTGTTTGTGAAGGCCGCTTCAGATTGCCGTCTCTTGGTGTTAATATATCACTCGAGATTTTCATTGTTCTCCCCCTCCCGTTTTATTAAAATGTTTTTTTAGAATTGGTAAAAGGATTCGATAGGCAGGATAAACACAGTAGCTCCTCCAACCTCCACCTTAACTGGTTTTGGAATATAAGAATCTGCATTTCCTCCCATTGGAGAAATTGGCGCAACCATCTGTTCACGATGTGAGCAGTTATCGCGAATGATTTCAAGGGCATCATTCACATATTCGTCTTCACAACCAATCATTAGTGTCGTATTACCTTCTTTTAAAAATCCGCCTGTTGTAGCTAATTTTGTTGTTTGAAATTTATTTTCACCTAATGCGTTTACCAGGCGGTTGGAATCCTTATCTTGAATCACAGTTATAATTAATTTCATGATTGATCAGCCCCTTTTGACTTATTTATTTAAAAAAGTAATAATTCTTTCCAGCACATCTTCATAGACGGCCTCACGTGAGCGGTCAGCATTCACAGTTTGAAAACGATCCGGGAAACGAGATTTGATTAACTGATAGCCTTCATAGACTTTCTCATGAAATTCAATCGTTTCTAAATCCAGACGATTTTTCTCTCTTTCAGCATTTGCTGAAATGCGCTCCAGTCCTTTTTTAGGATCAATATCAAAAAAGAGCGTTATATCCGGCATACAATCCTGAATCACAAATTGATTAATAGCAAATACTTCATCTACGCCGATGCCTCTTGCATATCCCTGGTAAACCAGACTGCTGTCCACAAAACGATCACATAATACTATTTTCCCCTTTTCTAACGCAGGGAAAACCTTTTCTACGAGATGCTGTCTTCTTGCTGCTGCGTATAATAATGCTTCTGTTCTTTCCTCCATCTCAAGATGAAGAGGGTCATGAATAATATCTCTAATCTTTTCAGAGATACGAATACCGCCTGGCTCTCTTGTCTTGATAACCTCAAATCCTCTTCCTGTCAGCTCTTCATAAACTTGGTTTAGAATTGTGGTCTTACCGGCTCCCTCGCCGCCTTCAAATGTTATAAACAAACCATTTGTCATCATCGTTCCCCTTTATTCCTATATATGCGTACACCAGAGTCCCTATGCTGAATCCTCACACCTTGTTCTACTAATTTTTCTAAATGTGCTATATGCGCCTGTTTAATCCTTTCTCCTTTTAAAAGGACAGGAATACCAGGCGGATAAGGTATAATCGCTTCAGCAGCTATTGCTCCAATACTTTCCTTCACCGGGACCAGATACGTTGTATAATTGTTCATTTCCTGGTAAGACAAATCTAATTCCTGAATCTTATCAGGGAAAAGATTTATCTTCTCTATTGTAGCACGATTTACTGATTTTTTTAACGGATGCTCTATTGTTTTCAACCTTTTTTCTAACATTTCAATTTGCTCAAATGGTGCAAGTCCATGGATAAATAAAATTTGCTCCTCTGTAGCAAGCTCTGGGAAAATCCCTGCTTTTTCGAGCAAGTTCACAACAGACCTTGTCGAAAAAGAATGTTTCACGTGGAACGTCAGCTTTAATGGATCACCGGAGGGAACAGCCTCCCAAAAAGGAAAGGCTGAAAATAAAGTCTTCACATATTCGACACTTTTTATCACTTTTATTCGTTCTCCTGCTGAAAAATTTGCTAAAAAATGTCTAGCCATATCTAAAGAAGCCATTAATATATACGAAGGACTGCTCGACTGGATAGCTTGTAAATAATGAGCAATCCGGGTGGTGTCAATACGCGGTGTCACAATATGTAAATAAGAAGCCATTGTCATTGCCGGAGCCATTTTGTGAGCAGAATGAACAACCGCATCCGCCCCTAATTGAATTGCTGAAGCTGGGAAGGGATCTCCTAATGCAAAATGAACCCCATGTGCTTCATCGACTAGCACAGGGATATTATATTGATGTGCTTTATCAATCATTTTTTTTAGATTATAGGTCTGTCCAAAATAATCCGGATAGGTAAGTACTAACGCCTGCACATCTGGATGCTGCTCTATTGCTGCTTCCACGGTTTCATAGCTTGGGCTTGTATACCTTTTAACATTATCGTCCCAATTCGGCGCAAGAAAAACAGGCTTCGCTCCAGCTAACTCCAACCCATTCATTACAGATTTATGGCAGTTACGTTGTACAAGGATCTTCTCCCCCTGCTTACACGTTGCAAGAATCATTGCCAGATTTCCAGCTGTCGACCCGCCAACAAGAAAGAAGGTGTGCTCTGTCTTAAAAAAATCCGCTGCTAGTCTTTCTGCCTCTGCAATGATACCTGTGGGCGCATGTAAATCATCCATCCCAGTGATTTCTGTCACATCCCAGCGGAGCATCTGCTGGAAATCTGCTTTATATGCAGGTGAAAAAATTTGTCCATGTTTATGACCTGGAACGTGGAAAGAGATTGGGTTGCTGTCTGCAAATACTTGTAAATGCTCTGCTAATGGTATGCGCTGTTGATCCATTTTCCTGCCTCATTTCTGTTTGTATATAAATAAACAAACCAATTCTTAGGAATTGATTTGTTTACCTTTCTCTATTATAACAACCAGGTGCAGAATAGGAAAAAGAAGTACAGATGGTATTATATTTTTGCCTGGTACATACTACCTCATTGAGCTAATTAGAATGTTCAGCTGTATACTAACTATTTATTTTCATAGCTAAAATTAAGGCAATAAAGTTAAATAGTATAGAACAGTATAAAATAGTAAAGAAAGCATCCAATTAAACTCTATTCTACTAGAACAGCCATACTGACATATCCTAAAAAAGCAGAAATCTCCCCTTTTTTCTTATTCATCTTCATTAAGCTTACTACAACTATCAAACCGATTAATAACCATATCGCGCCTAAAATCTTATCCCAAGTCATTATTGTCCACCTTCTCTCAAATGGAAGGTGTTCTCTTTAATATTTTACGCTAACAAAAAAGCCTTTGCATGCAAAGACTTGTTAAAAAGGGGATTATATTAAGAGTGTAATTTTGGTTGTTTAATATTTTTTAACTTTGAGAGATAGTATTGATACTTCTCTTCCCTTGGCTCTGTATGGATCATATTATGCTCACAATCTGAACATAGAAACATGGAATACAAATGAATACCGTTTTCCTTTGGTTCCTCGCAAATTCCACAATACTCATATTCTTGAACTTTTTGCTGTTTCATTTCTCCACCTCCGTTAAAACTAGTATCTCCTAATCTAACGGATGCTATACATAAAAAAATATATTATATATCAGCTTTACTAGTGAATGAAATACAAGAATGGCTAAACAGCATTTCAAAGAATAAATAGATGAATAGCCGCAAGGGAACCGACACCAAATACACCAAGAAATCCAGATACCAGAACAGTAAATAGATTAATGGGAATATGCAGGCCGATAGCTCCTCCGAACACATTTAAGAAAAACAGCAGCAATGCGCCTATACCTAACCTGATTGTTGCTTTCCCAATATATTTCATAGGCTTCACCGGTGCTCCTACGATAAATAAAAGAATAATTAATCCGATAATGATCCCAATAAATAGTGTTGAACTCATCCCTCTCCCCACTTTCCTTCCATCGCTTTAACATATTTCTATGATTGTCCAACAGCGATTAGAACAGATTTTCAGAGTGGCTGAATCCGTTTGAGAATTTCTAAGATTCATTGGAGATTTTCTTCTGGATTCAGCAAGAGCGGACAATAAAAAGAACCAGGCAGTTTAAAACATACATGATTCTTTCGTAAAAATTATATATTATTTTTAAAACCGATTAGCTTTTACATTGCGAATCCGGGCTTCTCTTAATAGCATCAGATATTTAGATTTCGCTAATAGTTTCTCCTGCATACCATTTCGCGAGGGGTCGATACTTTTTCGTACAAAATCCTGAAGCTGTCTCCATTCCCCTTCAACCTGATATAAAGCATTCAGAAGCTCCTGATCCATATCTTTTTTCTTTAATCTCTTTGCCATACTCTCCACCAAACCCTATTATAAAATGAAATTTCATACTATGAAGCTTTTATTTTTCACTCTCCATAGATGATTAGAAAAAAAGTTAGACGTCTCTTCTTCCTTCTAATGCTTTTGACAATGTCACTTCATCAGCATATTCTAAATCTCCGCCGACAGGCAATCCATGTGCAATACGCGTTGTACGGATTCCAGAAGGTTTTATCAGACGGGAAATATACATTGCTGTTGCTTCTCCCTCAATATTCGGGTTTGTTGCCAGGATAAGCTCTTCTACCTCTTCATCCTTCAGGCGGTTAAGCAAATCCGGTACGTTGATATCCTCCGGTCCAATTCCGTCCATCGGAGAAATAGCTCCATGAAGCACATGATATCTGCCGCGGAATTCTTTCATTTTTTCCATTGCTATAACATCTTTCGGATCCTGGACAACACAAATAATAGACCCATCCCGACTGGTATCCTGACAAATAGCGCAGGGGTCCTGATCCGTAATATGTCCACAAACCGAACAATGGGTAAGATCACGTTTTGCATGAACTAAGGCATTGGCAAAATTCATTACATCATCATCTTTCATATTTAAAACAAAAAAGGCCAAACGTGCTGCCGTCTTTGGACCAATTCCTGGTAATTTGGAGAAGCTGTCCATCAACTTAGTTATCGGCTCTGGATAATACATATTTTCTTACCTCCCTATAAAAACATCACTTTAAGGGAAAAGTAAGGCGCCTTGGCAAAGAAGCCAGACGCCTTACTTTTCAAATTAGAAAGGAATTAGAACATTCCTGGCATATTCAATCCTTTTGTAAATTGTCCCATTGTTGCATTTGTTTTTTCATCAATTTGATTTAAGACATCATTTGTTGCTGCTACAATAAGATCCTGCAGCATTTCGATATCATCTGGATCAACAACCTCTTCTTTAATCTCTACATCAACAATTTCTTTCTTTCCATTTGCACGGACAGTTACCATACCGCCGCCTGCAGTTGCTTCAAAGGACATTTCATGCAATTCGTCCTGTGCCTGCATCATTTTCTTCTGCATTTTCTGCATTTGCTTCATCATGTTATTCATATTTCCCTTCATGGAAAATACCTCCTTTAAATGTATATGTTAATCATGAATTTCTAAAAGATCATCACCAAAGAGCTTTCGTGCCTCGTCTACAAGAGGATCCCCCTCCTGCTCCTTCTGTTCATCAGGCTTTTCCTGCTTTTGGATGTATTCACTGCGCAGGTCATTCCATTCTTTCTCAGGGATCGGAATAATAGTGCGATGCTTATCTAAATTCCCTAATATCGATTCTACCATTTCCCGATGATCAAGGAATAAAGAACAATGAATTTCATATTTAAACGCTACAATAAGTGTATCTGCTGATGCTGCGGCAGGCTTACTGTCCTGAATAGTTGCATGCGCCGGGGCATTCGTTGTTTTTAATTGGCTTAAGAAGTTTGCCCACTGTGCATGCACATCCTTCAGCTCTTTTTTCTCTGCTTTTCCTAGTGTATCACGAATCCGGTCAAATGGAATCTTATATGTGTTTCGTGAATTTCTGGAAGCGGGACGGCGCCTCTCAGCTGCAGGTGCGCTTCCTCCAGCTTCCTGATGCTGCGGCGGTGCTTCTTTTAATTTCGCTATATCCTTCTCCATTGCCTGCAATTTTTGCTGAAGCTTTAGAACAGCATCTGATTGCTCCACAGCTTCAGACTGGATCTGCCCCGCTCCTTGCGTTTTTCCAAATTGATCTGTAATGGATAACAATGCTACCTCAATAAAAATCTTTGGGCTGTTGGACCATTTCATTTCCTGCTGACATTGATTCAATTCAATAATGGAGCGTTGAATCCAGTTATTTGTAATCTGCTTAGCCAATTCTTCAAAGGCTTCATTGACAACAGCCCGCTCTAATAGCTCCCCTAATCCTGACGAGCTTTTATATAAAAGTAAATCACGCATAAAGTATATTAAATCCTGTACAAATTTCCCTGGATCTTTTCCTGTTTGAATCATCTGATCCAATCCGCTGAGTACAGTCTGCACATCCTGCTGTATCATTGCACGTACGATATTGGTGAGAACCTCTTGAGATACGCCGCCAGTTACGGCCAGCACATCCTCCAGCTCTACCTGTTCCTCACTATAGGAGATAGCCTGATCCAGGATACTTAATGCATCACGCATACCGCCTTCTGCTGCTAATGCAACGGACTCTAAAGCTTCATCCGTAACAGAAATATTCTCGGCGTTCATGATTTTCTGCATTCTTTCCACAATTGCCTGATTGGAAATTGGTTTAAAATCAAAACGCTGGCAACGGGAAATAATCGTTAATGGTATTTTATGCGGTTCAGTTGTTGCAAGGATAAATACAACGTGTTTCGGCGGTTCTTCCAATGTTTTCAGAAGCGCGTTAAAGGCATTGACAGATATCATATGCACTTCATCAATGATATACACTTTGTAAGGTACAGAGCTCGGTGCATACTTCACTTTATCCCGGATATCACGAATATCATCGACACTTGTATTCGATGCCGCATCAATTTCAATGACATCGGAAATAGAGCCATCCTGAATACCTCTGCATGCCGCACACTCATTGCATGGCTCTTTTACGGGTGCATGCTCACAATTAATCGTTTGTGCAAAAATCTTTGCAGCACTTGTTTTCCCTGTCCCTCTTGGACCAGAGAATAAATAAGCATGTGAGAATTTATCTTGTGTAATGGCATTTTGTAATGTTCTCGTGATATGCTGCTGTCCTACAACATCTTCAAATGTTCTTGGGCGCCAGACGCGGTATAAAGCTTGATAACTCATGATTTCGATTCCCCTTATGTGTCTCGTTTCTATTATACCCGATTAGTGGCCTGGATGAAAACCTTAGAAATAGATTATCTGGAAGTAATTTATGTTTAAATAATTATTAAAAAAATTGAATTTTAGAGAATTCCTTCATAAAGAATAAAGAAGCTTTATCGAAATTATAGAACTAACGTTCCCATTATGGTATAATACACTATGATATACACAGTAAAAAGTTTAACGGTGGAAGGTAGCATCTCCTATATGGAAGGAGGTGATGCCTATGGCTACTTTTGACGCCCTGTCTTTAATGATCAGCTTTGGCATGCTTATTATTGCCATTCTTTCATTTCACGACAAAGACCAAAAGTAAAACCACCCTTAGCTTGCCGGCAAATAGGGTGGCTTCATTCGTCACTTTAAAACAGCCTTCCCTCTCTGATGGAGAGAAATAACTGTGTGTATTGTCAGGGTAGTATGCTCATACATACTGCCCTTTTCAATATTATATACTATGCGTTTATATAAGTACGTATTCAAAAAGTCCGATAAATAGGACCAAGAAGTCCAAGGCGACTAGCTTTTTCCGACGGACTTCCGCAGGATGTGGTGGCTTCTGTGTTGTCCACAGGACGTGGGCGTTCTTAGTAGAAGATCCTCTCATTGCCGTGTCATCTTTATTGGATTTTTTGAATATCCTCTATAAGAAATTATATCATATACCCTGTTTCTAGTACAATTTAACCTGTAAAAAGAACAACGTACAATTAACGATGCTTATATAAGCCTGCATATATCATTACTTTTTCGGGTAAGCACGCTTATATTGTCTTGCTGGTTCTATTGTATCTCCCAGCTGCTCACTTGCCCGGATTGCCCAATAAGGGTCTTTTAGCATGCCACGTCCAATTGCAACTAAATCAGCATCACCATTTCCGATAACAGATTCCGCTAATAGAGGATCTTCTAAAATACCGACAGCGATGACAGGTATATTCAGCTCTTCCTTAAATCTACGTGCAAATGGAACCTGATAGCCAGGGTGTATTGCTGGTTTTTGTTTTCCTGGAGGAGCCTCCCCGCCACTGGAAATATGGAACATATCAATGCCCGCTGCTTTATATTTTTTCGCAATTTCCAAAGCATGATCTATATCATAGCCGTCATCCATGTATTCAACAGCAGATATACGCATTAATAATGGCATATCCTCGGGAATAACTGCTTTGACAGCTCGAATAATCTGCGCTCCAAATAAAGATAATTCCTGATATTCGTCCTCTCTCTGATTAATACCTGGAGAATGAAATTGATGGATTAAGTAGCCGTGTGCACCATGTAATTCAATTGTATCGAATCCGGCCTCGACCGCTCGTTTTGCTGCATCTTGAAATTGTTGAACCGTTTCCCGAACTTCTTCTGTAGTTAAAGCACGGGGCATTTTATCGTCTTTTGTAGCAGGGATTGCAGATGGAGCAACCGGCGGGTTCGCATCCTCTGCCTTTCTTCCCGCATGGGCAATTTGAATACCTATTTTTGCACCGTTCTTGTGAACAGCATCGACGATTTTTTTATAGGCTGGAATTTGTTCGTCTGACCACAGGCCAAGATCATTATCTGTAATACGTCCATCTGGATCGACATCCGTCATCTCAACTAAGATTAGACCGGCTCCTCCTACTGCCCGTGATGTGTAGTGTACAAAATGCCAGTCATTTGGAATTCCGTCTTTGGCATCAACGGAGTATTGGCACATTGGCGCCATAACAACTTTATTTTTCAAGGTTAAATTTTTCAATGTAAATGGTTGTGTTAATTGAGCCATTCTTGCACCTCGCTTATAAATTTTTAAGTAATTCATAGCATATGCTTTGTTATTATTTAGTGCAAATAATCTGTTTTGCCTTCCATATTTTAAAAAGCAGCTAAAACTTCTACGTTCGCAGGATAAGGCTTTTTTTTTGCACAAAAAAAGAACTGCATTTTTACAGTTCTTTTTTCAATATGTAGCGTGCACCTGCTTTCGATGAAATGACCATATGCGCTACATAAGTTCATGGCTCAGCCCAGGCTTCCCCGCGGCACACAAGAAAAACCACTTACTGCTGCTTCCTTCCGGATCTGACAGGGTTCATGGGTTCCTGTTGCGCAGGACCAGGACGTCAACACCAATCCCTTAAGTCAGACCATACAGTCATCTCACCTCGAGCAGGGATTCGGCCTCGCTATAGCGGATTGCGAGTACAGGGCACCGCTACCTCCCCGCTTAGCACGTAATTAATATTATATCTTCCTCAGGAAGAAATTGCAACGATATTTGTCCCATTATCGGCATCCATATTATTCTTCCGATGCAGAATCCTTCTCATTCTTTTTCTGACGCAGTTCTTTAAAAAAATTTTTTAAGATCATACTGCACTGCTGTTCAAGAACTCCTGATGCTACATCAACCTGATGATTAAAACGCGGCTCTTTTAATAAATTCATTAATGTTCCGGCACAGCCTGCCTTTGGATCACTTGCTCCGTAGACCACACGTTTAATTCTTGACTGTACAATCGCTCCGGCACACATTGGGCACGGCTCTAAGGTAACATACAAGGTACAATCCTCTAATCTCCAGCTCCCTACTGCCTGATTAGCTTCCTGAATAGCAAGCAGTTCTGCATGGGTTAGTGTTGTTTGTATCGATTCCCGCAAATTAAATCCTTTTCCAATAATTTCTCCATCCTTGACAATTACAGCACCAATTGGTACTTCGTTTAATATCCAGGCCCGGCGTGCCTCTTGAATAGCTGCTGCCATATATAATTCATCTTGACTTACTGACATTTCTTCTGTCATTTTTATCACATCACTTTATTATCGTTTTAATTATAGCTGCAAGAGGGAATACTAAATTAACCTATCTTTCTAAAGGAGACATCCAATAACCATGAAAATTGAAAATACAGCACTTGTCTTCGTTGACGTAATTAATGATTTTAAATTTGACGGCGGCGATAATCTTCATGCTTATACAGAAGACATGCTTCCAAATCTGATAAAGCTCCGTAATTTTGCCAAGGAAAAATCTATTCCCGTTATCTATGTTAATGACCATTACGGCTTATGGCAAGCAGACTTCCATAAAATTATCGACTTTTGTAAAAATGAAAAAAGCGAGGAAATCATTGAAAAAATCAAACCGGATGATGACGATTATTTTCTAATTAAACCACAACACTCCGCTTTTTTTCAAACACCTTTACATGCACTCTTAACAGAATTAAACCGGTCGCATATTATTTTAGCAGGCATTGCCGGCGATATTTGCATCCTGTTTACTGCAAAGGATGCCTATATGTATAAATTAAGTCTTTCGATTCCTAAAAACTGCATTGCTTCTGAGGAAAATGAAAATAATAATTATGCACTTTATCTGATGGAGTCTGTAATGGATGCAGATATCTCACCAGTTTAGCATATAACTCTTTCCCCCTTCATATGTATAGTATGTAAGAAGCAATCTGAAGGGGGTATTACTTTGCAGATATACGTCGTTGAACAGGGCGATACACTGGAGCAAATTGCAGATACATATGGTTCTTCCGTTCAAGATATAGTCAATGCAAATGAATTAAATGCGCCAAGCCAATTAGTTATCGGGCAAGCACTTGTCATTCCGATTGTCGGTCAATTTTACTTTGTTCAGCCTGGCGATACGCTTTCCTCCATTGCCGCCCGGTTTGACATCGGTGTGGAAGAATTGGCAACGATTAACGGCTTGAATTCAAATCAGATTATCTATCCCGGATTTCGATTATATATTCCGCTGGCTCCAAAAGAACCGATTACCTCAAATGCTTATGTCGAACCAATGGGAGAAGAGGTTTCCCAAACCCTAGAAACCGCAGCAAGCAACTATACGCCTTTTTTAACATATCTCAGTTTATTTAGTTATCGGGTTAATCGGGACGGTACACTTGCAGCTCCACCAACAGGAAATCTCATTACCTCCGCAAGGAATAATGGTGCTTCTATTGCGATGGTGGTGACCAATCTAGAAGAAGGAGCATTCAGCTCAGAGGTCGGACATATTATTTTAACGGTGCAGGCTGTTCAAAATACACTATTAGATGAAATTATTAATATCGCTACAGAACAAGGTTTTCGTGATGTACACTTTGATTTTGAATTTCTATTGCCAGAAGACCGCGAGGCTTATAATACTTTTTTACGTACAGCAAAGGACCGCCTCTCACAAGCAGGACTGCAGATTTCAACAGCACTTGCTCCAAAAACAAGTTCAGAGCAGGCTGGACAATGGTATGAAGCACATGATTACAGAGCACACGGGGAGATTGTAGATTTTGTGGTGTTAATGACCTATGAATGGGGGTATAGCTATGGCCCGCCAATGGCTGTTTCTCCCTTGAATTCTGTCCGTGACGTGGTTGAATATGCTGTCTCAGAAATCCCGTCAGAGAAAATTATGCTTGGTCAAAATCTATATGGATATGATTGGACACTTCCTTTTGTGGAAGGCGGAGAAGCTGCTAGAGCGGTTAGCCCGCAACAGGCAGTCAATATCGCCTGGGAGAATAATGTCGCCATTCAATATGATACCACCGCTCAGGCGCCTTACTTTATGTATGCTGATGAATCAGGCCAAGAGCATGAGGTTTGGTTTGAGGATGCCCGTTCTATTCAGGCAAAATTTGATTTAATCAGGGAATTTCAGCTATTAGGTATTTCATATTGGAAATTAGGGCTGGCTTTCCCGCAAAACTGGCTGCTTTTAAATAATGAATTTGATATTCGGAAATTGGATGAATAATAAAAGGGGGTGCTTCAAATTTTAGAAGCACCTCCTTTTTCTATAATTAATTAACCAAGTACCTTCACTGATTCACGATTAAATGCTGGAAGATCATCCGGCGTACGGCTTGTTACTAATTGATTTTGGCAAACAACGACCTCTTCATCTTTGAACTTCGCACCTGCGTTTACAAGGTCTACTTGAATAGATTTAAAACCTGTTGCTCCGCGGCCATCAAGTGTTTTTGCAGTAATAAGAAGCTGTGGTCCATGACAAATTGCCATAACCGGCTTTTTCTCATCCATAAAGTGTTTTGCAAATGCTACAAAGCGATCGTCTGCACGTAATATATCTGGAGAGAAACCGCCAGGAATAAGCAAAGCATCAAAGTCTTCCGGTTTCACATCATCAATACCTTTATCGATTGTTACTTTTGTATCTTCTGATTTACCGGTTACCGTGTTTCCTTGTTCCTTTTCAATAGTAACCAGCTCATGACCAGCTTCTTCCAATGCTTTCTTAGGGCTTGTATATTCAACGTCTTCAAATAAGTCTGTAATAACTGTTGCGATTTTTTTACCCATGAATCATTCACTCCTTTAATAATGGTTACATCCTATATCTTCCCAAATAGAATTTATTTAAAACATAAAAGAATTTATATTCATTCCGTGAATTTTCCTTTAGGATTTATCTGTTATAAATCTCTGTCTCAAACAATATAGGTTAATCTGCCTTATCCCAATTAATATTTATCCTCCGAATGCTTTGGTATGAATATTCTCCTGGTTAAGGAATTCTTCTATTTTTTTCTGTTCTCTTCCATTGACTGTACCACTTTCATCAATGATTGATTCCATATCTATATCAGAAAAATTTCCTTCACTAATATTATCTGTCAAGTCATTGAGTGCTTCATCTAATTTATAAAGATATTGATGAGAGGCTGTAATATATTGGCTAATTCTTTCAGACTCTTCCTGATAACCTTCTGGCAAAGTATTATGTAAGATATAATTAGAAAAATTATCATCATTTTCTTTTATCAAGCTGTTAATTTTATTAAATTTCTCTAATTCAATTTCATTTAATTCCTGATCATCATCTATTAATTCCTCAAATGGATAGCTGGCATTTTCTAATTCTTCACTGATATCGAGATATGTTTTTATACTTTGTTTCACCTCTTCTTTATCAATTACGTGATTGTTTTTTTCAGAGATAAAAATGAGTGTCAGGAATCTCTATATTTTCCACTGAAATAACGTCATTCTCTGTCATATCCGTATTTTCTTCTTGAGAACATGCACTTAATAATAAAATAATCAAAAGGCTGTAAATGATTTTTCTCATATTAATTTTCCCTTCTTAATAGATGATATTCCATTATACTTTTATTTTTATCTTATACCTATTCCTAAATCTGTCAATTATGTTATATAAAGTAATTATTAATAAAATAATATTTTTATATAAATTTCCATATTTGAGAGTAGAGAATATTAAATATCGCCACTATAGTCAGCAAATGAATCACCTTTAATTCACTTCATCAGATTCTTTTATCTGCTACAATTCTTAAGTAAACTACTACGGCATAAAAAAGCGGCTTCCCGCTCACAACAATGCGGAAAGTCGCTTTTTATTTCAGGTAAGATTTATCTTTAACCTATCACTTTATTTTAAATACTGCACATTATTCCTCTAGTGTCGACGTATCACCTGTCGGCAGCCCTAATTCCCATGATTTTAACAGACGGCGCATAATCTTTCCGCTCCGTGTTTTTGGAATAGAGTCTTTCACTTCAATTTCTCGCGGTGCCGCATGTGCACTTAATTCTTTTTTAACAAATTGACGGATTTCTTCTAAAAGCTCATTACTTTTTTCGTAGCCTGGATTTAAGGTAATAAACGCTTTAATAATTTCTCCACGCTCAGGATCCGGTTTACCGATAACTCCTGCCTCTGCAACAGCCGGATGCTCAATCAGCTTGCTCTCTACCTCGAATGGCCCAACTCGTTCACCAGATGTATTAATGACATCATCCAGACGGCCCTGGAACCAGAAATAGCCGTCCTCATCCCGATAAGCGCTGTCCCCGGATACATACCATCCGTTAATAAAATAGCTCTCATATTTTCCTTTATTATTCCAAACCTCACGCATCATAGATGGCCAGCCTGCTTTAATTGCTAAATTACCCATTTGATTTGGAGGAATTTCATTTCCTTCGTTATCAACAATAGAGGCCTCTACGCCAGGGATTGGTTTTCCCATGGAGCCTGGTCTGATTTCTAATGCCGGGATATTTACAATAACCTGGGCACCTGTCTCAGTCATCCACCATGTATCATGAATGCGCAAATCAAATGCTTTTAATCCCCAAGTAATAACCTCCGGATTTAGCGGCTCTCCAACACTTAAAATATGACGCAGCGCAGACAGGTCGTATTCTCTGACCTTCTCCTCGCCGTAACTTACAAGCATACGTAATGCTGTCGGTGCAGTATACCATACAGTAACATGATTATCCTGTAATGTTTTATACCAGTCATCCGGAGAGAAACGCCCGCCGCGAATAACATTCGTTACCCCATGCAGCCATGGAGCAAAAATACCGTAGCTCGTTCCTGTTACCCAGCCCGGGTCTGCAGTACACCAGTATATATCGTCCTCTTTTAAATCCAATACCCATTCTCCTGTTGCATAATGCTGAATCATAGCATTATGCACATGCAGAATCCCTTTTGGTTTTCCTGTTGAACCAGATGTATAATGGAGCAGCATGCCGTCCTCTTTATCCACCCATACAATATCAAAATCAGTGGACGCACTCTTCATTTCTGCATGAAAATCTATATACTGATCTCCTTCTTCCTCATGCTCACCGACTAATACGATTTTCTCTAAATTCGGTAATTTGTCCTGAGGTATACGATAGAGCAAATCTGGAGTTGTAATTAAAACACGTGCCTCACTGTTTTCCAGCCGGTCTCCTACTGCCTGCTCCATAAATGCCTCAAATAATGGTCCTGCAATAGCTCCAATTTTTAAAATACCAAAAAATGCTGTATAGAACTCGGGACTTCTTGGCATAAAAAGAAAAACACGATCCCCTTTTTGCACATCGTATTTTTTAAGTACGTTTGCAAATTGATTACTCTGTAAGCGAAGCTGATCAAAGCTCATCTTTTCTTCGCGGGCGGGATCTGAATATAGCAATGCGATCTTATCCTTCTTATCAGGATTATCAGCATGTTTATCAAGAGCCTCATATGCCATATTTACTTTTCCTGTTTCATACCAGGAAAAGTTCTTTTCTACATCTTCCCAAGAAAAATCATTTCGGAAATCCTCATAGTTTTTTAAATTATGCTTCCCTTCACGGGCCGGTATTGCTTGCATATCCATCTAATCACCTCATCCAATTAAATTGAAAACGATTACAAATAGAATTAAAAAAAGGGTTCAAATATTTTGTTAACTGATTCTATTTTAGAACATTCTGTGACATTTTTAAAGAGTTTGTTTCTAATTTTACAAAATAAAGGAGATGTTCACGTGATAAACACCTTTCGGACGCAGGGTTCCAGGAATTTTTAATAAAAACCGGTAAGACGAATCCTACCGGTTTAATGAGTTATGCTTTTTTCTCTTTTCGTCTTTCCCTCTCTGATAATATATATGCACATGCTGCATCTCCTGAAGTATTCAGAGCTGTTCTCAGCATATCAAGGATTCGGTCGATACCAATAATTAATGCAATACCTTCAACAGGCAGACCAACTTGCTTTAGAACCATTGCCAGCATAATTAAGCCGACACCTGGCACACCTGCTGTGCCGACACTTGCCAGAGTAGCAACAAGAACAACCATTAATAAATCAACCATCGTAAGAGGCAAATCATATACCTGTGAAATAAACACAGTCGCAACAGCCTGCATAATCGCTGTACCATCCATATTAATGGTTGCTCCCAGCGGTTGAACAAAGCTGCTGATTTCTTTCTTAACACCCAGATTCTCCTGGGCTGTTTTCATAGCTACAGGCAGTGCCGCATTGGAACTGGATGTACTGAAAGCAACTGTCATCGCCGGGAAGAAGCCTTTAAAGAATTTAATTGGATTCCCTCGTCCCAATAACCAGATAGCTAGTGAATAAATAATTAAAGCATGCAGGAACAGCGCTCCAATAACGGTTAACATATAACTTAGCATCGAACCGACTGCATCCAGTCCGGCACCTCCGATTGCTGATACGATTAACGCAAACGCACCATAAGGAGCAAATCGCATAACTAACATGACGAGCCAGTTTAAAATTTCATTTGCCTGTTCAAATAAATTATAAATACCTTTAGTTTTATCATTTAAATACGCCAGAGCAATTCCTATAAACACAGCAAATGCAATAATCTGCAGCATATCTCCAGACGACATTGCAGCTATTGGATTCTCAGGAATGATATTAATCAGCGTCTCCATAATGGGAGGCGCTTCACCTGGCGTATAATCACCAACATTCGATGTATCAAAAATTCCAGCTTTACCTGGTTTAACAGCATAACCTAACGCTAACCCAATACTGATAGCAATCGCAGTGGTTGTTAAAAAGAAAGTGATCGTGAAAACACCAATTTTCCCTAACTTCGCGGGATCGCCTAATCCTGCTGTTCCCAAAACAATAGAAACAAACACCAGCGGTACAACCAGCATCATAATAAGGTTTAAAAATATTTGTCCAATTGGATCCAACACATATTTATCCAAAGGTCCAAAAAAACTCTCGGGAGCAAATGTTAGAGCAATACCAACAACTGCACCAGCAATTAAAGCAATTAATATTCTTTTCGTTAATTTTTTAGAATCCATATACCTTCTTCCTTTCACTATGTTGAGGCTTAAAAAAATATCCATCTGAAAAATAAAAATTTATTGAGGCTTCCGAATGTTGCAATTCACCTTGATTTAAGGTCATTTATACTCTTAATAAATTCATAAATTTCATTGGATATAAAACATAGACTTATTGGATTTTTCTTTCTTTGTAGTTGAGGCGACTACATTTATACAGGGATTATTTCAATTTGTAGAATAGGTAGAATAAATTCTACCATAAATGACAGGTTTTTGAATAGTATTTTTTGAAATAATACATTATTTACCATGTCCCTGCTAGTTTTAAAGAATGTACCCCGATTATTATCTTATAAAACACTGCCGCATTTTCATCCAATAAAAAACTACCCCCTTTTATCAGGAGATAGAACCTAAATTACTTATTATATTAGGAAAAAATTCAGTCAGATTGAGAGATTTTTCTTTGAGGAAATAGCTTTGCGGTGCTCTTTATTACATAACTATAATTTAAGCTCTTTGAGGTATCGATATTGTCTAGGGTGTATAAAATCTCTTAATTTCATCGTTTCTTTTATTTAACCAGCTTTATTTTATAAAAGCTCTTTGCATTTATTTAATGCCTCATTTAACTCCTTATCAAACAACATTTTCACATCAATTTCCAGTGCCTCCGCTATTTTTTCCAAGGTATCTACATCTATCTTTGTTTTCCCTTTAGAAATGTTTGTATACCATGCGGGAGTCTTAGAGCATTTTTTTGCAATTTGTGTCTTTGTTACTTGTTTTTGTTGTCTAATAAACTCAATTTTCTCATGAATTTCCACTAAATCACTCCATCCATCATTTAGTTCTTTCTACTTAAATTATAATTAAGCGTTTTGCATAAGTCAATATATTAATATAGTAAAATTTGCATTTCGCTTAAAAATACTATTATTTTTATTAAAAATGGTATTATCTCTATAATGAGGTGGATACAATGAAAATTCTTTCCCAAAGATTAAGAGAAGCACGAGAAAAAGCTGGATTAAAACAAATTGAAGCATCTAAGCTTCTGGGAATTTCAAACGGTACTTTATCTGGTTATGAAAGAGAATATCGTGATCCTGATACAGACACTTTACATAAAATGGCTGAATTATATAGTGTTTCTGTAGATTGGCTTCTTGGTAAATCTATGTATCCCTCACCGAAAAGTACTTCCCAGCCTGAGCCGATGTCTGAACAGGATACACTAATGTTCAGTAATTGGAAACGCATGACAGAAGACGAGAAACAAGAAGCTTTACATGTGATACAATATATTTTATATAAAAAGAAAATGGATAATAGAAATGATGATAAAAAAGAATAGTAGTTATATTCTCAATAAGGTATATGGGTAATCTTTATTGTCACAAGCTCATTGCATTCCAGTTTTATTTGTGTCCTGAGACTACCATCAAAAACGTTATTTAGTAAGAAATCTTATACTCTCTTATCTGCCAAAACAGGTGTACTTGCTGCACCTTTATTTTTAACACCAAAAAAGAACATACATTCCCACCAAAACAAATAGCAATGCTTTGGTCATGAATTATGTCACTACTTTTTCAATGAAGGAGATCAGCGTTTTATGAACTCTCTCTTTGTTGAATTGCAGGAAAATCAAGCCAACCACTTTGGCTATCATTTCTGTATTCCAACCTTTATGCTTAACCAGTTTCTCATTAGAAGTGTCTATGATATTCAACAGCATTTCCCAGTCAGCTTTCCCTTCGCACTTCATAAACTGGGAGTGCACCGTAATAAACAGATTTCTCTGTATGAGCCGCCTGCTTATTATCTGGCAGGGTAATTTCCGTTTCGATAAGCCATAGTAAATTTTATTAAAATAAAAAACAGCCCTTATTTCCTGAACAAGAAAACAAGAGCTGCTCTCTTAAAAGAAGTTTAATAACGCAATTCCTCCAATTATCATAATAACAGCAATAATTCTCCTCTGATCAATTGGATATTTCGGGAGGTTAAACATACCAAAATGATCAATTAACAACCCCATTATTATTTGCCCTAAGATGGTAGACATCATCGTCAGTGTAACGCCCAGATGAGGCATTAAGCTAATATTCGATGCAATGTATGCAGCCCCGAGCAGACCGCCGGCAAAATGCCAGGGCTTCAATTTAAAATTACCAGAGGTACGTGTTAATTTTACCCCTTTACTAAGGATTATTGACAGAATAAATAGCACAATGGTACCTACGATAAAGGATATAAAAGCTGCGTAAATAAATGAATCTACTTCATATCGTAATTCGCTATTGATAGCTGTTTGCATCGGCGGCATCATTCCGGTAAATAAACCGAACACGATCCATAAACGGGAATAGTTTTGAGAGCCGCCCGGCTTCTTTTTGGCATTCATATAAATAATTCCGATGATTAAAAGGACCGCACCAATAATATGCATAACATGTAATGGTTTTACCTCTGCGCCGAACCAGCCGAATGTATCAATTAAAATTCCAATCACCATTTGTCCAGTGACTGCCGCAATAACAGTTAATGCTGCGCCGATTCTGGGTAATAAAATAATATTACCTGTTAGAAAGATTACCCCAAGCACACCGCCGGCAAACCAGACGTAAGACAAAGATTGTGATGCGAAAAACGATATCGTAAATTTGCCGGGATCCATAATGAAATTAATGATAAATAAAATAATACTCCCTGATAAAAAAGAGTAAAAGGAGGTAGGAAAAATAGCTTTGGTAAATAAATTCAGGCGGTTATTTACCGCTGTCTGCATAGGAATCATCATCCCTGCGATAATCCCTAAGACGATTAATATGTACAAAAAAGAAACCTTCTTTCTCAGAAAACGTAATGTATTTATTTTAGCAAAGTTATCAAGGAAAACAATATTCCTGCTTTTTTCAGATAAGCTTGTGAACTACCCACCACTGACGAAATGGACCAAGCTAACCCTCTTGTCCCAAAAGTTTATATGATAATAGATAGTAGATTAGGAAATTCCTAATAGATGTATGCCTTCGTTCTTGATATTGATTGCTGCATTATAATCTCTATCCATATTTAGACCACAACTGCATAGATAAGTACGTTCTGATAAGGTTATTTCTTTTACCAAACTACATGATGAGCACATCTTTGTCGATGGAAACCATTTATCTATCTTGATCAGTTGTTTCCCTTGCTCTTTTAGTTTGTACTGTAAGAAAAAAGTGAACATACCCCAGCCGTTATCCATGACACTCTTTCCAAATTGAAGAGCTTGTGACATTCCTTTCATGTTTAAGTCCTCCATAATTATTGCGTCAAACTTTGTTACAAGTACTTTTGATTTATGCTGCAAAAAATTCTTTCGTTGATTGGCGACTTTCTCCCCGATTTTAGCTAATCGAATACGCTGTTTATTCCAATTAGAGGAACCTTTCTCTTTACGAGAGAGTTTACGTTGTTCGATTGCTAATTTTTCAAGCATTTGTCGATAGAAACGTGGATAATTGGCTTTCTTACCTGTTTCGCTATCGACAAATAGCCCATCCATCGCAAAATCTAATCCTGCAACCTGGTGAACTTCTTTGCTTTTTATCTCGTTTTCATATTCCGTCAAAATAGAAATATTTAAATGAAGCTATGCATTTGCTAAAGCTAAAGAATCCACTTCTTTTAGCCACTCAAATTCTTTCTTATATTTTGCTGGTGTGGGGTTTTCCCTCCGCTTGGAGCCTTCTTTATCTTTCTGGAATGTTTCATAGCTATTCATTCGCTCTGCCAACATTTGATTATAGACAAAACGTACACATCCGAACGTTTTACGAACCAAAGAAGCCTGTTCCTCTGTCGGATAAATTCAAAATTTATATGCTTTTTGTTGTTTGGGCATAACAACTACCTCTAACGGAACTTTTGTTCCAAACACACCATAACAAAAACTTTTTGGCTATCACCAACCGAAATTCATCTCCCCTTATCGTTGCATGGAAGCCTTTCTTACGCTTGAAGAGGGGACTTCTTTCGGAAAAACGTTAAATTTGAACATTTTAAGAACTTTCGTTGTTTGTGAATAATTTCACTTGTTTTATATTTCAAAAGCGTTATAATGAAATTAAGATAATGTGAAATATTTCACATGTTGAATTATTAAGAGGAGGGGTTTTGCTATGAAAGTAGCAGATGAAATGGTGAAAAGAGTTCCTTGGGATGGTTTCCTTGATGGTAATTGGCAGAAAGAAATCGATGTGCGTGATTTTATATCACAGAATTATAGCTTATATGAAGGAAACGAATCCTTCCTGGCAGGACCGACTCAGGCAACTAAAGATTTGTGGGACCAAGTCATGCAATTAACCAAAGAGGAACGGGAAAATGGCGGCGTTTATGATTTAGATACAAAGATCGTATCAACGATTACTTCCCATAATGCAGGCTATCTGAATAAGCCACTTGAAAAAATAGTCGGTGTTCAGACTGATGAGCCTTTCAAACGTGCTTTAATGCCATTTGGAGGTATCCGTATGGCAGTAGCTGCTGCAGAATCCTATGGATATAAGGTGGATGATGAAGTTGTTCATACCTTTACGGAACATCGTAAAACGCATAACCAGGGAGTCTTTGACGCCTATACACCCGAAATCTTAAAAGCAAGAAAAGCAGGAATTATCACCGGTCTCCCGGATGCATATGGTCGCGGGCGTATTATTGGAGATTACCGCAGAGTTGCCTTATATGGTGTTGATCGTTTAATCGAAGAAAAGAAAAAAGATCTTAGCCTGATCGGTAATGGAACAATGACAGAGGATGTTATTCGTGACCGCGAAGAAACTTCAGAACAAATTCGTTCACTGCAGGACTTGAAAAAACTCGGAGAAAAATATGAATTTGACCTTTCAAAGCCTGCAGCAACTGCTCAGGAAGCCTTCCAATGGCTCTATTTAGCATATTTAGCTGCAATTAAAGAACAAAACGGTGCAGCAATGAGCCTTGGCCGTGTTTCTACATTCTTAGATATTTATATAGATAGAGATATTAAAAATGGGGTTATGACAGAGGAAGAAGCACAAGAACTTGTCGATCATTTTGTGATGAAGCTGCGTCTCGTTAAATTCGCAAGAACACCAGATTACAACGAATTATTCAGCGGAGACCCAACTTGGGTAACAGAATCATTGGCAGGGATAGCAGAAGATGGACGTCCACTTGTAACAAAGAGTTCCTACCGTTTTCTGCATACGCTAGATAATTTAGGACCAGCACCTGAACCAAACTTAACAGTTCTATGGTCAAAAAAATTGCCTGAAAACTATAAAAAATATTGTGCTAAAATGTCCATTAAAACAAGCTCCATTCAATATGAAAATGACGATATCATGCGTCCGATTTACGGAGATGATTATGGGATTGCCTGCTGTGTATCTGCCATGCGCATCGGTAAACAAATGCAATTCTTCGGTGCCCGGGCCAACTTAGCGAAAGCACTTCTTTATGCAATCAATGGCGGGGTCGATGAAAATCTGAAAATGCAGGTAGCTCCAAACTATGCACCAATTACGTCAGAATATCTGGATTATGACGAGGTGATAGAAAAATATGATACACTCTTAGACTGGTTATCCGGGTTATATGTCAACGCATTAAACGTTATCCATTATATGCATGACAAATACAGCTATGAACGTCTGGAAATGGCACTGCATGACCATGAAGTATTACGGACAATGGCCTGCGGTGTTGCAGGATTGTCTGTGATTGCCGACTCCTTAAGTGCCATTAAATATGCCAAAGTAAAAACTATTCGCGATGAAGATGGCCTTGTCGTTGATTATGAAATTGAAGGAGATTATCCTAAATACGGTAATAATGATGAACGCGTCGATGAGATTGCAGTCAATTTAGTGAAGAACTTTATGAATAAAATTAAAAAACATCATATGTATCGCAATGCTGTACCAACGCAGTCTATTCTGACTATTACTTCCAATGTTGTTTACGGGAAGAAAACAGGAAATACACCAGATGGACGAAAAGCAGGAGAACCTTTTGCACCAGGAGCAAATCCATTACATGGCCGCGATAAAAACGGCTCCTTAGCTTCTTTAAGCTCTGTTGCAAAATTACCATATAAGTATGCGATGGATGGTATCTCCAACACATTCTCCATCGTACCGAAAGCATTAGGTAAAGATGAAGAAACAAGAACAACAAACTTAGCCGGCATTCTTGACGGTTACGCAGAAAAACAGGGGCATCATCTAAACATCAATGTATTTGATCGTGAAACCTTATTAGATGCGATGGAGCACCCGGAAGAATATCCGCAGCTGACCATTCGTGTCTCGGGATATGCGGTAAACTTTATTAAACTGACAAGAGAGCAACAAATTGATGTGATAAATCGGACCTTCCATGAAAGCCTGTAAGGTCCTGTAAGAAAATGATTATCAAGCGCTCATAAAATTATCAGAGCGGTTGATGAAGAATTATTTTAAGCAATAAAGCGGGGAGGAAGAGCATCATGAAAGAAGGAAGAATTCACTCAATCGAAACGTGTGGAACGGTAGATGGGCCGGGGCTGCGGTACGTTATATTTACCCAGGGCTGCCTATTACGCTGCAAATTTTGTCACAATCCCGATACTTGGAAAATGGGGGCAGGAAAGAAAATGTCTGTACAAGAGCTTGTAAAAGACATTAAAGATTATCTCCCATTTTTCCAGGCTACGAATGGAGGAGTGACTGTAAGCGGCGGAGAGCCTTTGCTTCAGGTTGAATTTTTACTCGAACTATTTACCGAACTGAAAAAATTAGGCGTACACACAACCATTGATACTTCTGCCGGGTGCTTTAACCGCTCTCCTCACTTTATAGAGAATTTAGATAAAGTACTAGAATTAACCGATTTAGTATTATTAGATTTAAAGCATATTAATTCTGTAGAGCACAAAGAACTCACAGGTCTTTCAAATGAACACATTCTGGATATGGCCAATTATTTAGACCAAAAAAACGTTCCCGTCTGGATCCGGCACGTACTGGTACCTGGCGGCAGTGATAACGATGAATACTTGCAAGAACTATCAGACTTTATTGCTACATTAAATAATGTCGAAAAAATAGAAGTCTTGCCTTATCATAAATTAGGTGTTTATAAATGGGAAAATCTTGGATTAGATTATCCGCTCGAGGGTGTAGAACCGCCGGCAGAGGATCGGGTGAGAAATGCGGAGAATATTTTAAATCGGGTGAAAGTGATATAACAGCGGGAACTTCCTTGCTCGATATTGCTCTTTATATAGATGAAAGGAGCCGTTCACACAAAAAAAAGCGGCTCCTTTCACTATATATTTTTTTATAAATCAATACCTTATCGATGCTGCAGCCAAAAAAATTGCTAAAATAGAAATTAATCTTTTAAGAAATAAATTTCTATCTCTAAATCCTCTCCAGCCGCGTTTCCCTCGTTATCTAGTGGTGCATCTATCAGCAGGGTTGATTGTTCAACTTCTTGCGCAGTGGATTCTTCTAAAATAAATGGGAATTGACGCAGGAAAGGAGCTCTTTCTTGACTACGGGTACATTTTAACATTTCCATCTCTCTTTCATCATCAGGTACTTTAAATGTATCTGATAATGATCCATTCACTGTTTCAGCAGAGTCGATTATAATTGTAACCGGTCCTGTTTCATATGTGCCGATATCATTAGCTTCTTTATATCTTATAAAATTCGCCTATAGTATGTAAGCGTGTTGGATGTTCTGTAATTAGATCAGACTCTTCTTTCTTTTCACTGCAACTTACCAGAATAAACGGTATAG
>NZ_BJYM01000022.1 GCF_007991515.1 Oceanobacillus sojae
AAGACCATGTACATCCTGGAACAGCAAGGTTTATATGTTTATTCTTAGGTGCGAAAGTTGAGTGATAAACAAGAGCATGCAAGTTCCTATTTCAACTTATACAGTAAGGGAAATTAATCATAAACTATTCATTTTTATTATAAAAAGAACGTGAGCGTGGGTTTCATAGTTCATTATACTTTCAACGAGTTTACATATTACGCCGGTATTGTCCGCCGACCTCGTAGAGTGCTTTTGTGATTTGGCCCAGACTTGCGTAGCGGACTGTGTACAGTAATTCTGCAAAGATATTTCCATCTGTTACTGCTGTCTGTTTTAATCGTTTTAAAGCTTCTTCTACATTATCTTGATGCTCTGTCTGAAAACGGCGCAGTTCTTTGATTTGATGCATTTTTTCCTCTTCTGTTGCCCGGGCAAGCTCCATTGAGTCAATATCTTCTTCAGATGGAGGATTGGGATTTAAATACGTATTTACGCCTACAATCGGCAGTTCTCCAGAATGCTTCTTCCCTTCATAATAAAGTGATTCCTCCTGAATTTTCCCGCGCTGATACTGACGTTCCATTGCTCCCAGTACACCGCCGCGGTCATTCATCTGCTCAAATTCCTTTAAAACCGCTTCCTGTACAAGGTCAGTTAACTCTTCAACAATAAAAGCTCCCTGTAAGGAATTTTCATTTTTTGCTAATCCAAATTCTTTATTAATAATCATTTGAATTGCCATTGCCCGGCGGACAGATTCTTCTGTCGGTGTCGTAATCGCTTCATCATAAGCGTTCGTGTGCAGTGAATTTGTATTGTCCTGGATAGCCAGTAATGCCTGCAATGTTGTACGGATATCATTAAAATCTATTTCCTGGGCATGCAGGGACCGCCCTGAAGTCTGTACATGGTACTTCAGCTTTTGACTGCGCTCATTTGCATTGTACTTTTCCTTCATGGTAATTGCCCAAATCCTTCTTGCCACTCTTCCAATCACTGTATACTCGGGATCTAAACCATTAGAGAAGAAGAAAGAAAGATTTGGTGCAAATTTATTAATATCCATTCCCCGGCTCAAATAATACTCTACATAGGTAAATCCATTTGCTAATGTGAATGCAAGCTGGGTAATCGGATTTGCACCTGCTTCCGCAATATGATAGCCGGATATAGAAACTGAATAATAATTCCGTACCTTATTATCTATGAAATATGCTTGAATATCTCCCATCATCCGGAGAGCGAATTCTGTCGAAAAGATACAAGTATTCTGGCCCTGATCCTCTTTTAGAATATCAGCCTGCACTGTACCCCGGATTACAGAAACAGTATCTGCCTGAATTCGACCAAATTCCTCCGTCGTAGGCGGGCGTCCGTTTTCTTCTGTAAACTTATCTACCTGCTGATCAATAGCAGTATTAAAATACATTGCCAAAATAATTGGCGCCGGTCCATTAATCGTCATGGAAACAGATGTTAACGGATCTGTTAAATCAAAGCCGCTATAGAGCTTTTTCATATCATCTAATGTACAAATATTTACACCGCTGTTGCCGACCTTCCCGTAAATATCCGGTCGTTCTGCAGGATCTTCTCCATATAAAGTTACTGAATCAAATGCAGTAGAAAGACGTTTCGCTTCTTCTCCCTTAGAAAGATAATGGAAGCGGCGATTAGTCCGCTCAGGAGTTCCTTCGCCGGCAAATTGTCTCGTCGGGTCCTCTCCTTTTCGTTTAAACGGAAACACACCGGCTGTATAAGGAAAAGAGCCTGGAACATTCTCCCTCATTAACCAATACAGACGATCTCCCCAATCCCGGTATTTGGGCAGCACAACTTTTGGAATCTTTAAGCCTGATAAAGACTCTGTTGTTAAGTCCATCGTGATTTCTTTCTCTCTTACTTTAAAGGTAAATGTGTCACCCAGATAACTTTCTTTTAATGTTTCCCAATTATCCAGCAGCTGTTTCGCATCCCCGTCCAATTGCTGTTCATATATTGTAATTGCCCGGTCTAATGAAGCTCCTGCTTCCTCGCCCAAGTCCTCTCTTACTCCTTTTAACTGATAGAGTTTCGTGGCAATCCCCCGCTGTTTCCCAGCACGCTTATCATAATTCCGGACATAGGAAGCGATCTCCCTCAAATAATGCCTGCGCTCATTGGTAATGATTTGATTTTGCTTTTCTGAAATAACATGACGTTGAAATGGAATTTCTGCTTCCCACTGATAATCTTCATTCATCCGATCAATCAATGAAGCAAATAAAGCGTTTGTTCCTTCATCATTAAATTGACTCGCTATTGTACCAAAGACAGGGAATTTGGTTTTATCCTGATGAAATAGCATATGGCTGCGCTCATATTGCTTTCGCACTTGATTAAGCGCATCCTCTGATCCTTTTTGTTCAAATTTATTAATGACGATAAAATCAGCATAATCAATCATATCGATTTTCTCCAGCTGTGTAGGTGCACCAAACTCTGCAGTCATAACATACATAGATAAATCCGTAATATCTGTAATTGCTGCATCGCCCTGCCCTATTCCACTCGTCTCCACAATGATGAGATCATAGTCTGAGGCACGTACCACTTCTATCGCATCCTGAATTGAATCAGAAAGCTCTGTGCCTGAATTTCTGGTAGCAAGAGAGCGCATATAAATCCGGTCGGAAAAAATAGCATTCATTCGGATACGGTCTCCAAGTAAAGCACCGCCTGTTTTTCGCTTGGAAGGATCAATAGATAAAATCGCTATCTTCCGCTCCTGAATTTCATTCAAAAATCGGCGGATAAGTTCATCGGTCAGAGAGCTCTTTCCTGCTCCGCCTGTTCCCGTGATTCCAAGTACAGGAATTTTCTTTTTGGAATGAGCAGAGAACTTTTCTAAAACCTGTTTCTTAGTTTCTTGTTCCCCATTCTCCATTAAGGTGATGAATTTACCGATTGCCAGCCGGTCCCCTTCTTTTAATCGCAAGAAGTCTTTCTCTATATCTATCGGCGGGATAAAATCACATTTTTCCAGCATACGGTCAATCATCCCTTGCAGGCCATATTTTCTTCCATCATCAGGAGAAAACAGCCAGGCAACTCCATATTCATGAAGCTCTTTGATCTCTCGCGGAAGAATGGTTCCTCCGCCACCACCTAAAACTTGAATATGCACCGCATCCAGCTCTTTTAACAAATCAATCATATATTTAAAATATTCGACATGTCCGCCTTGATAAGATGAGATTGCAATCCCCTGTGCATCCTCTTGAATGGCTGCATAGACTACTTCTTCTACCGAACGGTTATGCCCAAGGTGAATAACCTCGGCACCGCTGGCCTGCAGAATACGCCGCATAATATTTATGGAAGCATCATGCCCATCGAACAAGCTGGATGCCGTCACAAAACGAATGGGATGCTTTGGCGAATAACGCTCTTCTGTCATGCTTCATCCTCCCCTTTAACTAGATTCCAAGATTTCTGGACTTTCATATGTTTACAGCCAACAATTCACTTGTTTCATCTGTAATTCTACGTATTCATCAATAGTAAATTCTTTTTGAATCATCCAGCGGCGGAAGCACCACATATGTCCACTGACGACAATATTATTTGCCAAAAAATAAATTTCTTTAGAGCTCAGCTTTTCTTTTAAGGAAACAGTCAAGAGCTCCTCCATCATTCCAACAACCTTACGCTCCTGCTCCAGCACAAACTTGCGCTTTTCTTTATTTAATGATTTCGTTTCCTGATACAGCATTAAAATTTCAGGCTGTATGGTATCCATAAAATAAAGATATTGCCGGATGGCCTGACGCAGACTTTCGTCTGATGGATTATCTACAGAAATCGTTGCTGTAAGCTGATCACGCACTTGATCATGTACAAATTCGCAAACAAGAAAAAGCACATCCTCTTTTGTTCTAATGTATTCATATAATGTGCCAATGCTGAATCCAGATTCTTTGGCAATTTCTCTTGTCGTAGTCCGGTGAAAGCCTTTTTCCTTAAACAGCCGCATGGCCCCTTCAATAATTTGTTTTCTGCGCCGCATTACGAGCTCCTGGTCTTTGACAGAGGAGCGGATCTGATCTTCACTCATCACTCAACCTCCTTTTTGTAAATGAGATTTCATTAAATGGGCGGTTCTCTATGATAAAATCAGTGTTTATTCCTCCATAGCATTCACAAATATTATGTTCAGCTTCAATTACTGAAAGAGAATATATTTATTTTGTCAGCATCCGACCGATAACAAGCCGCTGGATTTCATTTGTACCCTCGTAAATTTGCGTAATCTTAGCATCACGCATGTAGCGCTCCACTGGATAGTCTTTTGTGTATCCATAGCCGCCAAAAATTTGCACTGCTTCTACGGTAATACGCATCGCCGCATCACCTGCGAATAATTTCGACATGGCAGATGCTTTTCCATAGACTTTTCCAGCTGATTCTAGCCATGCAGCCTGGTAGGTTAACAGACGGGCTGCTTCGATATCTGTTGCCATATCTGCCAGTTTGAAGGATATGCCTTGGTTGGCTGCAATCGGCTTGCCGAATTGCTCTCTTCCCTTCGCATAAGCTGCAGCTGCATCCAGTGCTCCTTGCGCAATTCCCAGAGCCTGTGCAGCAATGCCGTTTCTGCCTCCATCTAAGGTGGTCATTGCAATTTTAAAACCGTCTCCTTCTTCCCCCAATACATTTTCTGCAGGTATTCTGCAATTCTCGAAGATTAACTCTGTAGTAGGAGATGAACGAATGCCAAGCTTCTTTTCTTTTTTGCCGAATGTGAAGCCATCTGTTCCTTTTTCAACGATAAATGCAGTAATGCCTTTATGCTTTTTCTCCGCATCTGTTTTTGCAAAAACAATATAGAGATCTGCCACGCCGCCATTTGTGATCCACACTTTGCTGCCATTCAATATATAATCCGTACCGTCTCTTTTAGCTGTTGTTTTCATCGACACTACATCACTGCCGGCCCCAGGCTCTGATAAGGCATAAGCCCCCAGCGCTTCTCCAGTTGCAAGCCGTTGTAAAAAGTTCTGCTTCTGTTCTTCATTGCCATATTTATAAATTGGCCAGCTCGCCAAAGATAAATGAGCCGAAAGCGTTACTCCCGTGGAAGCACAGACACGCGATAGTTCCTCTACTGCAATCACATAGCTCACATAGTCGGAACCTATCCCTCCATATTCCTCCGGCCAGGGGATACCTGTTAATCCAAGCTCTGCCATCTGATTGAAAATCTCCCTGTCAAATCGCTCTTCTTCATCCCTCTCCGCCGCTGTCGGCTCCACTTCATTTTCAGCAAAATCTCTGACCATTTTCCGCAGCATTTCTTGTTCTTCGGTTAATTGAAAATTCATTTCTATCTCCCCTTCAATAGCTCTTTAGATATCACGATATGCTGTATTTCATTCGTTCCTTCATAAATTTCCGTTACCTTCGCATCACGAAACAGCCTTTCAACAGGATATTCTTTGGTATAGCCATAGCCGCCATAAATCTGAACAGCCTCAATTGCATTTTGCATTGCTGCTTTTGTTGCTGTCAGCTTCGCCATAGACGTTTCCTTTATACAGGCTTGATTCATTTCAATCCGTTTTGCTGCTTGATAGGTTAATAGCTTTGCCGCTTCCACCTTCGTCGCCATCTCTGCCAGCTTAAAGGAAATCCCCTGATTTGCTGCAATCGGTTTGCCAAACTGCTCCCTTTCCTTTGCATAAGCAACGGAATAATCCAGCGCTGCCTCCGCAATACCGAGACCCTGGGCCGCAATGCCAATTCTCCCGATATTTAAGTTAGCCATCGCTATTTTAAAGCCCTGCCCTTCCTTACCAAGCAGATTCTCCTTAGGAATCCGGCATTGCTCAAAGGTTAGTTCAACCGTACTTGAACCCTTCAATCCCATTTTCTTTTCATTCTTTCCAATCACCAGACCCGGACTATCTCTTTCAACAATAAAAGCACTGATTCCGTCCTTATCACCACTTGTTCTGGCAAATGTAATAAATGTATCGGCATATTCCCCGTTAGTAATAAATACTTTTGAACCGTTCAATACGTACATATCATCGACCAGCTTAGCCGTTGTTTTTAAACCGCTTGCATCTGAGCCGGAATTTGCCTCTGTTAAAGCAAAAGCACCTAAGTATTCTCCGGAAGCAAGCTTGGGAATATATTTCTTTTTCTGTTCCTCCGTTCCAAAATAAAGAATCGGATTTGTGCCGACAGAGGTGTGTACCGACAAAATAACACCAATTGTTGCACTTGCCTTTGACAGCTCGTGAATCACACGGATATAGGAACTGAAATCCATACCGGCACCCCCATACTTCTCCGGTATAGGAATACCCATTAATCCAAGCTCTCCCATCTTCGCAATAATTTCTTTCGGAAAACGGTCTTCCTCCTCCATCCGCCCGACTTCCTCGGCAATCTCATCGCGGGCAAAGTCTTGAACCATTTTGATTAACATTTTTTGTTCCTCTGTTTGTGTAATAATCAATATGCATACCCCTTCCACGTTCAATACTTGTTCTCTTTTTTAATCACTATATGTGTAAAAGCCTCTGCCTGCCTTCTTGCCGAGTCTTCCTGCCTGCACGTACTGTCTCAGGAGCGGGCATGGACGATATTTACTGTCTCCGAAGCCTTCGTGAAGAATCTCCATAATGGATAAGCATGTATCCAGACCAATGAAATCTGCCAGCTGCAGCGGCCCCATTGGATGATTCATCCCCAGTTTCATTACCTGGTCCACATCTTCTATACTCGCAATCCCTTCAAAAACGGTATAAACTGCTTCATTAATCATCGGCATCAGGATGCGATTGGAAGCAAAGCCCGGAAAATCTTTCACCTCTACATCCTGTTTATCTAAGGCCTCCGACAATTCTTTAACTGTCTGGTAAGTTGCTTCACTCGTTTCCAGTCCCCGAATAATTTCAACCAGCTTCATCACGGGAACAGGGTTCATAAAATGCATGCCGATAAATTGCTCAGCTCTATTGGTGACAGAAGCAATTTCAGTAATCGGCAAGGAGGATGTATTGGTCGCAAAAATGGTATGCTTCGGTGCAAGCTCATCAAGCCGTTGGAATACTTCTTTTTTCACTTCCACTTTTTCAACAACCGCTTCAATAATAAAATCAGCTGTAATCGGATCTGCATCCAGATCAACAACAAGCTGCAGACGATTTAACGCCTCTTTCTTTGTATCCGCTTCCATTTTTACTTTAGCAATATCCTTATCGAATATCTTCTCAATATACTGCTTTCCCCTTTTCAGCGCCTCTATGTTTGTATCATACATTTTCACCTGATAGCCGGAACGGGCAAAAACGAGCGCAATTCCTGCACCCATTTGCCCTGCTCCAATAACCATTACTTCTTTTACAGTCATGATAACACGCTCCTTTTAGAAGTTTTTTTAACGCACACAATTAATCTGCCGGTACTTCAATTAAAACAGCATCTCCCTGGCCGCCTCCGCTGCAGATCGCCGCAATGCCTTTTCCACCGCCGCGGCGTTTTAACTCGTGGATTAATGTTAGGATAATCCGATTACCGCTTGCGCCAATCGGATGTCCCAGCGCGACTGCTCCACCATTGACATTTATTTTTTCCTCATCAATATCTGCAATTTGTCCGCTTGCCAGTGCAACAACTGCAAATGCTTCATTAATTTCGTAGAGATCGATTTCTTCCTGGGATACACCTGTTTTTTCTAACAGACGATTAATTACTAAGCCTGGCGTCTGCGGAAAGTTTTTTGCTTCCACTGCTACTTCCGCATGGCCTAAAATTGTTGCCAGCGGCTTTTTATTTAATTCCTTTGCTTTTTCATCTGACATGACAACTACAGCACTCGCTCCATCGTTCACACCAGGTGCGTTGCCTGCTGTAATGGTGCCGTCTTTATCGAATGCAGGCCGTAGCGCAGCTAATTTCTCAACAGTTGTTCCTTTTCTCGGTGTTTCGTCTTCACTGACAACAATCGGCTCACCTTTACGGACAGGGATTTCTACAGGAACAATTTCATCTGCAAACTTCCCTGATTCGATCGCATTTACTGCCAGCTGCTGACTCCTCGCTGCCCATTCATCCTGGCGTTCACGTGACACTTTAAAGGATGCAGCTGTGTCGTTGCCATAGCTTCCCATATGGTTTCCTGTAAAAGTGCAGGTAAGACCATCATGAATCATTAAATCCTTTACCGATTTATCACCCATGCGGTTTCCCCATCTGGCATCAGGTAAAAAATATGGTGCATTGCTCATGCTTTCCATTCCGCCGGCAACAATTATATTTTCTTCGCCTAACCGGATTAATTGATCTGCCAATGTAACACTGCGCAGCCCGGAAGCACAGACCTTATTAATTGTTTCTGTTTTTACCTCCCATGGAATGCCTGCCTCCACTGCAGCCTGCCTTGACGGAATTTGTCCCTGTCCACCCTGCAGAACGGTTCCCATAATCACTTCATCTACATCTGCACCATCAAGTTCAGCTCTTTCTAATGCTGCTTTAATTGCTGCTGCTCCCAGATTTACTGCTGTTAACGGTGTTAATGCTCCCCCAAATTTCCCAAAAGGGGTGCGCGCCCCCGCAACAATAACCGATTTTCTCATAATATATAGCCTCCCTTTATACTTCGAACGAACGCTCGTTCAATGAACAGTAGAAAGTATAGAGAGGACACCCGCCCTCTCTATACCTTTATGCTGTTTTTTCTTCATTTTGTTCAAAAACAGATAGTGCCAAAATCTCAGCAACATCCATTGTACCAATATCCTCTTCTACTTCTTTTGCTTTTGTGCCATCACTCAGCATTGTTAAACAATATGGACATGCACTTGAAATCATTGACGGCTGTACTTGTAATGCCTGCTCTGTACGCGCAACGTTAATCCGGTTTCCAGTCGTTTCTTCTGTCCACATTAAGCCGCCGCCCGCGCCACAGCACATTCCATTTTCACGGCTACGGTTCATTTCCACCAGCTCCAGGCCTGGAATAGCCTTCAGTATTTCCCGAGGTGGATCGTAAACGCCATTATATCTTCCTAAATAACAGGAATCATGATAAGTTAATCTTTCATTTATTGCTTTTTGCGGCTTCAATTTTCCTGATATAATCAGGTCATAGAGCAGCTGTGTATGATGATATACCTCTGCCTCAAATCCAAAGTCAGGGTATTCATTCTTAAATATATTGTACGCGTGCGGGTCTATCGTGACAATTTTCGTGACGTCATTCTTTGTAAATTGCTTGATATTTTTCTCCGCAATTTCCTGGAATAAAAACTCATTACCAATCCGTCTTGCTGTATCACCAGAGTTTGCCTCTGTATTTCCCAGGATAGCAAAGCTGACATCGGCCTGGTTCATTAATTTTGCAAAGCTGAGTGCAATTTTTTGGCTGCGGCTGTCAAAGGAGCCCATCGAGCTGACCCAGAATAAATACTCGAATGTTTTATCTTCCTTCTTCAATTCCTTCACTGTCGGAATATAAACGGATTCATCTTCATCACGCCATTTAATCCGATCCTTCTTGGATAATCCCCAGGGATTGCCCTGACGTTCAATATTCATGACAGCACGCTGAATATCAGAATCCATTTTTCCTTCTGTCATGACTAAATAACGACGCATATCAATAATCGTACCAACATGCTCATTATTTACAGGGCAGGCATCCTCACAGTTCCGGCAGGTCGTACATCCAGACAGCTCCTCCTCTGTGATTACATCACCAATCAAGCTCATACTTTGAACGGATGCAGCAGCTTCCTTGCTTGCAGAAGCCTGGTTGCCTGCAGCTCCTGAAAAGGCGTAGGAAGGAACCCAGGCTGATTTGCCGGTAACTGCCGCTCCTTTTTCCGTTAAATGGTCCCGGACCTTAATCATAATATCCATCGGCGAAAGCATTTTTCCTGTGCCAGAAGCCGGACACACATCCGTACAACGGCCGCATTCCACACAGGCATAGAAATCTATCATCTGATGCTGCTTGAAGTCTTCTACCTTCCCGACTCCAAAAGCAATCTCCTCTTCACTTTCTTCATCCATATCCTCTAAATCAAAATCAAGCTTTTCTAATTTCCCGGGTACCTGCTTGCTCAGGAATACATTGATTGGTGCAGCAATTAAGTGTGCATGCTTGGACTGCGGCACATACACCAAGAATGTAAGCAATGTTACCGTATGTACCCACCAGGCAATATAAAATAGCACCATCGCTGTACCTGCTGAAACACCGCCAAATAAGCTGGCAAAGATACTGGCAACCGGCTCTGCCCATGTTACTTCATGTCCGTGCCAAATCATAGCCATTCCATTTCCAAACAGTACGGAAACCATTAATGTACCGATAAAAATAAGAACAAGCCCTGCTTTAAATCCCCTTTTCAAACGGACCAGCTTCTCCATATAACGGCGGTAAAATGCCCATACAACTGCAACTAAAATCATCAGCGTCACGAGCTCCTGGAAAAAGATAAATCCCGGGTAGAGCACGCCGAACGGCAAATGGTTTCCAGGGGAGAGCCCTTTGATAAACATATCAATAGCTCCGAACTGAACCAGGATAAAGCCATAAAACATCATGACATGAATCGTGCCGGATTTTTTATCCTTTAATAGCTTCGACTGCCCAAATACATTTTTTATAATGCGCTGGATTCTCAACTTTATCTCGCCATCAAACTCTGATTTTTGTCCAAGTCTGATATAAGTAACCCGTGTTGCAATGACTTTGGCAAATAAGAATAGTGCATAGCCCGTCACAGCTAAAAATGCTATCCAATTAATCATCAGAAATGTATCCAATATCATTTCCCCCTCTATATATTATAATATAAATTGTTAGCGTTTTCATATTTTAATAAAAAATAATTCTATCTCTACTTTAAAACATGAATGAACATTCAGTCAACCTATTTCAAGGGAAATAATGATATTTTTTAGATTGATATATCAAATTGAACGTAAATAAATATCCTTTAACAGGAGAGTGAGATATTATTTTCTCTCGTTACCTACTAATCTTAATAGGAATTAAGTTTATGAATAACCTGCATAAGGAATTCCTTTCAATTACGTGTCCTTAATGTAATCAAAAAATCCCACAAAGAAATCAACCATTTCTCTGCGGGATTTTTTTGATCATCTTCAAATTACATTTTCTCCGGAGCAGTTACTCCCAAAATACCTAATCCATTTGCCAATGTTTGACGCACAGCTTTCATTAAAGCAATACGTGCGCCCGTACGCTCGGGATTATCTGCATCTAATACTTTCTCTGCATTATAGAAGCTATGCAGCGTCGATGCCAAATCAAATACATATTGGGTTACTTTATGCGGTGTTTGTTTATCTGCTGCATCTGCAATCACTTGCGGTAGCTCCCCTATTTTTTTAAGCAGATCCAGTTCCTTTTCCGCTGTTAATAGGGACGCATCGAACGCTTCCTCTGTTGCAAAGCCTTTATTTTTTGCCTGTTCAAGCATTGTACAGATACGTGCATGTGCATATTGAACATAGTAAACCGGGTTATCATTGGATTGTGATTTTGCCAAATCCATATCGAAATCCAATTGCGAGTCATTTGAGCGCGCAACAAAATAATAACGTACCGCATCAATTCCTACTTCATCCATAAGCTCTCTTAACGATACAGCTTTACCTGTACGCTTACTCATTTTAACTTTTTCTCCGCCTTCAAACAGGTTTACCATTTGAATAATTTTCACGGAGAATTTATCGACTGGATAACCCATAGCCTCAAGAGCTGCACGCATTCTTGGTATATAACCATGGTGATCTGCGCCCCATACGTTAATAATCTGATCAAAGCCGCGGTCTAATTTATTTTTATGATAAGCAATATCCGGAGTTAAATAGGTGTAAGCTCCATCCTGCTTGATAAGTACACGGTCTTTATCGTCCCCGAATGCTGTCGTCTTAAACCATAATGCCCCATCTTTTTCATAGGTATAGCCGCCATCTTCCAGCACTTTTAAAGCATCATCAATCTGATTATCCTTAAAGAGTGAACGCTCGGAGAACCAGCTGTCAAATTCAACACGGAAATCTTTTAAATCATTTTCAATATTACGCAAGGAGGCTTTAAGTCCATATTCTTTAAAATAATCCAGACGCTCTTCATGTGATCTCTCCGCCCAGATATCTCCTTCTTCTTTCACAAGCGTTTTCGCAATATCAATGATTGCCTGCCCATGATAGCCATCTTCCGGCATATCAACAGACTGTCCTAATTCCTGCAAATAACGAGCTTCTACCGATAAACCTAAATTATTAATTTGGTTTCCTGCATCATTAATATAATATTCTCTCTCTACTTCATAGCCGGCAGCTGCAAAAAGATTACACAAAACATCTCCAAACGCCGCATTTCTTGCATGACCTAAATGGAGATCTCCGGTCGGATTAACGGATACAAATTCGACTTGCACCTTCTCGCCATTGCCGTCCTTCGAAGTTCCATAAGCATCTCCAGCCTCAAGCACCGTTTCAATCACTTCACCTAAGAAATCCTGCTTCATATAGAAATTAATAAATCCTGGTCCGGCAATATCTACCTTTTCAATGGATGCTTTCTGCTTATCTAATTTCGCTACAATATCATCTGCGATTTGACGTGGTGCTTTTTTTGCAATCCGTGCCAGCTGCATCGCAATATTGGTGGCAAAATCGCCATGCGCTTTATCTTTTGGTTTTTCCAGAATAATATTGGGAATGGTGTCCTCTGTTGCAAGCTCCGCAGCAATGACGGCTGTATGAATTTGTTCCTTTAATGTTTCTTCTGCTTGTGCTAATACGTTCATTTCCTGTTTCCTCCTTGTTTCATCCCCCGCAGGCAGTTTAAGGAACACGCCCGTACCGGTGGATTGCTCTTACGCCAGAAAGGGATTCCACTAACGTTCCGTCCCTCCTGTCATGGCTTTACTTTTGGCAATTCCTCCCCCGCTTACTCTCTTTGCATTTCTTGAAGGCAAGGGGAATTCTTACTTATTTTGTTGAAAATTGCAGCTCGAGCTGATGCTTACGTTCTATTTGGCCATTCAGCTTCATTGTATAATTCATATCAAGCACCCGCGGCGTTGTATCCTCTCTAAATGTGATGGATTCCACAAAAGTTTCCATATGAATATTGCCATGCATATGCTGATAAATATTTTCTGTTTTTTGACCTAACTGAAATTGCTGATTCATTTGGATGGCACCTGTGCGCTTTATAGAAACACGCTCTGGACGAATCATAATCATATTCTGGATGGTTCCGGCTTCTTCAACCTCTTCCTTGTATCTCAGCACATCGATGTCGCCTTTTTTTGTCCATTCCCCAGTAAAAGTCTGCTCCTGGGTTTCCTGATCGCCTGAATCCAAATCAAAAATCAGTGTCTTCAACGTAATATTGACATGTTCGGAATTTTGTTGCATAGGTACTCCTTCTATCATTTTTCTTAATTTAATGTATTTGTTTATTATATCTATAAAACACTATGATAAGCAATACTCTTGCTGTTGAAAAACTTTACCACGGCATAAGAGCCCATAGTCCCCCTTACTTTTATAGAAATATCTATTTTAATCTGGATGTCGAAAATCTCTCGCTAAATCAAGTTTCACTTTACAGGTTTATAAAATCATTTCTTTTTCCATAATGAAAAGAGAGGATATACAAACTCCAGTATCACCATTTTAGTGAAGACACATTATTTTTGGAGACGATGAAGGATGAAATCATTAAAAGAACTGCGCCTAATCTACAAGCTGATTGGCGGTATCATTTTACTGATGATTGCTGGAATATTAGCGATCTACTTATTAGCTTATTTAATGGGACCGCCAAATCTCAGTAATCAATCTCCCGCTATTTTTTATGATCAGGAAGGAGAAATCATTGAAGATAGCTTTGGAGATTCTTATGAATGGGTTTCTTTAGACAATATAGATCCTTCTGCTATTCAGGCAACCCTGGTTATAGAAGATAATCGCTTCTTTGATCATAACGGTCTTGATTTCTTTCGTATTGCGAAATCATTGTGGAATAATTTTGTTTCCGGCTCGTTGAAGGAAGGAGCCAGCACCATCACACAGCAATATGCAAGAAATCTCTATCTATCTCCAAAGAAAACCTGGTCCCGGAAGCTGCAGGAAGCTTTCTATGCCATTCGCTTAGAAATGTTTTATTCTAAGGAAGAAATCTTAGAAGGCTATATGAATACTATCTATTATGGACACGGCGCTCATGGGATTGAAGCTGCAAGTAATTATTTTTTTGGAAAGCCTGCTGATCAGCTGTCCCTGGCAGAAGCAAGTATGCTGGCTGGAGTTCCAAAGGGACCTACCTATTATTCTCCATTAAATAATTTAGAAAATGCCACTAACAGGCAGCAGCTTATTCTTAAAAGGATGCTTGATAATGAGCTTATTTCTGAGGCGGACTATACTGCAGCAATAAATGAAAAATTAAATTATCAAAAACAGACCCCTGTTGAAGAGGCGGCATCTTTTTTTAAGGATCAGGCATTAAAAGAAGCTGCGCAGATTTTAAATAAGGACGTAGAAGAGGTAAAGCTTGGTGGTTACCGGCTCCACACAACTTTAAACAGTGATTATCAGCAGGAAATGGAAGCAGCAGCTGCCCAAACCATCGATGAAAAGAGCGACTTGGAAGCTGCCGGCATTTCTATTGTTCCGCAAACGGGTGAAGTAGTAGCAATGGTGGGTGGAATTGATTATCATACAAGCAGCTACAACCGGGCAGTCGATGCCAAAAGGATGCCAGGCTCTACCTTTAAGCCAATTTTATATTATGCTGCATTGGAAAACGGTTATACAGCCAGTACGACTTTAACCAGTGAAGCTACTTCCTTCCAGCTTTCTGATGGTTCTACGTATCAGCCGAGTAATTTTAACGGGTATTATGCAGATGCGCCAATCACGCTTGCTCAGGCAATTGCTTTATCAGATAACATTTATGCTGTGAAAACAGCACTTTATATAGGCGGGGACCGATTTATAGAAGCAGCGAAAAAATTTGGGATTAAAAGCGATTTAAATTCAGTCCCTTCCTTAGCCCTCGGCACTTCTTCTGTTTCTGTGATTGAGTTGACAAATGCTTATGCCCGTCTTGCAAATGGAGGGAAGGCAGTCACTCCTTATCTGATTGAAGAAATTACAGATGCTGATGGAAAATCCCTTTACTCACATAAACCAGAGGAGGGAAAGGCGGTACTGGATGAGAAAAAAGCTTTTATTCTGACACAGCTTCTTACAGGAATGTTTGACGAGACGTTAAACGGCTATACGAGTGTCACCGGGGCAAATGTCAATAATCAGCTGACTGATATTTATGCCGGCAAATCCGGTACGACAGACTTTGACAGCTGGATGGTCGGATACAGCCCCGTTATTTCTACCGGTATTTGGGTCGGGTATGATGACCATAGAGAAATGACTAATGTAGCAGAAACAGCTTTTTCAAAAGAGATATGGGCAAATTACATGGAGAAAATTGATCAGGATGGAAAAAATGTCTTTTCCATGCCCTCTGGTGTTGTTGGCCTCCCAGTTGATCCTGTCAGCGGATTACGGGCAGATGTAAGCTGTGAAAAAAGCAGAATTATGTTTTATGAAAAGGGTACTGAACCGCTTGGATACTGTCATAATGATGAAGCAGAGCAGCAGGATGAAGAAATAGATAAGCCGGACAGAGGGGTTTTGGAAAAGTGGTTTGAAATGTTATTCTAAGATCATATAAACTCTACTCATATCAGAATAGAAAAACCCTCTAAACGAGGGCCAATTATCAAGTATTCATTTTTAATATATTTAAAGCTGATCTTACCGCAGCATCCTGAAGGTCAAATCCCGGATGCTGTGATTTTTTTTATGTCAAACCAGCTCCTGACTTTTTAATTGCTCTAAAAAATAGTCTAATTGCTTTTGCGTCCTATTCAGCATGGCATCATCTAAAATTGGGTTTTCTCTCGTTTTATCAATTTCGCTATCTTGAAAATATAAACCTTTTAAGTTTTGGCTTTTCAGTGTAGCAAGTAATGGTTTTAGAGCATAATCCAGCGCCAATAAATGAGAGAGGCTTCCCCCTGTCATAACCGGCAGTGAAACAGTTCCCCGTAAAACATCCTGAGGCATAAGATCAAATAATGCTTTCAGCACTCCTGCGTAAGAAGCTTTATATACAGGGGATCCGACAATAATTCCCTCTGCTTTTTCCAAATCAGCTGCTATCTCTTTTATTTTTGAACTTTGAAAGTTGGCAAATAATAAATCTTCAGCATCCACATCTCTGACAGATATATATTTCACAGAAAAGCCTTTCTGCTCCGCCTGGTTACCCAAATAATAAAGAATGCGTTCTGATCTGGACAGTGACGAAGGGCTTCCTGATATAATAACAATTGCACTCACATTCATTCTCCTTTCCTTCTTTAAAGAGGATATTCAAACCGCCCAATAAAATAATCCTGTGAATTTCTCTGTTCTCTTTGAACACGTACTTTTAAAACTAAACTCTATCCGGCAGGTTTTCCTAGTTTTTAAAACGATTTTCAGGAACCGATAATCCGAGATTCCCCCGTAAAGTATCGCTTTTACCATCACTTTGAAAGGAACCTTTCCTCTCCAGCAGCGGAAGCACATGCTTCAGAAAATCATCATATTGCTTCCCTAATACATACATACTAATTACAAACCCATCTGCAGCTTCATTCTCTACCCATTCAATCATTTTGTCAGCAATCTGCTCATAGGTGCCGTAAAATTCATTTCTTGGTGTAGCAACACTTAAAGCAACCTCTCTTAATGTTAAATTCTCTTCTTTTGCCCGCTTTTTGATATCATCCGTTGTGGATTGAAAGCTGTTTTTCCCGACATCGCCAATATCCGGGAATGGCTCATCTAATGGAAACTGACTAAAATCAAAATGGTCAAAGAAACGCCCTAAATAGTTGAGTGCTTCCTCGATACTGATTAAATTTTTAATTTCATTATATTTTTCTTCTGCTTCTTCCTCTGTCGCGCCAATAATCGGAGATAGAGCAGGTAAAATTGCAATATCCTCCGGTTTTCTTCCATTTTCTGCAGCCAGCTTTTTCAATGCACGATAATATTCCTGAGAGCTTTCTAAAGTGGATTTATTCGTAAAAATTGCTTCCCCGTGTTTTGCCGCAAATCGTATTCCGGTTTTAGACGATCCAGCTTGAAAAATAACCGGCTGTCCCTGCCTGGAGCGGTTAATATTTAATGGGCCTTCTGCTTTAAAGAATTCTCCTGAATGATTTAAACGGTGCATCTTCTCCGCATTAAAAAACTGACCTGTTTCCCTATTTCTGACAAAGGCATCGTCTTCCCAGGAATCCCATAATCCTTTGACAACGTCTAAATATTCATCTGCCATTTGATAACGCACCTTATGCTCTGGATGATTTCCTTTATTAAAATTGGATGCTGTTCCTTCCAATGGAGAGGTAACGACATTCCATCCAGCTCTGCCTCCTGATAATTTGTCTAAAGAGGCAAATTGACGTGCAATATTAAATGGTTCACTATACGTTGTTGAAACAGTTCCCGCTAAGCCGATTTTTTCTGTGACTGCTGCCAAAGCCGATAATAATGTTAACGGTTCGAAACGGTTGAGAAAATGCGGAATGGATTTTTCATTAATGTGCAGCCCATCTGCAATAAATACAAAATCCATTCCAGCTGCTTCTGCTTTTTTGGTGACAGATATATAATGGTTCAAATTAACGCTGGCATCATCAGGTACTTCCTTTGACTTCCAGGAGTTCATATGTCCACCCGGTCCTTGTATCATTACTCCAAGTTTCATTTATTTTCTCCCTCTCTATTGTTCTTCTGCTAAAAAGTCGACATCAAACCATTTTAAAGATATTTCAGAAAATGTTCCGTCTTCCTTCAATTTTTCAATGGATTGATTAATTTCCGCGATTAATTCCTGATTTTCTTCTGTCTTTTGGAATGGCAGTGCTACCGGCTGATTCCCAAACGGTTCATCAACAATCTCAAGTGGAATATCCCGCTGACTAATCTGTGCCATCAGCTGCTCTCTGCCATAAATAAATCCGTCTACTTTTCCTGTATTAATATCGGTATAAGCTACATCCGTAGATTCATAAATAACTAATTCATAATCTTCTTCCGGGTAATTTTCTTTTAAGACATTTTCAAAATTGGTTCCTAAAATACTAACTAATTCTTTTCCAGCAAGATCATCTAATGATTCTATCTTCGGGTCTTTACTGGAGGTAGCAACAACTGCTTTTGAACTATAGTACGGATCCGTAAAATCATACGCTTCTCCCCGCTCAGGAGTTGCTGCAAAATTAATTGCTGTATCTACCTTTCCAGACTGCAAATTTGCCAGAACACCATCCCATTCTGTTAAAACCCACTCCACTTCATAGCCTATATCATCGAAAATGGCATTAAATATATCTACATTAAATCCAACAAGCTCTCCATCTTCCTGAAAGGTATGCGGAAATCCATCTGGTACTGCCCCGACCTTAATCACCTTCTCTTCCGATGAATCGCTTCCTTCTCCCTGACCGCAAGCCGCGGCAAGAAGTAAGAATGCAGCAGATACAAATAAAAGTAATTTTTTCATTTATTTCCCCCTTCGATTCATTTAAGAACCATTCGTATTTGACACAGGTTCAAGCCTTTGTCATTGTATATTCACCAATCAATTCCAGTCCAGCACTGGGGCTGTTAACTGTCCTAACAGCTCAAATGACTTGAAACGTTTCTTTCTGCTTTGAATCGGTGTATGCAGAATAAACTCATTAATTTGAAAGATATCTGCCAAACGGTCCAGCTCTTCCTTGATACTATCCGTACTTCCTGCAAGCAGCTCCACTTCCTGTTCCTTCACTTCAAAAGATTCATCTGTCTGGCTCCGGAACAATTCTATTTGCTCAGGAGACTGAACAGAAATAGAACGGCCGCTTTCTAATTGCAGCTTATAAATTTTATAATTACTTGTTTCTTTTTCTGCTTCTGCTTGTGTTTCTGCCGCAAAAGAAGCAATGGCAAGTGCAAATACACCTTTTGGATATATGCTTCGATATTCGCTTACTGCCTCTTGCAGAACTTCATCATTACCATTTAAAAATCGTGCAAATACAAAATTAGCTCTCTGCTCTGCCGCAAGTCTGGCACTATTTTTACTGGCCCCCAAAAGATAAATCGACGGGTTCTTCTTCGTTTCCGGTAAAGCCTTTGCGCCGTATAAAGAATGATCTTGCGGCAATTGATCAGAAATAAATTGCTGCAGCGTCTTGAATCTTTCATCAAACAAAATTTCCGGTCCTGCCCCACCATATTGCAGTGCATTCGTTGATAATGAAAAACCGCCGGGAGCTTTCCCTACACCAAGCTCCACCCGCTCTGGTGCCAATGCAGACAGCACTTTAAAGTTCTCTGCCACCTTATAAGGACTGTAATGCTGAAGCATTACACCTCCTGAACCGATTTTAATAGAGGATGTTTTTGCTAATAAATAAGGAATAAGCACTTCTGGCGAACTCCCGGCTAAATCAAGTGATTGATGATGCTCTGACACCCAAAAACGGTTATATCCCCATTCCTCTGCTTTTTGTGCTAATTGCACTGTTGCTTCTAATGCCTCTTCTGTTGTCTCTTCTGAAAAGATAGGACTTTGATCAAGTATTCCCAGCTTATACCCCATTCCTTTCTCCTCCCATGTTCCAAAATTCTATTACCAGTCAACTAAAATCGCTTAATTGATTTCCATTTTCAATATCAAAAATTATTTTGAGTATACCAAGCGTTTTACAATGATTTATAAATTTAATATAGTATAGCATCCTATCAAATTCCCCACAATAGGCGCTGTTATAAATTATTATTAACCTGCTTATAGACAAAACCTATATGGCTTCGTCCAGGTATTCTCTGTTCACATTTTCTTATGTCATCTTCATATCTGATTACTATACTATGATTTGAGCAGCACCATGTTAACAAAATACACAGTAACAGAGAAGCTTTTTTCAATTTTGTATGGCGGGATAATTTCATTTATTATAAATTCCCTCTCTTGTTTTGCTGGATGGCTCAAAACCGCAGAAGTGATATAACTCTCCTGATCATTTGAATATGAATCATAGTGACATTTTCCAACCCAATGTATATAATATTGATAAAATTACTTCGAATTAGGAGGGTTTTCGTTTATGAATATTGAAAACATCGAGGCCTTTGTACTGGTAAATCATTTTGGAAGTATCAATAAAGCTTCCCGTGCACTTTTCTTATCGCAGCCATCTGTCACCGCAAGAATCCAGTCTTTAGAACGGGAATTAGATACTCAGCTCTTTGAACGTGCAGGCAGACAACTCATCATTACAGAAAAAGCAAAAGAATTCCTTCCTTATGCAGAACAGATTATTGAGTTTTATAAAACTGGGAAAAAACAGTTGAAAACACATGAACTATCCGAACAAATAACTATTGGATGCACGCAGCTCATTTCCAATTATCTGCTTACCAGAATCATTCCGGCATTCTCCAGGAGATATCCGCAGGTTCAGGTAAAAGTAATTACTGGCTCAAGCGAAGCAATTCAGCATAAAGTATTAAATCAAGAAATAGACCTTGGTTTTGTCAAAAAAGGAGACCATCATCTCCTCACTTCTGAAATCGTGCTTGAAAGTCCTATTAATCTATTCGTTGAGCCGAATCATCCTTTTGCGGATGCCAGTTTGATTGATATAAATGATTTGGAAAAAGAGACCATCATCTTTTTTGAGTGCGGCTCCCTGGACTGGTCCATGGTGCGCAACCTCTTTCAGAATCTTAGCTTACAGCCAACCATCCAATATGAAGTAGATAATATGGAGCTGGCGAAGGGATTGATTATGAGCGGTAATGGGATTGGTTTCTTACCGGAAATCAGTGTACGAAAAGAACTTCAGTGTCAAAAATTAGTCCATATTCATTTAGATGTCCTATCCAATCTGTCTTTAAAAACAAACATGATTTCCTATACAAATGAAAAACCTGCTTATTATAATGCTTTGCTGGAAATTGCTCAAGAAGAGGGAAAAACATATAATCTTTTAGAACCTGAAGCAAGTGTTCAACAAAGAAGAGTTCCGGATTTTGAAGATTGAGAAGACATGTTTTAGTAAATAAAAGGAACTCTTCTCACATTATACCCCCGCTGCAAGACACAGCCGATTTATGCAGAAGCAATTATGCCCCCATTCAATACATTTGGTGACTTTTGAACATCCTCTTATAGAAAACCTCTATAAGAACTTCTTTAAATTCCTATAAGAAGAGTTATTGTTAGACGCAAATGCGCGTGATATACTAACCGATAATCTTAAAACCGATTAAATAACTAGGAATAGTTCACTTAATAAAAGAAAGGATGAATTACTCATGATAAAGGTTTCAAACTTACAGAAAAGCTATAAAAGCAATCAAGTTTTAAAAGGTATCAGCTTTCATGTGGATGAAGGCGAGGTTGTAGCAATTATCGGTCCCTCTGGTTCTGGGAAATCAACATTACTGCGATGCCTTAATTTTCTAGAAAAACCCAATGAAGGACATATTGAAATTGGCGGAATTTTCGTCGATACCGCCAAAGCTACTAAAAAAGAGATTCATCAATTACGTTTACAAACATCAATGGTTTTTCAACACTATAACCTTTTTAAAAACATTACTGCTTTAAAAAATGTCGCCCATCCTTTGAGGGTAACTAAAAAATTAGATAAGAAAAAAGCAGAAGAAATCGGCCGCCATTTATTGGAACAAGTAGGATTATCAAATAAAGCAGACCACTACCCCATTTCTCTGTCGGGCGGGCAGCAGCAGCGTGTAGGTATTGCCCGTGCGCTGGCGGTTAATCCAAATGCTATTTTATTCGATGAACCTACATCTTCTCTTGATCCGGAATGGGTAGGAGAAGTGCTCCGCGTCATATCAAGAATCGCAGACAAGGAAAAAACAATGATTATTGTCACACATGAAATGAATTTCGCACGGGAGGTTGCCGACAGGGTCATTTTTATGGATGATGGCTTCATTGTTGAACAGGGTACACCAGAAGAAGTTTTTGATTATCCTGCAAATGACAGAACGAAAAAATTCTTACGGGATTATCAAAGACAAATCACAGGGAAGACAGACAATAAAATGGAGAAATTCGCTATTGTCTAACACTTAAATTAGAAAAGATGGCGGTGTCCAAATATGAATTTCGATTTTAAATATATGTTTGAAATTATTCCTGAGCTTTTAACCTATGTGCCAGTTACGCTGTATATAGCGATTGCTTCCATGATTATAGCTGTCATTATTGCTATTTTTCTTTCTTTAATCCTGGTCAACCGAACTCCGGTTTTACATCAATTGGCGCTGATTTATATTTCTTTTTTCCGGGGGACTCCGCCGCTGGTACAGCTCTTAATGATTTATTTCGGGCTGCCTCAGCTGCTGCCTTCATTCAATTCTATTACTGCAATGACCGCTGCTATTCTTGCGTTTAGCTTAAATGTTTCCGCATACCTTGCAGAAATTTTCCGTGCAGGATTGGAATCGGTAGACAAAGGTCAGGCTGAAGCAGCACTGACAACCGGGATGACCTATCCGCAGGCATTAAAATCAATTATTCTGCCACAGGCTGCGCGAAATGCTATTCCAGCTACTGGAAACACCTTTCTTGGATTGCTGAAGAACACCTCCTTAGCATTTACAGTCGGAGTTACTGAATTACTTGCCCAAGGAAAATTATTGGCTACAGCCACGCTTCATTTCTTTGAAGCCTATATGGCAGTTGCACTGATTTATTGGGGATTAACTGCTTTATACAGCTGGCTGCAATCCTGGTATGAAAAGAAAATCAGCAAAGCATATGTCAGAGAAGTTTAAACATCGTTGTCTGGTCAAAGCTGGGGTGCAGTTATCGTGGAGAAGATAAAATTAAAATTCCAGGGCAAAAAAAAGCAGTCCGTATCGACAAATTCGATACGGACTGCTTTTTGTCCTAGTAAACATGAGTTAGCCCATGTACTCATAGTTTACAAAGTATTTAAGAAAAGTACAAGAATTTCTAAATTTGTTCATAATTCATTCACAATTTTGTCAAAGATCAGCTTTCCATTCCTAATTGATCTTTCAGTTCTGAAGACGAATTTTCCCACATTTCAGGCTTGAATTCTTTCAGGAAGTTTCCTAATAATTTTTTTGAAGGCTCGTCCATATGCTCAACAATAATATGGCCTTTCAATGATTTCTCCATATGCTTCACATGCTCTGCCATGGATTTATAAGCTCGTTTGATTTCCCGATTAACGCGGATTTCACTGCCGGCAACTCCAGCATAATACGGACCATTTTCTCCTTTTTCCACTGTGACCCAGACAATCCAATAAAGCTTCCCGCCTTGTACTTCTTCACGGTCTCTAATCCATTTCACACGGCGCTCTACAGAACTTCTTGCATGCATCGCATCCATATCAACATATGCTTTACCTTCATTCGGATCTACAATAATCGATGACATATTTTCAAGGCTGACTGTTCCAGCTCCATAACCGCCATGACCATCTGTAGAATCGTCTTTTATAATTGTAAATGTATTTTTTTTCTTCTTTCCGTCTGTCAATGTTATTCCCTCCTGCTTCATTCTGACCTTTTTCCCATTCTACCACGTTCTAACAGGCTTTTTTAGTGAGAAGACTTATCCTGTAATTCATCAATAAATTGGAAGGCTTCATTCATTTCTTCATCTGTATATTTCAGCTTTGGTTTTACCGTATGTACTTTATCAATTATTTCCTCCCGCGGTAAATAAGAAAAATACAGCACCGTAGAGACAAGCTCCAAAAAGCGGGCACTGCAATCCTGCAGCACACTGATTCTGTCTTCTATTTCAGGAATATTCACTTTAAATTGATTTAAAAAAGTAGCTCCATCCTCTGTTATTGAATAGTGATATTGATGGTAATTACTTTTTTCTTCCTTTTCTTCATTTAAAAAGTTTAAATTACAGAGCTCCTCCACCCGCAATGTCAGTTCTTCTGAATAAGGTCCATAAAAATGGAATTGATATTTTTCTTCAAAGGGGACCCGGCATTGCTGCAAGATATAAATCATTTTCTGTAATTTCTTTCTTCCAGTTACTTGCTTGGCTTTAGAGAAAAAATAGAGCAGTTTCGCATGATTGTCTAACACAAATGGTCATTCCTTCCCGTACAATATATCTAGAATTCTTTTCTTCAAATCAGTATCTTCTATCGCTTGAATCCTATCCTTAGGAAAATACAGCTTATGGTCTGTCCTTTTTTTACCTGAAATCGCCTCGACAATATCAGAATGACGGGATAATTCCTTCAAACCGCCATCCGGCATCAAAAGGTGTATCGGCAGACGTTCCTCTTCTTCACCTGGACGATAAAAATCATACGGTAAATCAGAAGATGAATCCACCACTAAATAATATTCTGGATTAATACCCGCTTTTTTAAACAGCTGATAAAGCTCCATTCCTGCATTAATCTGAGGATCTGGGTTGTATTCCACATACTTAAATAAATGACGGTTAATAAACCGGTAGCATAAATCAGCTAAAATATCATCTTTTTCTTCCTGCCACTGCTGGAAATAGTAATATACAATCATATCATCCAGCTTTAAATAGTCTGACAGCTTCACTTTTTCTTCAAAAAATGAAATAAAGTGTGTCGGCTCCAGCTGAAATTGATAGGAATCATCTTCATAAAGCACCTTTGCACGTTGAAAGATTTTTGACAGGATAACCTCTGCACTTCTGGTTACAGGATGGAAATAAACCTGCCAGTACATTTGATAACGGCTCATAATATAATCTTCCACCGCATGCATCCCTGTTGATTTAATCACTACCTGATCATCCATCGGCCGCATAACACGCAAAATACGCTCCATATCAAAATGGCCGTAGCTCACTCCGGTAAAATAAGCATCGCGCTGCAGATAATCCATTCGATCCGCATCAATTTGACTGGATATCAGACTCACCACAAGCTTGTCTGAATACGTCTTGGCAATAACATCGGCTACCTTCTCAGGAAAATCAGCAGAAACTTTCTTCAATATCTGATTTACCTTCGTATCTCCCAGGATAATTTTTTGTGTAAACTGCTCATGATCCAGCTTGAATACTTTCTCAAATGAATGCGAGAATGGTCCGTGCCCTAAATCATGCAATAACGCTGCACAAAGGCATAGCAGCCGCTGTTCTCTATTCCATCTTTCACGATCTGCAAAATTATTGGTAATCCTTCTTACAATTTCATAGACTCCCAGGGAATGGTTAAAACGGCTATGCTCTGCACCATGAAAGGTCAGATTGGTGGTTCCCAGCTGTTTTATCCGGCGCAGCCTTTGAAATTCTGGTGTGGCAATCAAATCCCAGACAGCCCGGTCCCGGACATGAATATACCGGTGGACTGGATCTTTAAATACCTTCTCTTCTATTAATTGTTCATCTTTATATGCCATATATTTGTCCCCATCCGTATTTTCCGAAAAATTTTTCGCATACCTTTTTCAGAAAAGGTCCAGCGTATTTGTTTTCATATTTTTGATGAAGTGCTTTTTACTTCTTTTCCACATATGCTTTTATTATATTATAATATAGTTAATTAGCTGACGAAAGGTTTAGGATAAACTTATGAAAAATTGGAAAGAAATTATTCGACATAAAATATTTCGATACGTAGACCACACCACAGAGAATATGGTTGCAGGAAAGCCTAACACAGCCCTGACATCATTCGCTATTGATGACGCACTGGCAATTTCAGTCAGTGAGGAAGCTTCTCCTCCTGTGCTTCGTTTATGGATACACCCGGATACGATTGTTTTAGGTATTCCAGATTCACGCCTCCCTTATATCAATGATGGGATGGCGTTTCTAAAAGAAAAGCATTACCAGGGGATTGTCCGTAATTCAGGAGGGCTGGCTGTTGCTCTGGATGGAGGCGTACTTAATATTTCTCTCATTATTCCCGGGGCAGATAACTTATCCATATACGATTGTTATGAAGCGATGGTCCGTTTTGTTCAGGCAATGTTTGCAGATATAACAGAAGCTATTGAAGCATACGAAATTGTCGGTTCCTACTGCCCTGGGGATTATGATTTAAGTATTAACGGAAAAAAGTTTGCAGGGATTTCGCAGCGCCGGGTGAAAAGTGGCATTTCCGTTCAGATTTATTTAGATATTGAAGGAAACAGCAAAAAACGTGCTTCGTTAATACGGAAGTTTTATCATATTGCGAAACGCGGTGAAGATACAGCCTTTACCTATCCTGAGGTAAACCCTGAAGTCATGGCTTCCCTCTCTGATTTATTGGGGGTTTCATTGACTGTTGAAGAGGTCAAGCGGCGTGTAAAGGACACATTAAAAGAATTCTCCGACGAAATAGTTATAATTCCGATACAGGATAAGGAACAGGAAAATTTTGATAAACGTTATCAGCAAATGATAAAACGGAATGAAAATATATAAGTGAATTTAACGAAGTATGAAAAAACAGCCCAACCGAATTCAGTTGGGCTGTTTTTTATTTATAAATTATTCAGCTGCTGCCTGCGCTGCAGTAATAAGTGCAAGGTTGTACACATCTTCTGTGCTACAGCCTCTGGATAAATCATTTACCGGTTTATTAAGACCTTGAAGAATCGGACCGACCGCTTCAAAACCGCCTAAACGCTGAGCAATCTTATAGCCGATATTACCAGCTTCCAGACTTGGGAATACAAATACATTTGCGTCCCCTTTAATCACAGAGTCAGGCGCTTTTTTCTCTGCAACACTTGGAACAAATGCAGCATCAAATTGGAATTCACCGTCAATTACGAGAGAAGGATCTTTTTCTTTTGCAATTGTCAATGCATCTGTAACCTTTTCTGTCTCTGGTGATTTCGCAGAACCGGCAGTGGAAAAGCTAAGCATCGCAACACGCGGATCCACATCAAATAATGCACCTGTTTTTGCGCTTTCTACAGCAATTTCTGCCAAGTCATTGCTGTCTGGAGCAATATTAATTGCGCAATCAGCAAATACATATTTTTCTTCATCTCTTACCATAATGAATACGCCGGAAGTTTTCTTCACGCCTTCTTTTGTTTTAATAATTTGTAATGCCGGACGCACTGTGTCTGCAGTGGAATGCGCCGCACCACTTACAAGACCATCTGCTTTATTCAAATAAATCAGCATTGTACCGAAATAGTTTTCGTCTAAAAGAATTTTCTTCGCATCTTCTTCCGTTGCTTTCCCTTTTCTTCTTTCAACAAAGGCATCAACCATTTCCTGAAAGCCTTCATAGTTTGCAGGATCAATAATCTCAAGTCCAGATACTTTTACATTAAGATCTGCTGCCTTTTGTTCCACCTCTTGCTTATTGCCAATGACAACGGGTGTAAGCACACCATCTTCAGCCAGACGGCCTGCTGCCGTTAATACACGTTCATCTAATCCTTCAGGGAATACGATACGTTTGCCTTTTCCTTTTACTTTCTCTGTTAATTGTTCAAATAAACCCATGTTGAAACCTCCTATGATTGTTAACATATTAAAATGATAGTTACGGACTTTTTGCTTGGAAAAACCGATTCATTTTACCTTCAAATTCTCTTTAATGATATACCATTTAACCGCACAAATAAAGCCTTGAACCCTGAAAAATCAATGAAAAGGATTACAACTTCCTTTTATCTCCAACTGGTGATTTCTCCTCTATTTTGCAGATCAGGAAAGTACAAATTTTTCAGCAAAGCGGTCTTCAATACTTCTTAATTTTGACAAAGCCTTGACAATACAAAAAATAACATGATTTTGTACTTTTTTTATATGATTCGCACCCTATGGTTATGCTATAGTTAATATTGAATCAGTATTTAACTAAGAGTGCGTGTTCAAAAAGTAGCCAAATTAGAAGCAAGAAGATCAAGGCAACGTGACTTTTACGAACGCAGCGTATGTTTTTAAATACGTGAGTGTCGGAAAAGTCACGTTAACGCAGAGATTCGCCGCCTATCATTTGGAGACTTTTTGAATATCCTCTAATGTGAAGGAGTGTATATACAATGGCAGAAGCAGTAGTAACTGTAGACGGCTGGTCCGCATTACATGATACTCGTCATTTTGATTGGACATCTTGGAAATCAATCTCTGAGGACGAACGAAATAAAGCAATAAAAGAGTTTGAGGAGCTTATCAAACAGTGGGAAACAGTAGAAGAAAATAAAGAAGGTAGTCATAGTATATTCAAAGTTGTCGGAAATAAAGCAGATCTTATGTTTATTTTCTTACGCGAAACAATGGATGAGCTGGAAGAAATTAAAACAGCAATCAATAAATCTGTATTAGGTGATTTCTTAATTCCTGCCTATTCTTATGTATCCATAATTGAAATGACGATGCACGATCCAATGAAGGCTGGTAACGACCGGGAACTTTCTCCATACGTAAAAGAACGCTTAAGACCAATCATGCCAAAATGGGAGCATGCCTGCTTCTATCCAATGGCCAGACGTCGTGAGCCTGAAGCAAACTGGTTTGCAATTGATAAAGAAGAACGTACAAAATTACTTTACGAACATGGTATGACAGGACGTAAATATGCTGGTAAAGTCAAAGAAATCATTACTGGATCGATTGGACTTGACGAATGGGAATGGGGCGTAACGTTATTTGCTCATGACCCATTACAATTCAAGAAAATTGTTTATGAAATGCGCTTCGATGAAGTTACAACAAAATATGCAGAGTTCGGTGATTTCATCATGGGTAATTACTTAGCAACAGATGAACTAGCCGGTTACCTTGCATTATCTTAATGTTTATTTAAGAAGAGACTCAAAAGGGTCTCTTTTTTTGTGCAGAAAATAATCATGAAAAAACACTTACTTACATACATATCATTAATGAGCTTGCACCGAAGTTTTTCAGAAATGAGGTTGGTTTATGGCAGTTGTTGCTCATAACGAAGCGGAGGTTGATTTACTCGCCCGCTTAATGCGTGCAGAAGCAGAGGGAGATGGTGACCTCGGCATGCTGATGGTCGGTAATACAGGTATCAATCGTGTACTTGCCGATTGTTTAGACTTTACGGATATTCGAACGATAACGAATATGGTTTTTCAAAGTCCAGGCGGGTTTGAGGCAACGCAAAAGGGCTATTTTTATCAAAGGGCCAGAGAATCAGAGAAACGCCTTGCAAGAAGAGTCATCCAAGGCGAGATGCAGCATCCAGCTTCCAATTCACTTTGGTTCTTTATGCCTGAAGGGGCATGTCCTGCTCAATGGTATGGCCAATGGAATACCGGCCGATTCCTATCGCACTGCTTTTATGCTCCAGCTGAAAGTGAATGTCCTGCTGTGTACCGGTAGAAAATTTCATTTAAAGTATAGCTCAATTTTTTATAACGGGGGAGAGTGAAATCATGAGTGATCAAGCAAATCCAAATCAGCCAGTGAATAATAATCAGGCATACTATCCCAATCCATACTATTATTATCCACAAGCAACCGGAAACTTTTATCCATCCTATTCATTCAGGCAATATGCACAGCCGCCAAGCGGAAGTGGAAGTGGAGGCGGACAATTAACAAATCAACAATCCTTTATTGAGAATATCTTACGCTTAAACCGTGGGAAATTAGGCACTTTTTATCTGACATTTGAAGGTCAGCAGCCGACCTCATTCCGCGGCTATATTGAAGAGGCTGGACGGGATCATATTTTGATTCGTGAGGAAGACTCTGAACGGCGTTTCTTACTATTAATGGTGTATTTAGATTATGTACTATTTGACGAACAAATCAATTATTCCTATCCATATGGGAATCCTGGTAATCAGGATCAGTTATCCAACTACAACCCCAGGTAAAGTATTTGAAACAATAAATAAAGCGTAGACACAAACGACGTCTACGCTTTATTTTCTTAAACTGATAACTGTATTGTGAGGAGATAAAAATGCGACATCCTCTGGAAAAGTTCATACGAATTGAAGCTATTGCTATCATGGGCGGTCTATTCATTGGCATACTAGCCTGGATAACAGGTTGGATGCTCTTTTTATTCTTTGCCTGTTATCTTTTTGTGCTTAGCATGCTTGCGGATGCTTTGATTTTGATGCATACGCGCAGGAGCTCTGATGCTGTCAAACAGATTATTCGGGCAGTGCTGCTGTTTTTATTTATCACTTCTTTATATTTTTATTAAGTGTTTTCAGTTGCTTATTTTTTTCAGAGGTCTCAGAAATACATTAACTTCTTATACTAATCATTATAGGAATTCCAAAGATTCCTCCATCTTGTTTACCAGCAATATAAGTCATATCCATACTTATTTTTCTTAAACGCAGGAAGAATAAAAAAGCTCTATTCTCATCTATTAACAAAGATAAAAACAGAACTTCCTCATGTTATATATTTATTTTTTCTGCTACAACCATTTCACAGCACCAATCCCTAATAACACCCATCCTACTAAAAAGGATAAGCCTCCAATTGGTGTAATCATCGCAAGTGTTTTGACACCTGTTAAAGAATAAAGATATAAGCTCCCTGAAAATAAGACAATACCAGCTAAGAAAAGCCAGCCACTTGATGCAAAAAGATTATTTCCTTCAAATTTCCCTAAGAGAATTGCCACAGCAACAATAGCCATTGTGTGGAACATTTGATAATCTACTGCTTTGCCCCAATTTGTTAAAGCTTTTTCAGATAATCTTCCTTCCAGCCCGTGTGCACCAAATGCTCCCAGTGCAACCGCTAAAAAGCCAAGGACAGCTCCAATTATTAAAAATAGTTTCATCTTTTCCAACTCCAATCCTTACCATTAATAAAAATACATTCTCAATAGAATTAAAATCTCTCTTATTCTATATATCCTTAAAAATCAAAAATTGAGTCTCCATTCGCATCTTCGTCATTTAGTCTTTTCTGCTCAGAATTGACTACTTTGACACTGGATTGTTTACCAAGCATTGCTTTCATTTCTGCTTCCGAAATATGCTCCTCTGTATCTTCTATATTTACCTGTACCTTATTCGCAGTATTTTGATCTTGCTTTCCTGAGAGAAACAGCTCACTTAATAAATGGATATTCTCCATATGTTTTTTTACTTGGTCCTGCTGATGGGCTTTTCTGTTGGCTTCTTCTAATTCATGCATCATTTTATTAATTATTATTTCATTGCTCACAGCCATATAACCCCTCCTTTTACCGTCACTGCCTTCCATTATGAATTATAGCACAGAAATCGTTCAGAAAAAGCTTTCATGTCTGCAAATAAAAAAGAGCTTGAGACGTTTCCCGTCTTTCTGCTCTTTATCGTAATATACGTTTTTCACTTAGCTTCTGCCTTGTTATTTCCTCCACCGTATAGCGCTCATACATCCATTTCAAAAATGTAACCTCTGTGTCTTGAAGTTCTCTTCCTAATTGTGTTGAAGTTTGCCGATATAGATGAAAAAAGTTTTTCATACTTGAAAACTCCCCCTATACTGATGCAGTAAAATATAAAAATATTATAGCATTGTCTATTTTTATCTTCAATAGGAGAATATTACAAGTAATTTCATAATAAAGAAAAATTCCACCTCAAGTACAGGAATTAAGTTTCAGTAAGTTCAAGTCATACATTATATTAGTCCTGATAGCGCAAATATTTTTGGTATATAATGTGTATTAATGCTCCTTTTCTTTTCCATAGGGAGGAGAGTATCTTTTTAATATGACTTTTTTTATTTTCCTTCTATTTTTGATTGTAATGTGTAGAGCTTCTCATTCATTATTTCCATCATCTCGTCCATTGCTTCTCTACGTGGAACATCTTTAGACAAGTAGATTGGATCACCAAAAATTATTTTTGGTTTTTTAAACTTGATAAGTTCTTTAAAATTATTCGGACCTGTATAAGCCGCCGGAATAATTGGCACGTTACTATATGCAGCAATGGTAACAGCGCCTCTTTTTAATGGAACCTGATTTGTTGTCCTTGTACCGCTCGGGAAAATACCGATGACTTTTTCTTCTTTTAAAAGCTTGCGGGGCACTTTGATCGTGCTTGGACCTGGATTTTCCCTGTCTACAGGAAATGCATTCAGTTTTTTCATAAGCCATTTCAAAGGACCGGATTGGAATAATTCCTTCTTCGCCATATAATGAATTTTTGTGGGTAAGAGGCTGACACCTAACCATAAGATATCTACCCAGCCTGAATGTGTACATGCGATAATATATCCGCCGGATTCCGGCAGTTTTTCTTTTTGAAATACTTTTACACGTCCAAATAAACTTAATATTACCTTTAAGGCATATGCGGCAAAATAATACATGCTTTTTCTCTTCCTTTTTCTTATATTTAGTACCTGGTGCTTACATAAGATACTAATAGAAATAACGATAAATTACAAGATGTTTCTATGAAATTGGTTGGGTCATGAGCAGGTTTGAATCATTTCATTTATACACCATTACCTTTTGCAGCTTACTTCATAATCAAAATATAAATGATAATGTTTTTGACAGCCTTCATTAAATGGAGATTCACAATACAGACACTGATTCGTATTTAAATACTGATTAATCGTATGTTCTTTTTTACAAACGCCGCATAGAATTGCCAATTCATCAAATTCTTCTTTTTCCCAGACAGAGGCTTTGTGATCTTCACATTCCTCGTGACACTGATAACATGGATAATACTTATGACAGCATTTAAATTTAATTGCAATAATATCCTTTTGACTATAATAATGCTTACATCTTGTCTGGTTATCAATAGTTCGTCCATAGACTGTCACCATTTTATCCCCCTTGCTTTACAAATAAATGCTTTCTGCAAAAAAAGAGGGCAACATACTTTCATCAGACCTGAAAGCATCTTGCCCTTAAACATTAATCCTGCTTTTCTTCTACTGCTTCCTCTTTAGCTTCTTCCGCCAAGGAAACACCTAATTTTTCTTCTAATACATTAACTCTGGCACGCAGTTCATCAATTTCATCAGTGGTTGCAAGCCCGGACTCTCTTGCCAGGGTTTTCTTCTTCTCTTTGCTTTTTTCGTCCCACTCATCTTTTTTGCTGCTGCCTTTTTCAATAAAATTATCTAAAACAGTTTTTGCCTGCTCCTGTGTTAACTCATTTTTTTCCACTAATTCTTTTACTTTTTGTTCAAATTTCTCTTTTCCGCTTACTGCAGCACCCAGCCCCAGTAAAAATCCTTTACGTAAATATTCACTCATCATTTATACCTCCTATAGTATGTCTGTATGATGGTTCGTTTAAAACTGGATGAACCGCGTCCTTTGAACCCGTCATCCTTACAATACGTGAAACAGGATTATTCTATACATTTTTTGGGTACAAAGAATAAAATAAAGTTTCTTACAATATTATTATATAAAAAATTCTGCTGTCACGTAAATAATTTTGGCGCTAATTTTAGCTGCTATATTTTATGTTCCCGTTTCATACTATAAATAATCATTATCTGATCATCTACCATTGAATAAATTTACGTTTAATTGTATAATCATACAGTCGCATTTTTTAGTATTATTTAGGAGGAAAATAAATGACGTCCTATTCCTTTAGCAATATTATCAAATTTATTATCCCGTCTTTATTAGGGTTGTTCCTTTTCTTATACCCCTTACCAACAGAAGAAGGCTTCACAATTCCCATTGCCTATTTAGCAGGCATGCTGGAGGGAGCTATCGAAAATTATTTATCACTTATTATGATGATTGTTATTATATTGACTGCCATCTTCACCATTTCGGCAAGACTTGGCGGTAAATCATCTTTTAAAAGGTTCCCTTTTCTACAACAGTTATTCTATACAACCTGGTTTTGGACAATTACGCGTTTTCTGGCTGCTGTATTTGCAGTGATGGTTTATTTCCAAATTGGACCGGAATTTGTTTATAACGAAGATACAGGCGGTATGCTTTTAGACAGTTTATTGCATACATTATTTGTCACCTTTCTGTTTGCAGGTCTCTTTTTACCTTTTTTAACCAACTTTGGCTTGCTGGAGTTTTTCGGGGGAATCATGAGAAATGTCATGCGGCCTCTATTTCGATTGCCGGGCAGAGCTTCTGTTGACAGCTTAGCTTCCTGGGTTGGAGATGCTACAATTGGGGTATTGCTGACAAATAAGCAATATGAAGAAGGCTATTATACAAAACGGGAAGCTGCTATCATTAGTACAACCTTCTCTGTTGTTTCTATTACATTCACATTAGTCATTCTACAGCAGGTTGGTCTGGAGCACATGTTTTTACCTTTTTACCTGACTATCCTTATCGCAGGGGGAATTGCTGCTTTCATTATGCCGCGAATTCCACCACTTTCTAGAATGGCAAATACCTATATCGATGGAAAAGAAAGAACCGATGATGAAAAAATCCCTGAATCTGAGACTGCAGTTACTTTTGGCTTCAAAAATGCTTTAAAACGAGCAGAGAAAGAAACGAGCTTCCGTACTTTTTTTGTAGATGGCGGAAAAAATATTTTAGATATGTGGTTCGGTGTTACACCTGTTGTAATGGCTTTTGGAACAATCGCAGTAATGATTGCAGAATACACCCCTTTATTCCAATGGCTCGGAATGCCGTTTGTTCCTATTTTAGAGCTGATGCAGATTCCATTTGCCCACGAAGCATCTGAAACACTGCTAATCGGTTTTGCAGATATGTTCCTGCCGGCAATTTTAATTACTGGTGTAGAAGCGGAAATTACACGGTTTATTATTGCTGCTTTATCTGTTACACAGCTGATTTTCATGTCAGAAGTCGGAGGACTTATCCTGGGAACTAAAATCCCGGTATCCTTCCGTCACCTTGCTATTATCTTTTTGATTCGTACAGCGATTACGCTGCCGATTATCACTGTCATTGCTCATATATTATTTTAAATAAAATAAAAACAGCGGAGCCCCTCTCAGGGGAACTCCGCTGTTTTTATTACCATATATATCTTTTACGAAGATGTCTCTTTATGCTGGCGTTTAAATAACGATTGGACTTTTGCTAAACGTCCTTCAATTAACGGCTGTGATACCGTTAGAATAGGTTTACTGGACAGTACAATCACAATCAATGCAGATAAACCTGCAATCCCAACAACATCAAACCAGTGATTTACAGTTAATAAATCAAATTGACGTAAGAACTGGACAATGAAACCATGAAGTAAATAGACATATAACGTTCTTGTACCGAGTTTTGTTACCCAGCCCAGGTTTCTTTTAGGAACCCAAGCCAATATACTGATTGTCATCACTGCTGCAATCGCATAAACAAATAATCGGAGTATACCGCCATAACTGTCTGCACCTAAATTACTGTAAGATTGTGATGCAAGCAGCCAGCCGGTGTCTATTGCCGGAAGTGTATAGACTATTACAAACAGGACTGCCATTACGGCAACAGATGCTACCTTCACTTGCCGTTTTTTCACCATCATCATCTGATCTACTGTCAGCCAGTAGCCAATTAAAAAGAATGGGAAAAACACAAATGTTCTTGATAAGCTGAATGAATGGCCAATTTCTCCAAAATAGCCGACAATAACTCCTATGAATATAGATAGAGCAATACTCCACCCTGCCGGAATTTTTTTGAACAGCACAAGCAGGATATGCCAGCTGAACAGACTGAACAGAAACCACAGCGACCATTGAGGGTAGAAAACCCCTGTCTGCCAATCTGCTTTTCCTATTAAGAAATAATAAATTGTATATAACGTCTGAAAGATTAAATATGGAATAATTAACTTCTTCATTAAATTCCATATATATTTTTTGTTTCCTGACCCTTTCGCAAAGAACCCGGCCAATAAAATAAATGCCGGCATATGGAAAGTGTATATCCATATATAAATTGCTTCCGTCGACTTCGAATCCCCAACAAAGGGTTGAATCATATGACCAAAAACAACAAGGAAAATTAAAATCACTTTCGCATTATCAAAAAATGCATTTCGCTCCATAACTCATCCCTCTATTTCGTACACATTTAAAGTTGCATATTCTACTTTACCCCACTTGTACTAAAAAAATCTCCTAAAAAACAGAATTTTTATCGTTTTGTAATGGTTTTGTTAGGGACTCGAAAAAATGTAATACAATTTAATCGACTTGTTAAATATCTATATCGAGGCAATACTTTTGGCATCAATAAAGCCATGTGAAACCAATTCGATCTTTGGATTTCCTTGTTCTTATGACTGTCGTTCAACATTATTCTCCTATTCGAACAACTGGTTCCAATCCTAATTCAACATTCCCTCTAATAGCTTTCGAAATCATACATGTCTTTTCCGCTTTCTCAACAAGTTTTTCAGTTAAGCGGATTTGTTTATCTGGTGTCCCCTGTTTCAATGTCACATGAGGCCGGTGGATGATTTTTTCGTATGTGAAAATACCATCTGTTACATCTACAATTCCTTCTGAAGTCATACTCATCCCGGCAATTGGAAGCTCTGCCCGTTCAAACATGGCTCCCAGAGAAATGATATAGCATGTTGCAGCCGCTCCAAGCAGCATTTCATCTGGATTTGTACCAATTCCAGGTCCGTCCATTTCTGGAGGGATGGATATTTTGGTTTGAAGATTCCCTGCGCTTATATAACCCTCACTGTTGCGTCCACCGGGCCATTCTGCTTTCAAATGAAAATGGTGCAATGTCATTATAATCTCTCCTCACTTTATTCCTCTTTCTCATTATTATGGCGTATAACAATTTTTTTTACAAAAAATACAAGTTTCAAATTTCAAATGAAAAACCGCACTGACCATTTTACAGGTCAGCACGGCTCTTTAAACAAACAACATAAGCATTTGTAATTCCCAAAACTGTTTACAGAAGGAATGCCCTAATTTGTTTCGGAAAGCAATCATTACATTCCTGATTAATACGTCAGGAGTTAATCTTAACTTGATTGTTCTTTATTTCTCTTCAATTTCGGACTAGATGCAAACCACCCGGCAACTGCAATTCCTACAAGAACGATATAGAAGGAAGCCTTCCATATTGTTGAATGCGGGAAGTGCTCTGGAAGGACTGCTAAATCCGGATTTGCTAATACGATAACAGCTAATTTCACTCCGACCCAGCCTACAATAAGAAATGCGGCTATTTCTAATGTCGGGCGTTTATGCAGGAGTCCTACAAATATATTGGCAGCGAACCGCATAATAATTAAACCAATCATACCACCGGCAAATACCACAGCAAACTGACCTGTATCTAAACTCCCGATATGGCCAAAACCTGTTGGCGGCAAAGCTACTGCTAAGGCAACAGCTGCTAAAATGGAATCTACAGCAAAGGCTAAATCTGCGAATTCCACTTTCAAAACAGTCATCCAGAATTCCTTTTTAGATACCTGCCCGGTCTCTGGATCTACAGCATCAGCTTTATCCTTCTCCGGCGTCTCCGATTTGTCCGGTTCCTTCTTCTTAAACCTGTCATATAAGTTCTTTCCTGATATAAATAAAAGATACGCGGCTCCTAATGCCTGTACGAGCCAGAAATCGACCAGGAATGAAATAACAAATAAGGATGCAAAACGCATTATAAATGCTCCTGCTAGTCCATAAAATAATGCTTTCTTCCTCTGTTCTTCCGGCAGATGTCTTACCATGATTGCTAATACAAGTGCATTATCTGCTGCTAATAAGCCTTCTAACGCAACTAGCACCAGCAATACCCATAAATACTCGAGCAGTAATTCTGTTCCCATGATGTATTCTCCTTTTCTACATGTATTTTGCAGAAAAGGTCATAAAAATAGACCTTTACCTGCAATCGGTAAAGGTCTCGCTAACAACTTTTCTGGTTGCCACATAAAGCCGGGGATAATTATCCCGTAATGACGACTTTACGTGTACAGCTACTCCCCTTTAGGAATAAATGTTCACTAATAATTTTATGATGACGTTTGATGACTTCTGCAAATTTTTGCATGTCCTTTTCGCCATTTATTAAGTATACCTTATTAAAACCTTTTTTATGACCTTTGTCAATATCTTTTACAATCACTTCATATTTATTACTTGAAAATATATGTAAAAGCTACATCAACCGGCTTTTAGAGGTCTTCTGAAATCTCCTGCAGATGTTTATGGCTTTCTTAATTCGGTTAATGTAAAATAAAGTATAGCATAACATAGAAAGAAAGTAGTGTGATTCAATGACGCAGAAACGCTGGTTTCAATTTTTTATCTTTTTCATCTGTTTATTTACATTAATTTTTCTAATCTCCATAACTCATTTTATCTTTACACCTGTTTTGCAGTTAGTTGGCGCTGTAGCTCTTCCAATTATCGGTGCAGGTATTCTTTATTATTTAACCAGACCGCTGATGAATCTGCTCGTCAAATATAAAGTACCGCGAATATTATCCATTATTATTGTATTCCTGGTTATCATCGGGGCAATTACGCTGTTTATCGTATTTATCTGGCCGATCGCCCGTGATCAGTTTGACCGTTTAATGGACAGTATTCCCGGAATGGTTCAGATGGTGGAAGGATGGATTAATTATTGGCAGGATAATATTGCTTTAGTTCCTGATCAGGTAATTGATGCCATTAATAATTTCGCCAATGATATTCCTGGACATATTGAGAGTGTATTGAATAATGTTTTTGGATTTCTGGGAAGCTTTATCGGTCAGCTGGTTAGCATAATTGCCGGAATTGTCCTTGTTCCATTCTTCCTCTTCTTTATGTTAAAGGATGGAGAAAAGCTTGTTCCTTTCATTCTGCAATTTTTCAGCAAGAAAAAAGCAGAGAACCTGCATGATTTATTAAAAAAAATTGATAATGTGTTGTCTGCCTTTATCCAGGGACAGCTTTTAGTCAGTTTTGCAGTAGGTGTCTTATTGCTGATTGGTTACTTGATTATCGGTTTAGAGTATGCTGTTGTACTCGCATTATTCGGTATGATGATGAACGTAATCCCGTTCCTGGGACCTTATATTGCAGTTGCTCCTGCCTTATTGGTCGGAGGCTTTCAAGACCCGATTAACTTATTCTGGATAGCTATTATTATGTTTGTTGCCCAGCAAATTGAAAGTACATTTATTTCGCCAAATGTAATGGGACAGGTGCTTAATCTGCATCCGTTGACCGTTATTACAGTCATTCTTGCAGCCGGAAGTATTGCCGGATTCCTGGGAATTTTATTCGCTATTCCTGTATATGCAGTAATCCGTACCATTGTCATTCACTTTTATCAAACCTTTGTGAATTCCAGAAAGAATAAAGACGATGCATTAATTTAGGATAGGAGGGGTTTTCTTGACAACAAAAGCCAAGCTGGAACAACAGCTAGATGAATTAAAATCGGATTATGTCCGTATTCAAGGGGATTTAGATAAGCTCGAGTTTGTTAAAGGACGTGTCTCCTCTGCCGAAGAGCAATTAATACGTATAGAGGGAGAAATTGCGGCGGTGAGAAAAGAACTGGAGCGATTTAACTGATAATAAAAGAAGCTGACTCATTCATGACGAGTCAGCTTCTTTTATTATCTTCATCTTAGCTTTGAGCGGGTTGTCTCTCTGATTCTTTTCCTTTGGTTAAGCTGACAATCTTATCTCCGGTTGCAGGTAAGGTACGCATTTCTTCAGAGAAAAATTTCAACTGTCCGGAAGGCTTAATTAAGAACAGATAGACTGTCTCCGGATCCTTCGTCTGTTTATAATTTTCAAACGTGAATTTATCAGTAAGTGTTGTTTGCCGGACAGTGAATCCATTCTCCACCTTGTCAATTAAATCGTCCAGGGAGAATTTCTTATCAAATAAAATACGGCCGCCAACCTGTGATACAACACCTGTAGAATATCCATTATCCTTAAAAGCTGTGTATGGACTGACTTTAAACACATTTGTTCTTCCATATTCAGGAAGAAATGTTGTGCAGAGAAGCGAATTATATGATTTATCATGGGTTAACGTTAATAAATATTCATATGGAATCGTATCCAGGTGATGCTCCGTCTGCTCAGACAGCATACTTCCATGATAGCTTTCCAAGCCTTCTTTTCTTGCCAAGGAAAGGTTTTCCCATGATGAATCGACAAGAATAGAAGGATAATTTGCCTCTTTTAATGATTTAGCTAATTGAACAGTAAATGGATTACTGCCGACAATTAACGCTCCTGGATTGCCCTTATTAGACAGATTCAGCTTTTTAGAAAGCCAGCCGATAGAAAAACCATGCGCTATTACAGTGAAAATAACAAGAGCAAAGGTCAATGCTGTCAGGATAGAAGCATCTTCATAACCGGCATCTGTTAATACACCAGCAAAGTAACCAGAAACTGTTAATGCCACAATTCCGCGCGGTGCAATCCAGCCAATCAACACTTTTTCATTTAAGCTGAGACCTGTTCCAATCGTCGACAGGAAAATAGACAGCGGACGGACTGCAAACATCATCAATAATACATAGCCGATAATGTGCGGATTAAAAATCTGTATAATTGTTGCCACATCAAGAGATGCTGTCAGCATAACAAAAATAGTTGAAATCAAAAGTACAGAAATATTCTCCTTGAAATGACGCATATCTGATACAGAACGAATTCCCATGTTTGCTAAGGTAATCCCCATCGCTGTCACAGATAAGAGCCCTGTTTCATGCATAATAACATCTGCTATTGTAAAACAGAACAGGACAACAACGACAACAGTCGGCGATTTTAGGAATTCAGGTACATGTCCCATCTCGAACATCCAGCCGAGTCCCCGTCCCAATATCCAGCCAAGGAAGATAGCAAAAAGAGAGCCTGCAAAGAAAAAAATAATCTGGCTTGCTTCCGGGTTAGATGCTGTCATAAAAGTAATAATTTCAAAAGCAAAAACAGCAAGCAAGGCTCCGATCGGATCAACAATAATTCCTTCCCATTTCAAAATCTTCGCAGGACGCGCTTTTAGCTTTGCCTGGCGTAAAAGCGGCATAATTACTGTTGGCCCTGTCACTACAAATAAACCGCCAATAACAAAGGCAACTGCCCAGGATAGACCGGCAATATAATGAGCTGTTAATGACCCTAAAATCCAGGCAATGAATGCACCTACTGTAGATATCCGAAAAATAGGCCTTCCTACTCCACGCAGCTCTTGAAAGCTTAAATTTAAGCTTCCTTCAAATAATATAATTGCTACAGCTACAGAGATCAGCGGACTATACAGGTCTCCAAAATCCTGTTCCGGGTTAATAAATCCAAAAACAGGTCCAATCATCAGTCCTGTAGCCGCCATTACAACAATAGCCGGCATACGAAAACGCCATGCAACCCATTGGGAAGCAACGCCTAATATACAAATTAACATTAGTTCAAATAGCAAAGAAGGAACCATACATTCCCCTCCTTTTCAAAAAAGTATAGCGTATTTCTCACGCTGTAACAGGCTTCATGAATTTTTGGGTTTAGTCACTGCCCCAAGTCCTTCAATGAAAGAATAAGAAAAACCAAGAAAATCACTTAGTCTTTAAAATACTGGTGTTCTTGCCAAGGAAATGTCCGCTGCGACGGTTTTCGATGGGACGAGTAACCGCAGTCCCAGTCCCAGTCCCAGAAGAAATACACGAAGACTCCTGTGGGAATGTGCAGAACAGAATAGGAAGTTCGGTTAAGTTCGCGACGTCGTGGGGACTAAGATTACTCACCCCATGAAAACTGTTGGAGCGGCTATCCTCAACATTTTATACTTTCTTACTCTTGAACAAAGAAATCTCACGTAAGGAAGTTTTATTTTATAGATGAAATAAGAAAAAGTAAATTCATATGAAGTTATATGCAGAAAAATTTACATTCCCCTTAGCAATCGTTGTGTTTTGACAGTGTTTTCAACTGTTATTTACGATTTTTCAATACTTTACTTTCCAATTAAAACGTTCTAGGATAGAAGATAGAAAATTATTAAATGAAATATTTATTCCTCTCTTATTTTTTTATATGCAACTAATAAGAAAGGTTAAATAACAATGTCTAAATCATAAATGATGTATTCTTATTTTATAAAATGAAAAATGTATTTAATCATTCAAATTATATGGGACAGTTAATCATTCATATTACATAACCCTGAAATGAAATTTCCGCTATTCTTCTGCGCATTACATTTTTTAATGGGGAGAGTAATCTCAATCCCAATTCAACCTCTAAAAGGGAGATTTATCTATGGAAAAGCATCTAAATATTTTACAGAATTACTTCGGCTATACCAGTTTCCGTCCTGGACAGGCTGAGGTTATTAACAATATCGATCAAGGTAAAAATACCCTTGCAGTAATGCCAACCGGCGGCGGAAAATCACTCTGTTACCAAGTACCTGGACTCGCTATGAATGGTACAGCAATTATTATTTCACCGCTTATTTCATTGATGAAGGACCAAGTAGATGGTTTGCATGCACTTGGCGTCGCAGCTACTTATATTAACAGCTCTATTTCTTCAGCTGAACAGCGCCAGCGCTTAATTGCGATGCAGCAAAATCGTTATCAATTTGTTTATGTTGCTCCCGAACGGTTTGAATCTGGTTCTTTTATTCATGCACTGCAGCAAACCAATCTTTCATTAATTGCTTTTGATGAGGCACATTGTATTTCCCAATGGGGGCATGATTTTCGTCCAAGCTACCGCTCTATCGTCCCTATTCTTCAGCAGATTGGCGGCAATCCAATTATTATGGGGCTCACTGCAACAGCAACACCTGAAGTTATTGAAGATATTCAGTCTCTTTTACACATAGCCCCTGCAAATACAGTGCACACTGGTTTTGAGAGAAAGAACCTCTCCTTTTTTATCGAAAAAGGAGTAAACAAAATAGACTACATTCTTTCCTACTTAAAAAAGCATCAGGGAGAAGTAGGAATTATCTATGCAGCTACGAGAAAGCAGGTTGAATATGTCTATGATGTCCTAAACGAGAAAGGCTATGCCGTTTCCAAATATCATGGCGGGTTATCCGAACAGGAAAGACAGGATGCACAAACAGCTTTTATTTTTGATCAGACAGAATTAATGGTTGCCACCACTGCATTCGGAATGGGAATCGATAAGTCAAATGTTCGTTTTATTATCCATTATGCTATCCCGATGAACATGGAATCCTACTATCAGGAAGCAGGAAGAGCCGGACGGGACGGCGAGCCAAGTAATTGTGTTTTATTATTCTCCCCTCAGGATATTCATACGCAAAAGTTCTTAATTGAAAAATCAGAGATGGAAGAAGAAGGCATGCAGCGTGAATATCAAAAATTGAATAAAATGGTTAATTATTGCCGTACACAGAGCTGCTTAAACAGCTATATCCTCAACTATTTCCAGTTGGGCTCTGCCACTGCATCCTGCGGGCGCTGCAGCAATTGTTTACAGCAAGGGGAATTAGAGGACATTACGGAGGAGGCACAAATGATTTTATCCTGTGTCAAACGTATGCGCGAACGTTTTGGTGTTGGTTTGACAGCCAAAGTCTTAAAAGGCTCGAAGGATAAGAAATTGATTCAATTTGGTTTAACAAAATTAACTACTTATGGCATCCTATCGAAATATACGGAGAAGGAAATTACAGAAAGAATTCACTTCTTACTTGCTGAAGAATGTTTAGCAGCAGAGGAAGGACAGTTTCCTATCTTAAAATTAAATCAAAAATCAATGGATATCCTTACCGGTAAAGAAAATGTCACGATGTTCATTCAAGATGTTCCAACTGTTGAAAAAGCAGATTATAATACAGATCTATTTGAAGCACTGCGTCAGCTTAGAAGGTCAATGTCGCAAGAGCTGGAGCTGCCTCCTTATGTTTTATTTTCAGATATGACGTTAAAGGAAATGGCCCGGTATCTTCCGGAAGATAAGGATGAATTCTTACGATTAAAAGGTGTCGGTCAAAAGAAATATGAATTATACGGAGAAGCTTTTCTGGAAGCTATTGCAGATTGGAAAGAAGAAAATCCCGATTACAAGGCTCCGACAGCCATTCATTATCAAAAAGCAGGGAAAGCAAAAGAGTTGGATGACCGGCCTTCTTATCAAATATCCTATGAACTGTTGCAGAAAGGAAAAACAATTCGGGAAATTGCAGCTATCCGTGATTTGAAGGAACAAACAATAGAAGCCCATATTTTTCAAGCTTCTCAAAAAGGCTTTAACCTCAATTGGAGCCTATTCTTTAACAATAAGGAAGAGGAAGAGGTTTTATCCACGCATGAGGATATAGATGCTGCTGGATTAAAAGACTTAAAAGAAGCTTTGCCAGAGGAATACACCTACAGAAAAATTAAAGCTGTGCTTGTAAAAAATGATAAATTCGTGGTAAGAGAAGGATCTTAACGGGCCTTAACTTTCAGGAGATACGCTTAGCTTATATAACAAAACGGCAATAAGACGAATCATCTTATTGCCGTTTTGTTTACTTTTTTACTTAATATCCAATGCCCATGTTCCATTACGGAATACCGGCTCTGATTTGCCATCTGCTGTAATACCGTCAATGTCCATTTTATCAGATCCAATCATAAAATCGACATGAACAAGACTGTCATTTACTCCATGCTTGTCCAGCTCTTCTAAATCCATAGCAGCTCCGCCCTTCAGATTCGTCGGATAAGCTTTACCCAATGCAATATGGCAGGATGCATTTTCATCAAATAGTGTGTTGTAGAAAATAAGCCCGGACTGTGATACCGGCGATTCGTCTGGTACCAAGGCAATTTCGCCAAGACGGCGGGCACCTTCATCAGAGTCCAGTAAATGCTTCAAGACTTCTTCCCCCTGCTCTGCCTGGAAATCAACTACTTTTCCATCCTTAAAGGTTAAAGAGAAGTTATCAATTAAGCTTCCACCATAGTTTAACGGCTTGGTACTTGATACTGTCCCATTGATACCATATTTATGCGGTACAGAGAAAACCTCTTCTGTCGGCATATTCGGGTTAAAGGTAACGCCTGTTTCTGCCTCAGCAGATCCGCCCTTCCATATATGCCCCTCCGGCAATTCCATTTCTAAGTCTGTACCAGGTGCTTTAAAAATTAATTTCTTATAGTTTTTCTTATTTAACACTTCTCTGGCTGTTCTCAATGTTTCATTATGTTTATCCCATGCTGCAACAGGATCATCCTGATCAACACGGACAATCTTCAAAATAGCTTCCCATAGACTGGAAACAGCTTCATCTTCTGATTTATCAGGGAAGATTTTTTTCGCCCAATCCTTTGAAGGGATAGAAATAATGGTCCAGGGAATGCGGTCATTCATCGTATATTTGCGGAAATTGACCATCGCTTCTGCAGCTGCTTTATTTGCTTTTGCTACGCGGGACGGGTCAATATCTTTTAATAAATCCGGATTTGTAGAACGAATGTTTACAACTGCTGCTCCGTCCTCTGCAAATGTATCATGCAGTTTCACTTTCCATTCCGGATAATCTGCGATTACTTCATCTGGTGCATTCTCGTATTTTAACAGAGTAAGCTCATCGTCAACCCAATTAATATGGACATCCTTCGCACCCATTTCATATGCTTTACGTGCTACAATCCGTGTAAATGCTGCTCCTTCAATCGGCGCATTAATCATGACTGCCTGCCCTTTTTGCAGGTTAACACCCTTTTTCAATGTTAATTCTGCGTACTTTTCCTGTACCTGTACTTGAACCATAAATATATACCTCCATATGCCCAATTTTAATTTCCCTTTTATTATTCCATATTCCCTTAAATTTTTCCAAAAATATTTCCTTTTAAAGGCCTCTTTTATCCCCATCATTGCAGCTTTCATTTACTAGTACTCCCATTTATGATACCCTATATTAAGATTACTTTTCGTAACTAATGTATATACACATTTTAGGTACGAAAGGTTCTATGGAGGTGGAAAAATGAACCAATTATGTCCACGTTTTGAAAAAGCAATGGTCTTATTGAGCACCCGTTGGGTCGGGCTCATTTTATTTGAATTATTAAAAGGGGCAAAACGTTTCTCAGAGATGGAAGCAGATCTCCCTATCAGCGGCCGCTTACTTTCAGATCGTTTAAAATTACTGGAAAAAGAAGGTATTGTAGAGCGGAATATATATTCGGAATTTCCAGTTCGTATTGAATATACATTATCAGAAAAAGGAAAAGCGCTAGAGCCTGTGATTAAGGATATTCAGCGCTGGGCGGAAGAATATATTTCCGCTGAAGAGATAGCGAGTAAAGAGGAAGAGTAATCCTTTTGTCATACAAAGACAGATGTCTCTTATATTATTAAAATCCAAATATACTGTAGATCCTTCACATATCTTTTAAATGAAAATAAGACACAGATAGAATTTGGTATCACTGATATATTTGGATTTTCTTAAATCTTTTCGAAGCTTCCTCCATTTGTAGTATGATGGAAGCAACCTGAAAACAAGGAGTGCAAATGCATGCGGGAACAGCCTAATATAAAAATTGCCACAGATGCTATTAAAGCATGGCAGCTCACAGCACACATCTATACCCTTATCTTTTTATTAATCACAATCGGAGCTATCGCCGTTTATATTATTTTCGATTTTCTGCCAATCTGGATTATTTTTATCATAGCTGGGCTTACTATTGTGGAATGGATTATTACAGCATGGATTATCCCCAAGCTGAGATGGCGCAGATGGCGTTATCAGGTTTATGATCAGGAAATATACATACAGCATGGGATACTCATTGTAACCCGAACTATTGTACCCATGATTCGTGTCCAGCATGTTGATACACAGCAAGGTCCTATCCTAAAGAAATATAAACTGGCAACTTTGGCAATATCCACTGCAGCAACTACCCATCAGATACCTGCTCTATCAGAAGAGGAAGCATCCGATTTACGTGATCAAATCTCTGAATTAGCAAGGGTGGAACAAGATGATGTCTAATCCGAAACGGCTGCATCCTGCTGCAATCCTATTTGATATTATCCGGGCCTTGAAACAATCAATTCTTGGTATTTTGCCAATTGCTATTATTGTCATCAGCAATGGCGCTTCATTTTACCTGATGATTGGTGCAGCGGTTATTATTGTATTAATTATTTTATCCAGTGTTTTATCATGGCTTCGTTTCACCTATCAATTAGAGGAAGACCAATTACGTATCGAGCGGGGCATTATCGTCCGTAAAAAGCGTACTATATCCAAGCATCGTATTCAGTCTATCGATTTATCACAGAATGTTATTCATCGAATCTTCGGTTTAACAAAGGTCGCTATTGAAACAGCTGGTAATGATTCGTCTACAGATGCTGCATTATCCGCTGTCAGTATGGAAGAGGGACGCAGGCTTCATGATGAGTTAAAATATAAAAAACAAGTTTCAGAGGCAGGATCTCCAGAAGTACCAGAAGAAGCTGATATAGAACGGACAGAACTCGATGAGTCCAGCCTTCCTAAGAGAACCATTGCGCTTAAAGCGCTTATTATTACCGGTTCCACTTCAGCAAGCTTTGGAATTTTAATTGGATTATTCGGTGCCGCCTTCTCTCAGGTGGAAGCATTAATCCCTGATCAGTTTTATAATGATGCCGTGCGCCTGGCTCTGTCACTTGGCATGCAAATTATGATTATTTTTGCAATCATCGTTATTTTATTTTTATGGATATTGAGCATTCTCTATACGGTGATTAAGGATTGGAATTTCACCATTACACGTTATGAAAAAGAATTGTTTATTACACGGGGCTTATTAGAAAAGAAACAAACAACTATTCCGCTGAAACGAATACAAGCTGTCGGAATAAAAGAATCCCCTATTCACCAATTATTTGGTTTTGCAAGAATTTATGTTGAGATTGCCAGTGCAAACACAGATAATAGTCAGGAAGTGAATACGGTTATTTTTCCGTTACTGCGTAAAAAAGAATTTACATCTTTTTTATCTGAATTTTTACCGGAGTACAATTACAGCTCGGAGAATTTGATTCATCCTCCGAAAAAAGCATTACCTTACTATTTGTGGCGCTCTATCAATATTCCATTATTAGCCGTTATTATCACAGGAATCTTCTTTTCATCCTATATTTGGATACCTGTTATTATCATGCTGGTCTTTGGAGTTATGGGCTTTGCCGTGTTTCAATCCATCGGCTATGCTATTGATGCACAACAGATAACCGTTCAGACACGTATAATTAGCAAGGATACTGCTATTATTCCGCATCGCAGAATCCAAGCTTTACAGCAAAAACAGCATCTGCTTCACCGAAAGCAGTCTCTGGCTACACTTGATATGGCTATTTTAAATAAAGGCAGTGGCCGGCATTTTGTGATCAAGGAGCTTCGTACAACGGACAGTGATTACATTGCCGACTGGTATTCCTATCAGGAGAAAACTTCCTCTGACATAAACCATTAGAAAGCAGAATGGGAGAGATATGACCCATTAATGGTACTTGGTGAGAGGTGATATAGAAAAAAGAATCTTTCATCTAATTATGGCATCATAAAAACTCTGATTAAATATAGCGTAAAAGCCATTTAATCAGAGTTTTTATATGTTTACTTTATATTGGAACTCTTTCAGTAGATGTAAGCTTTTTAGTTACCACTTCATTTGAAAGTAATCGCCCCCTAGGGTTATAAGTTTTTACTCGGATTTTATAATTTTTAGTTACTTTGTATTCCTTAAACTTTTTACTAGAGGAGCTAACCGTCTTACCACCAAATGAAATGTTAATACCTTTATACTTAAATTCAAGTTTCATAGATAGAGTTGTGCTTCTTGAAAGTGTGACTGTGCCTGTATATTTTCTTGAAATTAATGTTTGAGAAACTATGCTACTCTTATATTGATTACATGAAGCACATGCTATGCTAGGGCCTTCATTAATTTCATTTTATTGGACGCTTTCATCAATCACCTCAATTTCATAAGTATTCTGATTGCTTTCTTCAGCGGAAACGTTTGTTGAAAAGCTAATTAATAAAATAATTGAAAGTAACAAGATTGAAAGATTAAGTATTGTAATTTTATTATATATTGTATTCACCTCCTTTTGAGTAATATGTAAAATATACAAAATCCGTAATCAAATAATACCAGGTATAATTATATATATATTAATTTTATGAACAAAAAGAACTATATACTAGTAGAATAACTTACTAAATGGAGGTATAATAGCTTCATGTTTATTTTTAATATATTGAAAGCGATGAAGCTGCTTATGGAAAAAACACAAAAGCGGAATCTTATTTTTTGTACTTCGCTATTCACTATCATTCTTTTCCTATTTATTATTTTTCAAGCTTTATTTAATTCTATTATCCTCGATTATATTGGGGATTCAGTCGTCATCGGTTTTTTCTTTATCATTATATTCTTATCATTAAAACAAAGCCGTGCTTTCTTTTCTGAGAAACTGACATTTGATTTTTTTCGAAGTATAAAAAATTATATTTATGTCTTTGTGGGTTATTTACTCGTAGTTGTTTCGTCGGGGGCAGTTTCATATCTTCCTGTCAACAGTCAGGATTATGAGGTAGAAATCGTACAGATCACTTCTATACCGATTATCATCTTGTTTATAATAGCAACTGGTATATTTGTTCCCGTTTGGGAAGAGTTATTCATGAAAAGAGTCATTTTGGATTTTTCACGCATTTATCTTCCGTTTTGGCTGGGAATGATGATTACTTCACTAATTTTTGCTTTAATGCATAATGTTCCTCTGCCGCAGAGACTTTTTATATTTATGGTAAGTATTATCACATGCTTCGTTTATAAAAAAACAGACGCATTATATGGTCCAATTCTAATTCATATTTTATGGAATTTTACAAGTTTGGTATAAAGGATAAAATAGAAATCTAATACAAATGATAAGATAAATCCTACTATCTAGATGCAAATATATTTATCATGGAGAACTGTCCGTGAAACTTTCGCCTCAAAATAAAGCGTAAAAATAAATTTATCGAAGTGTAACTGGCCAGGAATGTAACTGCGATTACTCGCTCCACTGGAAACATTTGTGCGTCAAAAACTCCCTCTGAATGAAGTTTCGTTTTATACTTCCTTATCTGCCTAAAAAACCAGTTAAAATCGACTGTTTCGATTTTAACTGGTTTTTTAATATAATATAGCCTTATTTCTCTGTCCGATAGACTGTTCCAAAAGTTTCTGCCAGCTGTTTAGACTGCTTTCTTCGCTCTGCACGGCGATTGGCACGAAGCGGAGCACTTTCATGAAGCATTTTTTCATCTTCTGTTTTTGGATAAACAGGAGGTACTTCTATTGGTTTCCCATTTTCATCGATGGCAACAAATGTCATAAAGGCCGTTGTACAAACCGTTCTCTCTCCCGTCCGGATGTCTTCTGTAATTGCCCGTATAAACACCTCCATCGAAGTATGATGTGTCCAGGTTACAAAAGCTTCAATCGAAATATATTGTCCAACTCTTACAGGTGCTAGAAAATCCACAGAATCCGTAGATGCTGTTACAACGGGATTATTTGCATGCTTTACTGCTGCAATTGCAGCAATGTCATCAAGATGCGCCATTAATTTCCCGCCAAATAAGGTTCCATATTGATTTGTATCGGGTGGTAATACATGTGTTGTTTTTAAAGCCAAAGATGCTGAACAAGGTTTTGCATTCATCTTTTATTTCCTCCTGCTGTGTTTATTTATTAATGTTTTTATTGCACTTTCGCAACTTTACGTTTATAAAACTGGTGAAATTAAACGTGAGACGGATTCCTTAAAACGGATCCCGATAGAACGTTTATCATATAATTTTTTCGTCATTTGTGTAGAGTGCAATAAATCTTTGTCGAACTCGACAATCAACCGTTTGACAACTTCAATATCGTATAAGAATGCATTGACTTCAAAGTTGAGACGGAAGCTTCTTACATCAATATTTGCAGTACCGACAGTAGCTATTTTCCCATCGACAATTACTGTTTTAGCATGTAAAAATCCATTCTGATAAATAAAAATCTCTGCACCGGCACTGAGCAAATCTCCACAATAGTACATGGTTGCCCAGTAGACAAAGGGATGATCGGGCTTATTCGGAATCATAATCTTTACATCCACTCCAGATAATACAGCAATGCGAATTGCATCACGTAAGCTTTCATCTGGTATAAAGTAAGGCGTCTGGATATAGATATACTTTTCTGCTTCCATAATCATTTTAATATATCCATTTTTAATTTGCTCATACTCCGAATCAGGACCGCTTGAAACAATCTGCATACCTGTGTTGCCTCCAGAGATCGTTTGAAAATGTTCCTCTTCATAGGAAATCCTCTGCTTGGAAGCTTGGTTCCAGTCTAATACAAAGCGGGTCTGCATACTTTGAACGGCATCTCCAACCACCCTCAGATGCGTATCACGCCAATATCCGAATTTCTTCTTTAACCCCAAATATTCATCTCCGACATTAAAACCGCCAATATAGCCAATCTCTCCATCAATAATGGTTAATTTTCGGTGGTTCCGGTAATTAATTTTAAAATTAATTACAAATTTGGATGGGAAGAACGCTTCAACTAAAACGCCCGCCTCCCTCAATTTCTTTATGTAGCTTTTCTTGAGTGATCTGGAGCCCATATCGTCATATAAAAGTCTGACACATACTCCTTCTTTTGCTTTTCTAATTAATGCATTAGCAAGTCTGCTTCCCAATCCATCGCTCCGCATAATATAGTATTGTACATGAACATGGTGTCTTGCCCGGCTGATGTCTTCCAAAAGCGCTTCAAATTTTTCATGACCGTCTGTAAGAATATCTACTCCATTGTTTTCTGTATAAACAGCATTATCATTACGAAGATGAAGATAGACCAAATCCTGATGGCTTTTTAAGTCTTCATGATTTAATTGGAAGGTGTCATCCTCAATGGCATTAATTTGTTTTTGTACAGCCTTCTTCACATCCATCCGGCTCCGCTGATCCCATTTGAATATACGGCGATTGCTGATAGGTCGTCCAAAAATTAAATAAAGAATAAATCCTAAAACAGGAATAAACAATAGTACCATTACCCAAGCCCAGGAAGAAGTTGGATCTTTCCGCTCCAAAAAAATAATGGATATAGCTAATGCAATATTTATAATAAAAATTAATCCAATAACTATTGAGTAAACACCCATATATCCTGCTCCTATCACTTCATCTCCAACAAAAAGGGAGTTCTGCTCTTATAATAGCACAAAATAAAATTTCGTTCAGTGAAAGCCCCCTTTTCTCCCATTTAATTGGAATTGTAAGTACGCTTTCTCAAAAAAAAGTTGTCAGCTTGAATCAGGAGAATACCCTCTTCTGTACCCTCCTGCCTTAATGGAATTATTTTCCTGATTATCCAAAAGCGTCAGAGGATAGCTTCTGGTAATTCCTCAGTTGTCACTATTCCCCAAAAACTAACAGATTATTTTAGCGATTCAAAGCTTGATCCAAGTCTTCCCAAATATCCTGCCACGCTTCTATTCCTACTGATAATCGTATCAAAGAGTCTGTGATTCCCATTTTCCGGCGTCGTTCATCAGGAATCACCGCATGTGTCATTGTAGCCGGGTGCTGAATCAATGTTTCTGTATCGCCAAGACTTACTGCAATGCTGATAAACTGCAGTTTATTAAGAAAGCCCTGTGCTTCTTCCTTCCCTCCATCAATCTCAAAAGAAAGAGTTCCTCCTCCCGATTTCATTTGCTTCCTCATAACAGAATATCCCAATGCATCCGGGTCACCCGGATAAAATACCCGCTTAACCTTTGGGTGCTGTTTCAGCTTTTCTGCAATTTCTAAGGCATTATCAGAATGCCTATCCATTCGAAGCGGTAATGTCTTTAACCCGCGAATAACCAGCCAGGCGTCGAATGGTGACAGCACACCGCCAATATCCTTTTGCGTGGTTGCTGCAATTTGCTCCATTAATTCTTTTTTCCCAGCTGCTAACCCTGCAATTACATCACCATGCCCGCTTAAATATTTCGTAGCACTATGCACAACAACATCTGCTCCTAATTCTATCGGACGCTGTAAATACGGTGTGGAGAATGTATTATCTACCACGACGAGAACATTATGCTTCCTGGCAAGATTTATTACAAGCTCCAAATCAATTACTTCCATTGTCGGATTAATCGGTGTTTCAATATAAAAAACCTTTGTCTCCGGCTTGATTTTAACTTCTATATTTTTTACATCAGACATGTCTACATAGTCTGTTTGGATATTATACTTTTCATCCATCATAGACAGTAAACCAAAAGTGCATCCATATAATCCAGACGAGCAGATAATATGGTCATTTGCTTTAGTGAGAGCGATTAAAACTGCTGAAATTGCAGCCATCCCCGAAGAAAATGCCAGCCCTTTCTCCGCCTTTTCAAGTGCTGCCAGTTTTTGTTCCAGCACCTGCACAGTCGGATTGCCGATACGCGAATAAACATGTCCCTCTTCTTCTCCGGCAAATCGTGCCGCTCCCTGTTCCGCTGTATCAAAAGTAAATGTAGAGGTTTGAAAAATTGGCGGTGTTAAGCTGCCGAGCAGTTCTTTTGAATCATACCCCTCATGAATTATTGCTGTTTCCATATGTTTAAACTTTTTACTCATTTATTCTCTCTCCCATCCTTTATATAGATGATAAATTCTGATGAGTCTATACACTTATAATAAAGTATTCCTGTTCTGTTGGAAATGTTTCAGGTTCATAAATTTACCTGACTTTATTGAACAGAGGTGTTCTTGTTATGAAAATAAGTATTAACTTATTTAAAAAAGCCATTGATTCCTTCCTGATAAAGTTTTACTATTAGATTTAGTTTGATTTTTTCAGAAGGTAGGAATAAAAGATGGAAAATAAACCTTTACAGCAAGGGGCGATTATTACCTTTGTTGCTTATTTATTATGGGGGATATTCCCAATATATTGGAAGTTTCTCGATAATGTCCCTGCCGGTGAAGTACTTGCTCACCGGATTGTGTGGAGCCTGGTATTTATGATTTTCTTAGTACTTGCTACTGGCAACTGGCGGCATTTAATGGAAACAGTACAGCTGTTGAAAAAGGATAGAAAGAAAGCACTTGCTATTATTACAGCTTCTATTGTAATATCCATCAACTGGTTCTTGTTTATTTTTTCTGTACAGCACGGGCATGTGCTGCAGGCCAGCTTAGGATATTATATCAATCCTCTGATCAGTATTTTATTGGCGGTCTTTGTATTGAAGGAAAAGACAACCAAAGGACAAGTTCTGTCCTTTATTCTCGCTGGTATCGGTGTACTTTATTTAACTTTAAGCTATGGCGTGTTTCCCTGGATTTCTCTATTATTAGCGATGAGTTTTGGTTTTTACGGACTCATTAAAAAGACAATAAACCTCCATGCTATGTATGGACTTACTATTGAAACACTGGTCGTTGCACCGATTGCATTATTATACTTGATATTTATTCCATCAGAAGGGTCATTTACTTTTTCTCCCCTGTTTGCATCAGATAATCTATTATTAATTGGGGGCGGTATCGTAACTGCAGTTCCTTTACTGCTATTTGCAGCGGGGGCCAAACGGATTCCATTAGCAATGGTCGGATTTTTGCAATATGTTGCACCGACGATTATGTTCTTCTTGGGTGTGTTCTTATATAATGAAACATTTACGGTACATCATATGATTACATTTGCCCTTATTTGGATAGCTCTTATTATCTATATGGCAAGTATTTATCGGGATGCACCGCGTGCAAGAAACAAAGCTAAAAATGAAAAAGCTTAATGAAAGGGTATTTTAAACCGGACGAAGAAAAGATCCTTTTATAGGTATAAAGATTTAATTATCCGAAATAAGCTTAACTAATGTGTTCATAGCTATCCAAAGCAACAGGGAATGAAAACTCCACTATTAGTTGCATACCAAATTTATAAAGCTGCTCCGATTAATTATATTGGGGCAGTTTTGTTATTTATTGCTGTTTTTCTTTTCATTTAATACAGGAAAATACTATTTTAGCCTACCCTTAATCCAGAATGCACCTTTCCGAAAGAATCCAGCTATTAAATCCAAATGAAGAATATATCTTATAGTAACGATAACCATTCTCCTTGATATAATTATTTAAAATAATCAGTACTTTTATAACATATAGACCATCAATAATATTTTTCCTTCTCTAACAATTCTTTATTCTCTATAGTAAATAAATCGGTTCTCTCTTCGACTATATCTAAAAGGATGCTATCAGGCAGTTGCGTTTCAAAATGAAAGGCTAAAAAATTTTCAAATAAAATATTCAACTGCTTCTCTTGCACAGTTATTACCTGCATTTCCATTTATGAATTCTCAAAATCTATTTGATAGTTCAAAATTTTACTCATCAGTAATCCCCTTCCATCCTTTTTTTAAATGAAACTTTATTAATTCATAGTAAACTACTTGACATTTAATCTCTATAATTATATACTCTCTAGTAATTTCTAAATATTTAGCATAATCTCTTATCAAGAGCGGCGGAGGGAATAGGCCCTGTGAAGCCCGGCAACCTGAACAAAAACTGGTGCCAAATCCTACAGATTAATCTGAAAGATAAGAGAGAGTTCCAAGTCGATGACAAGAGCTCTCTTCTTTTAAGAAGAGGGTTCTTTTTAGTAACAGAGGATATATCTAAAAGGGAGGAAATAAAATGTCAAAACATTCAATCCAGCAGGACGAGACAATTTTATTACATGGAGGCCAGGTTCCTGATCCAACAACCGGGTCCCGGGCAGTGCCTATCTATCAAACTACTTCTTACGTATTCCGGGACACGGAGCATGCACAGAATTTATTCGGGCTGGCAGAGCTGGGAAATATATACACACGAATTATGAATCCAACTGTAGATACATTTGAACAGCGGATTGCCCAATTAGAAGATGGTGTTGGAGCCTTAGGAGTAGCATCGGGGATGGCAGCCATTACCATGGCAATTCTCAATATTACACGTGCCGGTGATGAAATTATTGCAGACAGCAATCTATATGGCGGGACGTATAATTTATTTGCCAACACACTCCCCCGCTATGGCATCAATGTAAAATTTGTAGATGGAACAGATCCTGAAGCAATTGAAGCTGCGATTACAGATAAAACAAAAGCAATCTTTGGTGAAATCATTACTAACCCGAGCCTATATGTTTTTGATATAGAAACCGTTGCGGACATTGCCCATAATCATGGTATTCCTTTAATTATTGATAATACTTTCGCTACACCTTATGTTGCAAAACCATTAACATGGGGTGCGGATATTGTTGTGCATTCTGCAACGAAATGGATTGGCGGACATGGTACAACTATTGGCGGTATTGTGGTTGACAGTGGCAGATTTGATTGGAACAACGAGAAATTCCCAGATTTTATCGAGCCGGATGCAAGCTATAATGGCTTAAAATATGCTGACTTAGGACCGACTGCTTTTATAACAAAGCTGCGTGTCCAATTATTACGTGACATCGGACCTGCTCTAAGCCCGCAAAATGCCTTTTTATTACTTCAAGGATTGGAAACCTTACATTTACGTATCAAAAGGCATAGTGAAAATGCAGAAAAGCTGGCAGCCTATCTGGAAAAACATCCTGCTGTAGAATGGGTCAACTACCCCGGGCTGGCATCACACCCATCTCATCAGCTTGCCGGGAAGTATTTAAATGGCGGTTTTGGTTCTGTTATTACCTTTGGCATTGAAGGAGGCCGGGATGCAGGCCGTATCTTGATTGATAATGTAGAACTCTGGTCTCACGTTGCCAACGTCGGCGATGCAAAATCACTTATTATTCACCCTGCTTCTACGACCCATCAGCAATTAACAGATGAGGACTTGGCAAAAAGCGGTACTACAGAAGAATTGATTCGTCTATCCGTCGGTCTGGAAGCATTTGATGATATTGTAGCTGATCTGGAACAGGCAATAGATAAAGCGACCGGAAAATCGCATGGCAGTCAGAAATCTGCGGAAGAAATAGCAGTGAAAAACTTACTGCAATCTCCATTTGACCGCAGTGAAGGTGTCCGTAAAAAACGCATTGTAGCTGTCGGCATCGCGGATGACGATATTGCGCCTCTTTATAAATTAGGCTATGAGGTTATTCCCACAACAGATATAGATGAGGTAACAACAGATATACTATCCGGGGCTGATGCAATTTGGCTGCAGGAAGGTAAGCCGGCACCAGAAGAAAATGCAGCTTATCAGGGAACTATTTTGTTCACAGACACAAGCTCTGAAGTAACATCTGAAGTATTTATTCTTTCAAATATCCAGCCGGCACAGTTTGCCCTGGAATTACGCAGCTTCAGAAATTAGTTAAAATAATTATACAGTATCCGCCTTTCTTCTATTAGAACATTTGATGTTTTATCGTGAAGAAAGACGGGTACTTTTATGTTATAATGAGGTTTAGTCACGTCTTCTACATAAAATTAGAAGGCGTTTTTCATTTAAACCTGTTTATTATTTATAATCCTTGATTAAAATAGGAATATAAATAAAAACATCTACTCTACCAAATTATTTTACAAATACGTACACATCAAATAAACTTTTTACATGTATGTTCAAAAATCAGCTGATAAGGGCTGCTCGATTACGTACTGGGGATGAAACCGGACTAGGCTTCGGTTACTTATCCTGTGGGGATAGCAAGCTGACAGACTTCTCCGTCTTGTGGTAACCCTGTGTTGCCTGTAACAATACAGGCTATCTAAACAAAAGCTCCTTCCCCTGCCATTTTTTATTGGACTTTTTGAACATTTTCTTTATGTATTATTAAGTAATTTTATTTGTTCCAACATAAACTAGAAGAAAAGAACACGTAGGTGTAATCATGAAAATGACCAAAAAAAGATGGCTTATTCTCATTAGCTCCATTCTTATTATCATTATAGCTGTTTTTTCGATTTTACAGCTGCCATATTTTCAATTAAGCTCTGAACAACGGGAAAGAGAAGAAGCTCTTAGAGAACAAATTACGTCTGAACCAGCAGAAAATGGCGAAGAAGATACAGAAGACGACAGCGAGGAAGTTATGGGAAACGCGGACGAACAAGAAAATGAGGAAATAGCTGTCGATGAGCCTTTTGAAAATACATTCGGATTTGCTTCTGAGGAAAATGTGGATATCGTTGCTCTTGGTGATTCACTGACTCAGGGTGTAGGAGACGATACAAATCAGGGGGGCTATGTCGGGATATTAGACAGAACACTTCAGGCACTTGATACAAATGTCCATTTTGATAACTTTGGAAAACGTGGAAACCGCTCCGATCAGCTGCTCACCCGTCTGGAGGAAGAGCCTGAATTAACGGATGCTTTAGAAGAAGCAGATATTATTATCATTACCATCGGTGCTAATGATATTATGCAAGTGTTAAAGGAAAATATTATGGACTTGGAGATCAGCTACTTTAACGAGGAACAGGCTTTCTACGAAGATCGTCTCAGCGAAATATTTGATAAGCTTCGTTCCATTAATGCGGATGCCTCTATTTATCTATTAGGTATTTTTAATCCTTTTACAAATTATTTTGAGGACATTCCAGAATTGGACCAGATTGTCGCTGATTGGAATACTATAGGAAGAGAGACAGTCAATCAATACGAAGGCAGCACCTTTGTACCAATTGATGATTTATTTGAAGACGAGACTGCAAATTTATTTTCAGACGATAATTTCCACCCTAATTATGATGGATATTATCTAATGGCTGAACGTATTCTGGAATATTTTAATTAAGTTGGGATGAAAACATAATGAGAGTAAAGAATAGACAAATAAAAATAAATAATAAATGGAAAGCCGGTTTTCTCGGTCTTCTTATCTTTAATGCAGCTATCTTACTCCTTTTGCTGGCGCTTATTTTTTGGCCAGTTTCTAAAAATGAGTTCCCGCAAAATTCTGTAATAGACGAGCAGGAAAGCTCTGAGTTTTACATTCAGACAACAAAGCAAAACTTAAATAATTTAATCAATGCTTATATTGAGAAATTACTTGAGGGGACGGATCACCATTACCGTATTTTTCTTGAGGATGATGTGCATCTGATGGGTGAATTGCCTGTCTTCTCTTCCACAGTTCCTCTTTCTGTCCGTTTTGAACCGATTGAGCAGACAAACGGTGATCTGGTTTTACAACTGAAGTCTATCTCTGTTGGACTTTTAGAACTGCCAAACAAAAAAATTATGGAATACATGGATAAATTTTTACCAATGCCTGAATGGGTAACGATAGACCCGGACAGCCAGGAAATTTATGTAGCTGTTACAGATATGAATTTACAGGGCAATTTCGATGTAGCTGTACAGCATATGGATCTAGAAGCAAATAATATTACCATGAAGCTGGTCGTCCCTTATGAAACACTAGGCATTCAGGATTTCTCGAGAGAAGCAATGCAAAATCTATTTGAATAGAGTAAAGAACAAAGCACGGAGCCTCAACTTAAGAGGCTCCGTGCTTTGTAAAATAATATTTTAGCAGATTCAGTACTTCCTTATTACGGGAAAAGTAAAGGAAGTACAAATGCCCGGGTTCTTTAAGATTTTTTATCTCAACACCTATAAATTAGAAATATAAGATAATGATGGCTGCTCTGTTGAAGATAAAGAATCCTTATCTTGATAATGTAACAATGTTCCTTCATAAACAAGCTTCAAATCTGGAGCAGTTCGAATATCCTCCGGAGTTGTAAAGTAAGGGTCTTTTGTTAATGAAAGGCTCGTTACACCCTGTAAAATAGTTGCCACAAACTGTGAACAGAAAAAGGCTGTCTGACGTGTAATTTTTATTTTCATCATGACTCCAAATAACCCAATAAAATTATAACGATATTTATCTTTGTCAATCTCTATATTTTGAATAAAGGATTTAATATATTCATATTCATTTTCGGTCACTTTAAGCTCATAAATTTCACACATAGAGCTATTTAAGTATGGTGAAAAAATATCCTCTTTCACAAAGCCACCGATAAATGGATTATCAGGCTGTTTTCTCCCAAAGCTATAAACTTCTGTTAATTCTCTATCTAAAGCAATAGAAACATGGTTTAAAGGCTCCTGGGTATACAGATGAATCAATCGTGATAGATAGCTTCCTGTATCGGTAAACAGCAAATAAACCGTCTTGCTTTTCATCTACTTGTTCCCCCTCTTCGGACATACCCCTTTTTATTAATATATACAAAAGTATTTTAATATACAATAGCTGGTGCAAAAATTGATAAAAGTATACCTTATATGGTACACATTTCCTCTTAATAGATTTATTTCTATTTAAAAAAGGATATGAATAATGGTGATTCTTCTTATTCTGCTATACATTTATTTACGTATTAAATGACAAAAAGTTTCAATGGATTATCTAATTTGTCAATATTTTCATAGTTCATCTGCTTCATCAGATTTCTTTTCATTATTTTGAGCTGGCTGTCCATTTCATGATATATCTTTTTCATTGATTCCAGCTGATTAGATGCTTCCTCTGCTGTGATTTGCATTTTCTTCATGCGCTTTTTACAAGTCTTGTACGCTATTTGTGCAAAATGATATACCTCTTTTTCTGAATCCTGTTCAGCAGCCTTCATTTGCATAAATTGAACCTCTGCATTTTTCTGTGCATTTATATACTCCTGCCGGTATATTTTTTCCAGCTTATATTGCATATGCATTAACTTTCTCGTTTCTTCTTTTTCCTGTTCACTTTTTCTGATGTAATAAACTGCCGCAGCAAAACGCTTCCTTAGCTCGTTCTTATTTATCAGTATATGAAAATTATCTGAAATAGCACCCGTGTGTTGCAAAATTTTTGCACCCATTTGTACTCCTCCTCTTCTTAAGCTGTGGTGAAGAATATAAATAATGAAGCCCAACTTTCTTCCTCTTTAATTTTTAAGTTATTTTTATTTTAGCGGTTATCTTATCCATCCGTAATAACCCAGCGTCATATTTTAAACTAAGCCTTCAGGTCTATATCTTTATAGAGCTGGAAATTGAGATACTTTCATAGATATAGCGGTCTTATCTTGCATTGTTTCCGTAAATAACGTAAGCTTATTTTGATAATGATTTAATGGAGGCAATTAATAAAATGTTAACAGTAACTAATGTTAGTTTACGATATGGCGACAAGAAGCTTTTTGAAGATGTAAATTTAAAATTCACGCCTGGAAATTGCTACGGTGTTATTGGGGCAAATGGAGCCGGAAAATCAACTTTCCTGAAAATTCTTTCTGGTGAAATTGAACCGCAATCTGGGAATGTATCTCTTACACCGGGGCAGCGTCTGACTGTTTTAAAGCAAGATCACTATGCTTATGAAGAGCATCCCGTGCTGGAAACTGTATTAATGGGTCATGAGCGTTTATACAAAGTCAAACAGGAAAAAGATGCTATTTATATGAAAGCAGATTTCAGCGAAGAGGACGGCATCCGTGCCGCTGAGCTGGAAGGTGAATTTGCAGAAATGAACGGATGGGAAGCAGAATCTGATGCGGCCGTGCTTCTTAAAGGTCTTGGTGTAGAAGAATCTGTTCATGATTTAAAAATGGCTGAAATCCCTGAGGAACAAAAGGTAAAAGTACTACTTGCACAAGCCTTATTCGGGAATCCCGATATTCTTCTTCTCGACGAGCCTACAAATGGATTGGATATTCAAGCAATCCAATGGCTGGAAGAATTTCTTATTCAATTCGAAAATACTGTTATCGTAGTATCCCACGACCGTCACTTTTTAAATAAAGTATGTACGCAAATTGCGGATGTCGATTTCGGAAAAATTCAGCTCTATGTCGGGAACTATGATTTCTGGTATGAATCAAGCCAGCTTGCTTCCCGTATGGCACAAGAGTCTAATAAGAAAAAAGAAGAAAAAATCAACGAGCTGAAAGAATTTATCGCACGTTTCAGCGCGAATGCTTCGAAGTCCAAGCAGGCTACCTCCCGTAAAAAAATGCTGGATAATATTACATTGGACGATATTAAACCATCCTCCAGAAAATATCCATACATTGCCTTTACTCCAGAGCGTGAAATTGGAAATGATTTATTACAGGTGAAGGACCTGTCTAAAACAATTAACGGGGTAAAAGTATTAGATAAAGTGAATTTTATTTTAAATCCAAATGATAAAGTGGCATTGGTCGGAAGAGATGACATTGCCAACACAACTTTGCTGCAAATTATTTCTGGTGAATTGGAGCCGGATGAAGGTTCCTATAAATGGGGTATTACAACATCCCAGTCTTATTTTCCAAAAGATAATTCTGAGTTCTTTGATGGATCTGATCTAACGCTGGTAGATTGGCTCCGCCAGTATTCTCCTGAGGATGAAACAGAAACATTCCTGCGTGGTTTCTTAGGAAGAATGCTATTTTCCGGAGAAGAAGCGAAGAAAAAAGCAAATGTACTCTCCGGGGGAGAAAAGGTCCGCTGTATGCTGTCTAAAATGATGCTTTCCAAATCAAATGTACTTATTTTAGATGAGCCTACGAACCACCTTGATCTTGAATCTATTCAAGCCTTAAATAATGGTCTTGTTAAATTCAAAGGATCCATTGTCTTTACATCACATGATCATGAATTTATCAACAGTATCGCTAACCGTATTATGGAAATTACTCCGAATGGTATTATCGATAAGGAAATGTCTTATGATGAATACGTTCAGGATAAAAAGCTGCAAAAGCAAGTGAAGGAAATGTATACAACTGCATAATGTTATGAAGGAAACAGAGACTTCGATAAATGAGATTGATTTATCGGGGTCTTTTTTTCTTAAAATTGGAGCAATCATTTCTAAGCATAAACACAAGAAATATCAAATAATAAAATTAAAACCTCTTATACTTTAATCCAGGAGGGAGATAAATGAATGAAGATATCCAGCTTATGGTTGATTGGCTAGAATACCGTCTGCAGTCAGCTTTTTCATTAGATGAACTGGCTGACTATATAGGTTATTCCCCTTATTATTGTTCTTTTAAGTTCCATCAGACCACTGGAATCAGCATTAGACGCTATACACTTCTTAGAAGGTTATATTTATCTACGGAAGATTTGAAAAATAACAGAAGGATTATTGATATTGCTTTTGACTATTACTACTCTTCCCAAGAGGCATAAAGCCGGGCGTTTAAAGCTGTTTTCGGTATTACCCCGAGACAATATCAGCTCCATAAGCATCCTGTTCAATCATTTATTAAACTCACTACTGATAAAGATGGGGGATGGTACAGAATGAATATTTCCAGAAAATTAGAGATTGAAAAGTTACAAAATGAGAATCGTGAACTCTTTGATCATAATGTGCTTCATATCTTAAACTTCCAAATACTGTACGAGGAATTTAAAGAAAATAAATTAATGGGAGAAGCTGATTATGCTTTATTCAATGAGGCGATGTGTGTACATCCTGTTACAGAGAAGGTTTTTGATAAACACTTTATTCATACACGCGCTGCCAGACATGGAGAATCTACTGAAAACTATATACAAAAAGTGATTCATCCATTGGATTATCTTTTTAATAAAGAACATAAATATATCGTTTTATGGTTTGGTGAAGATATGTTTTGTCAAATGAATCTCCTTACCCTGCTTGCTTTTCTTAAACAGACCGAATACCAGGGAAATGTATTTTTAAATAGCTTCAGAGAGGATGAATTCAAAGTTCAGCAAACAAAGCTTGAATTAAGTGAATATACCTCTGCCTACAAAAGATGTATTTATTCATCACAGAAAGACCTCTGTAAAGCAGTTTCCAGTCATGTACCAGGCAATTAATCTTTATCTGGATATGTCAGATGAAGATAATGAAGTAGTAAAATATATTTCTAAACACACTGACCTGCCGACATCTGAATTACTCCAAAGGCTATTTATCCGCTTCCCAACAATCGGATATGGAGATACGCAATATCTGGAGCTGATTAACAAAATATAACGATATTATTCTAAAGACTCAGCAATATTAATTAACGACTCTTTGTCGTATTTACCGTTAGCTCTTAAATATAATATATATTCTAATTTCTCCTGCTTATAAACAAGTTCAATTATAGGGGAAGAAATCTCTGATTTTATTTTTTCTATATAAACATCTTCTCCGCTTTTTAATTTGTAGTTGCTTTCTACATCCCGCGGTGATTCCGGATTAACGATAAATTGAAAATTATCTTTTTTATATTTTCCTTTATAGTGGATATCTAAATTATTTTGTTCATCAATTTTGGCAAATTTATTTCTCACTTCAAAGGGCATTTCTTTAGGCAGCATTATCTTTGTATCAAATTTTTCTTCAAATATGTTTATAATTTTACTTATATCTTTTGAATATCCCATTGTCTTATAAACTTCTTCTTCAGTCATTGGTTTTTTAGATGTAAAATCATCTTCTTCAGCCAAAGTATTAATCGCAAAACAACTGAAAGAAATAATTGTAACGGCAATGATTAATACTATCTTTTTCATTGTGCACCTCCCTTTTTTATATTGGACTAACTATTATATTTTATACAGGATGAATACTGTACCGATTTATTAGAATTTGACCTCTATTTTAAGATTATCTAAAAAGACCATAAGAACCCCATCTTAATAAATGGATTTCTTATGGTCCTGAAATCTTCTGAATCAATTAATCTCCCGGATTTGACGGTGTCTTATATTTTAAGAGGACCTGCTACCTTTACTTTAACAAGCAATGCTTGTCCCGGTAAATAAGCTAACGGGAAGTCTTCTAATTGAATAATTTGAATCTGATCCGGATCTGCACCTGCTGCAACAGCATTTTTCACTGCTTCCGCTTTCGCATTCTCCATAATGGTTTCATAGCTTTCATTCTCCAGTAAATAAATTCGTTCCACTGTACCGCTGATATCACCAAGAGCTGCTCCAATTGCGTTCGCTACACCGGCATGAGCAGGACGGATTACTTTACTGGCTCCTTTGAGAGCTTCCGGCATAAGTGCTGCTCCTCCGCCGACTAAAACTACAGTTGCATCTTCACTATTGGTTTTCATCCGGTCAATCGCTTCTTCTACAACATGTGTCATTATTTCATAAATATCTTCAATAGGGAGGTCTTTGAATGAATCAATATTTGCCTCTCCAAAACGGACCTGGCCCTTGGCAATTGCAATATCGGTTGCAGTTAATGTCTCTCCGCCAAACGATTTTGCTTCTTCCATGAGACGATAGCCTACACTATCCGGACCAACTTTCCAGCCTTCATCTTTTTGATGTATTCTCGTTCCTCCGCCAAACCCAACAGAATAAATATCAGGCATCCGATAATTAGTGCGTACTCCTCCTACTTCAACGGCCAGGGAAGTTTGACGTGGAAAACTGTTAGCCAGAACACCGATATCCGTTGTCGTCCCGCCAATATCAACAACAATCGCATTTGGTTCATTGGTTAAATGAGCTGCGCCCCGAATAGAATTGGTAGGGCCACAGGCAATGGTATAAATCGGGTATTTCTGTGCATATTCATTCGTCATCAGTGTTCCGTCATTTTGTCCAAGAAAGATTTTTGCCTGAATTCCCTCTTGCCCCAGGGCTTGCTGGAAGCCTTCTGATACGTGGCGAATAGTACTCATTAACGCTGCGTTCAAAATCGTTGCGTTTTCCCGTTCAATTAAACCGACAGAGCCAATTTCACTTGAAATGGAAATTGGAATTTCAGGCATTGCTTTGCTTAAATATTCAGCAACATATTTTTCTTGTTTATTTTGAACTGGAGAAAATACACTTGTAATAGCGATGGAATCTACTTCTCCTTTTAGTTTCTCCACCACATTCTGTAATTCATTTTCTTCTAAAGCAGCAATTGGTTCCCCATTATATTCATAGCCACCATGAATTAAAAACATCACCGGGTCCAGCTGATCAACTAGATCCTGCGGCCAATCTAATAATGGTGTAACTGCTGACCCTGACGGCAGGCAAATGCGGATAATACCGACACGATTCAATCCTTTTCTTTCAACAATAGCATTGGTACAATGTGTTGTCCCGAGTGTTGCCACATCTATTTTTTCAGCATCTAATTTTGATTCTTCCATCAGTTTATTTAAGGTTTGTTTAATACCGGAGAATATATCTTTTGTAGTAGTCGATTTAGTGCTTGCTAAAATTTCATTATCTGCACTAAGAATTACACCATCTGTATTTGTTCCACCTATATCGATTCCTAATCTGATCATTGGTCAGCCTCCTTTACCAGCGTTTCAAGCGGGACGTAATCATAGTCATACTTGAAGTATTTTGGTCCTGCTGTTTCAATGCCAATAGCTGTTCTCCATTTCTCATGAGCAGGAAAAGCAACAACTACAACGCGGGCGCCATATTTTAAACCTTCTGTGGTAATCGGCATTCCTGTTTCCTCATCCAGTACTGCGATTAAATCTGGTGTAATAGCTACAGGTTTCCCGTTTACCTCTGCCAGCAGATGTTCATTTTGGAAAAATAATTGGCAGGTACTTTCCTTATTCTCATCCGATCCTTCAAAAGTTGCCCTTCCACGTGTAAATCCACCTTGAATCTTCCGTTCAATTTGGATTGCTTTTCCTTTAAATAATTTATGTCCGTTCAGTTTCTCCAGCATTTGTACGATTGGATGAACTTTTGCTGTCCGTTCATTTGTCAATAGTGCACCAATCTGTTGTGCTAAGGTTAAGGTATCTGGAATAACACTCTCTTTGGCCTGTTTGCCACTGATTCCATAGTCACATACAATGGATGATCCTCCCATTACAATGGTAATCTGCCTTGATATTTTTTCACTCCAGATACCATCTGCTGGTTTAATAGAAACAACATTTGATTTTTCATCTCCCAGTGTAACCAGCTCCGGCTTTAACCCGTCTAAATGGAAGGTTACCATTTGTGCTTCTGGGAAAGCTCTTCCCATTGCATCCCCATCTAAAATAGGAATTCCTTTCATCGCCGCGACGGCAACGGGAATCAAGGAATTAACCCCGCCTATCTCAATAGGCATCACAACGTCGACTTTTTTGCCCACCGCCTCTTCATATGCTTCCAGTGGAGCTTTCAGCTGATCGAAGGAAGGAATTTTCTCGACTAACACACTTGGAGAACCCATTCCAGAAACAGGAAGAACAAAATGATCTTCCTCCAGCTCTTCTACTGTAATCATTTTTACTGGCCCATATTGTTTTATGGAAGATAAAGCCAGCATTTTTCCGATATAAGGATCTCCTCCGCCGCCAGTTCCTAACACAGCAGCTCCTGTTGCAATATGCTGAATATCTTCTTCATTTAACCATTTCATGCAATTTATCATCCTTTCTGTTCGTTAGCTTTCATAATTACAATAAATATAAGTTGGGCAATAAAGGCAACAATAAAGCTGTCCAGTGCCGGTATTGTCGTAAAATTGAACAGTTCCAGTCCTGTTGGTCCAGGAGAGGTCATCCAATTCACCGCAGCTCCTAAAAACCATGCAAGCAATGGCAGCAGCTTGAAATTTCTATCCTGTCCTACAGCTACTGTGAAGTATTTTTGCTTCCCGAAATAATAGGATGCTGTATAAACCCCTGCGATTGGCGTGATAAACATCGACATAATCGTTAAGAAGTTAATAAAATTATCATAAATTCCAAGTACTGCCAACAATGTTCCTAAAATTCCTGCGATTAATGTCAGCAGCCCTTTATTCACTTTGGTGAAAATGACCGCAAAGCTTAACCCTGATGAATAAGCATTGCTAGTATTGGTTGTCCATTGCGCCAAAATTAATACAAGTATTCCCGGAACTCCTAAGCCGACCATAATCATAATTGTTGTCAGGCTGTCTTCATCCATAATTCTTGATAGAATCATGGAAACAATAATCATAAAACTGTTCCCTACAAAGAAACCGATAAAAGAAGCTAAAATAGCATCCTTCTTTGTCTTTGCCCATCGTGAAATGTCCGGGGAAATAACCGCTCCAGTAATAAATACACTGATAGCTAACGAAATCGCCATCCCCATTGTAAAAATGTTCTCAACCGGGGCGCTTAATGCTTCTGTTCCATACTTATTAACTGCCAGTCCAATCGTTAGGAAAATGAGAATTAACAATAATGGCACTGCCCATGCACTCAGCTTTTCAATTGCTTTATATCCGTAAATAGCTGTCGAAGTCATTAATATTCCTCCAAGTGCAGCCAATAACGGTAAGGGCACATTTATATGAAATGAATGTTGAAATATCGCTGACGCATTCTCAGCAAAAAATCCTGTTTGTACGCCAAACCAGCCTAATAAAGCAACTGCCATAAAAAAGGATACAAACTTTGCACCGGAAACTCCGAAGGTAAATCTGGAAATCATCGAGGTAGAGAACCCGGTTGCAGTTCCTACATAAGCACAAAAAGCTGCCAGAACTCCGAGTATCCCCGAACCAATTAAAACAGAAATCAGCGCATCCCCAAATGCCATTCCGCTTCCTAATTCAACACCGAAAATAACGGCGGATAAATCAATTCCTACTGCTATCCACACTAACGAAATCGTAAACCAATGTTTTCTCTCTTCTTGTGGTACGGGCTCTCTCGCGAAATCGTTGTTCATTTATTTAACTTCCTCTCTCAATAAACATTCAATGATATTTATTGCATATTCAATTTGTCTTTCCAGCTCTTCTTTTTCATAAAGATTTATTTCCCAGAATATCCCATCCATTATAATGAGAAATTGTTTGGTTATCTTTATTATTTTTTCCTCAGATATATTTGGGTATTCTTTTTGCATTTGTTCTGTCAATATCTGCTCCATCCAGCTGTCAAAACGCTGCATATGATGGTGCAAGAATGGTTTAATCTCTGCAGGAGGTGAGTTAATTAATGAAATATAAGCATTTGTTTCGTTCTGTCTCTCACTATGATAAGCAACAGTTTTCCGAATAATAGTCTTATAAATATTTAGTATTGGCTGCTCAATAACTTCTCCCATAATATTCCGAATATAATTAAAATGCGATTCCAGTATCCATTTGAATGCAGCTAAGAAAAGCTCTTCTTTATTTTTATAAAAAAAATAAATGGACGCCGGCTTGATATTTACTTCATCTGCAATCTTCTTCATAGTCGCGCCATGATAATTGTAGAGCGAATATTGATTAATAGCAGCTTTTAAAATCTTTTCTTTAGTCAAAAAACTCACCACCTAATGATTGTTAGGTTAGATTATAAATGATTAAATATACATTTTCAAGTATATTTTTTTGGGAGTTACATGTAGTTTTTCAGAATACAGCGCTTACTAAACTTGTTTATAACTCTTTTTAATATATATTCTTTTATTACAGAATGTATAATTATACTCACACCCTTATATTTTTGCATTGTGAATCACTAGATAAAAATGGAAAAATCAGTTCGGAATTCTGTTCATTATAAAAACACCTCCCAAATGTTGAGAGGTGCTGTAAAATATTTATATATAAGTCCGGTTTTCCTTAAAAAGCTCGAATGATTTTATCCTTTCAAGCACTATCTTTCTTTAATTTTTCACGAATCTTCTCCAGCATATCTACCGTCATATTATCAATATCATATGCCGCTTCAAATCCCCATTCTTCTTTAGCAGCATCTGCATTAATAGAATCCGGCCAGCTCTCTGCAATTCCCTGCCTGACTGGATCGACCTGATAACCCATTTCAAAATTCGGAATCTGCTTGCGGATTGACGATGCAAAGTGTTCCGGTGCTGCAGATACCGCTGTAATGTTGAATGCATTGCGATGCTTTAACCGATCAGGATTTGCTTCCATCAGCTGAATAATTGCATTTAAAGCATCCGGCATATACATCATATCCATATGCGTGCCTTGTGCAATATAGGAAGTATAAGCACCTTTCCGAATTGCTTCATAATAAACTTCTACTGCATAATCTGTGGTACCGCCTCCAGGAGCGGTTACATAAGAAATCAAACCGGGAAAACGGACTCCTCTGGTATCTACTCCGAATCTGGAAAAATAATAATCACATAGAAGCTCTCCTGCTACCTTATTCACCCCATACATCGTTGTTGGCCGCTGTAAGGTATCCTGAGGTGTATTATCCTTGGGCGTACTTGGCCCAAATGCTCCAATAGAGCTTGGTGTAAAGAATTTTAAATCTAATTGCTTAGCCGCTTCTAAAGCATTTACCAATCCGCCCATATTAATTTCCCAGGCTACTTTTGGAAAAGCCTCTGCCTTCGCTGATAGGAGTGCCGCTAAATGGATGATCGTATCTACATTATATTTTTTAGAAATCTCATATATTTCTTTTTCCTTGGTTACATCAATTTCTTCAAATATTCCTGACGGATTTTCAGGTCTCCGGATATCAGAAGCAATGATATTGTCTTCACCGTATGTACTGCGAAGCTTCTCCGTTAATTCTGACCCGATTTGTCCTAATGCACCGGTCACTAAAATTTTTTTCATCTCGGAAAACTCCTCTTACTTTTTTTAGTACATGTTCAAAAAGTATTCAAATTAAAAGCAGCAGATTAATATCCTGCCAAATCATTGATGACTTTTTGAACATCTTCTTTAAATAAGTTTCATTTCTTTACCGATTTTTTCATAGATACCAATTGCATGATCCAGCATCTCTTTCGTATGTGCTGCTGTCGGCATATTACGGACACGCCCGGTACCTCTTGGAACTGTCGGGAATACAATTGCTTTCGCGTATACTCCTTCTTCATACAACCTCTTACTAAATGTCTGCGCCTGCTTCTCATCACCAATAATACAAGGTGTAATTGGAGTCTCACTCTCTCCAATATCAAAGCCCAGTTCTTTTAATCCTTTTTTCAAGTAATTCCCGTTCTCCCAAAGCTTCTCGTTCAATTCTGTGCTTTCCATTAGAATTTCAATCGCTCTCGTGCTCGCTGTCGCATCTGCCGGAGATACGGCTGTAGAGAACAGGAATGGACGGGAGCGGACTTTCAGCCAATCAATCAGCGCCTGTTTTCCTGCAACATAACCGCCGATAACACCGATCGCCTTAGACAAAGTCCCCATTTGAAAATCAACTTTATCCTGTAGTCCAAAATGTTTTACGGTACCAGCACCGGATCCTGTTACTCCAGAGCCATGTGCATCATCCACATAGGTAATCAAGTCAAATTCCTCGGCAATCTCTACAATCTCAGGCAGCTTAGCAATATCCCCGTCCATTGAGAAAACACCATCTGTGATTACCATCACTTTATTGTATGTTCCTGACTCTGTCGCTTCTTTCGCTTTAGCACGCAGGTCATCCATATCGGAATGCTCAAATCGGATAATTTTTGCTTTAGATAAACGGCAGCCATCAATAATAGAAGCATGGTTTAAAGAATCTGAAAGAATAGCATCGTTTTTATCCATGACTGCTGAAATTGCCGCCATATTACAGTTAAAACCGGATTGATAAGCGATGGCTGCTTCTGTACCTTTAAATGCAGCAATTCTTTTTTCCAATTCAATATGCAAATCCAGTGTTCCATTAATCGTACGGACTGCTCCAGCTCCAACACCGTGTGAATCAATTGCCCGTTTTGCCACATTCTTCAATTCCGGATGCGTTGCCAGACCTAAATAGTTATTGGAAGAAAGATTGATTAACTTTTTCCCTTTAATCAGAATTTCAGGACCATTTGCACCTTCCACTGTATCAATTTCGTTATACAGACCGTTTTCCTTTAAATCAGCAATATTTGTGTCCAAAAACTGGTCTAAATTCCGGCTTGTCATATACATCACCCTCCTCTAAATCATCTTAAATGTAATCCCTTACAAGTATAACATAATAGTATTCCAATCCAACCATTTACAGAATTAACGAACATGTATAAAAATTAATGTTTTTCCTGCTAGCCAAGATGTGTACTTTAGCCTATACTAAGATAGTTGATTATTATTCAAGCTTATGATGGAGGGTTGAAAAGAAACATGCGAAAGGTTCTACTTACTTTGTTCATTTTTGTCATTGCCGCAGTCGGCGCTTTTGGTTATTCAAATGCTCACAGCGATAATAATGAAGAAATCGAACAAAATCCGGCTTCCACTTCTACAGAAATCCACAACTAAGGAACAATCAGGCAATTATTGAATATAGATAAAAGCGTATGTGTTTAAGAGGATGTTTAAAAAGCAATCTGCATAACAAATAGCTGAAATAACTGATATCACAAGGTGTCCTACTTCTTAATATAAAAAGTATGATACCTTTTTTTATTAGTTATTAAAAAAATAGCTTAAGAGTCTATGAGACTCTTAAGCTATTTTTTATGCTATCTATTTTAAGGGGATTTTATTCAACGATTGTTACGTTAACTTGCTGTCTTCCAAAGCTCAATGCTTCTTCTTTTGTTGGTACGTGAAGATCAATTTTGTTTCCTTGGATTGCACCGCCGGTATCAGCAGCTGTTGCATAACCATAACCTTCTACGTATACTTTACTTCCCAGTGGAATAACGCTTGGATCTACAGCAATAACTTTTGCATTTGGATCTGCATTTAAATCTACTCCTGTTGCAGTAACTCCAGAACATCCATTACATCCTGCAGTGTATGCAGTTGCTTCTACAGAAATAGTTTGTCCCTGTGGAGACTCATTTGAAGATTGTTCTTCTGATTCAGAAGCTGATTCTTCATTTGAAGTTTGCTCAACAGCAGATTCTTCTTGTGCAGGTTCGCTTTCTTCTTCAGCTGACGCACTCTCTTCTGCAACTTCTTCTGTAACTGGTTCTTCTGCAGGCTCTTCTTGTACAGCTGGTTCTGCAGCTTCAGCAGTTGCTCCATTAATTGATAACTCAGCACCAATAACAATGATGTCTGACGAAAGTTTATTCCATTCTTTTATATCTTTCACGGATACACCGAATTTTTTAGAGATGTCTGAAAGTGTATCACCTTTTTCAACTGTGTATAATGAAGATTCTTCACCATCTTCATCTGGTTGACTTATATAGATAACATCTTCTGGATGAATAACCGTTGTTGTAAGACTATTTATATCAAGTAAGTTTTGTACGCTAGTATCATATTGATCGGCAATCTTCCATAAGCTTTCTCCTGATTCGACCTTATGTTCATTTTCTTCAGCGGAAACTGTTGTTGCAGCTGCACTAGTAATAATAATTCCAGCAGATAACGCTGCTACGAGTTTTCTCATCTGATAACCTCCTTTGTTTTTTCACAATCACTATCCTACCACAGGATTCAAGAGAATACAGTTACAGGACGGTTAAGTGTGAATTACAATAATTACATAATGCTCGTTTACTATTACATTTGTAACAATTCTGTTATAGAAGCGGACAGTACTACTTGTTTTGTGACAAAACCACGTCAAACGGAGGCTTCTGTAATAATAAAAAAGAGCTCTCTTTTTATAGAGAACTCTCCTTCAAACGCTTGCCAGTATTTAATTAGCTGCTAAAGAAGTTTGAAATAGCACGGAAAATATCACTAAAGAACTTCGCTACCTTCTCCCAAAATCCTTGGTCTAAACCTAAATCTTCTGCTCTTTCGACAAGGTTGTTTGTAATATCCTCTAATTGTTCCTTCATTGATCCAAAGTCAATGTCTAAATCTCTCATTCTATTTACTAAATCAATAAGCATCTGCCGATCAGCGTCATTAAGCTTAATATCCAAATTGTTCAACTGCTCATTAACGATTTGCTCTACTTCTTCTTTTGTAACTGGATCCTGTTCAGCAATCATTTTCTTAATTTCTGTTAAAAGTGTACTTACATCTTCATCACTTACACCATCATTGTCAGCTAAATCCGTTGCCACTTCTAACTCATCATTCGCCAGCTCCATCCGATCTTTATCTAATTCTACTCCTTCTACATCATAAGCTTTATAAATTCCTGTCAATGCAGAGTGGCCAGATACCCTTACAGGCGATACAACATCCACCGTTACATTTTCTGCTCCGGCTGTCAGCAAAGCATTCATATACATTTCTTTTGTTACCTCTGTTATATTATCTGGTGTTAAGATATTTACTTCCAGTCCACTGCCATCTGACTCCAAAGTAATTCTTGCAGAAGAGTACATATTTGAATCTGGGTTTCCATTTATAAAATCAGCATAATCCTGGCCTGTAACGTCATGTTCTTCATAAGTGTCATTGTCTGAGATATCCAATATTTCTCTTACCTGTGCACGCTGGCTGTCGTTAAGCTTTTCTCCATAGATAATTGTAGTATTAGAAGTTGCTGAAACTGGCAATAAAATGCTAAAAAATAAGATAAAGCTTAGCGCACCATATTTCAACACCGATACTAACCTTTTATTCATTTTGTTTACTCCTTTTCTTCGTAAGGGCTTCCCGCTCTTACTTTTGATATTTGTTGCAGAGCAACTATCATCATTTATTATACCCTGTAGAAAAAATGATTACATGTTTTTAAACAATTAATTTACTCCATAGGTTAAATGTAAATGTGGAAAATAAAATTACTGCTTTCTCATTTCTCTTTTTATCATTAACAGTACCCTTTCTGTTTTCTCGTAAAACAGTTCTTTTTTTATTTTTAAACTCAACTTTCGCACCTAAAATAATAACTTGCTTATCATTGAGACATGTGTTGATCGTTCCTTACACCTATCTCTTGACAAAGCATAAACTCTAGCTAGAAATAGGGTAACGTGTAAGGCCACCGCTGGAAGGGGGTTCTATACTGTTTAATACAACTGAGCAAATAGAATTTAAATCAGTAAAGAATATCTTTTTTGTGGTACATATAAAATGTCCCGTCATGATTACTTTCTGTTCATAAAAGCTATTCCTGATATTTACTATCCCATGCTGTTTTATCATTTAAATTGCCTAGTCAAGTCAACCATTTGAAACACTGAAATGATCTTTTCATCAAGCAAAAATCGATTATTTCATCCAACTCCATCAGAATATGAATTCTTTCATTCGCTGTAGAAGCATGACTG
>NZ_BJYM01000023.1 GCF_007991515.1 Oceanobacillus sojae
TTAAAAGCAAACATGATAATAGAGACCATGTACATCCTGGAACAGCAAGGTATAGATGTTTATTCTTAGGTGCGAAAGTTGAATAATAATATAGAGACAGGCATCATCACTTGTTATGAGAATGGTGCCGGATAGGAGGATATATGGCTAAACGGACAATTGCGATTCACTTAAACCTGGAGGATAAGTATGTAAAAGAAATTCAGAAGGTTGCTCCAGATTGGGATATTCATACTGGAAAAGAGCTTTCAGATGATATCCTCAAAAAAGCAGAAGTTCTTGTTAACTGGCAAAAGGACAAAGAGAGCACGTATCTGAAAAATAATCAGCTGAAATGGGTACAGTCCTGGAGTGCAGGTGTAGATTCCTTAAATCTGAATAAAATTGAAGGGAAAGGGATAAAGCTGACAAGTGCAAACGGGGTCCACAGCTATCCAATATCTGAAACAATTTTTGCTTATATCCTTGGATTTACAAGACTGATTCATACCTATGTCAGACAGCAGCAGGAGAAGGTTTGGCATCATGCAAAGCTTCGCGGTGAAATACATAATAAGACGATTGCAGTGCTTGGTGTCGGAAAAATAGGGCAAGAAACAGCTAAAATAGCAAAAGCTTTTGGAATGAAGGTGCTTGGCGTTCGTCATTCAGGAAAAGCAGCGGAATACGTTGATGAAATGTATCAGCCCCATCAATTAGACAGTGTGCTTCCACAAAGTGATTATGTTGTTGTTACTTTACCATTGACAGAGGATACACATCATCTGATCGGTGAGGAACAATTTAAACAGATGAAAAAAAATGTTTTCTTTGTCAATATAGGACGCGGTCCGATTGTTGACGAAAAGGCATTGATTGCAGCACTGCAGAATAACGAAATTGCCGGTGCAGGAATGGACGTATTTGAAAATGAACCATTAGATCATACCAGTCCGCTCTGGGATATGGAGAATGTTATATTGACTCCACATACAGCAGGAGCAACGGAATTTTATAATCAGCGTGTCATTGAAGATATATTTATTCCAAATTTAAAAAGCTACTTAAATGGGGAAGCACCAGCGATTAATCTATACCAGCATGAACGTGGATATTAATTGTTAGTTTAAAAATAGAATTTAGATGAAAGTAAGGATGCAGGAAATGAAAAAGATACTGATTTTGCTCGCATTGCTGTTTATGTTAACAGGGTGTGAGCTGCTTGATTTTTTAGAAGACAGTGAGCCGGCAGAAGGGAGAGAATTTGTAACCATTGAGCGTGTTGTTGATGGCGATACGGTGATTGTGCATTTGGAAGATGGAACAAGAGAAAGGGTTCGTCTGCTCTTAATTGATACGCCAGAAAGTGTGAAGCCTGATACAGAAGTGCAGCCATTTGGTGAAGAAGCAAGTGATTTTGCGAAAGAGCTGATGCCTGAAGGCGAAATTGTCGAAATGGAGAGAGGGAATCCGGACCGGGATGATTATGACCGGATGCTTGCCTATATCTGGGTGGATGATGAAAATGTTAATCAGATATTAGTTAAAGAAGGCTATGCAAGGGTGGCTTTTATTTATGAGCCGAATACGAAGTACTTGGAAGAACTAGAGGAAGCACAGGAAAAAGCAAAGGAAAACGAAGAAAATATCTGGTCAATCCCCGGCTATGCGGAAAGCAGATTTCATGAATATTAAGCGGGAACAGAAAAAGTAAAAGTTTTTGTAAATAACAGAGGGACTTAACTGAAAATCAAATAATTTATTACAATGGAAAATCTGAACATATTTGACTTCTTGTAAAGAGACGTTGAATGATGGTTTAGACTTTCCTTTTTTAGTCTGGACACGAGCAGATACTTGTAGTTGAAACGAGGCAGGATTTATCTAATTATTGCATGTTGGTTACAATTAAGTTAAGTAACAATATATAAGGTTTCATTTATAAATTGGGTGGTATTGGTATAATGTAACAAATTTTAGAGGAGGACTCTATCTATGAAGAAGAAATGGTTTGCTGTTGTGCCGTTAATAGCCTTGAGTGTAGCACCGCTCCAATTTCAATCAGTAGAAGCCTCAAGCGGAGAGGTAGTTCAGGCGGAGGAGCACCCTGAAGTTTCAGAAGAATTAAAGCCTTTATTAGATATTGCTCCAGAGCATCAACCTACCCTGGAAAACGCTGATTCTGGATTAGAAGTTCAATTAGTACAGGAAAAACTAAATCATTTCGGTTTGAAGGTTGAAGCCGATGGTATATTTGGTCCCGAGACGGAAAAACAGGTGAGACAATTTCAAACAGATCATGATTTAATAGCTGATGGAATTGTAGGAGAAAAAACCTGGACAGAGTTATTGTTTGAAGAACGTAAAGGCCAGTTCACAGTAGATGATGCTATCAGCCTTGCTGAAAATAAGATGGAGAACGAAGATCTTATATTTAGCAGTGACGGTGTATTATATGAAGAAGACGGGAAAACATTCTACTCGTTGAAAGCTTCCAGCCAATCATTAATAGATAACGGTGGAACCGGAACAGTAGGGTATTATCATGTTTATAGTAACGGTGATGTTGTCGAATCTGAACCTCCAAAATAATAAACTCAACTTTTGCGCATTAAAAAATAACTTGCTTATCATTGAGACATGTGTTGACCGTTCCTTCCACCTATCTCTTGACAAAGCATAAACTCTAGCTAGAAAAAAAGTAATGTGTGAGGCTACTACTGCGGCGGACCGTTTTGCTTTCCTAGGGGCGTGCTCTTCAGCTAACTTTTCAAGTTAGCTGAAGCCATCCCCATGGAAAGCATAGTGGTTGGTCGGAGCGGCGCTATACACAATCTGCATTTCAATAAAAAGGTGACAAAATGCAAGCAGGATAATGAGGAACATGCCTAATCCTGGTATAATAAGGTATAGATGTTTATTCTCAGGTGCGAAAGTTGAGTAATAAAGAAGTTCGGTTAAATTTTTCGTGAAATGAATAAGAATACAAATAAAAAAGATTTTTGCAGCCATATTATGGTTACGAAAATCTTTTTTTATTTCAGTGTATGCAGACTTAGTTATTTAACCACGTATCCCGGTCCGTCCCGTATAACAGCCATGGAGAACCCAATTCAAATGGGTGGTTTTCAGGCAGGTGGTTTATAATGGAAGCCGGAATATCAATCCATATATGGACTTCTTCATCAGGGCATTGGTTTTGTAAATCTTTTTGTGCCGCAGCAATAGTTTCCCATAGGCCTCGTCGATCAAATAAATCCTTATATGGATATACTGCGTGAAGATAAATCTCTTTTTTAATATCCTTTTTTGTAATTAAAGGGGGAAGTCCTTCCTCTTGAAAAAAACGCCAGCTTTTAATTTGATCATTTTGAAAAAGCTCCGGTAAGCTTGGAAAAGGGTAGTAGCATTCAAGCGGAAAGAACGTTTTCTTTGCAATGTGATATGTATTGAGTAATTTATTTTTCAATTCTTTCTGCGTTACTTCTTGCCAGCCGGGTTCTTTATCCATCAATACATCAAGTCTCTTTGCTGTGCATCCATAAAATGCTGTCTGCTTTTCCAAATGAATATGGTTCAGCACCTTTTGTGCGGGAATATTATCGGCTTGTGTATTTGCACCTAGCCATTTCAGCTCCTTTGTTTGAAATGCCTGGTCAAGTACATATTTTGTTAACTGCTTTGAATAGCCATGCCCCCGGTAGCGGATATCACTTCTTAATCTTCCAAGCATGGCAAGTCCAGGCCCAAATATAGTGTAGCCGGCAGTACTTACTAACTGATTATTAATAAAATATCCAAAAAGTACATGGTTTCCAGTACATAATCTATCGAAAATACGTATAATATAATCATCAGCTATGCCTGTATGCATGCTCTCCATAAAATTTTTGTCTGATGGTAATAATTGTCGGATTACAGCATTCATCAAATCACCTCAAAGTTTATTATAGGAAGAGGTTTATAGTTTCGTCCAGCAATTCAATCTGAGAAAAAGAGTTTAATTTCTCAATATTTAAAACGCTTACAAAAATAATATCTTGAGACAAGAAACCTGAAAGAGTATAATGAAAGATAATGTTGTGATTTAGGAGGGCTAAAATGGCTACAATTCATAAAGGAGAAACTAAATTTTATGTTGGGGAGGACATCCGGGATCCAGAAGCAGAAATCACTTTTGTTCAATCAGGGTCGAATCGTCTAGTTATTGATCATACGTATGTGGCAAAGGAACTCCGAAGCCAAGGAATTGCTCAACAGTTACTGAAGCATGTTGTTCAATATGCAAGAGAAAATGATAAATATATTATCCCTTTATGCCCGTTTGCAAAAAATCAAATGCAGAAAAATGAAGCGTATCATGACGTCCTTCAAAAACAATTTATTTAAATGTATCTGACAATTAAAGAGACAGCGGCATATTTATCTATAGATGAATCTATTGTACGGACGTATGTGTTACAGGGGAAAATCCGTACAATTTATGATGGGGAGAACTATTTAATCAACAGAAACCAATTTACAACATACTTCGAGCAGGTTGAGAAATACAGAAAATTAGTACAAGCGTACTTAGACGAACCAATTCCAGAAGATATTGATGTGAAGGATGAAGATTAATTTTGATCCACAAGGCTGAATATACAGATGATTCTCTGAAATAATAAGAAAATCGATACAGCAAAACATTAAAGGAGTTTTTAAATGAAAAACAAAAAACGTCCCCGATCGAAAAAGCCCGCCCCGTATTTGACTTATGAGGTTACGGAATCGAAGGAATTATTTCCTTTTTTAAGAGAGGTTTTAGAAAATCGCAGCCGTAATTCAGTAAAGTCTATTTTAACCAGAGGGCAGGTTTCTGTGAATGATCGTATACAAACTCAGCATAACTACATGCTGGAAAAGGGACAGGTTGTTAAAATATTAAAGAATAAAGAAGCTGTAAAACAAGAAGTCTTTATTGGAATGTCCATTATTTATGAGGATGAAGATATTATTGTCATTGATAAGGAAGCTGGACTTCTCTCAATTGCAACAAAGGAAGAAAGACGCCAAACTGCCTTTCATCAGTTAATGGATTACGTGAAGCAGGAAAATCCGATGAATCGCATCTTTGTTGTCCATCGTTTGGATAAGGAAACTTCTGGAGTCATGGTTTTTGCAAAAAGTGAGAAGGTAAAGCGTAAACTTCAAGATAATTGGAAAGATATTGTTAAAGAAAGAACATATGTCGTTTTAGTTGAAGGAAAGGTTTCAAAGGAAAAGGGTTATATTGTTTCCTGGTTAAAAGAAAGCTCGACACATAAGATGTACTCCAGCCGAGTAAAAAATGACGGTCTGCGTGCAGCGACACGTTATCGGGTCATTCAATCGAACCAGCAATTTTCTTTACTGGAGGTAGAACTGGAAACGGGAAGAAAGAATCAAATCCGTGTTCATATGCAGGAGCTTGGCCATCCGGTTGTTGGTGATAAGCAATATGGGGGCGGACATCGTCGTGTACTTGGCCGGTTAGGGCTGCATGCAAAAGCATTAGCGCTTTACCATCCAAGAACAGATAAATTGATGTTTTTCCGTTCCGATGTTCCAACATCTTTTTACCATAAATCTAAATAATAAATAAAGCCATTATCCTTTTGAAATATCAGGATGATGGCTTTTTACGTGCCTGGAGAGGATAAAACAAGAAAATCTGTTATTAAATTGGTGCTTTTTCTAATTTTCTTCCTCCGCGTCCAATTGTTGTTTCTGCCTGCTGTAAAGAGTTGTAAATGGCTTCTTCAATTACTTCTGCCGCAGCCCGGAAAAATTGATTCATGATTGGATGATCATCTCGAATCATGGTGATAGAGCTTGTTATCTCGTTAGAATGATGATCGATTTTAGCAGCTGTTGAGAAGGCTATGGCAATATCACCGCTGCCATTATCTATCGTGCTTCCCGTTCTTCCAAGACCAATGGAGCAACGCTTTGCCAGCCGCTTTAACTGACGATCAGAAAAAGGAGCATCTGTTGCAAGGATCATCATAATTGAGCCATCTGGCGTATCCGGGTTTTCTTTAGAATCACTGGCAAACAGAGCTTGTTCACGTCTGCCGAAGTTACTGACAACGAGTGCGCCCAATGTAAAATTTTCTTCTTCAGCAGCAATTATTCTCGAGGAAGTACCAATACCACCTTTATACCCCAGACATTGCATACCAGTTCCTGCGCCGACAGCACCTTCAGCAACTCTTTCATTTGTTGCGTCTTCAATGGCGGCGATAGCATGCTCTGGTTTTATCGCCTGAAGCCGGATGCTGTTTAAATAACCATCATTACATTCTCCAACTACTACATTAATCGTTCCTGTAGTATCGCCGATTTCCTCCGTTTCATTCAGCATATAAGTTAATGTACCCTGCATGACAGCTCCCACACTTAATGTATTTGTCAGCATAATCGGTGATTCAAGAACACCGAGCTCATCAATCTGTACTAAACCTGCTGTTTTACCAAACCCATTAATAACACTGTTTGCAGCAATTACCTTTTTTCGAAATAAATTTTCTGTATGGGGCAAAATAGCTGTGACCCCTGTACAAATGGTTTCTTTATCGTTTAAATGCTCATACAGTGTAATATGACCGACCTGCACACCACTAACATCTGTAATACAGTTCTTTTCTCCTTTTGGTAAAGTCATACGCTTCAAAACCCTTCATTTTTGATTAAATTATAACAAATCATTGTTCACTTGTATGGAATAAGACATCTTGGAAAAATTAACAATGGGGTGATGATATGAGGGGAAGAATAATAAGAATTTTGTTTTTTAGCGTACTTTGCTTTGTTTTAACAATAAATTCTGTAAGTGCCAATGATGATGTTAAGGAAGGTTTAGAAATCGGCGATAGGGCTCCGGATTTTAAATTGAATACACTGGAAGGAGAAACATTGCAGCTGTCTGACTTCCGTGGCGAGCGGGTAATGATTAATTTTTGGGCAACCTGGTGTCCTCCCTGCCGTCAGGAAATGCCGGATATGGAGCGGTTTTACCAAGAGCATAATCCGGTTATTTTTTCTGTGAATGTAACTGATGAAGAGTTAAATACGCAATTGGTGAAAGATTTTATGCAGGAATTAAAACTGACATTCCCCGTTTTATTAGATAAAGAAGGCGAAGTCAGTAATTTGTATCGCATTCAGGCAATTCCGATGACGTATATGATTGATGCGGAAGGTATCATTCAATTTAAATCTTTTGGGGCGTTAAGCTATAAGCAGATGGTGAAGCAGTTTGAGCAGATGAATAAAACAGATTAGCCTTTGAAAAGTATAAGAACAAGCATGTAGCAAAACAACAAAGTTATTACATGCTTGTTTTCCTATGTGTAGAATTCAAATCTAAGTTGTATTAATATCTATATGTCATTGCCATATAGTATTTTTTGCGATATAGTAGAATCGAAGAGGTGAAAGGGATGGAAACAGATAAATGGCAGCTGCAGTTTAAAAAAGGCGTCATTGAGTTAATGATTATGCTGCTTATTAAAGAGAAGGCTTACTATGGTTATGAACTGACAGCAGCTTTAAAAGATACAACCTATTTGGGGCTGTCTGATGGAGCTATCTATCCTATTTTAAAAAGACTTGAAAAAAACGGATGGACCTATTCTTATTGGGATACGCCGGAAGATGGTCCGCGAAGGAAGTATTATCAGTTAACGGAAAAAGGTGCAACTGCTTTGGAAAAACGTTTAGAGGTATTTATGTATTCAGCGGATATGATTCAATCTATAAAAGGCGGTGATTAATTTGGATGCATTAATCAATAAGTATTTAGGTGAATTATCGAAATATTTGAGTGTCTTACCAAAAAGAGAACGGGAAAACATTGTGATAGAGATTGAATTACATTTAAATGAGAAAGTCAACGAATTAAAAGAGGAAGGTTACAATGATCAGCAGGCAGTAAATAAAGTGCTAACTGAATTTAAAACTCCCAAATCATTGTCTCTGGAAATGATGGAAGAATATGATGATAAAGAAATAAAAAAGAAACCTACATTTTTCTATTTCTTTTCTGTATTTTGCTTAGCGGGATTTTCACAATTGGCCATACCTATTTTAAGAAGGGAATTAGATCTAGCTTTTATATCATTTGGATTAATTTTAATTACATGCGGAATTATCTCCATGTTCTTAAAGAATAAATGGAGGATAATAGAAATAGATTTATTGAGAATTTTTCCAAAGATCATATTATCTGTACCTTTTCCTATTTCAATACTTTTCTTTTGGATTGCAGTAAAGCAACAAAACTCGCTTGTTTTAACATGGATATATTATGTAGTAGCTTACTGGCTTTTGCTCTTGATTTACGGGCTTCTTTCAAAGAAAACATCTCAAAAAGCTGAGAAGACTTTTTATGAATTTTAGTAAGTGAAGATAAGAGGTTCTTATTAATCATACACGTCGTTAAATGAAGTACTTTTCAAATAAGAATAATGAATAAAAATAGAAAAATGCCTGCGTATGCTATAAACTATACGTTAGGCGTTTTTAATTTTGTTCGAAAAGATAATCTATATTTAGATATTAGCCCTGATAGAGCTTTTATTCAATTTATATAAATAATTTCTTTACATAAAATATTTTAAATTGGGGGAGGGTGTTAAAATGAAATTATTATTAGGACAATTTGTTATTATTTTCATTGTATGGATTGGTTTGCTTACTTTTTTTCAGGATATGAGCAATGCAAGTCAGCTTATCTTCTACTTAGTTACTTCATGGCTTCTATTACTAATCGTTTTAATAATAAAAACATGGATTCGAGAGAAGAAAAAGTCGAATCAACAATAATCCATCTTTTATAAGGAAGTGATGCGTTATGCTACGTATTGAAAATATCAGCAAGTCCTACGGAGATAAAAGTCTTTTCACAAATATAAATACAACTATCGGTGAATTTGAACGAATCGGCTTAATCGGTGTCAATGGAACTGGGAAGTCGAGCTTTTTAAAAGTAATTGCGGGAATAGATGAACCGGACCAGGGAGAAATTAAACACGCGAAGGATTATCAGATTGAATATATTGCACAGGAAACAGTGCTTTACGAAGATTTGACGGTTATTGAACAAATTTACTATGGAGAATCGGAACAGATGAAGCTGATGCGTGCTTATGAGCAGGCTATGTTAAATCTGGAAAAGGCCCCTGAAAAAGAAGCATTTCAACAGCAGTTATTACAGCTGCAGCAAAAGATGGATCAGGAAGAAGCATGGGAAGCTAATGCGAATGCGAAAACTATTTTAACAAAGCTTGGGATTACTGCATTTGATAAAAAGGTTCATGAGCTTTCCGGCGGTCAGCGAAAAAGAGTTGCCATCGCCAAAGCACTGATTCAGCCTGCTGATCTGCTTATATTAGATGAGCCGACAAACCATTTGGATCACGAAACGGTAGAGTGGCTGGAGAGATATTTACAGAGCTATCGCGGTTCTATTTTATTAGTAACGCATGATCGCTATTTCCTGAATCGTGTAACGAACCGTATTTTTGAACTGGATAAAGGAAATCTGTATGTCTATGAAGGAAATTATGAGTTGTTTTTAGAAAAGAAAGCAGAAAGAGAAGCACAGGAAATAAGTGATGAACAAAGGCATCGTAATACATTAAAGCGTGAGCTCGCCTGGCTGAGAAGGGGAGCAAAGGCAAGATCAACGAAGCAGCGTGCGCGTGTAGAGCGGGCAGAAGAGATGAAAGAAAAGAAATTTGATACAAAAAAAGAGAATCTTGCTATCCAGGCTGGATCGAAAAGACTGGGGAACGATGTTATCGAGCTGGAAGATATCTCAAAAACCTATGATCAAGAGACGCTTATCAACCATTTTTCATATCAAATTATCCCTGGTGATAGAATTGGGATTATCGGTCCTAATGGCACCGGGAAAACGACTTTACTCAATATAATGGCAGAACGAATCTTACCAGATGAGGGAAATGTAAAGCTTGGTGAGACTGTTCAAATCGGCTATTATACACAGGATGATGAGGACTTGGACGGGAATTTACGTATTATTGAGTATATTAAAGAAGTAGCAGAGGTAATGCACACTGCAGATGGACAGGTTATTACAGCTGAACAGCTCCTGGAGCAATTTTTATTCCCGAGAGCACAGCAATGGTCCTATATCCGTACATTATCAGGCGGGGAAAAACGAAGACTTTATTTACTCAAAGTATTGATGCATGAACCGAATGTCTTGTTCTTAGATGAACCGACAAATGATTTAGACACACAAACACTGGCTGTCTTAGAAGAATATTTAGAAACATTTCCGGGTGTCGTTGTAACTGTATCCCATGATCGTTATTTCTTAGATCGAATTGTTGAAAAGTTATTTGTGTTTAGAGGTGCAGGAGAGGTTTCGGTTTACTATGGTAATTACAGCGAATTTCTGGAAACCAACTCCATCCCAAAACAAATGAAAACTTCTGCTTTGAAAGAAACAAAAACTGAAGCTGCAGTTAAAACAAAAAAGAAACTATCTTACATGGAACAGCGCGAATGGGAAACAATAGAGGATGAAATTACACAGATGGAAACACGTCTCAGTGAAATTGAACAGGAAATTGCTGAAGCGGGAAGTGATATAGAAAAGGTGCAGCCTTTATTTACAGAACAGCAGGAAGTTGAACAGAAATTAGAAGAAAAAATGGAACGCTGGGAAGAACTATCACTGTTAAAAGAGAGTTTTGAATCAGGTACTGAATAAAAATTGCAGTGTAATATAATGGACTTGTATTATCTTACAATAAATAGGTGCAGTCGAGAACAATGCAGTATAACAAATTTGCAGTGTCAGATATAAAATCCGGGTAGCATTCGCATGTTTGCCATGTTATACTTACGTTTGAAATCACCAGATAAGTAAAGGAAGCCTAGTGTAAAGAGGCATATCGCTTCATACGCTGGAGAAAAGACTTCTTTCTTCGTGAAAAATAAACAATGCCAATCCCTGCTCCTCAATTTAAACAGTCTACAGCTTCTCCAAATGGAAAAGAAAGCTTTTAATATGTTTCATTTTTACGAGTATAAGGGAATACAGAGAAGAAGAGTGTACCTTATTTTGGAATTGATTAATCAAGGAGGTTATTTAATGAAGCTTTTTCAAGTAAGAAAAGGGCAATTTGTATTTTATGAAAATGAATTGCATAAGGTTTATTCTGTAAAACCAATGTTCAAAAAATCTGTTCACATGTATCGGCTGAAAGATATGAAACAGGTATTAACAACAGCAAGAGAAATTAATTTTTATCGCCCTAAGCATAATGATACGTTTATTTTTTATGGGAAGCGATATACGATTGATCAATATGCAAAACCAAAAGCCGGTGATTATATTTTAATTGTGAAGCCTACTCCTGACTTCCTGGATCATTATTCATTGAATGAGATTGAGAAAGTAGAACGGGTAGAAGATGGAAATGTAATTACGACCCGTGATAATGGTGTAAAGCATAGTGAATATGTTGTGATGGTTCCAGGAAAATCGGAAGCAAGCCAGGAAATTGCTTATTTCGATAAGACCCTTGTTCCAGAAGAAAAACAGCTTCAGGACGAGTCTATTTCTTACTTAGCAGAAAATGATGATACGTTGAAGCCGGCTGTTGGTGACATTTATTTAGATGTTCATAACAATACCCGCGCTATGATTGTAGCGATGTCCAGTGATGAGATTGTATTTGGACATGGTGTTCGTGTACATGTTGCTGAACTGTTAGATGAAACAAGGTATGAGCTTGTTTATCAATTTGAAGACCATTAAGCCATTTAGCTCTAAGCTGAACGGTGCTATCTTTTAAAACGATTATTTCGTATAAAAATCCGGCTGAATTTTACCCAGCCGGATTTTTATATGATTTTATCGGTTTAGCTGTTTGATTTTTTCCATTGCTCCCGTGCTTTGTAACCTAAAATATTGATTGCATCCTTGGAACTCGAGTAAATAGGATTGTATCCTAACTCCAGGTCTGTTAAATCGTCGACAGTAAGTTTGCCTTTAATGGCTGTAGCTAACACAGCCATTCGTTTATCAGCCCCTTTTTCTCCAATAACACTGCCTCCTAATAATCGCCCTGATTTCGGGTCATATACAATTTTCATCCAAAGCTTTTCTGAGCCGGGATAATAACCTGCATGGGAAAAGCCTTTTGAAGTAACAGATTTAAAAGGAATATTTAATTCTTTTAATGCCTGGCTGTTTTGGCCTGTAATAGCCACTGTTAAATCAAAGACCCGGAAAAGAGAGGAACCTAAAATACCATCACGCTGAATAGTTTCTCCATTTAAATGTGATGCAATGACAAATGCCTGCCGGTGTGCAGGCCAGGCTAAAGCAACATGTGCCGGTTTTTTGGTTATGAAATCAACCTCTTCCACGGCATCGCCCAATGCATAAATAGAAGGATCATTCGTCTGCATGACTTTATTTACTTTGATGGCGCCGGTTTCTCCTAATTCCAGTCCTGCATCCTTTGCAAGCTCCAAGTTTGGCGTGATACCGACAGCCATAAGTGTAATATCTGCCTGAATCGTTTTTCCGCTTTGAAGATGCAGGGTCGTGCCATGATTGGAATAGCTTTTTAATTTATCGTTTAGATAAAGCTCAACGCCATTTTCTATTAAATGTTCATCTACATGACTGGCCATATCAGGATCTAAGCGTTTCATTACATGCTCTGAATGGTCAATAAGGGAGCACTGCAGCCCCCGCTTATGCAGGTTCTCCACCATCTCCAGGCCTACAAAGCCCCCGCCGATAATCGCAGCTGTTTTTGGTTTTTTCTCTGAGATAAACGCTTCTATCTGATCCATGTCTTCAATAGTGCGCAATGTAAAAGTATTGGACTGAATACCTTGTAAATCTGGCATAACGGCCCGGGCTCCTGGAGAAAGAATTAATATATCATAATCCATCTCATAGGGTTTATTATTTTTTTTTAAAAAAATTGTTTTCTTCTCCCTTTCAATATGTGTAACCTCAGCATGGGTTTCAATAGAAATATTATATTTCTCTGCAAAATCATTCTCGGAATAAATAATGCGGTCTCTATCGGTAATATCTCTGCCTAAATAATAGGGCATGCCACAATTAGCAAAGGAAATGTACCCACAGCGGTCAAGAATATGAATTTCTGAATCAGGATCAGTTCTCCGTATTTGTGCAGCAACCGTAGCTCCTCCGCCAACACCACCGACAATTACAATTTTATTTACCATAATATAATAGCCCCTCTCGAAATAACTTCTCGAAATATCTTAGAATTAATTCATTAATATAATAGTTCCCCAAATTGCCTTAATCGAAAAGTGATTTATTTGTAAAAGTAAATATGAAACCTAAATGTCGTAATTAAAGTGCGTGTTCAAAAAGTACGGTGAAAAGGACCAAGAAGTTTAAGGCGATAAGCTTTCTCCAAGGAGCGTATACTTTATAATACGTGAGTAACGCTTTTGGTGGGGCGAGTAATCGCAAATGTTTTCGATGGGACGAGTAATCGCAGTCCCAGTCCCATTGAAAAAAGCTTATCAAGGCAGAAATTCGCCGTGTCATTTTTATTGGACTTTTTGAACATCCTCTTAAAAAAACTCTCCACCGAAGCAGAGAGTTTTTATTCTTATATTTTCAATATATCTCTAATTGAGTAAAGAAAAACAATAATAATCATCACTGGAGCAAGCCATCGTAATATTTGATACCACACTAGAAACATTCCGTTACCAAACTGATTTCCTGCATGAAATTCCTGCTCAACTAATGTACGATTCATTTTAAAACCTACAAATAACGCAATCAGTAAGCAGCCGCCAGGAAGCATAATGTTACTGACTAAGAAATCACTTGCATCAAATGCAGTTTTTCCGAAAATATGAAAATCAGCTAGAACATTAGATGATAAAGCAGCAGGTATACCAAAGATAAACACTGCCAGTCCGGCAACCCATGCGATTGTATTACGTGATGCCTTCACTTTTTCGTTTACGGAAGAAGTAATAATCTCCAGCATACTGAAAGAAGAAGTTAAAATGGCAAACAAAAATAAGAACAGAAATAAGCTCAGGAATAATTCTCCAAAAGGCATTTGTGAGAATGCTTCTGGAAGAACAATAAATAATAGCCCCGGGCCTTCCGCCGGTTCAAGTCCAAATGCAAACACGATTGGGAAAATCGCTAGGCCGGCAAGCAGAGATACCATAATGTTCATAACAGAAACAGAAACTGCTGACTTTGTTAAACTGACATCCTTAGCTAAATAAGAGCTGTAAGTAACCATAACAGATATCCCGACAGCAAGGGAGAAAAATGCCTGTCCCAGTGCGTATAAGATATTTTCGCCGTTTAGCTGAGAAAAGTCAGGCTGAAGGAAAAAACGTATACCTTCCATAGCACCTTCAAAGGTTAAAGCACGGGCGACAATAATAATGAAAAAGATAAATAATAAAGGCATCAGTACTTTATTATATTTTTCAATACCATTTTGAATTCCGTTAGAGATAACAAAGGAATTTATTAATACGAAAGCAGCAAGGCCTGCAACCGTAAGCGGCGGATTACCAGTAATCGTATCAAATAGCGCTGCATAATCTGTACCATTTGTAATAAGCATGCCGGGAACGGACATTAAACTGTAAATAAGCACCCATCCACCGACAACACTATAAAAGGACATTAAAATAAAAGCACCAATTACTCCCCAGTGTCCAATAAAAGAGAAGATGCTCTTTTTTGGTGCGAGCTTTTGATATGCACTGACTGCCTCCTTCTGAGCACCGCGCCCAATAACAAATTCGGCAATAAGCAGGGGAAGACCAATTAGTACGGTAAATAATATAAAGATAAAGAAAAATGCTCCTCCACCGTTTATCCCAGTCATATACGGGAATTTCCAAATAGCACCTAAACCGACTGCAGCACCGGCAGAGGATAAAATAAATCCAAGTCTTGTTGACCATTGTTCTGTCTTCTTTTCCATATTCGTAAAATCCTTCCTATTAAAATCAATGTTCAGTATAACATAAAACACAATTACATTCAGTGCGCTTTTATTCCTGCAGAAACAATATTGTTTCCATTTTCTGAATATTATTTGAAAATAGTTGTAAACATATTTGAGCTTCCATTATACTAGTATTAGAAAGAATAGAAATTAATAGTTGGAAAGCAGTGCCGGAAGTAGTAATTACTTAATGACAGGGAGGAATTAAAATGATAACGCTTACATCAGAGGAGAAAAACTTAAAAAACTTTATTAATGGGGGATGGATAGAGGTCTCTAATAAGGAAAAGGTTTATAATCCAGCCAATGGAGAAGTCCTTGCAGAAATTCCTAATTCTGATTCTGCAGCTATTGATATGGCTGCAGAATCCGCCCGCATCGCTCAAAAGGAGTGGGCACGTGTGCCTGCGCCTCAGCGTGCTGAACTGCTGTATAAAGTTGGAATAAAGATGAAAGAGCAGAAGGAAAGGCTCTCTCAACTATTAACATTAGAAAATGGAAAAGTGATTGAGGAAGCGCGTGGAGAAGTCCAGGAAGGGATTGATATGGCTTTTTATATGGCTGGAGAGGGCAGGCGTTTATTCGGGCAGACCACACCATCTGAATTAAAGGATAAATTTGCGATGAGCCAGAGGTGCCCGGTTGGCGTTGTGGGAATTATTACACCGTGGAATTTCCCGATTGCAATAGCAACATGGAAGTCATTTCCTGCTATTGTTTCCGGAAATGCAGTTATCTGGAAGCCTTCTTCAGAAACGCCGTTCATGGCAAAAGCATTAGCAAAAATATTTGAGGAAGCAGGATTGCCAAAAGGAGTTATTAATGTTGTATATGGATCAGGAGCGACAATCGGGCAGGCTATGATTAATCATGAAGCTATCCGTGTTATCTCTTTTACCGGCTCCAATGAGACAGGCAGGAAAGTCGCAACAGAGTGCGGAAGACAATTGAAAAAGGTATCTCTGGAAATGGGTGGTAAAAATGCAGTGATTGTTATGGAAGACGCTGATATAGATTTAGCAGTGGAAGGAATTTTATGGAGCGCTTTTGGAACGAGCGGACAGCGCTGTACAGCCTGCAGTCGTGTTATTGTTCATAAAGATGTCTGCAAAGAACTGGAAAACCGGCTGCTGAAGGCAATGAAAGATTTAACCATAGGGGATGGACTTAATCCAAATATTAAAGTCGGTCCAATTATTAATCAGGCCGGATTAGATAAGATTTTAAAATATATTGAGATCGGAAAAGAAGAAGGGGCAAATTTAGTTACAGGTGGTAAACAGCTGACAGTGGAAAATTATGAGAATGGCTTTTATTTTGAACCGACACTGTTTTCAGATGTCACCATAGATATGCGGATTGCACAGGAAGAAATTTTTGGTCCGGTAGTTTCACTTATCGAGGTGAATGATTTTGATGAGGCTATCGCTGCAAATAATAAAGTGAAATACGGCTTGTCCAGTTCTATTTTTACACAGGATGTTAATCGTGTTTTTAGAGCACAGCGCGATTTAGATACTGGAATTGTTTATGTAAATGCAGGAACAACAGGTGCAGAGATTCATTTACCCTTTGGAGGAACAAAGGGGACAGGAAATGGGCATCGTGATTCCGGTGTACAGGCACTGGATGTTTTTACAGAGTGGAAGGCAGTCTATGTCGATTATAGCGGGAAGTTGCAGCGTGCCCAAATCGATACAGATGCATAAACTGTAAGTGCCTTTAAAAGCAGTAAGTGAAAAGGAGGAATTAGCATGAAAATAGGTGTATTAGGAACCGGTCTCATGGGAAAAGAAGTGGCAAGAGATCTGGCAGGAAGTGATGGTATTAGTGATATTGGTCTAGCAGATATAGATTTACAGCGAGCTCAGGATATTTGTTATCAATTACAATCCCCATTAATGACGGCCTACCAGGTTAATGCGAAAAATGAAGATGAGCTTGCGGATTTTATGAGCCGTTTTGATGTTGTTGTGAATGCGCTATTTTATACCTTTAATGAAGTAGTTGCCAAAACAGGTATCAAAGTAGGAACTTCTGTTGTTGATTTAGGCGGACATATTGATCATATTACGGATAAAGTGCTAGATTTAGAAGGAGAGGCAAGAGCGGCAGGTGTAACAATTATTCCTGATTTAGGCGTTGCGCCAGGCATGATTAATATATTATCCGGTTATGGAGTCAGCAAATTAGAAAAAGCAGCCTCGATTCAATTGTTTGTTGGTGGAATCCCTGTTCATCCAGAGGATCCATTGAAATATAATCATGTATTTTCCATGGAAGGCGTACTGGACCACTATACTGATCCGTCAGAGATTATCCGGGAAAATAAATTAATTACTGTACCTTCTTTATCAGAAATTGAATCCATTGAATTTGATGATTTTGATGAACTGGAAGCATTCCATACGTCAGGTGGAACATCGACATTGACAAAGTCTTTCCCTTTTTTAGAGACATTGGAGTATAAAACCATCCGCTATCCCGGGCATGCTGAAAAATTTAAGCTTCTAGTAGATTTGAACCTGACCAGAAATAATTATGAAGTAGTCGTAGATGGCTTACAAATCAGCCCTCGGAAGGTTTTATTAAAGGTACTGGACCCAATTGTTGATTTAAAGGATAAAGAAGATGCCGTTTTATTACGTGCTATCATTACAGGCTATAATAAGCAAGTGAAAACACAATTCACATATGAAATGACAACATATAAAGATCAGCAAACAGGGGTAACTGCGATGGCACGTGCTACTGCCAATACAATTTCTGTTGCTGCCCAAATGATTGCTGATGGAACAATTACTAAAAAAGGTGTCTATCCACCGGAGAAAATTATCCCGGGTGAAGCTTATATCGGAGAAATGGCGAAAAGAGGAGTAATCATAAAAGAAAAAATATCTATGGAGAATCACTCAACTATTTCCTGATAAAGTGAAAGAAATCTTATAAGAAATCAAGACAAATAAGCTTCCTAATTGTTAATTTTAAAAAAAGGAAGAGGATTAATTTTTTTTTGCAACTTAAACTAAAATATGAAGCTGAATCACAAAAGAAATCAGATGAACTCATTGTCTGATTTCTTTTGAATAGAAACAGCTCTTTAAAGCATCTTTAAAAAGCCTTTTTAAATCAAATTTTTAAAAGGCTGGATAATCTGTGGGGTGCAGGAAAACCCCGCAGATTATATATGAAATTAATTAAAAACAAATACTGGTATACAACGTTATATATATTCTCTAGAGAAAATACAAGTTCTATTTTGCTGCTTTTTGCAATTTATGAATCATTTTTAGTGCACGGCCAGTTCCAATTGCTACAGATTCTAATGGACTTGGAGCCATATGAACAGGGACGCTGATCTCCTCAGCAAGCCACTCCTGCATACCGTTCAGTAGGGAACCTCCACCAGTAAGAACAATTCCATTATCAACAATGTCACCACTTAATTCAGGCGGGCATTCTTCCAGAGTTGCACGGATTGCTTCTAAGATTTGTTCTAAGGATTCTTTTAGAGATGCATAAATCTCTGTAGAAGTAACCTCAATCGTTTTTGGAAGCCCTGTAACCATATCACGGCCACGAATTTCCATTGTTACTTCTTTGTGGTTTGGATGTGCATAACCAATTTCCATTTTAATATTTTCGGCAGTACGTTCCCCGATTAAAATATTGTATTGCTTACGGATATGCTGGATAATTTCTTCATCCATTTTATCGCCGGCTGTACGCACAGAATTGCAGGATACAATTCCGCCAAAGGAAATAATACCAACTTCCGATGTTCCACCGCCGATATCCACAATAACATTTGCATAAGGTTCATCTACAGGCAGATCTGCTCCAATAGCTGCAGCAACAGGTTCTTCAATTAAATGAACTTGTTTCGCACCGTAGCTTGATACAGCATTATGAATTGCTCTTCTTTCCACACTTGTGCTGCCAGATGGGGTACATACAATAACATTCGGTTTACGCATAGACATACCCAGTGTTTTGCTTACTTTTTTTAGCAATTCTTTCAGTAATTGGGCAGTAACATCATAATCAGCGATAACACCATCTTTTAAAGGACGGATCGGGATGATGTTTTTTGGTGTCTTACCAACCATTTCTTTTGCCTCTGTCCCCACAGCCATCACCTGCTTAGTGTTCACATCGATTGCTACTACACATGGCTCGTTTAATACAATTCCTTTTGACTTTGAATACACCAAGATATTTGCAGTTCCTAAATCAATTCCAATTTCAGCGCTTGAAAACATATATAAAATCCTCCATATAAATACATTTTTTATTTTCGATTGTAGACAGAAAAGACAATATACGACACTTTTCCGTATTAAATAGTGTTCAAAATTTAATGAATTAGTTCTTGTTGTCAGCCTTTTGAACATATATTGTTATTCCATTTATACATTTCTTACACATTTCTATTTTATTTCAGTTTCTTAGAATACTATTCTATCAAATAATTGCTTTTTTGGGGGTGTTAAACTCCCTTTATTATATAGAAAGAACTAGTCTATAAAATAAAACATAAAAGAAATGAAATCAAGTAACATTTTCGTTACAATTTTGCTTATAATGTAACATTAGACCTGCTGTAGAAACTTGTCAATATTCGTTTTATAGAAATGATTTCCTATCTATTGTTTAATTTCCAACACAGGAGAAATATACCCAATTTAGAATAGTAGATTTGATAGGCTTTTACAAGTTTAAGAGCAAGAAAATAATCCCTTAGAAATGACTCTGGTAAACCTTGCCTTAATTATTTCAAATATTACAGGAAAACCCGTGTTATGATCATTTTGCACAAAACAAAACAACAAAACAAAGGAGTGTATGTGCATGTTTAAGAAAGTAGGCATTGCTACGGCGTTGTCAGCAACTGTATTATTCGGAGGAGCATTTGTTTCTAATGCTGAAGCATCTGCAAATAATGGAGCTTCTCCTCAAAATTCTATGCAGGTCTATTACTCAGCTAATGGACAGGGCTGGAACGAATTAAATAATGAGCAATTTGAACAAGGTAGCTTCGATTGCTTTAATCTAATAAATGGAGAAGCTGCTCCAAACGCTGAAGCTGAGGCAGAAGCACCAGCAGAAAACCAATCTTCTGAACAAGCAAATCAAGAAGAGACTGGTAATAAAGAAGAAGCTGAGAAAAATACAGAAGATCAGCAAGCAGATGGTGATGTTAGTCAATTTGAACAAGAAGTAGTTGACTTAACAAACCAGGAAAGAGAAAAACAAGGACTTGCTCCACTTGAATTAGATTCTGAGCTAAGCAAAGTAGCCCGCGCGAAATCTAAGGATATGCAAGCAAACAACTATTTTGATCACAATAGCCCAAACTATGGTTCTCCATTTGATATGATGCAAAGCTTCGGTATTGATTACAATACTGCTGGTGAAAACATTGCTCAAGGGCAACAGTCCCCAGAAGAAGTAGTAGATGCATGGATGAACAGTGAGGGACACCGCGAAAACATCATGAACGGTGATTTCACTCATATTGGAATTGGTTACGTAGAAGACGGTAACTACTGGACACAAATGTTTATCGGAAAATAAGCTGATAAACTTTATAGTTTAAATAAAAAACCTTCCCGTCTGGAATAACTATCTTTTAAAAAAGAGAGTACATCCAGACGGGAAGGTTTTTTTATTATGAATTTACTTTTTCGTTAATATGATTAACTTTTAAGATATTATTATTCATTAACTGCTCCAGATCCTCTAGGCTATAGCCGAGCTCTTCTAGAATTTCATTATTATGCTGGCCTAAAAGCGGGGCTGGTTTTTGAAGTCTGCCAGGAGTTTCGGAAAACTTGGCTGGAAAACCAAGTGTTTTCATAGAACCGCCTGCCGGGTGTTCATAATCTAAAATCATATCCCGGGCTTGAATCTGTTCATTACCGAGAGCCTGATCATATGATAAGATTGGACCAGATGGAATTCCATGCTTTTCTAATAAATTTAACCAATAATCAGAGGTATTGGTTGTTAATACTTTCTCAATCTCCGATTCTAATTCTTCTACGTTTTCTGCCCGAATACTATTTGTTAAGAAACGCTCCTCTTTGATCCATTCAGGTTTATGAAGAACGTGCTGACATAGATTTTCCCACAGCTTCTGATTTCCGGCACCAATCAGGATGAAGCCATCCTTTGTTTGGAATCCCTGATAAGGAGCTGAAACACGGTGTGCTGTACCATTACGGGTTGCAATTTCACCTTTTCCAAAAAAGGCAGCAGCCTCCCAGACAGTCCATGCTAACCCAGAATCGACGAGGGAAATATCGATATATTGTCCTTTTCCTCCTTTAAGCCGATGAATATAAGCTGCTAGAATGGACTGAATGGCTGTTTCTGCAGCAGCAATGTCATGGATAGCGATACCTACTTTTGCAGGTTTACCTTCTTTATCACCAGTCATATCAATTAAACCGGAAAGACCCTGTGCCATAATATCGAATCCGCCCTTATCACGATAAGGACCTGTTTGTCCATAGCCGGAGATAGAACAATAGATAATATCTGAATTAATTTCTTTTAATGTTCCATAATCAATACCGAGCTTTTTCGTAACGCCGGGGCGGTAATTTTCAACGAGAACATCTGCATCCTTAATCAGTTCATAGAAAACCTTTAATCCTGCTTCCGTTTTTAAATTTACACACATTCCCCGCTTATTGCGGTTTACCATCATGTACATATAGCTTTCTTCATTAATATAAGGTCCCATTGTCCGTGTATCATCACCCAGCGGGTATTTCTCCACCTTAATAACGTCTGCTCCCATGTCGCCTAATACCATAGTGCAATAAGGGCCAGCCAAAACCTGAGATAAATCTACGACTTTCATTCCTTTAAGAGCTTGTTCCAATATATTTCTCTCCTTTGTATATAAACCCCTTAATTAAGAAAAATCTGGTTTCCGTTTTTCTAAAAAAGCCTGAATGCCTTCTGTGTAATCATTTGAGCTGTAAGAGTCTAAGACAAGATTTGCGATATCTTCTGTTTCCTGATTTTCACCATCAATAATTGCCTGGATGACCTGTTTAATTCCTGCATTGGCAACAGGGGATTTTTGAAGCACGCGTTTTACAAATTTATTAACATCCTGCTCGATTTCATCAGGTTTACAGATAAAATCGACAAGGCCGATTTCTTTGCCTTTTTCTGCCGTAATTAATTCTGCTGTATAAAGTAATTTCTTCGCTTGTGATGGTCCAACCAGATTAAATAGACGTTTGGTGCTTGTTAGATTGTAAATAATTCCAATATTGGCTGCTGTAATGCCAAGCTTGCTTCCTTGCGTTGCAAAGCGAAAATCACATGAATTAGCCAGTTCGAGTCCTCCACCGATGGCAAGTGTTTGAATTAATGCTGCTGTCGGTCTGGGAAAGCGATAGAGCTTTTCAATAGCCCCAAGTGCAAAATCGTTATATGCTTTCGCTTTTTCAGCATGAAGGCGGACTTCCAGAAATTCAGAAATATCTGCGCCGGCAGAAAACGCAGTATCATCAACACCTCGAAGGATAAGGAACTTCACTGTTTGATCTTCTTTTAATTCATCTAATAAATCCTCAAGGTGACGGAACATCTCCAGAGAGAAGCAGTTCTTTTTTTCTGGCCGATTAATGACAATGGTTGCAATGGAGCCATTTCTTTCGATATAAAGATAATTAGACATACAAGATAAATCCCTTCGCAAATATTATTTTTGTCAGTATCCAGATATGTATTGATAGAGGTAATGTGAAACTTTATTTGGGGGGAAGTTATTTTTCATCCCCCGCTTAAAATGGGTATAACTTCTTTTTTCTTGAAGTAAGAGTCATACAGCTAGTTGTTAATAGATATTTTAATCCTCCCAGCCGGGGATAATGGAGCCTTCAAATTCTTCTTCAATAAATGCTTTTACTTTATCAGACTGATAAGCATTAACCAGTGTTTCTACGACTGGATCATCTTGATTCTCCGCACGGACCACAATGTAGTTTACATATGGAGAGTTTGTGGATTCCAATAAGATAGCATCATCTTTTGGACTGATTCCGGCCCCTAAAGCAAAGTTCGTATTAATCGCAGCAGCGTCTACTTCACTTAATTGGTTAGGAATCTGTGCAGCGTCTAATTCTACAAATTCCAGCTCGAGCGGATTATCAACAACATCATGAATAGATGCAGTTTCTTTGTTTTCTTCATCCAGTGTAATTAGGCCTGCTTCTTCTAAAATAAATAGAGATCTGCTTCCATTAGACGGATCATTAGGAAGCCCGAATGTTGCGCCTTGAGGGAGATCATCAATATTATCATATGTTTCTGAGTAAACCCCCATTGGATTTAAAATAGTTTCTCCGACTGGTACTAAATCTGTATCATGGTCTTCATTGAATTCATCTAAAAATGGTTTATGCTGATAGCTGTTTGCATCCAAATCACCTTCAGCTAACGTTGTATTTGGCAGTACATAATCAGAGAATACTTTTATTTCTATCTCAAGACCGTCTTCTACAGCTACCTCTGCAGCAGCTTCTAAAATTTGTTCCTGCGGCCCGGCAGTAACACCGACAACAAGCTTATCTTCACTGAGTGCTTCAGCATTTTCCGCGTTATTGCCGCAGGCAGCAAGTATTCCGGATAATAAAATAACAAATAATAATGCTAATTTCTTCATGTTTTTCCACCTCATATTCGTTTTTAAATAAAAAAAGAAAGCCTCTCTTACTTCGAATTAAAGAAAGAGAGGCTTGTCCAATGTACAAATTTCCTCTCTCATCTTCCAAAACGTATCGTTTTGCAGGATTTAGCACCTTTTTATGCATAAACATAAAAGGTTGCCGAGCTTCAACGGGCCAGTCCCTCAGCTACTCTTGATAAGAGATATATGGATTCAATTTTATTATTAAGTAATAACTTAATCTAAATTCTCATTTAAGTCAATACTTTTTTAATTATTATAATTTTATTTGTTTTTAAATAGTATTATTTCTTTTTAAGACACAAATAATTAATATTAAATATGTTAATGGGTAAATAATTGTTATATGGGGTATAGTTCAAATAAGGATATTCATGAATTTATCTGTACAATTATAATAGAAGCGGGGTGTCAATACATGGTACAAGGATATGTAAATTTAAATACTGAAAAAAATAAACAGTGGCTCCAGGAATATGTAGATAATTGGGTGACCTTTTTTAAGAAACAAACAGACACTGGGAAGGTTGCTGATTACATACCGAAATTAGAGGAAGCAGACCCTGATGCTTTAGGTATTACAATTATTGGTAAGGGAGGAATGCAGATCCGTTCAGGAGATTTAAATCACTCCTTCTCCATTCAAAGTATATCCAAGGTTTTAAGTTTTATTGTTGCATGTATTGATAGGGGAATAACTTATATCTTGCAGCGTGTAGATGTAGAGCCGACTGGAGAAGCATTTAATTCCATTATGCATTTGCAGATTAACAATCCGAAGCGCCCTTTTAATCCTTTGGTAAATTCAGGAGCGATTACAGTATCTTCTTTATTAAATGGAAATACATCAGATGAGAAGCTGGAGCCACTATTTAACTTAATGGAAAAAATAATTGGCTACAGACCTGAAATAGATGTAGATGTTTATGTCTCTGAACGAGATACATCGATGCGTAATCGAGCTATCGGTTATTATTTGCTGGAAGAGGGATATTTGGAATCGGATTTAGGGGTAACATTGGAAACTTATTTTAAACAATGCTCTATTAATATTACAACCGATGACTTGGCCCGTATTGGCCTGGTTCTTTCAAACGATGGGATTCATCCTGATACAGAAGAAATAATTATTCCTAAGAACGTAGCTCGAATTGCCAAATCTCTGATGTTAACATGTGGTATGTATGATGCTTCCGGGAAATTTGCCTCCTATGTCGGAATTCCAGCAAAAAGTGGTGTTTCTGGCGGTATTTTAGCAGTTGTACCGCCAAGGGTCCGTAATAATGATTTGCCATTTTTAGATGGCTGCGGTATTGGTGTGTTTGGGCCGGCGTTGGATAAGCAGGGAAATAGTGTTGCAGGAATTAAATTGCTCCGTCATATTGCAAACAGCTGGGATATGAGCGTATTTTAAAGGCTGTATCTTTTCGACAAAAATGGAAGCAGGATAACAACTTTCTACAATTAACTCTTTGCTTATCGGTCTAAGTTGCTTATAATAGAGTTACAGCAAAACACCCTAAACTTATTGTATACCGTTTAGGGTGTTAATTGGGAAGAGCTTATTTTTTAAGCCGACGCGAGATGAATGGGGTGAAAAACGATTGGTACGTGTATTATTTGTTTGTTTAGGTAATATTTGCCGTTCCCCTATGGCAGAAGCGATATTCAGGGATCTTGTAAAGAAAGAGCAGCTGGTAGATAGCGTGCAGGTTGATTCTTGCGGGACAGGAGATTGGCATCTCGGACAATCACCCCACCCGGGAACAAAGGAAATACTTGACCAGCAGGGCATTTCCTATGATGGAATGGAATCAAGACTGCTTACAGCAGATGATTTTAATCAATTTGATTACCTGGTTGCAATGGATCAGAATAATTATAATACGCTTATCGGGTCTAACCACCATGAGGGAACAGCGATTGTGAAATTAATGGAGTTTGTGGAGGACATAGAAGAAGATGATATTCCTGATCCATATTACACAGGAGATTTCGGACAGACGTATCGGTTAGTTTCAGATGGCTGTTACGGATTACTTCAATTTTTAAAAGAAAAGCATCATTTAAATTAAAGGAGAGATAATAATGGGAAAACGTAAAATTATTTTAGGTGTCGTTGCAGGAGCAGTTATTGGAGGAGCAGCATCATTATTTGATAAAGAAGCACGCAGTTATGCATGCGGAAAAGTAAAAGATATGAAAGCTGCATCATCTTATTATATCAGCAATCCTTCCGAAGCAATTCAAGGCCTGCAAAAAACAGTCGATAAGGTGAATCATGTTTTTGAAAGTGGATCTTCTAATGCTATGAACGCTTTAGAGCAAGTGGAGCAAACATTAGATAAAGTTACGAATAAATATTCAGGTAAAGCAATAGATTAATACAGGATGTTCAAAAGTAAGGGGTGATGGAAGGATAAGAATGTAAAAAAATAAAATGTTACCTTTATTTCGTATTGAGATAAAGATTTTAACATCTCCCTTCTCCTTTTTTGAACAAGCTGTTTTAAAGAGGAAGCTCACCAAGCAAGAAGGGCAGGTGGATCGGCATTCGAAACCTTCAGGGTATAGGCAAGGATTTTTGGAGACGTTATGGAGAAGTCGAGGTGTTTGGACTGGCAGCTCAGCTTTCTTATTTCTTTATATTGTCTTTATTTCCTTTTTTAATTTTCTTACTTAATCTAATTCCATACCTGCCGATTGATATGGGTTTGATTTTGGAAACAATTGGAGACTTCGCACCTGAGCAAGTGATGGGGCTTATTACAACAAATTTGCAATCATTAACTGTTCAAAACGGCGGTCTGCTTTCCATCAGTATTATTGGAACCTTATGGGCAGCGTCCAATGGTGTCAATGCAATTACCAGAGCATTTAACCACGCTTACGGGATTAAGACAGACCGCTCGTTTATAGTTTCACGGCTTGTAGCAATGATGCTTACAATAGGGATGGTTTTAATTATAATTTTAGCTTTATTGCTGCCGGTTTTTGGAAAAATGATTGGTACTTATCTTTTTTCCTGGATTGGTTTTACAGAATCTTTTTTAGCGGTATGGGGAACCTTGCGATGGGTAGTCTCATCTCTTATCTTCTTTATCGTGTTACTATTTTTGTATAAGCTTGCGCCTAATCGGCGACTAAAATTTTCACAGGTGGTCTGGGGTACAGCATTTGCAACACTTGCCTGGCAGCTGGTATCCTGGGGATTTTCCTTTTATGTGCATAACTTAGGGAATTTTTCTGCCACTTATGGCAGTTTAGGTACTATTATTATTTTGTTAATCTGGTTCTATTTATTTGGAATTATTATTATTATCGGCGGCATTTTAAATGCAACGATTCTAAATCAGAAAAGAGCTTAGAAAGGAAACGGCCAGATAATTAGCCGTTTCCTTTTTTATAGGGAGAAATTAATCAACAAATGTGCATTTGTTAAATTGTATTACTATAAGATTTAGGATTTATTATACAGAATTATAAAATGTTTTCATATAAGACTTTCTTTGTTATACTATTTCTGTATAAAAAGTATAATACAGGGAGGTTTTGTGGTGAGGAAGAACTTATTTGTTTTTAGTTTTATGCTTCTTACAGTATTTTTACTGGCTGCTTGTAGTGAAGGGGATAACGACAACGAAGATAATGCCGAAGCAGAGGATAAGCATTGGGAAGAAATTCAGGAAAAAGGCGAAATTGTGGCTGGGACTTCTGGAACCCTGATCGGTGCATCCTATTACGATGAGAATGATGAGTTAACGGGATATACGGTGGAGATTATGAAAGAGATTGGGGAACGTTTAGGCTTAGAGGTTAAATTTGAAATTTTGGGTGCGGATGATTTAGCTACAGCGATTAATAGCGGCAGAATTGATGTTGGAGCTAATGATGCAACTATAACAGAAAAAAATCAAGAGAAATTTGGATTTTCTGACCCGTATAAATACTCGTATATAGTGGCAGCAGTAAGAGAATCGGATAATTCAGGAATAGAAACACTTGAAGATTTAGAAGGGAAAAAAGCCGGCGGGGCAGCAACAACCATTTACAGTCAAATCGCAGAGCATTTTGGGGCGGAGGTTGTAACGTATGGAAATGCTCCAAATGAAGCTTACCTAAGTGATATAAGTACAGGAAGAACAGATTTGGTATTAAATGATTATTACCTGACTAAATTTGGAGTAGCAGCATTTCCTGACTTTGATTTACATCTGCATCCTACACTGAAATTTAATCCGACAGAGCAGGCGATTATGATGCCAAAGGATGCAAGCAAACTTCAGGAAGAAATTAATAGTGCTTTAAACGATATGCGTGAAGATGGGACATTAAGCGAATTGGGAAAAAATTCTATGAAGAAGATGCTTCAGAGGAACCGGATATAGAAGTTGAAATTGTAGAAGGTCTGGACTTTTAGAGGCTTCTAATGAACATATCAAATGTGAATTTTGGTGGATTCTTTGATGTCCAATTAGCTTGGGAGAGCTTGCCATTTGTATTGGGAGGACTCCCCATAACCTTGCTTATTTCCATTGGAAGTATGCTTATTGGACTTATTTTAGGGCTGCTGTTAGCTTTGGCGAGAAGCTCTAAATATGGCTTAGTGAGATGGCCGGCACGGCTGTATATATCGTTTATGCGGGGAACACCGATTATCGTATTTTTATATATTCTATATCTGGGCTTGCCTTCAGCGGGAATTCAGCTTGTAGCTGTTCATGCTGCAATTATTGGACTGGGGTTGAATAGTGCCGCCTATATTGCTGAAATTGACAGATCCGCATTAAGTAGTGTGGAGAAGGGACAATGGGAATCGTCACGGGCGTTGAATATGCCTTATTGGCTGACTTTGCGTAAAATTATTTTGCCACAAGCCACCCGGATTGCAATCCCTCCATTAACAAATGTCTTTATGGATATTGTGAAGGCAACTTCTTTAACAGCAGTAATTACAGTGCCGGAGCTGTTTCAAAAAGCGCAAATTGTTGCAGGAAGAGAATTTGATGCAATGACCATGTATATTTTAGTGGCGCTTATTTATTGGCCGGTGTGTATTTTAATTGGCATGTTGCAGGAGCGTTTAGAGAAAAGGTATAGTGCATTTATAAAATAAATATAGGAATGAAAGAGATACTCTTTAAGGCTAAAAGGGTATCTCTTTTTATTTGCCAAAAAGTCTCAAAGTACCGGATGTATAGTTTTCTTCCTTTCAGAAAAAATAAAACAAAAAGAAAGGAAGGTACGGAAATGAAAAAATGCAATCGTGTTTATTTTTTTATGCTGCTCTTATGTTTAGCATGGCTGTGGATGCCAATGAACAGTTTTGCTGAAGAAATAAAAGAGAAAAAAGAATCTGATATACCTAGTCATGTATTAGATGTATCCAAAGAAAACACATTTCCAAATTCAACTGAAGACCAGGAAATTATTGAGGCGAGTGATTTAACAAAGGAGTTAATCGAGGGTGTCGATATACCAATTGAAAATCCGGAGCTGATCAAGATTTTAAATGAAAGCAATATTAAACCTTCTCCAATTGCAATTGGCTACCGCGGTATGGTTTATCTGGGAAGATGGCCGATAAATTATCAATCCAGTGAATCAAATGTCAACTGGGAATATCAATTGATTAATAAAAATGAAATGAATAATATCGGTGGTGACCAGGCACAAGAAATGAGTTATTACCAACAGGAGCAAAAAGAAGTAAAAGGTGCTTTAACCAGTAAAATAAGTAATCCAGAACAGGTAAAAACAATGATGTTATTAAAGGCAAGCGAAAAAACAAAGCTGCCTCTCTCTTATCAAACCGTTATTGGGCATAATACAAAATTGGCAAATTCATATAACATCCCGGTTCAGAAGCATGGAATACTTGATGCCTATGCTCCTGCAGTTAATGAAAAGGGCCAGGTAACATTTGGAGAAGTCTATATTGAATTAAAAGGCTCCAATAAAACCATTCAAATTAAAAATGTAACAAAACAAGGAATTGGTGCCTGGATACCAGTACAGGATTATTTGTCCTTTTCATTCAAAGTCAAATAATAGCTCAAATTGTGATGGTCTGTCTTAAATCTTCTCGATTTTCGTTTGGGGCTGACATCAGTTATTTCTAAATAAAAGGAACAGATGGAACTGAGATTGGGAGTAGGACTGCGATTACCCACTCCATCTAATCCATTTATAAAACTCTAAGATATCTTATTCTAATAACAAAGGATTGTCTGAAGGCAGTCCTTTTTATCAATTTCTGGAAAAAACTTTCTGCCTCTATGCATGAGGGGAGTGTGGGAGTATTTCAAATGAGTATAAAAATTCCTTGCAATTTTATCTTTGTTGCTTTATCATGATAAAGTGTTAAAGAAATTGATGGTTATTTATTGGAGGAAGAAAAATGGAATGGGTTGTTCTTTTAGCAGTCCTATTAATGACTGTTTTATGTTTATTAAAGGTAAATGTTATTTTATCTATTTTAATTTCAACGATTGCTGCCGGATTAATGAGCGGTTTAGGATTTACGGATTCTGTTAAATTAATGGTGGCTGGGATGGGGGACTCTGCAAATACAGCACTCAGTTATATTTTATTAGGTGCTTTTGCAGTTGCCATCAACTACACAGGTATTACTAAAATATTAGTCAATTTTATTATTCGTATATTGACAGGGAAGAAAACAATAATGCTATTTGCGTTAGCTGGTGTTGCGTGTTTATCACAAAATTTAGTGCCGGTGCATATCGCTTTTATTCCTATTTTAATTCCTCCCTTATTAAAATTATTTGATCAAATGCGGATGGATCGCCGGGCAGTAGCAGTAGCGCTGACATTTGGTTTGAAAGCACCCTATATTATGATTCCAGTAGGATTCGGTCTGGTTTTCCAAGACTTAATTTTAAAAGGGGTAAATTCAAACGGTGCAGAAATTACTTTGCATGAAGTAACATTATCTATGCTGATACCTGGCGCCGGGATGATTGTTGGGTTGTTAATTGGAATCTTATTTACTTATAGAAAAGATAAAGATCCTAAAGATACAGTAAAAGAAAATAAAATTAAACCAGAGGATTTAGTAGAAGAAGTAACATTCAATAAACAGCATTTAATGACGATTATTGCAATTATATTAGCTCTTATTGTTCAAATTATTACGCAAGATTTGATTTTGGGAGCATTAACTGGAATTATAGCTATGTTCGTTCTGGTAGCATTACCATTTAAAGTCTTGGACCGGGTGATGACAGAGGGTATCTCCATGATGGCTACCATCTCTTTTATTATCCTGGTAGCTGCAGGATTTGCAAATGTTCTGCAGAAAACCGGAGCAATAGGAGAATTAGTGGAAGTATCGATTTCTATGCTGGGAGATAATAAACCGCTGACTGCGTTTGTATTATTATTACTTGGATTGATTATTACGATTGGTATCGGAACTTCCTTTGGAACCATTCCAATTATTGCAGCATTATTTGTTCCAATTTGCCTTGCAGCCGGTTTCTCACCGCTTGCAACAGCATCTTTAATTGGAACAGCCGGAGCATTAGGCGACGCAGGCTCTCCAGCTTCAGACAGTACGCTGGGGCCAACCTCGGGGCTTAATGCAGATGGAAAGCATGATCATATCTGGGGTACCTGTGTACCGACATTTATACACTATAATATTCCTTTATTTATTTTCGGCTGGATTGCTGCAATGGTATTATAAAAAAAGCGTATAAAAGTAGAAGCAAAAGGAAAAGGTAAGAGAAAAACTGGGTGGGATTTGAATGAAACAACTAATCGCTTTCCTGTTATCACTTGCCTTTTTCTTTTGTGCTTTCACATGGAACACAGCTTTTGCGTATGGATGGGGCTACCAGAAAAATAATAATCATACGCCTCCGGAGATAGGGTCATATCAGGAAGTATTGGATAAATATAATGCGTTCTATCTGGATGACAGCGGGGAGAAAAACCTTTATCTCACCTTTGACAATGGCTACGAGCAGGGCTTTACCTCTGACATATTAGATGTATTAAAAAAAGAAGAAGTTCCAGCAACTTTTTTTGTAACAGGACATTATGTAGAAAGTGAGCCTGATTTAGTCAAAAGGATGGTGGAGGAAGGGCATATTATTGGAAATCACTCCTACCATCATCCAGACTTTACAATTATGAATAAGGAAGCCATTGAAAAAGAACTGACAGATTTAGAACAGGCAGTTGCCGAGATAAGTGATCAAGATGAATTAATATTTGTCAGACCTCCACGGGGGACATTCAGTTCAGATACATTGAAATGGTCAACAGAAATCGGACTTGTTCATGTGTTTTGGTCACTGGCTTTTAAGGATTGGGAAACAAACGCACAAAAAGGTGCAGATTATGCCTATGACGAGATTATGAAACAGATTCATCCCGGAGCAATTATTTTACTGCATGCTGTCTCCAGTGATAATGCAGCTGCCCTGGAAAAAGTAATTCAGGATTTAAAAGAAGAAGGGTATCAATTTAAAAACTTAGATGATTTATGGATGCGTAATCAATTGCCAAAGCAGTTTCCTTATTAAAGTAAACTGTCCTTTTATAGAAGAAAACGTAGTTATTCAGAAGAGTATATTCTGATAAAACGTTACGCTTCTAAAAGGACAGTTTTTTTGATATACTGCAAAAACAAATTCTCCTTATGAAAAAAGAAAGTCATTCTTTTCATAAGAAATTTGTATTTTTGAACCTCTTTGATCAGAAATCTGATAAACAGATAACTTGCTAAATCTCTTATGTAATAAGGCGTTGGCCTATATTCAATCTATCATAAATACAAAAGGTCAAAAAAAAATAAAAAAATTTGACTAAAACACTTGAAAGTCAAAGAAGGTCAGAGTATAATGTAATTATAGTCAAAGATAGTCAAAGTCAAAATAACGAATAAATAAGCTATCTGACTAATTTAAAGGAGGAATGAGAAATGAAATGTCAAAACTGTGGACAAAATGAGGCAACGATTAATGCACAAATGCAAATGAATGGACAACGTATGGAAGTGCATCTTTGCCATGAGTGTTTACAAGAAATACAAGGAAATATGATGAACAGTGACTTTTTCTCTAATTCTCCATTTGGCAATATGGATCAATCATTTGCCAACAACTTTTTCCAAGGTAATCAACAAAGTGGTGCAAGTGCACGCACTAGAACGAAACAAAAATCAAACAATGGAAATGGCTTAATTGATCAGTTAGCAAAAAATATTACTGATCAAGCGCGAGCAGGGAAGATTGATCCTGTCATTGGTAGAGATAAAGAAATTAAACGAGTTATTGAAACATTGAATAGAAGAAATAAAAACAACCCCGTATTAATCGGTGAACCAGGTGTTGGTAAAACCGCAATTGCAGAAGGACTGGCAGTAAATATTGTCGAAGGTAATGTACCTGCTAAATTAATGAACAAAGAAATTTATCTGCTGGATGTAGCTTCTTTAGTTGCAAACACTGGTATCCGAGGTCAATTTGAAGAGCGGATGAATAAACTGATTGCTGAATTACAGGAGCGTAATGATGTAATTGTATTTATTGATGAAATTCACCTTCTTGTCGGCGCGGGGACAGCAGAAAGCTCACAAATGGATGCGGGCAACATCTTGAAACCGGCTCTTGCACGTGGTGATTTGCAGGTAATTGGTGCAACAACATTAAAAGAATATCGTCAAATTGAAAAAGACGCAGCGTTAGAACGACGCTTACAACCTATTATCGTGAAGGAACCATCATTAGAAGATGCAGTAAAAATCTTGAAGGGAATTAAAGACCGTTATGAAAAATTCCATGAAGTACGTTATTCTGATGAAGTAGTCGAAGCATTTGTCGGTTTATCCAACCGCTATATTCAGGACCGCTTCTTACCAGATAAAGCAATTGACTTGATGGATGAGGTTGGTTCCAGATTGAATCTGGCAAACGCACAAAAAGATTCTGATTCATTACAGCAACGCTTAGATGAAGTTGTGAAACAAAAGCAGGAAGCAGCAGAAAAAGAGGACTATGAGCGCGCTGCAAATCTCCGTTATCAGGAAATTCAATTACAAAAGCAATTGGATAAAGTAGAAGACGGAGAAAAAACAATGGATGTGGATATTTCTGATATTCAATTGATTGTAGAAGAAAAAACGGGTATACCAGTAACTAAAATGCAAAAAGATGAAAAAGAAAAAATGAAAAATCTGGCTGATGATCTTCGTGCCAAAGTAATCGGACAGGAAGAAGCTGTAGCAAAAGTTGCTAAATCAATTCGCCGAAGCCGTGCCGGATTAAAAGCAAAAGAACGTCCAATCGGTTCATTCTTATTTGTCGGCCCTACTGGTGTCGGAAAAACAGAATTAACAAAGGTACTGGCAGAAGAATTGTTCGGCACAAGAGATGCCTTGGTCCGTCTGGATATGAGTGAGTATATGGAAAAACACACGGTGTCTAAAATTATCGGTTCACCACCAGGATATGTAGGACATGAGGAAGCTGGACAGCTGACTGAACGCATCCGCAGAAGCCCATACTCTATTCTATTACTGGATGAAATTGAAAAAGCACATCCAGATGTGCAGAATATGTTCTTACAAATTATGGAGGACGGTCATTTAACAGATTCTCATGGCAGAAGAGTAAGCTTTAAGGATACAGTCATTATTATGACAAGTAATGCCGGAACTGGTGAAAAACAAGTGAATGTCGGCTTTAACAGCAAAACACATGAATCAGTTTCCACATTAGAAAATCTAAGTAACTATTTCAAACCAGAGTTTCTGAACCGTTTCGATGCTATTGTAAACTTTAATGAATTAAAAGAAGAAGATCTATTACAAATTGTTGACCTTATGCTGCATGATTTAGAAGCAACTATGAAGGAAAACCAAATCAGCATCACTATCTCTGACGAAGCTAAGCAGCGTCTTGTTAAATTAGGATACGATCCACGCTTTGGTGCACGTCCATTACGCCGTGTTATCCAGGATAAAGTAGAAGATCAATTAACTGATTTAATTCTCGAAGGGGAAGATGTAAAAGCAGTTCATGTGGATGTAAATGAAGAAGAAATTGTTGTTTCAAATGCATCTTAATAAAAAGTTAGAATAATTGCGTAAGGCATATTAAATAAAGGGATATACAAGGATCAGCTGACCCAATTAGTGGGTTAGCTGGTCTTTTTTTGTTAACAGGAAAGTTATAATAAAACTATGGTTTTAAAGGAACTGCGACTTAGCTCCCCCAAGTGTTCTTGTTCTGTATAAAGTGGCGGCTACGGATTTTTAGAGTATCTTCCGTAAATTAACAATAACAATAATTTTAAAAACGAAGGTTTTCTGAGTCGATATATGGTATAAAAAAATTAGATGTAATTTTTGTACAGGAATTATGATAAGGAGTTTTGAAAACCGATGCTTCATTCTGTATAGAATTTGTATAGAAAATTGTCGATTAAAGCTCTCATTATTATCATGTATGATATGTTTATATACTTTGTTTCTCAATGAAATTACAAACCTATTTTTAGGAGGCTATAAATTGAATATTTGTATCATCGATGATGAGCATTTAGCTTTAGAATACTTGGATTTTCTTTTTAATAAAATAGAAGGAGTACAGGTTACAGGCAAATATAACAGCCCTGGGGATCTAATAGATCATGTTCAAAGGGAAAGCATAGATGCTGTATTTATGGATATACATATGCCTGAGATAAAAGGGATTGATTTAGCGGAAAAACTATTAAACATACAGCCTTCCTTACAGATTGTTTTTGTAACTGCCTATAATGAATATGCAGTCAAAGCTTTTGAATTAAATGCATTGGATTATATTTTAAAGCCGGTTCAAAAAGTACGGTTAGAGATAACGATACAGAGGATAAAAGAAAGTAATTATATAAAATTAAATACAGCATTGGAATCAGATTCAGATAAAGCAAATTATAGAATTAAGAATTTAGGAGCTCTTCGCTTTTATAAGGAAAATAATCCAATCGAAGTGAAATGGAGGACATCCAAAGCGAAGGAGCTGTTTGCTTATTTTGTACAGAATCATGAAAATACAATTCGAAAAGGTGAATTAACAGATTTAATGTGGAGTAATCTTCCTTGGGAGAAGGCTCATTCACAGTTGTACTCCACTGTTTACCAAATTAGAAAGGTAACACAGCAAATTGGAATGCCGATTAAAATATCCAGTCAGGACGAATTCTATCATATAACTATAGAAGGTGTAGAAATTCAATCAGTTAAGTGGAAGCGTGCAGCATTGGATGTATTGAGAAATAACAATGTATCTGCAGCTGCATATTTTAAACTGTTAGAAGCATACCAGGGGAATTATTTGGAGGAAATTGAAGCAGCATGGGTTCTTAAAGAAAGACACAGTCTGAGAAAAATATGGCTGGGATTAATAGAAAATCTGGTTAAACATATCATTTATTACGAGAATCCTTCATCATATAATGCTTCCAAATTAAGTGCGCTTGTCAGCTCTGATGAGGAGGCTGTAATGTTATTGAATAAAAAATTACAACATTAGCAAAAGATTTTATCTCCAAGGACACCTCTATGTCGGCTGTGACATAGAGGTTGAAAATTGTATGGGGAAGAGTTGATAGGAATGAGAAAAAATTATATTCGACTGGGAGTTATTCTGCTCCTTTTTATTATTTGTTTATCTACTTTCCGCATGATTTGGATGGGGTTTTTTCAAAATGAGATTCAACCTGATATTCAAAATGGTGTTCTGGATATACAATCATGGGATCTGGGGGACAAAGAAACACTTGTTTTGGACGGGGAGTGGAAGTTCTATCCTTCTCAGTTTATTATGGAAGAAGTAAGCAGGGCAGGCAGTGAATCGGAAATTTTAGATGTGCCTGAAGGCTGGAATGATATCTTAAATTCTTCTTTTGGCTATGGTACCTATCGGTTACAAATCAAGGTTAACCCTGATATAGATCAGAATTATGGTTTATACATACCAAGTATTCGCAGTTCATCAGAAGTCTATGTTAATGGACGAAAGCTGTCTTCCTCTGGTGAGATAGCTTCAGATGAAGAGCAATATACAGCTAAAAATTTACCGCAAAACGTGGTTTTTACAGCAAATGAAGAAGGAAATATTGATATTGTTATACAAGCTGCCAACTATAAAGATATAAGAAGCAGCGGTATCATCCGTTCTGTGAAATTTGGTACGGAGCAGGCAATCTCAAGAGGAACACAGATATCCAGCTATTTTCAAATCAGTATCATTGTTATCTTTTTAATTCATGCAGTGTATACATTTATTTTATATCTGATAGGAAACCGGGATAAGTACCTATTCTATTTTTCCATTTTAATGTTATCGATAATCGTAACTTCTCTTTTAAGTAATGGAGATAAGTTAATTCATCAGTTTTTAAATATATCCTATGATTTTGATTTTCGTCTGGCAAACACCTTGCTCTTGGTGGGCTGTTATGCTTTGCTGCAATGTACGAATCATCTGGAGCTGCCATATTGGAGAAGGGTATTTCCTTTTTATAAATGGAGTATATTTGGGGTGATGGGAATAACTTTATTCTTATCAATACCGCAGATTCTGTTCTTATTTCCTGTTTATTATCTATTTGCTTTTATAGTGATTGTCGTTACATTTTGCTCGATTGCACGGATGTATAGACAAAACCCGGCGACGAATCTGTTCCTTGTACTCAGTTTTTTTGCGGTCGTGCATCATTATATATGGGATATAGGATGGAGGGAACAGAGTATATATTTAACATTTTATCCATTTGATCTGATTGTTGCGGTGGTGTGCTATATTACTGTCTGGTTCAAAGGTTATTTTCAAATGCATGAGGAGACCAAAGAATTGGCTGATAGTTTACAAAGGATGAATAAGGAAAAGGATCAATTTCTTGCTAATACATCGCATGAGTTCCGTAATCCTTTGAATAGTATCTTATTACTTTCCAAGGCTGTCATGGACAGAGAAGAAACAGTGTTGTCAGAGCGGAGTGTAAGTGAGCTCAATACGGTCTTGAATGTCGGAAAGAGAATGAATCTGTTATTAACCGATCTGCTCGAGGCAAGAAATTTAAATCGTACGAAACCGCGTTTAAATAAACAGGTAATTTCCCTTGAACCAATTGCAACAGGAGTTCTTGACCTATTACAGCTTTCATCAGATATGAAACAGCTGGAGATGATTAATAAGATTCCAAAGGAATTCCCGGCAGTTTATGCCGATGAAAATCGTGTTACGCAGATTTTATTTAATTTAGTTGGTAATGCCGTTAAATATACTAGTAAAGGTGGAGTAACTATATCAGCTGAGAAGAAAGAAAAATATGCGGAAGTTCATGTGACAGATACAGGTATCGGAATTAGTGGAGAAATGCAAAAGCGGTTATTTCTTCCTTATGAGCAGGACAACGCAACAAGTGGAATGCAAGAAGGCGGATTTGGTCTGGGATTGAGTATTACTAAGCAGCTGGTTGAGCTTCATGGAGGGCAGATTTGGGTTTCATCAGAAGACGCAGAGAAGACAACCTTTACATTTACTTTGGAATTAGCTTCTTCGCAAGAAGCTGTACAGCTGCCGGTGCAGACTGTGCGTACTGCTGCAAAGAGCGAAGATAAGGTGGAATCCGGATTACCGCAATTAAATGACGGCCGGGCCTCAGCAGTATTACTGGTTGATGATAATCCGGCCAGTTTATTAGCATTAAATTCAATTTTATCAGAGGATATGTATGATACTGTACCTGTTTCCAATGCGAAACAAGCACTGGAAGAAATGAAAAAACGGGAATGGGACATTGTTGTTTCAGACATAATGATGCCGGAAATATCAGGCTATAAGCTCACTGGTATGATTCGTGAACGCTATTCGCTGACAGAGCTTCCTGTCCTTTTACTTACGGGCGGGAATGCAGATATACAAGCAGCATTTGTAGCAGGAGCAAATGATTATATTACCAAGCCCGTTGAGCCGGTAGAGCTGAAAGCAAGAATGGATTCGTTAATAACAATGAAGCGTGTTGCAGAGCAGCAGTTACAGTTTGAAACAGCATGGTTGCAGGCACAGATACAGCCGCATTTCTTGTTTAATACTCTGAATTCTATTTTGGCACTAAGTGAATGGGATGTAGAAGAAATGAGAAAGCTGCTCAATGAGCTTAGTAATTTCTTGAGAAGTAAATTCCGGTTCCAGCAGATGAAAGATCTGATACCTTTAGATGAGGAATTAAATATTGTCCGCTCCTATCTATATATTGAACAAGTTCGATTTGGAGAAGCTCTTCAGGTGAAATGGGAGCTGGACGGTTATCAAGGGATAAGTGTTCCATTTTTATCGATTCAGCCATTGGTAGAAAATGCTGTACAGCATGGTATTCGAAATAGACAAGGAAAAGGCACAGTAGTAATCAGATTTAAAAAAGATACTGCCTGTTCGAAAGCATTCATTACGGTAGAAGATGATGGAGCGGGGATAGAAACAGCAGATATTGCGAACATTTTGCAGGGGAATTCAGGCAGTGAGTCAGGAGTCGGCATTTTAAATGTTGAAAAAAGACTGCATCAGCATTATGGAAAAGGATTAATGATTGACAGTTCTCTGAATAAGGGAACGAGCGTATCTTTTGAAATTGATATATAAACAAAACAAGACTTCATTCTGCAGAGGTGATTAAGCCCCGATTAGAATGGAGTTTTATTTTTATATAATCATTGTATGATTTTGAGTTGTATAGAATTTGTACATATTTATTTGGGAATATAGCTGCTTGGAACTGTTAAGATTTGTATAGTTTATTAAAAAAATAAATATATCCCGGAGAGCATATGACCGGCAATGGGTTGATTAATCATGCTCAAATAGAAATGCGGATGCTGTATTTGTAAATATACATTTGCCAAGTGAAAAGAGCATAAATTTTGTGAACAATTGTTGTATATAACCTTTATAAGTTTTGTTACCGCATATGATGAATACATGGTGAATGCGTTTAAACTAAATATAGAAAAATTATATTTGAAATCTTGTAAATAACAGAACGTTTATTGATATCCGTGAACTGGATAAAGAACAATTTATCATAAAACCAAGTATACAATCATCAGCATCAGCCTATAGAATAAAGAGTCTTATGCTTAAGCAGGAGAACTCTATCCAGTTCATTTGCCGTCAAAGAAATTTGAAGGATATATTTAAAATTTGACGTTAGAAGAGATGATATCAATGAGAAATAACTATATGAAGCTGGTGCTGATTTTACTGCTTGTTTTCGTCTGTTTATCAGCTTTTCGATTGATTTGGATGGAAGGTTTTCAAAATAGTACCCCGTTGGATATTCAAAATGGAAAGCTTGATTTAAGGGAGTGGAAAGCGGATGGGGACGAAACCTTGGTATTGGACGGGGAATGGGATTTCTATCCATCCATATTTATAATGGAGGAGAAGGGAGCAGTACTAGCAGATACAGAAACCATTCATGTGCCCGAAGGCTGGAATAATATATTGAATTCACCTATCGGTTACGGAACATACCGATTGCAAGTTCATGTGAATCCAGGTCAAGATAGTCATTATGAATTATATATACCGAGTATCCGCAGTGCCTCTGAAGTCTATGTCAATGGAAATAAACTCTCATCATCGGGAGAAATTGCCACGGAAGAAGAAGCATTTACCGCTGAAAACTCTCCACAAAAAGTCGCGTTTAAAGCAGATGAAAATGGCGTCATTGATATCATTATTCAAGCGGCCAATTTTAAAGATATCAGAAATTTAAATGGTGGCATTATTCGCTCGATTCAATTTGGAACAGAACAAGAGCTTACCAATGAATTGCAATTTTCGATTTACATGCAGATTGCCATGGTTGTTGTCCTGTTGATTCATTCAGGGTATGCTTTCATCTTGTATTTAATTGGAAACAGAAATAAACAGCTATTCTTTTTTTCTTTACTAACTTTTATATATGCTATTCTATTTCTTCTTAGTGGAAAAGATAAATTATTACATTCTTTTTTCTATGCACAGAGTGATTGGTGGAACCAGTTATTTGTAGCATTGATATTAATCGAGTGCTATGTTTTTCTGCAATGTACCAATCATCAAAAGCTTCCTTATTGGAATAAAATATTTCCTTATTTTCAATGGGGAGTATTTGGATTAGCCGGCGTTACGATATTTTTTCCTCTATCTCTGCCACAGCTGATTATGCAGCTGCCACTTTATCTGTTCGCTTGTTGTTCCCTGGTCGGTATTGGTGTTTTTGCAATAATACGGTCGTACAAACAGTCATTGAATACAGATTTCTTTTTAGTATTATCCGTTGCAGCAGCTATTCACCATGTTGTATGGGCTTTAATATGGAGAGGAAGCGGAGTATATATGCCGCATTATCCTTTTGATCTCATTTTTGCAGTGGTGTGCTTTATGATGGTTTGGCTTAAAGGATATTTTCGTACCTACAGGGAAACGAAAGAACTGGCCGAAACGTTACAGCGGATAAACCGGGAGAAAGATCAATTTTTAGCAAATACCTCTCATGAATTCCGCAATCCTTTAAACAGTATGTTATTACTTTCGAAGGGTGTACGCGATAGAGAGGAATCTGCTATAACAGAGCAAAGTATCAATGATTTAAATACGGTATTGAATGTAGGAAAGCGGATGAATCTACTGTTAACGGACTTATTAGAAGAGAGACAGCTGCAGCAGGGCAAGCCCAGACTAAACAAACAGGTTATTATTTTGGAACCGATTGTCACAGGAGTGATGGATTTATTACAATTTTCATTTGACATGAAGAAGGTTCAAATCATCAATCAAATTTCTAAAACATTTCCGGCAGTGTTCGCGGATGAAAATCGAGTGACGCAAATTTTATTTAATTTAGTCAAAAATGCTATAAAGTATACAGATCATGGAACCATTACTATATCGGCAGCTGTAAATGGAAATGTTGCAGAAATTCATGTTACTGATACGGGCGCGGGTATCAGTCCGGAGATGCAGAAGCGATTATTTCTTCCTTATGAGCAAGGAGATGCTCCGGAAGGGATAACACGGGACGGCGGTTTTGGGCTGGGACTAAGTATTACGAAACAACTGGTAGAACTTCATGGCGGGACCATTCAGGTTTCTTCCAAAAAAGGAGAGAAAACAACCTTTACCTTTACGTTAGAATTAGCATCATCCCGGGAAGCTGTTCATCTGCCTGAAGAGAATACACAAACAATCAGGAGGATCGAGGATTCGGAGCAATTGAAAATCCCGTCTTGGAAAAACGAACAAAAACCATCTGTTCTAGCAGTAGATGATGATCCGGCCAGTTTGTTAGCGTTACAAGCTGTACTGCCCGAGGATGCATATAATCTGGTTCTTGTTACCAGTGCCGTCCAAGCTTTGGAGAAGGTGGAAAAAGGAGGGTGGGATATTGTTATTTCCGATATTATGATGCCGGAAATCTCCGGATATAAACTCACCAGAATGATTCGTAAACGGTATTCTCTGACAGAGCTTCCTGTATTGCTGCTTACTGGCGGTAATTCAGATATACAAGCAGCTTTTGCTGCCGGTGCGAATGATTATATAACCAAGCCTGTAGAACCGGCAGAGTTAAAAACCCGGCTGGATTCACTAATCACTCTTAAGAAGGTTGCAGAGCAGCAATTACAATTAGAAACGCTGTGGCTTCAAGCGCAGATACAGCCACATTTCGTGTTTAATACTTTGAATGCTATCAAAGCATTAAGCGAATGGAATCTGGAGGAAATGAGACAGCTCCTGGATGAGCTTGGAAACCTGTTGCGAAGCAAATTTCAGTTCCAGCAAATGAATGCTTTAGTACCTTTAGAAGAGGAATTAAATATCGTCCAATCCTATCTGTATATTGAGCAGGTCCGTTTTGGAGAAGCCCTTCAGGTGAAATGGGAGCTGGAGGATTATCAAGAGATAAATATTCCATTTTTATCGATTCAGCCATTGGTGGAAAATGCTGTACATCATGGTATCCGAAAGGGAGATGGGAAAGGCTCAGTAGTAATCAGAATAAAAAAAGATTATACCCGTTCCAAAGCATTAATTACAGTAGAAGATGATGGAGTCGGAATAGAAACAACAGATATTCCGGGCATTTTACAGGGGAAATCTGACAGTAAATCAGGCGTCGGTATTTTAAATGTTGAAAAAAGACTGCATCAGCATTATGGAAAAGGCTTAACGATTAACAGTTCACATGGCTGGGGTACAAAGGTTTCTTTTGAAGTGGATTTAGCAGATAATTAAAATATTTATCCAGTGCATGACAAGACAAAAGATGTAACTTCATTTGATGGGAAAAAGATAGTATACCCATCAAGTGGAGTTTTATTTTTATTGGGCCATAATATAGTATTTTCAAGTATTGGAAGAAATGAAGGTAAGTGGAGGCGGGATAATTAGTAAACCAGAAAATTGTATAGAATTTGTTTAGAAAAAGGAAGATAGCTAATATTTATTGTCATGTATGCTTGAATTATACGTGATATATCGTGAAAATAATCAGGAAGGGGATTCTATGCTGCATATTGCTATCATTGACGATGAACATTTGGCATTACAATATTTGTATTTACTGTTGAATAAAATAGAAGGAGTACAGGTGACAGGAAAATATATAGACGCTGGCGACTTAATCCAACATGTACAGGTAACCGATCTAGATGCTGTATTTATCGATATACATATGCCCGTTATAAAAGGAACTGATTTAGCTGAACAATTGTTAGACATTAAACCTTCCTTACATATTGTTTTTGTTACGGCTTATGACAAGTATGCGGTCAAAGCTTTTGAATTAAATGCAGTAGACTATATATTGAAACCCGTAAAGCAGGAACGTTTAGCAGTAACCATACAACGGATAAAGGAAAGAAAAGCGGTAGAACAGGAAATTGCGACCTGTAAATCATCGTTTGTTATTAAGGATTTAGGAGTGCTGCAAATTTATCATGGGAATAAATGGATAGAAGTAAAGTGGCGAACGTCTAAAGCGAAAGAATTATTTGCTTATTTTATCCATAATCATCAAAATACGATCCGGAAAAGTGAATTAATTGATTTGTTGTGGAGCAATCTACCTTGGGAAAAAGCAAATGCCCAGCTTTATACTGCCATATATCAGATCAGGAAGGTTATCCGGCAAATAGATGCTCCTATTAAAATCGTCAGCCAGAAAGAATTTTATCAAATAGATATGGGGGATGGCATACAGATTCAATCTCATGAATTTAAGCTCGATGCCCAATATTTATTAAAAGAAAATAAAGTAGATGTTGAACAATACTTTGCAGTGCTGGAAGTGTATGGAGGAGAGTATTTAGCTGAATTGAATTATTCATGGGCTGCTGCAGAGAGGAAAATGCTGAAAGATTTATGGGTTAAATTAATTAACAAATTTTCAGAGCATTTACACCTCCACGAAGAACCAGCATCCTATAATATTTCAAAAATGAAGGATTTAACAGGTTTTGATATAAAAGCAACAGATATTATAAAAGAAAAATCCAGGGTTTAAAGAGGATGTTCAAGTCGGGTGGTGAACGGAATTTTAAATTATATATATCGAGAAATTCATGAAAATTCATTTTATAAAGCAGAAACAATGCTTTTATAAAATGAATTTTTTTGCTGACTTAATATAACCAAATATTGGGATATATTAGATTACCAGGATGTACAGAATTTGTATATATACACACTATTCTCTGGGACATATTCAGTAAGTTATTATGAAAATGACTACAGAGTCTCATTTCCAGTAACTCGATATTAATTGTAATTTTCTTCATAGAAACTAGTAAAAAGCTGCTGTATAGAGGATGAGTATGTAGTCAGAAGAGACTTTAAAATGTTTCTGTCAGTTGGATAAGGGTAATGCCAGGGCGTTTTCATAAATAGTGAATCTATTCATCTATTAGATAACGTTCTTTTACGCTTTTTCTGCAGAACAGAAATTATTTTAAAGATATAAAGATATTAGGAGGTGTTGGGTTTCACTATTCCAGCAGTTAATAAAAATAAAAAAGAAAAGGGGGACTGGACTAATTGAAGAGAAGAGCAAAAAGAGTAAGTATATTTATGATTTTTCTTCTTGTTATGCAGTCATTTGTAACAGGTTTTGCACCGATACAGACGGCATACGCAGAAGGAAATAAAAATGATACGTTCTTTGATTTTGAAAGCATTTCCGAGAGCTCTTTTACCGAGGAAGAAGATAGTCGGCTTCTACATATAGACTGGTCGCTTGCGGATTATGATCTAGAAGATGTAAGCCAACCTGTAGATTTCGATTCTCCTGTAGAATTAGCAGCGCAGAACGGCATCATCTCTTCGGATGAAGAAGCTGTGGAAATTGCTTCCTTTAAAACAACAGAAAATATGATTAGCGTCACGTTTAATGAAGCGGCGCTGGAGCATCCGGAAGCTGAAGGTACATTAAAGCTGCAGGTGCCTTTAGAGGAAGAGGAAGTTGTGGAGGAAGAAGAAGTAACTACTGAAGAATCTGTTGAAGAGGGGTCAACGGAAGAAGGAACCGGGGAAGTTGTAGAGGAAGAAGCGGTTGAAGAAGAAAGAACTGGGGAAGCAGTAGAGGAAGAAGTGGCTGAAGAAGGTGCCGAGGAAGCAGTAGAGGAAGAAGGGACTGAAGAAGGTGCCGAGGAAGCGGTAGAGGAAGAAGAGACTGAAGAAGGGACCGAGGAAGCGGTAGAGGAAGAAGAGACTGAAGAAGGGACCGAGGAAGCAGTAGAGGAAGAAGGGACTGAAGAAGGCGCCGAGGAAGCAGTGAAGGAAGAAGAGACTGAAGAAGGTACTGAGGAAGCTGAAGAAGAGAACACTGCGGCTTCTGCTGCATTTAATGTAGGACCGCAGGCTGAGTTAGGGAATATCTTTACCTTTGAAAGCTTAAAAATTGATGGTCAAACGATTGAAGATGGTGACATTATTTCCATCACTGAAGGTACTATTGCAGATCTTAGGTTTAGCTGGCATACACAAGGGATGAGTGCGAAAGCTGGTGACACAGCCGAGATTAGTCTTTCTGATGCCTTTAAGACGGTTACTACACCAGTTCAAGATCTCATAGTTGATGGAACAAAGGTAGGAACCTACCACGTTGAGGATGGTGTGTTAAAATTTGTATTTGATGAAGGCATTGAGACTTCAGACGTCCAAAACGGGTTTGTCAATCTTGGTTTAGAGTTCAATTTGGATAAATTCAGAGAAAATATTGAACAAGAGATTCCATTCAATGACGGTCACGAAAATAACATAACTGTTATTGCGCGGCCAAATATAGAACATAGCGGTATTGAAAAAGAAGGACATCCCGATATGGACCATGATGCAAGAGAAATCACATGGACGATTGACGTGGTCAATACTAATGATGAAGAGATAACGGAGGCAACATTAGCGGATAACATTCCTGGTGGATTAGGAGAAGCTAGAGATTTTGTTATCCATAAGCTAAACATTGGCTTTGATGGAGGTATAAGCGAAGGAGAAGACGTAACATCGACTCTAAATCCATCAGAATTCCCAATTGATTTAGGCACAATTGCACCTTTTAATGGCTATCGTGTCCAATATACGACAACCATTGAAAATTATGCAGAAGAATCATTTACTAATGACGCAACTTTTAAATACGGTGAAAAAAGTTTACCGGCTGAGGCTACCGTTGGAGGATTGACAAGAAGTAATCCGATTGAAAAGGATGGCTGGCAAGATGGAGACAGCGATGTTATTCAGTGGCAAATTGATGTTAATAAAAATGGAAGTCTTATTAATGAGGCTATAGTAGAAGATAGTCTGCCTCCTGGCTTAACCGTAGACCCAGATAGTATTGAAGTGGTTAGAATTACACAAAGTGAAGGAACTTGGACAGAAGGAGCTGCTCATGGCGGTTCGTTTATGGAGTTCCCGATAAACTTAGGGGCATTAGGACAGGATGATGCCTATCGAATTAAATTTAAAACAGATATAAATTGGGCAGATATCAATGATAGCAAATATCAAAAAGATAATGGCTTCTTAAATGAAGCAACCCTAAAAGATGGTGAAAATGAATTAAATAGTGATGATGCAACAGTTAACATTGTTAGAGATCCGGTCCTTCGCAAAGAAGGGGTATCCAATGTAGATTATGACAATAAAACGGTCAGCTGGACGATTCACGTCAATGAAGCAGGACACCCGATTGGGAATGCTGTGCTGACAGATTTAATTCCGGAAGGGTTAGCGATTTCTGAAAGTGATATTGTAATCACTGACGAAGAAGGCAATTCTTATACTCCTGTTAACATCAGCCTTGACCCTAATGCTGATGGTGGAACAGCAGTTGTTATTAACTTAGGAGATGTAGGTACACACAAGCTGAAAGTAGAATATACAACTGCGATTACCGATTTCACTAAAAATAATTTTAATAATAGTGTAGGTATGACAGGTGATGGTGTTGGTGAAGAGGGAGAAAATAGTAACGCTGAGATTAGACCAGCAGCTAACACCTATGGTAAGAGTTTCCGGGGAATAGATTATAATGCCAAAACGATGAATTGGCAATTAAATGTGAATCCAAGAAGAGAAGCAATTGATTCATTAGTAATAGAAGATACTTTCCCGAATAAAGGGATGATTCTATTGCCGGGTTCGGTAAAAGTAAATCATGCTGGGAACGAACTTGTAGAAGGTACAGATTACACGCTTGCACCTAGAACTGAAGATGGTGAAACAGGTTATCATAAAGGATTTACTATTACTCTTCTAGACAATGCGTTACCATTAAATGGAGGACAGCTAAGTGTTGATTATCAAACCTCTTATGACCCGCAAGAAGAAGTGGATGGTAATACGCTAGAACCTCATATATCTCGTGTAGGCGGAGAAAATCAAGATGGCGCCAGACTTTATGTCAATCATGCTCATTTTAAGGGAGAAACAGTAAATGAGAATCCGATTGATGAAACTCGTAGTGCTGATACTAGGGTAAGAGAAGACTCCTGGAACAGCGGTAAAAAAGAAGGGCAGTTAGTCCATTTTGATGACGAAGGCAAAGCAGTAAATGGTTGGGTAAGCGGCAGTGAAAGAAAGGTCGCCTGGCAATTGTACACGAACTATCAAAAACAAAACCTAGGATCAGATGTTTCGATAACAGATACGTTAGCTTATGCTGGAAATATTGATGCAGATAGTATCCGAGTATCGGTTTATAACGTAAATTCTAATGGTTCAACTGAAATTACTGGGCCAGTATTAGACCCGGGTAATTATTCAGTAGACGTTGATGGCGGCGAATTTACAATTATCTTTAACAATGAGGTAACAGAAAGATATGTGATTGAATTTACGACATCTGTACCAGACATCTCAAAACAAAGCTATACTAACAACGCAATAGTTAGTGTTGGAGATGTGGAATATCCTTATAGTGCTACCCTTAACTATGGTCAGTACGATGACTTCTTGAAAAAAGGAGCAATTGGTTTAAATGGTGATCGTGTATTCACAGGGGATGAAGTGGATTGGCAAGTTACGGTTAATGAGAGCCTTTCTATCATTAAAAATCCTGTGATTACGGATACCTTAAGCTCCGGTCACGTATATTTATCAGATAGTCTTGAAATCTATAGAGCGCAGGACTTAGAGAATGCTCTAGTAGAAGGAACAGACTATATACTTGATGTCAGCGCGACAGACGATGGTGAAAATGTTTTAACTATCAACATGACAGAAGATTTACAAGATACCTTAGTTTTAAAATATACAACCGTTGTAACTGCAACAGATGGTGATATTGGTAACAGAATTTCATTGGATGGATCTGCTATTGATCAGCAATCTGTAGAGTCCAGTAAATTAAATGCCAGACAATTCTCTGATGCAGGCGGCGAATGGGCACCAAACAGAGGAGCTTTAAAAGTTACAAAAGTCGATGCAGAAGAAGAGGAAGTTATTGCAAATAACGAAGCGACCTTTACACTGTGGTACGATTTAAATGGAGAAAGAGTTCAATACACACAAGAAGAGGCATTTACTACGGTAGATGGTATCCTTCAAATTGGAAACTTACCACTTAGAACGTATTACCTAGTAGAGGAAGAAGCACCAGCAGGATATGTTATTTCTGAAGATGAGATAGAAATTGTTGTTAATAAAGCATATGGTAACGACGAAGAGAATATTGTGTCAATTACGTTTGAAAATACAAAAGAAAAAACTGACATAACAGGAACAAAAGTATGGGAAGGTGGGCCAAAGCCAACCATTGAATTGCAGCTGTACAGAGATGGTGAACCATACGGTGATGCAGTAGCGCTGGAAGATGGCGAAACAGAATATATTTGGTCTGAGCTAGACAAAACAGATATCGATGGGAATGAGTATAAATATACAATCGATGAAGTGGAAGTTCCTGATAATTATGAGAAGGCAATATCGGAAGATGGCCTAACTATTACCAATACTTTTGAATCAGGAGAAACAAGTATTAATGTAGCAAAGGTTTGGGAAGATGCAGATAACCAGGATGGTGTCCGCCCCGCGTCGATTACCGTTATATTGTTAGAAAACGATGAAGGAACAGAGCAATCAATCGTGTTAAATGAGAACAATAACTGGGAAGGCACATTTACAGGATTACCAGTCATCGATCAGACAGGTGCAGAAATTACCTATACCGTTAGAGAAATAGCTGTTGATGGATATGAAACAGAAACAGCAGGAAATTCTGCAGATGGTTATGTGATTACCAATACGCATGAACCAGCTATGATTGATTTAGAAGGTACGAAAACATGGGATGACGCCGATAACCAGGACGGTAAACGTCCAGAATCCATCACTGTTCGTCTGTTAGCAAATGGTGACGAAATAGAAGCTGTGGAAGTTTCTGAGGAAACAGAATGGAGTTATGTCTTTACAGATTTACCGAAATTTGATAATGGAGAAGAAATTAATTACACCATTCAAGAAGATAATGTAGAGGACTACTCTGCAGAAATTAATGGAATGGATATTACCAACAGCTACACACCAGAGCAAACAAGTATCAATGTAGTCAAAGCATGGGAAGATGCCAATAATCAAGATGGTGCACGCCCAGACTCGATTACTGTGAAACTATTGGCTAATGGTGAAGAAACAGGCCAAGAATTAACTCTAAACGAAACAAATAACTGGCAAGGAGACTTCATCGAATTAAATGTTTATAAAGATGGAGAAGAAATTCAATACAGCATAGAAGAAGTAGCTGTAGAAGATTATGAAACAGAAACAGCAGGAAATCCTGCAGACGGTTATGTGATTACCAATACCCATGAACCAGAATTAATTGATTTAGAAGGAATGAAAACATGGGATGACGCTGATAATCAAGACGGCAAACGCCCAGAGTCAATTACTGTTCGTTTATTAGCAAATGGTAGCGAAGTAAAAGCTGTAGAAGCTTCTGAGGAATCTGATTGGAGCTACATCTTTACAGATTTACCGAAATTTGATAATGGAGAAGAAATTAATTACACCATTCAAGAAGACAACGTGAAAGACTACTCTGCGGAGATTAATGGCCTGAACATTACCAATAGCTATACACCAGAACAAACAAGTATCAATGTAGTCAAAGCATGGGAAGATGCGAGTAATCGGGATGGTGCTCGTCCAGGTTCGATTACAGTGAAATTACTTGCAGATGGTGAAGAAACAGGTCAGGAATTAACTCTAAACGAAGCGAGTAACTGGCAGGGAGACTTTATTGAATTAGACGTCTATGCAGATGGAGAAGAAATTCAATACAGTGTTGAAGAAATAGCAGTTAATGCTTATGAAACGCAAACAGCAGGAAATCCTGCAGACGGTTATGTAATTACCAATATACATGAACCAGAATTAATTGATTTAGAAGGAACAAAAACATGGGATGATGCCGATAATCAAGATGGCAAACGCCCAGAATCCATTACTGTTCGTCTGTTAGCAAATGGTGATGAAGCAGAATCTGCGGAAGTTTCCGAGGAAACAGATTGGAGCTATGCCTTTACAGACTTACCAAAATTCGAGAATGGGGAAGAAATTAATTACACTATTCAAGAAGATAATGTAGAGGATTATTCAGCCGAAATTGATGGTCTGAACATTATCAACAGCTATACACCGGAACAAACAAGTATTAATGTAGTCAAAGCATGGGAGGATGCAAATAACCAGGATGGTGCACGCCCGGACGCGATTACAGTAAATTTACTTGCAAATAGTGAAGAAACAGGTCAGGAATTAATACTAAATGAAGCAAATAACTGGCAAGGAGACTTTACTGAACTAGACGTCTATACAGATGGAGAAGAAATTCAATACAGTATAGAAGAAGTCGCGGTAGAAGGGTATGCAACCCAAACAGCAGGGAATCCTGCAGATGGTTATGTAATTACCAACAGCTACGAACCGGTGCTAATTGACTTAGAAGGAACAAAAACATGGGATGATGCCGATAATCAAGATGGCAAACGCCCAGAATCCATTACTGTTCGTTTATCAGCAAATGGTAGCGAAGTAAATGCTGTGAAAGTTTCTGAGGAATCTGACTGGAGCTACACCTTTACTAACCTGCCAAAATTCGAGAACGGAGAAGAAATTAATTATACTGTTCAAGAAGATAATGTAGAAGATTACTCTGCTGAAATTAATGGTATGGATATTACCAACAGCTATACACCAGAACAAACAAGTATCAATGTTATAAAAAGCTGGAATGACGAAAATAATAAAGCTGGAAATCGTCCAGATTCCATTACAGTGAAACTATTGAAAAATGGAGAAGAAACAGGTCAGGAAATTACTCTGAGTGAAGATAATAACTGGCAGGCTGACTTCACTGGCTTGGACGTATACGCAGACGGAGGCTTAATTGAATATACTGTTGAGGAAGAAGACGTTCCAAACTATGAAAGTAATGTAACTGCTGGTGAAGAGAATGGATATAATTTCACAGTAAAAAACAATTATAATCCGGCAAAAGTAAGTGTTGGTGACTATGTATGGTTTGACAAAAACAAAGACGGTTTACAAGACGAAACAGACATCCCGATTAAAGGAGTCGTCTTAACGATTGAAGATGAAGATGGAAATCCAGTAACAGATGTTTACGGAAATCCAGTAGGACCAGTAACAACAGATGAAAATGGATATTATATCTTTGAAAATCTGCCAATCGATAAAACGTACATTGTACGAATTGATCGGGAAGCATCCAAAGAAGCCTTGAAAGGGTATGTACCAACTCTGGAAGAGGTAGGCGATGATAATTCCATTGATTCCTCTTTATGGTTTGCGGTATCCCGTCATTTAACAGAAGACGGAGAACATGACCCGACATTAGACTTTGGTTTTGTAAAAGCAGAACCAGAAGAGCCGGGTAAAGAGCCAGAGGAACCTGGTAAAGAATCAGAGGAGCCGGGTAAGGAGCCAGAGGAACCTGGTAAAGAACCAGAGGAGCCAGGTAAAGAGCCAGAGGAACCTGGTAAAGAGCCAGAGGAACCTGGTAAAGAGCCAGAGGAACCTGGTAAAGAACCAGAGGAGCCAGGTAAAGAGCCAGGTAAAGAGCCAGGAGAAGATCCAGGTAAAGAGCCGGGAGAAGATCCAGGTAAAGGATCAGCTGAAGTTTCAGGTAAAACGGATTCAGGTGATTCTAAAGAAACAGATAAAGGTGATGGTGAAACATTGCCGGGTACAGCAACATCTATGTTCAACTTATTGCTTATCAGCTTAGGTTTACTGGCAGCCGGTGCAATCTTAGTTATTGTCAACCGCTTCCGTAACCGTTCATCTGACTAGGTAAAGCAGATTTAAGTAAGAAAAAGGAGTTATTACTAATTTTCAGTAATAGCTCCTTTTTCAAATTTATTGGCAGGTATCTTCTAAAACATCTCCACTCCCCAGCTCCACCTTTTGTTTTTAGGGTTGATTACACATAATATGAAATCGGATATAATTATTCGCAAGAAATCAATTTTAATCAAAAAATACATAAACTATTAACATTCCTCAATATACAAATGTGTGAATATAGTTTATTATCCACATTAGATATATAATTCAGAAAAATTAACGGAATTATGACATATAACTATGAATAATCAGGAGGGGAAGGACTGATTTAGATAACTTTACACTGTCACGCATATTTAATTCTTTATCATATGTAAAGCTGATCAAAATGAAATGAGTATATAACATGATTAGTGTCCGGGAATCCAGATATCTTACTAAGGTTTACAGGAAGCTGCTATGGAAAAGCTTTAAAAGATAAGGGCATGAAAATTATTTTAAATGCAGTTGAATATAGAAAGCAACTGAAAAGAAAAAGAGAATATATTAACTTGTTTTCTAACTGTTGTAAAAGAGCCGAGAAACAGTTAAATATAGTCATTCATACGTTGATTATCTTTTTTTACAAGAGGCAGGATGTCAATATTCGGAATAATCGGTCAGTTCTTTTGTGTATGCTTCCATCTTGTTTGACAAAGTAGACTGTTTTTATACAACATGGGTGATGGAACATTGCTAATTATCTGGACTAATAATGGGGGCGAAAGTATGAAAAAGATAATTGAAAATGCTGCATATGATCAAGAATGGATTAGCTTAATTATAGAAGCGAAAAAACTGGGCATACCATTGCACGGGATTCGCCAGTTTCTGGATAGTGCAAATGAAAAATCAAAGTTTGATTTAATTTTCACAGATTTTACAAACAAAAAAACCCGCTCTTTCAGACGATTTGTTGAAAAATGAATGGAGCTTTCTAAAATAGTTAATTTTAAAATTATAGCAGTAAAATGCTTTAAAGGCTTTTAACCTATATAAATTAAAACAGGAACTTAAAAAGGTAAATCCTATTCCTTATTATGTTTTATTTTAACTGGAGAATAAATAATTATTCACGTAAGTTTTTTTATATCCATTTTACTGGGCGCAAATAGAACCTTTTTCAACAATTACCAATCACCTTTCCTCATAGCATTCTTTTATTTTGTTTACACTAATGAAAAAGAAGGGGAGGTGTTTGAAGTTTGTGGAAAAAAGGTTTTATTTTTTTATTGCTTCTGACAGTTGTTCATTTTCATCATGCTTCACCCGCCCATGCAGAGCAGGAAATGCCGCCGCTGAAGGTACATTTTATTAATGTCGGTCAAGGAGATAGTATTTTAATCGAAACGCCTTTAGAACGGACCATTTTAATTGATGGAGGACCTCCGGAAGCTGGTAATGCTGTTGTTAAATATATAAAAGAGCTGCGGATTAATGAAATTGATTTAATGATTGCGACACATCCGGATATCGATCATATTGGCGGTCTAATCAATGTATTAGATGAATTTGAGGTGGGAAATGTGATTGATACAGGAAAGCTTCATCCGACAAAGACTTTTGCCTCGTATATGAATCGAATCCGTGATTTGCAAATCCCGGTTACTATTGCTGAAAAGGATACACCAATTGAAATAGACCCGACGATTTCTTTAGATATTTGGAATGCTGCACAGCCATTAACCTCTCCAAATGCATCATCTCTTGTATTAAAGCTCCGTTATGAAGAAACAGATATGCTCCTTATGGGAGATGTCGGTAAAAAGGAAGAAAAGGAAATACAGAGAATGCATAATGTGAATGCAGAAGTAATTAAAATAGGGCATCATGGCTCCAATACAAGCTCTTCAATGTCTTTTCTGAAAGAGGTAGATCCTGAAATAGCCATTCTAACCTACAGTAAAAATAATACCTATGGCCATCCTGTTTCCCGCGTTATCGACCATTTAAATGAAATAGACGCTTTGATTTATTCCACAGCAGCCTTGGACAGTATTACTGTTGAAACGGATGGCAGCACAATAATGGTAAATCCTAAAATGAATCCAATCCAGAAGTTTATCGAGGAACAAGTTAGCTGATGATATATCATTTTACATTTTAATACAAAAGTGATATCATTATAGTATAATAAAGATATGGAGGAGAGGATCTCATGCAGGAACGTAAGGCATGGAGTATTAATGGTATTCTTGGAATAGGTTTAATCATCGTATTGCTGGCTTTAGGGGCATTCGGTATTTATCAGCAGTATTTTGCTTTAGGGATTGTGCTGATTCTGATTGCTGGTATTTTAATCAGCGGAATAACGATTGTGCAGCCGAATCAGTCTATTGTTGTGATTTTTTTGGGGAAATATATGGGAACAGTACGTCGGGAAGGCATTTTGGTAACTGTACCATTTTCTGTACGCAGAACAATTTCTTTAAGAGTTCGTAACTTTAACAGTAACCGGTTAAAAGTAAATGATGTGAATGGAAATCCAATTGAAATAGCAGCAGTTGTTGTTTTTAAAGTGGTAGATGCAGCGAAAGCAGTTTTTGACGTGGACCAATACGAGGATTTTGTTGAAATTCAAAGTGAAACGGCTATCCGTGCAGTAGCGACAACGTATCCATATGATTCATTTACTAATGAAGAATTAACATTACGCGGGAATGCAGATGAAGTATCTAATCAGTTAACAGCAGAGCTGCAAGATCGCCTGCAGGTTGCCGGTGTGGAAGTAATTGAAGCACGGTTAACACATTTAGCTTATTCTACAGAGATTGCCCAGGCAATGCTGCAGCGACAGCAGGCAAGTGCAATTATCTCTGCCCGGGAGCAAATTGTTCAGGGGGCAGTTGGTATGGCGCAAGATGCAATAGCCCGCTTGGAAGCTGATAATATGGTGGAGTTAGATGATGAGCGCAGAGTGGCATTGATTAATAATCTGCTGGTTGCCATTGTCTCTGATCAAGGAACACAGCCGGTAATCAATACAGGATCGCTTTACCAATAAGCAGGGCTTACTATGGCTAAAAAGAAAAACTTTCCATTACGTATAGATCCCGAACTCTATGATATTTTACAGCGCTGGGCAAAGGACGAGTTCCGGAGTGTCAATAGTCACGTTGAATTCTTGCTTAGAGAATCTGCCAAAAAGGCGGGAAGACTTCCAAAAAAGCATGATAAGAAAATAGGGGAAGATTAAATTAACCCTCAAAATATAAGCCTTAAGAAATCTGCTGCTGATTTCTTAAGGCTTATTTGATTTAAGATACTTCCTCATCAGAACTGACTGCGGTTTCCGAATGGAATTGCTGATAGGACAAATAATGCTCCTTCGTAATCACGAATAAATCATATATCACTTCATTGGAATTTGCATTAATACGTTCATACATAGATTGGTACAGTTCATTAGCAGCGGTGACATAGGGAAGCTTCAGGACGGCTTTCAATGAGCGTTTGTTGCTTTTTTGCACCTTCATAAAGACCCCGTCAATTTCCTTGGTTGTAAAAAGCTCGTGAAAGAAGGCATCTTTAGCTTGACGGTTATATCCTTTACCAAAATACGGTTTCCCAAGCCATGTAGCTAAAAAACCATAATTATCTTCAATATCAAAAAGGTTAATAGTGCCAATTGGCTGCTGGTATTCATCTAAGATGGTTCGTGAAATTAATTCGCCCCGCTCTTCCGCTTCTATCGTTTGTTTTGTTAAAAAATAGAATTCATCAACGGTTGTTGCTTTTTGTCTGACAAAAGGAAACACCTCAGGGGCAATCATAAGTTCAAATAACATAGGTACTTCAAGTAAATCACGTATTTTCAGCATGAAAATACCCTCCTTTTTTCCAGGCGGGTATTCTTACATGCAAAATAAACGCAGTAAGTGAGTCACCCACCCTCGAATTTTTATTTTAAAAGTAGCATTGAAACAAAAATTCGGGGTGGGAATCGAACCCACTAGAACCAGGAAACCCCGGTGGCGCACCATTTGCCTTCCCTATTTAATTGATTTTCTCTCAGTACAACCGAAACAGGCTGCTTATCAGCTCTTTTCAAATTCATTTTTGATAATTTTATTGTATGATTTTTTCAGTGAAATGCAAGTATTTTTTTATAAGAATACAAAAAAATTTTACTTAGGAATAATTGTGTCCAATTAAGTAACAGGGGAGATATATAAGGAAGAAGAGAGGATGATAAACATGCGGGAAAAAGGTTTATCATTTAATAAAAACTTCTTGATGAAAGAACGTTTGTTCTGTATAATGTAATCAGATTTACTCCTCAGAAGCCTGCCTCATAATATAAAAGGATGTGTTTTTATGCCACGAATCAGTCTTCATAAAGTATACTCCTCACAGGCAACACCCTCTTTGCGTTTGCAGGAGGCTCACAAATCATATAATAAGTATCAAAGAAGAAAAGGAAAGACAAAGAAAGTATTACATCAGATACAAGATATTCAGCTGATGGATTTAAAAGTAGACTATGCCTTTAAGCAATTATTTGGGAGCGAGAAGAATAAGGAAATTACAGTTGTTTTTCTTAATGCAATTTTAACAAAATCAGGAAGAAGCCCTGTTAAACAGCTTTTCTTTCAAAATATTGAAATTGGCGGGGAGTATGAAGAGGACAAAAAATCCAGGCTGGATCTTCTTATTGAGACAGAGGATAAGGAGATTATAAATATAGAAATTCAAATCAACAATGAGTATAATATGGTTAACAGAGCTTTATATTATTGGTCACGGATTTTTTCGGAACAGTTGAAAGAAGGACAAAATTATAAGACATTATATCCTGTTATCAGCATTAATATCATGCATTTTGATTTGTTGAAGGAAACGGACGCCTATCATAATATCTTCCGTTTATATGAAATGAATCAGAAATATCCATTAACGGATAGAATTGAGTTTCATTTTGTGGAGATTCCTAAATTAATCTCTGCCTGGAAGAAGAATCAGCTCAATCCATGGGAAGATGTCTTGACTCGATGGTTACTGCTGCTAGGAACAGTAGACCGGCAAACGAATCATTTTTACAATGATATTTATCAAGAATTGGAGGAGATTGCGGTGGCGGATAAGTCTTTAAATGTCGCTATGCGGGTCTGGGAAGATTTGAGCCGGACAAAAGAGGAGCGTCTGGCATATGAAGCACGCTTGAAGCAGATTTTAGATGAACGATCTAAGCTTCTGGACAGAGAACAGTTAGAACAGGAAATGGAAGAAATAAGAGCTCAAAAAAAAGTGATGGAAATGCAGAAAGAAGAAATAGAAGCGAGGAATCAAGAAATAGAGACACGAAATCAAGAAATGGAAATGAGAAACCAAGAAATAGAGACACAGAATCAAAAAATGAAAGACAAAATGGAAGAAGAAGAAACCAAAAGAAAAGCGGCTGAATCTGCTTTGGAGAAATCTGCAAAACAGATGGCGCTCCGCCTGTTGGAGCAAGGAGTAGAGCATTCAGCTATTATGCACGCAACTGGATTCACAGCAAAACAATTAGAGGTAATCCAGCAAGCATTGAAAATAGATAAAAAGTAAACCGCTAAAAGATGTAATAAAAGCGAAATTGACAAAGGAGCATGCTGATAAGTAAAGCAGTAACATGCTCCTTTGTTTTAAAAAGCTATAATTCCATATTTTTTTAACTCTTTTTCAGATCCAATAAGGCTCGATCAAGGGATGCAAATTCATACTCGAAACCATTATTAAGTGCCTTCTGTGGATAAGCATATTGTCCTTTTATTATGAGCTGTGCCATTTCTCCTAAAGTGAAATAAAAGAATACAGCCGGTACATGCAGCCAATTTGGTCGATTATAAATCTTTGCTGCTTTTTTCATAAAGTCTTTATTTCGTTTTGGGTTTGGAGCAGTCACATTAACAGGCCCTTTCATGGTTTGATGTTCCAGGCAAAAAGTGATTAATTTGACAGCATCCTTTACGTGAATCCAGGATAGCCATTGTTCACCATCACTGATATGTCCGCCGGCATATAATTTTATTGGCAACGACATAAGTGGAAATGCACCGCCATCATTGCCGAGTAGCACACCAAATCGCGCATAAATCGTACGGATATCCATTTTTTCTGCTGCACCTGCTTCTTGTTCCCATTGACGCGTTATAGATGCAAGAAAGTCGTTTCCAGGCTGTACAGTCGCTTCTGTATAGATAAAATCCTCTGACATGCCATAGTATCCTACCGCCGATCCACTGATAAATACCTTTGGTTTCTCCTTCATATCTTTCATCAATTGAACAAGATATTTAGTAACACGAAGGCGGCTTGTAAGAATGGCTTCTTTCTTTTTTTTCGTCCAATATCCAAATAATGATTCACCAGCGAGATTAATGACAGCATCTATGTGAGGAAGTTCGTTTGCAGTCGTATTATAATCCATAAAAGTTATATGTGATGTATTCGATCTTTTCTCTGTAGAACGAGTCAGGATATATAAGTTATGATTTAGAACTGTGAGATGTGCAGCTAATTTACTGCCTAGAAATCCCGTGGCTCCAGTAATTAATATGTTCATAATAAAGAAACCTCCTTTAATTATATTTTCTATTGTTATCTGATTGCTGAAAATTTTGCTATGATGTTAAGAGAGGTGAATGATGTTGAGAAAAATTACCCGGATAACAACTCAAAAAAAACAGAAGCATCGCTATAATATATTTTTAAATACACCAGCTGGTGATGAATATGGGTTTAGTGTCGATGAAGATATCCTTATTAAATTCCGGCTTGAAAAAGGAATGGAATTAGATAATGAGCTTATCAAAACACTAAAAGAACAGGATAATCTCCATAAAATATATACCCTTACTATACACTTTTTAAGCTATAGAATACGCTCAGAAAAAGAAATTATCATGTATTTGCAGAAAAAAGAAGTAGAAGATGAACAAATTGCTGTTATTATGCAGCGCTTAAAGAAGGAAAAGCTCCTTGATGATCAGCAATTTGCAGATATGTTTGTACGATCGCGTATGAATACAAGCTCAAAGGGACCAAAGATTATAGAGCAGGAATTATTTGAAAAAGGAATTACCGGGCAAATCGCCGCCAATGCTTTAGAGCAATATACACCTGTACTGCAGAAAGAAAAAATTCAAAAGCTGCTTGGAAAGAAAATAAAGCAAACCTCGAAGGATTCTTTTCAAAAGCAAATAAACCAGGCAAAAAATATGATTTTGCAAAAAGGATTTAATCAGCAGCTTGTCTTTGCGGCTATTCAGACGATGGATCAGGAAGAAAACGCAGATCAGGAATGGGAAGCATTGAAATTTCAGGGAGAAAAGCTGTACCACAAGCATGTGAAAAAATATGAAGGCTTCCAGCTGAAGCAAAAAATAATGGAAGGTTTATACAGGAAAGGCTTCCGTTTTGATAGAATCCAGCAGTTTGTGGATGTATATATAGAAAATCAAGAATAAATTCAGGTTAACTCTACATTATTTTGGTACAATAGGAATCGAAAGCCAGGGGGGAAAAGAATGAAATTTCGTTACAGCGAATATTCCATCGAACAATTACATCAGGAAATTGGTAAATTAAAAGAACAGGCCCAAAAAGCAGAACAGCTTGGCAATGTTTCTGAGGTCCAAGTTTGTGAACGGAAAATGCAGGTAGCTCTTGCGTATACAATGAGTCCAGATGATTTTAAAAAAGAGGAAATTTATCAGCTTAAAATGGAAACAGGCTATAAATTTAAAATATCTTATGTTAACGGGGTCTTTGCGTGGGGTTACCGTATTGATTTATTAGATAAGGAAAGTGAAGATATAGAAGCTTTGCCAATTTCTTTATTAGGAAAAAAGGTAAGCTGAATAAAAACAACTCAGGCGAAACTTTACCTCACCTGAGTTGTTACTTTTTTATATAGAGAATGGGAATTTCTGCTAAAAACGACCTTCATGAAAGGTTGAGTCTCTGTATAGATCCTGAAGGGTGCAGAAGTTATTTGGTCTTTTCAATGTTAAGGGGTTGAGTCACTTGGAATCAGTTTGCTTTGAAGCTTCTGTTCCGAGAAAATCCATCCTGTATAGGAAGTAATTACTTCCAGATTTTTATCCAGCTTCACAACGGCAACAAATGGATAATATCCTTTGCTGCGATAACGCAAATCAATAAAACGGACTTCTGTGACATCATCTTCATCAGTATTTATTTCCCAGCGGTATACTGGAGAAAAATTAAGGAAGGAAGAGATGTTTTTATCGTTTTTGGCAGCTTTTATGACATCTGTATCAGGTAATGGAACACGATAAAATTCATCAACAATCTCAATATGCCGATTTTCAACGCTGCCTACATAGTAACGGTCGCTAGTTGTTATTGCAACACGCCAATAATTTTGTTTGAGTGTAGGGGAGGTAGCGACAACCTCTGTATCTGGAAAATATTCTTTGATTTTCTGAACAATTTCTCTTTTGTCCATGTAGCGTTTAATGTAATATAGTACAATGACCGTATAAATAATGACCCAGGTATAACCCGGATTTGCGCCTAATGCCCAGGCAATGATACCGGCGACATTCAGGAAAAAAATGTACGGATCAAATGTATTAATAAACCCTTTTGCAATCCATTTTTTGGTGAATGGACGGAAGGCCTGCGTACCATACGCATTAAATAAATCGACAAATACATGAATAGACACAGCTAATAGTGTCCATAACCAAAGAGTCAGATAGCTTACTTCTGGAACAAATAAATAAATTGCTCCAGATACGAGCAGACTCCACATAAGGATAGCAGGAAGAGAATGCGATGCTCCTCGATGCTGTCTTATATAAGTTGCATTATTTTTTAATTTAAATATTGTATCAAAATCAGGAGCGTGTGATCCCACGACTGTTCCAACTAATACAGCATGAAATAGTGCAGGATTACTTTGCACAGCAGGGTCCAATGTTGCCAAACCGCCAAGTGCAACACCCATAACTATATGCGTACCAGTATCCATAGCTATATATCCTCCTTAAGTTGCTTCCATCAAAGCAATCCAATACTATTTTAACACATAGGAAGTGAAAACATGAACGATAAAAGGCTAGAACATATAAATATTTCAGCTTTTCAAGAAGACCTGCTCAAATGGTATGAAGAAAATAAACGAAATTTGCCCTGGCGTGAAAATAATAATGCTTATCGCGTATGGGTATCAGAAATTATGCTGCAGCAAACGAAAGTAGATACGGTTATCCCTTATTTTAATCGGTTTATGGAGAAATATCCAACTGTATATGAATTAGCTGAAGCGGAGCAGCAGGACGTTTTAAAGCAATGGGAAGGACTAGGTTATTATTCCCGCGCAAGAAATTTACAAACTGCAGTACGTGAAGTCGTGGAAGCATATGACGGAAAAATTCCTGATGATCCGAAGCAGCTTGGCAGCTTAAAGGGAATAGGGCCTTATACAAAAGGAGCGATTCTTTCGATTGCTTATAACCAGCCTATACCGGCAGTAGACGGCAATGTGATGCGTGTTTTTTCCCGGGTTTTACATATTAAAGAAGATATTACGCAGAGCTCTACGAAAAAATTATTCGAATACTATGTGGGAGAAATGATTTCAAAGGAAGATCCTTCTTCATTTAATCAGGCAATCATGGATTTAGGAGCGACAATTTGTACACCAAAAAAGCCTTTGTGCATGTTTTGTCCTGTGATGGAGCACTGTCAAGCATATGTGGAAGGAGTACAAGAAAGCCTTCCAGTAAAAAAGAAAGCAAAAAAACAGCAGAAGAAGAAATATATTGCATTACTTATCCAAAATAAGGAAGGTAAATATATTATTGAAAAAAGACCGGATGCTGGATTGCTGGCAGGATTATGGCAATTTCCAATGATACCTGCAGATGAAATTGTTGAAAGTGATTGGCACCGGTGGCTTCTAGAAAATTATGAGGTAGATGCGGAGATAAAAACTTCATGCACAGCTATTAAGCATGTTTTTTCTCATATTATTTGGAATGTAGATGTAAGAAGAGCAGTAACAAATCAGGAAACCGTATCGGACAGCCGGTTAAAATTTGTTTCTATAGAAGAGCTGAAGGAATATCCTTTTCCAGTTCCGCATCAAAAAATGATTCCTTTTTTAGAAGAAAAATGAAATAAGAATGAAGGTAAGGCGTTAATTGTGAAACCTGTTAAAAAATCACATTATCAAAAAATGGCTGCAATACTTTGTTTTCTGGGGTTAATTATTTTTAGAAAATATTTTTTAAAAAAGTTTGGATAAAGAAATTCACTTCGGGAACATTAATTATTGCGGAGGTGATATTGATGGCTAAAAAACAAAATCAACAAAACCAACAAAATCCTGCAAAAACTAACGCAGCTGAAGTAAGAAAGCAAAACCAACAAGCAGCTCAAGGACAATATGGTACTGAGTTTGCTTCAGAAACAGATGCACAACAAGTGAAAAAACAAAATCAACAATCTCAACAAAACAAGCAATAACATCTGTTTTACCCCAAAAAGGGTTTCCAAATACGGAAACCCTTTTAATCATTTAATAAATGCTTATTAATAAAAAGGGACCCCCGAAATACGATTATCATTTGAACATATGAATAATTTATGCAAATTCATTAATAATGGATATAGACGAAATTGGTTTTCCGCATCATACACCGCATTGCCCGGTTTCTGCTTAAAATCCTCGAATTTTCTCTGTTCTTAAAGCGGGAGTGTTACAGCAAGTTATACTGCGATACATAAAAGCATTTCAATTAAAAAGGAGTTATCCTTTAACTTTTGTAGCTGAAGGCTTATAATAAAATATAATGCATAAATCACTGTATGAAAATGGAGAGGGAGATTTTGGATGGTTTCTCCAAACGCTGGTTCGAAAATGATGATACAAAGTTATAAGCATAGTGGACAACTTCATAGAGTCTGGAAAAATAGTGTGGTATTAAAAGGTACGGAAAGCGTTATAATTGGTGCAAATGACCGGACAAAGGTTATTGAAAGTGACGGCCATTCATGGATGACGAGAGAGCCTGCTATTTGTTATTTTGATGCCAGGCATTGGTTTAATATTATAGGTATGCTCAGGGATGATGGAATACACTATTACTGCAACCTCAGCTCTCCGTTTGTTTATGATGAAAATGATGAAGCTTTGAAATATATTGACTATGATTTGGACGTGAAGGTATTTCCAGATATGACTTTTCATCTTCTTGATGAAGATGAATATGAAGAAAATAAAGCCTTAATGCATTATCCTGAAGAAATTGACCGTATTCTTTATCAGCAATTAGACATCTTAATTCATTGGATTCGTCAAGGGAAAGGTCCATTTTCTCCTGGATTCGTTGATGATTGGTATGAAATGTACTTAACATATCACTAAGCTGAAGAGTACAGAGACGTGAAAATACTTCAGAGCGATTTAATTGCAATTAGAATGAATAAAAGGGTATCCTTGTTACGAGATGGAGTAGCAAGGATTTTTATATTACATTTTAGAGAATGGATGTGAAATGACGAACATATTCCGTAATACCTTTCAAGCAGAGGAAGATGATGAATGAGCAGTATTAAGCAGTATATGCAATTTGTAAAACCATATAAATGGAAAATTATATGGACATTACTTATCGGTGTTATTAAATTCGGTATCCCATTGATGATGCCGTTAATTTTGAAATTTGTTATTGATGATATTATTACGGTAGAGGACTTCACCCAGTCTGAAAAGATAACACGCTTATTCTGGATAATGGGTATTTCTTTTGTCGTATTTTTAATTGTCCGCCCGCCGGTTGAGTATATACGGCAATATCTGGCCCAATGGGTTGGAAATAAAATTCTTTTTGATATTAGAGGGAAATTATTCGACCACCTTCAAAAATTAAGTTTAAAATTTTATTCGCAGACAAAAACTGGCGAAATCATTTCCAGAGTAATAAATGATGTGGAGCAAACGAAAAATTTTGTTATGACAGGGCTGATGAATATTTGGCTGGACGTAACAACCATTTTAATAGCAATTATTATTATGTTTACAATGGATGTACCGCTCACCTTTGTATCAATTATTTTATTCCCTTTATTCGGTATCTCTGTTAAATACTTTTTTGGACGCTTACGACGGTTAACAAGAGAAAGGTCACAGGCCTTGGCTGAAGTGCAGGGGCATTTACACGAGCGAATCCAAGGCGTACCAGTTACAAGAAGCTTTGCGCTGGAGGATTATGAAGATGAACAGTTTGATAAAAGAAACAGTCATTTTCTGAATCGGGCTTTGAAGCATACAGATTGGAATGCCAGAACTTTTGCGGTGACAAATACAATTACTGACCTAGCACCGTTATTAGTTATCGCTTTTGCGGGTTACCAGGTCGTTATGGGTAATACATCTCTTGGTACGATGGTAGCTTTTGTCGGATATATGGAGCGGGTTTATAGCCCGTTGCGTCGACTTATTAACTCTTCTACAACTTTAGTACAATCGATTGCGTCTATTGACCGGGTGTTTGAATTAATGAATGAGCCTTATGACATTACGGATAAAAAAGATGCAGTTGATCCGGGACGATTGCAAGGAAAAGTAACCTTTAACCAAGTCTCTTTTCAATATGATGAAGAAACGGAACCTGTGCTCAAGGATATTGATCTCCATGTTCAAAAAGGAGAAACTATTGCCTTTGTCGGAATGAGCGGAGGAGGAAAATCAACATTAATCAGTCTGATTCCCCGTTTCTATGATGTGACTGGTGGATCCATTGAAATTGATGAAATGGATTTAAGAGATATGAAAGCACGTTCACTGCGGGACAATATTGGAATGGTGCTTCAGGATAATATTCTGTTCTCCGAATCAATTGCCACAAATATTCGCATGGGAAACCCCGATGCAACGGATGAGGAAGTTATCAGTGCAGCAAAAGCAGCAAATGCTCATGACTTTATTAATGAAATGCCGGAGGGGTACGAGACGATGGTTGGAGAGCGCGGTGTGAAATTATCAGGTGGACAGAAGCAGCGGATTGCGATTGCGCGGGTATTCTTGAAAAATCCGCCAATCTTGATTTTTGATGAAGCAACATCCGCGCTGGATTTAGAAAGTGAGCATCTTATTCAGGAAACACTGGAAAAGCTTGCTTCTGATCGGACTACCTTTATTGTTGCTCACCGTCTGGCAACAATTACACATGCAAATCGTATTGTCGTCGTTGAGAACGGAGAAATTGTTGAAATAGGATCGCATGAAGAATTAATGCGGCTCCGTGGACATTATTATGATTTGTATCAGATTCAGAATTTGGAGGAATAGGGAGAGCGTCTCCTTATTCCTTTTTTAATAAAAGGGAGGTTTTCGATGCAAACTTTTCGAGAGTTGAAAACAGAAGATGAAACAGCTTTTTACCGTTATATTAATCAATGGTATTTAAAAGAAGAAATAGTAATTCCAACAGCGACGGAGATAAAACGGTATAAAAATTATCAGCACTTTATTGAATATCTTTCTGCGAGTAAACAAGCTAATTTCAATCATAATTTCGTTCCTAATTCTACATTTTTTCTCTTTATTGGAGATGATATTGTTGGTGCGTCTAATATTAGACATGAGTTAAATGATGGGTTAAAAGAAATTGGCGGACATATAGGCTATGGAGTTGCGCCAAATGAACGCAATAAAGGATATGCAACAAAAATACTGGAGCATTCCTTAATTTATTTAAAAAAGATGCAAATACAAGAAGCTCTAATAACCTGCAATCAAAAAAATCAATTTTCAGCTAAAGTTATTATAAATTGCGGGGGAGGAGAGATATCTTCTTTTAAAGATGAGAAAGGAAATATAACTAGAAGGTTTTTGATTTCATTAGTTTAACGGATACAAGAAAGGTCTTCACCGGATATAGCTATATCCGGTGAAGACCTTTCTATTGTGTTACCTTTATTATTGATTCTCTGCCATTTTTGCAAATACACGGCCAACCGCATCAATCGTATTTTCGATATCAGAATCTGTATGCTCTGTTGTTAAGAACCAGGCTTCGTATTTAGAAGGTGCCAGGTTAATGCCTTCTCTCAACATAAGCTGGAAGAACGTTGCAAAGGCTTCTCCATTTGAAGCTTCGGCCTCTCTATAGTTTGTGACTTTGTCGACTCCGAAGTATACAGTTAGAGCTCCGCGGAGACGATTAACTGTAATATGAATATCATTTTCTTCTGCTTTTTCCAGAATACCTTCTTCCAGGCGTTTTCCGAGTCGTTCTAATTCTTCATATACACCGTCTTCTCTTAAAACCTCTAAGCAGGCAATACCTGCTGCCATAGAAGCGGGATTTCCCGACATAGTTCCTGCCTGGTAAGCTGGTCCGAGTGGTGCAACCTGTTCCATGATATCCTTTCGGCCGCCGTAAGCGCCGATTGGGAGACCACCGCCAATAATTTTACCCATTGCTGTTAAGTCCGGCTCAATATTGTAGAGCTGCTGTGCACTTCCATAAGTGAAACGAAATGCAGTAATCACCTCATCATAAATGACAAGAGCACCGGCGCGGTGGGTAAGTTCATTTACTTCTTCTAAAAAACCTTCAAAAGGTTCTACAATTCCGAAGTTACCTACAATTGGTTCAACGATTACAGCTGCAATTTCACCTTCCCATGCTTTTAATGCTTCTTTAAAGGCTTTTAAATTATTAAATGGAACGGTAATTACCTCTGCAGCACTGGAAGCAGGAACACCTGCTGAATCTGGTGTACCCAGTGTTGACGGTCCAGATCCTGCCTCCACCAATACAGCATCAAAGTGTCCATGATAGCATCCGGCAAATTTAATAATTTTTGTTCTGTTTGTATAGGCGCGGGCTACACGAATGGTTGTCATCACAGCCTCTGTACCTGAATTATTAAAACGAACCTTCTCTAATGAAGGCATGGCTTCTTTTAACATTTTTGCAAATGTGTTTTCAAGTTCCGTTGGTGTTCCGTAAAGAACTCCAGTTGTTGCTGCTTCAGCAATAGCTTTTGCAATATGCGGATGTGCGTGACCAGTTATGATTGGCCCGTATGCAGCTAAATAGTCAATATATTTATTATCATCGACATCCCAGAAATAGGCTCCCTGACCTCTTTTCATATATACAGGAGATCCTCCGCCAACAGCTTTATAGGAGCGGGAAGGAGAATTAACTCCGCCGACGATATGTTGTAAAGCTTCCTCATGCAGCTTTTCAGAATTTGTAAATTTCATTTTGTTTTCCTCCTCATTCTGCCCAACCAGTAAAGTATCTGAACGTTACCTTACAAGTTCATCTAAAAAAGGTAAAAAGCAGATTTTCTCTGTTTATTTTTACCCCAATTACTAATATAACAAAAAAATGAATGGAAAACTTGTACAAACTGTTTCAATTTCCGCATATACATTAGATAGTGAAGAGTGACTGTTTAAAGATATAGTGATCTGAACCTGGATTTTGGACCGTTTAAATTTTATCTCTTCTGGTGTCTGGAGCTTGCTAATCATATGCCGTATTAACCTTTATGCTTGTCACTAGCAGCTGTTCCATAGAAAAGATTATTTGGAAGGAGCAAAAGAAATGGGTATCCCTTGGATATTCTTTATCCTGATTATGGTTTTAATCGGTAAAAGCATCTATGATTTTATTCAATATAAATCAATTCATTCACGTATACAAATGAAGGAAGGGCATTTCTCTTTAGAAATTTTTATAGCAATGCTTGTTGTTTATTGCATTACAATGGTCGGTTATGGTCTGATTTATTTCATTTTATCCTTTCAAGGGATTGTCATCGTTGAGCATGGAGAATTAAGAGAGGTAACCATATGGGGATCAGTTATCCATTCCATCTATTTTAGCGGTGTAACAATATTGACCCTTGGCTATGGAGATCTGGCTCCAGTCGGCATTGGAAGAATTATTGCTATTTCCGAAGCTTTGATTGGGTACATCCTGCCTGCTGCTTTTGTATTAAAGGTTGTACAAATCAGCAGCCGTGACAGTGATAAATGAATCTAATTTTGTAATATGCTATATTTAAGAGAGAAAAGGGACTCATTTATAATTGGAGGGATTAGATGCCAATCGAATTAGGAACAAAAGTAAATGATTTTACATTACCAAATCAGGATGGCGAAAAAGTAAGCTTATCTGATTTTAAAGGAAAGTACGTTGTTTTATATTTTTATCCAAAGGATATGACCCCGGGGTGCACCACGGAAGCATGTGATTTCAGAGATAATCATGAAAGCTTTGAAGAGTTGGACGCAGTAATAGTCGGCATTAGTCCGGATCCGGAAGCTCGTCATCAAAAATTTATTGATAAGCATGATTTGCCGTTTACTTTACTTTCAGATGAAGATCACCAGGTGGCCGATCAATTTGGAGTATGGAAGCTGAAGAAAAATTTTGGAAAAGAATATTACGGTATTGAACGTTCTACATTTATTCTTGATAAAGAAGGAAACCTTGTCAAAGAGTATCGAAAGGTTCGAGTGAAAGATCATGTACTGGATGCTTTAAACTATTTAAAAGAAAATAGTGCAGATTAAGTATTTCGGGATTGGAGATGGAATAACATGCGAATCTATACAAGATCTGGAGATAAAGGACAAACATCGCTGGTTTACGGACAACGTGTACCGAAAAATCATTTAAGAGTAGAAGCGTACGGGACCTGTGATGAAGTGAATTCTAGCATTGGACTGGCAGCAAGTTATATAGAAGAAACAAGCTGGGACGGTAAGCATGCATTTCTTGACCAGTTACAACGTGTACAGACAATTCTTTTTCATGTTGGTGCAGAATTATCTACGCCAAAAGATAAAGAAGTTTATTGGAAGCTTGAGCAGAAACATATTGATGAGATGGAAAAACAAATTGATGAATGGGATAAATCACTTGAACCGTTGAAGAATTTTATTCTTCCATCAGGCCATCGGGCAGCAAGTGCGTTACATCATGCTCGCACAGTGGCCAGACGGGCAGAACGTTTAACAGTAGGATTGGAAGATGAAGTAGAGAATAAGCTTGTTTTCGGTTATTTGAACCGGTTATCGGATTATTTATTTGTTGCTGCCAGATATGTAAATCAGCAATTAGGTGGAGAAGAAAAGCAACTCCACACTAATGTTTGATTTACGTGAATTAATTGACATTATGAACACAGGGCGATAAACTAATTATAAGAATTATAATCTAATAATTTTATTAATTGGGAAGAGAGGTGTTTAGGGTGTCTGAAGATAAATTACGGCAAGCAATTGATACATTAAAACAGTCAGGCGTCCGCATTACACCACAACGACACGCCGTACTGGAGTATTTGCTTAATTCAATGGTTCACCCGACTGCGGATGATATATATAAAGCACTTGAAGGAAAGTTTCCAAATATGAGTGTTGCAACAGTATATAATAATTTGCGTGTATTAAAAGATATTGGACTGGTCAGAGAGCTCACTTATGGAGATTCCTCAAGTAGATTTGATTGTAATACATCAGATCATTATCATATCATTTGTAATCAGTGTGGAAAGATTGTTGATTTTCATTATCCTTCATTAGATGAAGTAGAATCGCTTGCAGAGCAGGTCACAGGTTTTGATGTCAGTCATCATCGCCTGGAAGTTTATGGTACATGCAATGCCTGCAAGGAGCAGCATGCGGCAAAATAAGAGATTTTAAATATGTAAAAAAATGACTGGAGATAGTATTTATTAAGGCTCGTGTACTATCTCCAGTCATTTTTTGTTTTATGGCAGAAATTCTAGATTTTATGCAGCTCTTCCGCGAACTAAAATTTAAATATATTGCATATAAGTATAGCATAAAATAGTTCAGGCTTACGAAAGAACAAGTTAATACAAGCTTTCAGATTATCATCAAAAAAGCACCATACTTAAGTGAGAATTTATTTTCACAAAGGCATGGTGCTTTTTAATTATTTATTTTCTTCACGGAATTTGCGATTATTATACCGTTCATCGAATTCCTTACCTTCTAAATTCTTATCTAATGTCAGCGGTTCTTTGCAATGCATGCAGGCATCTACCCGGCCTAGCATTTTTGTAGGCTTTTCACAGTTTGGACATATAACAGGAACTGCTCTTAAGGATAAGGTGCCAATCCATATGTATACAACACAGCTAAGTACAATCATCAGTACACCTAACACAAAAAGGATAAGCATTAACCATTCAATACGACGAGCCATAATTCCACCATACATTATTAAGATACCAGCAAACACAAGGATTAAGGCAAAGGTACGGATTTTATTTATTTTACTTGAGTAAGTCATTTGTTGTGCCATTTAAATCCCCCTTAAGATACAAATTTAGTATATCATAGAATATTAGAAGAATGAATATTAAAGAAAACTTCACAAGCCAAGCCGTAAAATGACATCGGATTGGTTACTTGTACTGAGGAACTGCCAGTATTACGATTACTATCCTTCAGTAAAATTTTATACTTTCCTATAGTTCAAAAAAGGGTTTTTAAAAGTATATATAGAATTATGTTTAATTAGAGGGAAAACAGGGAGGCAACTGTTATCATGGAGAATTTTCAAAGAATGATTTATCAAGAGCATGCAAGTAATCCAAATACATTAGGCATACTTGTTGTGGAGAAAACTCAATTTGACCGTCCAATTACGGATGAATTTGATAGTATTTTATTGATTATTGTTGAAAATCAAGAAGTGGATTGGTTTGTAAAACATTATGAGGTGAATGGACAAACGGTAGCTATGCATATTGTAACGAGATCGATTCTGATGGATTGGATTGACACAAGTGGTTACAGGCGTGCAGCAGAATGGGTTATCTATGGAAGAAAAGTTTATGACAGAAATGAGTTTATAAAGGGATTAAAAGATGAACTTCAATCGTTCCCGGAGGACAAACGTACACTCAGAAAGATAATTGATTTCGGAAAACTGTTGAAAAACTTTAGTGAAGGAAAAGCGTTATATGAATCAAAGGAGGTTATGGATTCTTATAGTAAAATTTTAAATGCCCTGCACTATTTAGCGAGGTTATCTGTTGTTGATCAAGGCTATTATCCAGAAGTAACTGTGTGGAATCAGGTAAAGAGTATTGATTTAGAAGTGTACAAACTATATGAAAAATTGATGGACAGCACAGAAAATTTAGAAAAGAGAATTGAATTAATGCTGATTGCAATGGATTTTGTTATGTTGAATAAAGCAGAGTCCGCCGCAGCACATCTGCTAAATTTATTAAGCAAAGAAGATGATTATTGCTCATATGCTTCTATTAAAGCTTTACCGGAGATAGAACACTATACCTTAGATTTACATGCAATTGTATCTTATTTAGAAGAAAAGGATATTATTGATATGAAACTGGTTCCTACTAAAAATCCGGATGTATTTCAGAGAATGTACAAGGTGAAAGAACTAGAGGAAGTATGATAATGGTATCTGAAACAGAAGTTTTCGGTGAGAAAACTAATTACTTATCCTGCAATTTTTATGAAGTTGTGGAATAAGTAATTTTTGGTTTCTGTTTCTTGATTATATCATTATGGCTGTAGCAGGTTTCAATTATTACTTATAGAAGATGATTTTAGAGAGAAAACTAAATTTAGCAAATCATATATACAGTAGAGAACTTTATTTCTCCTTTTGGAGGAGAGAATAACTGGAACTGTATTAAATGAAGTCTCGTTTTATGACAGGTATAGAGAAATGTATTTTTAGAATAGTAGCAAATACTTTGCAATAATAATATGTGAAAAGGATTGGACTTTGATTTATATCGGACCTGTATTTTTTACTGTACATAATGAAACTTCAAATATATCTGTAATTAATTAAAAAACTGACGTATATTATTTTATTTGAATTAATAAGGGGGACATTTAAGCCTTTGTATAAACTTTTTAACATGAGATTGGATATTTAAAATAGAAATAAACTTTTTTATGCATGTGTCTTAAGGGAATGACCGCATGTGAAAGAAAGAAAATCAAAATGCGTATTAAATGTGATTAATGCTTTTAGAAGGGGATACTCTATATTTGTATATGAAATACATAAGCTTAAGAAAAGGTGGTATATCAATGTTTTATATTGTTATATTACTTTTGCCTAAGGTACTGTTTCAAGGCGAACCCTGATGGATCCGAAATTTGCTTTTAATAAATTTTAAAATAATCGTTGACTTTCTATTTTTAGCATGGTAAAGTTAATCTCGTTGCTGATTCGAGCAAGCGCTCAGTTAATAAAATATAAAAAAAGAAGTTGACAACAAACTTGAAATTATGTTATATTAATAAAGTCGCTGATTGAAGCGAAGCAAT
>NZ_BJYM01000024.1 GCF_007991515.1 Oceanobacillus sojae
TAGCGGTTGCTATACACTTTACCTTTTATATTTGTCAACAGATATATGGAGAAAATGATCAACCCCCTGTTCCTATGGATAGGAAGTTACTTTTTAAAGTGCGAAATTTGAGTTTATCATAATAAAGATGATTATGTAGAGTAGTGACTAGCGATGGTTTTCGATAGAAACGAGTAACTGTAGCAATATTGTCGGGTTAGTAAAAATTTAAGATAGATGGACATGAAACTATCTAACGTAGGAAAAACACGGAGACTCCTGCGGGAAAGCGCAGTGTTTTTCCGGAGTGATCACTATTCAGCTTATTTAAGAATACAGAACCGTAAACTTTCACTGGATAATTGCATTCAAATATGTTTATAATGTAAAATAGATTTATTGTGACAAAATCGCATATATAATAATTATTTGCAGCATAGATAGCTATCTTTAGCCTTAATTATATATTTAAAGGAGTGCATGAACGTGAGCGTGAAAGAATTGACACAAGAAGAAATCAGCAATTTGTCCATGATTGAATTAGGTTCCATTATTTTAAAGGAAGAAAATAAAGCAGTCTCATTTCAAAATTTATTCTCTAAAATAGCAGATTTAAAAAACTTTTCAGAAGAAGATAAGGAAAATATGATTGCACAATTCTACACAGATATGAATGTTGACGGACGCTACTTAACATTAGGATCTGGTATGTGGGGATTAAAAAGCTGGTATCCAGTAGAGCAGGCAGAAGAAGAAATTACAGATGAGCCGACGAAAAAACGTAAGAAAAAGAAGAAAAAAGCAGCAGCAGTAGTAGAAACAGAAGAAATTGATGATGATTTAGATGTAACAGATGAAGACATCGATGATATGCTGGATGATTTCGATGATGTAGAAGAAGATGAAGACCTGGAGGAAATTGAAGATGAAGTAGATGATGTCATCGGTAAAGACGATTTGGATGAATTAGATTATGATGATGAGGACGACCGCTAATCTGTTTCATATAAAAGGAATGAATAAAAAAGCTGGAACAAGTTGAGTTAGAACTCAGTTTGTTCCAGCTTTTTTTATAGCGGAAGGAAGCTTTGATAAAACTCTATTTTAGCAGGAATAATATCTTATAAGTGAACTTTTTATAAACTCTCACTTCTTTCTATAGTCTTTCATAGTAAAACATTGTAAAATAGACTTAGAAAACAATTACATAAAATAAAAATAGGTGATTTTTAAAATCATAAAGGGAAGTTGGTGCAATTCCAACGCGGTCCCGCCACTGTAATTGCGAGCGAACAGAACGAGCCACTGTACAAACATGTATGGGAAGGAGTCTGGGAGTGATGACCAAGAGCCAGGATACCTGCCTATTTTTAGTTCCAGCCAATTCTACGAGGATAGTAAGGTGAAGCGTTTTTCTGAATCTTTCTAACATCTTCATTTGCCGTGGAGATGTTTTTTAACGTAGTATAGCTCATTTTAATCCAGTGTGAAAATTGGATATCTGCTAACTATACAAGCTATTTGATTCAGGATACTTAGCAGAAAGAATAATTTTTGAAAGCCATTTCACATCTGTGCTTCCTCAATGATAAAAAACGGCTGAACATGTAAAAATACATTAAAATCAAGGGGGAAGTTAAAATGAAAAAGTTTTTACAGGTTCTGCTGCTGGCTTTATTAGCGGGTTTCTTAATCGGATGCAGTAATAATGACAGCGGAAATGAAGCTGCACCGAATGAAAATACGACAAATGAAGAATCTGCTGCAGAGGGAACAGATGGAGATGATTCTGCTTATCCGTTAACGGTAACAGATGCAATAGATAATGAAGTGACACTGGAGGAAGAACCAGAGCGAATTGTCTCGTTGATGCCGAGTAACACAGAAATTACATTTGCTTTAGGACAAGGAGATAAGGTGGTCGGTGTTTCTGATAACGATACATACCCGGAAGAGGTTTTTGATATTGATAAGGTTGGCGGCATGGAATTTAATGTTGAAGTGATTATCAGCCTGGACCCGGATGTTGTTTTAGCACATGAATCTTTAGTGGCTTCATCACAGGAAGCATTAGATCAACTGGAAGGCGCTGATATTGAAGTGTTCACCGTTGCAGACGCAACAGATGTTGATACCACCTATGAAACAATTGACAATATTGGACAGGTTGTCGGTGCTGAAGAAGAGGCAGAACAATTAGTTACAGATATGCAGGCTGACTTTGCAGAATTAGAGGAAATAACCTCAGAAGTAGCAGAGGAAGATCGTCAATCTGTGTTCTTTGAGATTTCTCCATCACCAGATATCTATACAGCCGGACAGAACACATTCCTTGATGAGCTGCTGCAGATTATCCATGCAGATAATGCCGCCGGTGATCAGGAAGGCTGGGTTGAGATGGACCCGGAAGCAATTATAGAGCTGAATCCAGAGGTGATTATTTCAACATATGGTTCTTATGTAGAAGATCCAATCGGTGAAGTGACTTCAAGAGATGGTTTTGATGCTGTAGATGCCGTGGTAAATGAAAGAATTTATGATGTTGATTCGGATACAGTGTCCCGACCGGGGCCTCGTCTCGTTGATGGAGCAAGAGAAATCGCTGAGTCAGTGTATCCGGAGCTTTTTGATGAAGAGTAATTTATTGAAATATACGCTTTCATTAGCGTTTTTAATCAGTACCATGCTGATAGCAATTTCGGTTGGCAGTGTCTCTGTCCCGATACCTGAAATTGTTAAAATTATCGGTTCAGAGGTATTTCATCTTCCTATAGGTAATGATGTCGATCCAAAGTCCATCAGCATTGTATATGATATACGCTTGCCACGGGTTATCCTGGCGGGACTTGTGGGGGCCTCTCTTGCGATTGCAGGAGCGGCCTTTCAAGGTTTATTGCGGAATCCTTTAGCTGATCCCTACATTCTCGGTGTTTCATCCGGTGCATCTGTCGGGGCGGTATCAACCTTATTTTTTAATATCTCCATCCCGTTTTTGGGAATGTATACGTTGCCATTCTTAAGTATCCTTTCTGCACTGGCAACCATTATGACTGTGCTCTTTTTTGCGAAAAAAATTGATAAAACAATGCGTGTCGAATCAATTATTCTGACCGGGATTATTTTCAGCTCCTTTTTAGGATCCATTATTTCTTTGATTATTGCATTGACAGGAGAAGAGCTGCAGCAAATAATCGGCTGGCTCTTGGGAAGTGTATCAATGCGCGGCTGGAAATACGTCGGAATTATTTTACCGTTTTTAATTATCGGCGGTTTATTATTGCTGATGAACACAAGGGAATTAAATGCTATGTCATTTGGAGAAGATCGGGCACAGCATTTAGGAGTCGATGTAGAAAAACGCAAAATGCTTATTCTGGCTGCGGGCTCTATTTTAACAGGTGCAGCAGTAGCTGTTTCAGGTACAATCGGCTTTGTCGGCCTGGTTATCCCTCATTTAACGAGAAAGCTGTGGGGACCGGATCATATTCATCTTCTGCCATTATCTATTATTACTGGGGCAGGATTTCTTATCTTAACGGACTTATTGTCAAGGACGATTATATCGCCCCAGGTTCTGCCTGTGGGAGTCATCACAGCGTTAGTAGGTGCACCTGTATTCGCAATGATTCTACTGAAACAGAAAAAAGCAAAAGGAAGGTAAAAAAAGATGCTCAAAGTAGAAAACGTATCAGGCGGTTATGATGGTGAAACAATCGTAAAGGATATTCATTTTTCTGTTGGCAAAGGGGAGTTCTTCGGTATTCTGGGTCCGAATGGCAGCGGAAAAACCACATTGCTCAAGATGATGAGCGGTTTATTAGAGCTTGAGCAGGGAGAGGTCAAAATCGACGATAGAAGCATCTCTGATTTAACTAAAAAACAGCTCGCGAAAAAGATGGCTGTCTTGCCACAACTATCACCGCAGGTTTTTCCGTATACAGTGAAGGAAACCGTTTCTCTTGGCAGGTATGCACATCATCGCGGCTTTTTCCAGACGTGGACGGATGAAGATGAGAACATTGTGCAAAAGGTAATGAAACAGACAAATATCAGCCACTTTCAAGATAATTCTGTGATGGAGCATTCTGGCGGAGAGCAGCAAAGGATATTCCTGGCACAGGCACTGGTCCAGAAGCCGGATATTTTATTACTGGATGAACCGACAAACCATTTAGATTTGGCCTATCAAAAGGAGCTACTGGATCTTTTGAGAACGCGTGCCAGGGAAGAAGGTCTGACGGTCGTTGCTATTTTACATGATTTAAACCTGGCAAGCCTTTATTGTGACAAAATTTTATTAATGGATAACGGAGAGACGAGGGCGGTTGCGGATCCTGATGATGTGTTTTCAGAAGAGCTGATTAATCATGTCTATCAAACAGAAGTCGTCAAACAACCGCATTCCAAAATTGCAAAACCGCAGCTGCATTTATTGCCGGGTAAAAAGAGCGAGAGAGAGGGAGAACAGGTGAAAATTGATGAAAATATGCTGTCAATTAGTCCGGAGCGGATTGTATTACAGTCAAAGCAGCCCTTGAAAACAGTGTCTTCTGGTGTTGTCGGAGCCGGAGCCGGCTGGTACAGTAATTTCGTGAACAGACATGTAGATGCGACTTATAATTGTACGAACCATCGGGAAGAAATGCGTGAATATTTAACCAATCATGGTTTTCCAGTTTCTCAAACAGTCGGGATGATGACGGCTGTTACCTTAGAGGATAACAGTTATCGTGTATATGAAGGAGATGGATTCTCTGTCATGATTGTTGTGACTGCCGGTGTAGGAAATGCTGTAGACAGTACACGCGAGAATTCGCCTGTAGCCGCGCCAGTCAAGCCTGGTACAATTAACACGTGGATTTTTGTAAATGGGAAATTAACGGATGAAGCCTATATTCAGTCAATTATTACTGCAACAGAAGCGAAGGCACAGGTACTCCGTGATTGTCATATTCTTGACGCCCATACAAAAAAGCAGGCTACCGGTACCTCGACAGACAGTATACTAGTTGCTGCAACACAGCAGGGCAAAGAAATAGATTATGCGGGGACAGCTACTGAACTCGGGGCTATAATTGGACGTGGTGTTTATCAGGAAATGAAGCAGTCCATCCAACATTATTTTAAGAGGAAAAAAATGCATGATCATCTATCGTTTAATTAGTATCACGCTCGCATTAATCATCGATCGTGCCATCGGTGATCCGCCGCATTGGCCGCATCCGGTACGCTGGATGGGGAATTTTATTTCCCTGCTTGACAGGCGTTTGAATCATGGGAAACATAAAAAAAGGAAAGGCATCGTCCTCCTTTTACTGGTAACAATAACAGTTTTATTCATTAGCTTACTGATAAGCTGGGGAGCTTATCAGCTTCATCCTGTTGCAGGAATTATTGTAGAGGCAGGCCTGATTGCAGTAACGATTGCACAAAAGGATTTAGGAGCTGCTGCCTTGCGTGTTTATGAGCCGCTGGCTGCCGGTGATATAGAGAGCGCCCGTTATCAGGTATCAATGATCGTCGGCAGAGATACGGAAAATCTGGATGAAAAAGAAGTAACACGTGCTGCTGTCGAAACAGTTGCTGAAAGTATTGGTGATGGAATTACTTCTCCACTTTTTTGGGCGTTTATTGGTGGTGCCCCGCTGGCAATTGTGTATCGTGCAGTAAATACATGCGATTCCATGATTGGTCATAAAAATGAACGTTACCGGGATTTCGGCTGGGCAGCAGCTAAGCTTGACGATGTTTTAAACTGGATTCCCGGCAGAATAACGACCTTTTTGATGATGTTAACAAATCGTACTCCGTATCTTAACAGAAAAGAAGCCTTTAAAAGGTGGTATACAGATGCCAAAAAGCATCCGAGCCCGAACAGTGGTTTTTTTGAAGCAGCTGTTGCGTTATTCCTCGGTGTTCAGCTTGGTGGAGTGAATTATTATAAGGGTATCAAATCAGAGCGGGCTCATATGGGTATCAACAGACGGGAATTAGAAAAAAGAGATATTTTACATACCATTAAAATAATGCAGCGCGCCGTTTTTGCTTTTGTTATTATCTTATGGATTGGAGGTGGCGTCATTGCAGCTGCCGGAGCATGGTTCTAACACAAAATATGTCTATGACTCACTAAAGATGAAACAGCCTGAAAAGGTGATTGATTTCAGTGTGAATATTAATCCATTAGGCGCACCGAAAGTATTACAGGAAAAATGGGGAGAGTGGTTCACGGCGATTAATGATTATCCAGATCCCTATGCCAAAACGCTTATGGAGGAGCTTGCAGAGCAGGAGAATATTTCTGCTGAACATTTACTTGCAGGAAATGGGGCTGCCGAGATAATCACTTTGGTTGCCAGATATTTAGCTGGAAGTAAGGTGGCTGTAGTTCATCCAGCTTTTTCGGAATATGCAGCTGCCTGCAGGAATGAAGGTTGTGAGGTTGTGGAAATTGTACTTGCTGCACCGGAATGGAATTTAGAGGTGTCTGCACTAGCAGATAAACTTCACGGAGTAAAGGCAGTATTTCTGTGTAATCCCAATAATCCTACAGGTATTCATTACAGCAGAGAGACGGTAGAAGCACTGATAGAAGTATGTAAAAGCACAGATACACTTTGTATTATCGATGAAGCTTTTTATGATTTTTTAGCAGAGCCAGTTACTTATATAGAAAAAGTTCTGCACCAGCAGCATGTGCTCATTATCCGTTCGCTGACAAAAATGTATAGTATCGCCGGCCTGCGGCTCGGCTTCCTTGCCGGTGATCCTGAATTGCTTCAAAAGATTGGCAGGACAAAGCCGCATTGGAGTGTGAACGCCTTGGCAATGAAGGCAGGTGTTGCCTGTTTACAGGATGAATCTCATACTGTGGAAACAAGAAGATTTATTGCAACTGAACGAACAGCAATTTTTCAGGAGCTGAAGATGCTTGGATTTGAACATAGCTCATCACAGCTGAATTTCTATTTATTAAGGGATCCTTCCTTATCAACACAGGAGCAGCTGTTTCATTACCTGCTGAAACAAGGGCTTGTACTGCGGCATACAGAAAACTTTCCGGGAATAGAGGGGAAATGGCTTCGTGTTGCCGTGAAACAGCCTGGTGCTAATAAAATACTGCTGGAGGCGTTAGCTGCATGGAAACAGAGAAATTGATATTTATTACTGGAGGAGTACGCAGCGGTAAAAGTGCTTTTGCTGAACGCTTAGCTATAAAGCATGCTCTGAAAACAGAAAACAATCTTCATTATATTGCATGCGGTATTCCCACCGATGTGGAAATGCAGGAGCGCATTAAACGCCATCAACAAGACCGGGGGCAATCTGATTTTACGTGGAGAACCTGGGAACAGCCGATTCATTTATCACATATCGCCAACCAGTTTACAGGGCAAGATGTGATTTTATTAGACTGTATGACTACGCTTTTAAATAACTATCTGTTTCATGAAGGAGTAGATGATACAAATACAGTTTTAGAGTATGTAAGAGAGGATATTACAGAGCTTTGTAATCATGCAGGCAAGGTCATTATTGTTTCCAATGAAGTGCTGCAGGATATCCCTTATAAGAATGAGCTCACAAGGAATTATCAGGCATTATTAGGAAATGTGCACCAGCAGATAGTAGAGAATGCGGACTTGGCAATTTTAGTAGAGAGCGGAATACCGCTTGTGAAGAAAGGGGAATGGAAATGAAGGGAGTTATGCTGCAGGGAACTGCTTCTCATGTTGGAAAAAGTATTCTTACGACAGCAATTTGCCGGATGCTGACAAGACACGGATTTCAAATTTCCCCTTTCAAAGCACAGAATATGTCGAGTCATAGTGTTGCACTTGAAACTGGAAGAGAGATTGCCATTTCACAATATGAGCAGGCAGAAGCTGCAGGGCGCAGAGCGGAGCCCTGGATGAATCCGATTCTGCTGAAGCCTTTGAAAAGAATGCATACGGAAGTATTTTTAACAGGGGAATCACAGGGTGTGATTACAGGTGCAAGCTTTAAGGACCTTTATTACCAAAGAGCGCTTCTAGAAATTAAAGAAGGTCTGGCACAAGCTGACAACAGCAGTGATTTTGTAATTATTGAAGGAGCTGGAAGTCCTGTAGAAATGAATTTAAAGGAACGTGATTTGGCAAATATGGCAATTGCCGAGCTTGCAGAGGTTCCTGTTCTTTTAGTAGCTGATATTGAAAGAGGCGGTGTTTTTGCAAGTATTGCCGGTACACTTGCCTTACTTACGGAAAAAGAACGCTCACGTGTAAAAGGAATCATTATTAATAAATTTTCCGGTAATCCATCTCTTTTTACAGATGGTGTAGAGTGGCTGGAAAACTATACAAATCTTCCTGTACTCGGTATCATTCCTTATATTCAGCATCAGCTTGACGAAGAGGATAGCCTGCATGGAACAGTATCCTCTTTCCAGCCCAATTTAACAAGTAAAGAAGCGGATTATGAAAGGCTTGCAGACCATTTGGAGGCAAACATAAATTTAGAGAAATTGATGGAAATGATGGAAGGAGCATCCTGATGCTATACAAGACCCGCTTATTTTTTACAGGGATACTTATAAACCTGCAGTTTTTTACAAGTATCCCGATAAAATCCCGATTTTCCCTTGATCAACATCAGTTAAAATATATGCTCCGGACGTTTCCGGTATTGGGGCTGCTTCAAGGCAGCATCTACGCAGCTTTTATCTATATCCTGCAAAGCTTTACGCCGTTTACAAATTTACTGATGACGCTATTTCTTTGGCTTTTGCTAATTATTCTCTCGGGCGGTATTCATCTGGACGGCTGGATAGATGCCAGCGATGCTTATTTCTCTTATAAAGAGCCTGAAAAGAGATTAGAGGTTATGAAGGACCCGAGAACAGGCGCATTTGGTGTGTTGTCGGTAATTGTTCTTTTATTTACAAGATTTATTGTCCTTTATGAATTAATCCAGGCTGAACATACTGCTGCCCTTCTTTTTATTATACTTATTCCGTTCCTTGGTAAAATGCTGCTTGGTGTATTTCTGCAAATACTGCCTTCGGCCAGAAAAGATGGAATGGCAAGCTTTTTTCAGCGCGGAAAAAGCAGCAGCCTCTTCGGAATGTATGCTATTTACCTCGTGATTATCGGCAGCTTTATTGCCTGGCTTCAGATGGACCTGTTATTTGCTTATTTGCTTTTTATTACAGTGACTATTATTGCAGGTTTATTCATCGCCAGAAGTATCATGAAGAATTTCAATGGAATTACGGGGGATACATTAGGTGCAAGCTCAGAAGGGATGGAATTATTACTATGGCTGACCTTATTACTCTTACATTACTTCGCCATGGTATAACAAAGGCGAATCAGGATAAAAGATACCTTGGCTGGACAGATGTGCCGCTTGTGCCGGAAGAAGTGGAAAGATTAAGTGCTGCTCAAGGCTTTGGAGAACAGTTTGATCTTTGTATAACAAGCGATTTATTACGATCCTGTCAAACGGCTGGTCTGCTTTGCCCGAAGCTGGAACGAATAGAAATAAAAGAATTTAGGGAAATGCATTTTGGTGCATGGGAAATGAAAACCTACGAGGATTTAAAAAGAAATGTAGGCTACCGCTCCTGGATTGATGCCCCAGAGAGCACTGTACCGCCAGGCGGAGAGAGTTTTCAGGAGATGCAACAGCGTATTAATGCAGGCTTTCAGCAATTAAGACAGGAGGTATGCAGGCGGCAAAGTAAAAATATATTACTTGTTGCACATGGAGGAGTCATTCGTTACTTATTAATGAAATTATCGGAAGAAGAGAAATCTTTTTTTAATTGGAAAGTATCACATGACGCAGGAGTCCGCTTAACTTGGAAAATAGATGATTGGAAGGAGGCGCGAAAATGCATTTCGTTACAGGAGGTGCTTTTAACGGCAAAGGGAAATGGGTGAAGCAGCATTACCCTGAAGATACAACATGGTTTTCAGCATCAACATATCCTGACTGGCCCATTCCAAATGGAAATTTGCGTTCCGTTGTGATTTTAGAAGGTTTGGAATTATGGGTGAAAAAAGAAATAAATGTGGAATTATCTCCTGATTTAATCTTAGATAAGAATATCAAAAAGATTAAAAAATGGATGGAATGGGAACAAAATGAGGAAAACCAAAGGCTTGTATTGATTGGAACGGATATTTCAAAGGGAATTGTACCAATGGAAAAAGAAAATCGGCTGCATCGTGATATTACCGGCTGGCTCTACCAAAGATTAGCTGCACGTGCAGAACGAGTTGATCTGGTTTGGTACGGAATTTCACAAACATTAAAAAGGAAGGGAGAGATTTAAATGAGACTTTACACAAGAACAGGGGATAAAGGACAGACAGCGTTAATTGGCGGAAAAGCAAGCAAGGATGATGTGCGTGTGGAGGCATATGGTTCGATCGATGAAATAAATTCTTTTACCGGATTGGCAATTGCGTATCTGAATCAGAATATATTTGAGGATATTATTCAGGACCTGGTGAAAATCCAGCATGAATTATTCGATTGTGGTACGGAGCTTTCGAACGTTTCTAAGAAGGAAAGACCTTATGAGCTGACGGAGGATATAGTTACCTATTTAGAAGAACGCATGGACAGTTTAATTGAGGAAGCACCGGAGCTTGAGAAATTTATTTTGCCGGGCGGCTCTCAGGCAGCTTCTGCACTTCATGTTGCGAGAACAGTAACAAGAAGAGCAGAGAGACAAATGGTAACACTTTATCACGAAGCCGAAGAACTCAATCCAATTCCATTAAAATATATCAATCGTCTTTCCGATTACTTTTTTGCTGCTGCCCGTGTTGTAAATGCACGACTTGAAGTTGCTGATGTAGAATATGAGCGGAGCGCCAGAGTATTTCGCGGCAGCCACAAGAAAAATAAATAAGACGGATGACAAATGCTATTATTTTACCGTTGGAAACAGATAAGGAATTGGTGATTGCGACAGATAACAGCGGGGCTATCGGTGAAAAGGAAGCCGATCTGGTGAAAACCTCTAATCAGATAGTCGGGAAATTTGCCTGCCGTGTAGTGTTAATGGAGTGTCTGGCAGAATATGCAGAGCCTGCTGCTGTTATTATGCAAAACTTTACGAATGAAGAAGCCTGGCAGGCTTATAAAGCAGGGGTGTACGAAGAACTTAATGGAGCTGGGTTTGCCGGGCTGCCCATTACTGGAAGCACGGAAAGTAATTTTCAAACTCTCCAGTCCGGACTTGGCTTAACCCTGATTGGGAAAAGGGGAAAAAGAAACAGGTATCAATGGACAGGCAGGGAGAGCTTTGCGGTTATCGGAGCTCCTTTTACGGGTCAGGCTGTTCTTGAGAACGGCGGGAAAATTCCAAGTGCTGCTCTATTAAAAAAAATTGCTGATACAGCAGGAATTAAATCAATCATGCCAGTAGGCTCCAAAGGAATTGCAGCGACCTTTCAACAATGGACAGGCCTGAGGACGGAGCTTGAATCAGTACTTGATTTACAAGCATCTGCAGGTCCTTCAACATGCTTTCTTATTGCTTTTGAACAGGGAAGTAAGACAGAAGCTGAACAGCTTGCGGGAAGGCTTTTCCACCCGCTAAAGGTGTCCAATTGTTGAAATACAACAGATTAAATTCAGTGCTTGACATTTACATGGACTAACAGTAGAATCTTTATTGGGCTCTTTGAATATAATTACAAAGCGTTTCCCCTGAGAGATGAGAGGGGGAAACGCTTTTCTTGTTAGATAGAGAAATAAAAGTAAAACCGTTCTGACATGATAACTTTTACTGACTATGTAAAAGATAATGACAGGACAATCATTCCAAAGAACGACCAAATATATTGTTCAGCACACAGCATAAAAATAAAGAAAGAAGGATGAGGACAAGTGACAAAGTATATTTTTGTAACTGGTGGCGTAGTATCATCGCTCGGAAAAGGGATTACAGCAGCATCATTAGGACGTTTATTAAAAAATCGCGGATTAAAAGTAACCATTCAAAAATTTGATCCATATATCAACGTAGACCCAGGAACAATGAGTCCTTATCAGCACGGTGAAGTATTTGTGACAGAAGACGGTGCAGAAACGGATTTAGACCTGGGACACTACGAACGCTTTATCGATATTAACTTGAATAAATACAGCAATATTACGACAGGGAAAGTATATTCCAGCGTTATCCGCAAAGAACGTCACGGAGATTATCTTGGCGGAACTGTACAGGTCATCCCGCACATTACAAACGAAATTAAAGATCAGGTCTTCCGCGCAGGAGAAGCTACTGGCGCAGATGTTGTAATTACAGAAATTGGCGGAACTGTCGGTGATATTGAATCATTACCATTCCTGGAAGCTATTCGTCAAATTAAAAGTGATGTTGGCCGCGATAGCGTAATGTACGTACATTGTACACTTGTTCCTTACATTAAAGCTGCAGGAGAAGTGAAAACAAAGCCGACACAGCACAGTGTAAAAGAATTACGTTCTTTGGGAATCCAGCCGGATGTGATTGTTTTACGTACTGAAATGGCAATTACAAAAGAAATGAAAGAAAAGATTGCTTTATTCTGTGACATTAACGAAAAATCAGTTATTGAAATGATGGATGCAGACACACTTTACCAGGTTCCAATTGCTCTACAGGAGCAAAATATGGACCAAATTGTTTGTGATCATTTTGGATTAGATTGCCAAGATGCTGATATGGAGGACTGGACAAAGCTGATCAATAAAGTTCGTAACTTATCTAAAAAAGTAGAAATCGGATTAGTTGGTAAATACGTAGAACTTCCGGATGCTTACCTTTCAGTTGTAGAATCTTTAAAACATGCCGGCTATGATTATGATGCCAATGTAAACATTCATTGGATTAATTCTGAACTGCTATCAGAAGAAGAAATTGAGGCTGAATTATCCAAAGTAGACGGGATTATTGTTCCCGGCGGATTTGGGAATCGGGGCATTGACGGGAAAATAAGTGCTATCCGTTATGCACGTGAGAACAAGATTCCATTCTTTGGTATTTGCTTAGGGATGCAATTAGCTACTGTTGAATTTGCAAGGAATGTAGTAGGCTTAGAGGGTGCACACTCTGCAGAAATTAATTCAGGAACACCATATCCAATTATTGATTTACTGCCAGAACAAAAGGATATTGAAGACCTGGGCGGTACATTGCGTCTTGGACTGTATCCATGTCATTTAACAGAAGGAACGAAAACAAAAGAAGCTTATGATGGAGCAGATGTAGTAGAAGAAAGACATCGCCATCGTTATGAATTCAATAATGTGTATCGTGAGCAAATGGCAGAAAAAGGGCTTATCTTCTCAGGTACAAGCCCGGATGGACGTCTTGTCGAAACCATTGAGCTGGAAGATCATCCTTGGTTTATTGCATGTCAATTCCATCCTGAGTTCACATCTCGTCCAACAAGATCGCAAGGATTATTTAAAGGATTTATCGGTGCAGCCGTGGAAAATCAAAAATAATAAATGAAAGTAAAATGGAGATATTCATCTGTAATTGATGCGTATCTCCATTTTTTTAGAATAAGAGAGCAAAAAATGCTGAACGCAGCCCGCGAAAAGCGACTTCCTGGGACTTGCGATTACTCGTCCCATTGAAAACTGTCGCAGTGGACATCTCCTTGGCAAGAACACCAGTATTTTAAAGACCAAGTGATTTTCTTGGTTTTTCATATATGCAAGGGACATATTAGGGAAACAAGGGAACCATATTAGAAGATTTTTCATCTGTTCACTCGATTAAACATCCACTTTTATAAGTCTCTCCGTTCACTTATATAAATAATTATGCTAATATAACATACAAATATGGAAATAAAAAGAATGTTTTTAAAAGTCGAAAAGAGTATAAGCTTGTTATGCTTTAGCGACGCATTTTGGAAAGTACATAAGCAGGTATTTGGAGAAATAAAATAACAGAATAACTATGATTTTATTGTCGAACTCTTTAAAAATTTTTGATAGGAATTTTAAGTAAAGCAGGTGACGGACAAGTGAGTGATAAAAAGAAGCTTTTTGGGGTAGGCAGCGAACTGGAGGAAAGTAATACAGAATTGAATCAGCAGCCGTTCAAGCCGGCCAACAAGAAAGAAAATGCGTTTGGCAGTCATGTACAGGAAGAAGCTGTAAGAGAAAAAAAGGCTGCTTTTGGTGCGCAGCACACAGCAGCTGATGAAAATAAGCAGGGGAAATTGGCAAATATAAAAATGGTATTTTCGCTTCAAAATAAATTATTTTGGGTTAACTCTTATCTTTTGGCGATTATCTTTTTAATTTTAAGTAATGGGAGCTTATCCAATTTTAATTTTCCATCTATATTTCATTTAATCAATGCCATTCTCTTTCCCTTTTCGGTAATTGTTATGGGGAGCATAGCAATACGTTTTAGAAATTTTATGCCTGGAGTATATTATTGGCTCTACCCGACATACAGGAAGAGCCCTAATATAAATTCCATGTTATTTTTGCTGATCTGGTACGTGGTGAAAGTGATGTTCTATTATTTTATTTGGACTACTTCATTTTTATGGGGAGTTCTCGGAATATTATTAGCAGCACTAAATGCTAGAAAAATAGAAAAGTAGGTGTAAGGAATGAGACATATATGGAAGGTTGGCAAAGGGTTTGGGAAGAAAAGCTTTGAGGATGCTATCAAAAGTTCTTCTAAAGGAGATACGCTTCTTATTGAACCGGGTACATATCATTTTCCGAAAGGCTATAATATAAATGAATTGGAGATTAAAGGAGCAGGAAATCAGCCAAATGATGTAGTACTCAACGGTTTCTTTTCATTGCAGAATAATGCGAAGCTGAATTTGTCCAATCTGATGCTGTCTGCACCACGGGAGATGAATGCACTTCATGTCAGCGGCAACTCAAGCTTGTTTTTAAAAAATGTTATTGTAAACGGTGAAGAAACCGGGCGATATCCCACCATCTGGTGTGTGAATTCATATCTGAATATCTCTGCATCAGAAATCTATTTTAATCAGGATTCGCCGTATGGAATCTATATACAAGAGAGCTCGAAGCTTGAAATCACCTCTACGGTGGCTGATTCCATTTATGCAAGCCAATCCAAGGTATACTTGAATAATGTACAAATGCAGGTGATCCTATACTTAGAAAATGAATCGAATGCTGAGTCTGCCGGAGTTCTGGACTTTCCACGGCAAAATCCAAATAAATATGTGCTTACAGTTTATTCAGGCTCCCGTGCTAATTTAGCGCTTGTCAATGGAGATGAAGACCATATTGAAGCAAATGTAGATAACGGTTTATTAATTATTAATACAATAGAACTCGGAGAAAGCAATATTTTTGATATTTATCATAATGACCAGTCAACCGTGGAAGCAAGTGGTGAACGTGTATTTGTTCAGAATATAGATGAACAGACTGCTGAGGGGAGCGCCAGTCAAAATGCTGTTCTTCAAGAGACAAATTCAGAGGAACAGTTTGCCGAAGAAACAGAATCTGGTAACGGAGAAGCAGATCAGTTGGACGAAGAAATAGATGAACAGACCTTGGAGAAGAAGGAGCCTTTACAGGAAGAAGAAAAATCTGCTCTAGAGCAATTAAACGAAATGTATGGTTTAACAGAATTAAAGAAGCAGATTAAGCAATTTATTAATACAATTAAGTTTAATCAATCTAGAAAACAGAAGGGACTCAAAGCAGCGCCGTTAAATTTACATTCCATATTTCTTGGAAATCCAGGAACAGGGAAAACAACCGTCGCCAGATTGCTGGGAAAAGTATTGTATCAAGAAGGAGTAATTCCAGCAGATAATTTTGTAGAGGTTACGCGAAAGGACCTGGTCGGTCTCCATATTGGTGAGACAGCTCCAAAAACGCAGGCTGTGTTAGACCGTGCCCGTGGCGGCATTTTATTTATTGATGAAGCATACGCATTGCACAGCGCTTCAGATAATGATTTTGGAGCAGAGGCTGTAGAGACCATTTTAAAATTCATGGAGGATAATCGTGATGAAATTATGATTATCTTTGCCGGATATTTTGACGATATGCAAAATTTCCTGACGATGAACAGCGGTTTAGCTTCACGGATTCCGAATGAATTTGTTTTTGATGACTATTCCAGCTTTGAAATTGCTGAAATTGGTTATTTGGATATACTGGATCAGGACTATATAGTGAATGAAGAAAAGTATAAAGAAGTGGTGATGAATCAATATGGCCGCAGTGTTGATGAAAGTAATGCAAGATGGGTCCGTAATTTCAATCAGAAATTAATCATTACCATGGCGAACCGCGTTATTGAAATGGGTTCCGAGGATACACAGACTATATTAAGTGAGGATATAGATGCTTTAATAGGAAATAGCGGTGAAAATAAAGAAGAGAAAATAACCGAATTATTGTCCCAATTAAATGACCTAATTGGGCTGGAAGAAATAAAAGACTATGTACAGCGCTTAGTGAAGCAGGTAAAAATTGATAAAATGCTTGCGGAACAAGGGGAACTGTCCTTTAACCCGACATATCATATGATTTTTGAAGGCAATCCCGGTACCGGAAAAACAACGGTAGCAAATATACTTGCTTCTTTATTCTACTACTTAGATATCCTTCCGAGTAAAAATGTAAAGGTTGTTGACCGTGCTGATTTAGTCGGCTCCTATATCGGCCATACAGAAAAAAATACAAAAAGAATTATTAATCAGGCAATGGGCGGTGTTCTGTTTATTGATGAAGCTTATCAACTGACTAATAACAGCGAAAATGACTTTGGAAAGCAGGCTGTGGAAACCTTACTTACTTATTTAGAAAATTACAGAGATAAATTTGTAGTAATTTTAGCAGGTTATACAAAGGAAATGGAAAAATTCCTGGATATGAACCCGGGACTGCGTTCACGGATACCAGAGAAAATTATTTTCCCAGATTACCATCCGGATGATATTGCTACTGTCGTTGAAAAAAATATTACGAAGCATTGGCAGGTAGATTCAGCTTATCTTCGTTCGGTGGTAAGTGACATTTATCGCCATCTTCCGGAAGCAGAAAAAGCTAATGCCAGATGGGCACGTAATTTTAGTGAGAAGCTAATTCAAAATCATAAAATCTGGATCAGCGACAACCAGCTTTCTGGAACCGAGATGAAACAAATCAGCACAGAGCTGCTGAATAAGACGTATGCTTCTTATCAAAATAGTATGGGATAAAATATATGCGTGGAGGAGGGGAATAGAAGGACTTCGGGAATATTCCAGATAAATTTAATATAAGGAAATACTTGAAGAGGCAGTGGAAAACAAGCTGTCTCTTTTTGTAATTTTAAAGGGCAGACACAATAGAATTTTGAATGAGTGAGGAGTGTATGAAGAAGAAGCCGTCACAGGGTTGGAACTATGAATGCCCATATTAGGGTAATAATTTGAATATATTGGTGGACATTCAACAATTTACAGCATGGATGCTTTATGTCGTCAGCTGATTAGAAACATGCAAAAGAAGCAATGTTTGATAGGAGAGCGGTATCTATTGTTTTTGGAAATGAATAAAGGGTTCTTGAAAAATTACCAAACCCAAAAATAGATGAACAATGCATGCCACATATGCTAAAGTTATGGTTGAGGTGTATCAGGAAAACAGCAGTTTCATCGGCACAGATTAAAATCAAAACTTTTAACAAATACTTGCGAAACTGGCCTGCTCTGTTGAATCTGTTGAAAAAGAAAGAGGGAAGCAGTGAAAAGACGGGAGAATAATAGTGAATTCAGCTGTCCTGCCTGCAAAAGTCTGGGAAATCTGAGAGTGGTCAGCCTTCAAAATTTTCAGGAGTGAAGTAAGAATAAAAACTTAGGACCTTGCGACTTTAGTCGTAAGAGCTTCAAGCTGAAATGAAGGCAAAAATAACGATTCCAAATGAATAAGCAGGAATTTAAATTAATACTATCGAAATTTAAAATTAAACAAAAAATTAAATATATCGGAGGAGGGTAAGTATGAGCCAATCAATCCTTATTGTGGATGACCAAATAGGAATTCGTATGTTGCTTCAGGAAGTTTTTCAGTCAGCCGGATATTGTACTTCTCTTGCAGAGAACGGAAAAGAAGCGATAGAATATTTATCAAAATCTCCTTGCGATTTAGTAATTCTGGATTATCATATTCCTGTTTATAACGGAAATATTGTTATACAAAAAATCAAACAGATGAAGATAAAAACAAAAATTGTCGTCATTAGCGGTTTGCCGGAAGTTGCAAAACAGGAAATAGGAGAAGAGTTACCTGAAAAAATTATTTCTAAACCTTTTAATGTTGCAAAATTACGTCACATTGTAGAAGAAATTTTGAAGAAAAAAGAATGAATCGCTGCTACTTTGTTGCGATAAAGTCATGAAATTGGTATTCTTATAGTGTAATGAATATTGTCAGTGATTCATCATGCGGATGAATTTGAAGGAGGAACTTGGTATGCCTTTAGTATCAATGAAGGAAATGCTTGAAAAAGGAAAAGAGAATGGATATGCAGTAGGTCAGTTTAATATTAACAACCTTGAATATATCCAAGCTATTCTCCAAGCAGCTCAAGAAGAAAAATCACCAGTAATTCTTGGTGTTTCTGAAGGTGCTGGAAAATATATGGGCGGCTATAATGTTGTAGTTGCTATGGTTAAATCTTTAATGGATTCTTATGGGACAACTGTTCCTGTCGCAATCCACTTGGACCACGGGTCAAGCTTTAAAAGCTGTGCAGAAGCAATCCATGCAGGATTTACTTCTGTTATGATTGACGGATCTCATTCACCGATTGAAGAGAATATCGCTGTAACACAGAAAGTGGTTGAACTTGCTCATATTCATGGTGTATCTGTTGAAGCAGAAGTTGGTACTGTAGGTGGAGAAGAAGATGGTGTTATCGGCGGCATCAACTATGCAGACAAAGAAGAATGTGCACGTCTTGTTAAAGAAGCAGAAGTTGATTGTTTAGCTCCGGCTTTAGGTTCTGTTCACGGTCCATATCAGGGAGAGCCGAACTTAGGGTTCACTGAAATGAAAGAAATCTTAGATTTAGTAAATGTACCATTAGTGCTTCACGGCGGAACTGGTATTCCTACAAAAGATATTCAAAAAGCAATCTCTTTAGGAACTGCTAAAATCAACGTAAATACAGAAAATCAAATTTCACAAACAAAAGCGATTCGTGAAACATTGGCAGCAAAACCTGATTTATATGATCCACGTAAATATTTAGGACCAGGAACTGCAGCTATTAAAGAAACAGTAATTGGTAAAATGCGTGAATTTGGTTCTTCCAATAATGCGTAATTGATTTTATTAAAAATGTATGTTAAAAAGGGCTGAAGAGAAGAACTTTTTAACTTCATCTAAAAAAGATATATTCAGCAAAAGCTGTACCATTGGTACAGCTTTTGCTACAAAATCTCGGGGAGGTAATCTTAATGAAATTTTTTATCGATACAGCTAATATTGAAGATATTAAAGAAGCTAATAAGCTGGGAATTTTGGCAGGTGTTACAACCAATCCAAGTCTGGTGGCTAAAGAAGGCGTTTCTTTCCATGACCGCCTCCGTGAAATCACAGAAGAAGTTTCCGGGTCTGTTAGTGCAGAGGTTATTTCTGAAGACGCAGAAGGTATGATTGAAGAAGGGAAAGAGCTTGCAGCAATTGCACCGAATATTACTGTAAAGGTTCCTATGACCCTTGAGGGTTTGAAAGCGGTTAAGGCATTTAATGATTTAAACATTAAAACAAACGTAACATTAATTTTTAATGCTAATCAGGCTCTACTGGCAGCAAGAGCTGGAGCGACATACGTATCTCCATTCTTAGGAAGACTAGATGACATTGGACAAGATGGCATGGAACTAATCGCAAATGTAGCTGCAATCTTTGACCGTCATTCTATCCAGACGGAGATTATTGCTGCTTCTATCCGCCATCCAGTTCATGTAACGGACGCTGCATTGAATGGTGCGCATATTGCAACAATTCCATTTAACGTTCTATCATCACTGGTAAAACATCCATTAACTGATCAGGGAATTGAAAAATTCTTGGCAGATTGGAATAAACAAAAATAATTGTATAGAGCAGGAAAAACGGCAGACAATAAGACAAGGTTTAGAGAAAGAACATGCAGCTGAACAAAACAGTTTGTGGAGTATACTTCCATAGGAACGAGGTTTTTACATGCAAAAGTTATTAATTGAGGGTGGGCATGAACTGTCTGGAGAAGTTCACATCAGCGGTGCGAAAAATAGCGCAGTGGCTTTATTGCCTGCAGCTATTCTTGCAGATTCCACGGTGACAATTGAAGGATTGCCGGATATTTCTGATGTAGACACATTAGGTGCTCTATTAGAAGAAATTGGTGGAACAGTATACCGGGATGGTCAGAATATGACGATTCATCCAGAAAAGATGATTGCCATGCCGTTACCAAACGGAAGAGTCAAAAAGTTACGTGCATCCTATTATTTCATGGGTGCCATGCTTGGAAAATTTAATAAAGCAGTCATTGGTTTACCTGGAGGATGTTATTTAGGCCCGCGTCCAATCGACCAGCATATTAAAGGCTTTGAAGCGCTTGGTGCAGAAGTAACAAATGAGCAGGGAGCTATCTATTTGCGTGCGAAGGAGCTTCGCGGTGCACGTATTTATCTGGATGTTGTCAGTGTTGGTGCTACCATCAATATTATGCTTGCAGCGGTAAAAGCAAAAGGACAAACAATTATTGAAAATGCTGCAAAAGAACCTGAGATTATTGATGTTGCAACATTATTAACAAATATGGGTGCAAAGATTAAAGGTGTCGGAACTGATGTCATCCGCATTGATGGTGTTCCTTCTTTACACGGCTGTACGCATACCATTATTCCTGACCGTATTGAAGCAGGCACCTATGCTATTGCAGCAGCTGCAGTGGGGAAAGAAATTGTCATTGACAATGTTATTCCGCAGCATATGGAGTCTTTAATTGCAAAATTACGGGAAATGAATGTTAATATTGAATCTCACAATGATCAATTGTATGTTGCCAAAACAAAATCTTTAAATAGTGTGGATATTAAGACACTGGTTTATCCCGGCTTTCCGACAGATTTACAGCAGCCGCTAACGACATTATTAACACAGGCAAACCATTCTGGTGTTATTATCGATACCATTTATTCTGCACGTCTAAAGCATATCGATGAACTCCGCCGGATGAATGCTGAAATTAAAGTTGAGGGCGGCTCTGTGATAGTTTCTGGACCGGTACATTTAGAAGGCGCAAAAGTGAAAGCAAGTGATCTCCGTGCCGGTGCAGCACTTGTAATAGCCGGTTTACTTGCAAATGGAGTAACCGAAATTACTGGTTTGGATCATATTGACCGCGGTTATGAAAATTTAACGGATAAGCTTTCCTCTCTGGGAGCTACTATCTGGAGAGAAGAAATGTCTGAATCAGAAATTTATCAGGACCAGCATACTTAAAGAGCATGTTTAAAAAGACAGGCAAAAGATCAGAATATACTTTTGTTGTACTTTTTAAGCATCCTCTTAAGAGTACATGTATATAATAAAAGAGAAGATTACTCCTTCTCTTTTATTATATAGCATTTTTGAGGGTATATGGATGGCTTGGCAGATTCTTTGATATAGGTGTATCATTTTCCTGCATCTTTTTAAAACCTCTTACTAAAATAAAACACGCCCTATCCTCAAGTAACTTCAAATAATTCCCGGGAAATTTTATATTTTAATAAAATTTTTAAAGCCTCAGACGATGTTTAAAAGATTTTTACAACATGAGATAAAATTCCTCTGTTTTTGACAAAAAAGTCTATTGAATCTTTTTTCGTAAAAGAGTATGATAATAGATGTTTAATAAAGATAAGCGATTTGATCAGATGGCTGACAGCAAGTTATAAAAAGGAGCTTCAAGTCTTCATGATATAAAATACGTTGTCAGTTGTATAAATAAAGTTAACAGCTTCTAAATTGCTTCTGTTGAACAAGGTGACTCTTCTTAGTATTTCCTTCCGTATACAAGGCAATCAGTTCTGAATACAGTTATAAAAAATAGTGCTTCTAAATTTAAGGATTTGGTAGATGTAATTAAAGAAGTCAGCAAGATTTTGAAACCAGGTACATATCATTTCCCAAATAGAGATAGATAATGTGAATTATTTTCTTTAACTAAATCCTTTAGAGGTTGAATTTAATGAAGCGTATACAAAATATAATGATTACTGCAGTTAGGGTATGATAGTGATATGTAAACAAACTATTTATTTTTTTAAAATAGAAGACTGTTTCGTGAGAGGATTATTATATCCCGTGAAACAGGACTGAGTTTAATAGTATCCGTCCGCATTCTGCCGAATAAGACTTGACTTCAGAAAAAAATCAAAAAGTTTTACAGAAATACAAGAGCAATCGGACAAGGGGCTGTTTGTCCCATTAGAAATATTTAAAAGAACCTAGAACAGGCGTGGTGATTTAATGGCAACACTGACAATCTCTAGTTTAGAGACAATGACGTTAAAAGAGATTTACACACTTGCAAAAGATTATAAGATTTCTTATTACGCAAAATTGACAAAGAAAGAGTTAATATTTGCAATATTGAAAGCACAAGCAGAAAAAGATGGATTTTTATTTATGGATGGAATTTTAGAGATTATTCCTTCTGAGGGATTTGGATTCCTGCGCCCAATTAATTATTCTCCAAGTGCAGAGGATATCTATATCTCTGCTTCGCAAATCCGGCGTTTTGATTTAAGAAATGGAGATAAGGTTTCCGGAAAAGTGCGTCCACCGAAAGAAAATGAACGCTATTATGGTCTGTTACATGTAGATGCGGTGAATGATGCAGATCCGGATTCATCCAAAGAACGCGTGCATTTTCCTGCGTTGACTGCACTTTATCCAAACAGACCGATTAAATTAGAAACAGAAACAAATCAATTATCGACACGTATTATGGATTTAATGACACCAGTCGGCTTCGGTCAGCGTGGTTTAATTGTTGCGCCGCCAAAAGCCGGTAAGACGATGTTAATTAAAGAAATCGCAAACAGCATTTCTCAAAACCATCCGCATGCTAAGCTGATTATTTTACTGGTGGATGAACGGCCGGAGGAAGTAACGGATATTGAACGTTCTGTAGGCCCGGATGTAGATGTCGTTTCTTCTACATTTGATGAAGTTCCTGAAAGTCATATTAAAGTGTCTGAGCTTGTTTTGGAGCGCGCGATGCGTCTGGTAGAACATAAACGTGATGTCATCGTTTTAATGGATAGTATTACACGTTTAGCCCGTGCGTATAACTTGGTTATTCCTCCAAGCGGCCGTACATTATCCGGGGGTATTGATCCGGCAGCCTTCCACCGTCCGAAGCGCTTTTTTGGAGCGGCGAGAAATATTGAAGAGGGTGGCAGCTTTACCATCTTAGCTACGGCCTTAGTAGATACAGGCTCACGTATGGATGATGTGATTTATGAAGAATTTAAAGGGACGGGAAATATGGAGCTGCATTTAAATCGTCATCTTGCAGACCGCCGGATTTTCCCTGCGATCGATATCCTGCGTTCAGGAACCCGGAAGGAAGAGCTTCTGGTAGACAAAGCACATCTAGATAAGATGTGGCTCCTGCGTAAAACAATGCAGGATTCCAATGATTTCTTAGACCGCTTCTTAAAACGTCTGAAGCATTCTAAGAATAACGAGGAATTCTTACAGCTGATGGACGAGGAAATGAAGCGAAAAGGTATGAATCGTCAATAAAAGTCAATTTGATAAGTAAAGTTATTTAACTCGACTTATTTATCTTTTGTTACTAACTGCTATTGCATTTCATCCTGCAGACTGTTATAATCTTTCTATGTGAGTTTAGATAAGATGCATCTGCATCTCTGACGGCTCTTAGAATAACTCTGTTTCCAAGGGATTCAGGGCAAAAAGGAGTGGAAGAACATGAAAAAGGATATTCATCCAGAGTACAGAAAAGTAGTTTTTCTAGATACTAGCACGAATTACAAGTTCTTAAGCGGATCAACTAAAGGATCAGATGAAACAATTGAGTGGGAAGATGGTAACACATACCCTCTACTAAAAGTTGAAATCAGCTCTGATTCGCATCCATTCTACACTGGTAAGCAAAAAGCTGACAAAGTCGGCGGCCGTGTGGATCGCTTTAAGAAAAAATATAACCTTAACTAATTATCTGATTGGCCGGAAATACGCCGGGTAACGCAGATTTTGTAAGGAATTGAATGTTAAAGGACAGGCAAAATGTCTAATTTTGCCTGTTTTTTTACTTTTTATTGAGGTATAGTATGAAAAATAAGATTTTTCATTTTTGATAAAGTAACAGAGTAAAACATATTTATATCCTTTTTAATGAGCTGCTTTGATGCTGTTTATTAAAAAGCGTTTCAATCTGAATATACTTATATATCCTATTTATTCGCGAGAGGAGCTTCTCCAAATGCATGTGATGAAGAGAAACGGCTGGGTAGAGCTAATTTGCGGAAGTATGTTTTCCGGAAAATCAGAAGAATTAATACGACGTGTCAGAAGAGCAACGTATGCGCATTTAAATGTATGTGTATTTAAACCGGCGATAGATAATCGTTATGATGAAACAGCAGTTGTTTCTCATGATGGGAGAACGACAATTGCAAAATCTATCCAGGATGCAGCAGAAATTTTAGAGGAAATAGAGACCGATGCAGATATTGTAGCTATTGATGAGGTGCAATTTTTTGATAGTAATGTCATTGATGTGATTGAGGAGCTCGTCCACAGAGATATTCGCGTTATTGTAGCAGGACTGGATATGGATTTCAGGGGAGTACCTTTTGAGCCTGTACCACAGCTAATGGCTTTATCTGAATCCGTTACAAAATTAAACGCAATCTGTCCAATCTGCGGATCACCCGCAAGCAGAACGCAGCGGCTGATTGATGGCAAACCGGCGTCCTATGATGACCCTGTTATTTTGGTGGGGGCATCGGAATCTTATGAACCTCGCTGCCGTCATCATCATGAAGTACCTAACCGACCGGAAGTAAATTTAAAAAACAAGACAGTAACACAAACAAATATTTAAGACAATAACTGCCGAATTTATATGTTTCGGCAGTTTTTTTGAAGAATAAGAAAGAAGATAATATTATTTACAATAAAACTAATTAGAACAATTTGAGAGAAGAAGAACAAATCAAAAGCTAACAATAGGAATAAGTTATCTTTTCCTAAAAAAATAATAAAACAAGGATTCTAGGAAACTGTCCTAAGTATAAATTTTCTTGAAGGAGGTTCATATTTTAGGCATACTTATCGTTAGCATTTTAATTTTTAATGAAAATTTATAGTTATTACTAATAAGGTATTAAGTAATTTAGGAGATGGTTATACTTGAAAATAATATCGAAAAATAACAATGGGGAACATCCTACTCAAAAAATAACAAATTTTTAAAAATAGAGTAATAATTGTATTTTTTATTACTGAAATCGTGCTATAATAGTGTAGAAGGCTTTATAAATAAAGAATAGAGGGAGACGTTCCTATGAAGAAGACGAAGGTAATTGTAAGCGCTATACTAGCTAGCTCTCTTGTTTCAACACCATTATTATCAGAGGCGATATATGCTAAAGAAGCACTAAATAATTTATCGGTTTCACAGGATAATCAGGTAGATTATACAGAGAAGGATTTTTATGATTATGTTGATGTGGAAATTGAGGGAGAAATGTATTTTATTGAGACGATTATAGAAAATGAGACTACAACTATTCATGTGACAGATAGTAATGGAACAATTACCTTTACTACTTTAGAGGGATCAAACCATACAAACGTTGAAAGTGATTTTCTTACTAATAATGAAATAACTACTTTAGAGAATGATCTGCAATCTATGGTAACTATTGAAGAAGCCGATGAAGATCAAATAGAAATAATGCCTTTCGCACAAACAGGGAAATGGATGAATGGTAGACCTTCTAATGTAACGGTTACACCAAATGGTAAATTTACAGCTCAAGCTATAATATCTGCAGTTGGAAGTACGTTAGGGATTTATGGAGTTGCTGCTTCTACATTTGCAAATGTAATGATTCAATACAATGTAAAGACTGGATATTTTACAAAAAGAGTAGATGTTAGAAGAGATACTAATAGTAATTATTTATGGCAAAGAACACAAACTAAGCTCTATAAAGAATCTTCTAGAAAAACTCTATTAAAAACTAGCACATCATCTCCTGTAAAAAAATGGATAGGTATTTAAAGTTATTAGATGTACTTATTAGAAAGGTGTTTTAGAATGAAGAATAAGAAGAAAAACTATCGTTGGTTTTTTTTAGTATTTCTATTATGTATTATAGGGGCATTTTTTTTGCCAGATCCAATTCGATTTTACTTTATAGTATTGTTCCCCATAATCTATTGGGGGATTTATGGATTAGTTAACCGATCTTTTTAATTTTAAAAAATGATTAACAAAGTTGATTAAAAGTCTGCCTTCAAAAACACCGGGGCAGACTTTTAACTGTGTAGACTAAGAAATATAAGAAAGCGAAAATTTACATTTATCTTAATGAAGGTTTTCGCTTGTTTATTACTATTATTTATTTTACGAAATTCATTTTAATAGCACAATATCATTGAAATTTAAAGTAACTAAACTATTTGTTACAAGTAACTTGTTGTGAGCGTCAAGTAGAAATGGTTCTTACGCATTTTAGGCGATAAAGGAAGTAACTCAATAGAATCTGAATAATAGTCTTGTGTTTTTAAAATTGATATAAGACTCTGTTTTTTAAGTGGAAAAGCTGGCTCTGCCGTACATTATTCGTTTAATCATTTTCAAACGGTTTACATGACCTTCCGTAATCCCATTATTCCAATCTTCTCGGATGCTTAATTTAACTGTCTGCAGATCTTGTTTGAGTCCATTTATAAAGGATTGAATATGCATAAAATCAAATTCGCTATACTGGTTCATCCAATGTTCTAGAGATTCAACACTCTTTTCTGAAAATAAGTTACGGAAAGAACCAACAAGTTCATCAATAACTTTTATATCAGGAAATGCCTCAAGTAGTCTTGGATGTAATTGATGGGAGGTTCTATATGATTATCCTTTTCAAAATCCCATATTATCTTAATGATTTTTTGGCGGAAGTAGTATGTTTTTGGTTCAATAATTTTTGCGTTCCTACGTTCTTCCGCAATCATTGCGTTTAAGGTAGAGAGCTATCCTGTATACCATTTTGAACGACAAACTTCTTCAATTTGATTGGTTGACTGCTTTTTTAAATGAGCGAGTGAATGAGCGGACGATAAATTTGGTATGGAGATGAACGCTTATGGTCCGACTTACCTTTTTGTCTCAAATCTTTATAGACCGTTCCGCGTGAAATCTGGCACTTTTTCTGAATGGCTCTTACAGAATATCCTTGTTTATGCAAACGATGAACAAGTTGAATCCTTTCCCATCTCTTTTTCTCGTTTTCGGATTCGACGAGCTTCATTCTTTCGAGCGGGAAATGTTCGGACGACTTTCTCAGAAACCTGCTGTTCCGAATTAGGAGCCTTCCATTTCAAAGGTACCATATTACTAATGGAGTTTTTTACTGCTTCAAAAAGCTGATGCAGAATATGCCAACAATCACCTACTCGAACAATAGATGAAGATGCTTCCGTAATGGCTTTCGCATAAGACTTAGATCCATCTCGGGTAATGAGTGCGATATTCGAATGTGACTTCAACCACTCTGTCACCTCTTCTTGCTTGCGTGTTTCTAAAAGATCAATCGGCTTTTTCCTTATTAAATCAATAAAGATTGTTCCATAAGTCATTCTTTTTTTGAAAGCAAAATCATCTATACCGACAAAAGGGAGAGGTTTCATTTTTGAATGAAATCGTCTTAATTTTACGAAGTAATGTATCGTGACTAACAGGGATTTGAAGTGCTTTACAGACTTTCTCTGCAGGAAGGCAATTCGTTGAAAAGGCTATTTTCTCAATTACCTTTTCCAATCTGTCTGTTTATAGGGCTGAAACCATGACAAGCGTTCCGTAAAGATAGATTTCGGACAATCAGAAACATCACAAAACCACTTATGAGTAAGAATTTGAAAATGAACATGGTGACCCGATATCGGTAAGTCATCAACATTCCTGCAGTATCGACTGTGAGAGCGAGTTGAGCGAGGGGCATTTAGCTGAAGTTGAATCAATCTGGATGATAAAAAAAGTTCGTTTTCAGTTTGTTTTTCATAAATAATCTGTGCATTTTCATCCAAACACAAAACTGGAATAAGGATAGAAGTACTCACTTTTATCAGCTCCTTATTATTTTACTAAACTATACCTCAAAATGTAACTTTTCTAATCACCAAAAATGCGTAAGAACCACTTTAGTTTAGCAGTTACACTTGTTAACTAGTTACTGATTTGTATAATAAAATTAAGTAGTTAATATAAAATTTCACTTATAAAATAGTTACTTTTTTATTGAAGTAAAATATATACACCATATAAGAAAAGTCTGAATAGTATTTACTTTTGCTTCTTAATGACATATAGCCTTAGTGTTTCCTATTAGAAAAAATAAATTAGGAGTGCAAAAATGAGCTATAAAAAAATAAAAGATATATTACCGTCTGAGTTGATAGAACTGATACAGGAGTATATTGATGGTGAATATACTTATATTCCCTATAAAACAAGATAATAAAAAATGCTGGGGTGCAAGTACTTCTACGAGGAAAGAATTGAAGTTAAGAAATACTGATATTTATAATGATTACCTATCAGGAATGGATACTTTTGATTTAGCTAAAAGATACTATTTGTCAGCAAAGAGCATTCAAAGAATTATATGAGATTCCTGATAATAAAAAGTTTATCGAAGCGATTCCCAATATAACGAATGAATTTTTAAAGCTTGGAATGATTTTAAAAGAAACAAATGAATTCATAGAATTTTGTAATACTGGAACAAAAGAGGGGCTTAATGAACCGAATCGCGAAATTGCTTATGCTGTTTCAAAACACTATAGAAATAGGGGATATACAACACAAGCAGTTCAAGGGCTGGTAAGATATTTGTTTGAAAATACGAGTATTGAGCATATCAATGCGGTTTTGCTTTTTGCGAGGAGGTTGAATTGGAAGGTCAATTGCACTATCGCTACATACTAAATAGAGAAGAAATGAAGAGAGAATACCTATAGACATGCCACCTATAATACGGGTCCCTGAGTCTATAGGTATTTTTGCTTTCACCGGCAGTAATATAATCTCATTCAATCAGACGTGCAATTGACCCGGGTGCTCCCTTATAATATAATAAGACTGTTATAGAGAAAGAGGTGTATTCTTGTGTTAGATCGTTTACAGACACTGGAAGATCGGTATAATAAATTAAATGAAATGTTAAGTGACCCGGAAGTAATCAGTGATACAAAAAAATTACGTGAATATTCGAAAGAGCAGTCTGGACTGGAAGACGTTGTCCAGGCTTACCGTGAGTATAAAGAAGTAACATCACAGCTGATAGACGCGAAAGAAATGCTGGAAGACGATTCAGATGATGAAATGCTGGAAATGGCAAAAATGGAAGTATCTGAATTATCATCCAGAAAAGAAGAATTAGAAGATAAAATGAAGATTCTTCTGCTTCCCAAGGATCCAAACGATGATAAGAACGTTATTATGGAGATTCGCGGCGCTGCAGGTGGAGATGAAGCTGCTTTATTTGCCGGTGATTTATACCGGATGTATTCCCGTTATGCAGAGAATCAAGGCTGGAAAATTGACGTGATGGAAGCAAGCTCAACCGGTGTGGGCGGTTATAAAGAGGTTATCTTTATGATTAATGGTTCAGACGTTTTCTCTAAGCTTAAATATGAGAATGGTGCACATCGTGTCCAGCGTGTTCCCGAAACAGAATCTGGCGGACGTATTCATACCTCGACTGCAACGGTTGCTGTGCTGCCTGAAGCGGAAGAAGTGGAGATAGACGTTCATGATAAGGATATCCGTGTGGATACATTTGCTTCCAGCGGACCAGGCGGTCAAAGTGTAAATACAACCATGTCAGCGGTGCGTTTAACGCATGAACCTACCGGGATTGTCGTATCGATTCAAGATGAAAAATCACAGATTAAAAATAAAGAAAAAGCGATGAAGGTCTTACGCGCCCGTATTTATGATAAATTCCAGCAGGAGGCGCAGGCAGAATATGATGAAAACCGTAAATCAGCGGTTGGGACAGGAGACCGTTCGGAGCGTATCCGTACGTACAACTACCCGCAAAACCGTGTTACTGATCATCGTATCGGCTTAACTATTCAAAAGCTGGACCAGATTATGCAGGGCAAGCTGGATGAATTTATCGATGCGCTTGTTATGGAAGAGCAGGCGAAAAAACTGGAACAGATTGGTGAATAACCTATGACCCAAATGAAAATTTATGAAGTCCTTAACTGGGCTTCTCTTTTTTTAGAAGAAGCGAATAGAGAATCAAAGGTTGCCGAGATTTTAATCAGGCACCATTTAGGATTATCCAGACAGGAATGGCTGCTTTCTTTACGTGAGCCGATTCCGGAAGATAAACTTATACAGATTAAAACAGATATAAAAAAACATGCGGAAACAGGAATTCCTGTACAGCATCTGACTGGATATGAAGAATTTTACGGCCGCTCCTTTCAAGTGAACAGGGATGTATTAATTCCAAGACCGGAAACAGAGGAACTGGTCCTGGCAGTAAAGGAATATCTTGCTTCTAAGCGGGGAGAGCCTGTGCGGATTGTTGATATAGGAACCGGCAGCGGAATTATTGCTGTTACACTGGCATTGGAATTAGATAATGCAGAGGTGTTTGCCATGGATATTTCAGAGAGAGCATTAAAGGTTGCTGAGCAGAATGCTGCTCAATTGCATGCTAAAATTTCTTTCTGGCAGGGGAATTTCTTATCTCCGCTTATGAAGGAAACAACATCATTTGATGTGATTGTTTCCAACCCTCCTTATATTGCAAAATCAGAAGCCTCTGAGCTTAGTGATACAGTCCGGAATTTTGACCCGGAACTAGCTCTTTTTGCTGAAGAGGATGGAATGGAAGCATACTACAGAATAATTGAACAAGTGAAGCAGATGCCTTTAAAAGAAGATACATTACTGGCATTTGAAATTGGTTATACACAAGGCGAGCTTGTTAAAGAATACATTCAGCAGGTATTCCCTGACAGTCATGTGAAAATCAGACAGGACATTAACGGAAAAGACAGGATTGTATTGGCAACCCATTTAAACTGATCTTTTCATATCCAAAATGACATAAAAATATACCCTGATTTTAAATATATATTTCTATAAAACTTGTATAAGCATAAATCTCCTTGTCCACACTATCTCATAGATAGGCGGAAGGGAGATTTTTTAAATGAAGAAATTATGGGCGGCAGTAGGACTTTTATTTATATTATTATCGATTATTCCTGTAATTAGTGCAGCAAAAGAGCTGCAGAGTAAAGAGCTCGACTATCAGGTCATCCCGGATGAAGCAATCAGATTACGTATTCTTGCAAATAGTGACAGCGAGAAAGATCAGGATATAAAACATAAAGTCCGTGATGAGGTGAATAAAGTTATTACGGAATGGGTGGAGAATATTGAAGATATTGAAGAAGCCAGAGAATTAATCAACAATCGGCTTCCGGAACTGGAAGAAGTAGTCAGAGATACACTGGAACAAGAAAATAGTGATCAGGATTTTGAATTGGAATATGGGGAGAATGTATCTTTTCCGGCGAAATTATATGGAAACTATCTTTATCCGGCAGGCGAATATGAAGCAATTTTAGTAACTCTTGGGGAAGGCTCCGGTGCTAACTGGTGGTGTGTATTATTCCCCCCGTTATGCTTTCTGGATTTCTTTAACGGCACATCTGTAGCAAGTGAAGATGCAGCAGAGGTAGAAGAGGACGAAGAAGTAAAAGTAGAATTCTTTTTATTTAAATGGCTGGGGTTGTCATAGTTTATTTGATAGAGGCATATTCATATAGTAAGTAAATCGCTATTAATTCTTCAACATTAAAAGAATGGAGGATGGGAAAAATGCAAATCTACCAAGTCAAAGAAGCAAAAATAGAGTTGATTGAGGAATTTATTCATAAGAATGAAAGGCTTTTTGGCAAAAAATTAACGGAAGAAAGCTATGTTGTAGAAGTAGATGGGAGTATTGAAGGCTGTTTTAATCTGGAGATGGTAGATGAATCAACTTATTGGCTGAAGCAATTATATTTAAATAAGGAGCATGTACAGAAATTATTCATTGTTTTCGAGTCCGTTCTCGTAATTTCCCGAAAAAACGGCATAAAATGTGTATATGTGCATAATCAAAGCCCAGTTGTGGATATCCTTTTAGAGTCTTTACAGTTCAAAAGAGAAAGCGATGTCAGAATTAAGAATATAAATTCAGAAAAAACAGGGAATTGGTGGGCATATCAAGTTTCCTAGTATGGTAAAAATAAAAAATGATTGATATAACTACAATGAACTACTTTTCTATTTGTCAAGAGAAAATTATACACACTATTCACAGGTGGTTGTGTATAAATAGTAGCAATATGTGAACAAAGATTATTCTGTGGAAAAAAACTGTGAATAATGTGCATAAGTATGATAAAATATTCCCTCCTTTGCGTTTCAGTCATGAATCGACTAAAATAGATACGTAGAAAAGAGGGAGCGTTATGCACACGAAAGTATGGAAAATAAATTCAACAAATATATTAGACAAGGATATCCATGAGGCGGCTGAGATGCTGAGAGCAGGAGATGTTGTTGCCTTTCCTACAGAGACGGTATATGGACTTGGAGCAGATGCTACCAGTGAATCAGCTGTCCGTAAAATATTTGAAGCGAAAGGGCGGCCGCAGGATAATCCACTGATCGCTCATGTTGCCTCTGTAGAGCAATTAAAAGAGCTTGTCACATTTATTCCGGACTACGTGTATAAATTAATTGATGCTTTTTCACCTGGTCCTTTAACATATATTTTACCGGCGAACGAGTACTGTGCACAAAATGTAAAAGCGGGTTTATCAACAATCGGTGTCCGGATTCCCAGTCACCCTGTTGCACTTGCATTACTCCAGGCAGCAGGAAAACCGGTTGCGGCCCCAAGTGCAAATGTATCTGGAAAACCGAGCCCAACAGCTGCAAGTCATGTGTATGATGATTTAAATGGACGGATTGGCGGCCTGATTGATGGCGGACAAACTGGTGTCGGCCTAGAATCGACTGTTATTGACTGTACAGGGGAGATACCGATTATTTTACGCCCCGGAGGAGTTACTAAAGAACAATTAGAGCTGGAGGCCGGTGCTGTCATGATAGATCCAGGTCTTGCATCATCATCTGTGGACCGCCCGAAAGCTCCAGGAATGAAATACAAGCATTATGCACCAGAGGTCCCGCTCTATCTATTTCCAGGCTCAGGCCGGGAACTCAAAGATTTCGTAGATAAAGAAAAGCAGGCAGGCAGCAGAGTCGGCGTTCTCTTATCTGATCAAACAGCTGAAATATTCACAAAGGATACGCATATTCACAGACTTGGAGGAACAATAGAGGAAATTGCTTCTTCTTTATATGATGGATTAAGATTCTTTAAGCAGGCGAATGTGGATAAAATTATTTGTGAAACTTTTACGGAAATAGGAATTGGTGAGGCAGTAATGAACCGCTTGCGAAAAGCAGCAGATAGTGTAATAAAGGAATAAAAAGCCAGTGTAATATAAAAAGTGAATTATCTAAGCTGCAATTCAACTTATATATCTAAAACATTCATATTCTCTACAAGTGAAGCATAAATTGTACAAGCATGCTTCAAAGGGGGATGTATGGATGTTTTTTTCTACCGAATTACTTTCACTAGCTTTACTTGCAATTGGTTTAAGCATGGATGCATTCTCCATCAGCTTAGGCTTAGGGATGAATAAAATGCGGTTAAAGCGGATTGCTGTTATTGGACTGGTAATTGGCAGCTTTCATATGATTTTTCCGATGGTAGGGATGCTGCTTGGACATGCTTTATCAGAACAGGTTGGACAATGGACAGCAGTGGCATCGGGAATACTATTATTCTTTATCGGTGCACATATGTTTTTCTCCGCTTTCCATACATCAGATGAATATAGATGGCAGCCAGTTGGCCTGGGATTATGGATGCTCGCATTCAGTGTCAGCCTCGACAGCTTTACAGTAGGGTTCAGCTTGGGTATCTCCGGGGTAACTATCATTATCACCCTTGTGATTTTTGGAATAGTAAGCTGTATTCTAACATGGCTTGGTCTGTTCCTAGGCAGACGGCTGCAAGGCTTTCTGGGAACATATAGCGAAATTTTTGGAGGTATCATACTTTGCAGCTTTGGGATTTATATGCTGTTCAGCTGAGAAACAGCATTTATTCAGGTGTAAGCTTTTACCTGACTTACATATTGGTCTGCGTTACTTATGATTCAACGTCCTCCTGTGGAAGTGCCCATACTGACACACTGCCTCCATTGACAGGAAAAGTAGCAAATCCATCTTCCTCAATATAAATATGCTCGTCTCTTGTGCCGGTCAAGTCAACCCAAATTTCCCCTGTGCGATTATCTCCTACACGCATTCTTTTTTCACCATCATCTCCATTGGAAATGACGATGGCGCAGCCCGAGCGCTCTATTTCCAGTATGCCGAGACGGACCCAGCCAATCGTATTAGGATGATCAAAATAGTCCTCTTGTTCACCATATGCTTTATGGTAACGGGCATAGAGAATAGGATTGATGGCTTCTTGTTTCGGATCAATTGGATTTTCTCCGCCGATGCCAAAATAATCGCCGTAAAAAAGGCAGGGATAGCCGTCTTTACGCAGTAAAATAAGGGCATACGCACTTTGTTTAAACCAATCCTCCACCCAGGATTCAAGCGCCTCACCAGGCTGTGTATCATGATTATCGACAAAGGTTACAGCTTGAAGCGGATATGATTGAACCAATGTATCATCAAAAATCGTAGTAAGATCAAAATCATTACCAGATTTAGAAGCTGCATGCAGCTTATCATGCAGAGCTACATCAAATAAATCGATCTTGTAATCAACCTGTTCCAAAAATTGCTGACATGCTTCTAAGTCGTGCTTCCAGAACTCACCAACGAAATAAAAATCATCTCCACAATGCTGGGCAATCTGTTCTGTGAATATTTTAATAAAATCATGATTAATGTGTTTGATTGCATCCAAACGGAAACCATTGCAATGTAACGTATCTGCAAGCCATTTGCCCCAGTGAATCATTTCTTCCCGCACTTTCGGATGGTTGTAATCGATATTAGCAAACATTAAATAATCATAATTACTAAATTCATCGTCTACCTCATCACTCCAGGTTTTATTATCACCGATAATTCGAAAGACACCGGTTCTATCCTCCATTGCATCAAAATCCGTCCCGTTAAAATATTCGAATCCCCATTTAAAAGAAGAATACTTATCATTCCGATTCGGGAATGTAAATTTTGTCCACCCCTCAATATCAAAAGACTCGGAAACTTCTTTTGTTCTGTCATTTGGATCGACTTCAATTACTTGAAAAATTTCCGTATCATCTGCTCCAGCTTTATGATTCATAACGGCATCGGCATAAACGTGAATGTCGTGATCATGACATACCTTTATTGCATCCAGTAATTCCTTTTTAGTGCCATATTTTGTAGCGGCACTGCCTTTTTGTTCAAATTCTCCCAAGTCGTATAAATCATAAGGGGCGTATCCTGTATCTTCAGCAGACATCCCTTTTGTAGCAGGCGGGATCCAAACCGCATCAATCCCTCTGTTTTTTAATTCAGGAGCTGCTTCCTTCAGGCGATTCCAGTGGAGTCCATCAGCCTCTACATGCCACTCAAAAAATTGAATCATCGTATGATTTCGTTTCATATTATGTCTCCTTGTTTAATGAGCAGATGCCGTATTTAATCGCATTCTGCAATATTTTTAATGTATTGCTTCCTTTGATGAGAAGTAAATCCTGATTCTGCCTCATCGAATAGTGTGCATATTGAAAAGTGTCTATTTATAGCGGAGGTAATTCTTCTCGGATTTATTTTTGCCACTAAGATGTAGATTCACTTTATTTATGAAAACCAAACCTATTATTTTTGAAATAAATAAAAAGAGGGACGGAGCGATAACTGGTTAATAGTACAAGTAGGCTTATACTCCGTATTTATATGTATTTTGGAGTTCTAATATAAAGAGCCTGTTCCCTTTTAATGGAAACAGGCTTAGTCAGCTGCTCTTTATTATTGTATGGACTTCCGCAGCAATTCCAAGCGCGGCGGTACGCCATCTGCTGCTTCTATATCATACTCGTATTGAATGATCAGTACATTATCGTCTATTTGATACAAGTAGTATCCCTCAGGCGGATCAGAAACATGCTGGGTAACTCCTTCATAAACATTATCGTCTGCTGGTAATGCATGGGGGTCCTCCGCATTGTTAAATTTATGATCGTAAGATTCCTGTACATCGGCAATTGTATCCTCTATCGTAGTGGATTCTGCTACTTGGATACGAACTTCTGCATTTTCTGCGCCGCTGTAAAAGCGAACTTCCTCTTCTGTTGTTTCATAGTTAGAAAGAAATTCCTCCATTTGAAACTGAATATTGTATGGTTCAATAGTGAAGTTATAAACAGTTACCTCTTCCTCCATACCTTCAAGCAGAATAGTATCTGTTTCCGTTCCGTTCTCTTTAATAGAAAAAACGGAAGTACTATCTTCCTTATCCGATCTTTTTTCTGATTCCACGATTCCCGTATCTTTCGGCTCTACGGGGGCGATATCATGTTGTATATCGGGATCTGAATACATATCCTCCTGTTCTTTATCAGGAGCGGTAACAGAATCATTATTAATAATCTGGAAAATAAATACGCCGCAAAGGACGATAACGGCTGCTGTGGATAACCAGATGAATGCGTGCTTTACCTTGGACTTGCGCTGCTGCTGTGCCCGCTTTTTCTCAGCGTGTTTGTTTAAAGCCATTTTCATGCTCTCCTTTTTCTCCGTATCTAAAGAACGGTTTATTTTCAATTTAGTTAACTCCTTTGTAAAATCTTTATCATGATGATTCATAACGAACCTCCTTGACTTCCGACTTCAGCACCTTTAAAGCTCTGTGAAACGTTACTCGTACTTTTGACTCCGTCCATTTTAATACCTGAGCCGTTTCTGTGACGGATAATTCCTCAATTCCTCTTAAAATAACAACAGATCGGTAATCATCTTTTAATTTTTCGATTGCCTGATGCAGAACAATTTTTCTTTCTTCTGATATTTGTTGATCTTCTGGAGATATTTCTGTATGAAATGAATGCGTCTTAATCAGCTTACGCCAGTCTTTTCGATTTTGCCTGCGCGTTTCATCTATTGCCAGATGACGTGCGATAGAGATAAGCCAGGTTTTCGGACTGGACTCACCCTTAAAGGATGGATACCGGTCAATCGCCCGCATAAACACTTCCTGGACGAGGTCTTCTACATCTGGCGTGGACATATAATAAATTAAAAAACGGTAAACGTCATCCGCATAATAATCAAACCAGTCCGAAATCAATTCCTTATCCATACTAAAACCTCCCCGGGGATTCTGACATCGTTTGTCTTATTTTTATATTAGACGATATGAAAGGAGAAATGTTACAAAAAATTTGTAATCTTGTTTAGTTGGTTATCTTAATGAATTTATTTTAAACACGCTGTTCTGCCCAATGGATGTAAAAAAGGGTGCTCTGCTTTTTTCAATTAATCATGGTATGATAAAGAAAACTACTATTTATATAACAATTATGATAATAGATAGGAGGATTTACCTATGAATGTACTCTTCGTATGTACAGGGAATACATGTCGCAGTCCTATGGCAGAAGCATTATTAAAGCAGCGTGCACCGGCAGAAATGCATGTGAAATCCTGTGGGATTACAGCCATGCCCGGTGCCCCTGCAAGCAGACAGACAACAGAAGTTTTAAGGAGACAGGGCATTGAAATAAATCATCAAGCTTCCCCGATCAGCCAGGAATTGGTTCAGTGGGCAGATCTTATCCTGACAATGACTGCTTCACATAAGGAAATGGTCTGGGCTAAATACCCGGAAGAAAGAAAAAAGATATATACACTTAAAGAATTTGCACTACATGCCGATATACAAATATGGAATGAATTAGAAAAAGTCTATACAGAATTGGAAGAAAAAAGAAAGCGCTGTTTAGAACAATTGGATGCAGAAGTAGATCCGATAAAACAGAATCAGCTCCTGTATGAAGCGTGCCATGAAGAGCTTGAAACGATTCACTGCTTAAAAAGCCAGCTGGTTCATTCGGATATTGCTGACCCATTTGGCGGTCCGGCAGCGTATTACCTGGAAACGAAGCAGGAGATTGAAACGTGTCTGAATCAATGGCTGTCTCCTGAAGAGTAAATACCTTTGAGTGACACATTCGAAGTATGGTAATCCGTGAAATCTTTGTAATTCAAAGAGGATAATGGCACTGGCGTATTTTCAGGAAAAACCTTATACTGGGAGTTTTGAATGCTCTGCTGATGCTTTTTATTCATATTTCCTTTCTGTTTAGAGCTGGAAGCTTAAGCTTATGAAATGAAACTTCATTTCGTGGAGTTTTACGGACAACTATCAATGATAAATACCGGCAGCGAAAGAAAGTTTAATCGGGGGAGTGGAAGGTTTAATGGGGAATAAATATCGGTTTAGTTTAAGGTTAAAGCTTGTTGTGTTTACAACCTTTTTAGCGCTTATCACGTATTCAACAAGTGCAGTTTTTATTTATATTTTATTTGACTATATACAGTCATGGATTAATGTATCACAGCAGTTTTTTGTTATTGTAACATTACTGTTAGGTGTAATCTGGTCAGGAATCCTTGCGTTTTTTGCAGCTAGATGGATTACGAAGCCTTTGCAGAAATTAGAGCAGATTACGGGAGAGGCAGCAAAAGGAAACCTGGAACTGCAGGTAGAAATACCAAAATCTGATGATGAGATTAAATCCTTGTCTGTTGCTGTAAACAGTATGCTGCAAAGCTTAAATAAAATGGTGACAAATATTGACCAGCATTTTGAGGAAACAAATGAGACAGTGACTCAGTTGAAAGAGGCTTCAAACAGGGCTACACAGCATTCCGCAGCGATTGGTGAATCTATCACCGAAATTTCAGATGGAGCAGAGAATTCATCACGTGCCACGCAGGAAACGGTGGGTTCTATTGAAATAGCAACGGGATTAGCCAAAGAGGTACAGAATAAAGCAGAGGTTTCCAAACAGCAGTCTAACTCCATGATCAATATGCTGGAAGAGGGGCAGAATGTCGTAAAACAGCTGGTTGACGGAATTCAGCGTATCGCAGTGGAACAGGAAGTATCATTAGAAGATGTGAATCACTTACGCAAGAGTACGATGGAGATTGAAGGAATTATTAACTTAGTTGGCGAAATTGCAGAACAGACCAACTTATTAGCTTTAAATGCCTCTATTGAAGCTGCCCGGGCAGGTGAACACGGAAAAGGCTTTGCTGTTGTTGCTGAAGAAGTAAGAAAACTGGCTGATCAAAGCGGGAAAGCAGTTAACGATATCTCAACACTCTTGCTTTCTATCCAGGATGATGTAAAGCAGGTGGCAACAAAAATTAATACGAATGTGAAGTCTGCTCGCGAGGAAGTGGACCGTGGAGAAAATACAAACCGTACCATTGCTAAAATGGGCAGTACTGTAACGGAAACAGCTACACAGATTGATACAATTTATAGATTAGTGGAACAGCAGCTGCAGTCGATTCAAAATACAGCAAACCAGTCTCAGGAAGTAGCGGCGATTGCCGAAGAGACATCTGCTGGAACACAAGAGGTTAATGCCGCAATTCAGGAGCAGGTTGTAACAATGGAACAAGTAGATCAATTGGCTCGTGAAATGGAGGAGCATGCAGGAGCTTTGAGAGAACAGATTAAACAATTTAAAGTGAAGCAGGTGGCTGAATCTGCCAGTGTTACCCCTATACAGCCTTTAAATACCAATAAGGAATCTTTAGAAGAAACCAGTCATCAAGATGTATCGTAATTTTTAAAAAATCATGGTATGCTATAAATGATTCTATTATTTGCTGTGTCAAACGGAGGAATGGAATGAATGACTGTAAAGGTGTGTGTCATTTATGATAATCAAAGACCTGAAGCTGGTTATTGAGGAGTGGCTGGCGCTGGACTGCCTGCGGGAAGATGAAATTGTTGTTATCGGCTGTTCGACAAGTGAAGTGGCCGGCGAGCCCATTGGAACAAGCGGAAGTTCAGAAATTGCAAAAACAATTTATGAGCAGATGACAAAGCTTCAAAAACAAACAGGTGTCCATCTTGCTTTTCAATGCTGTGAGCACTTAAATCGGTCTCTTGTCGTAGAGAGACGGACAGCAGTACAGTATGGTTTAGAGGAGGTAGCCGTCGTGCCTGTTCCAAAAGCAGGAGGTTCGATGGCGAGCTATGCTTATCAGCAAATGGAAAATCCTGCTGTTGTTGAAAATATAAGCGCACATGCCGGAATAGACATTGGTGAAACAATGATTGGAATGCACTTGAAACCGGTAGCCGTTCCGCTCAAGCTAAAGCAGCGTACGATTGGCCATGCCAGAGTCCGCGCTGCAAGGACTCGTCCGAAGCTGATTGGCGGGCACCGGGCATTTTACGGAGAGAATCCATCGAGATAATAGAGGGTGTTCAAAAAGTCCAATAAAAATGACACGGCGAATTTCTGCGTTGACAAGCTTTTTCTGATGGGACTGCGATTACTCGTCCCACCAAAAGCGTTACTCACGTATTTAAAAGCATACGCTCCGTTCAGAAAAAGCTTGTCGCCTTAAACTTCTTGGTCCTATTTATCGGACTTTTTGAACGTGTATTAACAGATTGGATTCTTTATTCCTTTCCCCTCAGTTTGGACAACAAATAATAATTCTTTCACACTTTACCTTACATAGGAGGCTGTACACTAATGATGGAATATGTAAAACAAGCAGATAATGAAGTTTTTCAGGCAATGTTACAGGAGAAAGAGCGTCAGCAGGATAAAATTGAGCTGATTGCTTCAGAAAACTTTGTATCCAGAGCAGTTATGGATGCAATGGGCTCCATACTTACAAATAAATATGCTGAAGGTTACCCGGATAAGCGCTATTATGGCGGTTGTGAGTATGTTGATATTGTAGAGGACCTTGCAAGAGAACGTGCCAAGGAAATATTCGGCGCAGATCATGCCAATGTACAGCCTCATTCCGGTTCTCAGGCGAATATGGCAGTTTATTTTACTTTTCTTGAGCCGGGAGATACGGTATTGGGAATGAATTTGAACCACGGCGGACATTTAACACATGGAAGCCCGGTTAACTTCAGTGGCGGTTTGTACAATTTTGTTGACTATGGTGTGGATAAAGAGACAGAACAGCTGGATTATGACGCTGTTTTGGAAAAAGCAAAAGAAGTAAAACCGAAATTGATTGTTGCCGGTGCAAGTGCCTATTCACGAAGCATCGATTTTAAAAAGTTTAGGGAAATTGCAGATGCTGTCGGTGCTTATCTGATGGTTGACATGGCACACATTGCCGGGTTGGTTGCTACAGGTCATCATGAAAATCCGGTTCCGCATGCTGATTTTGTCACAACAACAACGCATAAAACATTGCGTGGACCACGTGGAGGTATGATTCTTTGTAAAGAAGAATATGCGAAAAAAATTGATAAAGCGATCTTCCCGGGAATTCAGGGCGGGCCTTTAATGCATATCATTGCAGCAAAAGCTGTTTCCTTTAAGGAAGTCTTATCTGATGATTTTAAAGCATATTCCGGAAACATTATCGACAATGCAAAAGCACTTGGCGAAGCATTGCAAAAAGAAGGCATCCGCATTGTTTCAGGCGGAACAGACAACCATTTGTTATTATTAGACGTTACACCATTGAACCTTACAGGAAAAGTAGCAGAAAAAGCTCTAGATGATGTTGGCGTAACAACAAACAAAAATACAATTCCATTTGATACCGAAAGCCCATTTGTAACAAGCGGGGTCCGCATCGGAACCGCAGCAGTAACAACACGCGGATTCGGCATTGAAGAAATGAAAGAAATAGCAGAAATCATCTCACTTACATTAAAAAATTACGAAGACGAAGCAAAACTAAAAGAAGTCAAACAACGCGTACAAGCACTAACAGAAAAATTCCCACTCTATAAATAAATTATCCCCAATGTGGATAATAGATTACTATTTTAAATAAAACTCAAAAATCTGCAGAGTAGTCCACAACTACTCCGCGGATTTTTTATTTCTATATTTAAATTTTTGCTCTTTTTGAGTCTGACTATATAAATTGAGTGGTTAAATTATATTTTTAATTTTTCATAAGAAATTCTAACTAGCTCCAGAAAAACACGGAAAGCGTAGTGTTTTTCTGGAGCGGCCGCTGCTAGACTTCCATTAGTACCCATTACATATAAAAGAATAAATATAAAACCAACTTGATTTCTCAACAAATCAAAGCGATAATAAAAAGGAAATTAAAATTTTTGAAATAAACTATTATTAATATAACCATAAAGATTACTTGAAAGCATACATGATTTTCAGTACAATTTGAACGATATATAATTTTAGGGAGTGATCGGCATGAGTAATGTATTTGTATTTGATCATCCGTTAATTCAACATAAATTAACGTATATTCGTGATAAAAATACAGGAACAAAAGAATTTCGCGAGCTTGTGGATGAAGTTGCAATGCTAATGGCATTTGAAATTACAAGAGACTTACCAACATCTGATGTAGAAGTGGAAACACCTGTAACTACATCAAAATCAAAAGTATTGGCTGGTAAAAAGCTTGGACTGGTACCTATTCTTCGTGCAGGCTTAGGAATGGTAGATGGTGTGCGGAAATTGATCCCGGCAGCAAAAGTTGGACATGTAGGCTTATACCGTGATCCAGAAACGTTGAAACCGGTAGAATACTACGTCAAATTACCGAATGATATTGAAGAACGTGAGCTTATCGTAATTGATCCAATGCTCGCAACAGGCGGATCAGCAAATGATGCAATTGGTGCTTTGAAAAAACGCGGTGCCAAAAATATTCGTTTGATGTGCCTGATTGCCGCTCCAGAAGGCGTGAAAGCAGTACAGGAAGAACATCCGGACGTGGATATTTACTTAGCAGCATTAGATGAACGGCTTGATGACCATGGTTATATTATTCCTGGTCTTGGAGATGCGGGAGACCGTTTATTTGGAACTAAATAACAGAACGAAAAACAGACTGGATAATAGTATTCAGTCTGTTTTTATATCCAGCAGAAAATCACAGCTTCAGTTCCTGTGGATAAACATTAGAAAATATCCTCTAAGCACGTTGTGTATAACTTTAAAGGTTTAAAAATTTGCATAAAATAACATCTATTCACGAAAACTACTCTACAGAGGTGGAGATGTTATGTGGAATAAGATGATATGCTTTTTTGCTGTCTGCTTGATTTTAACGCAGATGCAGATTGATAATGATACGCATGCCGAAGAGCTCAAGCAAACACTCATTATAGAAGTGGAAGGCGACCCTAATAAAGTAAAAGAAGAAATAGAAGCTTATCATCCATTTGTGGAAGTGGTAGCTGTTTACGATATTGTTTTTAAGGGGCTGGCCGTGGAAGGGAAAGCAGAACAATTAGCCGGACTGGGTTCGATAGAACAGATTAAGGCATTTCATCAGAATCAAACTTATCAAGCCCTGCCTTTCCAAGCTGATAATGCTGATGTGATTGAAAAGATGGATCCTTCCAAATCTAAAGCCTATGATTTGAATGAAACATCTTACACTGGTAAGGGAGTTAAGGTTGGCATTATTGATACAGGAATTGATTATAATCATCCGGATTTAGAGAAAAATTATCAGGGCGGCTATGATCTTGTTGATTTTGATGATGAGCCGATGGAAACGACACCGGAGGAAGGCCCTGCCACCTCACACGGAACGCATGTTGCAGGGATTATTGCGGGTGATGGGGATATGAAAGGTGTAGCTCCAGATGCAGAAATCTACGCATATCGTGCATTGGGACCAGGGGGAACAGGCTCTACGGTTCAAGTATTAGCTGCTATGGAAAAAGCGATAGAAGATGAGGTTGATATTATAAACCTTTCATTAGGAAATGACGTAAATGTTCCTGATTACCCGACAAGTATTGCTGTTAATCGTGCCAGTGAGCTTGGGATTATTGTTGTGATTGCCAATGGAAACAGCGGTCCAGATGCATGGACAGTCGGATCACCGGCAACAGCAGACCGGTCTGTATCTGTAGGAGCATCCACCACACCACAGAAAAATCCTGTACTTATTGATACATTTGAAAAAAAGGAAATTTCCTTAGTAGAAGCGGTAGGAGCCCCTGCGTGGGAGCTGAATCGTTCTTACCAGCTGGAAGATATGGATAATATGGAACAGGGACAATCCATGCACGGAAAAATTGCTCTTACCAGACGTAAGGAAATACCCTTCTTTGAATTGGCTCTTCAAGCCGAAAGTATGGGAGCAGAGGCTTTAATTATTTATAATTCGGAGCCTGGACCGCTCCAGGCATCTGTTCAGAATAACCGGCAGCCTGTAAACATTCCGGTTGGATCTATTCAAAAGGAAGAAGGGGAATGGCTGCAGTCGCAAATCAATCAAAGTACTTATTTTATCGATGCTGCTCAAAAAGACAATTTACTAACGATTGCTCCTTTTAGCTCCAGGGGGCCGGTTGCCGTCCAATGGGCTATTAAACCGGATATCTCAGCGCCCGGGGCTGCTGTTTGGAGTACCGTTCCAGGAGGATACCAGGCAATGGATGGAACCAGCATGGCCGCTCCTCACGTGGCAGGAGCCTTTGCTGTTTTGAAAGAAGCACATCCAAACTGGACCGACAAGCAGCTGATTGGTGCTCTAAAAACAACAGCACAGCCTTTTGAAGAAAAAGAACACCGATTAAATGCAACAACTCAGGGAATGGGGTTGCTGCAGCTTGAAGCTGCGATAGATACTTCTGCAATTATCTATGACCCGCAATTGGAGTTTGGCAAGTTGAGCCGCTATCAGGAAGAGTTTACGGAAACAATAACAATAGAAAACAAAACGGAGAAAGAACAAACATATTATTTTGAGACGCCGGAACGAAAAGACGGTTTAGTGTGGAGTCTTCCACAGAGCTTCACCGTCCAGCCTAAGGAGCAAAAAGAAATAACATTGAAGCTGTCAATGAATCGGGACCGTTTAGAAGAAGGTGTTCATGAAGGATGGCTGACACTCAGAGAGGCTGAGAAAAACTATGATCTGCCATACATTATTGTAAACCAGGAGGCCGATCAGCCAAAGACAGCAGGCTTTGAATTTTACCTGGAACCCTTCGAACAAGAAAACTATAAATATCAATATTATTTAACTGAACCGGTGAAGAGCCTGGAAATCAACCTGTACCAGCCGGAGACTTTCGTATTTGAACGGAAGCTGCTGAAGGAAGCAGAGCTTGAAAAAGGGATGCATGAAGGAGTTCTCAGTAAAGAAGAGGCCGGAGCACCCGGATATTACCTCGCATTAATTACTGCTGAGCTTGAGAACGGAGAATTTGAACAGGTAGAGACCCTCATTTTTATACAATAAAATAAACCAGAATTCGACATTTTTTATAGTTGAAAAGACATGTTCACAAAACTGTCAAATTGAACAAAAAGCATTTGTGAATCCATTTGCCGGAAATGGGGTTCACAAGTGCTTATTTTAATAAGTATAAAGGTTGATTTGAAGCAATTTATTACGGTTTAAGAAATACCTCGTATATTGCGTTATACACATTGACAACTGTTACAGGCGTATTGTAAACTTATTTAGTGTGGAGAAAAAGGGAGAGCAGGTAGAGCCCATGTGAAATTAAGACGCTTTCTAAAGGATGCTAAACAGCATTTCTCTGCCTTCTATACATAGATGCAAATAGTATGTAACACCTCCGCATCTAAGACTACAAGTAGTATTGCCTAGCAAGAAATTCCCCAACTTGATTGAAAACGGATGCAAACCTATGTTCTATCGCAGTAGTGTATCTAGTTGACGGGCAGCATTAGGAGTGAAACAGCAATGATGTCTAATTTTGATAGTATGGTTACACGTCAACGAAAATGGATGCTTTACTGGTTAGCAATCTTGGTACTTTGCGCTGGATTTCTACCCTATACCCGAATTTTTCTCGGATTAATCTTAGGTAGTAGTATTAGTCTTTATAACTTGTGGTTACTGCAATACAAGTCGGAAAAACTCGGCGAAACGATTTCGGCAGGCAGGAAATCGAGGAGTGGGCTAGGTACATTCTCCAGAATGGCTGCGGCAGTTTTGGCAGTTGTCATCGCCATGCGTTTTGAGGAGTATTTTCATCTATATGCTGTAATTATTGGGATTGTTTCTTCTTACTTGATTATGATGATAGATTTTATTGTCTATCAGATTACTATGCGTAACCAGAAAGAAGACTAATCCTCCAGTATTCCATTTTACTTACAAATAGTTCTTGGTAAAGGGGTGATAATTTTGGATCACGATAATCCAATAGTTCATGATATTTTTGGGATACCAGGTGCGGATTTAAATCTTTCAAATCTATTAATGACTTTTATTGTGTCACTTATTGTATTTGTTTTTTGTGTATGGGGAAGCAGAAAATTACAAATGAAGCCTAAAGGGATGCAAAACTTTATGGAGTGGGCAGTAGAGTTTGTACGAGGCATTATAAAAGACAATATGGATTGGAAAACAGGAAGAGTATTTCTTCCACTTGGATTAACACTTATCTTTTATATCTTAGTAAGTAACCTTATTGGGGTAGCCACTGTTGGAACAGTCGGGCATACCCTGTGGTGGAAGTCACCGACAGCAGATGCTGTTATGACATTAACGCTGTCAGCAATGATCATCGTGTTGACACATTACTACGGTATAAAAGTTCAGGGTACAAAAGCTTACTTTAAAACATATGTAAGTCCAGTACCGCTTATGTTGCCATTTAAAATTGTCGAAGAATTCACAAATACATTAACGTTGGGTCTTCGTCTATTCGGTAACATTTACGCTGGAGAAATTTTATTAGGACTCCTGGTAGGTTTAGCAACATCAAGTATATTCGGATTTTTTGGAGCTGCCATTCCAATGCTGGCATGGCAAGGATTCAGTGTGTTTATCGGCGGTATTCAGTCATATGTATTCGTCATGTTAACAATGGTGTACATGTCTCATAAAGTGAGCTCAGACCATTAAATAAAGCAATAATTTATTTTTTACACATAAAAAGGAGGAAATTATTCATGGGAGCTTTAGCAGCAGCAATCGCAATAGGATTAGCAGCATTAGGTGCTGGTCTTGGTAACGGTATGATCGTAAGTAAAACAGTAGAGGGAATTGCACGTCAGCCAGAATTAAGAGGTCCGCTACAAGGTACTATGTTTATCGGGGTAGCACTAGTTGAGGCGATTCCAATTATCGCAGCGGTTATCGCGTTTATGGCAATTTTCCAATAAACCGCATTTTCTAAAATATAATGGCGAAGTTCATCTTAGGGGAGAATCTTCGCCATTCCTTTATGCAGGATAAACATTTTACAAAAAACAACTAGTACAAGTTTTCGTGTGTAACATACAGAATAGAACCAGTTCTATTCTATGATGATGTCTTAGCGGAAGGAGTGGAGTTCGTGCATTCATATATTGATTTATTAACAGTTGGTGCAAGTGTCGGCGGATTACGTTGGCCGGATATGCTGGTTCAGCTATTTTTCTTTATTGTACTCCTTGCATTGGTGAAGAAATTCGCCTGGGGTCCATTAATGAATAAAATGGAAGAACGTGAGCAATACGTGGCGAATGAAATCGAAGAAGCTGAAAAAAGCAGAGCAGATGCAGAAAAAGCTTCTAAAGATGCAGCTGAGCAATTAAATCAGGTAAGAGCAGAAGCTCAAAAAATGATTGAAGATGCAAAATCAGCCGGTATCAAGCAGGAAGAACAAATTATTGAATCTGCAAGAAAAGAAGCAGAGCGTATTAAAGAAGCAGCTCAGGCAGATATTCAAAATGAGAAAGAAAGAGCTATTCAAGCATTACAAGATAAAGTGGCCTCTCTATCTGTATTAATTGCAAGCAAAGTTATTGAGAAAGAACTAAGCGAGCAGGATCAGGAGAAGTTAATCAACGAATACATTAAAGAGGTAGGAGAAGAGCGATGAGTAGTGCAGTAGTTGCAAAACGATACGCAGATGCTCTTTTCAGACTTGGAGTAGAACAGCAAAAATTAGAACAGTTTGCAGCAGATTTAAAAGTTGTAAAGCCTGTTTTTCAAAATGATAAGAAATTAGCTAAATTCCTGACGCATCCAAAGATTGATAATGCAAAAAAGAAACAGCTTGTAGTTGAAGCATTCCAAGGGTTGGACAAGACCGTTTTGAATACACTTCAATTACTGGTGGATCGCCATAGAACATCGATCATTCCAACCATTATCGACGAATACATTTCTTTAGTAAATGATGCAAAAGGAATGGCAGATGCTACAGTTTATTCGACAAGAAGTTTATCGGATGAAGAAAAGAGTCAATTAGAACGCTCTTTTGCTGTCCGTTTGGGAAAAAGCGCAGTTCAACTTAACAATATCGTCGACCCGTCCATTCTTGGCGGAGTAAAAATCAGAGTTGGAAATACGATTTATGATGGTACAGTTAAGGGTAAGCTAAATCGAATCTCCCGTAGTATTGTGTCTGCTAATAATTGATGATAGGGGTGAAATGGTATGAGCATTAATGCTGAAGAAATTAGTACGCTGATAAAAAAGCAAATTGAAAATTTTGATTCAGACATAGAAGTTACTGATGTTGGAACAGTTATTGAAGTTGGAGACGGTATTGCACGTGCACACGGACTTGATAATGCAATGGCCGGAGAGCTGCTGGAGTTTTCTAATGGAGTAATGGGCTTAGCTCAGAACTTAGAGGAAAGCAATGTTGGTATCGTTATTCTTGGGCCTTACCAGGATATTAAAGAAGGTGACGAAGTTCGTCGCACAGGTCGTATTATGCAAGTACCGGTTGGGGAGGAGCTTTTAGGACGTGTAGTCAACCCTCTTGGTCAGCCAATTGACGGAAGAGGAGCAATTGAAACATCCAAAACCCGCCCAATCGAAGCGCAGGCGCCAGGTGTAATGGATCGTAAATCCGTTGATGAGCCATTACAGACAGGTATTAAAGCAATTGATGCACTCGTGCCAATTGGACGTGGACAGCGTGAGTTGATTATTGGTGACCGTCAAACAGGTAAAACAACTGTTGCCGTTGACACCATTTTGAATCAGGCTGACCAGGATATGATTTGTATTTATGTGGCAATTGGCCAAAAAGAATCTACCGTCCGTGCTACAGTAGAAACATTCCGTAAACATGGTGCGTTAGATTACACGATTGTTGTAACTGCAGGTGCATCTGATCCGGCTCCATTACTATACTTATCACCTTATGCAGGTGTAGCGATGGGTGAGGAGTTCATGTATAACGGGAAGCATGTTCTTGTTGTATATGATGATTTATCTAAGCAGGCAGTAGCTTATCGTGAACTTTCCTTGCTATTACGCCGCCCGCCAGGCCGTGAAGCATTCCCGGGAGACGTATTCTATCTGCATTCACGCTTATTAGAGCGTGCAGCTAAGCTGAGTGATGCAAGAGGCGGCGGTTCTTTAACTGCATTACCTTTTGTTGAAACACAGGCTGGCGATATCGCAGCGTATATCCCTACAAACGTTATCTCTATTACAGATGGTCAGATTTTCTTACAATCCGACTTATTCTTCTCAGGGGTACGTCCGGCGATTAACGCAGGTTTATCCGTATCTCGTGTAGGTGGATCCGCACAAATTAAAGCCATGAAAAAAGTTGCCGGGACATTACGTCTTGACTTAGCTTCCTTCCGTGAATTGGAGGCATTCTCGCAATTCGGTTCTGATTTGGATAAAGCTACTCAGGCAAAGCTTAATCGTGGTCAACGTACTGTTGAAGTATTGAAGCAGGGTCTTCATAAACCAATGAGCGTTGAAAAACAGGTTGCAATTATTTATGCATTAACAAGAGGATTCTTAGATGATATTCCTGTTGAAGATATTTTACGCTTTGAAGAAGAAATGAATATCTGGATTGAGCATAATCAAAATGATATTTTCACAACAATTCGTGAAACAGGCAACCTGCCGGATGAAAAAGAATTCAGCGGAGCAATCGAAAGCTTCAAGAAAACATTCTTACCATCTAATCAATAAGATGTCTATAATAGAGAAGTAAAAAGGACCGAAACGAAAATCTTCGGTCCGCATTCCTTATAGGAAAGTGTGGTGAAAAGCTTGGCATCACTTAGAGATTTAAAAGGAAGAATTGACTCTACGAAAAAAACAAAACAAATCACCGGAGCAATGGAGCTTGTATCAGCATCGAAAATGTCCAAGGCAGAACAGAATGCACGTGGATTTGTTCCTTATGCGGATAAATTGCAGGAAGTCGTGAGCAGTATTGCGAATTCCAGTACGGATGCACAGCATCCAATGCTTATTAAACGGGAAGTGAAGAAAACTGGTTATTTAATTATTACTTCTGACCGTGGTTTGGTTGGAGCTTACAACAGTCATATTTTAAAAAGTCTTGTAAATAACATTGAGAAAAAACATTCCAGCAAGGATGAATATACAATTATTGTTATTGGAAGAAAAGGTTATGATTTCTGCCGTAAGCGCGGACTTCCAGTTTCTCAAAGTATATTGGGAATGCCGGACCATCCAACATTTGCGGATGTGAAAAACCTTGCTTCAGAAGCAGTGCAAATGTATGCTGATCAGGAAGTTGATGAGCTTCACATTATTTATAATCATTATGTAAGTGCAATCTCTCAAGTAGTTACAAACAAACAGCTTTTACCAATTGCTGATTTAGGTGAACAGGAAGCTCCTGCGTCTGATTATGAATTTGATCCGAATCAGGAAGAAATTCTGGAAGTACTTTTACCTCAATATGCTGAAAGCTTGATTTTTGGTGCATTACTTGATGGAAAAGCAAGTGAGCATGCTGCAAGTATGACAGCAATGCGAAGTGCTACTGATAATGCAAATGAACTGATTGGTGATTTAGAACTTTCATATAACCGTGCACGTCAAGCAGCTATTACACAAGAAATTACCGAGATTGTCGGCGGTGTAGCAGCACTTGAATAGTCACTCAGGTAAGTTAAGTCAGGAGGGAAACAGATGACGAAAGGACGCGTAACACAGCTGATGGGGCCGGTCGTTGATGTACGATTTGAAGATGGACAGCTCCCGGCTGTAAACAATGCACTGATAGTACGCAGTGAAAGACCAGGTGAAGATTTAACGCTGGAAGTAGCACTTCATCTTGGGGATAATAGTGTTCGTACAATTGCTATGTCCTCAACAGATGGTTTCCAGCGTGGAGCAGAAGTAGAAGATTTAGGTCGACCAATTTCTGTACCGGTTGGAGATGTTACATTAGGACGAGTATTTAACGTTTTAGGTGAAAAAATTGACTTAGATGAGCCGCTGCCGAATGATGTACGCTTAGAGCCAATTCACCGTGAAGCTCCAAAATTTGAAAATCTGTCTACAGAAACTGAAATTTTGGAAACTGGTATTAAGGTTGTAGACTTACTTGCACCATATATCAAAGGTGGTAAGATTGGTCTGTTTGGTGGAGCCGGCGTAGGTAAAACCGTATTAATTCAGGAGTTAATCAACAATATCGCTCAGGAGCATGGTGGTATTTCCGTATTTGCGGGTGTAGGTGAACGTACTCGTGAAGGAAATGACCTTTACTATGAAATGAGTGACTCTGGTGTTATTGCAAAAACAGCAATGGTATTCGGTCAGATGAACGAGCCGCCTGGTGCACGTATGCGTGTAGCATTAACTGGTCTTACAATGGCAGAATATTTCCGTGATGAACAAGGTCAGGACGTATTATTGTTCATTGATAACATTTTCCGTTTCACACAAGCAGGTTCTGAGGTATCCGCACTTCTTGGGCGTATGCCGTCAGCCGTTGGTTACCAGCCGACACTTGCTACCGAAATGGGACAATTACAGGAACGTATCACTTCAACGGATAAAGGTTCTGTAACCTCTATTCAAGCAATCTATGTTCCTGCCGATGACTATACTGATCCGGCACCGGCAACTACTTTTGCACACTTAGACGCAACGACTAACTTAGATCGTAAGCTTTCTGAGCAAGGTATTTATCCTGCCGTGGATCCATTAGCATCAACTTCCCGTGCGCTTGACCCGGAAGTAGTTGGTCAGGAGCATTATGAAGTAGCAGTAGAAGTACAACGTACACTTCAAAAATATCGTGAATTGCAGGATATTATTGCAATCCTTGGTATGGATGAGTTAAGTGAAGAGGACAAGTTAGTTGTTTCCCGTGCACGTCGTATTCAGTTCTTCTTATCGCAAAACTTCCACGTTGCTGAGCAGTTTACTGGCCAGCCTGGTTCGTATGTTCCGGTAAAAGAAACGGTTCAAGGCTTTAAAGAAATTCTCGCAGGAAAGTACGACGATCTTCCTGAGGATGCCTTCCGTCTTGTTGGAAGAATTGAAGAAGTTGTTGAAAAAGCAAAAGCTTCGGAATAATAGACAGCTGAGGATAATTCATAAAAGTGTATCATCCTTTAAGGCCTTCCAGCCAGCTGTTAGGAGGGGTAAACAGTGAGTACATTAACAGTAAGTGTCGTCACTCCTGAAGGTCCGATTCTGGAAGATAGCTTTGATATGGTCGTCTGTAAAGCGGAAACCGGTGAAATTGGTATCCTGCCAAAACATATTCCGCTTGTCGCTCCATTACAGATTAGTATTGCCCGCTTGAAAAAAGCAGGCGATACGCGGCAGGTTGCAATCAGTGGAGGTTTTATGGAAGTACAGCCTGATAAGGTTACTATCCTGGCACAGTCTGCTGAAACCGCTGATCATATTGATATTCTGCGTGCAAAAGAGGCAAAAGAACGTGCGGAGAAACGTCTTCAGGATAAAAGCGATACAATAGATAGATATCGTGCTGAACTTGCATTAAAACGGGCAATTAATCGTCTGGAAATCGCAAATTCATAAGAGAATATTTTGAAATAAACTCCTTGTCCATTTATTTAGGCAGGGAGTTTATTTTATAAGCAGTAGAAAAAATCATCATAAATTGACACTGTAATTCATTCTTAAAGTAGTGATTACCGAAAAAAAAGCGAAATATGTTATAATTTCCCGGGAAATGATTTGATGCAAATATGATTTTGCATTATAAGACAAAATATAAAAGTTGGATTAGATATTTATTTACTTACTTTTTCAATGCGGATGAATTAGAGTAAAAATTTTAAAATTGCCATCCATTTTGCGGGGTGTGAGTACTCACCATATAATCTCTAATGAAATTGTCATCATATATTCCTATGAGGTAATTTTTAATCCACCATTGAAAGAAAGGAGATTTCCATGTTTTCAGCAGGCCAATTGGCTTTAATCAGTATCTTTTCACATCTCATGTTTATTTATCTGACCTGGAAAGTTATTACAGCGATTCGGATTGAAACAATATTTAAAAAAGGAAGATCTGCCGAAGCGAGAGTTTTTCTTTTGTTTATAACGATTGTTATCGGAACAGGAGTAAGCAATTTTTTCCTCGATATATTAAAATGGTCAGGTGATTTAATTTATCTGTTTTCTTTCATAAATATGTATTGAACTAAACACTTCTGTCAAAACTAAGATTAATAGATTTGATAGGAGGGTTTTTTATGTTTCATAGAATTCTTTTCAGTTCTAATTTCCCCTTTACAAACGTAAGATTCTTTCATGCATTTCAAAATCCGGTTCAGCTTAAAAAGCAGGCTTTTTGCTTACTGCTTGTTATTTGCTTTGTTGTGAATCAAGCCTTCAGTCAGCCTCATCAGACAGATGAAATGGAAGACTTAGCGGCTTTTGCAGAAGAGTATGATCTGTCAATTAACTTTTGGGAGGTTACAATGAAAGAACAGCTGGAAACAGAGCGTGCAGAGGGTCTTATTCAAAGCTTGGAAGCAAAGTATACATCATATGAGGATAAGGATGAAAACCGTTTAAAATATACATTTGAAAGTCGTCACAAAAATGATCCTTTCTACGTAATATATAATGTGATTCTTCCTTTGGATAAGAATGAATCAGCAGAAGTAATTATTGTATTGCACGGGACTGATTGGGATAATCAAATAAGCCAAAAGTATCAGAAAGAAAAAACAGCTATACTAAAGGATTATTTAACAAAAGAGTCACAATTATATACTTGTCTATCTGTACAAGATAGTGGTATAATGAATCACGATGTATTTGTAAATAAAGCAAAAATATATTTTAATATAAAGCATATATCGACTAAATATGACAATATAGAAAATTCAAGGATTGAAAAAAGTACATATGGGTATACAAAAACATGGGAGCAGTTTTATTACATGGAAAATAACCCAAAAAATGTGCAAATTGCTGCTGTTGCTGATCGTCAAGGGGAAATAAGTTTTATGGTAGGAACACCTATCCTAATCAATGAATATTAATAATAGGGAAATTAGATTCTGAAGGGGATTTATGACATGGAAAAAATCATCGTTGGTGGCGGACGAAAGTTAGAAGGCACTGTACGTGTAGAAGGTGCTAAAAACGCAGTCCTGCCTGTACTTGCTGCTAGCTTAATTGCTAGTGAAGGAAAAAGTATTATAAAAGAAGTGCCAGTATTAGCAGATGTATACACAATTAATGAAGTACTTCGAAACTTAAATGCCAATGTGGAATTTGATTCAACAGAAAATACAGTAATGATTGACGCTTCTAACAAGTTGGAAACAGAAGCCCCATTTGAATATGTAAGAAAAATGCGTGCATCCGTGCTTGTGCTGGGACCGTTATTAGCCCGCTATGGACACGCAAAGGTAGCTATGCCGGGAGGATGTGCAATTGGATCACGTCCAATTGATTTACACTTAAAAGGCTTTGAAGCAATGGGCGCTGACATTCATGTCGGTAATGGTTTTGTAGAAGCAAAATCAAACGGCCGTCTTCAAGGTGCGAAAATTTATTTAGATATGCCAAGTGTAGGAGCTACAGAAAACATTATGATGGCAGCTGCATTAGCAGATGGAAAAACTGTTATCGAAAATGCAGCGAAAGAACCTGAAATTGTTGACTTAGCTAACTACCTGAATAAAATGGGAGCAAGAATTGTTGGAGCTGGTACAGAAACAATTCGTATTATTGGTGTGGAGAAACTTCATGGTACAGAACATACAATGATTCCAGATCGTATTGAAGCAGGAACATTTATGGTTGCAGCAGCAATTACAAATGGAAACATATTAATAGAAAATGCTGTACGTGAACATTTAAGTTCTGTTGTTTCAAAATTAGAGGAAATGAACGTTCAAGTTTTAGACGAAGATGGCGGCTTACGGGTTATTGGCTCCGATGCTATTCGCTCTACAGACATCAAAACCTTACCTCATCCCGGTTTCCCAACAGATATGCAATCACAAATGATGGCATTGATGTTGTGTGCTAAAGGAACAAGCGTAATAACAGAAACTGTATTTGAGAATCGTTTCATGCATGTGGAAGAATTCCGCCGTATGAATGCGAATATTAAAATTGAAGGTCGCAGTGTGATTATCGAAGGTCTTTCTGAACTTCAAGGTGCAGAAGTAGCAGCTACAGATTTACGTGCAGCGGCAGCACTTATCCTTGCAGGACTTGTAAGTGAAGGCTATACAAGGGTTACAGAATTAAAACACTTAGATCGCGGATATGTCGATATCGTAGGTAAATTAGCGAATCTTGGCGCAGACATTAGACGCATCGATGAAAATGGTGTCGTGATTCAGCCGTTGGGCGTAGAAGAAAATGTCGAATTAAATGAATTTATCACTGAATAATTAACTATGAATAAATCAAAAAAAGATGTACCTTATGCGGGTACATCTTTTTTTGATTTATTACAATCTATATAAAAGATAGCAGCTCCAACGGGTTTGATTGGGCAAGTAATCTTATTAGGCCCAGAAATACACTACGTTTTCTGTGGCTCCTAAACTATAGGTGCAGCCAGAGCTAAAGTGTCGCTTATACCCCTAGTAAAAAAGAAGGGCATTTATTCCCGCGCTACTCTTTTCAACGGAACTAGGACTACAATTATTCGTTCCACCAAAAAATGTCCGCTTGCATTAGTTTCATTTCTTGTAAGAAAGCAAAATGAAGCATATTTATTCATAGATGGGAGCGGCTCCCCGGAGCGGACATCTTCTTGGCAAGAACACCAAAACTTTAAAGATCAAATGATTGTTAGAATGCTCCTAAATGGTAGCAGTATATATTTCTATACAGCGTATATAGGTATTAAGAATTATTTTTGAATTCGTATTAAATAGATATGATTAGTAATATGTTATGCTTAAATAGCAGTCTATTCGTTTTTCTGAAAAATGGTTAGAAAATAAAATGAATATCAATTCACTTTTTTCCAATATATCTCTTCTCACTTTGGCAAAAACATGCTATATTTAGAGAAAATTACTAATATTTCGATTGGATGATGAGAATGAAAATTTATATGTCCGTTGATATGGAAGGAATAACTGGTCTTCCAGATGCTACCTTTGTAGACTGGAGAAAGCATAATTATGAAAGAGCCCGAAAAATCATGACGGAGGAAGCGAATTATGTCATTCAGGCTACGTTTGATTATGGAGCCGAAGAAGTTTTAGTTAATGACAGTCATTCTAAGATGAATAATTTGCTTATTGATCGAATTCATCCGGATGCACTTTTAATAACCGGAGAAGTGAAACCGTTTTCAATGATGCAAGGTTTAAATGATACGTATAGCGGTGCTTTTTTTGTAGGCTATCATGCAAGAGCTGGACAGTATGGAGTGATGTCACATTCCATGATACATGCTGTCAGGAATTTCTATATTAATGATCATTGTATTGGTGAAATGGGGATGAATGCCTATCTTGCCGGATATTATGGTGTCCCTGTTTTATTTGTAGCAGGAGATGATCAGGCAGCAGCAGAAGCAGAGAAATTAATACCTAATGTGACTACTGCTGCTGTGAAAGAGACCATTTCCAGATCATCCGTAAAAAGTTTAACACCAAAAAAAGCCGGGCTGCTGCTTAAGGAAAAAGTCAAGCTTGCCCTCGATCAACGCGGTCTTGTAAAGCCGCTGATACCTCCAGAAAAGCCGGAGCTGACAATGGAGTTTAATAATAGCGGTCAGGCAGAATGGGCGAATTTAATGCCAGGAACAATATGGATTCCAGGCACAACAAAAGTCCGTTTTCAGGCAAAAGATATAAAGGAAGCCTATCAAGCTATGCTGGTAATGACAGAATTAGCAATGCAGACAACTTTTTCTTAGAGTTCTTGAACATCCTCTTAAAGTGTAATGAATACAAAAAACAAACATATTTATCATTAATAACAAGCCGGTTTATTCTCTTATTTATACAAGCTTACTTTTCTCCTTCTATTTATGAAGGGGATGTCTGACAGGAATAGTGTATGAAAAATTTTAGGATAGCGTGGTGAAACATATGCTGAAATATATTTTAAAGCGTTTATTAATTATGATTATCACACTATGGGTGATTATTACACTTACTTTTATATTGATGATTAATATACCCGGCTCTCCTTTTAATAGCGATCAGTCCTCCAATGCGACGGTACAGGCCAACCTGGAGGCCCATTATAATCTGGATCAGCCTTATTACATACAATATCTGCTCTACATAAAATCGATTGTCACTTTTGATTTTGGACCTTCTATCAAACAACCTAACCAGACTGTGAACGATCTCTTATCGAGAGGATTTCCGATTTCTTTTGAGCTGGGGATTATCACGATTGCCGTTGCAGTAGTTTCAGGGATACTAGTTGGAATCATTGCCGCGCTCAGACATAACGGATTTCTGGATTATTTAACAATGGGAATAGCAGTTTTAGGTATTTCCATACCAAACTTTATTTTAGCGACACTTCTTATCCAACAGTTGGCTGTAAACCTGGAAATATTCCCGACAGCTACCTGGAGAAGCCCTGCTCATATGGTGCTGCCGGTGCTTGCGCTGGCCACTGGCCCAATGGCAATCATTGCCCGGCTGACTCGCTCCACCATGCTGGAGGTGCTGACACAGGATTATATCAAAATGGCTAGAGCAAAGGGCTTGTCTCCTTGGAAGGTAATCTTTAAACATGCGCTTAGAAACGCATTAATGCCAGTAGTAACGATTATGGGGACTCTATTTGCCGGAATTTTGACAGGAACCTTTGTGATTGAACAAATTTTTGCGATCCCGGGAATGGGAAGATACTTTGTGGAAAGTATTAATCAGCGTGACTACCCGGTTATTATGGGGACGACTGTTTTCTACAGTGCCTTCTTGATTATTATGCTTTTTATTGTGGATATTGTTTACGGCATACTCGATCCACGGATTAAAATGCATCAAAAAGGGGGCAAATAAAGATGAAATCAAAAGAAGAGATCGAATACACGCAAACTGCTGCCAATGTCCCTGATGAATGGTTTTCCTGGAAAGAGCGGGATAAAGAAAAGCTGGAACAAGTATCCCGTCCATCCCTGTCCTATTGGCAGGATGCCTGGCGCCGCTTAGTTAAAAATAAAATGGCTATGCTTGGTCTTATATTTTTGGTGCTGCTTACTATTATGGCAATTATCGGTCCAATACTCTCACCTTATGAGGTGAATAGACAGAGCCTTCCCGATCAATATCAGCCGCCGTCTATGGAGCATTGGTTCGGTACAGATAATGCAGGGAGAGATGTTTTTACACGTACTTGGTATGGCGCCAGAATATCCTTGTTTGTAGGTTTTATAGCTGCTTTAATCGATGTAACCATCGGTATTATCTGGGGAGGAATCTCCGGCTATAAAGGTGGCCGTACTGATAACGTGATGATGCGTATTATTGAAGTTTTATATGGTTTACCATACTTATTAGTTGTTATTTTACTCTTAGTTGTGCTCGGTCCAAGCCTTGGAACCATTATTCTGGCACTGACAATCACCGGCTGGGTAGGGATGGCCCGAATCGTGCGGGGACAGGTTTTGCAAATAAAGAATTATGAATTTGTCCTCGCATCTAAGTCATTTGGCACAAAAACATCCCGGATTATCCGGAAGAATCTCCTGCCGAATGCGATGGGGCCGATTATTGTTCAGATGACTTTGACGATCCCATCAGCAATATTTGCCGAAGCATTTTTAAGTTTTATCGGTCTGGGAATTCAGGCTCCATTTGCCAGCTGGGGAGTAATGGCAAATGATTCGCTGGGGGCTATTTTATCCGGAAACTGGTGGACATTGTTCTTCCCGGCATTCTTTATTTCCTTTACGATGTTTGCTTTTAATGTGCTGGGAGACGGTCTTCAGGATGCGCTCGATCCGAAATTAAGAAAGTAGGTGGACAACTTGGAAAGAATACTTGAAGTAAATGATTTGCATGTTACATTTACAACCTATGGAGGGACAGTCCAAGCTGTCAGAGGTGTCAATTTTCACTTGGATAAAGGGGAAACACTGGCGATTGTCGGTGAATCAGGATGTGGTAAGAGCGTTACCTCTAATGCCATTATGCGGCTGATTCCAGATCCTCCAGGAAAAATTACAAAGGGCTCCATTATTTTTAAAGGACAGGATTTAGCAGCTTATTCAGAGAAAAAAATGCGTGCCATTCGCGGTGTTGATATTTCTATGATTTTTCAAGACCCAATGACAGCGTTGAATCCGACCTTAACGATAGGTACACAGCTTATGGAAGGTTTAAAAGAACATAAGAAAATTACAGGTACTCAAGCGAAGCAAAAAGCGATTGAAATGATGGATCTGGTTGGTATTCCCAATCCGGAAGAACGCTTAAAACAATATCCTCACCAATTCAGCGGAGGAATGCGTCAGCGGATTGTCATAGCTATTGCACTTATTTGTGACCCTGATTTACTGATAGCAGATGAGCCGACAACTGCATTGGACGTAACGATTCAAGCACAGATACTGGAGCTGTTTTCAACGATTCAGCAGCGGACTGGTGTATCAATTATTTTGATTACGCATGATTTAGGTGTTGTTGCAAAAATAGCGGACCGTATTATCGTCATGTACGCTGGAAAAATTATTGAATCTGGAAGTAAGCGGGACATATTCTATCGGCCGGAGCATCCATATACGCAGGGGCTGCTGAATTCTGTCCCTAGATTAGACGCAAAAGAAGAGCTGAAGCCGATTGCCGGCACTCCACCTGATTTATTCTCACCTCCAAAAGGATGTCCATTTACGGCACGCTGTCCTTTTGCGATGGAGGTGTGTGATAAAGTTTATCCCGTTTCCAATAGAGTCAGTGATTCACATCAAGTGGATTGCTGGCTGCAGGATGAACGGGCTAAGCAGCTTATAGCTGCTGAGGTCTTACAAACTTAAAAAGGGGGCAAGACAATGAAGGAAAGGAAGCTTTTATGGGTTCTCCTGGTGATGTTAACGGCACTATTTCTCGCTGCATGTACAGCGAATGAGGATGCTGGGGAAGCGCCGGAGAATACAGACACAACAGAAGAAGGTAATGGTGAAGATGGTGAAGCAGCAGAAGAAACGCCAGATCTGGATGGAAAGACATTATATATTAATAACGGCCAGGAACCGACATCATTCGATCCGTCAGTTGGATTTGATCAGCTATCCTGGGATCCTTTGAACAACCTGATGGAAGGGTTAACGCGTTTAGATGAAAATTCAGAGGCTGCTGAAGGTGTGGCAGAGAGCTGGGACATTTCTGAAGATGGTTTGACGTATACCTTTCATATACGTGAAGATGCCAACTGGTCCAATGGGGATCCGGTAGTAGCAGAGGACTTTGTCTTTGCCTGGAAGCATATGTTAGATCCAGAAACAGCTTCTGCGGCAGCATTTTTAGCTTACTACATTGAAGGCGGCGAGGAATATAACAGCGGTGAAGGATCAGCCGATGATGTGAATGTAACTGCCATTGATGATAAGACATTGGAAGTTGTTTTAATCCAGCCGACTGGATTTTTCTTAGACCTGCTTACAAATCCGGCATTTTTCCCGATTAATCATCAGGTTGCAGAAGAAACACCTGACTGGTATGCAGAAGCAGATACATTTGTGGCAAATGGGCCATTTATGCTGGACTCATGGGAGCATGACAGTGAAATGATTTTTGCCAAGAATCCGGAGTATTGGGATGCCGATGCAGTTAATTTAGATTATGTGCATTTTTCCATGGTGAATAACACGAATTCACAATACCAAATGTTCCAGACAGGTGAGTTAGATACAGCGAGCATTCCTCCAGAAATGTCAGATGAATTAATTGATGGAGACAATGTATTTATCGGCGAAAGCGGCGGTCTGGAATTCTATCGTTTTAATCTGACAGAAGAGCCATTTCAAAATAAGAAAATCAGGCAGGCAATTTCTTACGCAATTAACAGAGATGATATTGCAGAATACGTAGTAAAACAGGGAGTAGAACCGGCATATGGTTTTGTATCACCAGGCTTTACAGCGCCGGACGGAAAAGATTTCCGTGAAGAAAATGGTGATTTGCTGTCATTTGATCCGGAGCTTGCTCAGGAACTGCTGGAAGAAGGAATGCAGGAAGAAGGATATGACGAACTTCCGCCGATTGTTTTAACTTACAGTACTAGTGATGTTAACCAGGCAGTAGCAGAAACAATGCAAAATATGTTGAGTGAAAACTTGGGTGTCGATGTCACACTGGAAAATCAGGAATGGAACGTATTCGCAGAAGCACAGCAAAACCTTGAATTACAGTTCTCCAGAAGTTCGTTTCTTAATGATTATGCTGACCCGGTCAACTTCCTGGAAAGCTTTATAACGGATTCTTATATGAATCGGACTGGTTTTTCAAGTGAAGAATACGATGAGCTTATTGAAAAAGGTAAAAGTGAAACAGATGAAGAGCAGCGCTATGAGTATTTATATGAGGCTGAAAGAATTCTGGCTGAAGAAATGATTGCTATGCCAATCCGCTACTACAATGTAGTTGTACTTGAAGCAGATGGTGTGGAAGGAATTCTTCGTCATCCGGTAGGATACTTTGATCTGAAATACGCAGACAAGACAGAATAAGAAAATAGATAGGCTCATGTACCGGCCTTCAGGTCCCTTGAGCCTATCTCTATTTTAAAGAAATATACTTTCCTGTTTGTCGGAAAAGGGGGATACATACATGCTTTCTTATCGTTTAAAGCCTGGGGATACCATTGGAATTATTGCGCCGGCAGGTCCTATAGAGCAAGAAAAACTGGAAAGATCATTCTCCTTTTTTGAAAATATGGGCTTAAAGATAAAGTTAGGAGAACATGTCTATGATCAATATGGCTATTTAGCAGGGAAGGACACAAATCGTTTAGCCGATTTTCATCGAATGGTTGCTGACCGGAATGTGAAAGCAATTATTTTCGCAAGGGGAGGTTATGGAACAGGTCGCATCATTGATAAAATAGACATGGAATTAATCAAAAAGAACCCTAAAATTATCTGGGGATACAGTGATATTACATTTTTACATACAGCAATCCGCCAAGCGACCGGCTTAATTACTTTTCACGGTCCAATGCCGGCATCGGATATGGTGAAAAAAGACTTTGATACACTTTCGAGTCAATTATTCAGGCAGCTGTTTGGTCCGACTAACCTTATTTATTCGGAGAGTATTTCCCGGCTTACTGTCTATCGAGAAGGAGAGGCCTCAGGGAAAATCGTCGGCGGAAATCTGTCGCTGCTTGTACAAACGCTTGGCACCCCTTATGAAATTTCCACAAAGGATAAATTATTATTCATAGAGGATATTGGTGAGGAGCCTTACCGGGTTGACGCGATGATGAATCAGCTGCGTTTGGCCGGCAAGCTGCAGCAGGCTGCCGGGATAATTATCGGTGATTTTGCAGAAGCAGACCCTAAAGTACAACCAAGTCTGAGATTGGAAGAAGTTTGGAAGCATTATTTTAAAAATTATAGAAAGCCGGTTATTGCCGGTTTCCGAATTGGTCATTGCTTTCCACATTTCTCTATTCCTTTGGGAGTAGAAGCAACTTTATCCAGCAGGACGAAGACTCTCCAGCTGTCACCGGGAGTGCGTTAAGCATATAAGAGGAGTCATATATTTAGAAAGGGGCGTTTACCGTGAAGATAGTTGATTTAGAACTTTATCATAGCTCGATCCCTTTGCATACACCTTTTAAAACAGCACTGCGAACGGTAACTGTTGCAGAAAGTATTTTTGTGAAAATCACCTGTGATAATGGCGTCCTCGGCTGGGGAGAGGCCCCGCCGACGCATGTGATTACAGGAGATAGTCTGGCAAGCATCCACTACACAATCGATAAGGTAATCCGCCCGATTTTAAAGGATGCAGAGTTATCATCCTACGCACATATTTTTACGCAGCTGGAGAAGGCGATTGTTCATAATACCAGTGCAAAGGCTGCTGTGGATATGGCGTTATATGATTGTCTGGCACAAGCAGCAAATCAGCCTTTATATCAATATTTGGGAGGATACCGTTCTCAGATTGAAAATGATTATACCGTCAGTGTGAATAAGATTGATCAAATGCAGAAGGATGCAAAATTATATAAAGAAAATGGGTTCGATATTTTAAAGGTAAAGGTAGGTAAAGATTCGGCAGACAAAGATATAGAACGGATAGCTGCTGTCCGGAAAGCGGCAGGAGAGGATGTTCTGATCCGATTAGATGCAAATCAGGGCTGGACCGCAAAAGAAGCTGTTAAAGCAATAACAAAAATGGAAGAGCTGGGCTTAAATATTGAATTGGTAGAACAGCCTGTGCCAGCCTATGATATCACCGGGCTTAAATATATTACCGACCATACCACAACGCCAATTATGGCGGATGAAGCTGTATTCTCTGTGCACGATGCACGGAGTGTCCTGAAAATGGGTGCTGCAGATTTGATTAATATTAAGCTGATGAAGTCTGGAGGAATCCACCAGGCGATAAAAATTGCGAACCTTTGTGAAGCTTATGGAATCTCCTGTATGGCAGGGAGCATGATTGAGACTAAACTGGGAATTACAGCAGCTGCTCATTTTGCAGCCAGCCATCCGGCAGTGACACGCTTTGACTTTGATGCACCTCTTATGCTGTCAGATGATATTTTAGAAGGCGGTATTCATTACGTGGGAAAAGGAAATCAAATTACATTTCCTAATCAGCCGGGGCTTGGAATAAAATCTGTGAAGGAATCTTATTTGGAAGTAATTGAAAATGAAAGGAGTTGGTAGAATGAAAGAGATGTTTGAGAAGCTCCCGGAAATGTTTCATGTAACAAATGTGCAGGCCGCAACAATTTGGACTAATCCGCAGTCTGCCAGAGCAGAGGATGAATATGGAATCTCAAGCCCGACAGATATACCTAAATGGGTGAACAGCTTAACCTATGAGCAGGGTTTAGCTTTATGTAATGACAATCTGGTACAGTCGCAGACTTTATATGGAGAGCCTGTTCTTGTTCTGGAGGAAGAAGGAGAGTGGGCACATGTTATTGCTCCATTTCAGCCATCCAAAAAAGATAAAAGAGGCTATCCGGGCTATATTCCAATTCGGCAGTTGACACGTGTTAACAAAGAAAATTGGCTGCAGGATAAATATAGCGTCGTGATCGCAAAGGATGCCCGGCTGGAAGATCCAGACGAGCAAATCAGTATGCAGCTGAGTTATTTAACAATTTTACCTTACTTAGATGAGGATGATATACATGTTTATGTGCAGACTCCAACAGGAAAACAGCAGATTGCTAAAGAAAAAACAATAACAGTTGCCAATAAAGCTGGCATAGAGCCGGGCAGCGGCGAAGATATTGTGGCTGCCGGCCTCTCTTTTATCGGCCTCGATTATTTCTGGGGCGGTATGAGCTCCTTTGGCTATGATTGCTCTGGGCTCGCATATGCGGCACATAAAGCAAATGGTTACTGGATTGCCCGTGATGCAGGGGACCAGGCAGATGCAGGTGAGGAGATTGCTTTTGAGAAAATAGAGCCGGGAGATTTACTCTTCTTTGCATATCAGGAAGGAAAAGGTGAAATTCATCACGTCGGCATCTATAAAGGAAATGGAGAGATGCTGCATTCACCACAAACAGGAAAAGGAATTGAAATTACACCTTTAAAAGGAACCAAGTATGAAAGGGAGCTATGCGCAGCAAGAAGGTACTGGAGGTGAAGAGATGGAAGATAAAATACTGGAAGTAAAAAACCTTGTGAAATACTTTGATGTTGGAAAGGCAGATATTTTAAAAGCAGTCAATGGTGTATCCTTCCATATTTTTAAAGGGGAAACCTATGGCCTGGTTGGAGAATCCGGCTGTGGAAAATCTACTATCGGCCGTACGATTCTGGGATTATATGATAAAACAGACGGAGATGTCTGGTTTAATTATGAAAATGTGCATGGATTAAGCGAAAAGGAACAATTCGCGCTTTACCGGAAGATGCAGATGATTTTTCAGGATCCCTACGCTTCGTTGAATCCACGGTCTACCATCAGAGAAATTATCTCCGAGCCTTTAGAGGTACATGGTATCTTTAAGAAGAAAAAGGATTTGATGAACCGTGTGTACGAACTGCTGGAGGAGGTTGGACTAAGCAGGGATCATGTAAACCGCTATCCACATGAATTCAGCGGCGGACAGCGGCAGCGGATCGGAATTGCGAGAGCGCTGGCACTGAATCCGGACTTTATTATTGCCGATGAGCCGATTTCTGCATTGGATGTTTCCGTACAGGCACAGGTAGTGAATCTGATGAAGCGGCTACAGCGGGAAAAAGGGCTGACATTTTTATTTATTGCCCATGATTTATCGATGGTTAAGCAATTCTCAGACCGGATTGGCGTGATGTATTTAGGGAATTTGGTAGAGGAGACCGATGGCGAGGATCTCTATGAGAATCCATTGCATCCATATACAAAAGCTCTTCTATCAGCCATTCCTATTCCCGATCCGGATATAGAAGAAGAGAGAGAACGGATTATTTTAGAGGGGGAATTGCCAAGCCCTATAAATCCGCCCTCAGGGTGCGTGTTCCGGACAAGGTGCCCGATGGCAATGGATATATGCAAGGATGTGAAGCCGATATGGCAGGAAATAAAGTCCGGCCATCGCGTTGCCTGCCATCTTTATGATGAGAACTATAAAGACAGTCCGACGACTGGACCACAGCGGTCGAGAGAAATTGAAGAAGAGGAAATACAGGCTTAATAAAATTAAAAACCATAGAATGCTCTTTGCACGAATAAAGGAGAGCTTCTATGGTTTTTGAATGCATACATATTATGAGCAGTTCCAGCCTTCCACATATTTTTTCTCTAAAATTATCATAAGAAAAAGGTCTATTTTGCCAATAAAATGTATAGATTTAATAGTAGGCATGATAGATAAACAGCTTAAGAGGATATTCAGAAAGTTTTAGAAAAGGAGGAGGAACGTGCATAACAAAAAGTATAAACAGAAAAACACAGCAATTCATAAGAAAATGAAGCAGCTGCAGCAGAAGAAAAGGATACCGAACCAGCCATTACAGAAAATCGTACCTTTTTCTAACCGGAAATCAACGTATTATAATCATCAGCGCCCATCTCCTTGGAAGCAAATGATAATAGGTGTTTTTGCAGTACTGATTATTTTTATTCTGGCAGTCCCGGCAATTATTGTCCAGATTACAAAGACGGATAATCAAATTAGTGCAGGTGTAGAAGTGGTGGATACAGGTGAAGAAAATCCTGATAAAGAAAACGGGGCAGAGGATACTTCTGAAGAAACAGCGGCGGGGGAGGAAGCAGTGGAGGTCGGGGCATCTCCATTTGATGTATCTGTCATGCGGGTGAGCAATGACGAGGTGGAGAATGTTCCGGTAGAGCAATATGTTGCCGGTGTTGTTTCCTCCGAAATGCCGACAGAGTTTGAAATGGAGGCGTTAAAAGCCCAGGCAGTTGCTGCGAGAACATTTACTGTCAACTTCCTGCTGAATGGAGAAAAGAATGGCAACTATGATTTGACTGATTCAACACAGCATCAGGTATATAAAGGTGAACAGGAGCTGCAAGAGCAATGGGGAGCAGAATATCAGGAGAAAATGAATAAAATAAATCAGGCAGTTAAGGAAACAGAAGGACAAATCATAACTTATAATAAGGCACCGATTACAGCCTCTTTTTTCTCCACAAGTAACGGATATACGGAAAACTCGGAGGATTATTGGGAGAGTGAGGTTGCCTATCTGCGCAGTGTAGAGAGTCCCTGGGATAAGAATGCACCAGAATTCACCAGTCAGACAACGCTGAGTGTCGCAGAAGTATCGGAGGCATTACAAATACCGCTTCAGGATGATAAGAAAATCCCAATGGAAATCAGCCATACAGACAGCGGCAGGGTAAAAGAAATAACAGTTGCCGGGAATGCTTTTACAGGACCGGAATTTCGCGATAAATTGGGCTTGAGATCCAGTGATTTTACCATTGAACAGAGTGACAATCATCTGATTTTTACGACTCAGGGCTATGGGCATGGTGTCGGAATGAGCCAATACGGCGCAAATGGCATGGCAGCAGAAGGAAAAAACTATGAAGACATTATTCACTACTACTATACAGATGTAGAAATCAGTCAGGTAAGTGAAATTGCACCAACCCTCGTTTCTAACTAAGCGGGGGTTTTTAATTGTCTAAATAGGTAAAACTACTTTTATTGTAAAGGTAAAAACGTTTCTACTAAACCCTCTATGCAACCTATTTATTATGAAAATCAAAAATTTTTTTCATAGTCATGTATATAATTCTCTTTTTCTGCTCACAATGGTTGCAGAGGTGATGAAAATGAAAGAGGAATTCAAAGGCCCAAAAAATAAATGGAGCCAAATTTTCCGCAAGAAATGGTTTTTCCCAGCATTGTATTTAAGTATTGCAGCTGTTTTATTAGCGTCAGTCATTTGGTATCAAAATGCAGGATCTGATGTTTCAGAGCAGGATGACCAAAGAAATGCAGAGGATCACTACCTTCCATCAATGAATGATGAAGATGCTGTACCAGTAGTTGACCAGCAGGAATTGGTAGGAATGCCACTGGAAAACACAGATGAAGCAGAAATCGTAACTAAATTTTTTGATTACAACGCAGAGCAGGAAGACAGAGAAAATGCACTTGTACTTTACAACAATCGTTACTATCAAAGTACAGGAGTAGACATTGCAGCAGCAGATGCAGAAACTTTTGATGTCTTAGCATCTATCAGCGGAACAGTAGAAGAAGTGAAGGAAGACCCATTACTAGGTAACGTAGTTGTGTTATCACATGGTGAAGACTTAAAAACGTATTATGCTAGTCTTGGAGATGTAGCAGTTTCTGTAAGTGACCAAGTTGCCCAAGGAGATAAGCTGGGAACAGCTGGTAAAAACTTGTTTGGTAAAGACAATGGAACACACTTGCATTTTGAAATCCGTAAAGATGGTACAGAAGTAAATCCAGAAAGCTACTTTGAACAGCCGGCATCCAGCATTGCTGTAGAAGATAGCACTGCGGAAGATGAAGCAGTAAGTGAGGAACCAACTTCAGGAGAAGATGTTGTAGAGCCTGAAGAAGATGCAGAAGAAAATGTAGAACAAGATGTAGAACAAGACGAAGCACCAAGTGAAGACGAAGAAATTGATGTAGAACTGGACGAGTCTGAAGAATAATAAAAGTAACTGGGAAAACCAAAAATCTGGTGATGAATAAAATTCATTGCCGGATTTTTTTATTGGGCTTTTTGGACTCCCCTAAAAGCAATTTATTAACATACTTTTGAAAATACACCTTGTCCCCATGATTATTTGTACAAAACTTAAGCATAAAGGAACGATTTTTTTAATATGATGATATTACAAACCATGCAATCGAACTGTCTGAGGTGAAAAGACATGTAATTTATAAATACCATTCATCTAAAGTGGAACCCTTTTTCTTTTTTAGACCAATGACTACATAAAAAATAGTCAGCCGCTTATCCATAAGTCCTATCCCAAAACATACACCCTGTCCAAGCGACACCTCGGAATTACAACTTAGGGGGGCGAACGGTGTGCATGATTACATCAAAGAAAGGACAATTAAAATAGGGAGGCATGTTGTAGAAACAAGAAAAACAGTCCGGACGATTGCAAAAGAGTTCGGCGTATCCAAAAGCACTGTCCATAAAGATCTAACAGAACGGCTTCCGGAAATTAATCCTAAACTGGCTCAGGAAGTAAAAGAAATACTTGAATATCATAAAGCAATCCGTCATTTGCGCGGAGGCGAAGCAACAAGGAAAAAATACAAAATATCGAAGGATGAAGAAGATACATTAAAAGAAACGAAAATCACACAAAAATTTCTTGCTTCATCAAGCAGACCAAAGACTCAGGGGAGTTAAAAAATCTCCATGCAATTTATTTTTTTAATATTATAAATATGTTAAAAAAGCAGTAGAACAATGATTAGAAATAGTTTTACTGCTTTTTTAGGTGCTCGGAAAATCTTTGATTAAATGATAAATACTGATTTATTACAAGAGAATGGAGTGATTTATGACCAAATATTATAGTGACTAATATAAATTTACTTAATTACTCAACTTTCGCACTTTAAAAAGT
>NZ_BJYM01000025.1 GCF_007991515.1 Oceanobacillus sojae
GTTCACCGTGAATGCCTGTTGGACAGTTTGTAGGACAAAGTCCATTTCCAGCGTCTGATCCAATTCCCAGCTAATAATATAACGGGAATACCAATCTATAATTGCTGTTAAATACATCCAGCTATGATGCAGACGAATATACGTAATATCAATACTCCAAACTTGGTTGGGGCGGCTGATATTCACTCCTTTCAATAGATAAGGATAAATACGATGCTGCAGATTGCGTTTACTCACATTGGGACCGGGATAGATGGCTTGAATCCCCATCTCACACATATGACGTTGTACCCTTTTACGATTAATTTTCACTCCTTCCTGGTTTAATAATTGGGTAATCCTGCGTGAACCGAAGAACGGAAATTGGGTGTAAATCTCATCAATACGGTGCTTCATGTTCGGCTTTCATTTTTTCCAAGTCTTTGTTTTGCTTCTCAAAGATTTGAGGCATATCTTGCAGGAACTGTGTCTTCCATTTATGAATCTGGTTCACATGGATTCCGTGTTCCGATGCAATTTGACTCATAGATTTTTCTTCCTTTAAGGCTTCTAACACGATTTGTGATTTAAATTCGGCTGTATATCTTTTTCGTTTCATATACCTACCTTAGCATCTCCTTTTTTCGTGTCTAGATTCTTGGGTTCATTATAAAAAGCAGCATTATTCCATTAAAAAATGCGGCAGCCTCAAAATAAAGGTTAATTAAAAATACCAAAAAACCAGATTTTTAGATAAATAAAAAGAATCCATTTTGAAAAAGATTGATCAAAATGGATTCTTTCCCATAAGTTTATTTTTTATAAAGTAAAGGTAAGCTTATTAAAAGCATAAAAATCCCTAATGCTAAAAAATAAAGTGGCATCGCAAGCACTGTACCATTATGGAAAACACTCATACCATAGGTTGCAGCACTGACGAGTAAATAATAACCTAAGCTAAATATCGCACCCGCAGAACCAATGACATCTTGAAATTCAATGAGCGCTAAGCTTAAACAGTTTGGTAAAGCCGTTCCTGTGCCAAATAGAATAATAAATATACTAACAATCATGGTTGGCATTTGTAATGAAATCGGTAAAAAGTGTACTAATGTAGCAAGCACTGTACCGACGAACATAATGGCTAACCCGAAAACGATAATCTTCTCAGGTTTTGTGTGGCTGACGAGTCGTTTAGACAGCATCGCACCTGCGATAGAAGCGAGCGCAACGACAATACCTAAAAAACCATACATTGCACTTGTTAGTGTAAAGTATTGCGTGAAAATAAACGGTGCTTCAGTATAATAGCTAAATAATACACCGTTAATACCACCTATTATTACACCATAGCGCCATAGACGGGCATTTGTAACCATACGTTTTACTATTGGCAGCAGAGGCTTCATCTCGATATTAGCTAACGCTGTTTCAGGTAAGCGAAAAAACGTATAGCAAAATACAATAATACTCATAGTTACCAATACCAAAAATGTCACTTTAAAGCCAAAATAATAATCGGTAAAGCCACCTATTAACGGGCCAACGGCAGGTGTGAAGGCCATAGCAGCCGAAATTTGAGCGAACAATTTATGTCGTACAACGCCTGAAAAGCTTTCGCGTAATATTGTTTGTGTCACGACAGAACCAACACTTGCACCAAATGCTTGAATAAAGCGCGCGACTAATAAAACCACCATTTCACTTGCTATTAAACAAAGTACATTACCAACAAAATACAAAAACAGCCCATAAAGCATTGCCTTGCGCCGGCCGATTTTATCTGATAAACGCCCAAAGAAGAATACCCCGAAGGCAAAAGCAATAAAGTACACACTCATCGTAAGCTGTGCATCATTCATAGAAGTTTCAAATGCTTCTGCAATAGAAGGTAATGATGGGCTAAAAATAGTTTCACTAATTTGTGGAAAGCCTACTAATAAAATTAATAAGAATAAGCTGGGTGTTTTGTCCCCGATGTTTTTCTTCAATACAATCCTCTCCTAGATAATTATAGGTTTGAAAGAAAAACATCGCAGCTCGGGAATTGGCGGCTTCATGAGCTTAATTTTTTCTAATTCACTCATGAATTCACTTCCTTCTAATTTAAAATACAAAAAAATTGTACCATCAAAGACTAAAACAGTACAACTTTTTTTGAAACTGGTATAACTTTATTGTAAGGTGAATCACCATGTTATTCTATGTCAATTTTACAGCCGTTATCAATCTGCATTTGTTTTTTCTTTTCCACAGAATAAGATATACTGGACTAAGCAATAACGCAGGTTTCTTGTCTTTTCATCATTGACAATTTCAGCAAGCCCATTGAAATATTAATATTACCTTTTTATCCTGTAATAGAAAAACCACATCCTCACTGTCTCCCTCATAGTAAAATAAAATATCCCTAATTCCAAATTAATAGAATTAAGGATTTACTGCTTGAATCAAGCAATTTTATATTTAACTACATATCACATTTCTGAAAAAACCTTATTTACTTATGATACGGTTCCCCCCGATTAATCCGAAAGCTCCGATAAACCTGCTCCAACAGCGCCAGCCGCATCAACTGATGAGGAAACGTCATCTTAGAAAATGATAAAGCCAAATCACTTCGCTTTCGCACATCCTCACTAATCCCAAGCGAACCGCCAATCACAAACACAACCTTGCTTTTTCCGTAAGTCGCCAGCTCATCCAACTTTTTTGCCAGCTGTTCCGAGCTCAGCATCTTCCCCTCGATCTCAAGCGTAATCACAAAAGCATCCGGATGAACCTGGGCAAGAATACGCTCTCCTTCCTTACGTTTTACCTCTTCCATTTCCGCTTCACTCATCGTCTCAGGCGCTTTTTCATCTACTACCTCTACTATATTCACTTTCGCATAAGCACCTAACCGCTTTTTATATTCGTCTATACCTTGCTTTAAGTATTTTTCCTTCAGCTTTCCTACAGTGACAAGGGTTATATTCATTAAAATCTTCCTTTATGTTAAAATAATATTTTTCGTCATAATCTCCTTCTATTTTACCATATCCCCACCCCCTGAACACTTATTTCCCGACAACACACAAAAAGAGATACCTGATATTTTTCAATAAATATACAGACATCTCTTCTATTAAAATCACAATCTATTTTTCTATAAAAATACACACCTAAAACAAACTATCCTCTACAGCAAGACACAAACAATGATAAATTGGCAAATGTAACTCCTGAATCTTATAAGTCTCCGTCTCTGGAACTAAGATATTACAATTTGTATACTCCCCAATTGTTCCATGTTCCCGGCCGCTTAACAGAATAACATTCATTCCAATCATTTTCCCTATCATCGCTGCATATTTTACATTTTTCGAAGTCCCAATAAGCGCTTTAAATTGTCATCAATAAATGTATTATCAGTACTGTTAATTCCACGACCAGCAAAATGGCCCCATACTGATTCAATAGGATGATATTCAGAATTAGATACTAGATTAGCCTCATATTCATTATTATCTGCAGTGCAGAAAAGATCTGTACTTCCCGGCATGATATAAGTAATCGCTTCTATGCTTTTTAGTGCTTCATCAAACTCTCCATTATACACGGAGTTAGCACTAATATCTGCATGTTGTCCTGTCCATAACATGGCTAGTACATTGTGCGGATCCATACTCATAAAACTATTTTCCCAAACTCCTACTGCAAAACCTTCCAAGGAGTCAAATCCCATTTCTCGGAAAAGTTCTTCTTTATAGAAAGTCTGTGATAATCCCCATCCTGCATAGACACGCCCTACTGCACGCATGTCTTCAGAGGTCAATTGGTTTAACTTAGTAGAATTTGAGTCGATTGAGGCCATAAGCGCAGCCTTAAGTCCATCGAGGACCACATACGTTTGCGGCCAAGTCTTTGCATTTCCACAGAATGAGGCAATTCGTTCTACCATATCAGGATAAATTGCCCCCCATTGAAATGACTGAAGACCTCCCATTGACCACCCAACAACAAGAGCAATCTTCTGAACGCCAAATTTTTCGGTCACTAGTCGATACTGCAATTGAATATTGTCATAGATTGTTACCTGTGGAAAATTAGCCTTATCGAACGGTGCTGGCGTATTACTTGGAGACGAAGATAACCCGTTCCCTAATAGATTTGGAACAATAATGAAATATTTCTCAGGATCCAATGCCATCCCGTTTCCAATTAACCATTCATTATTAACATGCTGGTCACCAAAAGCCGTTGGATAAACGATAACGTTATCTTTCCTTTCATTTAATGTTCCATAAGTCTTGTAAGCAAGAAAAGCATTTGGTAATGTCACTCCAGACTGCAATGTTACTTCACCTAAATTATAAAGCTCAAAATCCTCCATGAGTTGTCACTCCTTTCTAAATGAAACACAACATTAAGAATGTATTTCTTGTTATTAAGTATAAAGCTGTGTTACATTCAATAAAAGTGAACAAAATTAATAGTAGCATTCAAAAATATTGAAAGCGAGAGGGGGAATTATGATGGAATTACGCCAACTGAATACATTTCATACGGTTGCAACAACTTTAAATTTCAGTCGAGCTGCTGAAGCACTAAACTATGTACCTTCAAACGTCACGATGCAAATAAAAGCATTGGAGGAAGAGCTTAATGTTCGTCTTTTTGACCGCTTGGGAAAGCATCTCGTTCTCACAGCTGCGGGTAAACGTTTTTTAACTCATGTCCAAGACATTCTAAACAAATTAGACGAAGCACGCAGCTCCGTTCATGACAATGAAATTCTTAGTGGTACTCTAACGATTAGTGCCAACGAGGTTGTTTGTGCCTATCGACTTCCAGAGGTCTTTAAACTTTTCCGTTTTCGGTATCCGGGAGTTCGCCTTATCTTTCGCTCTGTTTCAAATCAACAACTTAAACAAACGCTCTTTGAGGGTACCTCAGATGTCGCCTTTATACTTGACGAACCCATTCAATCAACGGGACTTGCAGTGGAAGCATTGACAGAAGAAAATTTTCGCTTGTTCGTTGCTCCAGATCATCCACTGGCTAAACAAACTGCAATACAGCTTGAAGATTTTTACGGAGAGGTGTTCCTGATTAATGAAAAAGGTTGTCCCTATCGAACAATGTTTGACCAAACATTTAAGAAAGGAGACATTGACAGTATTTCATCTTTAGAGTTCCAAAGTGCAGAAGCCATTAAACAATGTGCAATCTCAGGAATTGGTATTGCCTTTCTTCCTAAAATAGTAACTGAAGTCGAAGTTGAACGTGGCGAACTTGTTGCTCTTCCTTGGCCGTTTCCAAATTTGGATGTATATACACATATGGCATGGCATAAAGACAAGTGGCTTTCACCAATTATATTATCTTTCATTGAAACAGCAAGGGAGATTCTAGCTTTTACGGAAGACAATATGCCAAAGTAGTTTTTTAACTTTTAATAGCAGGGCTTTTTTCAGGTGCTTTTCCCAACAACTTGATCACACGTTTATATTTTTGTTTCTTTTCTTTATCTTCTTCACGAAAAACATTCATAACAAGAATGGGTCTATTCCCTCTTTTTGTTTGAACTAATACTATATCTCCCTGCGCAATCGGCGTATCTCTTAATCTTATATGAATATGCCAGTGATACATTTTATCTGTATTTAATTTCAAATTTCCATTTTCAAAATAAATATCCATTGCCTAGATCAATATCTAAGCAATGGATATTTATTGAAGTAATTTTATTGAGGAGCAATGTATATATGCATAAATAGATAAAACTTACTCTCTTTATCTATATTTGAGGGTATTAATTTACCGTTATTTATGGTAAGGAGCCCCTCTAATAATCCGAAAACTCCGATAAATCTGCTCCAACAGCACCAGCCGCATCAACTGATGAGGAAACGTCATCTTAGAAAACGACAAAGCCAAATCACTCCGCTTCCGCACATCCTCACTAATCCCAAGCGAACCGCCAATCACAAACACAACCTTGCTCTTCCCGTAAGTCGCAAGCTCATCCAGATTTTTGGCTAGCTGCTCTGAGCTCAGCATCTTCCCCTCGATTTCAAGCGTAATCACAAAAGCATCTGGATGAATCTGGGCAAGAATACGCTCGCCTTCCTTACGTTTTACCTCTTCCATTTCCGCTTCACTCATCGTCTCTGGTGCTTTTTCATCCGCCACCTCGACTATATTTACTTTTGCATAAGCGCCTAACCGCTTTTTATATTCATCGATGCCCTGCTTTAAGTATTTTTCCTTTAGCTTTCCTACAGTGACAAGGGTTATATTCATTAAAATCTTCCTTTATTTTTTTCGATTTTATCCACATCTTTTATTTTACCACGTATTTTCCTGACAGCTATACATAAAAACCGGGATTTCCTGCATCTATAACGCAGAAATCCCGGTTTTCTATTTTTATTCCATTTTCTCAAAGCCTTCCTTTATTCAATCAGCCCGCACATCTTCAATCCTTCCGCAATCCCGTCATCATCATGCGATTTCGTAATATATGTCGCGGCTTCCTTAATCTCTTCCACTGAGTTTTCCATTGCCACCGATGTTTTCACAAACTGAAACATTTCCAAGTCATTCAATCCATCACCAAAAGCATATGTATTCTCTTTGGAAAATCCAGCGGCTTCCAAGAATTCCTTTATACCTGTTGCTTTGGAGATGCCTTTTGGAAAGACATCGCAGTTATAAGGAGAGTTTCGGACAAAGTTGAGCTCCGGGAATTTTTCCTGATACGCTTCTTCGCCTTCCTCAATGAATACTTCGACCTGATAGACCGGCTTATTCATATAAATGTCATCATCAACCACTGGTATCTCTCTGTCGCAATACTCACAGTCCTTTTTTAACAGCTCGGATTTATCATTTGTTGTGTAGATCCGTTCAGCTGTGTGGTAACAGATTGTTACACCTCTTTGTTCTGTATACTCTTCCAGTTTCTTTAATTCAACAGGATTTATTCGGTTTCGGTAGATAACCTCTCCTTCATGCACAATGAACTGTCCATTCATTAATACAGCTGACTGAATCCCTGTTTCTGCCTGCAATTCCTTTGTTTCAAATACAGGTCTTCCAGTTGCGAGGACAGGTATGCCGTTATTTTCAATTAGTTTTTCAATTGCTTTTACGCTGCTTTCTGCTACTTTTTTTTCACTTGTCAGTAATGTTCCGTCTAAATCAAAGAATACGATTGGTCTCTTTGTCAATTTTTGACCTCCTCACATGTCCTGATGGAGTAATGTACCCTTATTCTAAAAGATAACGGGAGGAAAAGCTAGGCTTTCTGTCTTTTTCCGAATTGTTTTCATTTCCAATTTTTCCTATGCTTACAAGTTTCATGTTCTCCCTACCGTGGAATAGACTAACTAGGCAAAAAAATGTAGTTTGAAGCCGTTTTACCGCTTCATTGATATAAGAATTAAAATGCTCATAAAAAGGAGATGTGTTTTATGTTTGATGATCGTGCAGGAAAAATACTCGTTGAGTTGCTCTCAGACTGGGGTGTGGACCATATTTACGGAATGCATGGGGATTCGATTAATCATCTGATGGAAGAGCTGCGGAAAGCAGAGGATAAGATAAAATATATTCAGGTTCGTCATGAAGAAGCCGGGGCACTGGCTGCCTCTGCTTATGCAAAATTGACCGGCAAGCTTGGTGTTTGTTTATCAATCGCTGGACCGGGAGCAATTCATTTATTAAATGGCTTGTATGATGCGAAAAAGGATCACGCTCCTGTTCTAGTACTTGCCGGACAGGTCCCGACCGATCAAATTGGAACGGACAGCTTTCAGGAAGTGAATATGGAACGTATTTTTGATGATGTCGCAGTCTACAACAAACAGGTTGTCTCGGAGGAGCAGCTCCCTTCTATGGTCAACCAGGCCATCCGCACGGCTTATGCGGAAAAAGGCGTGTCTGTGTTAACCCTGCCGGATGATATTTCTGCAGAGAAAATTAAAAATAAGGTGCAGAAAAATGCCGTGATATATGAAGCACCAGAGCTTGCACCGGACACTGCTGCAATGCAGGAAGCTGTGTCTGCAATAGAAAAGGCGAAGAAGCCGATTATTTTAGCGGGAACCGGAACAAAAAAGGCAAAGGAAGAGCTGGCGGCATTTTCCGATAAGATTGCAGCTCCTGTCGTTATTTCTCTCCCTGCTAAAGGGGTTATGGAGGATGAACATCCTAATTTCCTTGGCAACCTGGGGATGATAGGCACTAAACCGGCCTATGAAGCGATGGAGGATGCCGATTTACTGATATTGATCGGCACGTCTTATCCGTATACGGAATTTTTACCAGAGGATGTCACCTGTATTCAAATCGATAGCAATCCGCTTCAAATTGGTAAAAGATATCCTGTTGATATCGGTATAGCCGGAGATGCGAAAAAAACGCTCACCTGGTTCAATGAACAGCTGCATCAGACGGAGAAACGTGATTTCTTAGAAAAGTACCAGGAGAAAATGGCAGACTGGTGGAAAGAAATGAGGGGTGATGAAGAACAGACCTCCACACCTATTAAGCCGCAGCAGGTCATTCATGAAGTACAGAAAATTACAGCGGATGATGCTATCCTATCTGTTGATGTCGGCAATGTAACTGTATGGGCAGCACGTCACTTCCGTATGAAAACAACACAGGATTTCCTAATCTCCAGCTGGCTTGGTACCATGGGCTGCGGACTTCCTGGAGCGATTGCAGGGAAGCTGGCTTTCCCTGACAGGCAAGTAATCGGTCTCTGCGGTGATGGCGGATTTACAATGAATATGCAGGATTTCCTGACTGCGGTGAAGTATAACCTGCCAATGATTATTGTCATTTTTAATAATGAACGGATCGGTATGATTAAATACGAGCAGGAAGCTGGAGGAAACCTGGATTATAAGACAGGCTTAGAAAGCTTTAACTTTGCCCGTTTTGCAGAAACCTGCGGCGGCAAAGGCTATCGCGTAGAGAAATTCGAGGAACTGAAGCCGTCTCTGGAGGCTGCTGCATCCTTTAACCAGCCGGCGATTATTGATGTCTGTATTGAGGATGAACCGCCGATTCCAGGCAAGCTTTCTTATGATCAGGTAACCAGCTATTCCAAGCAAACGATTAAGAAACTGTTTGAAAAAGGGAAACTGGAGCTTCCGCCGGTTCGTAAGGGGTTAAAGCGGATGTAAGGATATATTCCTTTACTTCGAAAAAGAAGGCATGACCAATTGGTTATGCCTTCTTTTTATACTGCCATCAACATGACACATACGCTTATAATCTTTCTATTGTTTCCAACATACTCATAAACGACCCTTTATCTGTTATCTGAATAAGTTTCTGCAGACTTTCCGGATGCTCAATTAACTTGCTGATCATTTCATAAAGCGGCTGCAGGTCTTCTATGCTGTTCTTCTTCACACTGAGCAGCAGCACAAATTGAACTGTCTTTTCTGCTGTCCATGAAATTGGCTCTGTTAAGGTGGCAATCGAAATAAAAGTCTGCTGCGACTGCGGTGTTAATGGATGCGGAATTGCCACCAGGTTGCCAAAGGCAGTGGGGGCAATTTTTTCTCTTTCATAAATGGATTCAAGAAATCGAGTTCTTTTTCTATCATCTGATTCTATTTTTCTGATCATAAATTCAAGAATATCTTCTTTGGCAGGGAATGATTGATTTAAAAATAAATAGTCCTCTTGTAAATAATTCTGAATGACGTTGGATGAGGTTCCGGCTATATAGGATGAAATATGCTGAAGATCCTCCTTGCTGATGATTGCATTCACTTCCACAATAGGAATACCTAAATCCTCATGAATCGGTATGGTCGTTATAATAAAATCAATATCCTCTAATGGATATGTGGATAAGCGATAATATTCTGTCGTTCCTGCGATATCCATTTTTCCATCAAATTTTGACTTTAGCCGATAATAAATTAATTGCGACGTGCCCATTCCGGAAGCGCAGACAATCAGACAGCGCTTTGGCCCCTGCTTCAGCTTCTGTCTCTCCATTGCCGCTCCAATATGAAGCGCCAGATAGGCGATTTCATTTTCATCAATGGCGATCTCTGTATGTTTCTCAATAACAACTCCAGCATGTACTGCCGCCTGGAAAGCAAGCTGATAGTTTTTCTTAATGCTTTCCAGCATAGGGTTTCTAATATTCATCCCATATTTATACCGATTCATTGCCGGTTTCAAATGAAGTCCCAGGTTAATCATCAGCTCCCTGTCATGGCGGATATTTAAGTGCATCTCCAGCTCAATCCGGTTTAACATGGCAATAACTAGTTCATAAATTACCGGATCAAGAAGGCTTTCTATATCCTGGTTTTCTCCTGTATCAGCAGCTGTAAGTATCTTTGTCCCCAATAAATGCAATGCAATATAGGAGGTTTCCGTCGGAGGAAAGGTTACTCCTAACTCCTCCTCTATATCCTCGACAATTTTTTCTGCAACTCTGTATTCTTTTGTGCGGTTTACCTCCTGCTTCGGATTAGCTTCATTATCGACCGGATGGCCGTTTTGAATACGCAGCACCGCAATAGCAATATGAATAAATAAATTCTGTATCGCTATATCTGAAAGGGTCATATCCTGCTCATCCAGACGCGCAATAATCGTATGCTTAATAAAGTCTGTCTGTTCCTTTGGCAGCCTGATAAAGCCGTCATACATATCGCCGCTAGAGTCACTTCCTCTTTGAATCAGGTATTCGGCCATACAAAACCGTATTTTAATCTCTTCCCCGATAATTCTAATCCCGTAATTCGGCTTCACACGAATATCCAGATAGAAATTAGATAAATGCTCTCTTACTAATTTCATATCGTTTTGAATGGTTGCTTTGCTGATGTACATCTCATCTGCCAAGTCTTCCAGCTTCAAATAGTCCATGGTTAAAAGTAATTTCTGAATAATATAACGTACACGCTGATCCGGTGTATTTGGGATTTGTTTCTGATCTTTATTTTCATATAATGCCGTGGTTAAGAAGTGGCGAAATAACTGCTCATCCTCGATATGCAAGTGATACCCGCGGCCTTTTATCGATTGAATCGATGCTCCGTGCGAAAGAAGCTGCTGATTCAATTTTTTTATATCTTCTTGCGTGGTACGCGGGGTTACTTGATTAATATTTGCTATAAATTTGCTTGTCAAAGCTTTCTTTGCCTGAATTAATTCCTTCAATATAGAACGAAGCCGCCTGTCCATCATGACACCCCTCGCGAAAGAGAAGACGTCTTAAAAACATCTTCTCCCTATCTTTGTAACGAATCTATCTATATTATACTTTTTTCTTCCATCTCGTAATTATTTTTCTTCGTCAAAGCCATTTTCTTCACTTATACGCTTAAACCAATGGGCACTTTTCTTTGGCGTACGCTCCTTCGTTTCCAGATTGACAGAGAAGAATCCATAACGATTTTTATAGGCATTCGCCCAGGACCAGTTGTCCATTGTTGTCCATAGATGATAGCCCCTTGCATGACAGCCTTCTTCCATCGCCTGGTGCAGCCATTTTAAATGATCTCTGATAAACGTAATCCGATAATCATCCTGAATTTGCCCATCTACTATAAAGCGCTCTTCGTTTTGCACACCCATCCCGTTTTCTGAAATAAATGAATCGATATTATGATAGTTATCTTTTAAATTTATCATAATATCATAGATTCCCTTCTCATAAATCTCCCAGCCGCGATATTCGTTCATCCGTCTTCCCGGCATTTCATAATTATCAAAGAACCAGTCCGGCATAAACGGCCCATGCGGATTCGGGAGATGTTCCTTTGCCTTCACTCTTCTTGGCTGGTAGTAGTTCACACCCAATAAATCAATCGTATTTTCTTTAATTAGGGCTGCGTCGCCATCCTTTGTGTGAGGGAGATGGCTGTATTCAGCCAGCAATTGAATCAGATCCTTGGGATAATGCCCCAACACAGCCGGGTCTAAAAAGCTTCGGTTAAAAAATAGATCGGCAATATGGGCTGCTTTTTTATCTGCGGGATGATCACTCCTTGGATAGGACGGTGTGAGATTAAGGATAATCCCGATTTTCCCGTCCTTTATATCAAGCTCTTTAAATGCCTTCACGGCCTTCGCATGAGCGATAATTGTGTGATAAGCTACCTGAAAGGCCCGTTTGGCATCGACAATATTCGGATAATGAAAATTATATAGATAGCCGCCTTCCACAGGTACAATTGGTTCATTAAATGTAAACCACTTCTTGACACGATCACCGAAAAGCTCAAAGGCTGTTTTGGCATATTGCTGATACATATCGGTGACATCACGGTTTTCCCAACCGCCTATTTCCTGTAGTTCAAGTGGCATATCAAAGTGAAAAAGATTTACAAAGGGCTCAATCCCCTGCTTAATCAGTTCATCAATGACATGGTTATAAAAAGAAACAGCTTCCTGATTCACTTCACCTGTACCGCCTGGAATCAGCCTGGACCAGGAAATGGATAAGCGAAAAGAGTTATGCCCATATTCCTTCATTAATGCAATATCCTCCTGATACCGATGATAAAAATCAGAAGTATACTCCGGACCCACTTGGTTATAAAACCGCTCAGGCTCTATCTCGTACCAGTAATCCCAGATGTTTTTTCCTCTTCCGCCTTCATCAGCCGCCCCTTCAATCTGTGTTGCAGAGGTAGCACTTCCCCACCAGAAATCTTTTGGAAATTGATATTGTTGTGTTGTCATATAGAAAACCCTCCATTATTTCATTCGATATAGCTCAATAATTTCAACTGCCAAATCGCGTGTCGTCATTGCATTCATTAAATGATCCTGCGAATGTACAAGCAACAGATTAATTTCCTGCTTATCCCCCTTCGCCTCATCTTGCAATAATGCAGTTTGATAGTGATGTGCATTCGTTAATTCGTTTCCTGCTGCTTGAATCAGCTTATCTGCTTCCTCAAATTTTCCTTCTTTGGCAACCTGGATTGCTTCCATTGCATTTGATTTCCCATTACCAGCATAAAGGATAATTTGAAAGGCGGTTTCTGTCATTTTTGATTGATCCATATTTATCTCCCCTACCTGTACAAGATTGCTTCTTTGGTGTATCTTTTCGATCAGCTTGCTTTGGTTTCTTCTCCTGATTTTTCTGTTTCATAATAGTTTTTATCGAGAATTTTCAGGAACGGCCACCAAATAATCATCACAACGAAGAGATTAAATGCCTGCAGTACAGCGCCCTGCCATGCATTTCCTGTAGCCAGAAAACCGCTGAGTAATGGCGGTGTTGTCCATGGCACGATAATCCCCGCAGGTTTTGGAACGAGCCCCGTCGACATGCTTACATACGTAATGACAGTTACCACCACTGGTGCAATAAGCCATGGAATAAGCACTAAGGGATTCATAATAATTGGAAGCCCGAAAATAATTGGCTCATTCACATTAAAAACGCCTGGCGGGCCGCCTAATTTCCCAATTTCTTTTAATTGTCTGCTTCGCCCGATAAGTATAATCAAAATAATGACAGCTAAAGTCATTCCCGAACCGCCCATTCCGACAAGAAAGGAATCAATAAATTGCTTGGTAATTATGTTAGGTAATTCTGCTCCAGCTTGAAAGGCAGATAAATTCTGTTCATTCAGGCTGTACCAGATAGGATCAAAAACAGAGTTTACGATAATTTGTCCATGCAATCCAAAGAACCAGAATACTTGGATAAGCAATACTGCAATAATTGTCGCCGGTAATCCGCTTCCCAATTGGGTCAACGGTTCCTGAACAACTGTGTAAATAAAGTTTTGGACCGTCTCAAATGGTGTAAAGCTCATCAGAATGCGCACGAGAAGAAAAACAGAAAGTGTGAACGCAATCGGCAGTAACGCACTAAATGACTTGGACACTGCTCCCGGTACACCGGCAGGCATTTTTATCATCCAATTCTTTTGGACAAAAAAACGATATAATTCCGCAGAAATAAAAGCAGTGAATATCCCTAAGAACATCCCTTGAGCTCCCAATGCTGATGCAGGGATCACCCCGGCTACTCCCTCCAGCACCTGGGGAGTTAAAATAATAAATGCAGCAACTGCCACTACACCGCCATAAATCGCCTCTCCTTTGTAGTGCTCAATTAATTTATAACCGATACCAATAATGACAAACAGTCCCATAATACTTAACGTTGATGCTGAAGCAGGCCCCAGAGCCTCCTGATACCGAGCGAACGCATTCTCACTCATCACAGAATCCAGGAACGGGAAGTTGGCGATAACCACAAAGATCGAACCAAATATAATTAATGGCAGCGCAACCATAAAACCATCTCTTAACGCGGATAAATAACGGTTATTATTTAATTTATCCGCAATTGGGAGCAGTATATTCTCTAGCATCTGCATAAATTTACTATTTTCCATCCGAATAAACCTCCTTTGTATTCAAAACATTTTTCCGCCCTATCAGGAAAATAAAGACAATGCTTTCTCTAATACAGCTGCTCCATCCACTCTCCCATATGCTACAGGATCAATCACGTCGACAGGGATGCCTTCCTCAGCGGCAGCTTTTTCAAATTTCTTTTTTAAGAATCGCATTTGCGGACCAATTAACAGAACGTCTGCCTTTCCCAATTCCGTAAAAGCTTTATCCTGTGCCACTGCCCAGATTTTTACATCTATTCCCTTTGCAGATGCCGCTTCTTCCATTTTTGATACTAGCAGGCTTGTTGACATTCCCGATGAACAAGCTAATAAAATGTGCTTCATTGTTATTCCCCTCCTTGAGTTTATCTTGTTTTTCTCTACATTCATTGTATTAAATAAGCGCTTACATTAAAATCGATTATTTTTCCGCTGCTTAACGGAAATGGTTATAAAATGAAATTTTTCCTTACTGACTCATCCCGCAAGCAATAAAATGCTTTCCCAATGTGAACGGGAAAGCATTTTCTACTTTTTCTCATGATACTGTAGGCTCGGATAAAGATCGATAATTTCAGATGTGTTCTTACGTTCTGCTTCTATATTTCTAATAAGATGCTTCACTAAACCTTCAGCAATTTGTTCGGCTGGTACACCGACGGAATAAATCGGCATCTCGATGGACTTAAATTGCTTGATATTATCGTAGGCAATAATGGTTTTCCGGGATTCCAGTCCATCGATATGATGTAAAGCTCCCATCGTAATATCATAACTCCCGCAAATAATACCGTCATGCAGTGTCTCCGTTTTTAAAAATTCTTTGACAGCCTGCTTTGTTGCCGTTTCGGTTAACCCGCCGGAATCAATGAGACGATAGTTTATCTGCTTCTCCCTGCAGTAATTTTCAATGGTTTCTTTCTTCACAATCTGCCGGATATCCTTTGTATGCAGCTCACCGATATAATCAATACTTTGATGCCCTTTTTCAATCAACAGGTCTACAGCCTGCTTCATGGCCCAATTATGATGGACGTTAATAATTGGATAAGGTAACTTCCGGGCAACCCCATAAGCAATGACAGGAATATTATTCGTGATTTTCTCTGGCAAGGTAGTAGCCTCTCCCTCATCAAAAACAATAACGCCATCAAAGCGTAATTCTAAAAACTTACTCGCTGCTGTAATTGGATTATCAATAGAGACAGCCATAAAGTATCCAGCCTGCTTTAATGCCTCATTTACCTGCGTTGCCAACGTTGTTATCGCTACTCTATCCACTGCCGGCCAAATCAAACCAATTGTATGACTCTTGTTTGATACGAGCGATCGGGCAGAGTTATTTGGAATATAATTCATCTCTTCTGCTTTTTCTTTAATTTTTCTTTTGGTTGCTTCTGTGACGAGCGGAGAATCCTTCAACGCCTTGCTCACTGTGGAATAACTCACCCCGCACTCGGTCGCAATATCCTTTAAAGTTACAGCCATTTGTTTACTCCTTAAAAATTATCTATTGATTTCTTCTTGATATAATTATATCATAAGGAATAGGAAGTTTGATTTTTTTTATACCCGAATAACAACGTTGTTATTTTAAGAGGAGGATAAATATGCGTATTTTTTTATTATGCATTGTAAGCGTTTTAACTTTATTGACAGGTTGCGCACAGGCGGATAGTTCAGGGGATACCAAGGAATTTGTTCTTGCTCATAACCAGCCTACCAACCATCCAATTCATGAATCACTGCTTGATTTCCAGAGGCTTTTAGATGAAAAATCAGATGGAAAGCTAAAGCTTAAAATTTATGCAAATGGACAGCTTGGCAGTGAACGGGAGGTTATTGAAATGACCCAGACCAACGCAGTACAGTTTACGAAAGTATCTGCAAGTGCATTAGAAAGTTTTTCAGAATCTTACTCTCTGTTTAGTATGCCATATCTATTTGATTCTCAGGAACAGTATCGTGATGTCATGAAAATGCCGGAAATTCAGGATGCTTTCTACAATAAAACAGAAGACAATGGATTTATCGGCATTACTTATTATGATGCAGGTGTACGGAATATGTATACCAAGGATCGAATGCTGGAAACCAATGAAGATATGCATGGCATAAAAACACGTGTTCAACCAAGTAAAACAAGTGTTCAAATGATTGAAGCGCTTGGTGGTACACCGACACCGATGGGATTTGGTGAAGTTTATACTGCTTTGCAGTCCGGGTTATTAGATGCAGCAGAAAATAATGAGTCTGCTCTGACTGATAATAAGCATGGTGAGGTTGCCAAGCATTATTTCTATACGGAGCACGCGATGGTTCCTGATATTTTAATTATGAATGTGGAAGCTTATAACCAGTTATCGGACGAGGAGCAGCAATGGGTTCGGGAAGCAGCAGAAGAATCCTCCGTTCTGCATGAGCCGCGTTGGGATGAGCGTATGCTGGAAGCTCGTGAAATTGCTGAGGATGAAATGGGAGTTACCTTCCACGAGATTGATAAAAGCAGCTTTATGGAAGCTGTAAAGCCATTACAGGATTCCTTCCAGGAAAATGAAGCTACGAAAGAACAATATGACTTAATTATGGGAGAGAAAGAGAATGAGTAATATTAAAAAGTATATTGATAAATGTCTTCTCGTCTTAACAGGAATTTTAATTGCTGTCATGTCCGTTCTATCTGTTTGGCAGGTTATCGCACGGTATATTCTTAACACACCCAGCACAGTCAGTGAAGAAGTCATCCGCATGCTTTTAATCTGGTTTGCTTTAACAAGCGCTGCGTATGTATTCGGCCAGCAAAAGCATATTGCAATTGTGTTTATCAAAGAAAAGCTGGCTCCGAAGGCACAGCTGGCGCTTCACCGTCTATCGAATGTTATTTTATTACTTGTTGCTGTTGTTCTTATGATTTGGGGAGGGATTCAGGTTATCAGTCTTACCTTGACCCAAACTGCTCCTTCTACAGGCATATCCATGGCATGGATGTATGGAGCCCTTCCAATTTCAGGACTCTTTATTATATTTTATGCTATCTATAACTTAGCAGTCGGGGATATGACATCATCTGAGGAAGGAAGTGAACAGCTATGACATTAATTGCAGGACTGGTACTATTTATTTCGTTTCTTGTAATGCTTATTTTGAGTATTCCGATTGCGATATCGATTATTTTAAGCTCCCTTTTGACAATGCTTTTGATTCTGCCCTTTGATGTAACTGTTGTTACTGCTGCACAAAGAATGGTTACAGGAATTGATAATTTTACAATGCTGTCCATTCCACTTTTTGTACTTGCGGGGATCTTGATGAATAATGGCGGGATTGCTTTCCGGCTGGTCAATTTCGCAAAGGTGTTAGTTGGAAAATTGCCTGGTTCCTTAGCTCATACAAACATTGTTGGGAACATGCTTTTCGGTTCTATTTCTGGATCAAGTGTAGCTGCCGCTGCCGCTATGGGTCGTATCATGACTCCTTTACAAGTAAAGCAAGGCTATCGGAAGGATTATTCTGCTGCTGCAAATATTGCTTCGGCACCGGCAGGGTTATTAATCCCGCCGAGTTCTTTATTAATCGTATACTCATTAGTTAGTGGCGGAACATCTATTGCAGCTTTATTTATGGCAGGATATATTCCAGGTATTTTATGGGGTATTACAGGAATGATTGTGGCTTATGTCTTAGCGAAAAAGCATAACTACCCTATATCTGAGAAAATCAGCTGGAAGGATCGTTTCTTTCTTATTCTGGATGCTATCCCAAGCTTGTTGCTGATTATTGTTGTTATTGGCGGTATTGTTGGAGGAATCTTCACTGCAACAGAAGGAGCTGCAGTTGCTGTTTTATACGCTTTTATTCTGTCTCTTATCTATAAGAGCTTTAAAATCGCTGATATCCCAACGATTATCAAAGAAACAGTTGAAATTACAGGTATGATTCTTTTATTGATTACCGCTTCCGCTCTATTCTCATTAGTAATGAGCTTTACAGGTCTGCCGGAAGCCATTTCAAATGGAATTCTATCACTGACAGAGAATCCGATTCTCTTATTACTTTTAATGAATCTTATTTTATTGCTTATCGGAACATTTATGGATATAACACCAGCAGTACTCATTTTCACACCAATTTTCCTGCCGATTGCAACATCTATTGGCTTAGATCCTGTTCATTTCGGTATCGTTATTGCATTCAACCTGTGTATCGGTAACATTACACCTCCTGTAGGAAGTGCATTATTTGTCGGAGCTAGTGTTGCCAATGTTAAAATTGAAAGTGTCATTAAGACACTTGTCCCTTATTTCATAGCGTTGATAGTGATGCTGCTCGCAATTACATTTATTCCGCAATTATCACTATTCTTACCGAATTTATTTGGACTATAAAGCAAGGAGAGTATATTTATGACACTCATTAATGAAAACTTTTTATTAACAACAACGAAAGCAAAAGAGCTCTATCAAGCTGTTAAAGATATTCCGATATATGATTTCCACTGCCACTTAAGCCCGCAGGAAATCTATGAGGATAAAAACTATGCCACAATTACGGATTTATGGCTCGGGCATGATCATTATAAATGGCGCCTGATGCGGGCTTACGGTATTGATGAAGCCCTGATTACCGGAGATGGCGACAGCTTTGAGAAATTTAAAGCGTTTATCGGTATGCTTCCAAAAGCCATCATGAATCCGATGTATCATTGGTGCTATTTGGAGCTTGCCCGTTACTTCAATCATTATGAAGGTGTACAGCATAGCGATGCCGGAGAGCTTTATAAGAAATTAAATGAAAAGCTCGGACAGCCAGATATGTCTCCGAGAAGTATCTTGCGGAAAAGCAATGTACAAGTAATATGCACCACAGATGATCCTTGCGATGACTTATACTATCATCAGCAGCTGGCAGCAGATAAATCCTTTGATATAGAGGTCCGTCCAACTTTTCGTCCGGACTTCTATGTTAGCCTGAAGCAGGAAACCATAGAGACCGCAATTCAGAAATTGCAGACAGCAACCGGTTCAGAAATTAATAGTTTATCTGATTATCTCGGTGCTCTTGAAAACAGAGTAGATTACTTTAACAAACATGGTGCAAAAAGCGCTGATCAAAGCTTTGCTCAAGTAGTATTAACAGGATTATCTGAAGAAGCAGCTGCAGCATACTTTACTAATTTAAAAAATGGAAAAGCACTTGATAACCGGGAAACACGCGAACTGGCTGGCTGGCTGTTGTCCCGCCTAGCAAAATCATATAAAAAATATGGCTGGGTCATGCAGCTGCATCTCGGACCGCTTCGAAATAATAACACGCTTCAATATGAGAAAATTGGTGCGGATGCAGGCTTTGACAGTCTTGGAAATTCGCTGAATGCAGAAGAATTGAATCAATTATTAGATTATCTGCATCAAAAAGACTGCTTGACCAACACCATTATTTACCCGCATAATGCCAATGATCATTCCATGGTACAGGCTGCTGCCGGTAATTTCACTTCAAAAGACGTGAAGGTACAGCTTGGTGCTGCCTGGTGGTATAATGACACGAAAGACGGGATGCTTCAGCATTTAATAGACTATGCAAACATCAGCCTGCTGTCAGAATTTGCAGGGATGCTTACTGATTCTCGAAGCCTGTTATCCTATTCCCGGCATGAATACTTCCGGCGTATTCTCTGCCAGCTTATCGGGTCTCTTGTGGAAAAGGGAGAAATTGAAGATGACCCGGTATTGCTGGAAGGTATTTTAAAGGATATCTGCTTTAACAATGCAGCACGCTTATTTAAAGTTGAAAATATTAAGGAGGTTTACTGATGCAATTGTCGTTTAGATGGTATGGAGATACCGATCCTGTTACCTTAGACAAAATAAAACAGATTCCCGATATGAAGAACATCGTTTCTGCAATTTATGATGTTCCCGTCGGTGAGGTTTGGCCAAAAGAGCGGATTGAAGGCTTAAAGGCTTCGATAGAAAAGGAAGGACTCTCTCTGGCTGTGATTGAGAGTCTGCCTGTTCACGAATCTATCAAACTTGGTGAAGCTGATCGGGATAACTATATTGCCAATTACAAAGAATCTTTGAAGAATCTTGCTGAAGCAGGAATCAAAACTGTCTGCTATAATTTTATGCCGGTTTTTGACTGGACAAGAACAGATTTAGAGCATGAATTAGAGGATGGCTCTACTGCTTTATTATATGATCATGATTTTATTAAAGAAATTGATCCTGTTACGACAAACTTGAATTTGCCCGGCTGGGATGAAAGTTATACAAAAGAAGATATGGCAGCTCTGATTGAAAAGTACCGCCAGATGACGGATGAAGATTTATGGGATAACTTGACCTATTTCTTAAATGAAGTATTGCCGGTTGCTATTGAGCATGATGTTGACCTGACAATTCATCCAGATGACCCACCTTGGTCTATCTTTGGGATTCCTCGTATCATTAAAGGAAGAGAAAGCTATCAGCGGCTGATTTCCATTAATGATGCAAAAAATAACGGAATCTGCTTCTGTACCGGTTCTCTTGGCTGCTTAGAAGAAAATAATCTTCCTGCACTTATTCGTGAATTTGGGGAACACATTCATTTTGTTCATATGCGGAATATTAAGCGGCTAGAAAACCATTCTTTTGTAGAGACAGCACACCTGTCTAAACTGGGATCGGTTGATATGAAAGAAGTTACGCGTGCATTAAAGGATATTGATTACACAGGAACCATTCGCCCAGATCATGGCAGAATGATTTGGGGCGAAACAGGAAGAGCGGGCTACGGCCTCTTTGACCGTGCATTAGGTGCAGCCTATATTAATGGCCTGATTGAAGGAGTCGAATAAGCTATGAAGTTATCATTTGAAGGACGGAATATTGTTATTACCGGAGCAAGTGGTGTGATTGGCAGTACTTTTGTGAAAGCTCTTGTTCAAGAAGGAGCGCATGTCGGCTTGATCGGCCGCAGCCGAGAAAAGCTTGAGAAGTTGATGGGAGAGGTAGACACGAAGAGCACACACACGATTGCTTTAGAAGCCGATGTGTTAGATAAAGCTTCTCTTGAAAAAGCAAAGCAGGCCTTTAACGCAAAGTTCGGAACAGTGAACGCGTTGATTAACTGTGCCGGAGGAAATCATCCTGATGCGACAACTGATGATGAGCACTATGAGAAGGATATCAAGAAAAACTTGTTCGGATTAAGTGAGGAAGGTGTGGAAAGTGTCTTTCGTTTAAATTACACTGGAACCTTCCTCCCTATCCAGGTATTTGGATCAGATTTAACAGAGGGCGAAGGAAATTCAATTGTTAACATTTCCTCTATGAATGCTTTTCAGCCTTTAACAAAAATACCGGCATATAGTGGTGCCAAGGCAGCAATCAGTAATTTCACACAATGGCTCAGTACTTACTTTGAAGGGAAAGTTCGTGTTAATGCCATCGCACCAGGGTTCTTTGAAACAGCACAGAATAAAGGTCTTTTACGTAATGACGATGGCTCTTATTCCGAGCGTGCAGAGAAAATTTTAGGGCAAACACCGATGAAACGTTTTGGTGACCCGGAAGATTTAGTCGGAACATTGCTATGGCTGCTTGATCCAAACGCAAGCCGATTTGTTACTGGAATTGTAGTACCTGTTGATGGAGGATTTTCTTCGTATTCAGGAGTGTAAAAATAAAGGGAGAGGACGTTAATTTAGCGTTCTCCCTTTTTAATTTAGTAATAAAGCTGATTCCCAAAAAAACCATCTGTATTCCAGTAAATAATACAGATGGTTTTTCCAGTTTATTAAAATGTCTTTGTTTCTACCTCTGTCAGCTCATCATTATACATCGGCAGGGAAGCTCCTTTTTTAACAAAGAAAGGAATATTAGCAAGCGAAACATCCAATGTAATCGTTCTTCCCCCTTCGTAAACATCGCCAGTATAATAATCGACCCAGCCTTCCGGATTTTTCGGCAGGTAGATTTGCCGTTCTGTTTGTCCCTTTTCTACAACAGGGCAGACAAGCAGTTTATCCCCCAGCATAAAATCATCACTATCTTTATACGTTTTCTCATCCTCTTCAAAAGCATAGAATGTCGGAAGAATAATTGGCTCATAATTATCGTGAGAATTTTCTACCAGACTTTGAATATAAGGATTCAGACGTTCATGAAGATGCATTGCTTCCTTCACTTCCTCCAGCACCTCTTCATGCATCCACGCCTCGTTTACAGACCCATCATCATTCCATGAATGAATAGAGAATCTAGGATAAAATACACCGCATTGCACCCATCTCAAAAACAATTCAGGATCTGGCTTTGGTCCCGAAAAGCCGCCGATATCATGCCCAAAATTATAAATACCGGATAAGCTCAATCCAAGCGCTATTTTATTATTAAACTTCAGTGTATGCCAGCTTGTCCTATTATCTCCTGTCCAAGTCTGTACATACTTGGACATCCCCGCACAGCCTGAACGGCTGATAATATAAGGGTGCTCCTCTGTATTGTATGCAAGCTGCACCTCCCGGGATGCCTTCATCATCAAGAGTGGCATGATGGCACGATAATCCTGGAAGTTTCCGCCTTTTCCAAATCCATGCACCTGCGCTTTTTGATCCCAAATTTCAAACTCGTTATTATCATTCCATGTGCAATTAATATGATTATCTAACAGCTTGGTTTTAATCTGATGCTTCCACCAGTTGATTGTATCTGGATTGGTAAAGTCTAAATAATATCCTTCATCATCCCAGAACTGAACCAGCAAAGGCTTTCCGTGTTCATCTTTAATAAACCCGTCAAACGCTAAAACCTCATCAAGCAAAGGATGGTTCAGCATAAGTGATGGTTTAATATTTGCTACAATTTCTACACCTTCATCAGTAAAATGCTTTCCAAATGCTTTGGGATCCGGGAACTTATCATAATTCCAGTTAAACACATAGCGTTTCCCGTCAATGGAAGTATAGCCGGAAGAAAGATGGAAAGAGCGCACTTTTATATCATGACGGTTACATTGCTCCAGAAACCCATTTAGTAACTCTTGTGAATCCGGCAAATCTGTATACTGCATCGTAGAGCCAGAATAGGAAATCGCCCATGCCGGCATTTTAGCCGGTCTTCCTGTCAGCCAGCTGAATCGCTTTGTTACATCCTTGATTTGCGGTCCGGCGATCACATAATAATCTAAGAAATTACTATTTGTCTCATAATAGCGGTAATAACCATGATAATTATCCAACTCCTGGCCAAAATCAAAAACCGAGTTCTGGTAATCATCATAGAAAATTCCGATAGATTGACGAATTTCCGGCTTATAAGTGATATAAAACGGAATATGCTTGTATAACGGATCTGTTGTTTCCGCATTATATCCCATTGCATCAATATTATTCATCCGAAATCTTCTTCCATGTCTATCAGCAGCACCGGCTTTCTCTCCTAACCCGAAATACATCTCTTCTAAACCACGTTCAAGATAGTGGCATGTAGGCTGATTGGCACTAATATGATGCTGGTAGCTCTGCGTCTTGCGGTCTGTCATCACCTGTTCAAAGGATCCATCAGCATTTTTTTGAAACCAAGTTAAATAGAATCCTTCCTTTTGAATATCTAATTTTAATTCTTCTGTTGTAATGGTAATCGACTCATCCGACTCTGAAAAGCTGTATTCTGGCAAAGAGAACGGTTTCATATTTTGACGTGAAAGTCCTTCAAATGGCAATTCCGTATCTCCTGGCGTAATTGTCCAGGTTGGAAAGCTGATTTCTTCTTCCGTACTTACTCTTACATTAATAATCGACGGCTCCAGCACACGAATATGCGTATATATTGACTGCTCCTGATTATGCAAAATAATCTGATTCTCTTTATGAGCGGTTACATCAAACCTTTTCATTCTATTCCTCCTAAAATAACAACGTTGTTATTTATAATATGACATAATTTTAGAGAAAAAGAAAGGGATAATACTTTCTTTCCAGAAAAAACATCTTCTTTTCATCCATAAAAATAAAGAGAGAGAAGAATCTTTTTTCTCCCCTCCCTTTTATTCGAAAGGAAACAATCAATCGTCTCCTTCCTCCCATTGCACGCGCTGCATAAATTCTGCCGAAGCTTTATAGCCCTGCTGCTGCAGGTACCAGTTATTTGCAGCTGCTTCTACTAACCCAGCTACATCCCGCCCTGGCTGGAGCTGAATTTCGATTCTTGGAATTTTCACACCCATGTATTCCTCATGATCTGTTTTTAACTCCAAATCATTATTGAGTGCATCCTTCTCCCACTTTGTCAGTTCAATATCCAGAGAAATACGTGATTCGTCCTGGAATGCCTTTCTGCCGTACATACGGACAACATTTAAGAGACCGACGCTGCGAAGAGCAAGAAATTCCCGGTTAATATCATTATGTGTCCCGAGAATTGTCTGATGGCTCACTTTTTTCAATATAACAATGTCGTCGGAAACAAGACGATGACCCCGGCCAATTAAGGTATGCGCCAGCTCACTCTTCCCTACACCGGACTCCCCGCGGATTAAAACACCAATGCCGGAGACATTCAGACATACACCATGAACGGCAATTTCTGTTGCCAGCTGACGTGTTAAATAATTATCTACTTTGGCGATAAAATCAACTGCCGTATCCGCTGTGCGCAGAAGAGGAATGTTCTCCTCCTGACAGAATTTAGTTAAATAAGTAAGCCCCTCTTGATTTGAAGTAACAATAAAGCATGGAGGATGATAACTCACCACATGGTCTATCCGTTCCTTCCGTTCTTCAATATTCTGCTGCTTCAAAAAGTTAATTTCTTTTTTCCCTAAAATCTGCACACGCTCCATCGGGAAAAAATCAAAATAACCAATAAACTCCAAACCTGGGCGATGTGTCCTGGCCTTTTTGATGGTACGATCTAATTTTTCTCCTCCAGCCAGCACTTCTAATTGAAATTCTTTTACTAAGTCATTTACACTGATAGATTTCAAAGCTCCGCACTCCTCTCTACCCTGCTAGTTTCCCTATATTATAACGAATTATAGGATAAAGAGACAGGCTCATGTAGGAAAAATCGCTATTTTGCGCATTTTATACCGTCAAATTTTGGACACGATAAAAATATGCTTGAATTTTTTCACTTCATTAACAAAAAGGAGCAGGAAAGCTGTGCGAGATCATATCACCTTTCTACACACTCTATTTAATAATTTGAACACGTTTAATATAGCGTCCATCTACTTCTAAGATGCAAAAGGTTAAATTCTCGCGTTCAAGAACATCTCCTTCTTCCGGGAAGGTAGTGAAATTTCTCAATATATATGCTGCAAGTACATCATCTTCTTCTGGGATATCCGTATCAAATGTATTGTTTAACTGATGCAGCGTAATCTTCCCATCACAGATAATTTCCGTTTCTGTCTGTTTTTCAATCAAAGCATCCTCTTCTATGTCTGTCTCATCTTCAATTTCCTGTCCAATCATCACTTCAATAATATCCTCTTGTGTTACAATACCTTCTGTACCGCCATATTCATCCAAAACAATGGCCATATGCTTTTTTTCCTCCAGCATTTTATGAAATACCCATTCGGTATTATTAAATTCATACACACGAAGCGGATCCATATCACTATAATTTGCCAGCGTTTTTTCTTTGTCATCGCTCCAGGCAATTAAGTATTTGGAATGAAAAACCCCGACAATATCATCGACATCCTCTCCAAAAACCGGATATCGTGTAAACGGACTGGAAAGAACTAATTCTTTGACCTCCTGGTAGCTTGCTTCATGCTCCAGACCGACAATTTCGACACGGGGGGTTTTAAGAACATCCTTTACATTCAAATGATAAAAATCAAATACACCTCGAATCCGTGATGACTCCTCTTTTTGAAAAGCTCCTTCTGAGTCTGCAATATCAACAATTGCCCGCAGTTCTTCCTTGGAAACAGATTCAGCCTGTACTTCTCCTTTGGATAGTGCATTGGTAATCAAGCTTGTCAATCCATTTAATAAAAAGGTGACTGGTTTAAGGATAAATACAACCGCCTGGATAATTGGGTATACGATAAATGAAATACGGTTTGGAAAACTGGCTGCCACAGATTTTGGCAAAACCTCTGAGAATACAATAATGGTGACTGTAATAACAGCTGAAGCAATACCTATGTTCCAACCATAGTCTATTGCAATGATTGTAACCAGTGTAGGAAGGATAATATTTGCAATATTATTTCCAATTAAAATAGCTGTAATAAATTCACTGGGCTTAGAAATAAGATGAAGAATTTTTTCTGCTTTTTTATTTCCATCGTTTGCCTTTGCCTGCAACTTAACTTTGTTTGCCGCAGTTAAGGCTGTTTCACTTCCTGAAAAGAAAAAAGAGACAAATAATAAGAAAATGATCGCAATGATCACGAGTAAATTCCTCCTAAATAAGATAAAGTTTTTAGTGTGCTGATAATGCTTTCTAAGTAGAGATAAAAAGATAGCTTTCCTCGATTTGAAAACTATCTTTTCTATACTTGTCGGGTCTTAAAATTTATATTTATAATAAATTCTGAATGAACACCCGGATAACATCCGCTCCGCCGATAAGTGTTCCTAAGGAGCTTCCAATATTGGCAAATACGACAACAAGCAGAATGCGTGTTACTTTGTTATTCCAGAAGCCTTTTACAGAATGCACATCATCTGCTAATGAATCAAAATCTCCTACATTTGGCCGCTTAATATAAGCCTGAACGAATCCTGCAAACCACCCGGCTGCAAGTAATGGATTCAGCGAAGTAAATGGCGCTGCGACAAATGCTGTTAAAGCAGCTAATGGATGCGCCAACGCTACAAATGCTCCGATAGCTGAGAGCGAGCCATTCCATAGCACCCAGCTGATTGTTTGTTGCCAGCCTGCGGACGGGTTCATCATAAATGTATAAGCAATAACCCCAATAATTAGAATAGGGATTGTCCATCCGATTACTTTCGGCCACTTTGATTTTGGCGGGCGCTCCCGCAGCTTTTCTAAATCCTGTTCTTTTTCAATTTCTTTTGTAATACCTGGAACATGCGCAGCGCCAAGTATAGCTACAACCTTCTCACCCGGAGCTTCTTTAATTTTTTGTGATAAATACTGGTCCCGTTCATCAATTAATGGCTTCTTTAAGTCTGGAAAATGCTCGGTAAACTCCTGAAGCATCGCATTAATCGTATCCTGCTGCTTCATTTTTTCTAATTCTTCTTCAGAAATTTCCTCTCTGCTGAAAATACTTCCAAATACCTGCATTAGCAGCATTGCCTTTCCTTTAAAGCTGATGTTTCCCCAAATTCTTGAGAATGTAATTTGAATATCCCGATCAGCTAAAACAAGCTCTGCACCTGTTTCTTCTGCAGATTCTATACCTTGTATCATTTCTTCTCCCGGGCGAATGCCGAATTGCTTAGCCATCCGCTTCTGAAAGGAAGAAACCGCCAAGTTCATTAATAGCATCACTGCTTTTTTATCCCGGATGACTTGAAAGATATCTGTGTTTTTCCATTTATTATTATCCTTCACAGATTGAAAACGCTGGGCGTCCAGCTCAATACATACAGAATCTGGATGCTCTCTTTCAATGACTTCCTTAACCTGCTCCGCACTATTTTTCGAAACATGGGCTGTCCCAATTAAAATATATTCTTTCCCATTTAAATGGATTCTTGTGATATTCTCCTCACTCATGTACCATCCTTCTTCCTGCTATGATAAAATCCAAAGCATTGTTCCTTTTTAAAGTTTGTATAACCTATTGTAATACATTTTCAACAAATAATTAAACATCAGCTCACAAATAACGTATGATATAGGAAGTAAGATAATAAAATGATTAAAAGTGCATGTTCAAAAAGCTGTCAGAGGAAGTCTTACAGGTTCATGTGAAATGCCTTTTTGAACATCCTCTAAAAAAGACACAAATATGGAGGATTACTTATGTTTCACTATCAAATAAATGAAGATTTGGTGATACGGCAGCTGCAAATGTCCGATGCGAATGCCTTATTTAGAACGGTAGAAAAATCCAGAGGCGAACTTCGTGAATGGCTTCCCTGGATTGAAACGACAAAAAAACCGGCGGATTGCTTAGCCTTTATTGATTTATGTCTTCAGGGCGCCCAGCGCAGACAGTCGCTCAATCTTGGTATTTTTAATCAGGATAAGCTTATTGGCTGTGTGAATTATAATTTTATTGATTGGCAAAATGGCAGCACCTCCATTGGTTACTGGTTAGATCCCGACTATCAAGGAAAGGGTGTTATGACAGCAGCTGTTCAAGTGTTGATTGATTATGCTTTTTACACATTACAGCTAAATCGGGTTGAAATCCGGGCAGCAACACATAATAAAAAAAGCAGAGCCATTCCAGAACGGCTCCGTTTTCAAAAAGAGGGCATTATCCGGCAGGGAGAATGGTTATACGATCATTATGAAGATTTAGTTGTTTATGGGCTCTTGGCAAGAGAATGGACACATTAATACTTTAAAATACAACAATTTTTGACACTGCTTTATTTCTGCGTTTCTCTCATTTTCACTTCAATAATTTCTTTTGTACTGGTTTTAAAATAAATATCAATAATCACGCCAAATTCTTTTTCCTTACCGACCAGCCATAGCTTAAATGTTTCGACAGTTTGTTCTCCTTCTGTTTGTCTGCCTACATGCAAATAATCTACAATTTTATCTTGAGGATATTTCGCCTTGACTTCTTTCATGGCAACCTGTCCCCATTCTGCATATTCCGGTTCTTCTGCATTCACCCATGTCCCGATCAGCAAAGGAATGATAATAATACCGGCAAAAATAAGCGCTCGATACATTCGGTTCATCATGCCACCTCCTAATTAACATTAGCTTTTGTTATTTTTATGTTTTTATGCTAATCAGATGCTCGCATTTATTTCCCGGGAAATGGGCGCACTGCTTTTCTGTAAATAGTTATCCACAAGGCAATAACTCTATAATTTCTTGCAACGCTAAAAAAACAGGCTGTGCTTTACCACAGCCTGTTCGATTATTTCATCTGCACCCCATGCAGGTGAGCAAAGATACCTTTTTTCTGTAAGAGTTCCTCATGTGTTCCTTCTTCTTCAATGCCTTTTTTCGTCACAACCATAATGCGATCTGCCTCTTTAATTGTCGCAAGACGGTGGGCAATAACAAGTGTAGTACGGTCGGCTGCAAGCTCGTTCAATGCTTTTTGAATGATCATCTCTGTTTCTGTATCAAGTGCAGAGGTGGCTTCATCCAAAATTAGGATTGGTGGATTTTTCAAGAACATACGCGCAATCGCTATACGCTGTTTTTGACCTCCTGACAGCTTCAGTCCCCGCTCTCCGACCTGTGTTTCGTAACCGTCTGGAAGCTCATTGATAAAATCTTCCATATGTGCACGTTTGGCCGCAAGCTCTATTTCCTCATTCGTTGCTTCTAAATTACCATAAGCAATATTCTCACGCAGCGTTCCAGTAAATAGAAATACATCCTGCTGAACAACACCTATATTGCTGCGGAGGGATTCCTTTGTCATATCCCGGATATCCATTCCATCAATCGTAATCGATCCCTCATTCACATCATAAAATCTTGGGATTAACGCAGAGATAGTGGTTTTCCCTGCCCCAGATGGTCCGACAAAAGCAACTGTTTCTCCTGGATTAATATGAAAGCTGATATCATTTAGAACAGGTTTTTTCGTTTTATCATAGCTGAAGCCGACTTGATTAAATCGGATATCTCCTTTTAAATCACTGACTACTGTGGCATCCGGCTTGTCCTCGACGTCCGGATTCACTGCCATCATATCTGAAAAACGTTTGAAGCCTGCCATTCCTTTTGGATACAGCTCCAAGAGTGCTGTAATTTTATTAATCGGTGTTGTTAATACATTTACAAACAAGATAAAACTGACTAATTCTCCATAGCTGAGACGATCCGTATAAGTGAACCAGGCACCTACTACAAGTACAAGCAGTGTCATTAAACGCATAAGCAGGAAAATATTCGAATGAACAATTCCCATTATTTTATACGCTCCTACCTTCACAAGGCGGAACTTTTCATTATTCTCCTGGAAGCGTTCCTTCTCAAATTCTTCATTTGTAAAGGATTGTACAACGCGCACACCTGAAACAGCGTCTTCTATCCTCGCATTAACTCCCGCAATATTTGCATACATTTTCCTCCATGCCTTATTCATGCGAATGTTTCCAAACGTAATAAGGAAAATCAATAGAGGTACAGTAATAAGAACAATAAGTGCTAAAACTGGATTAATAGTGAACATAATAAAGAATGCACCCATAAATGTCATAATCGAGATAAAGAAATCCTCTGGACCATGATGAGCCAGCTCTCCTAAATCGAATAAATCGTTGGTAATACGGCTCATAATATGACCTGTTTTCGTATTATCAAAGAAACGAAAAGATTGTCTCTGTACCTGATAGAATAAATCCCGGCGCATGTCTGTTTCTATATTAATACCGAGCTTATGCCCTAAATAGGAAACAACATATTGCAAGTAAGTACTGATAATATAAATAATCAACAGCAATACAGAGGTGACAACAATAGCATTCCAGTCCTGACCAGGCAACAGCTGATCGATAAACCACTGAACAGCTACCGGAAATGCCAATTCAAGCAGTGCTACAACTACTGCAGCTGAGAAATCTATAATAAATAACCGCTTATGTGGTTTATAATATGAAAAAAATTGACGCAGCATTCTTATCTCCCTTTCTTTTGTTTTTTTATAATGGTAAGCACATATTAATGAATTATATATTTAATCTCTTATGAAAACAATATACTTAACTTCATATTCGAATAAAAAACGCAGGCCACAGCCGATTTTAAAATGCAGAGACTTACTCGAAATCTTAATTTGCAGTCTAATTTAGCTGCCCTTGAATAAGAATAAAATTCCGCTAAAATGATACTTTTCCAATGTACTGAGAAAGTTTGTCCCAGTCCGTGCATACCATTAAAAAAGGGGGGCGTTTCACGTGAAACCAATGAAGCTTATTTGCTATCTGGTGGGGTTTGTTTTTCTCGTTTCCGGACTGATGAAATTTATAGACCTGTCGATGGTCAGCAGTTTTGAACAGATGGGGGTGCCTTTATCTAATTATGTTTATTTTTTTATAGCTCTTTTCGAAGTGATGGCGGGGATGCTATTAATCGGCAGAATATTTATCCACATATCCATTATTCCGCTTATCTTTATTATGCTTGGTGCACTCTTTTTTACAAAGGTGCCTGTTCTGACTGGCGATGGAGTATTCGCATTTCTCTTTGCATCGCGATTAGATATTACGTTACTTATATTGCTCATCCTCCTTTGGACACAACGCAAGGAAAAAGAAGCCTTTACTTAACTTTCCCACAACCAGATTGTGGACAACATCTGTGTAATTCTAAAAACCTGTATATATCCTATGGATAAACCAACTTTATCCACAATTATATCCACATATGCACAAATGTTCGCCGTTATCTTGTATAGGAACATGTTTTCCACACTAAATATAGAAAAAAGAATAATATTTATCCACCGTTTGTGCATAATTCTTTATTTCTGTGGATAATTAACAAACACAAAAAGAATGGATGATTCTTCTTTTCATCCATTCTTCTCTCATTATTCTTGAACCTCCAGCACAATCTCCGTTTGATTAAGCTCCCCGTCCCGATAATAGTCTACTTTTATATGATCTCCAACGTCTTTCTGCTCATAAAGGATTTTTCGCAAATCAATCGTGTTATACACAGGCTCGCCATCTAACGCTACAATGACATCATATTGTTCAATACCTGCTTTATCCGCTGGAGATGCGTTTTCCACACTCCATACATATACACCGCCATCTACTTCTAATGGCAGCTGCAAAGTATTTCTCCATTCATACTGAGGCAGCTCCTCAATTGAATAAATCTCTACACCTAAAAATGGACGGACGACTTCACCATGCTCCTCCAGCTCCTGCATAACAGGAAGAGCACTATCAATTGGAATCGCAAATCCTATCCCCTCTACTGCTTCTTCATTAATTTTCATGGAATTAATCCCAATTAATTGTCCATATAAGTTAATCAGTGCTCCGCCACTATTTCCCGGATTAATCGCTGCATCTGTCTGAACAACTTCTGCCTGCCAGTCAGGCTGCCCATCAAAATTAAAATCCATTGGAATTGTGCGCTCTGTTCCACTGATTACTCCTTGGGTAACTGTGCTCGATAAGTATGCTCCTAACGGGTTTCCAATAGCAATCGCGGGCTCTCCCACTTTTAAATTTGCTGAAGAGCCTACTTCCATTGCCTTATCTTTATTTCCACTCTCCATTTTAAGTACTGCTAAGTCTGTAAATAAATCACTTCCAATAATATCTGCTTCCATATGTGTATCATCATACATAATAACTTCCACTGCATCTGCATCTTCAATAACATGGTGGTTTGTTACAATATACGTTTCACCATTCTCTACTTTATAAATAACACCTGACCCAGTCCCTGCTTCAATACCATCTGCACCGGCTCCCCATGAAACATTCTGCTGAATATTGGTAATGCCGACTACAGCCGGGGTTACTTGTTCAATAATATCTGTCAGCTGCGTGGAGACATCTACCTGCATTGGCTGACCTGCTGAATCATCATTGCTACCGGAAGTCTCATTGTTTTCTTCTTCAGCAAGATTTGCCTGCTCAGTTTTCTCATTATTAAGAAAATCAGGGTTAATAAGCATCACAAGTATTCCACCAATGATAATACCTAATAATAGCGGGACAAGCCATTTATTTTTATTGCCTGGCGGCTGTGGTGGCTGTGGCTGATCCGGTTGATCATTATATTCCATATATCCTTCTCCTTATCAATTTATCTACCTAAGTATTCCCAAAATTCCTTTAGTACTAAACCCATAATTCCTACTTCTTTATTAAATAAAAAGGACTGCATTGGGCGGCTAATTTCAGTTTATGCATAAATGAAATTTTTATCCCAATACAGGCCTCTGTACCTTTTCCTTTGAGAAATTCTATCCCGTTCAGACACGCTCCGTTACAGTACTGACCTCGTAAAGCGGTGTTGGTGCTTCGGGGTCTGTATCATGCAGTTCTAATTCAATTCCCCGTTCAGCTAGAATCTGATTGACAGACATGCGCGCCAGATCCTTCATATTATTGTCTAAGCTAAGGTGAGCTAAATAAATCCGCTTGGTGCGGTTAGAGATAATATCCGCCAGAGCGAGGCCGGAATCTTCATTTGAAACGTGCCCGGAGTCTCCCAGAATACGTCGTTTTACATTCCATGGATAACGCCCCATCCGCAGCATCTCTACATCATGATTCGCCTCAAATATATAAGCATCTGCATCTTCGACAGTTTTCTTAATCCGTTCAGATACGTAGCCTAAATCTGTAACCAGTGCAACCTTTTGCCCGTTACTGCGAAAGGTATAAAACATTGGCTCTGCAGCATCATGAGATACACCAAAGGATTCGACTTCTATATCACCAAAGCTCCGGATCGAATCCATATCGAATTGAAACTTTTGGTCAATTGTCAGTTTGCCAAGGGAATTATCCATTGCCTGCCATGTTTTCTCATTTGCATAGATAGGCAGATTATACTTTCGGGCAAAGATACCCAGACCTTTAATATGGTCACTATGCTCATGTGTTACAAGAATTCCGTCAAGACGTGACGGATCAACATCAATCTCCCCAAAAAGTCCATCCATCTTTTTTCCGCTTAAGCCAGCGTCTACCAACAGGCGCTGCTGTTCTGATTCTATATAAAATGCGTTGCCTGTGCTCCCTGATGCAAGCACACTAAAACGTAAGGTCATTCTGACTCACTCCTAAAAGGCTCAATCTTATTCTCTATGACAGAAATAAGGTTATCAGCTAGAGAATCATCCTCATCCGCCATTAAATAGAGTTTTCTTAAATAATTATCCTCTAGCATTTTCACAAGATAATCTTTATAATTGCCGGAATACGTAGAGGATTCGGCTGCATTAACAAAATAATCACGCTCATCATCTACAGTTATTTTATAGGTCGGTGCGAATACTTGCGTTCCCTCTTCCGCTTCCGCAATTCTTGAGTAATAGCCATAGCTGACATCTGTTATATCATCTTCTGCATTTAAATAACGACTTTGAAGCAAGGAACTAATAGCAATCTTAGGAGTATTTAAGGTTGGGCTTCCCTGTGTATCGGTCTCCCCTAACATGGTTTGTGTATAATGTGTAATTTCATTATTATCATTAACATAAAAAGTAAGCATTGCATGTCGATTTAAGTAAATTGGATGCCCTTCCTTATTTTGAAAGAAAACAATAATATTTAAATCATCGTCCCATGCTCCAAAGGAAAAGTCGGATGCGTCTAGAATATAAGGGCTGACCAGACTGGAAAGCGTTTCTTCATCCGCATTGTCAGGAATCTTTAATGGAGAAGAAAACTCTACTATTAATAATTTACTGTCCAGGGTCTTCTCGGCCTTGATATCCTTGTTATCATTTAAATTACTGATTTCCGATCCTGTAAATTTCTTTTGTGCGGAGGAAATATAACTCAGTTCCGGGACCTCAAAATCAACATCAGCAGAAATAGTAATGTTTTCCTCTCTCAGCTCTTCGTCCAGGTCCATATTACTCGTATCCAGCTCTGGAATATTCATTTCATCCTGTTTGCTGATAAATTGATATAGTAAATATCCATTCAGGACAAGGAAGCTGAGGATAAACAGTGTTTTAATATGTGACCATCGCATCTCAGCTTCCTCCTTCAACGTTCTGTGTTCCTGTATTTTTTTCTGGTACTGCTGACCAGCTGTCATTCACACGCTGGTACCAATCCGGCTCTAATAATACATAGTCCTCACCATTAACATCCTTTTCAACCGTCAAACGATATCCAATCTGCACATCCTGAATATCTGCTATATTTTTACTCTGCTGAATGCTCGAAATGATTTCATCGCTGTCTCTTAATTTTTTGCTGGATGTATTAGCAACAGTATCCAATGTTATCAATGAACGGGTGTATTCACTCAATTGATCACTCTGCCATCTTTGATAAATTGTTGATAAATCCATATAAGAATTATTTATAACAGGATATTGAAACCGATACAAACGGTAAGTAACACTGTCATTCGTATAGCTGTCCAGACGATAATCATCTGTAAACCCTGCATGTTCATTAATATTTTCCAAGCTTTGCTGAAAGACACTTTTGTCTACCGGTTCTTTATTCCACTCAGCAACATTGATAAACTTCATCCCATGCCCTGTAATATTTAACTGTCTATCATCTGTCCGATACATAATTGATTCCGGAGCAGATTTCGATTCACTCACCAGATTGGGACGGGTGAACATGATATTTCTAACATCAGCAGAATTAGTCCTATCAAAGGTATACTTAAATGATTCCATTGATTTTTCTTCAACTGGAATATATATATTTCTGGCAGTCTCCGTCAATAAATAATTTTCTTCAAATTTTTTATCTGTCAGATTACTAAACATCGACAGCAATTGCTCATAGTTTGTCGTAGAATGGATAGTGCCTTCAACTGCTTCATCCCCATCCAAAGAAACAAAATAAACCTTTAATAACTGATCTTCTTCTTGTAATTGAATATAAAACCGATCTACATAAAAGTTCATATTATTCGACAATGTACGGTCTATATTTAAAATATTTTCAAATAAAGATAATGGAACTCCTGTTGGAAATATAATTTCTACTTCTGCATCAGCAGTCTTTTCTTCTGCATCTGTATTTTGCAAATCGGTAATTTCCCATGTCTGGATATCTTCAAATAATTCGGCACTATCTTCTGGATCCACATAGCTGTAGAATTCTCCGTTTATTTTAAAAACAACGTCATTTGGTTTTATAACATCATTTTCTTGCTTTTGCTCGCCGCCCAGATCAGCTTTATCAACCGACTCATCGTCATTTAGCGGTTCATACTCTGCTCGATAATTCCACATTCCAAAAGTGAGAATTAAGCTCGTTCCTATTAATATAATCAGCAACAATGATTTTGCAGTCTCTAACTTCATTTGCCTTTCCCCCGCTTCGAACCCATGAGTGGCAAGGTAAATAGAATTGTCGTTCCACGCCCTTCTTTACTTTGCGCCCAGATTTTCCCGTGATGGGCTTCTACAAGCTCTTTCGTGATAGCCAGACCAAGACCGGTGCCTCCAAGCTTTCTTGTTCTGGCGCGATCGGCACGGTAGAAACGATCAAATATTTTATCAAGCTTATCATATGGAATACCCACACCTTCATCCAGAATACTGATAATAACAATATGACGTCTTACATCGAGATTTACACGAACCTTTCCGCCTTCCGGAGAGTATTTGAAAGCGTTGGTAATAATGTTGTCAAACACCTGGGTAATTTTATCTCTATCCATCCATACAAATGATTTTCCTTTTGGTATATTACGCTCTAACGTAATTGTTTCGGGCAGATTCATTTCGTACCGGTCCAAAACCTGATGCACATAGCTCATGAATTCGGTTCTTTCCTTGTGCATCGGCAATTCATCCGAATCCATTTTAGATAGCTGCAGCAGGTCGTTTACCATCCGGATCATACGGTCTGTTTCTTTCTGTGTGACCTCTAAAAATCGCGGCGCAATTTCTTTGTTTTCCCAAGCGCCATCAGATAACGCTTCTAGATAACTTTTCATTGTTGTCAGCGGCGTCCGGAGCTCATGTGACACATTCGACACAAAGTCTCTGCGTTCCTGATCAATTTTCTCCTGCTCAGTAACATCACTAATCACGGTGATAAAACCAGTCGTTTCTTCTTCCTCATCAACAACTGTAGAAAAATTAGCCCGTATAATAAACGGCGTTTCTTCATCACTGAAATCAATAATTATCGAACCGCTATCCGGCAGCTTACTGATATCGACAACTTTTTCTTCCAGCTTTAAAACATCAATTAAGTCCTCTCCAATGACATCATCCGGATTTAAACCAATCATTCTGGCTGCAGCATCATTCATCAATGTTACGGCCCCAGACTCGTCTGTAGCAATAACCCCGTCACTCATATAGGAAAGAACAGAGCTTAATTTCCTCCGCTCCTCTTCAATGGTGGCATAGGAGTGCTTCAGTCTGCTGTTTAAATCATTAAATGCCTCCGCCAGCTGTCCGATTTCATCCCGGCCATAGATCTCGAGCTGCTGTGTAAAGTCTCCATTCGACATAATCAATGCTTGTTCACGCATTTCCTGAATCGGTTTAGTAATTGTACGTGCTACCAGAATCCCAAGTATTGCCGAGATACTTATCGCTAAGATGGAGCCCTGGAGAAAGATATTATTAATTCCTTCAATCTGATCATAAACCTCCTCCATAGAGGCTTTAAATTGAATTGCGCCGACTGTATTTCCTTCATCTCCGACCAACGGTTCCACATGTACATAGACTCTGCTATCTGTCTCCCGGTCAAAATATGGTTTTTGCTGGGATTTATCGAAAAGTAAGGTATTCCTTACATCGATATCTGTGGTTTTTCTCCCGATTTCCGATCTCCCATCGATCCGGTTTGTCCCTAAAGTCCTTCTTTGATTATCATATACATGGATTGTCGTTGCCAGATTATCTGTGTTGACATCATCAATAATTGTCTGAATTTCCTGCTCTAAACTCGGATCTTCTTCAGAACGGTCTCTTATAAAGGCTTGTTCCAGATTATAGCTCAGCATTTCGACACGCTCATTAATTGATTGTTTAAAGGTCGTCGTCAAGTCATCTTCCAACCTGTTGGTAAAAAAAGACCCAATAACCTGTACAGCTAAGATTAGCAGCAGGATGTAAATAATAATAAACTTTAACTGGATCGATCTGAAAAAACCAACTTTATTCATCATGCCTTACTCCTGCTCAGGATTACGTAAATAATACCCGACACCTCTTCTTGTTACAATCCATAATGGGTTACTAGGGTTTTCTTCAATTTTTTCACGCAAACGGCGGACCGTAACATCTACAGTACGCACGTCTCCAAAATAATCATAGCCCCACACAGTTTCTAACAAGTGCTCCCGTGTCATTACCTGTCCGATATGACGTGCCAAATAGTGTAAGAGTTCAAATTCACGATGGGTTAATTCAATTTCTACTCCTTTACGAGAAACAACATACGCATCCGGATGAACGGCTAAATCTCCGATGACAATATCCTTCGTTGTTTTTGCCGGCTCTTCTGTAACATTCTCACGACGCAGATTTGCTTTGACACGTGCAATTAATTCACGATTGCTGAATGGTTTGGTTACATAGTCATCTGCACCCAGTTCTAATCCAAGCACTTTATCAATTTCTGCATCCTTTGCAGTCAGCATAATAACCGGGATACTCTGTGTTTTACGCACTTCACGCAAGACCTCATTCCCGTCTTTTCCAGGCAGCATGATATCTAGTAAAATTAGATTAGGGCGCTCTGATTCTGCGAGTTCAATCGCTGTATCTCCATCATTTGCCACCACTACCTGATAGCCTTCTTTTTCTAAGTTAAATTGTAATATATCTGCAATTGGCTGTTCATCATCGACAACTAATATTTTTTGACTCATTGGTTGCACATCCTTTTTTAGTTAAATAATTTATAAAAATGTTATTAGATTGGAATTAAAATTTTGCCTTTATAGCCTTCGCTACTGAAAAACACTACGCTTTTCCACAGGATTTTCCGTGTTTTTCCTCCGCTAATTATAGTACTTAACCGTGGAATAAATGATTTTTATACAAATATCAAAAGATTTATTAATTATACTTCTGGTATTTGTATAAAATAATTTAATTGGATTCACTAAAATATAAATCCATATTATGAACAATGCTATTTCTACAAAGTCTATAGAAATAGAGACTTACTCTCTCTATTTTAACGTAAAACAGCGCTTCTGTCTTGTTGGCTGAATATAAATATACATTAGAAAAAATTGGATACATTATTTTTCAAAACTTACTTCATTCTATTTTTACGGAGTACCAGAAAAATAATCAGTCCAAAAGTAATATAGATTATAATTGCTGCTATCCCTAACCATGTATAGAGGCGGAAAAATTCAATTAGCTGATAGATAACACCAAAAACTATAAAGATATAAAAAATAAAATAACCAGGCTTCTGCTTGCCTCTTTTTAAGAAAGAATAAACAAGCGTCGCTGCCAAAAAGGTGAAAATGATTAACATAATAATCGATAATATTAGCATAAAAACATCGAACTCTGCCCCTGGCTGGACAAAATTCATCGCTATCTCTCCTTTATCACTTTCCCTCATTTTAACATAGATTAGAACGTTCATTTTTCTCCGCACAGGAAAAGGAGCTGATCGCAAAAATCAGCTCCTTTTCCTACATTCATTACTTTATTATGGACGATACACACTTCTTACTACGTTTGTCTGCGAACGATCCGGACCAACAGAGAAGATAGATAATGGAATTTCTGTCAGCTGAGAAATCCGCTCCAGGTAGTGACGCGCATTGGCTGGAAGTTCATCCAATGTCTTCACTCCAGTAATATCCTCTGTCCAGCCTGGCATTTCTTCATATACCGGCTCACATTCTGCTAATGCTTTTAAGCTTGCAGGAAATTCTTTAATAATTTCCCCTTTGTAGCGATACGCAACGCAGATTTTTAATGTTTCAATACCAGTCAGTACATCAATAGAATTTAGAGATAAATCCGTAATTCCGCTCACACGGCGTGCATGGCGGACAACGACACTGTCAAACCAGCCTACACGGCGCGCGCGTCCTGTTGTTGTACCATATTCACGCCCGACCTCACGAATTTGATTTCCCACTTCATCATGTAATTCTGTTGGGAAAGGACCATCACCAACACGTGTTGTATATGCTTTTGACACACCTACAACATGATTGATTTTTGTCGGGCCTACACCAGAACCAATCGTCACACCACCGGCAATCGGGTTAGAAGACGTTACAAACGGATACGTACCTTGGTCAATATCAAGCATAACACCTTGTGCACCTTCAAACAGGACACGTTTACCCTCATCAATAGCGTCGTTTAAAACAACAGATGTATCTACAACATAAGGAGCCATTTGCTGCCCATATTCATAGTACTCGTCTAAAATATCCTCGACTTGAATGGAATCGGACTCATATACTTTTTCAAATAAACGATTCTTTTCTTTTAAATTCTGTTCTAATTTTTCACGGAAGGCTTCTTTATCCATTAAATCAGCAATGCGGATACCGACACGTGCTGCTTTATCCATATAAGCAGGGCCGATCCCTTTTTTCGTCGTACCGATTTTATTAGCACCTTTTTCTTCTTCTTGAAGAATATCCAGCTTCAAATGGTATGGAAGAATCACATGCGCGCGATTACTGATACGAAGATTATCTGTAGAAACATTACGCTCATGTAAATAAGCAATTTCTTCTACAAATGCTTTTGGATCGATAACCATTCCGTTTCCAAGAACACAGGTTTTTTCACTAAAGAAAATTCCTGATGGTATTAAATGTAACTTGTACGTTACATCATCAAATTTAATCGTATGACCAGCGTTATTTCCGCCTTGATAACGAGCAACTACTTCTGCATTTTGAGATAGGAAATCGGTAATTTTACCTTTCCCTTCATCTCCCCATTGCGTACCTACAACTACTACTGAGGACATGGTGCACCTCCAAGATTGATTTTATATATGAAACTTTTTGTCCTGCCCATTTTTTGCCTTTTGATAATATAAACAGCTGAACAATCATTTATCATTATTTGTATTTTACTCACTAGTTAATATTTTATCAGTTAAAAAAATAAACGTCAATGTAGAACACGAACGTTGTTTTTCATTTTAACTTTATCATACGCTTAATTCGTCTATTTATATTTGTTACAACTTTAAAAACACGAACTAAATACAATAACAAAAATGGTAATGTTCGGATTTCATCTATAAATATAAAAAGACAACCCCAATATAATTATTGGAGCCGCCTTTCAAAAGGACATATCTATTTATTCAATACCTTCTGTCCATTCAGCTACTTTATCCTGATTAGCTTCTACCCAATCAGCTGCTGCGTCTTCTGGAGAAGCACCTTCGTTAATAGCTAGCATAACCTCTTCCATATCATCTGTATCCCAATAGAAGTTATCTAATACTTGATATGCTTCCGGAGCGTCGTCTTCTAAGCCTTCACGAACCATTGTTTCAATAGATTCTGCTTCACCGAAAACACCTTCCGGGTCTTCAAGATATTTCAAATCATATTTTTGGAATTTCCAGTGTGGAGACCATCCAGTAACAACAATCTCATCTTCATTATTAATAGCACTGCCTAATTCTGTGGCCATTGCACCACTGGAAGAAGTTTGTACAGTCCAGCCATCCAGATTATCATATTCTTCCACTGCATTTTCAGCAGCATTTACAACACCAGCACCAGCTTCAATACCTGTAATGGTTTGACCTGCTTCATCGGTTAGATCTTCAATAGAATCTACATCCATATATTCCGGTACGACAAGACCAATTGCTGCTCCTTCTAAGTTAGGTCCAAGCTGTTCAACTTGGTCACCATAAGCTTCGAATTGCTCGGCATGTGTTCCTGGTAACCAGGCAGCTACCATTCCGTCTGCTTCACCGCTTGCAACTGCTTCCCACATAATGGCATTATCAAGCGGGGTTAATGTCACATCATAACCTAAATCTTCTAGTACTTTTCCCACAACATTTGTAGAGGCTACCTCTGTATCCCACTCTACATAGGCTAATTCGATTTTGCCATCTACTCCGCCTTCTGCAGAATCACTATCTCCGCCATCGCTGTCATTACTTCCACAACCGGCAACAACTAGTCCAAGTGCTAATGAACCAATAAGTCCAGCACGTTTCAGACTCCATTTAGACATAAATAAAACTCCCCTTTTCTTAAAATTATTTTTCTATATTGACACTTTTCATATCAACAGAGGAATGAACCACTCTTAATTGAAAAGATTGTCATGCAGATTTATCTTTTTGCTTTATTCATATTTTGTGTAATACGGTCAATAATAATCGCCAGAATTACAATTCCGATACCAGCAACAAATCCGGTACCGACAGATGCACGTTGGAGAGAAGAAAGCACTTGACTTCCAAGTCCCGGCGCACCAATCATTGACGCAATTACAACCATTGAAAGTGCAAGCATTACCGTCTGGTTAATACCAGCCATAATCGTTCCTTTTGCCATAGGTAATTCTACTTTAAACAGCTTCTGTGACCCTGTAGCACCGAATGAATCAGATGCTTCAATTAAATCATTAGAAACCTGGCGGATACCTAAGTTTGTAAAACGGACAGTCGGCGGTGTCGCAAAAATAAGAGATGCGAATACACCTGGAACCATCCCGATTCCGAAGAATGCTACCGCCGGGATTAAATATACGAATGCCGGCATTGTCTGCATAAAGTCTAATACTGGTGTAAGAATCGAATTGGCAATTTTGCTTTTTGCCATTAATATTCCCACTGGTACACCAATAATGACAGACAATAAACTTGCTAAAATAACCAAAGTCACTGTAGACATTAACGCATCCCATAATCCCTGGTTATATACAAACCATAGACCAATGATAGAGAACACCGCTAATCCTAACTTCTTACCGGAAACAAAGAATGCAATCACGGCAACAATTAAGATAAACAGAATTGGCGGGATACCTGGCAGTAGATCTCCAGATACAAAGTCCATAAAATTGCCAAAATGGTCTTTAATTGGTTCGAAAAGAAATGCAAATGTATCCTGAATCCAACTTGTCGCTGACTCAGTCCATTCTGCTAATGGTATTTTATCCATAAAATCAAGCATCCATATTCACCTCACCATCATTTGCAAGTGCGGCCAATACCGCTCCCCGGACAATAATTCCGTTTAAACGATTATCATCGCCCACAACTGCAATCGGGATAGGAGTATCGTAAATCATAGAGAAAATTTCTTGCATCGGTGTATCCGGTGCAACTTTTAATATATCTGTTTTTAAGATTTTTTTAATATCTGACACTTCCTTTTTACGAGCTTCGGAAGCATCGTCTGCTGTGACATAACCTTGTAATCGTCGTTTTTCATCAACAACAAGAATGCTTGAGATTCCTTCCTTGCGCATTCTTTCTAACGCTGCTCTAGGACCGTGCTTATCAATATTGATTGTCTCCGGACGCTTCATGATATGACTTGCAGTGAGGATTTTCGAGCGGTCTACATCTTCCACAAATTTCTCAACGTAGTCATTTGCCGGATTCATTAGAATTTCTTCCGGTGTTCCGATTTGTACAATAACTCCATCCTTCATTAACGCTATTCGATCTCCTAAACGAAGAGCTTCATCAAGGTCATGCGTAATAAAGATAATGGTTTTCTTCATCGTAGATTGTAAATCAATTAACTCATCCTGCATTTCTTTACGGATAAGCGGATCAAGTGCTGAGAAAGCTTCATCCATTAACAGTACTTTTGGATCGTTAGCCAAAGCACGGGCCAGTCCTACACGCTGCTGCATCCCGCCAGATAGCTGGCCAGGTTTCTGATGCATATAGTCACCTAATCCCACAAGCTTTAATGATTCTTCTGCACGTTTTTCCCGTTCAGCTTTATCAACGCCTTGTACTTCTAAACCGAATCCTGCATTTTGTAAGATGGTACGATGCGGAAAGAGCGCGAATTGCTGGAATACCATTCCTAATTTTTCACGACGTACTTGTCTTAATGCTTTTTTATCTAATGTCGCTAATTCTTTTCCATCAATAAGGATAGATCCTTCACTTGGATCAATTAAACGATTTACTAATCGGACTAAAGTAGACTTCCCACTACCTGACAGCCCCATTATGACGAATATTTCTCCTTCTTCTACAGAGAAACTGGCACGATTTACTCCGACAGTATTCCCTGTCTTTTTCAATATTTCTTCTTTGGTCATACCTTGATCTAACATTTTGATAGATTGGCCGATATTTTTACCAAAAATTTTAGACAGGTTTTTTGCTTCAACTACTGCCATATAATCACCTCTCTATTTTATTTTGATTGGTAGTACATCTGTTTGAAGGCAAATCAATCTATGGTGCTCCGGAACGGTTTATCCTGTAAACAAAAATAAATGAATCAACTATAGACTCATTTATTTTACGGCATCCATTTAGATGTGTTCGCCTGTTTCTAGGCAACTCTATTTATTATAGGTATATTTATGGAAAATCTCAAACAGCCTATAACGCCGTTTCCCAAGAGTTTTAAGCAGTTTATCTCATCTGTTCCATACAATGTGATCTTTTCTGCCTTTTCCTGCGGTTTACTTTTAAATACTCTCTTATATTACAATTCGACATGTTTTATTACTCTAATATTTCCATCTTTTTTCATTGTTATTACGTGTTTTTCAAGTTATACCGTCTATACCTATTTAAAATATACAAAGCCAACACCAGGAGAAATGCAATTCCACCCATAATAATTCCTCCAAGCAGAATCATTTTTATCAGATCCCAGCCCACTTTTATATGTAAAATAAAGAAAATAATTAAAAAAATGCTTGAAAGAATTGTATATTTACCTAACAATCTTCCTTCCTGATTCAATTGCTCCAGCAGCTGTTCCTGGTTTCCTTCCATTGACAAGGCTTCCGGCGAGCCCTGAAAAACCGCCATATAATCGAGCGCATCGACCAGTTCCCAGCCCTCGTCTGTTTGAGGCATAGCTTCATCTGTATTTTGAAAAGACTGAAAATCTATACGATACTGTACTTCCTTAGGCTCATCTTCTTTCAATTGAAAAAGCAGGCCGCCCAATCGTAACTTCTCTACACTCCAGCCTTCTTTTGCAAGAGTTTCTAATTTCTCTGTCCCCGTATTATGAAAGAAAATTCTAGCAGGATTCCAAACAAATTTCTTCTTCACGAAATTCCACCTCTTTATAATCACTTAATCATGATATATCTTAAATTATTATCATTATACTAGATTTTCGACAATCCTTCCTGCTCTTATATAGGAAAGCATATAAATGCATTTTCGTCTCTCTCATATTTTAGAGTGCTTTGAAATCAGGTCATATTCACATTGGCTGTCTATTTTATAATTACATTATTATAGAAGAATTAAGTTCCTCAAGTCCGTTAGCATTCCTTAAATTAGATTTTAATAAATTAGAAAAGGGTGTCTTTTTTAATTAATACAAATTTTCGTATTTGAAATAGTATTACAAATTTAGTAGCATTCTCACATTATTCATTTAAATAAACCCTTTTGTATCAAGGTTTTACGTTTTTCGACAATTTTAAAAAATATGTATCTTTTCATGATTTTAAAATCAAATATATTTCTACAAACTTTTTCATGATATAATCAAGACTGACCTATAACACGAGAGAAAGGATGAAAAAAACCGATGAGTCGTTCAAACGAACATATCGAAAAGCCGCAGACAGCTATCAAGCCGCCTAATCCCCGACTTAAAAGCTGGAAAAGCGTCTTTAATAAACTTAAGAAAAATAAGTCGGCTGTTGTCGGCGGTGTTTTAATCATTTTACTTATCATTATTGCTCTTGTCGGGCCTTACTTAACCCCCTACGATCCTCTATATGATCAAGATGTAACCAATAAACTGGCTACACCATCTTCTGATCATTGGTTTGGAACAGATAACTTTGGAAGAGATATATTCAGCAGGGTAATCCAAGGAACTGGATTAACTCTAATGATAGGCTTTTTCTCTATCTTACTCGGGGCAACTATCGGGATATTTCTCGGCATTATCGCAGGATATTATGGAAAACGGACAGACAGTATTATCATGCGTATTATGGATGTTTTATTAGCATTCCCTAGTATTCTATTAGCTTTAACTATTGTTACTGTTTTAGGTGGTAGTATGTTTAATGTAATTATTGCTGTTGCTATTTCATCTATACCTATTTTCGCCAGAATTGTCCGGGGCTCTACTTTATCTGTGAAAAAGCTGGAGTATATTGATGCTATGAGAGCGCTGGGAGCCAGCGATTCCAGAATTATTTTCAAACATATTTTACCTAATATCACCTCTCCAATTATCGTTCAAGCTACGTTAAGTATTGCTACAGCGATTCTATCCGCCAGTGGACTTTCCTTCTTAGGTTTGGGAGCACAGCCTCCTACACCGGAATGGGGAGCGATGCTGAGTGACGGAAGAAACTACTTATATAACGCACCCCATGTAGCATTATTCCCGGGGCTTGCTATTGTCGTAGCTGTTTTAGCATTTAACTTACTTGGAGATGGATTACGTGATGCATTTGATCCAAAAACGAGAGAATAGAAAGAGGTGAACCATTTTGTTTCAATTTATCATTCGACGTATTTTACAAACGATACCTGTATTAATCGGTGTATCTATTATCGTGTTTAGTATGATGCATTTGGTTCCCGGAGACCCTGCGCAAGTAATTGCCGGCGAAGGTGCTCCACAGGAACAAATTGATAACATCAGAGAGCGGCTGGGCTTAAATGACCCGCTGCCAAAACAGTACTTAGATTATGTAACCAATGCTGTCCAAGGTGATTTAGGAACCTCGATGCGAAGCGGACGGGATGTCTCGTCTGAAATCGGCGCCAGATTTTGGGTAACTGTCGAACTCGCCTTTTATAGTACAGTATTAGCTGTATTTGTAGGATTAATTGTCGGTATTATTTCTGCCACACGTAAATATTCTGCAATTGATACAACACTTATGCTGATAGCTTTATTCGGTTTATCTATGCCAAACTTCTGGCTTGGTTTAATGTTAATTCAATGGTTTGCGATTGGAATTGATTTACCATCCTGGGTACCTTTCTTTAGTAATACAGCTTGGTTCAGCCCTTCAGGATGGGGCAGCTTCAGTCAAATTGTCTTGCCTGTTATCACATTAGGTACAAGCAGTGCAGCCATTATTGCACGTATGACCCGATCCAGCATGCTGGATGTTATTGGCCAGGATTATATCCGGACTGCCCGTGCCAAAGGGGTAAAAGAACAAATCGTTATTTATCGTCATGCATTGAAAAATGCACTGATTCCTATTGTTACTGTAGTTGGTTTACAATTTGGCGGACTTCTTGGCGGAGCTGTGTTAACAGAGTCTGTATTCGCTGTTAATGGAATGGGTAAATTAATTATCGATTCTATTCAGGCTCGTGATTTCCCAGTTGTTCAAGGTACCATTTTAGTTGCGTCACTTCTTTTCGTTTTTGTAAACTTAGTTGTAGACGTTGCTTACCGTTTATTGAACAAGCGAATTGATTTAGACTAGTATTCTTTAATTACTAGATTTTAGAAAGGAGCTACTTACTATGACAGGTGCACCTGACACTTCATATGATAATATATTAGAAATTAAAAATTTACAGACTTCTTTCTTCACAAAGGATTTAGAAGTAAAGGCTGTAGATGGCGTTTCATTTAGTATTCCAAAAGGGAAAGTACTGGGTGTCGTTGGAGAATCTGGTTCCGGTAAAAGTATTACCTCATTATCTATTCTTCGCCTGATTGAAGAACCGGGAAAAGTCAAAGGGGGAGAAATTCTCTTCAAGGGAGAAAACCTCTTAGATAAAAGCGAAGCACAGATGCGTAAAATCCGTGGTAATGAAATATCAATGATTTTCCAGGAACCAATGACTTCTCTTAATCCAACCTTTACCGTTGGACAGCAAATTGGTGAATCATTCCGTATTCATCAGGGACTCAGTAAGAAAGAAGCAAAGAAAAAATCTGTTGATATGTTAAAGCTTGTAGGAATTCCTTCTCCAGAGAAGCGTGTCGATCAATATCCTTTTGAGCTATCGGGCGGAATGCGCCAACGTGTAATGATCGCAATTGCTCTTGCATGTAATCCTGATCTACTTATTGCCGACGAGCCGACAACAGCCCTGGACGTAACAATTCAGGCACAAATTTTGGATTTAATGAAAGAATTGCAGGAAAAATTAGATATGGGTATTTTATTAATTACGCATGACTTAGGCGTTGTTGCCGAGACCTGTGATTATGTTGCCGTTATGTATTGCGGTAAAGTGGTTGAATTTACCGATAAGAAAACATTATTCACGGAACCAAAACATCCATATACTGTCGGTTTAATGGAATCTATTCCTCAATACGATCAAGATATTGAAGGAGATTTGGCAGTTATTAAAGGGTCTGTTCCCAGTCCTGCTGATATGCCTAAGGGCTGCCGATTTGCACCAAGATGCCCATTCGCAACGGATTTATGCCGAAATAAATTACCTGATTTAGAAACAGATGAAGATGGTAACCAAATTCGTTGCTGGATTTATTCTGATGAATGGGATGGAGATCCGGAGGTGAACGTTTATGAGCGATCAGAAAGTACTTCTTAAAGTAAATGACTTAAAACAATATTTCCCGATTAAAGGCGGGATTTTTGGACGTACTATTAATCACGTAAAAGCAGTAGATGACGTATCCTTTGAAATTTTCGAGGGAGAAACACTTAGTATTGTAGGAGAATCCGGCTGCGGAAAATCAACAACTGGACGAGCCATTCTCCGCCTGGATGAGCCAACTGCCGGGGAAGTAGAATTCGATAATACTAACATTCTTGAGCTGAACAAAAAAGAAATGAATAAATTCCGTAAAGATATGCAAATTATCTTCCAGGATCCATATGCTTCGATTAATCCTCGTCACACTGTACGACAAATCTTAACAGAAGCAATGGAAATTCAAAATGCTGTACCGAAAAAAGAAAGAAATGATCGTGTCAAAGAATTAATGGATACAGTTGGTCTCGGACCGCATCAGGCAGACCGCTATCCGCATGAGTTCAGTGGCGGACAACGTCAACGTATTGGTATCGCCCGGGCCTTATCAGTAAACCCAAGGTTAATTATTGCAGATGAAGCTGTTTCTGCGCTTGATGTGTCCATTCAGGCTCAGGTAATCAACTTATTAAAAAAGCTGCAGCGCGAATTTAAATTAACGTACCTTTTCATTTCCCATGATTTAGGTGTTGTTCGTCATATTTCCGATCGAATCATTGTGATGTACTTAGGAAAAGTGGTCGAGATAGCAGATAAAAATTCATTATTCACCAATAATATGCACCCTTACACAAAGGCTCTGCTGTCAGCAATACCTAGTACAGACGTTGAGAAGGAAAAAGAACGCATTATGTTAAAAGGAGATGTGCCTTCTCCGATTGATCCTCCAGAGGGCTGCCGCTTCCATACCCGCTGTCCATTTGCAACGGATTTATGCCGTACAAAAGTACCTGAACTTCGGAACACAGAAGGTATGAAGGACGGCCATCGTGCAGCTTGTCACCATATGGAGGCAATACGCTCCGGTGAACATCAGCCACAGGTGAATGCTTAAGCAACTTACCTGGGCATACCGACTATAGAGAGATTTCATGTATGCTATGTAATATTATAAAACCAATTGTTCGTTCATAGAGCTGTCATGCTTTTTGTAAATAAAAGCATGATCCTCTACACATGATTAACAAGCAAATACCCCGTATCAAGCCAGGCTTTTACTGGTTTGATACGGGGTATTTTAGTGGGTTAAAATGACTTACTTATTATGATTATAGTTTGCTTTATATTGTTCAAACTCTTTTTCTGAACAGTTAACAAAATGCCCCGGAGAAATTTCACGCATACGGACGTCCTCTCCATCCTCATACTGATGAACATCTGGATGGTATGCTTGCCGTTTCCTTGTGCGTTCATATTCCGGATCTGGAAGAGGTATTGCTGAAAGCAGTGATTGCGTGTATGGATGAACCGGATTCCGATACAAATCATCTGCAGATGCCAGCTCAACCAATTTCCCGAAATACATAACGCCAATCCGATCACTGATATATTTGACCATGGATAAATCATGGGCAATAAACAAATAGGTTAATCCACGTTCTTTTTGCAATTTTTTCAACAGATTAACTACCTGTGCCTGAATAGATACATCCAGAGCAGATATTGGTTCGTCAGCGATAATAAATTCCGGTTCTACCGCAAGTGCACGGGCAATCCCGATTCTTTGCCGCTGCCCCCCGGAAAATTCATGCGGATAGCGATTAGCATGCTCCTTATTCAGCCCTACTGTTTCAAGAAGCTTGTGAACCTTTTCCAATCGTTCTTTTGGCGATTTAGCAAGCCCATGAATATCGATGCCCTCTGCAATAATGTCAGATATCTTCATTCTTGGATTCAGTGATGCATAAGGATCCTGAAAAATCATCTGCATTTTTTGGTTGAATTCTTTTAATTCCTTACCAGATTTTTTACCATGAACATTTACGCCATTATAGAGAACTTCTCCGCCTGTAGCGTTATACAAACGAATCAGTGTTCTTCCTGTTGTTGACTTCCCACAGCCTGATTCTCCAACCAGTCCAAGGGTCTCACCTTTATAAATATCAAAGCTTATATCATCAACAGCCCGTACTTCCTTTGGCTTGCCGATATTAAAATATTGCTTCAGATTTTTTACTTCTAACAGTTTCTCTGCCATTTTACTTGTCCCCCTTTATAGAAGCGCGGAACTTCGCCTGCCGCTCTTGAACTGCCAATGGGGGCTCTACTTTAGGTGCATCTGGATGCAGCAGCCAGGTTGCCGCATAATGCGTATCAGATACTTTAAACATTGGCGGCTCTTCTTCCTTGTCTATTTTCATAGCATAAGGATTTCTCGGTGCAAACGCATCGCCCTTAGGCGGATGGAGCAGGTCCGGCGGTGTACCGGGAATCACAAACAGCTCCTCATCCTGTGAATCCAGACTAGGCATTGAGCTGATTAATCCCCATGTATATGGGTGCTGCGGATTATAAAATATCTCATCTACTGTCCCTACTTCGACAATTTTACCGCCGTACATAACAGCCACACGGTCAGCAACATTGGCTACCACACCTAAATCATGTGTAATAAATATAATAGATGTTTCAATTTTCTTTTGCAGATCCTTCATCAAATCCAATATTTGCCCTTGAATTGTTACATCCAGAGCAGTTGTCGGTTCATCCGCGATTAATACCTTCGGAGCACAGGCCAGTGCAATTGCAATAACCACACGCTGTCTCATTCCACCTGAAAATTGATGCGGATATTGTTTCAAACGCGTCTCCGGTTTTGAAATACCAACCAGATCCAACAATTTTACCGCCCGCTTTGATGCTTCACTTTTACTCAAATCTCGATGTTTTATTAATGGTTCCATAATCTGCTTACCAATAGTCATGGTAGGATTCAGTGAAGTCATTGGATCCTGGAAAATCATTGAAATATCTTTTCCGCGGATTTTTTGCATCTTCTTTTCCGACGCCGTTGCGAGATTCTCTCCATTAAAAAGAATCTCTCCTGATTTAATTTCAGAATTACCCTGCGGAAGCAATCTCATAATTGACTTTGTTGTTACCGATTTACCTGAACCAGATTCTCCAACAATCGCAAGTGTCTCACCTTCGTATAAATCAAAGTCTACACCACGGATTGCCTGCACTTCCCCGGCAAATGTATGGAACGATATATGAAGATCTTTTACTTCTAATAATTTTTTCATATCATTTCACCTCAACTTTAATCGCGCATTTTTGGATCAAATGCATCACGTAGTCCATCTCCAATTAAATTACATACAATCAAAATCACACAGATAAGGATACACGGAATAATCATCAGATGAGGTAAAAATTGAAACGTTTTATAACCGTCCTCAATCAGTGTACCTAAGGATGCCGATGGAGCCTGTAATCCAATTCCGATAAAGCTTAAGAAAGCCTCAAAGAAAATAGCACTGGGAATCGTGAACATTGTGTTTATAATAATAACGCCTGATAAATTCGGCAGCAGATGCTTAAACAGTAATCGATTATTTTTTGCACCTAATGTCCGCGAGGCCAGTATATATTCCTGATCTTTTAATTTAAGAACTTGTCCACGTACGACCCTGGCCATACCGACCCATCCCGTAATAACCATCGCTATCGTGATAGACATGATACCTGGTTTCAGGATTAAAAGCATTAAAATTACTACAATCAGGTTTGGAATACCAGAAATAACTTCCAAAATACGCTGCATCACATTATCTGTTCTACCGCCTTTAAATCCGGAAACTAAACCATAAATAACACCGACCAGCATATCAATGGCAGCTGCTAATACAGCAATATATAGAGAAACTCTCGTTCCAAGCCAGACACGGGTAAATAAGTCTCTTCCAAGGCTGTCCGTACCAAACCAGTAGTATTCTTCTATATTCATTTGTTCGTATTTATTTACTTCTTCCCCGCCAACTTTCTGAGTGCCGTCAAAGATACCCATATTCTCTAAAACTGGTACACGCGGTGGAAGGTTACTTTTCGCGACATCCTGCTCGTAACCATCATGACCCGAAAGATGTGGTCCAATAATAGCCATAATAACTATCAGTGCCAAAATAATTAAACTGACGATAGCAGCTTTATTCTTTCGAACCCGCAGCCAGGCATCCTTCATAAACGAAAGCTGCGGTTTCTCCAGCCTCTCGCCAGCTTCATGATCAATCGGAGCAGGCTCAAATTGTTCTTTCGGTATTTCTTTTATTTCTTCTCTATTCATTATTTATCGCCTCCATTCAGACGAATTCTCGGATCGATAATTCCATACAGGATATCAATAATTAAAATAATAACCGTCAGTAAGAAAGCAAAAAATAAAGTGGTTCCCATAATAATAGGGAAATCATTTGTCATAATTGATTTCACAAATTGCTCACCAATCCCCGGTACAGCAAATACTTTTTCCACAACCATCGAACCGGTCATTAGTCCGACAGCCATCGGTCCTAAAACCGTAATTAAAGGAATTAACGCATTACGAATAGCATGCTTCACAGCTACTTCGCCACGTGAATTTCCTTTTGCTTTTGCTAGTGTAATATAATCAGATCCAAATACTTCTATCAGTTCTGTCCTCATAAAACGCGCTGCTGTAGCTATTGGGAAACAAGCTAACGCAATGGTGGGTAAAATAGATGAAGAGAAACCATTCCATGAGGCGACTGGCAGCCATCCCAATTTTACTCCAATGTAATATTGTAATAATGCTGCTAAAACAAAGGAAGGAATTGATTTACCGAGTATAGCTAAAAAGGTGCTTCCATAATCAATCCATGTATTCTGGAACATAGCAGCAAGTACTCCAAGCGCAATACCGATGATTGTACCTATAATCATAGCCTGTACACCAAGCTGCATCGAAGGTCCAATCCGATTCATCAATAAATCCATAACAGGTTGGTTTTCGAACTGAAAGGATACACCTAGATCACCTTTTACGATATTTACCATGTAGTTCATATACTGAATAGGAATAGGCTGATCCAATCCATACTTCGCATTTAAAATTTCACGTTGCTCAATTGTTAACCGTTCCTCATTTGAGAATGGGGTACCCGGCAGAAACTTCATTAGAAAAAAGGTAACAGAAGCAATAATAAACAGCGTAATAATCAAATAAATTATCCGCTTGGTAATATATTTCGCCATATTGTGTCCTCCTTATATACGAATAAATGAAAATATTCTAAACTTCTGTAAAAATGAGGAAAAGAGAGCACTTTTCACTAAAAGTCTCTCTCTTTTCCATACAATATTAATTTCAGCGGACTTTTGAATGCGCGCTTTTAAGAAACATTATTTTTCGATTGTTACATTTTTTAGTGAATAATCAGGGCCAAACAAATGCTCTTCTAAACCTTTTACATACGGCTTAATAAGTGTTAATCTTCCGCGTTGGTAAATAGGTGCAATTGCTGTGTCTTCCTGAACGAGAATTCTTTCAGCTTCAAGCATTGCTTCCCAGCGTTTTTCAGGATCATTTGCATAAGTTACTTTTGCATCTTCAATAAGCTGATCGTATTCTTCATTGGAAATACTTGCTTGGTTATTCGCTCCATCTGTAACATATAAATCTAAGAAAGTAAGTGGATCCAGGTAATCTGGTCCCCAGCCGTGCATTACTACATCGTAATCTTGAGCTGTTGTTCTATCTAAACGGTTTTTAAATGGTACATTTTCTAAATTAAGTGTTAAACCATCAAGATTTGTCTCTAATTGATTTTTGAAATATTCAGCAGTTCTTTTTGCATTTTCAGTATCATCACTCAAGTAATCTAGAGAAAGTTCATCTACACCTAATTCTTCTAAACCTTTATTCCAGTATTCTTGTGCTTTTTCCACATCATAGCTGATCAGGTTTCCACTTTCTTCACGGAAATCTTCTCCTGTTTCAGGATTTACAGCTAAACCGCGTGGTACATAACCGTCACTAGGAATGGAACCATTTGAAAGAACTTGTTCTGCAAATGCTTCTTTATCAAAAGCCATTGCCAGTGCTTTACGGATATTTTCATTTGCTAATGGTGTTTCTTCGCCATCACGTTCCTGGTTAAATTTAAGATACCAGGAGCTTCCTTCTTCAAATGTTGAAGCATCTTCATGGTTAGCATATTGTTTTGCATACTCTGAGCTTAATGCAGCTGTACGGTCAGCTTCTCCTGTTTCATACAGGTTTACAGCTGTACTTGGCTCTTTAGCAACTTGTACATTTACTTTATCAAGGCTTACATTATCTATATCATAGTATTCTTCATTTTTTTCATATGTCCAGGTTAATCCGGAACCATCCCAACCTGTCAATACAAATGGACCATTTGCAAGCATGTTATCACTGTTGGTTCCGAAGCTGTCACCTTTTTCTTCTACAAAATCTTCATTTAATGGCAAATACGTACCAAAAGCCAATAATGAATTTAAGTATTCCACGGGTTGTTCCAAAGTTATTTCTAAAGTATAATCATCTACGGCTTCTGCACCTAACTCTTCTACAGCTGCATCACCATTCATAATATCTGTTGCGTTTTCAATAACTCCTGAGAACATATATGCATATTGTGAACCAGTGTCAGGATTTAAGGCTCTTTGCCATGCATAAACAAAATCATGCGCTGTCACAGGATCTCCATTGGACCATTTTGCGTCTTCTTTTAATTTAAATGTATAAACAAGACCATCTTCACTTATTTCCGGATCACCATCAGCAATAGCTGGAACCGGTTGATCTTCCCCATCTAATACATAAAGGCCTTCCATTGTTTGTCCAAATACGATGAAACTGGCAGCATCTGTAGCCAAGGCAGGATCTCCTGTTGGAATTTCTGCTGTTTCTACCATATTTAATACTTGCTCACCTGAAGCAGATGAGTCGCCGTTATCTGAACTTCCTTCATTATCATTGTTTGATCCACATGCTGAGATGACAAACATTGTTAACGCCAAAACAATAATGAGATAATATTTAGACTTTTTCACTTTTTCTGTACACCCCTTTTTTAGATTACAAGTTACATATTACACCACATTTACTTTATATGTAAATTTTTTTAATAATTTCCCCAATACAGAAATAATAGATAATTCAACTTGTTTAATCGCTTACAAATCCATTGCAAAGCCTTTGTATTAACACTTTAACGTCCTAATCTTTGTCATTATTTACGAGTGAAATTTGATTGTTTTTGTATATTTTTCCAAAAAAATAGCTTTTTTAGTCCATTTGTTATGTAATAATTTTGTAAATTTATTGTTTTCGAATTTTCCTATAGAAGGAAAATTGTGTTTTTTCAGTGTTCTTTTTGAGATTTTGAACATCCTTATTTAGTGATATACTAATACATATATTTTTTTGGAGGATATTACTGTTATGGTTAAAAAAATCTTGATTTGGATTGGTATTTCTCATTTATTTATATTTTTGTTTTGTTTTATTTTTTACCATCGAGTTGATCTTTTATCCTATATAAATGTTTCTTTTATCATTGGAGCTGCTCTTATTTTATACGCTATGGCCGGTTATGTAATAAAAGGAAGATTTTTTGATATTGTTTTTTACAGCTTTCAGCATTTTTTCAGCAGAATGTCTGATTCAGATCGACGTCCGCTTTCTGAGCTGGTTCCACAAAAGTACATGATTCCATTTATCACAGGAATCATAACTCTATTGCTAATGCTTGGCAGTTTATTTTTTTATCAGTTGTCATGATAAGTCGGGACGGTTAGAAGTCTGCATAACGGATTAATAGTAGCGTGAAACTTTATTTATATGGATGTTTTCTGCACATAAAAACAGCCGCTTCTCTTCAATAAAAGAGAAACGGCTGTTGATATTTATTTAATTATTGTTTTAAAGATACATCATGTAATTGCAAAATCTGAGTCGGTAATTGTGTTAATCCCTGTACATCATCACTTACACCCAGCAGATACTCTTGATGATGAAGGTAAAGCATTGGAGCAAGCTCTGTTAGTTCCGCCTGAATATCACTGTAAAGCTGCAGACGAGTATCTTCGTCTTCCTCACGGCGGGCATCTTCAAGCATAGCGTCTAAATCATCATTTTCGAGGAAAGTACGGTTACCAGGTTCACCTACATTATCAGAATGGAATAATGGATATAATCCATAATCAGCATCCCCAGTTACAGTTGACCAGCCAAGTACAAACATTTCATGATCTCCTTGAGCTGTTCTGTCTAAATACGTACCCCACTCCATCACTTCTACTTCTACATCAATATTCAATTCTTTTAACTGAGATTGAACGTTTGTTGCAGCATCAATACGTTCTTGTGTATCATTTGTCCAGATTGTTGTAGAGAAACCATCTTCATAGCCAGCATCTGCTAACAATTGCTTCGCTTCATCTAAATTATACTCCAGACCAGGTGCATTTTCGTCATAACCAAATACCGGCGGTGCTAATGGACCAACGGCTGGAATCCCAATTCCATTGTAAATACCATCAATAATTTGGCTTTTATCAATTGCCATATTGATTGCTTTACGTACATCTGGATTATCAAACGGCTCTTTTTGAACATTAAATCCAATATAAGATAAGCTTACACTTTCTTGTGGAGCTACATGAACACCATCAGTTCCTTCTACTTGCTCCACATCATTTACGTTTAGAGGGTCAACAATATGAGAGTCCCCAGTTTGAAGTTCCGCCACACGAGTAAGACCTTCACTTACAACCTTAAACACAACAGAATCAAGGTGTGCAGGCTCTCCCCAATAGTCTTCATTCTTCACTAAACGGATTTCTGTACCAGGGTTCCAGGAATCGAATTTAAAGTAACCTGTACCAACTGGGTTTTCACTAATATAAGTTCCTGGCTCTTCGCCATTTTCCATCGCTTCATAATCTGCGTCAATTGCATCCTTAGAAACCATTCCACCACCGTTATGTGCAATATGTGCCGGGAATGGTGCAAATGGATACTCTGTTACGAAACGTACAGTGTAATCATCTACTACCTCTACTTCCTCTACCATTTCATAAAGGAAGAAACGTGGTGAAGCTACGTCCGGATCTAGAATACGGTCGATGTTTGCTTTGACCACTTCTGCATTAAATTCACTGCCATCGTGGAAGGTGACATCATCACGTAATTTAAATTCCCATACATTATCTTCTACTGCTTCCCACTCTGTAGCAAGACCAGGCTGTAATTGCATATCTGCATCTAAATGTACAAGTGTTTCATAGATATTTGCTTGTACGTTACTGGATGGCGTATCGTTTGAACCTGCCGGATCAAGTGAAACTGCGTCAGACTGGTTAGCAATAACAAGCTCGCCGCCCTCAACTGCTTCTTCTTCTGAAGTTCCTTCTCCATCACCTTCAGATTCATTGTTTCCGCTTTCATCTGGTTCGCTTGCACACGCCACCAAAACAAAACTGAGTAAAAGACCAAAAATTAAAAATAATAAAGACTTTTTTGAAAATTGCATATTCGTACTCCCCTCTTAATTTATATAATAGTCTTACTTCTCTATTTTAATCTATCTACTTTTAAAATTCAATAATAGTATTAAATTACTAAAATTATGAAATATCTTAATATAATCACTAAAACTATTGGGAATAATAAATTAATTGATTTATTTCTTTTTCAAGGTAAAGTATTAAAGCGATAATGAACTAGAAAGCTTTCAAAAGCCCGTTTTTACAGGCCTTAGCCCCGATCTCCCAACATATAATTACTTTTCGTTTAAAGTTACAATTATTTACTTTTCTCTAAAAAATTCTGGTTCAAATATCCTGTTTTGTCGAATAATCTGAAATACCTAATAAATTTCTTGTTTTTCTCTTTAAATACATAGCAGAAATACTTTTTTCCATGCTGAAAAACTATCCTTTTCATGTTATCTTTTAGAAAACTGACACGCTTTCCGTTTTTGGAAAACTGCTGCTGTATATTATTATGATTCCCTTTTCTTGCAAAAAAAGAGAGGCACATAGCCTCTTCTCTTTCTGTATCTATTATTGAATTGTGATATCCTTCAACTGATATAATCCAGATGCATCCGTCCAAAAACCTTGTACTTCATTACGATAACCCATAATTTCATTTGGATGATATAAGAAGGCCATAGGTGATTGTTCATTCAAATAATTTGCAGCTTCCACATACATATCCAGACGAGTTTCTTCATCTTGCTCGATTCGAGCCTCATAAAGCATTTCATCAAATGTATCATCACGCATCATCGTACGGTTTCCTGGAGGTCCAGCATTATCAGAATGAAATAGCATATGCATTGGATAATCTGCATCGTGTGTTCCAAGAGACAATCCGAAAATAAACATATCATGCTCTCCGTTACTTGTCCGCTCGATATAAGTTCCCCATTCAAATTCCTGAATCGTCACATCAATACCAATATCAGCCAGTAAAGATTGAACATATGTTGCTACATCAATCCTTTCCTGCGTATCATTGGTCCAAATTGTTGTTGAAAAACCATCCTCATACCCTGCCTCTGCTAATAATTCTTTTGCACCTTCAGGATCATATTCAATTGCTTCAATGTCATCACGATATCCAAAATTGGTATCGTTGACAGGCCCTTTAGCAACTTCCCCAGCTCCATTGAGAATTCCTTCTACTACAAAAACTAAATATCCACTATATAGTTTGTTAAAAAACTAAAAAAGATATGACTCTCATTCATAAAATGAAAATCATATCTCTTTAGAATAGCACGCAGATTATCTACATCGCCGGCGGAATATCCCCTTCCCCGTAACGATGATCTAAATCCACAAATTTATTATATTCTTTTACAAAAGCAAGCTCTACGGTGCCAGTTGGTCCATTACGCTGTTTAGCAATAATAATCTCAATAATATTTTGCTTCTCAGTTTCTTTATCATAATAATCATCACGATATAGGAAACCTACAATATCCGCATCCTGCTCAATACTTCCTGATTCACGGATATCTGACATCATCGGCCGTTTATCCTGTCTTGACTCCACACCGCGGGAAAGCTGAGATAAGGCAATAAGCGGAACCTCGAGCTCACGGGCTAACGCCTTTAAGGAACGGGAAATCTCAGAGACCTCCTGCTGCCGGTTTTCCTTTGAGCTGCCGCTTCCTTGAATAAGCTGCAGATAATCAATTAGAATCATTCCCAGTCCATGCTCCTGTTTCAGGCGCCGGCACTTGGAACGAATTTCATTCACACGCACCCCTGGCGTATCATCAATATAAATTCCTGCATTTGATAACGAGCCCATCGCCATGGTGAGCTTACTCCAGTCATCTGCCTGCAGCTGGCCATTTCTTAGACGCTGTGCATCAATATTCCCCTCTGCACAAAGCATACGCTGAACCAGCTGATCTGCTCCCATCTCCAAGCTGAAAATAGCAACATTTTCATCCGTTTTTACTGCAACATTCTGAGCCACATTTAGTGCAAATGCTGTTTTCCCCACAGAAGGCCGTGCTGCAATAATTATTAAGTCATTCCGCTGAAATCCCGATGTAATCCGGTCCAAATCTAAGAATCCAGTTGGAACTCCGGTCACATCACCTTTTTGCTGATGAAGCTGCTCAATATTGTCATATACGCTAATCAAAACGTCTTTTATATTTTTAAAAGCCCCTGAATTTTTACGTCCGGAAACCTCTAAAATGCTTTTTTCTGCATCGTTTAAAACATCTTCAACCTCATCTTCTTTTTCAAAGGATGCTGTTACAATATCTGTTGCTTTCCGGATCAAACGGCGGAGTGTTGATTTCTCCTCTACCATTTTACTGTAATATTCAACGTTAGCTGCTGTCGGCACACTCTCAGCCAGCTCTGTTAAGTAGGTTACCCCGCCTGCTTCCTCCAGCTGCTTCCTATCATTTAAAAACGTAGTAACCGTAACAACATCTATCGGTTCACCACGATCAGATAAAGTCATCATTGCAGTAAAAATAAGCTGGTGGCTTGCACGGTAGAAATCCTCTGGAATTAATATTTCAGAAGCTTGTACAAATGCTGTCGGTTCTAAAAAAACAGCACCTAAAACAGATTGCTCTGCTTCTATATTATGGGGCGGTGTACGATCAAAAGCTGCACTCATTCTCTCTCCTCCGTATTCCTGTTATACGAGTGAGAAAAAAAGAAACCGGCGTACTTCTTTTATGCCAATTTCTTTTCATTTTCTCTGTTTGTATAGATTACTTATTATTTTTCTTTTACATGAACTTTTACAGAACCAGATACCTCCGGATGTAATTTAACCGGAACATTTGTATATCCTAATGCACGAATCGGCTCATCTAATTCAATTTTACGCTTATCAAGCTTGTGGCCATGCTGTTTGTTTAAAGCTTCTGCAATTTGCTTACTTGTAATGGAACCGAATAAACGTCCATTTTCACCAGATTTTGCTTCTAGTTCAACTGTTAAATCAGCTAATTTATCTTTTAAATTTATCGCACTCTCTTTTTCTTCTATTTCTAATTTATCCTGTTTTTTCTTTTTCGCATCAAGTGCTTTTAAGTTTCCGGAAGTAGCTTCTTCTGCCAAATTATTTTTTAACAGGTAATTACGAGCATAGCCGTCAGGAACATTTTTAACATCGCCTTTTTTTGCTTTCCCTTTTACATCTTTTAAGAAAATAACTTTCATTCTGAATCTCTCCCTTTTTTATACTCTAATTCATCAATAATCTCTACCAGCATTTCTTTTGCCTCGTCTATTGTTTTGCCTTCAATTTGCGTAGCAGCATTCGTTAAATGTCCGCCGCCATTCATTTTTTCCATAATGATCTGGACATTTACATCTCCCAATGATCTGGCACTGATTCCAACTCTGCCATCGGACCTTTCTGAGATAACAAATGATGCTGAGATACCTTCCATTGTAAGCAGGGTATCTGCAGCCTGGGCAATCAGCACCGGGCTATATGCTTTTCCGCTCGGCGCTTTGGCAATAGCAATATGATCATTGTATATTTGTGTTCTTTCGATAATATGACTGCGCTGGACAAAAACATCCAAATCCTCTTTAAGAAGACGCTGTACCAGTACTGTATCTGCTCCCTGCGATCTGAGATAAGATGCTGCATCAAAAGTTCTGGAGCCGGTACGCAATGTAAAGCTTTTGGTATCAACGATAATCCCGGCTAATAGTGCTGTTGCCTCCAGCATTTTCAGCTTCGTTCCTTTTGGTTGATACTCCAGTAGCTCTGTAACGAGCTCTGCAGTGGATGATGCATAAGGCTCCATATAAACAAGCGTTGGGTTATCAATAAATTCTTCTGCCCGGCGATGATGGTCGATAACAATTTTATAATCGGTATAGTTTAATAAACTTTCCACTGCAACCATATTCGGTTTATGAGTATCCACAACAATTAATAGACTTTGCTGATCTGCCATCAGGTCTTCTGCTTCTTCAGGACTGACAAATTGCTCCCAAAGCTCTTCGTCCCGTCGAATATGATCCATCAGCTTGGAAACACCTGTCTCTACATCGTTCTCATCAAACACAATATAGCCGGGGACATCATTTGTCTTAGCAATATTCAAAACACCAATCGCTGCACCAATTGCATCCATATCCGGTGATTTATGTCCCATAATGATAACATTATCACTTGCACGAACCAACTCTTTAAGCGCATGAGAGATAACTCTGGCTCTTACACGAGTACGCTTTTCCATTGGGTTGGTCTTTCCCCCGTAAAAACGTACCTTCCCATTCTCATCCTTAATAGCGACCTGATCGCCGCCGCGGCCTAAGGCTAAATCTAAGCTCGATTGCGCAACCTCTCCAATTTCAGGCAGCGACATATTTCCAGCACCAACCCCGATACTCAATGTAACCGGATTGCTCTCAGAGCCTCCCATTTCCCGTACTTCATCTAAAATGGCGAATTTTACTTTTTCCAGCTCTTCGAGAATTTCTATATTTCCAACAGCTAAGAATCTCTCCTGTGACGTCCGCTTCAAATAAAGCCCATAACGGCTGGACCAGTTATTGAGAACAGCTGTTACTTGAGAGTTCAATTGGCTCTTTGCCGTATCATCCATATTTTGTGTGATTTCTTCATAATTATCTAAGAAGATAATGGCAAGAACCGTCTGTTCATTATAATAACGTTCCTTCAGCTCCTGATGTTCTGTCCGATCAAGGAAATAGAGCAGCTTTTCTTCCTTTTTAATTACACAAAGAAACGTATAATCGCCAATTTCTACCCAAATCTCGTTCCTGTTATCTATAATCATCGGAATTAAATCCTCTGATAAATTATTAAGAGATTCACCGATAATTGTATCCTTGTTCGTCTTAAATTGATTCATAAATGGATTGGACCATTCTACCTGATAGTTATCATTGAACAGAATAATTCCAAAAGGCATCTCCAGCAATGCCTCAGAACCAACTTTCTTTACGCGATGAGAAATAGTTGATATATATTCCTCTGCTTCATCAAGAAGCACCTTTTCCGTTCGAATACTATAATAAAATGAAGCAGCAAAGACAACTGTCATTATTAAGCCAACTATCCATTGATAGTACCACACACATACAAGCAAAATAAAAGTAAGGATATAAATAATCCATACGTGCTTGCTTAATGCTGGTCTATTCTCTAAATCCGGCACGGCATTCAGCTCCTTCAAAATCCAACAATCTGTCTTGCTTTTTTATTTAGAATTAAAAATGTAGCTTTTATCGCAAATGTATTCTTAAGCAGAAAATCCAACTTACTGATTTTCTGCTTTAAAACCATGAGCTGTCATATAAACTCTCTGTTTTACCTACTTCAACCGGCCTCTTAACCGGAAACCTATATCAATTATACCTAAGATTCGCACGAAATAAAGAAGAAATGTTGGAAAAAGAATTGTTGCAATAACAATTAAAATAGGAAATACTTTTGGTATTTTTTTGATATATGCATAATAAAAAATGAATGAGAACCCCTGCAATGACAAGGCGATTCCAACAATCATCAATAAATTCTGCGCACCAAAATGCATCGTGCTTCCTTCTTGAAAGTCGATAACAGATAGAATTAATGCTAACAGATAAACCCAAATAATCGCACTAGGAAATTGCAGTTCACGAAATGGCGGAAAATAGAGCTTTTCTTTTTCCACCCGGTTAAACCACTTATAGCTGATCCATTGAGTAATAAATGCTGAAATAAAAGCAAAAAGAACCATAAAGGTTGGAATTAATTGCTGCAATAAATTGATTTGTGTATCTATCAGCACCTTTATGTCTTCTTCATTCAGCGAAGGATTAATACTTTCAATCATAGATGTACTGGTATTAACAGATTCCTCTACAACCTGACCAAATTCAGTCATAATATTAACACCCATCAATGTTTGAATAAAGATAAAAGAAATGAGCATTCCAATAATAAAACCAAATGTACCTTGAGCCAGTGTTTCATAGGCAGTATTCTTTTTATACATCGCATGGCCGATAAAAATTCCTCCTGCTGCAGCAACTATTATTAACGGAAGAATAATATACGACAGCAGTAATGTAGAAATAAAAGTAGTTGCCACTGTCACAACAAGACCTGCCTTCACTCCATGACGCTTCACATAGAAAATAAAAGGAACAGGCAATACAAAAGCTGTAATTAAACTAAGTATCGGAAACAAGGAAGCCACTAATATTGCAACTAAAATCGCAATTACCAATGCTCCTTCTGTAATTTTTTTCGATTGGTTCATATACTACTGCACCTCGTTCTAGCAAAAATAAATACTTATAAAAATGAATTTAGCTGCGCCATCCCTTTTCTTTTTCATATCCATAATATTTTAATAAAATTTCCTGGAAGACAACAACATGATAATTCAACACATATTCTACTATAATAACATGAATTTAGCAGAAAGGCTTGTATTGCACCTTATTCATTTATTATTATATTTGTCTTTTGGGCGGGTAATTTACCGGGTGCAGCATTTTATAATATAAATGATAAATAAGATATTTCCGAAATAAAGTTTCGTATTATTTCCCGGGAAATTTGTCGAATAACGTTATTTTCTTACCCATCTAAGAGCTGATTCCTTTATAATAGTAGTGTTGCCAACTAGAAATGGATTAAATCATTTCATTTTCTGTTGATTTCAGCTTGTACATATTATTCACTGAACTTTTGCACCTGAGAATAAGCATCTATACCTTACCATTCTAGGATAAACATGTTCTTCATTACCCTGCTTGCATTTTGTTAAATCATCTTACTATTG
>NZ_BJYM01000026.1 GCF_007991515.1 Oceanobacillus sojae
AGGTGCAGGAATATCAAAATGCTCTCCATACATTTCTTCTTTTTCAATTTCAAAATATTCACCAACGCCCCTGGCGATTGGGTGAGATGGGTCCACATTCCAAACACGCTCTTTATCGTTCGATTCACGCCATTTTAAATCACAGCCTGTACCCATTAAGGATTTAAATATTTTAGAAAAATGCGCTGAATGAAGTGCAATTAATCCCATACCATCTAAAACACGCTGCTTGGCCCTCTCAATTATGTCATCCTGCACTTCTCCGTGCGCCATATGCCCCCACCATATTAAAACATCTGTCTTCTCTAATAATTCTTCAGTCAACCCATGTTCCGGTTCATCCAGAGTAGCTGTTGTGACATCATGTCCTGCTTCTTTTAAAAAGTTGGCGATAGCTCCATGAATACCATCTGGATAAATAGAAGCTACTGTTTCATTTGTTTTTTCGTGTCTATTTTCATTCCATACAACTATATTCATATTTATTCTCCTCGTATTATCTTATTTGTGTCATGTCTGGACAGAATTTTTTAACAGGAATAGATTAAAAAATGTTATCCCTCATACTTTTCAAACATATTTCTAATCAAAAAGGAGCTAATATAAGTAATTAAAGAAAAACCGATAAAAATATCTAAATATAATTTTATTACGAATACATACGGCGAATAAAACATTAAAATAGTTGGACCAAGTGTAATAGCTATAATTAGTAATGTTGGATAAAGATTAGCTATACCTAATTTTAATACATTGACGCATGCTTGCTTTATAGTACATTTATAACGTGCAATATAAGGAAAAATCAATACAAGATACATGCAGAAAATCATCGAGAACATGACTAAACTCATTAAAATTAACGTCGAAAAATCTCCTGTATAGAATTGTAGAAAGAAATAATTTAAGGCTAAAATCATACCGAATAAAGATAAAAATCCCCATACAAGCGTGCTTTGTTTAAAATTTTTTTTAAATGCCAGCCAAAATCCGCTAATTATTCCACCCTCTTCCCCTCTGACCATTTTCAATGTGATGGAAAACATGGCAGTGAGGGAAGCACCAATTGTAACAATTGGCAAACAACAAAGGAGAAACAATATATTTAATAAAATTAATTCTACTGCTCTAGACAAAAAGTGATACACTGGACCATCTATACTTAAAATACTATTCATGTTTTGTTCGCCCCCTGTTGACACTATTCTTTAACAGATCCTACAACAATACCTGTAACAAAGTATTTTTGAAGAAAAGGATAAATTAACAATAAAGGAATAGTAGAAATTACTATTTTGGCAGCATTAAGATTACGGTTCTGTACTTCTGCAATATTCTGCAGTGCGTCGCTGCTTGTGCCAGATCTCACTAATTCAGCGATATCAATTGTAAGAGACTGAATATAGGTCATAATCGGGTAATTACTTACTTGACTCATATAAATCAGCCCCGACATAAAATCATTCCAGTTACCTACAATACTAAACAATGCCACTGTTGCCAGAGCCGGCAAAGATACCGGAATATAGACTTTAAATAATATTTGCAGTGGACTGGCACCGTCAATAACCGCTGCTTCTTCCAGGGATTTTGGTACACCGACGAAAAAATTCATGATTAAAATCACACTAAAAATTGGCACCGCCCCTGGTAAAACTAACACCCAAATTGTATCCAATAAATTCAGATTTCTGATTACAATATATGTCGGAATTAGCCCGCCGCTAAATAACATCGCAAAAATAATAATATTCATATAAATATTTCTACTCTTAAATTCGCGTTTTGTTTTTGATAATGGATAAGCCATTAACACAATCAGTATCAGGTTAATTGCCAAAGCAAGCACCACGCGTTGTACAGATATAAAGAATGATCTCCAGAATTGTGCATCCTCCATAATCATTTCATAAGCCTTTGTCGAGAAATTGACCGGCGTAAGCCCAACTATATTGGCTGCCACTGCTGCCCCGCCACTGAAGGATATGGCAACGATATTCCACAAGGGTAATAGACAAACTAACCCCAAAGAAATAACAATAAAATAAATGATAAATTTCCCAATTTTTGTGGAGAGACTATTTCCTTGTATCATCTATACTCCCCCTTAGAATAATTTTCTTTCTGTGAATTTTTTAGCTGCATTATTAGCTGACAGTATTAGAATCAAACCGATTACGGATCTAAACAAACCTACAGCCGCTCCAAAACTGTAATCCCGTCCAACTAAACCTTCCCTGTATACGTAGGTATCAATCGTATCTCCAGTTTCATATACAATCGGAGAATAGAGATTATATACCTGATCAAAGCCGCCTTCTAATACATTTGGCAAACTTAAAATCGCCAAGAGCAGGATAATCGGCAGCATCCCTGGTAAGGTAATATGCCAAACACGCTTCCACCAATTTGCTCCATCTATACTGGCAGCTTCGTGCAGACCCGGATCCACAGAAGCAATAGCCGCTAAATAAATTACTGAGTTAAAGCCAAACTCTTTCCAGACATCCGACCCGATTAATAAGGGCTGGAACCATGTATTACTTCCAAGAAAATTAATTCTATCCAGACCGAACGAATGCAAAATTTGATTAACCGTTCCATCCAGACTAAATAAATTGACTACTACCGTCGCCAAAACCACCCATGATAAGAAATGAGGTAAGTAAACAATTGTCTGTACAGATTTTTTAACCAATTTTAAACGAATTTCATTTAGTAAAATCGCAAATGCAATTGCCAGTAAAGAACCAAAAATAATCTTTCCTAATGCAATCACAATTGTATTTCGAAACACTTTTCCAATATCAGGCAGGTTGAACATATATTTAAAATGTTCCAGTCCTACAAATTCCGAGCCAAAGAAACCTTTTGCCGGCACAAAATCTTGAAAAGCCATGATAATCCCAAACATTGGCGCAAAACTAAAAATAAGTAAGAAAATCATTCCTGGCGCTAGCATAGCGTGATAGGTTAATTTCGCTTTTTTTACATCTTTCTTCCGATCACGTGCAGGTGCAACCTGATTATTTACTGCCAACCTCCGTCCCCCCTTTTTAACAGAGGGGCTGTTTATCAGCCCCTCTTTCCTATCTATTCTTGTTGAGCCAGCTCTTCTTCTATTTCTTCCAGAATCTCCTTACCGCCTTGGTTATTCCATTTATCAACAAACGTATCGAAATAATCAATTGGCTCTGCTCCTGTTATAATCTTAATAAAGTCCTCTTCTTCTAGCTTTATTAAATTAGCACCTTTTTGCTCCATAGTTGGTGTATTAACAACATAAGCTGCTTCTGCCCAATTAAATCGATCTTCCTCTGTCACCTTATTCATTAGCCCCCACCCTACAATACGGGAATGATAGCTGGACCAGTTGCCCGTTGAAGTGTCTTCAGGATTTTCTATATATTCTTCAATCCCTTTTAACTTCTGTCTAACTTGAGAATTAGTAATTTCTTCAACAGCCATCTCCTCATTCAAAACAGCTTGAACATCTTGATAATCTTCCAAATATGTCTGCATAGGAAGAACTACGATATTAAATGGTTTCGTCGAATCATCTACACCCTGTTCCAAATATTCTGCTACCTCAGGAAACGTACTTTCCATGTCCTCTTCCGTTGTATTTTCAATATCATCATAAAAGAAGTTCAACATTTGAACTGCTTTTTCTGGATGCTCATATCCTTTTCTGACAACTATAAAACTGCCGCCTGTTGTTTTCTGTTCAGGTACGTTTACTCTCCCCTCGTCATCAGCTAATACATAAGCTGCAAATCTTGCGTTATTATCCATCTCCCTGACATTCGATAATCCCCAGTCTGGTATATGCCAAGGACCCGTTGCGATACCTGTTTGACCATTTGTAAGTAATGCCATAATGTCGTCAAATGATCTCGTTCCAAATTGCGGGTCAATGATACCTTCCTCAAACCAGTTATTCATTAATTCAAGTGCTTGTTTTGTACCTTCTGATGTCGATCCATAAGTAATACTGCCATCATCTTCTATTAAATATCTTTTAGGCTGTCCCTCAAAAACCGCTGCAATAGAATTCATCGTAAATGAACCATAATCTCCAGCATTCAGATAATTTTCAAAAGGTATTCCAACCGGGTTGCCAGAATCTCCTGGATCTTTTTCAATGAAAGTTTTGGCAACTTCTTCTAATTCATCCAAAGTAATAAGACGATCTCCATCCTCATCTATAGATAAATCTAATTCTTCTAACCAATCCTCACGTATCCAAGTCATTTGCGGAGCTGCCAACGATTCAGTTCCCGGAATTGCCATCAGACTGCCATCAAAAGTTGCATCTTCCAAAGGCCGATTATCATAACTGGCATAGGTTTCTTTAATGTAATCGCTTGCATTATCTTCATATACATCCGTTAAATCTTCAATTAAATCATTATCGACTAAATCTTTTAACTCTTCTCGGGAAACGATCATCATATCTGGTAAATCCCCAGAAGAAATAGCCAAGGCTACCTGCCTGTCATAGTCTGCGCCCTCTGCCTCAAAAGCATTCCGAATATCAATATCTAATTGTTCTTCTGCGGCACGAGTATAGGCATTATCTTCAAAGGTATCCCCTTCAGGTAATTTAGGATTTGAACCAACCGAACGTCCAATATTTATAATAACCTTACCATCTTCTGTAGTTGTTTCCCCTTCATTGGAAGATTTCTGTACACATGCAGCTAGTGCACTAGTAAGCAGTAATAAGATTAATAGCAATTTCATCCTTCTTAATGAATCCGTTTTCATTTCATGTAATCCCCCTTATTATTTTGTCTTTCCAGAGCAAAATCATGGCCATTGATTTCGTATAATTTTATTTTAATTGATGTCTGATTCATGCGAAATATCAAATAATCCGTTTTCATATCCTATTTTCCGGAACCTCCTATTATTTAAACTCTGGAATTAAAAAACCCCACAACTATTTTGTGGAGTTTTCTCCTATTCTCTTACATGGTGAAACGATTGTGCTTCCCCGTGGACAATTGGTATAACCAACGTTACCTTCGTATAGTGACCCTTCTCACTTTCATACGTTAAACCGTAGCAAGAACTATAATATAATTGCACTCTGTTATGGACATTTCTAACACCATATCCTTCTGTTTCAGTAGTCAAAATGGACTGTAGCTTCGTTGGGTCTATTCCTGCGCCATTATCAAACACAGAAAATTCCAAAGTGTTCTCTATCCTTTTTAATTTGATAATCAATTTCCCGCGATCAGAACTTTCTTTATGATCTATACCATGATTAATGGCATTTTCTACTAAGGGCTGTAAGAGCAAATTTAGCATAGTATAATGATAGGTTGATTTGTCCAGCTCATAGTATACATCAAATGAATTCGAATGCATCAATTGTTGAATATTTATATAAGAAATCACATTTTCAAGTTCTTTTTCCACCTCTACAATACTTTTCCCTTTATTTAAAGTGGTCCGATAAAAAGTGGACAGATGCTGAGCCATCTGGCTTATATCCTCTTGTTCAGCCATAATAGCCTTACTATTAATTAATGAAAGACTATTGTAGAAAAAATGCGGATTAATTTGTGCCTGTAAAGCTTTCATTTCATATTCCTGCTGAGCAATTTTGCTCTTATATACCTGATTAATCATATCTTTTAATTTGTTGACCATATTCCCAAATTGTTTAATTAAACTCCCGATTTCATCCGTACCGCTATTAAAGACGGAAACCGTTAAATCCCCTTTTTCTATCTTTTCCATATTTTTCGACAGCTTTTCCAGTGGTCTAACCACAACTTTTGCCAGCAGGTAAATAGATACTGCCATAATTGCAATGCTTAAAAAGATAACCAATACAACCGTTATTCTCATCGGAAGCGTGGCAGCAGAAATAATATCCGTTGGCCGATATAAATAAACAGTCCATCCATAGGACGGTAATTCATCCTGTTGGAGAACAAAATTACCTTCCAGTGAATCCTTATTCTCAGCTAACTCTGAAGATAGGAATTGACCTGCCAGGTTTGTATCGGAAAACGTTTCATATGAATAAACTGGCTTCTTTTCGTTATCAAAAATAACGACACCATAATCCTCTTCAAATAAACTCGGCATGGAAGCAAAAAACTGCTGATAATTTATTTCCATTTGAACAATATTATTAAACTTTCTGCTCTCATCAAATATTTTATAAATCAGCTTAAATGTTTCATCCTCCGATGATGCTATCAAATTAGGCTGATTCGAATCCATGATGTTGCCAAACCAGCTATTTTGATTAATGTCTGCCAACGGTCTGAGCAATTGGCCATAAGGATTCATTTGATTGTCCGTATAGATGGTAATAGAATCAATGTCCGTCTGTAAAGTCGGAGGGGTAACCAACAAAGGAGCCAATGTATCATTATAAAACTTATACATTTCAAAATTATTGTTATACTCTGCTGTTAATCCATTTTTAATTTCATCATTCCATACAATTTGATTAATAACGGTAATATAATTATTGAGCTTATAATCTATATTCAAAATGGACTGGTTTAAAGCTTCGGAAAGGTTTTCGTTTTCACGGGTAACTAATAAATCTTGTACTTGATAATACCATATACTTCCTAATGTAATAATAGGCAAGCAGCTTGCAACAATACATATCAATAATACTTTTTTCCGGAATTTTAAATTAATAAAGCCTCGTTTAAAAAGATTCATTACATTCACTTCACCTTTATACTCTTTTCATATCCCGATACTTCTTCGGGCTGACGCCGAAATGCTCTCTAAAAATCCTAATAAAGTAGGAATCATTTTTATAGCCGATTGCTTTACTAATATTGTTCACTTTCATATTAGTATTACTTAGTAATTCCTCCGCCTTATTCATCCTCACCTGTTTAATATATTTATTAATTCCCGACCCGGTCTCTTGTTTGAATTTATCACTTAAATAACCCGGCGTTAAGTATACTTTTTCCGCTAACATATCTAACCCTAAGTCCTGTTCTATATTCTCTATAATATATTGTTTCACTATATCAATGACATGCTTTGGTGAATTCTTTTCTTCTTCTAATCTATTTATTACTTCCCTTTGCACTTCTAATAAAGTTTGTTTGATAGCAGAGAAATGCTTATAGGAGTAAATTAATTCAATGTATCTATTCATACTGTCTTTACTGTATTCCGGCAGTGTCTGAAAAAACAGCTGCAGCACCCGCGCGAACAAGAAGCGGAGATACCCCTGTGAAGTCTTTGTACTTTTATCGTACTTTTGGATAATTAGGTTTATCTTTTTCTCTAACTCTACTGTATTCGCCTGCTGAATCGCTCTTTCCATTTCTTCTAATAAATACTCGTACTCTTTATACTCTTGACTATCTGTTAACGGTGTATCAATTGGATAAATAAAAACATCTGAATAAAAAAAACGATCTTTTAAGTAGCCTTCTAATTCACAATACGTTTGAGCCATCTGAACTGGATTGTTCATATGATTACTTACTGATAGAACACAGCTGATGCCATACGTTTCCTGAATTTTTTGCTGTATTTGCTTCGCAGCCTGCTTATATGTAATGAAGCTATTTGGATTATCTTTAAATAGCAGGACAATTTGAAAAGGATTTAGATTGATTACGTCGTATTTACTGTCTAATGTGACTTTCCTTATTAACTCATAAAAATATTCATTTTCTTCTTCAAACAAACTATCCAAAAAAGCAGTATCAGAATGAACAAGAATCATCCGATGATAATCATTCAAAAAATCAAAGCTTAGGAAAGGATATTCATTTTGTAATACCTCTACCGGCGTTTGATTTAATAAACGATATAGAATATGCTTTTTTATAAATTGTTGATTTGCTTCTTTTTTTTCCTGTTCATCCTTATGTTTTCTAATATTCCTCATTACTTCTGTCATTGTCTGTTTAAACTCTTCTGGTTTAACAGGCTTTAATATATAATTATCAGCTCTTAATGTCAGCGCTTTCTTCACAAAACTGAAATCATCATGGCCGCTAAAAAAAATAATTTCCATATCATCATAGTGCTCTCTTGCTTTCGTTGCTAATTCCATTCCGTCTACAAAAGGCATTTTCACATCAGTAAGTAAAATATCAGCAGGGCTTCTCATCAACTCCTCCAAAGCTTCTTTCCCATTTGCCGCTTCCACTATTTCTAATTCGAAATTAAATTTTTTTAACAGGAAACGAATGACGCTTCTTTCATCCTTCTCATCATCCACAATCAGAATACGACTCATAGCTTGAATCTCCTTTATTGAAATTTCACTGTTCTTTCAAGATTACTTGGCGCTTATTCAGGCTCTATGATTTAACCATAATAATATTGCATGTTCAATAGCTTGTTTAAAAGAGACTTTACAGCCTCTTTTACTTCCTAAAAACACACTAAATATTTTTACCATACCATTTTAAAAAGAAATCTTCTCCATACTATCTTCTGAAAATTCAATTCTCATAATTTGAATTTTTTACAATTTATATCGGATATTGTCTAACAGTATATCATATGCTAAAAAAAAGTATTCGTATTTTTTTAATAGCTTTTTGAGGTAAGAAATCCGATAAAGCCTAAGTAGGCTAAGCCATCTGTTGTATATAATTTAGAACTCAGATTAATTCAATTTTAAAAGATAATCCCCGTCAAAAATAGAATGACAGGGATTTCGGGTAAGGAATGATATCAATTTGTTTTATCCATCATATTAGACTTGGATAAATACTAAGGGAACGCGCCCTACTCATGATGATATAATTTTGAGGATTGAATAAGAGACCCAAAAGCAGCAGCTTAATATCACTTGATGCTTTAATACTCAAAAGGCATGTTACCACATAGACATCACTTGATGTACTGCAAAAATACATCTAATATTTTTCCCCTTTTTACGTGAGAATGCTTTCCGATACTTTTTCACCTGCTACATCGTCAATCATTTTAATAACCCTGGCCGGATTTCCACCTACAACAGCATTATCTGGAACATCCTTCACAACCACTGCCCCTGATGCAATAACAGCATTATCTCCAACAGTCACTCCCGGGTTAATTACCGCACTTCCTCCAATCCATACATTATTTCCAATAGTAATTGGCTTTGCATATTCTTTTCCTGAATTACGCTCTATTGGCTCAATTGGATGAGTTGCAGTGTAAATTTGCACTCCTGGCGCGAGCAGGCAATTATCTCCAAACCGAACTTCACAAACATCTAAAATAGTACAATCAAAGTTTGCGAAAAAGTTTTCTCCTACATGCGTGTTGTATCCATAATCAAATCTTACATTTGGCTCCATATATACATTTTCCCCAGTTGAACCAAGTAGTTCCTTCAATAATCCCGTCCGCTTTTCTTCTTCCGTTTCTAAGGTTTGATTGTATATCCGAATCTTCTCTCTCGCTTCTTTACGATCTTTTAATAAAACGAGATCCTCAGGATCGTACATTTCTCCAGCTAACATTTTCTCTTTTTCTGTTTTCATCTTCATATGCTCCTTGATACTTTTTTACGGAATACAATTAATTAATTCTTTTAATTAATTTTGCTGGATTTCCACCAACCAAAACATTATCGGGTACGTCTTTTATTACGATGGAACCCGAAGCAATCACCACATTATTTCCTATTGTGACACCGGGATTTATAACAGATCTTCCGCCAATCCATACATTATGACCAATAGATACCGGGATCCCATACTCTGCACCGGAAATCCTTTCTTCTGCATCTAAGGGATGGCTTGCTGTATAAATATGTACTCCCGGTGCAATAAAACAGTTGTCACCTATACGGATTTCACATACATCCAGGAACACACAATCATAATTAGCGTAAAAATTTTCACCGACGTGTATATTATAGCCATAATCACAACGGAACGGCGGTCGTACACTCAGGTTATTTCCAGTAGCGCCAAATATATTTTTTAATAATGCACTTCTAATATTTCCATCTTCTTCATGTGAGTCATTGAATAATCTGGTCATTTTTCTTGCATATTGTCTTTCCCCGTGTAATTCCGGTTCGGCAGCATCACATAATTCTCCACACAACATCTTTTCCTTTTCTGTCCTCATCTTCTCTTCTCCCTATAAGATAAATTCTGTAACTAAAAAGGCGTTGGAAGTTATTTTCGGTTAAACTGTCAGTTCGATAAGATTTCCTTCAGGGTCTTCAATGACACTTTCGTAATAGCCATCCCCAGTGACACGTGGACCATTTACGAGTGGGTAACCATCCTTTTTCAATCTGGCGGTCATTTGGTCAACGAGCTCCTTATCTCCCAGTGAAATAGCAATGTGAGCCCAGCCCAGATGTTCCGTTGTACTTGTTTTATCAATGCCTGTTTTACGCATAATTTCTAAACGTGCCGATTCATCAAATGTTAAAAAATAAGACTCAAATTCCTTCTTTTCATTATGGTATTTAGCACTTGTATCCACATGAAAATATGTTTCATAAAAATTCTTCATTTTTTCTAAATCCTTGACCCAAATCGCCACATGTTCAATTTTCATTCTTTTTCTCTCCTTTTTAGACCGTCTCTTTTATCATGAGATCTAATCCAAGACTTTGTAATCCATATAAATAGTCCCGTTTCCAATCGCTTAGAGCGAGGTCAGGTAGATGTTCTGACGGAATATATCCGGAACTACATTCTTCAATTCTATTTAATGTTTCTTGTTCTACTTCTTCGTTACAAAAAATAATCATATGAGGGTTTATGATGGCCGTAAATGATGCCACCAGTCTGCTTATGACATCAATCATATAATCCTTATGTACCGGGGAAGTATTCATTTTATTTTCACTTAAGGTTTGCCAGAAACGCTTATCATCATATTGCGGCACGAATGAAATTTCTCCTGAAAAGTTCGTGCTGCCCCGCAAAACAATGCCATTAACTATCGTTCCGGCACCCGGTCCATTTTTACCTAAATATAAATAGACAACTGATTTGTTTTCTTTGATTTTTAAACGATTGTAATATCCAAGCACTGCTGCATTCATATCGTTCTCTACCACTACAGGAATAGAGAAATAATCCTCCAAGTATCCTTTTAAATCTACATTTTGAAGATGCTTGTAATCTGGAATATAGAAAATACGCTCATTATCAACAGATCCCGGTACACCAATGGATAATGAACTGATTTTATTGTACTGATTTGTTATGTCCTGAATACATTTAGTGAAAGAATTTAAATCTGAAATACCAGTATTTGTTCCTTTATCTTTTAGTTCTCCATAACAATTGAAAATAATATAATTTATTTCTTTTTCCTCTAAAAAAATAGCCAGACCTAACATATGCTCAGGATTATATTTATAGCGTTTTGCTCTTCTACCTCCGCTTGAATTATCGAATCCTGCAGATAAGATTTCCCCTTCTTTCTCCATTTGAGTAAGGAACTTGCTTATGGTAGGGAAACTTATTTCTAAATAGTCATTAAGTTCAACCTTGGTAGCACTTCCCAGTTCTAAAAGAGCTTTACGAATGCTTATCTGGATTGTTTTCTTCATAGATTTTGGGCTGGATTCCATAATTCAATGCCTCCTATATCACACACTTATTTAATCTGTTTAAAAAGTAAGTATATACTTATTAAATAGGTTTAATAAGTATATATTAATGATAATAGCAAATAAAATTTCTGGAAGCAAACTCTTTAGCCAGCTTGTACAGTATATTTTAATGTAGGAAGTTTTATTCAATACTTTCTTGATACTCTTCGTACATCACTTCCCATTGCTTTTTATCTTCTTCTGTAATTTCCCTGTGAACTCTGCAAGGATTTCCCATGGCAATCACATTTTTGGGAATGCTCTTTGTCACAACAGATCCAGAGCCGATAATGCTGCCTTCTCCTATTGTTACTCCCGGATTAATTACAACATCTCCTGCTATCCAAACATCATCCTCTATGGTAACTGGCAGTGCATATTCTAAACCTGTATTCCTTATACTCCGGTCAATTGGATGAAGAGCAGTATAAATGCTGACTCTTGGGCCAATCGCAACATTATTACCAATATGAATCGTATTTAAGTCCAGAAAAATACAATTGAAATTACAAAAGAAATTATCCCCCACGAAAATATGTACACCATGACTGCAATAAAATGGCGGTTTTACAGTATAGTTTTCCCCTGTGCTTCCAAATAGTTGTTTAATTAAATTCTTCCTTTCAATGTTTTCTTCCTCTGTCGTCTCATTAAAAAGTCTGGATAAATATCTGCCTTTATTTTTTATGCTTTGAATTTTATCATCTGTTTTGTACAATTTTCCAGCAAGTAAATTTTGATATTGTTTAGACATAGCACCCTCCTTTAAATACTCTTTAAATTAAAGTTTATCATAAAAATTGCATTCCACCGGGAGAATTATAGCTTTACTCCCATGGAATGCAATTTTGTTTTAGAGTATTCCTCTCCCGCCAGCTGTAATCATTTTTAACATGATTAATTTAGATTATCCAAAATCTTATTGTTCAGGATTAGGCAGTTCGAAATGTGTTTCCTGATCTGACATCAATTCATATTTTAATACAAATGTATCCGCGTAATTAATATCCGTTAAGTATACTAAATGTCCGGTCAGCTCTTCACCGGGAGCTAATTCTTCATCTCCCCCTGTAAAGAATTCATCATCAGATATATCTCCTCCATTTTCATCTATTGCTGAAAAATTGGCAGAAAACATTTGATTCGGCACATAAGCTTCATCCGATATATTTTTTATGGTTACATCAACAACCGCAAACCTGTCTTCTTCTCTTGCCCCGATAAGGTAGTCTTCGATAGGTACTTCATCTACTTCTCTTGTTAACTGAAAATCATTCACTGTTACCTCATAGTCAAACTCATATAAATCACTTGTAATTGCAGCTGTTTCACCAATCTGATATGTAGGCTTTTCTTCTTCCTCTTCTGAAGTCACTGTATCCGTTTCTTCTGTTATATCTGTACTTTCTTTTTCCTGCATTTCTGTATTTTCTTCCACATTATTACATGCTGCCAGCATTAAGAAAATTAATACTAAAAATATGAATTTCTTCAATAAAATTCCTCCTAATTTTTATATGCTTAAGATTGTATTACCCCACAATAATTGTAACAAAACAAATATGAATGACAAGTGATTATTGGCTCAACAATCAGCTTTTACTAAGTTAGAAGAGACATAAAAAACTGCATTTCAAAGGAAAAAATCAAAGCTCCCATGAAATGCAGTTTTATTATAAGGTATTTTGGGATTTTGTTATTTTAATTTCCCGCCAAATACAGGCATGCCGCTTGCTTCACCATAATCTTTAATGCGCTCAACATTTTTCAAAGCTTCCATATCCTCATCTGAAATAGTGAAGTCCACTCCGGCATTATTTTTCATATGCTCCGGATTAGCTGTTTTAGGCAGTGGAAGTAAGCCCAGCTGCAGCGTATAGCGAATACTCAATTGTGGAATCGAAACATCATATTTTTCAGCAATTGCTGCCACTTTCTCGTTTTTAAACAACTCACCATGAGCAATTGGTGAATAAGCTTCAACAAGAATGCCCTGGTCCTGCGTATAGGCAATCAGATCAAATGGTGTATTGCTGATATGCGCTAAAATCTGATTTACCATTGGTTTAACAGTACAGTTACTTAGAATGTTATCCAAATCCTCTTTTTGAAAATTAGATACACCAATGGCACGAAGTTTTCCTGCCTGATAGGCTTCTTCAAGAGCCTGCCAAGCTTCCCGGTTTCCTTCAAAAAAGCGCTCTTCTTCATCAAAATCCGCCCATGGCTGCGGGCTGTGAATGATCATCATATCAATATAGTCAAGGTCCAGTGTCTCCAGAGATTGATTAATGGATGAAACAGCCTCCTCATAAGATTTTACTTCTGCAGCAAGTTTAGTCGTAATAAATAAATCTTCCCTGTTCAGACCACAATTTTTTATTCCCTGGCCAATGCCGCTTTCATTTCCATATGCCTGCGCTGTATCAATATGGCGATAACCTGCCTTTACAGCGTCAACTACTGCCTGAGCAGCATCTTTATCATCAATAAACCATGTTCCAAGACCTAATTTAGGAATTTCAATCCCATTGGACAGCTGATAATTTTCATTTAAAATCATTTGAACATCTCCTTTGGTAAAATGAATAAACTATATTCGTTGTATACCCATTTTGAAATTTATTATAGTCCCTAGAGTGGACTTTAGGTCAATAGATTTGTTTTGATTCGTTTAAAATGCCAAGACACATTATAAAGTGTTCATTTACGTTAAAAAAATACAAGCCCCCAAGTCATGAATGCAAGTTTTCCGTCATAACATATTTTAGAGGTGAGATAATGGGAAGAATAGCTTACCGAGAGGCAGACGTTGACTTAATGGCAAGAATGATGAGAGCCGAAGCTGAGGGTGAAGGAAAACAAGGAATGCTTTATGTAGGAAATGTTATTGTTAACCGTGTCGTAGCAGATTGTGGCGATTTTATTGACTTGAGAACAGTTGATGATGTCATTTTTCATGTACAGGGAGGAAATTACTCTTTCGAAGCTGTTCAAAAAGGGAATATGTTTTATCAGAGAGCAAGAGAAACAGAAAGAAAATTAGCAAGGCAGACGTTGGAAAGCTGGAGAAGTCACCCGGCAAAATATGCTCTTTGGTACTTTAATCCATATGCCCCATGTCCTCCAACATGGTATGATCAGCCCTTTTCCGGTCAATTTATGGATCATTGTTTTTATGAACCGGCTCCTGGAACGTGTGAAAGTGTTTATATGGGGTAAGGGGTATGCTTTTTAGTGTTTTTTCAATAAAAACTGGTTTGACATATAACGAAAAATAATCTCTGCCAAATTATCGCCTGGCAGGGATTATTTTGAGCTAATTTTTTTCATATTATATATGGATAGATGCAGATATATAGGTATTCTCCTTTCAAATTAAGTTTTGTTCTTATTTCCCCCTCTATAATAAATGATAATCCTATAAAAACTAATGTAAATAAGCTTTATAGGTAAGCAATAATACTAATCTTTAAACAATCTTTTTGTTATTGAATATTCCATCCAGGAACCATCCATTTGCTTCTCATAGCTCGAATAGCCACCCGTACAAGTATCAAACTTTAACAAAGGAACTATATTACTTTCTACCGTTTCACCATCAATAAAGAAGTGGCTTTGACCATCCCAAAATACCTTACCTAAATAACTGTTATCATTGGAAACCTCAACTGTGGAGATGTGCCCCGCAATGATGTCTTTATAAAACGAACCTGTTTCCGCCGGGTATTTCCATATAAATTCGTATGGCTCTGTTGCATGCTTCCATAATTCTGGTTCGGCCTCATATACTCCGGCATGTACATAGATTTGGGGTTCCGTTTCATAATAGAATTCTTTCCTTTTAGAAAAGAGCCATTGCAGTAATTCCGGATGTTCTTTTTTTATCTCAGCTTTGATAAAACTGCTCATTCTTACTGTAGAACGTTTCAGATGGAGCAATTCTCTAAAAACATAATCCCATTGTTCTGCTTTAAAAAAACTTTTTGTCGTCACCAATTGTTGATCTTGTGATAACCATAAAAATTCCTGCTCATTACAATACCAGTCTAAAAACATCTGCTCGTGATTTCCAATTAACACAACTACTTGATCTGGATATTTTTCTTCCAAGTTTTTAATATGATAAAGAACTTTACAGCTATTCTTTCCTCGACTTATATAGTCTCCTAAAAAAAGAAGTTTATTATTCTTATCAGACTCTAAATCTACTAAATTCAAAGTATCAAGCATAGCTTCATAACATCCGTGAATATCACTGATAGAATATATTGTTGACATTTGGGCACTCCTTCTCAGATTATTTTTTAGTGATTGATTTTCAGCAGCTGTTTCTATTTTTATATACCCTTCCATCAACAATTCTAATATTAATATTTGCCCGATAGGTGATATGAAAGTGTTTCAATCCCTTTACTTGAATTTTTTATACTTGTAACTTAGCGTATCTTTTAACAATCTTTGAAAGAAGTGTTAAAAATTATGGATTTCTATATCGTTCCTTTTGTAAAAACACAATATACACTAGAATAATTCGCTCTGCCAACTCTATTTTCATGCTATAATTGATGACAACTTACAAATGATATTTCAACATCGCGATGCAATATTAGCTATGACCAATTTGATAAGGGGAGTGTAAAGGTGTGCGTAATTTATCCATTGAAAAGCAAAGGGAAATTTCGGCAGCAACCGAAACAGTATGGAACGTACTTACTAATCCTGACTTCATCAAACAATGGTTAGGGGTAACTGTGAATACAGATTGGAATGTAGGCTGCTCAATTACTTTTTCATTCACATGGGACGGTACAGAATATGAAGACAAAGGTCATATCCTGGAATATGAGCCGCAGAGCGTTTTCTCCTATGATTACTGGAGCGGCTTTTCAGGTACTCCTGACAGCCCGGAAAATTACTCAATCATAACATTTAACCTAAGTAACAATAGCAAACACACAACACTGAGATTAAAACATAGCAACTTTGCTACGCCAACGATGTATGAGCATTCGGATAAAAACTGGGAAGAAACGATAGAGGTTATTAAAAAGCTTGCGGAGGAATCCAAGGGCTGAAAACATACTAAGATTACTGGGTTAGTTTTGTTCCAATTTCTTATAGAATTGGAACAAAACTATTTTTTTACTCTGATGCCAAAGGAAAACTAATAATGACTTTAAATGTATCTCCATCTATATCTACTTTGAAACTTCCCCCGCTTACATTTGTAAAGCTTTCTGCAATAGACAATCCCAGACCGCTTCCATCAGCCGTTCTGGCCTTATCCCCTCTATTAAATCTCTGAAGTATCTCTTCTGCTGTAAAATCTATTTCATAAGAGGAAGTATTTTTTATAGTGACTATTCCCCTGCCCTCTCTCTTTTCCATCTCTATAAATATCCGTGTTCCATTTAAAGCATACTTCAGTGCATTATCAAGTACATTTTGAATAACTCTGTAAAGTCTGTTACTATCTGCAACGATTTCTATAGATGGCTCAGGAAGCTTCAATTTTATCTTATTTCCTGCTCTTTCTATATCGTCCTCAATGTCTCCTAAAATTTGTTCAATTAGTGTTTTCATATCAATCGTTTCTAAATGCAGATTTATATCTCCACTGTTACTTTTCGCTAAATCAAACAAATCTGAAACGATATTCTTTAATCTGTCAGATTTTTCACTTAGCACCTTAATATAATCTCTTGCCGTTTCTGAAAGGTTTTCTTCTTTAGACAGTAAATCTACATAACTTATGATGGACGTTAATGGAGTCTTCAAATCATGAGAAACATTGGTCACCAGTTCAATTTTCATTCTCTCCGATTTCATCTGTTCCTCCAAGCTTTCATTGAAGCCTTTATTTATTTCGTCATATGTCTTATTATTATATTTCACATACCAGTAAATAAGCACAATTTCAAGAACTGGCGGGATAAAAATTAAAGGGATAAAGATGAGTATACCACTTATTAATACTATAAAGATGAACATAAGAGTCAGTAATACTAAAATAAAACTAGCTATAATGAAAGCTAACTGCCTTTGATGCAAATTCTTGGTTAGCGGAGATTTTACATACCTTCTGCCATCAAAAAAACTTTTTGTAAAGTCTACTGTGAAGACTACTATCTTATAACCAATTTTATATAAAAGAAAACCCTTTATAAACCTTCTATCCTTGATCTTTCTTACCAGTGCTAATAATCCTGCTCCAGATAATAAGGCAGCTATAGCTGTTACTATTCCAATTAAATACATATAAGACTTATGAATTGCAGATATTCGAAGTACATAATTGTAATAATAGTGGAGATCGAATAGATAAATGCAGCAAGCTATGATTGGTAACACGACTAGTGCTAATAAAATTTCACTATATAATAAGTCCAGCCAATTCGTTTGTAATGTTTCTTTATTTGGTTTTCTCCCTGTAACAGTGATTAAATAGATAATGAGTGCTAACGCTACGATGGTATACAAAGCAAAATCTATTACCTGCGCACTTAATATTTCATTAGCATTATTCCATTCCTCCTGCTTCTCCTTCATATATTCATCTGGAAAGCCGATATATATGGTTACATCCTCACTAAACAAATACGTAAAATTTTCAAAAACATTTCCATTTGATGTGACTCTGCCCTGATTATACTCATAGACATAATTGCTGTAGTTTAGAAAATCCTCACGGCTAAAGTCTTCTCTGTTCGTCTGTGTTTCGTTACCATCTGTTATATAATATATATAATTTAAATCCTCTATTTCTAATATTTCAGGTTTATTAAAATGCGAATCTATCTCACTGAAAGTATTTTGCAGCTCATTCATAAATGTATTGCTTTCTTCATAAGTTTCTATCATCAGCGGCTCTATATTATACCTATTCCAATCCACATAAAATATTTGGATGACAGCCATCGAAATCATGGCAGCTGTTATCAAAAATACTGCAAATTTAGTAATTGTATTTCTGCTAAAGTTTTTCAATTTTATACCCAATACCCCACACCACCTTTAAATATTTAGGTTCTTTAGGATTTATTTCAATTTTTTCGCGGATACGTCTTACATGGACCATGACGGTGTTTTCAACAGAATACGCAGGCTCTTTCCACACTTTTTCATAGATTTGTTCAGATGAATAAACCATTCCAGCATTCGTCATTAGAAAATCTAAAATTTTGTATTCCGTAGGCGTTAACCTAATAGGGGTGCCATATACGAATAATTGCTTAGATTCCTTATTTAGATTTAATCCTCCAACCACAATTTGAGAACCGTGAGTGATATTGCCGATATTCCCTAAAGTGATATATCGTCTCAACTGGCTCTTCACCCTGGCAATCAATTCGTCTGGATTAAATGGTTTTGTTATATAATCATCTGCTCCCATAGATAGCCCCAGTATTTTATCACTGTCCTCTGACTTTGCTGATATGATAATAATTGGTATATTTTTTTCCTCTCTAATTTTCAAAGTAGTTGAAAGACCATCCAGCTTTGGCATCATAACGTCCAGGAGTATTAATTGAATATCATGTTGAACTAAAGCATCCAATGCTTCTAAGCCATTATAAGCCTTCATAACTTTAAATCCTTCCATCGTCAGAAGCTTATCTAGTGCATTTGCTATTTCCTTGTCATCGTCCACAACTAATATGTTTGCACCTTCCATAACGTACCTCCTATAACCTATATATCCAGATTAATGATTTAATCTTTCAATCTTATGTATATAAATCTTACAAATTTCTTAACATACTAAATGAATTATACCTTGAAGCGGATCAAGCGGATAGATGGTTTCACTGATTTAACAGCGGGTGACATTGCTGAACACTTTGAAATGTCAAAGCCGAGCGTTTTCAATCAGCTTAACCTATTAAAAAATGCCCAGTTAGTCTGGGCAGAGCGAAAGTGGCAACACATTATATACTGTTTGAATACTAAGGTATTTCAAGAACTGACTAAATGGACGCTTGATAGCCAACATTCAAAAAGAGATGACCATCATTGAGAAAATGGTTTGTTTCAATTGTCGCTGCTTTCATAGCGATTATCATTAGCGTCGTTGCATACGCTAGTTTACCATTACAAATGTATAAATCATTACTAATCGTTCATGACAATTGATGAAAAGACTCCATCTAAGATGAAATAAAAACATAAATTTTTATATAACAGGAAGAGTATAATGGAGTCTTTATTTCCCTCAAACAATTGGCTTATCACACCTATTGTAAATCTATCTTACTAATTAAACGCCCTTCTTTCTTGGCCAGACGAAATATGAAATAGAAATAATAAAATCAATACCTAATACAAATGTCCATATTTGTAAAACCCGAAGCAATGCTTCTGTTCGAGAGGAGTCATTTATGAAAAAAATGACTCCTGCCAAAGTACCAGCACCAATCAAATAAGATAAAACGTGTTTCCCCCACCCCTTTAAATAATGCTTTGAATATTCTATTCCATACAGTTTAATTGGTTTTGGACCTTCTTTTATCACGTAGTAGCGAAATCTCTCGTCAGCCCATCTAATCATACTTTTTCCAAATACAATCGAAACGCCTATATAAACTGCCGCAATCGCATGTGCAGCTGTTGCAGTGGCCCCTCGGTATAAATCGGCAGCCGTAATAATTAATAAAATTAAATCAATTATTGGTGTTAAAGCTAAGAAAAATAATCCAAGTTTATTCTTCTTGAGAACATATCTTGTAAATAAACCTAAGATAATTACTATCCAAAACCCTATTTCACAAGCAACGATCATCCAAGCAATAAAATTCAAAAAGACACCTCAAATCTAATCATTTATATTATGAAACTCTTTGATAATATTCGTTTCCAGCAAAATTCGTCCTTCGTCGAATGCCATTTGCGTTCTACCTGGCTGTGATGTTACCTGATATTGTTTCAACGTCAATCTCAAAACTTCCTTTACCTGCAGTGTCCTTTATTTCTTTTTCATCTTGTGATTCATCATATGAAATAGGGATATTGATCATTCCATCCCCACTTTTCGTTTCTATATCCAGGTTATTTGTTGAAAGCTGTTCTAAAGAAACATCTCCTGAATTTCCATTGATAATCAGCTTTTCTGCAAATTCATCAAGGATTGTCACTTTCTCATTCAAAAATTGCTTTTCTTGTTTACATAAAATTCATATGCCTTCTCAAAAAAATCCAATGTTTCCGCATCGATAGGATAAAACCCGGCGCTCTCCGATTTTTGAGGTGACTTTCTAATGTCCCATATCTTTTCTACAAATTCTTTGTTATCCCCAAATGTTTCCTGTTCTTTTTCATACATACGTTTTATGAGTCGCTGTATTTCCGGTGCCGAAATTCCTTTTGACATATGCTTTTTTAATTGTGCTATTAAGGCAATCCATTCCAGCGTTTCAGGATCGTCTCTATTTATATTTGGAAGATTTTGAAGTAATTTACTTTCTTCTTCATTAAATATTTGGTTTAAATACCCTTCTCTTTTATCCATATTTTGTTGATATAATTGGATGAGCTTCTGCACACTAAACAAATCAATATTGCCATTCAGCATTATTTCATTTATTAATCCACGTAATGTCCCTTCAATTTGTGCTAATCTCTCTTTTTCCTTTGAAACATAGCCCAATTGCTTCTTTAGACCAGTGAACCAATCATGATTCTCGTCAGCTATCATTTCACTTATTTCTTGCAGACTGAACCCTATTGTCTTTAAAAACTGGATTTCCTGCAGTTTCTTCATTTCTTTCTCTCCATATAATCTATGGCCTCCCTCTGTTTTACCAGCGGGGTGAAGAAGACCTATCTGATCATAATAGCGCATTGTTCTGACCGTAACCCCCGTTTGTTTTGTTACTTCTTTAATCGAAATCAAGTATAGCCAACCCCTTGTTTTATTTTTACTATGTTCATTATACAAAATGACGTAACGTCAATTTCAAGTTTTTTTACTTAATTATTTGAATAAGCAGGGTTAAATGTTTGCAATTAACAATTTTTATTATATAAGCAGGCTTTCATTTCAATTTTATTCAACACAATTAAGATACGAAAAATTTTATAAGAGCAAATCGATGTAAGCGTCAAATCTTTTCTAAGAAAAAGGGAAACACAAAAAATCCTGCTAAAATTTTATCAGCAGGACTTTTTGTAGAAAACGATATTATTTCAAGTTGCCTATTCCTAAATAATACGCTCAATTCGTTTTACTACATTATAAAGTATTGGGAACCTCATTAAATCATTAACGGAAAAACCTTACGCTTAAAGTCATTTATTTCCTCAAGTTTAAATTTAAACGCAATATTGTCTGTATCATTTAGAATACTATTTAGGAAAAAGAGACAAAAATAAGATTGCCTATATTTGGGCTGAAACTTCAGATGAAAAATAGCAAACAGGCGGGTCAGGCCTTCATCAAATTCCCCAGCAATATACCTCTTATAATAGGAATAATTATCATGGACATCTAATTCATTCCAAATAAATTTGAAGAAATCGTAGAAGAAAACATATTTATCCGCAGTCTCCCAGTCGATATACCATAGGGTCTTCTCCCCTGCCTCATCGTTTAAAAGAATATTATCAGACCACAAATCGCCATGCAGGTCGATAAACGGCAGCTTCAGGGAAAGCAATTCCGGGGCAACTTTTTCTACTATTTTTTCAAATTGCTGAATATGAACCACATTTGAACTTGTATCGAATAAGCTATTCAACGTTTGATAGTCAACCTTTGAATGAAGTATTAGGTAATTGAAATAACTGTGATAATCATCATATATTGTTTTTAAAATGAACGCTTCATCGTTCTCTGTTTGATTTTCAAAATGAATGAATACTTCCGTCACCATATTGTGCTTAGCATCTTGCTTGAGTAACGCAGGAATACGAAAGAAAGATGAAAAATACGTGTAGTTTGCTATTTTTCTTTGATAGCTTTCTTGGTTGGTGCAAAAAATAAGTATTTCATCATCTGAAAAAGTTCTGATATCGCCATTAATACAAAACCATAAAATACTTCCATTAAAATACTTACGTCCATAATCCTCCATTTCCAGTGAAGGAGGACCCTCTTCTTTTGAATTTTTAAGATTATTAACCATAGGGTGGCTGGTTTTTGCAGTATTATAAACAGTTCTAAGATCTTTTTCAAAAGTATACTGTCCGTTTTCCAAGTAAGGACTCAGTTCTAGTATCTTGGCTTTTCTCGCCAGGACTACTTTATTATATTCTTTTGTCATTTGTCATCTGCCATCTCCTCATCTTTTAAAAATATTTATATAAAATGTTATTTGTAGGACGTTTCCTTTTCTACAAAGTTAAAAATTTTCATTAACTTCCTTATAGCTTTTGGGAAATAATACGCACATGGAACTGCACAAATAAAAGCCTGCAGCCACATTGTCAGCCAACTCCCCAAAAACGAGCTATTGTAGCCTATATTTATGGAGACAAGAACAAATGATATTATGCATGAGATACCAAGCCCCATCAAAACAGTAAAAGTAATATGCTCATATTTTTTATTTATTTTCAATTATAATCCATCCTTCTGTTAAAAAATAGTATTTATTCCAAACGAATATACTCTTATTCCAGCATATCCGTGTTTTTTATTTGGTCGGTCCATTCAGACATAAAGCGTATAATAGTAGTTAGCTCCGCTCCATCAAATTTATGAAGCAGTTCCTCATAACGCTCTATTACTTTTTGGTGAAGATGATGATGCATATAAGCTAATTCAGTCCCGGCATCTGTTAAAGAGTAGTATACAGATTTATAATCTTCTTTTTTCTTATTGGATTGAATGAGCCCTTTTTAAATCATTTTATTCACTTGGAAAATAAGTGATTCACAACATAAAAAAGCAACTGCTATGCTGATCTCATAGCAACTGCTAATATATAGAACCCCCCCTGTACAGGCGAGGGCTTCTTACCGTTTCATTAAACCTCTTCTATCCATTCCTTCGATATCTGTTTATTAGATTGATCTGATATGGTTCCTTCCTTGCCAGATACAATACCTGCTGCTAATATGACCACAGAAATGATGATTAAGAAAATAAGCGGCATGATCCATCCATTACTTCTATCATGCAAGACACCGACAAGTACTGGACCAACCGCAGCTAAAAGATAACCAAAGGATTGTGCCATACCAGAAAGTTCGGCTGCTTCTTTCCCGTCTTTAGTCCGGATTGTAAAGAACATCATGGAGAGACTGAAGCCGCTGCCGCCTGCAATTCCAAGCAATATTGCCCAAACAGGGACAAGTGCCATACTTCCAGACATCAAGCCGGTAAATCCAATAATGAACAATACGGCTGTTCCAACAGCTAAACCAATCTGATTGCTCATTTTTTCGGCTATAACCGGAATAACAAAAGTAGTAGGAATAAGCGCAACCTGCATCAGGAAGACCATCCATCCTGCTCCGCCTGCGTTATAACCAACCGTTCTCAAAATGTCTGGCATCCAGGTAATCAATGTATAAAATGCAAGAGATTGCCCTCCCATAAATAAGGTCACACTCCAGGCAATTGATGAACGCCATAAATTGGTTTTCTTGTCTTTTTCCACATTTGCTTTAGGTGATTCATCCGGATGTTTGCGAAGCTGCGGTAACCAAATGAGTAATGCGATAATTGTAATTATTCCCCAAATGTTCAATGCTCCCTGCCAGCCCATATTGCCAACAGAAGAAATCGGGACGCTGAGACCAGAGCCCAAGGCACCGAATATATTCATAAAAACAGCATATACACCGGTCATGATTCCTATTTTTAAAGGAAAACTCATTTTGATAATACCTGGAATTAAAACATTTCCAATTGCAATAGCCAATCCTACGAAAATGGTACCTGTAAATAGATATCCTATTCCCGCAATGGACCGTACGATCATGCCTGTGATAAGTAATACTAACGATAAGGCAATTGTCCATTCCATCCCTATTTTATTCGCTATTCTTGGAGCAAACGGAGAAAGCAATGCAAATGCAATCAAAGGCAACGTTGTTATCATTCCAGCTGAGGCATTGCTGATGCCAAGATCCTCACGAATAAAGGTAATCAATGCTCCAACGGAGGTAATAGGCACTCTTAAGTTTGCTCCAACCAAAATAACGCCGATAAGCAATAACCATCTGGCTTTTGTGCTGTTTTGATCTGTTAATGTTCCTGCTTGTTTCGTCATCTTAATCCTCTATTCTTTCAATATCTTTATGATGCTTTCTTTTAATACTTCCATATCATTCTCTACATAGGCTGCTGCAGATTCCTTGTTCTGTTTCTGTATCGCTTTAAAAAGCTCCAGATGAATTCCCTGTTCAAATGGAAAAAGGGGTTCGATAGTCATAAAATCCTGTACAAAAGAAAATAATACCTCTGTCATATTTTCATATAAATCAATCAGCAGCTGATTATTGGAAGCTGCTACAACTGTTTTGTGAAACTGGATATCCGAAGAAATAAACTGTTCTAAATCTTTCTTTGCAGAAGCCTCTTTGCAGTTGTTAATACAGACTTCCAAATCTATTAAATCTGATTCGGTTCTGCGTTCAGCTGCCATCTGGGCCGCTTGTTTTTCCAAGGCTAATCGTACTTCCAATGTCTCCAGCATGGTTGATTTTTTGACATGGCGTTTCAAGGCGGCATCAAGCGCACTTGTCGAACGTACGATTGTTCCGCTTCCTTGTTTTGTCTCTAATAACCCAGCATGTACTAATGCCCGTACTGCTTCTCTTAATGTATTACGGCTGACATCGAATTCTTCTATTAATTCCATTTCCGGCGGAAGCTTGTCCCCCACCTTCCAATGCTTCTGTTCAATTAATTGCTCTATCTGTTCAGCAACCTGCTCTACAAGCGATTTGCGATTGGTTTTGAGAATCATTTCTTTGCCTCCAAAAAATTTGTAGGATGATTGGTACATCTGACATATTATCATAACGGAATATATTTGTAAATGTCCTGTTCAATAGATTAATAACGTGCTGAAGCATGCTATGCATATGACTTTTCCTTTTGACTGCTTGCCTGGTAAATTCTTTTTATATTTTTGTGATGTCGGAAGCATGACGGCCTTGGCACAGTTATGCTACGATTATGTTATAAAACGGAATAGAGGGATTCAAATGTATTATAAAACAACTTATACATCACCTGTGGGTGCAATTACACTGGCGTGTGACGGTAATACTATCATTGGTCTATGGAATGAAGGACAGAAATATTACGGTGCTAGTATTTCCGCAGAAATGATCCTCAAAGATGATATCCCTGTATTTGAAGCAGCAAAAAAATTGCTGGATCAATATTTTATGGGGAAGAATCCTGCCATTTCCGAATTGCCGCTATCTCCTATCGGCGGAGAATTTCGACAAATCGTATGGGATATTTTATGTGAAATACCATATGGCGAGGTAATCACCTATGGTGAAATTGCCAAAAAGGCAGCAGCTAAAATGAACAAGAAAACCATGTCAAGCCAAGCAGTAGGCGGCGCTGTTGGTCATAATCCCATCTCTATTATTATTCCTTGTCATAGAGTTGTAGGTACGAATGGCAGCTTGACAGGTTATGCCGGCGGGCTTGCCACAAAAGTAAAATTGCTTGAATTAGAGGGTGCTGACATGTCCCAATTGTTTATTCCTCCAAAAGGTACAGCTCTTTAATATTGTGTTTTAAGGGTATAGATAAGTAATTACCATTGATGTCTATTACGTTATATGCAAAATAACTTGATTGATTAAAATAATAAAAGACGTGGGACTCACACTTTTGTGTAAGCACCACGTCTTTTGTTATTTACTGGGTTTGTCCCAGCCTCTTATTGAGCTATTATTCCTTAACCGTCTTTATATGACAAGGTTATCTTACCGTCTGATAAACAAGACCTCAGGCTTCAGAATCAAAGGACTTGTTTTCTATCAGCTTAAGATTGACCTTCTCCTGGATGCCATCGAATAACGGCAATCCGCTGCCAATCAGGACGGGGGAAACCGTAATTTTATACTCATCTATTAAATTAAGCTGCATAAGGTGGTGTGCAAACCTGGGACTTCCGAGGATGACCATATCTTCTCCTGGTTGCTGTTTGAGGTTGTTGATTTCTTCCTCAATATTTTCTTTCACCAGTCTGGAATTGTTCCATTGTATTCTGTAAGACTGCCCGGCAGCCTAACAATAATCACTGGTTACGCATACTACTTCACCATGTAACCTACATTCTGTATGATTACATGGTGAAATATATACACCTGGAAATATAAAGGCACGCTAAGTAATTACAAAGTAGAGTGCCTTCATTTTATGTGTAAGACCGCAGACAAACTTGCAATAGGAACTACTCCAGTCATTAGGAATACATTCTTCAGTTAATAATGTCTCCTTTGTTTTCCGCTAAATTTTTGTGCCATTTACGTCGATCTGCAGTTGTTAGTTTCGCCCACTCTATTTCTTCACCAACGATTTTTAAAGGAGATTTCGAGCGGTAAGAACGTGTTAAGTTTCCAGGAAATTTTTTATCAGTAACATTTGGGTCGTTTTCAAATTCACCTGTTGGTTCAATGATATAAACGCGCTCTCTTCCTTCTCCTTTTGCTAATGCTGCTGCAAGTCCTGCGCCATTGGCGTTAGCAGTAAAATAAATGTGGTTCATTTTAAGCTCAGGTTCGTAATTTGAATTTCCACCCGCTGTCAGTAAATCGCCGGCTTGCAAATCTGCCTTTGTCCCGTGATAGAATGGCCCTTCATCAGAAGGTGTACTCTTATAAGAATTTAACAATTCAAAATTTCTTTTTGCGTTATCAGAATCACCTAATTCCTCATAACATTGGGCAATATTTAGGTATAACGTCGCGTATGCACTTTTAACATTTTCATCATTTATTTCCTGGGCATACTTTAAAGAGGCTTCCATCCATTTCAATTTATCTGCAATCTCTTTTTGCAGACGTGCTAAATGATACGCTGCAAGGAATCTTTCATAGTCATCCGTTGTTTCGTGCCATGCTTTATGAAACATCGTAATTGCCTCTTCAATGCTTCCGCTATCTTCCAGACTCATCCCACGCATACAAAGTTTAATAACGGCATTATTTGGATCAAATTTCATATTCATCTAATCTTACCTCCAAATTAATGAAACAGATTTTTTCAAGCCTAATCATAAGTTTCGTTTCTGCACTAATGCCAGTATAGTTCTTCCATCTTCACAAGACAAAAATGAACAACTATTTTTTCACTGACAAAAAGCAAAATAGCTTATTGGATACAATAAAAATCAAATTTTTGCACTTCATTTTTATCATTAAAATCAAGAAAAATTGCATGGTAAGTTTAAAAATGCTTAAACGTGCAATTTTTTCCAGTATAGCTTGTTGCCCCTATTCTAATAAGCTTGCTATCTAACAGGGAAAAAACTTAAATTACAATTATTCCTATTTTACAAACTTTCAATCATACGGAAATATATATTCTACCAACATATCGACCTATCGACAAATTTTTCTATAGAATCTAAAATGGGTGAATAACTATTTAGAAGGAGGAGTAGTATTATCTTTTCAAAACAAGGAAAACCAGAATTAAAAAAGTTTCTGTTTATTTCTATCATTTTGGGAATCGCCTTAACAGGTATGACTATCCCTCATGATTCAGCAGAAGCAGCAGACACACGCATTTATATTGATCCAGGCCATGGCGGATCTGACCCTGGAGCATCAGCGAACGGGTTACAGGAAAAGGATGTAACGTTAGATATCGCATTGAAAACAAGAGACATTTTAAATGAACAGTATAGCGGTCACACGATTAAGCTTTCGCGAACGTCCGATATTACCAAGTCATTAGGTGCGAGAACAAATGAAGCAAATAATTGGGGAGCTAACTTTTTTGTTTCCATACATATCAATGCAGGCGGGGCTACAGGCTATGAATCTTATACATGGAACGGAAGCTATGATAATAAAGAAAGAACCAACGCCATAAGAAGAACAATCCATAATGAAACAGTGGAACAAACAGGGTTTACGGATCGCGGCGCAAAACAAGCCAATTTACATGTCTTACGTGAATCAAGTGCACCAGCCGTCTTAACAGAAAATGGATTTATTGATAATGCAGCAGATGCGAACAAGCTAAAAAGCGATGCCTTTATAGAAGAAATAGCACAAGCGCATGCGGATGGAATAGCTAAAGCACTTGGGTTGCCTGCTAAGTAACTTTTGTTCGTTTTCGATATCCAAACCAAGGCTAGAGCAAATGGAAAAAATTCAAAATGTTTGATAAAAATCGTACTGCTATCTACTAATGAATATAGCGGTACGATTTTTTGCTGTTTTTCGATCCATTGGGCATGAGTTAGTTCATACTCTGAAGCAGATGAATTCAAAGGTACAGCCGGCCAGTAACTGTGCATCATCTGATAAGTCCCACGTTTCAAATAACAGGGCCGGCAGTACTCAGAATTTCTTTCGTTTGATTTTTTCCAAATCAGAATCGCAGAAAACCCAGCCTATGCCCATTTCACATTTTGACCTTCTGTAAAATCGTCTGCGATGTGTGCAAAAAATAGAACAAGTCAGCTCATTTTCTGTTCTCCTTTGTTCATATGGAATATTTATATTAACTATTTTAACTTATTTCAGCTCAAATTATTTTCTATTTATATTATACGACAAAAAATAAAAAGCCTTTCTGTGACAGAAAGACTTTTTATCAATTATAAATTATTATTTAACAACGTTAGCTGCTTGTGGTCCACGATTACCTTCTTCGATGTCGAAAGTAACTGTTTGACCTTCTTCTAAAGATTTGAAACCTTCGCCTTGAATTGCTGAGAAGTGTACGAATACGTCGTCTCCACCTTCAACCTCGATAAATCCAAAACCTTTATCTGCGTTAAACCATTTTACTGAACCTGTGTTCATATGAAATTCCTCCATTGTGCACAATGTACACGTTTATTACTTTGGTTGTTCTGATAATAATTCAAGACGATGATATAAATTGTGATGTTATGACATAAATCCTGTATTGCTAGCACGAACAATTAAGTTATTTATAGCATAACACATGTCACTCAAAAAAGATACCGTCTTCTTTATATATTTAAAAGACGGTCTTCTTGTTCTATTAATGGACCCTTTTTAGTTGAATAAGAAACATAATCGGAAATGCAATGTATATTCATTTGTTAAATTTTTTCTCGTCATAGTTTAACAACTGATACACAAAATAATTTATTAAAAACAGTCTAAAACCCTGTAATTACAAAGATATTAGACTATATCCAAAATTAACTATTTATTCCTGTTCTAAAAAAACAGAAAGGATGGTAATTTTGCAATCACCATCCTTGATTATTAAACCTCACTAAATTTGTTTTAAATATGCTGCTTTATTCATTTCACTAAATTATCTTCTTTGCTGCTCATCTAATCGTCGACGAATCACTAGAGCTGAAATAGCAAATATAACGAAAGCTGTTACTGAACCAGCAGTAACTATCTTCAATACATTTCCTATTGGAGTGTTAAATAATAAAGGAACTGAGATAATTAAGACGGCACCAGTGAACCCTATCCCTGAAATGGAGAACGCTAAAACTTTATTCATTCAATCACACCTCCATTGTTAATTTTTTTTAAATACTGATGGTTCTTTGAAAGTCATATTCAGTAAAATCACAATCTATTTTCTTCAGTAATGTAATATGATGTACAGGATAACTATCTTAGTTACAGATTATTATCCATAAACTCTTTAAGTTCTCATACATATTGAGAAGCACCGTTACGCCTTACATTACCATAATAATCAAAGTACCATTATTATATTCTTTTATTATTTCTGGTACTTCTATAAAACAATCTAATAACTCATAAATAATATTTTCATTGAAATCCTTGATTCAGCCACTTAATTTTGGGTCAATATCTCTATTCTAAAAAAATTAAAATAATAAGTGTTTACCTTTATTCTAGGTTTTTACCTATTGGTAAATTAATGTTGATTTAACAATTGAAGCATCCTATCACACCAAAGAATACTTGCCTCCTCAAAGTTTATTCCCATATTAATAACAGAAATTGTGGAGAACAAGGGATGATTGACATTAGAGTTCTGTTCTTCGAAGGAAGAAATTCTCTTTTTATAATCTTCAAGCGTACGTTCATGTTGTTCCTTCTTCTTCTTTATCAGGCTAAACAATTCATTTGGTTTTAACAACCAAGAACTGTACTGCTTCAACAGAAAGGTTTTCGAATCCTCAGCTTCAGGAAGCTCTAGCACCCAAGACTTTAAAGTGTCAATGCCGCTAGCCGTAATTCTGTAAATTTTTCGAGGCGGGCGATAAGACTCTTGTTCAATAGCTTGCAATTCAATAAATCCGGATTTTTCCAATTTTGATAGAGATGGATAAAGCTGATTATTGTTTATTTTATAGAAATGGCTAATTCTGCTGTTGATTTGCTGCTTCATTTCATATCCGCTCAACGGTTCTCGTGCTAATAATCCTAATAAGGTGTATTGGGTATTATTCATTAATTTCTCCTCTTTCATGCTCTTGATTTATATATTTTCATTTAGATAGGTTAATTATAACATAAAATAATATTTGACATATAAAATAACAGAGGATAACATTTACATAGGTTACAAATAACATATCATGAGGAGTGTGTATTATTGTGAAACTTATTTTTAAGGATCAGACTTTTTCATTCGAATTGCTTCGAACAATGGGTTATGCTGCTTTTGGAGGGGCAGACATAGGGGAATGTCTATCTACTGCCTATCGAATTGAAGAAGGTAATTTTGAAAGTTGGTATGAGGAATGGCTAAAGACTGCAATCCGGGTTCATCAAGAAGCTGACGAAAGCAGCAAGCATGGCAATAAGAGTAGTGCGAGAGACTTCTATTTACGTGCATCGAATTACTACCGTACAGCCGAATTTTTTCTCCATGGCAATCCGGAGGATAAACGTATTCTGAAAACGTGGAGATTAAGCCAAAGCACATTCAGACGCGCGCTTACCTTACTCGATCATCATTGGGAGATTGTTACTATTCCTTATGAAGACACAGATTTACCTGGTTACTTGTATTTAGCAGGAGATCAGCCTGCTCCTACCCTGATTGTTCATGGAGGATATGATTCCACCGCAGAAGAGCTTTATTTCCAAGTTGTTACCTCTGCTTTAGAAAAAGGGTATCATTGCTTGGTATTCGAGGGACCAGGACAAGGAGCTGTTATACGCGAGCAACGAATTCCATTCAGACATGACTGGGAGGCTGCTGTAACACCAGTGGTAGATTATCTGATCAAGCGTCCAGAAGTTATCTCTGACAAAATCGTATTAATGGGTATCAGTTTAGGCGGGTATTTGGCTCCGCGTGCGGCTGCTTATGAACACAGGCTTGCTGCATGCATTGCAAATGATGGCCTATTCTCCTTCCAAGTGGGAAAAATAGCTGCGGCATTAGGCGGAAAAGAAAGTGAGGAACTCCATTTTAATTCACCAGAGATGGATAATTTTATTGCGTCGATTATGGCACAAGATACAGGTATTCGATGGGGAATTGAAAATGGACAGTTCACTTTTTCAGCAACTAATCTGGAAGAGCTGGTGCACAAAACGGAACCTTTTACCTTGGAAGGCGTTGCTGAGAAAATCAAGTGTCCAGTACTCGTTTGCGAAGCTGAACATGATCATGCCTTTGCTGGACAACCCGAACAATTGTACAAATCTTTAAGAAGTTCCAAAACGTATATGAAGTTTACTGCTGAAGATTCTGCTGAAGAACATTGCCATTTTGGGGCATTAAAATTGGCTAACCACCGCATATTCACTTGGTTAGATCAAGTTTTGAATACAGAAGCCAGGTAAGGATTACATCATCTTTTAAGCGCCTCTCCCCCAAACGGGGAAAAGCGCTTTTTTTGGAGTAGCAACAAAGCTGCCTTTTCCATATGTGGTGGACTTGTTACGTTTTTTTAAACGGGATTTAGAAATTATAAAAACGAAGAAAAATACAAAAAAGATTGAACAAAAGAGGAGCCATAAAAGGCTTCTTTTTTACTATCCGCTAAAAATCCACTACCACGGACACGAACAAGGGCGCATTAAGGAAAAACGCCCGATTTTGAAGGTTATGGATATGTTTTTAAAATTATGTTGTCAAAATATCCTGATTAAAAAAACACCAACTAAATGTTATTTTTGATCTTTTATCCATTGTAGCCAATAAGAAAATTCACTAGCTAAATGCATTTGATGCGACTTAATAATACTTGTGGGTGCAAGTGCAGGAAATTCAACAGAAAGCTTCATTTTAATTCCTGTTTCTGTATCTTTAATTTGATGGCGGACGCCTCCGATAATTATACCTTCTTTCATACGTGCAACACCTGCTGATTGATACGCATAAGAATGGTCTCTTGGTGTTTGTAATCCCGTTTCATCCTCGAATACAATAAAAAATTGAACAGGTACAGGAGAATTTCCAGTCGTCTCAATAACTTCCAATTTACTTTCTCCTAGAGGTCTTAATGCATAGTGATCAGGACAAGCTGATAAATTCACCCTATTGTTTTCTTCAGACGGGTTTAACATAAGATCATCTATCCCCTTTATTGCTTCTTTAGCTGTAATTCCTTCTACATAAATTTCTGTTTGAGAAAACTTTCGTCTATTCCCAGATAAAACAGCTCCCATACGCATGATTATTTCACTTAATTTCAATTTAGGTTTCAATTTGTTATACATTTCCAGATAAGAATAATTCATCTTAATATTCGCTAACTGCTCAATCATCGCATTTGGATTATTTATTTCCGAACTTTTATAACCTAAAGTTTTAAAAGCTTTTTTTACACGTTTTCTTTTCCATTGAGTCAATTGATCATTTGTAATATATTTTCCGCCAATATAAATTTTCATATGAATTCTCCTTTGTCCTAAATCAATTATCCTTTAGATATCTTCTATCTGATTGTATTTTAGTGTGGTTAATACCAAATTAATCATTTCTTTCTTAATATCATCATTCAGGTCTAACTTATTTGAATGAGCAATGCTGCTAAGCCCGTATAAAATAAAACCCGAGGCTAAAATTGGATTATCGGTATTAAAAATCCTCGTTCTTACTCCATCTTCAATCACTTGTTGTATTAGTGGCTGCATTTGCATGAATACTTTCTGCTCAAGCTGAAAATGTTGTTCTGTTTGAAATGAATCCTCATTTTTATATGGGGCTAGTTTTTCAATAAATGCCCAAAATGTCTCTAAGGATTCTGTCATCTTTTGCATAACGGTCAATTTTTCAGAATTAAGTATATGTTGGATTTCCTCCATATTATTTACAATAAATTCATTTAAAATCTCATCAACAAACTGTTCTTTTGATTTAAAGTAGTAATAAAATAACCCCGTTGCTACACCAGCACTAGTTACAATGTCTTTTATACTAAATCCTCCTGTACCATTTTTTATATAAAATTCAAAGCCAATATCTATTAACTCTCGCCGTCTCACATCAGGTTCTTTCGATATTCTTTTCATAAGTCATCTCCTACTGTATGATTCAATCCGACTGAATCAGATTCAATCATACATTACTGAACTTAATTCAGTCAAGGGTGATTAGTTTAAACTAAATTACATATTTTATAACTCAAAAGATTATTTGCTTTATACATTTTCGGTACAATATTTGATTCTAGTGTTAACTTTACAATAAAAAAATCCACCCATTTTGAAAAAATTAAACAAAAAGGGTGGATTTGATTTTGTTGTCACGTTTTATAAAACGAAACTTCATTCAGTGGGAGTTTTTCGACGCACAAATGTTTCCGATGGGGTGTGTAATCGCAGTCCCAGGACGTCGCGAACTTAGTCTGCTTCCTTAATTCTTCCACTGAATTAGCCTAAGTGATTCAGTGAGTTAGCGCTCGTTATCTCCCGCCTAAATAAATTTATTTTCGCTCTTTATTTTGAGGCGGGAGTTTTACGGGCGGTTCTCCGTGATAAAAAGTTCGATGTAAAGTTTAAATGCATTTCTTCACTGTATCATCTGGTTCTAAAATGAAACTAAGCACTCTTCCATGTTCCAGGAAAGCTCATGATCACAGTATAGTTTCTTTTGATGGTTTCTACTACATTATTGCCATAATGTTCTTTCATGTAATCTGCAATTTACCGGACGCTTTCTTTCATTTTCAGGTAGAGAATGCAACTTTACTCTTTGTAATAGACAAGCTGGCTGGTTGTAGCTAGCAATTTGCCTTCCGGGCTCCACATTTCCGCTGTCTGGTCAAAGAAGCCATCGCGGTATTGAAGCGCACGAGCGTGGTCTAACAACTCTTTATTGCCGTGTTCTGCAAGTGTCTCCGAATCGATATGGAAATAAACAGTGAGTGAAACGGTGCCAATGGGTACCATTTGTTTGCGTCGCACGTAAATACGCGGAAAAAATGCATCGCACATCGCCGCAAGTGATAAGAAATCAATGGTTCTTCGCGGTTTATCCTGAATCCATTGGAGTGTGACAGAATCAGAAGTGTCTTTTGTATTTGGTTGTGAAAAAGAAAATGGCGATCCTTGAACAATCTTCATATCGTAGTTATGTACCCAAGAAGGCATCCCTTCTAACGGAAAATTCTTAACTTCGTTGGCAGTTGGTACATCCGGAAACTTCATCTCTGTAGCGGACCATGTGTCGCGACGGCTTGCAAGAACGGCAGTACCCGTAATAATAATATCCTTTTCTTGACAGAGTTCAATATACCAATGCTGTGTGGAGCGATTCGTTCTAACCGGTTTAGCCTTGATGTTGAAATCTCCGTCTGAAACTGGAGCTGCATAGTTAATAGTCAGGGCCACTGGCTCTCCTTTTCGTTCCGGATGCTCCATTACAGCTCTAAGAAGCGTAGCTGCAACGACACCGCCAAACGGACCAACCATATTAGCATACCGTTCTGATGTATGACCATAGTAAATCCCAGATCCCTTAGTCAACTGTGTGGCTGTATCAAATGGATGATTTTGTTCATTAAAGTTCATAACACAATCCCCCTGTTTTTTAAGATAAATATTCAAAAATTAAAAATATTATCCTATCTATTACATCATTAACTTTATATTCTTCTTTCAAAAACAGGCAATGTACAGATACAAATAGAATAAAATTAGGTCCTCTACAACAAGAATTAATTTTACTACGGTAACAGTATCTTTGAACTGATGCCGAACTCCTTCATTAATTGTAATATTTTTTCAAAATCCATCTCCTGTTACAGCCTTTATGAATGAAATCACTTCAATTGAATATAAATGAATCGGATTCAGTCACATGACATAAAAAGTATTTTATATCAATCTTTTAGTTCTCATTTTAACATATAAAAATTAATTCTATATGATAATCTGGACGCTAATTTATTTAAGACTTATTTAAAAAAATGGTAGAGCCTCATTTTAATCTTGATCGACTTTATTCAAAAATCCAAAAGAAAATGGAATATTGGAAAGTAATTTTTTTGAATTGATATTAAAAACTGTTACTCAATTTAAAGCAGAGATATTCTAAAGCGCATTATTTTTCAAAATAAAGTGATGCTCCGGTTCTATACAATGTATCAACTAATTGAGAAAACTCTCCAGAAGATAAGTCCTTATTGCGTTGAATCCAAAGACGAAACAAAGAAAACGAGGTTGCTATTTGAAATTCAATTAAGTATGGTGTCAGTAAATCATTTTTTGAGTAATCTAACTTCAATCTATCTTGAAAAACCTCTTTTTTTAAACGGTCTAAAAAGCGGACACTTCCATAATCTCCTAAAAGAGCTTGAAAACTTAGCATATATTTTTCCTCATCTAAGCAAGAAAGTGCATTATTAACAGCTTCTTTTGCAGATGATTGTTCGTTTTCTAACCCCCTTTTTATATAACTCAATAATTCATCTTCAACGTATGTTAATAACTCATAGATATCAGAAAAGTATTGATAAAAAGTGCTGCGGTTATACCCCGCTCTATTCGTTATTTCCTGAATTGATATTTTCTCTATTGGCTTTTCCATGTACAATTCACAAAAATTATCTACAATATTTCTCTTCGTTTTTTTAGTGATTTCTGGTTTCTTTTTCATAGTTCGTCTCCTTTTTGATAAATAGACTATCCAACAATAATAAAAAAATTGATGGTTGATGAAATTAGTTTATAATCATATACTTTTCATCATACAACACGTTGTTGCATAATCAAAGTGAAATAAATGGAGGAGAAATATGATAGCTAAAAGTAGAATTTTAATTTTTGGTGCAGGTGTTATAGGAAGTGCGTATGCAACCAAATTCATAGAGGCTGGGTTTGATGTCACTTTATTTGCACGTTCTAATAAATTTATTGCATTGAAGGAAAAGGGAATACAATACAACGAAAAAGGCGAGACTAAATCTTTAAAAGTAAATGTTATTAATACACTTGAACATGATGATGTGTATGATTTCATTTTTGTTACCGTTCGTTATGAACAATCTGAAGCAGCTTTACTAACTTTAAAGGATAACAAAAGCAAAAATATTGTTACAATGATGAATAACTCTGGTGGACTTTCTTTGTGGCAACGTATTATAGGAGATAAACTTTTACCTGCTTTTCCTGGAATTGGCGGACAAATCAAAGATGGCGTATTGTATGCTCGATTTCCACCTAAAGCTCTGGCAGGAGCTGTATTTGGAGAAGTAAACAGTTCAGTCACAGAACGAATAAAAAGTCTTTCTCAATTATTTGAAGCAGCAAATCTCCCTTACAAAATTAAGAATAATATGAATGATTATTTAATAACACATTCCGCATCAGATATTGCAATGGTCGGTGCTTTACACCATGAAAATAAGATAGTCGATGAAAAAACAATTAGATCCAGAAAAACTGCACATGGAATCACAGTCACTTTAAAAAAATATTTAAATGCAATACAAAAAGCTGGTGTTACGCTTGAACCATCACTCTATAAAGTCATACTTAAATGTCCAAGTTTTATTCTCGATTTTTTCTTTATGATTTGGCTGCGCACTAGAATGGTAAAAGATATGTTAGTTCCAGAATTTGCAAATAGTGCAAACAATGAAGTATTAAAATTAAATAAAGATTTATTACATTTTTTAAAACGGAATAATGTTAATACAGATAAACTATAGAACTGATTCTCTTAGCAGTCCTCCTTTATAATAATTAGTTTGATTAAAAATATCTCACTTTTTAACGGTGAAAGTTTCCGTTATAAGGAATCATCCATACAGCCACAATTTTGGATGGTGAGTGGCATACATTTTTTACTTGCCATACACAGCCAGCTGCACAGTCAAATCAACTTCTTTTTAAATAAGATATAAAAAAGCACGTCAAAATTTCATTTTAGGAGGGGGGTGAAATGCCATTGAATGAAAAACAATATAGCTATTATAATAGTTGTAGAAAGCTGCGTGGCAGGGATTCCTATCCAAAATGCCACTGCCATCATTGCAATAAAGAGAGCAAAAGGATTTATGAGGGGAATAAAAATAGCACATCCAATACAAATACATTTAATCCTATATTTAATCCGTCCATTACAATCAATATATCCCCTGAATACACCCCGCCCCCCATAGGAGTGGAGACTGTCCAATACCTTGCCCTTGCCGAAGAAGGGAAAAAGGTTTATACGAACGAAGATGCATTAAAGCAATATGGAAGTAGTGATATACTTGACCCGGACAATGTTTCAACTCTAAATTTATTTGTCAATGGAGTGTTGCAGCCCCCATCCATTTACAGTGTCGAGGAAGGTATTCTTCACTTAGAATCCAGTGACCTCCCTCCAAAGGATGCCCCAATTACGCTTCTGTTTGTCACAGTTAAAGGATAATATCACCTTTCTGTTTAGTAAATATGCCTTTTTTAATAGGTCATTTTGTTAACTTCCAATACGAACTAGTTAGTCCAACCAAGCATTTCCAACTCCTCTTCATAGAATACAATGTGGTTGATAGAAAATTGGAGGTGAAAATGAATATGGCACTTCAGTTAATGAAAATCGCTATTAGTGGCACAATTGACACAGATGTTAATCCTGATTCCGCAAAATTCTTTTATATCACAACAGAAGATACTGCAGCAGGAAGTACATTATCTATTGATGCTGCAAGTTTCCTAGGGGATGATGGTGAAGCGGTAACGACACTTCCAGAACTTGCAGAAGAGAATAGTTATTTCACTGTGGAAATTAACGGTGTTGAGCAAATGCAAGGCTTATCAACGTATACACCAGGTGCTACAGGGACTGGCTCCTTAGACATTGCTGTTCCTGCTGGTGGAGGGTCCATTCCAGCCAACCAGACTGTTATCTTGCAAGTGGTTAATTTCGCAGCAACATCCTCCGGGACATTTGACACCTAGCATAAAAGTATTACCTTTGTGCCCGCCAGATACTGGCAGGGCACAAAGAAATTTATCTATTTTCATCATAAATACCTCATATAAGAAAAAGTCTGTTTATATTACCGCACTTTTTTGGAAGTCTGAAGTGTGTGTTCAAAAAGTAGGAAAATTAGAAGCAAGAAGGTCAAGGCGACGTGGCTTTTACGAACGGAGCGTATGCTTTTAAATACGTGAGTATCGGAAAAGCCACGTCAACGTAGAGATTCGCAGCTTATCATTTTGTTACTTTTTGAACATCCTCTTGAATAACATTATGCTGTCATACTTTTAATTTCTATTAAAGAATAACAGGGGGAATAGTTATGAGTATTGAATTCTTTACATTGGGTCCGACAGCTATTCAAATATTTAAGGCTGGAGAGCAAAATCCACAAAAAGAAAAACGAATTGTTTATGGACAGGCTACGTCAAATGCAAATGGTGTAGCTACACTTTATTTTACAGACAATGGATTAACAGATGGAAATCCATTATTAGATACGATTGATTATGCGGTGTCAAGCGTATATTCAACAAATTCTACGATAAATGCAAGACCAAGAGTGCAAATGCGTGAGAAGAACATTACTGGAAAATATGTTTCGGCCAATGTTACAAATATTAGTGGTGTAACCGTTCTAGGCATAAGTGTATTGGGTTCGGAAAATCCAATGAGTGGGATTGTTGTGGATTTTATGATTTTGGGTAGTTTTAATAACTAAGATAGACCTTCTCCGAATGGAAAAGTATCCATAAATGTACTTGTTCGAGTATCATATCATGGGTTGTTTTATTTTGTTCCATTAATTTTGGATAGTATAAAAAACAGATAGTGAATAAATTGAAATCATGAAGTAATACAGCAATGACTCTACCTATAATACGAATAGTGATGAGATTATTGGAAATATAATGCCTGCAAAAACTAGTAATAAAGAACATAATAATGATTGTCCGAACCACAATATTTAACATATAAAAAAATATTAAATGCTATCAAAGTCTATAAAATGAAATGATAATGAAACTACAGCACAATAAATAAATTAATCAAATTGCCGAGGCATGATTACGGCCATTAGATTTGACCACCCCTGCCATGTTATTTACCATCGTTTTCCAAAGGTTTTACCACACAGAGCCAATAGGGTTACCAATTATAAAAAGTCAGCAAAGATTCTTTAGTTGGTGCAGCGAACCGACAATTAAAGATACAGAATACTCTTGTCTGCTTCTTACACAGAGTGTCTTGACATTGGGGCCTCTTTGATTATGAAAAATGGCAATGAGGCAAGTTATGAACCCTGCCTAATTAGAAAGCCTATTAAGACTACTTCTCCATGTAAAGGCGAGAAAGAATTATATTTTTCGCTTACTCCATTACCTCATACCTATTTACTGAGCAAAGTGGTAAACGCTTGTCATTCACTGGTAAATCCTGTGTCATTAGGTGGTAAATAATATGTCATAGATGGTACATTTCAATGGCTGTATTCAAGGCAATCCTAAAATTAGAAAGGTTGTGATAATTTCACCCAAAACTAAAAAATTGAAAAGTGCTTTTCCCTACTTTTTTAAATAGCCAAAACGTGAACACGAGGTTAAGATTGAGTATTATGTGCTTTTTCTTCATGGAAAACTGGGGTGTGTTAAACAAAGAAAAACAATGGTTGTGTTTTAATGTGTGATTTGAAGCGTATTAATTATCAATTTCAAGAAGCTTTTGGGCCATATCAGAATATCATTTAATGTATATTGATACTTGGTTTTAGCTAGATTGAGTATTGCCATGAAGGAGACCCAGGTGTGCCATCTTTTTGACCCGCTTCTGCCATAAGTGCACCCAGTGTAGTCTTAACTTCACCCCCTTGACCTTGTTTGTGTCCCTGGTAGTGAATTTTATAGCGGATAGCAAAAAACAAACCTTTTATGGCTCTATCCGCATCAATAGCGTACTCTGGACAATCAATTCTATGCTCTGCTGGCGGGGCCCGTCCCCTTCCAGCATTCACTAAGAATTGGCACGGCGGTAAAGGGCAAGTAAATGACACTGCGGTTAATAGGTTCTAATCCTTCAGTTGGATGGATCAATTTTTGTCACATGCGGGTCAAAAAGATCATATATCTACAATGAGGTTTGTTATTTTTTACTGTTGCCATTGTACCGGTATGAATGTCATTAAGTATTTTCTCAATATTATTTTATATTGACTCACTTTCAATCGCTCCTTATTTAATGATGATAACACTGTGTAAAAGCAACATCAGGAAACTTGCATGTCATTCAATGAACTAACAACACGATGAACCATTTGCTCACCAGCTGCTTCCCATCTGCTTTTATCCAATATGTTACCATCTTTATCTACAGGATTCTGGAATTGATTAAATCCTGTTGCCGTTAATAAAGAATTTTCATCCCAATCCAGTCCTATATTCACAACATGTTTGATGACATATGGTTGTCCAAATTGAATATATGCATTTGGGCGATCCAGCTCTCCATGCAAAACGTTAAAGGGGACTCTTATGTAAATTGTTTCTCCACCTTCCCGGCATAAATTCATATCAAATTTTCCGTGGGTGTATTCAAAATTACTGCAGAAGGTAAACCCATTAGCATTAAATACATTACGCACTTCACCAAAATATACCTTTTTGCCTTCAATATCAGTCTGTAATTTCAGCATATTTTCACTCCCTTTTTTGATAACTAGTATTAACATATTTAAATAAAAGATACCCATGAGTTATGCTAAACACTTAAGTATTAAAGCAAGTAAGACAGAAACAATTGAAATGATAAAAGTAACCGTGCCGAGCCAGTCGATGGATCTTTTTAATTCGCTTTTACTTTCCTTCAATGTTACGATGAAGAAAGCAAATATACCAATTGGAAGATTCATGTAAAAAATCCATCCACAATGCCAATATTCTGCTATAAATCCACCAATAATTGGACCGACAATACTCGATATTTTTTCTGAACCTGTTCTTCCACAATCGCATTCCAATTGCAGAAGAGTTACAGATTCCATATTTCAACATTGTTTATGACTCATCCGTCATGACTTCAACAAGACAACCATCCAAATTGGTCCAGAACAACCCGCGAGATGCAAAAGGATGATCCGTACGTTGATTGTTTGATTCATGTGGGCTATTTCCAAAGGTGACATTCCTCTCACGAAGACGGTCGAGAATCTGGTCAAAGGTATGTTCATCAACACTGAAAGCCAAATGTTGCTGTGGGGTATCACTCTCGATTGTCATAAAGAAAACAGAAAGTTCAGCATTGATACGGACCGTTGCGAACTTATTATCTATCCCTTCATACCCCTCAAGTTTAAGGCCCATATTCTCGGCAAATTCGTGTGCAGCTTTATCATTATCTTTAGCAAATACCACCGTATGATTAAGTGTAATAGTCATTTTTAAATCCCCTTTCGTATTTTCAAGCTCTATTTTTCATCTGTGCTTTTTTCATTATCATTAGATATATTTAACAGCTCTGTGTGCACCTTTTCAATTAGCTTTTGCAGTTGTTCTTTTTTTTGTGGGTTTTCTATAACTTGACGCCCCACCTTGAAAAATTCATGAAATAACCCTTGAATATCAGATCTTAAATTCTGTATTTCATCTATATCCACGTTTTCAAGCATATTCATTCTCAAGATGAAAGGATCTTCGTCTTGGTTTTCTTCTAAAAAGGTTTGACCCTCATCTGTAAGATGATAAACTTTTCTCCGACCTTCTTTAGTTACATTAACAAGTTCTTGATCTTCAAGCATCTGGAGAATAGGGTAAACCGAACCAGGACTAGGCGAATAAAAGCCCTTAAACTTTTCTTCAAGATCTCTTATTAATCCATATCCATGGTTTGACTGTTCTTGTAACAACTTTAATAAGATTATCTTGAGGTCACCACGCCTGAAAAAACGTTCTCCACTGTCATCCCCACCGAATTCTTTTCCTGAAAAGAATTGTAATCCACCTAGTCTTTCATGGTTACTATTTCCTGTTTCTAATTACCTATCAAATCTGTCGCCTTTAAAGAAGCCATTCTGATGAAAGTGACCCCGTCCTTTTAAGAAAGGATGTTGAGGAATATTAGGCCTTTTGAACATTGTAAACAACCTCCTGTAGTTTTATTTTTAAATAACGATATATCGTTAACTAAATAATAAGCGATATATCGTTAATTGTCAAGATGGAGAATGTGATTTTTTCAATTGATCTTCCACAACAATAAAAGAACGCTTTTCCTGAATGGAAAGGCGCTCACTATTCATTGACCGAGAGATATGAGTATTTGAGAGATTCTTAGTTAAATCTTTTTAAAGGGATGTACAAAAATACACCCACTTTCCTACCGTTCAGTCGCGCGCAGCCAGCACCCGAATAAGTCCAACGGCTCTCTGGGCTGGAATGACCCATACGCTTTGATAAAATTAAAACAGAGATGTTAAATTCATTAATAAGATAAGAGGCATACGAATGTCTCAGCCCTTTAGCTTGATTACGATGAACTTTTGCAAGTTTTGACAAGCGTTGAATGATTCTAGCAATCGTCGACTTAATCATTGGCATTCCTTCATAACTAAAGACGAAATCGTCAAACCCCATTTTTGATTGCCGCTCTTTCCATTCTTTCAGCACTTGTATCGTATCCTCATCTAATTCCATTATCTGTTCTCGTATAAGCTTTTCGTTTCCAATCATTTTTATTCTTTAAATACAAAGAGTGGTGGACTCGAAGACGTTTATTTTTGAAATCAATGTCTTCCCACCATAGAACTGTTCCTTCATTCACACGTATCCTTGCCATGAAATACGTCCATAATATTACAAAACACAAGTGCTCATAAAAAACATCCAGACAAATCACAGAAATAACTTTTTCAAACTCCGTTTTTGTCCAATAAGGAACAACCGCTTTTCCTTTAGGGATTGCTTTTACTTTTTTAGAAATATTAACTTCGAGGTATTGCATATCAACTACTGCTTTCCTTGTTGATTTGTCGGTCCTTTTTTTCGGAGCCTTTTTCCCGTAATACGGTCGGTTCCCAGCTCTGTTTCATAAAAATATTGTCCAGACCGACCAACATAAACACCAGCATATTTTGTTCTAGCCATGACTGTTTTCCTCCGATTCTAGTTCACATCCTAGAATAGGCTTGTCTAATGATTCGTATCAAAGTATATTTGGGATATCCAAGTTGAATTAAATCATCTTTTGTGATCAGGTCCTTCATTAAATGTATACCTTCTTTTTCATTAACAGAAGAATACATACTAGAAACGACTGTTTTCTAATTCACTTAAAAAATCAGACGGCTACTGGTAGCAGCTCCACGGGAATTTCACCCCTGCAAGTATTTCTTCCAGTCCCACTCATTGCCTGCGACGCTTTGAACGCTCGAACAACGACGATAGGAGAGTATCGTTATATCTATTGATGTATCTTCGCCAGTCATTCACCACAATGACATTAGATAGCTTGTTTATCGCTCGTTTCTATAGAAAGCCATGGCGCAAATATCAGGTGGCTCAACATCAATAGAACGTATCTGATTTTTTGATATATAACATGGTGTTATTCGCCATGTTGTTTTGTCAATGTACAATAATCTATAGTGAAAGGGGAGTATGATTCATGGTGAAATTATATCTTGAAAGCCAAAACAGATTGCATTAGCTTGGATCTTAAACGTGATTGCATATCTCCATCTATACCCCAGTAAGTATTATCCTGTTCATCTCGCAGCTTTCTCATGGATAAACTGCCAATATAACTGTCATAATGTTTCACGACAATCCTTAGTGCTTCGGCTTCACCCGTGTTTGCAGCGATAATTATCGGAAACGGCAACAAACCACGTTCATCATTTTGAATGCTTATGTTATTCATCCCATTCATTTGCATGTTCCTCCAAAAATCGTTTTAACCGTTTTAAAGCACTGGTTCGTCGATAATGCACAGTTCGACGAGGTACATTCAGTTGTTGACTAATTTCCTCATCAGATAGATGAAGAAATTAGTATAAGAGGACAAGATTACGCTTCTCTTCTGATGATGAGTGCATGGCTTCTGCTAGTAATTTTGTCGTAATTTTCTTATCTACAATTTGAAAACCTTCTTTATTACCCTCGCCATAATTATCTACAGAATAAAGTTGATTCGCCTCATAAGGCGTTAAATCAGAGAACGTTTTCTCTTTCGACCGTTGACGCTTTCGTTCTTTGTAGATATCAATGGCGGCATTCTTTAATACACGTTTGCAGAACGCATTAAATGCACAGCGTATTTGCCATTCGGTACGATTAGGTGCTATCATGCATGTCATCTCCCTTCACAATACTGCAAAGGTGGGCGATGATTTCCCCTTTCATAACCTTCAACGGTGAACATTTAAAATTGGCAAAGATTTGAGTGGTTAAAAAAAATAAACCCAACTGAAAATGAACAGTTGGGTTGGATAAATTAAAAATATATTTAAACCATGTTTACAATCTTGCAAAATATGGTCTTATTTATTTCTCTTGGATGGCACTTAAAGCATCACTATTATGTTTGAATGCGTCTGTTTAATCTACTAAAGTCTTCTACTATGTGATCTCAATTGGAAGTTTTGCTTATTTCACCTGTTTTGAAGAAGATAGTCAAGTAGATAAACTGTCATGCCAAACCAACAATTACTACTCTTTTTTATTCATTAGGAAGCTCATTTCATTTTCTTTAGTACCACATTTGCTAATGTTTCAATAAATTCTGGACGAGCGTTTGGCATTTCCGGACGATAGTAGCTTGCTCCAATCTCATCACAGACTACTTTACATTCATAATCATTATCATATAAAACTTCAAGGTGATCTGCGACAAAGCCGACAGGTGTATAAACAAATGCTTTGTATCCCTCTTTATTATATAATTCGCGAGTTAGATCCTGAACATCCGGTCCAAGCCAAGGGTCTGGAGTGTTTCCCTCACTTTGCCAGCCTACTTCATATTTTTTTACATCTGCAGCTTCTGCTATTAATTGTGCTGTTTCCTCTAATTGCTGTTTATATGGATCTCCATGTTGCAGAATTTTTTTTGGAAGACTATGAGCAGATACGATTAAAACAGTATTATTTTTTTCTTCTGCTGACATATCCGCAAAGGTATTTTGCACGCCTTTTGCCCAGAAATCAATAAATCCTGGTTCTGTATACCAATCTTGAACAGACTCCATTTTTATACCGTATTTTTCAGCTGTACTATTTGCACGTTCATTATACAATTTCACGCTAAATGTAGAGTAGTGTGGCGCTAAAACGATAGAAACTGCTGCTTCTATACCATCTTTCGCCATTTTTTCTACGGCCTCCTCAATAAATGGAGCAATATGTTTTAAACCGATGTAAGCTTTAAATTCATATTCATCTTGTAATTCATTCAATTTATTTTCTAATGCATGCGTTTGTTCTTTGGTTATTTTTGCTAAAGGTGATATGCCGCCAATTGCTTCATACCGATCTTTTAAATCCTTTAGCGCATCTGGCTCCGGCCTTCTGCCATGACGAATATGCGTGTAATAAGGTTCAATATCTTCTTCCTTATACGGCGTACCGTATGCCATTACTAATAATCCTAATTTCTTCTTTTTCATTTCCAATACACCTCGTTACGTTTTGTTGTTCAAAAGGAAGTCTTTTTTAGTCATATCTAAATCTAATTAGAGTATCTTGGTTAGAGTGACCTTAGAAAGATATTACGAGCCCACTTAATCCATTGAAATTCATCAAAGAACGATAAGCTAAAAACTAATGATTTTGGCAGCAATCAATACAACCAAGACTAAAGCAATAATAAATTGAGTCCAATAACTTTTTGTAGAAGAACCGCTTTCCTTTCTTACAACTGATTTAGAAAGAATTAGTTCCATCATCCATATAAGCCATAGTGCTAAAATACCTTTGATAACATACAACCATGGGAAGTTGAGCGTAATTAACATTCCAAGCCCAGAAATAATCATAATTACATAAAACAGACGTAATATCATTTGTGTTATTTTTTTACCCTTAGGTTTTCCCATTTTCAATAAGATAAATGAAATGATAAAAAGCAAAATAGTGATTTCCCACAAGCCTGAATGTGATTGAAATAACATATTATACATCTTTATCATCCTCCTCAATAATAATTTTATAGCTATCCGCTATTAGTTTTTACTGTATATACACCCTGTTTTGATAACCATCATGTTATCACCTAAATTGGTAATGATAATCATTATCATTAAAAAAGAGTACACTTAATCTAAGTTTCTTTTTTATACATAAATATTTTAATAGTTAAGTTACCGCACTGGATTAATTATGTTGAAAAAAGCCATATTAGTAAGATTGACTCGAATGATACGCTTGCTTCTCCTAATGTTATTGTCATAAAGCAAAGAATGATTTAGGTAGCTTTATGCATTAAGTCTATTTTTAAGGGATTTATCATCTACTCTCATTTTCTGTCTTTTTGTCACTGATTTCTCCAAAGCAAGCACTACCATTGCCAATATCACCGTAATAGCCGCAAGAATGAAAGCATTGCTGTATGAAGGATGAGCAGACTCGTTTAACATATTCCATTGTCCACTATTGAGTTCAAGAAAACGGCTAAACAATGCCGAGCCAATTGCTGCGCCTAAAAAAATCATAAAGGTGAATAATCCTGTACCCGTACCAGCTTCATTGGGCTGTAAAATTTCTGATATGCGATTGGTAAGAGCTGATTGATTCGCAGTAAAGCCTAAGCATACAACAATTAGCAGTACAGATATCCAAATTGGAGAGCCTCCAACAAATGTGGAAAGAGCCAGAAAAACAATGGTCATACAGATAAAGCTTAATTGATTCATAAACCGATTTCCCCGTTTAGCAATTAATAATCCAATCTGCGAACCTAAAATGATTGTCATCACCCCTCCTGGAAACAAAACAAGACCAATCAAACTAGTTGACAATCCATTTACCTCTGCAAGCATTAAAGGAAGAATGAAAATCCCTGCCATATAAGCAATGGAGTTTAACAAACCCATGAAAAGGACGAGACTAAATGGGACATTTTTCAATATGGCAATTTTAATAAATGGCTCGTTTACACGTTGAGCTTGCCAGACGAACAGAACAAAAAAGACTACAGCAAAGATAAATAGCCAAGCTGTCACATTAATTCCCATCAACAGAGACGTAATCGCTAGCATGAATAAAATGGCTCCCACCTGATCAAAACGCCTGCCTGTCTTGACTTCCTCTTTCGGTGCATATTTAAGATAAAATGGAAGCGTAATTAAACTTAAAAACGATATCAAAAATAAACTGCCCCATCCGAAAGAATCTGTTAAAAATCCACCCAGCATCGGACCAATTGCACTTCCAAGCGACACCATAGCAAACACCATGCCAAGCGCATAACCGCGTTTTTCTTCTGGATAATATCGTGCGGCAGCTACTAGGCTTAACGTAGGAAGAGTCCCCCCTCCTATCCCCTGAAGGATTCGGGCCGCAATGATGAATGAATAGTTCGGGCTCATGAACCCAATCAAAGAACCCGTCATAAAAATAGCTATTCCGATAACAAACAAGTGACGAATCGGATATCTATCAGACATTTTTCCAATAACAACTGCTGCAATACCGTTGAACAAACTGAAAATAGCTGTAATCCAGCTTACTTCAGAAGGCGTTAAAGCAAATACCTTTCTGAATTCCGGAATCGCAACATTCATCATGGTTACGTTCATTGCATTAAACAAAACCATATAACACATGGAAAAAAGTAATAACTTTTGTTTTTTTGTCATTTTTATTCCCTCTTATCTAACTTAAAAAATAATCCTCAGTTTCTGAAAATACAATATTAATCTACCTTTCAAATAGTAAAAACAATTACTTAGGGATTAAAGACATATATATTTTATGAATTTTTATCATCCCTATTTTCAATATAAAATCCCCATTCGTTTTACATTACGACCATGTTTTCCCTCAAGGAAATTATTATGCGTTAAGGCAACATAATGATATAGCTATCTAATTTTTAAATGAGGGAAGTCCCGCTACACATGATACTGTAACAGGATTTATTAAAAGTTATCCAATGGAACCTTCCATTTCGAAGCTGATCAATCTATTCATTTCTACTGCATATTCCATTGGAAGTTCCTTTGTAAATGGTTCAATAAAGCCCATAACAATCATTTCTGTTGCTTCTACTTCTGTTAAACCGCGGCTCATTAGATAGAAAAGCTGTTCCTCAGATACTTTCGAAACTTTTGCTTCGTGTTCTAAGGAAATATTGTCATTTAGAATTTCATTGTATGGGATCG
>NZ_BJYM01000027.1 GCF_007991515.1 Oceanobacillus sojae
GTGAACACAAAAACTACTATACCACCCACCAATATTACTTGTCAACATTTTTCAAAAAAAAAGTGAAAGGCACTCCGAAATTAGAGTGTCTTTCACTTGAATATTACTTGCCAATCACTTCTACGCCGCCCATATAGGCACGTAGTACTTCCGGTACAACAACACTTCCATCTTCCTGTTGATAATTCTCTAAAATTGCTGCTACTGTACGTCCTAATGCAAGACCAGAACCATTTAAAGTATGAACAAATTCAGGTTTCCCGTTTGCTTCACGGCGGAATCTGATACCGGCACGGCGCGCCTGGAAATCTTCAAAATTAGAGCAGGAAGAGATCTCACGATACGTATCCTGGCTTGGGATCCATACTTCAATATCGTATTTTTTCGCTGCTGTAAAGCCTAAATCACCTGTACACATGCTCATTACGCGGTAAGGTAATTCTAACAGCTGTAACACCTTCTCTGCTTCACCAGTCAGCTTTTCTAATGTTTCATAAGAATCTTCCGGTTTTACAAAATTCACGAGCTCGACTTTATTAAATTGATGCTGACGGATTAAACCGCGTGTATCTCTTCCGGCAGAACCTGCTTCAGAACGGAAGCTGGCACTGAATGCGACATATTTTTTCGGCAGATCATCTACTGTTAAAATTTCATCACGATGATAGTTCGTTACAGGAACTTCAGCTGTCGGTACCAGAAAATAATCCCAGCCCTCCAGCTTAAATGCGTCCTCTTCAAACTTAGGAAGCTGTCCGGTGCCGGTCATGCTCATCCGGTTCACAATATATGGAGGAAGCATTTCCTGATATCCATGCTTATCCGCATGCAGATCCATCATAAAGTTCAATAATGCACGCTCTAATCTCGCTCCTAACCCTTTATAGAAAACAAAACGGCTTCCTGTTACCTTTGCAGCGCGCTCAAAGTCTAAAATATCTAAATTTGTAGCAACATCCCAGTGCGGCTGTGCTTCAAATGAAAATTCTGGAACAGTGCCCCATTTACGTGCTTCTACGTTATCATCTTCATCTTCTCCGACAGGAACGCTCGCATGCGGCAGATTAGGAATAGAAAGCATGATCTGGTCTAAGGTTTCTTCAATTTCTTTTAATTCTTTATCAAGCTTAGATATTTCATCTCCAACTTCACGCATGGAAGCAATAGCTGCTTCAGCATCCTTCTTTTCACGCTTTAGAACAGAAATCTCCTTAGACACTTCATTACGCTTTGCCTTTAACTGTTCCGTCTCTGCGATTAATTCACGTCTTCTTACATCCAGCTCACCAAATTTATCTAATTCACTGAGATCTTCTCCACGGTGCGCGAGCCTTCTCTTTACCTCATCAAAGTTATTTCGTACATACTTCATATCTAACATCATTGTTACCTCCTTGTATATTTGACTTCCTCTTTAAACCATTAAAAAACTCCCGTCCCTTATATAGAAAGGGACGAGAGTATATTTCCCGCGTTGCCACCCTAGTTAAAAAATCCAAATGGACTCTTTCGGCTTTGTATACGAATAACGTCGTATCTCCGTGCTTACTTACAATGACTGACTCACTTCGATAAGCATGCTCCAGGATGGATTCACTGTATTCTAACGCTAATTTACACCAGCCATTAGCTCTCTACAGATAGAAAAACAGCTACTAGTTCCTATCAACACATTATGTTTTTTTTGAATTATTGTATATCATAAGCTATTTCATATCAGGTTGCAAGGTTTCTGGAGAAATTAATTAAAAAAGTCCTTTAACCCAGTTGTATGCTCCCTGGAACATATTTACGAAGAAATCACCTATAGATTGTAAAGTGAGCATAAACCAATTAGCCTTTTCAACAGAGTCCATAGCAACTAATTCGTAACTTTCCTGGCTTGCTTCATCTGAAATATAGCCATAATCTTCTTCTTCCCCATCATAGACAACGTTAACTGTTCCAATTACTTCATCCGCTTCTATTGGAGCTTCCAGCTCACCGTTACTATTTAATTTATCTTCATCTAACGTATATTCTAAATGATAAAGCTCTTCCTCACCTGATTTCACAGGAACCTGAATAGCATTATTAATACCAATATTTACTTCTTTGTCTTTTCCTTTTGCGACAGGAATTGTTTCTTCGCCTTCTTCTTGATATCCTGCAGGAAACAATTCTTTTGTTTCAAACTGGTCAAATCCATAATCTAACAGCTTTGCCGTTTCTTCAAAGCGTTTTTCCATACTCGGTGTTTTCATAACAACCGTGATAAGCCGTTTTCCATCACGTTCTGCTGTTCCTGTAAAAGCATAACCGGCAAGATCAGTATGACCTGTTTTCAAGCCGTCTACACCTTCATAATAGTATTGTTCTAAGTTCACTGAATCATGATCGAGCATGTAATTCCAGTTGTCAATTTCCTGTCCATCAAATTCTGTACTCGGTATACTTGATATTTCCAAAGCTTCCGGGTAGTCATTCACCAAAGCTGTCGCCAGAATTGCAGCTGCACGGGATGATAATAAGTTTGTATCATTAGGGCTGGTCCCTTCAGGATAATTATCTCCTAAACTCTCGTTATCTAATCCCGTTGAATTGACAAATTTATATTCCTGAAGACCTAATTCTTCGCCCTTCTCATTCATCAATTTAACAAATTCACTTTCAGATCCTGCAATTAATTCAGCCAATGCAATGGATGTAGCATTATCTGAGTTGATTGCCATTGCTTCATATAATTCTTTTACTGTATAGTCTTTTTGCTGTGTTAATCCAACACCTGAAAAATCGCCATTTGCGGATATACTATATGCATAATCACTAATCTGTGTTGTTGTATCCCAAGAAATATCCCCATTTTCAATTGCTTCCCAAACAAGATATTCTGTCATTATTTTCGTCATGCTAGCAGGAGGCAATGCCACGTCCGGGTCTTTCGCATATAAAATTTTACCCGTTTCTGCATCCACTAAAATAACCGATTCTGCCTCTAATTCTAATTCATCTGCATAAACAGACATGGCTGGTGTTCCTAAAGATGTTAAGACAAGCGCTGCTGCAGCCACCAAAAGAAATAATTTATTCATAGACTTTCTCACATTTCCGTACCTCCGTTTAATAATATAGCTTGTTTACATAAAACGAAACTTCATTCAGTGACATTTTTTTCGCTCTTTTTCCACTAAATAGGGCTTGTAAATTACCTGTTTCACCCAAAAGCGCAGCACTGTGATAAGTTCTATGTATTCTGCTAAGCACGCTTCACATTTTACCATAAAAATTCATAAAAAAATAGATAGAGCAACATCCTCTATCTATTTTTTTTACGACCGTATGACACAAATTTGTCATCATATAAAATTCATTTCATTACTGCACAAAATAGTTTGGAGCTTCTTTCGTAATTTGTACATCATGTGGATGACTTTCCTTTAATCCGGCACCTGTAATGCGGATAAATCGAGAGTCATTTCTTAGGCTCTCTAATGTTTTTGTACCACAATAACCCATACCAGAGCGCAGACCGCCTGCCAGCTGATGGAAGGTATCTCCAAGTGATCCTTTATAAGCAATACGTCCTTCAATACCTTCTGGCACGAGTTTCTTATTCTCTGAATCACTTTGGAAATAACGATCTTTGGATCCCGCCTGCATCGCTCCGACAGATCCCATACCACGATATACTTTATATTGGCGTCCCTGGAAAATTTCTGTTTCCCCCGGACTTTCCGATGTCCCTGCAAAAATACTTCCCAGCATTACTGCATGTGCACCTGCTGCTAAAGCTTTTACAATGTCACCAGAGTATTTAATGCCGCCGTCTGCAATGACAGGAACACCATACTCCTTTGCTGCCCGGGCACAATCATAAACAGCGGTGATTTGCGGTACACCAACACCTGCAACAACACGAGTTGTACAGATTGATCCTGGTCCAATACCTACTTTTACAACAGAAGCTCCTGCTTCAATTAAAGCCCTTGTCCCATCTTCTGTTGCTACGTTTCCTGCAATAATCGCTAAATCGGGATAGGCCTCACGGATATATTTTAATTGATCAAGAACACCTTTAGAGTGGCCATGTGCAGTATCAATAACAATGCCATCTACTCCAGCATCAACTAATTTTTCAATCCGCTTCATCGCATCGCCAGTAACACCGACAGCAGCCGCTACAATTAACCGTCCTTGTGAATCCTTTGCTGCATTCGGAAATTCAATGACCTTTTCAATATCTTTAATCGTAATCAGCCCTTTTAGAATCCCTTGATCGTCAACGAGAGGCAGCTTTTCAATTTTATATTTCTGCAGAAGCTTTTCTGCTTCATCCAATGTTGTGCCAACTGGCGCTGTTACCAATTCCTCAGTTGTCATCACTTCTGAAATCAGAATTGAATAATCCTCAATAAAGCGTAAATCACGATTGGTTAAAATACCGACAAGCTTTTGTTCCTCAATATTATTAACAATTGGAACTCCTGAAATGCGGTATTTCCCCATTAAATGCTCCGCATCGTATACCTGATGCTCAGGAGTCAAGAAGAAAGGGTTCGTGATAACTCCACTTTCAGAGCGTTTTACACGGTCTACTTCCTCTGCCTGCTGTTCAATAGACATATTCTTATGAATAACACCAAATCCGCCCTGTCTTGCCATAGCAATTGCCATTTCTGCTTCTGTTACTGTATCCATTCCAGCACTGATAAAAGGTGATTTCAACTTTAAGTTTGATGTTAAATCAACACTTAAATCCACCTGATTTGGTAAAACCTCTGATTCAGCCGGAACAAGTAGTACATCATCAAACGTTAAACCTTCTTTTGCAAATTTGTCTTCTCTCATTGCTAGCTCATCCTCCAATCATTGAATTTACAACATAGTTTCACTTCATTTTGCAGATGCTATACAGTTTTCAAGGTATATCTTCATACGATATCGGAGAAACTGCTTAAAAAATACCGCCTTTGTGAAAGTAGTAGCAAATATCTATTTTTACTTACATTACTCTATCTTTTAAGCTTTTTCAAGCACCCTACATATAAGTACAAATAGAGGATAGATTCAAAATATTTAAATAGTTATGGAGCTGGAGTGATGATTCCTTATGAAGATATCTACTCGTTTTTAACTGCAGAAGAAAATGCGCAAAAATATTTAGAAAAAAGTTATCAATCTCAGGATGATACGAAAACAAAAAGCTATCAAAATAGTTCCGCGTTTATACACTATATAAATAATGGAATCAGTTTTATGGAATCCAGCCAAAGCAGCAATATTCTGGTTCAGCCTGTTTTGTCTTTTTATGGGATGATGCATCTTTTAAAAGGCTGGCTGTTAACAAAACGCCCTGATTATCCTGAAACAACAGCTGTACTTGCACACGGTTTGACAGCCCGGAAAAGAAAACGCAAAGATTATCGTTTTATTGAGGATGAAGTCAAAATTCAGCAGCAGGGTTTATTTCCATATGTCAGCCGTTATTTATTTTCTCACCATCCCTTCCCTTTAAATCGTGTTTCGATGCAGCTGCTGCTGCGTTCTATTCCAGAATTAAGTACTATCTGGAATTTTAACAAAGAAAATCCGATGGTTATTATTGGAGAAAAAGGAAGTAAACAGCTTTACTTTCCAGACAGTATTTTAGATGGATTTCATTTAAAAGAAACTACATTTGTAGAGCGAATTCGTCCCTTTCTTCCCCCAATCGAGGATATTCAGCAGAAAGAAGGAGGATTAGAGCTTTATCTGACAGGATCCGTCACAGATTGGAATGGACCTTTCCGTTATCATCTGTATAATGAATGTATTTATTTTCCGGCAGCAAGAGCAGATTATTTCCCTTATTCTGAGATCCTGGTGCATTATCTGCTTCTGTTTAATTTAAGCATGATTTGCAGGTATGAAACAGAATGGTGGGGAGAGCTTATCCAAATGAAGACAAATCGGGAATATCCGCTGATTCAACAATTTTTAAAAATAACACAGCAAAAAACACCAGCCCTTATCAGCCAGTGTTTATTGCAAAATTTTCAGGGTGAAACTAAATAAAAAATCAGCCGCCAAGCTGTATTTCCCATAGCCAGGCAGCTGATTTTCTTAATATTATCATTGGATAACAATACGAACTAAAAAATCTTATCTGTTACTCGTTGTTATCATCCGCTTCGTTATTCTTCTCAGACACTTCCGTTTGCTCAGCTTGTTCTGCTTCTTCTTCCACTACCTCTTCTTCTTTCTCAATTCGGGCTACAGTTGCAACTTCTTCATCATCCTGCAGACGAATCAAGTGCACTCCTTTAGTATTTCTGCCAGTTTGAGAAATATCGGATACTTGAATACGAATAAGCACACCGCCAACAGTGATAACCATTAAATCTTCATCACCATGGATAGCCTTCACAGCAACAACATGTCCTGTTTTTTCATCAAGCTTACAGGTAAATACACCTTTACCGCCACGGTTAATACGGCGATATTCATCTTCTGGTGTCTGCTTTCCAAATCCTTTACTTGTTACATGGAGAATTTTAGAACCTTCTTCCATGATTTCCATCGAAACTACTTCATCGTCCTCGCGCAGGGAAATTCCTTTTACTCCTGCTGCTGTTCTTCCCATTGGACGCATCTGCTCTTCCTCAAAACGGATTAAATAGCCATTTTTCGTAGCAATCATAATTTCTTTTTCGCCATCGGTCATACGGACAGAAATTAATTCGTCCTCTTCCCGCAGATTTACAGCAATGAGGCCGCCTTTGCGGATATTTTTAAATTTTTCAAGGGAGGTACGTTTCGCAACCCCATACTTCGTTGTAAAGAACAAGAAGTGGTCTTCATCAAACTCAGATACAGAAATAACTGCATTGACCCATTCCCCTTTTTCCACCTGAAGCAAATTAATGATTGGGATTCCTTTGGCAGTACGGCTAAACTCAGGAACTTCGTATCCTTTGGTTTTATAAACCTTCCCTTTGTTCGTAAAGAATAGAACTGTATCATGTGTTGAAGTTGATACAAGATGCTCTACAAAGTCATCCTCGTTCGTGCCCATTCCCTGGATACCACGGCCGCCGCGGCGCTGTGTACGGTACGTAGACGCCGGTAATCGTTTAATATAACCCTGATGTGTCAGCGTGATAACAATATTTTCTTCCGGGATAAGATCTTCATCCTCAAAGAAACCTGCTCCGCCGGCAACAATTTCTGTACGGCGGTCATCACGGAACTTCTCTTTGATTTCAATCAGCTCTTCACGAATGATTTCTAATACTTTTTCTTCGTCAGCTAAAATTGCTTTTAATTCAGCAATTAATGCCTGCAGCTCTTTATATTCTTCTTCAATCTTTTCACGTTCCAAGCCTGTTAAACGCTGCAGACGCATATCAAGAATTGCCTGAGCTTGTTTTTCAGACAGTTGGAAACGTTCGATTAAGCCTTCTCTTGCTATATCGGCCGTTTTGGAGTTACGGATTAAGGAAATAACCTCATCCAAGTGATCAAGTGCAATACGCAAGCCTTCTAAAATATGTGCGCGTGCTTCTGCTTTATTTAACTCAAAAGCTGTACGGCGCTTGATAATTTCTTTTTGATGCTCTAAATAATATTCTAAGCATTGTTTAATAGTTAATACTTTTGGACGCCCGTCAACAAGGGCAAGCATATTAATACCAAAAGTTGTCTGCAAAGAAGTATGCTTATATAAATTATTCAATACAACATTCGCATTTGCATCTCTTCTGAGCTCGATTACAATCCTCATCCCATTACGGTCAGATTCATCACGAAGATCTGTGATACCATCAATTTTTTTATCACGGACAAGTTCAGCTATTTTCTCAATAAGCTTAGCTTTGTTCACCTGATAAGGAAGCTCTGTCACAATAATTGTTTCTTTATCATTTTTCCCCTGCTCAATATTGCTTTTTGCACGGATCGTAATAGATCCTTTTCCTGTTTCATAGGCTTTGCGGATACCGCTTCTTCCTAAGATTTGACCAGCTGTAGGGAAGTCTGGACCTGGAAGATAGCTTTCCATAATTTCATCTACTGTTATATCCGGATTTTTACTTACTGCAAGTACAGCATCAATTGTTTCTCCCAAATGATGCGGCGGAATATTCGTTGCCATCCCGACAGCAATCCCTGATGTTCCATTAACAAGTAAATTAGGGAATCGAGCCGGGAACACGATTGGTTCACGTTCAGCGCCGTCATAGTTATCCTGATAGTCAATTGTGTCTTTATTAATGTCACGAAGAAGCTCCATGGAAATCTTAGACATACGTGCTTCTGTATAACGCATTGCCGCTGCCGAATCACCATCGACAGAACCGAAGTTCCCATGCCCGTCCACGAGCATATATCGATAACTGAAATCCTGCGCCATTCTTACCATTGTTTCATAAACAGCCGAATCACCATGTGGATGGTACTTACCAATAACCTCTCCAACGATACGTGCCGATTTTTTAAATGCTTTGTCAGAGTGCATTCCCAGATCATTCATTGCATAAAGAATACGGCGATGTACGGGCTTCATTCCATCTCGGACATCTGGTAATGCCCTTGCTACAATTACGCTCATCGCATAATCCAAGAAGGATGTGCGCATCTCTTTACTTATATTTATTTCCTGGACACTCGGACGATTTTCCTCTGCCATAGTCTAATAACCTCCCAATCACTATTATTTCAGTGATTTCCTCGAATCTTTCCATTGGATAAGCTGGATTATAATATTTGAGCTTTTTGAATATACATGGAGTCTAAGAATAGCCTTTAGAATGGCCGCTCCAGAAATACACTACGCTTTCCTGTGGGCTTGCGCTCAGCCTCCGCGAAAAAGAAGATCGCTTTTTCTGCGGGGTCTTCCTACTGGGACTGCGATTACTCGCCCCACCGAAGACATTTGCGCTTTCCCACGGGAGTCTACGTGTATTTCTTCCGCTAGTTGTAGAGTACTATCACTATTCATTCTTATTAATAAAGAAAACGGAAGCATGTATATTAATAATTAAACTTATATAACTATTATATTTTTAACACCTGACACAAAGGAATAGAGATTTTCTATCCGCTTAATTGCCTTTATCAAAATGATGTAACAATTAAATATCTAAGTTTTGTACGTACTGGGCGTTTTCTTCGATAAAGTTGCGTCGTGGTTCTACTTTATCGCCCATTAACATATCAAAAACCTGGTCTGCATCAATTGCATCGTTAAGCTCAACCTGCAGCAGTGTACGTGAGTCTGGGTTCATTGTTGTATCCCAAAGCTGGTCCGCGTTCATTTCTCCCAGTCCTTTATAGCGCTGAATACCTGGTTTTGGTGCTTTTGGAAGCTCAGCAAGGAGTGCATCCAGACCTTTATCGGAATAAACATAATGGACCGCTTTGCCCTGCTTGATTTGATAAAGCGGCGGCTGTGCAATATAAATATAGCCATGCTCAATTAATGGACGCATATATCGGTAGAAAAATGTTAATAATAACGTTCTGATATGAGCTCCATCCACATCAGCATCTGTCATAATAACAACCTTATGATAGCGTGCCTTAGATATATCAAAATCTTCAGCAATACCAGTTCCTAACGCCGTAATCATGGCACGTACTTCATTATTTGATAAAATTCGATCCAGACGTGCTTTTTCGACATTTAAGATTTTCCCCCGTAAAGGAAGAATTGCCTGGTAGTGACGGTCTCTTCCTGATTTTGCAGAACCGCCGGCAGAGTCACCCTCTACAATGTACAGCTCACTTTTTGATGCGTCTTTTGAAGAACAATCAGCTAATTTTCCTGGCAGACTTGTTACATCAAGCGCACTTTTACGACGTGTCAGCTCTCTTGCTTTTTTAGCAGCCAAACGTGCTCTGGACGCCATTAACCCTTTTTCAACAATAATTTTAGCAATCGTTGGATTTTCATAAAGAAATTTAGAGAAGGTCTCTGAAAATACGCCATCTGTAATTGCACGTACTTCGCTGTTTCCCAGTTTTGTTTTCGTCTGCCCTTCAAATTGTGGATCTGGATGCTTCACGGAAACAATTGCTGTCAAACCTTCCCGGACGTCCTCTCCAGACAGGTTCGATTCATTATCTTTCAATAAGCTGTTCTTTTTCGCATAATCATTGATTGCACGCGTCAACCCTGAACGGAAACCAACTTCATGTGTTCCACCCTCATAGGTATGAATATTATTAGCAAAAGAATATAAGCTGGTTGCAAACCCATCGTTATATTGGATAGCAATTTCAACAGCTATTCCCTGATCTTCACCTTCAGCATAGAATGGTTCGTGCAATACTTCTTTATTTTTATTAATGAATTCTACATAAGAACTGATTCCGCCCTCATAATAATACGTTGCCGGCTCTTTCTCCGTACGCTTATCTTCAATGGATATACGCAATCCTTTGTTTAAGAAAGCAAGCTCTCTCAGACGTTGTTCTAATGTTCCATAATCGTACTCGGTAGTTTCTGTGAAAATTTCTGGATCTGGTATAAAGTGTGTTACTGTTCCTGTAATATCTGTATCACCGATAATCTCAATTTCTCCATCAGGAACCCCTTTATGAAAAGAAAGGTAATGAATTTTTCCATCGAGGTGAACAGTTACCTCTAATTTACTGGAAAGAGCATTTACAACAGACGCACCTACACCATGAAGTCCACCGGAAACTTTATATCCGCCGCCGCCAAATTTACCGCCGGCGTGAAGCACTGTCATAATAACTTCTAAAGCTGGGCGGCCTGTTTTCTTTTGGATACCAACAGGAATTCCCCGGCCATTATCTTTTACAGTAATACTGTTATCTTCTTCGATAATGACTTCAATATGATCACAATAACCTGCCAGTGCTTCATCGATACTGTTATCGACAATCTCCCAAACAAGGTGGTGTAATCCTTTTTCACTGGTGGAACCGATGTACATTCCTGGTCTTTTACGAACGGCTTCAAGACCTTCGAGTACTTGTATCTGGTCAGCATCATAGGCTTGGTTTTCTGTTACTTTGTCTTCCATTGACATCTTCTCACACTCATTTCTATATGAATTACGCTTCATCAATTTATCACGGATAACCGTCTGTAAAACTCCCACTGAATGAAGTTTCTTTTTATATTTAAAAAGAGAGTATTCTGCATTATTGTGCAGCTGGAATCTCTTGATTTTTTGCTGTTTAGAATATTATTAGTTTGTCTGTGCAGAGATAATTATTTATAGAAAAACAGCTATCTCCGGCTCTAATTTTTTAATAAGCTGATTTACAGATACGGCTGCGCTTTTCAGACTCATTCTTCATAATAATCTTCTAAATTACTGATTGTTGTTAAAATACCTGACCGCTTTCTTAAAGTAGCCACCGATAAGGTACTGAAAAAAATACGATTTTCTGTAATCATAATGGATTTTGCCTTTTTTTCGGGACCGGAAACTCTATCCTTCTGCTTCCATTCCTGTATCATCTGATACATTCCTGATGCATTTGCATATAAATCGTAATCAATTATCGCAATGACCTCCCGGGACCGGATAACATTATCATTGCCAATGTGGATGAACACGATCAATCGCTTCCTTTCTTCGTTTAATCAGACTTCTTCCATTCTTACGCTGCTCATTTACCTTAAAAAAAGCAGCAGATTACGACTCTTTATTATTTGTTGCGATACCTTCTTGAACATAAAATAACTCTGCATTTTTCAAAGTTTCATGATGAATACCATCTACATTCGTTGTTGAAACAAATGTCTGTACTTTTCCCTGAATCGTATTTAAAAGGTGAGACTGGCGGTAATCATCCAGTTCACTTAATACATCATCAAGTAAAAGAATCGGATATTCACCCACCTCCTGATAGATCAGTTCTATCTCAGCCAATTTAATGGACAATGCAGTCGTTCTTTGCTGTCCTTGCGAGCCATACGTTTGGACATCTTTGCCATTCACGAAAAAAATAAGGTCATCTCTGTGCGGACCAATCAATGTTGTACCGCGTTCGATTTCTTTTTTACGGACCTCCTTAAAGGAATTTTCATAGTTAGTAGTTATTTTTTCCTTATTTGCGCCTTCTGATACCTTTATTGTCGCATCATATTGAATTTCTAAGTTTTCTAGATTACGACTGATCCCTTCGTGAATAGGTCCTGCCCATTTCCTCAGCAGATCAAGGTAAACAAATCGTCTCTCCAGCAAAAAAGAAGCATGCTCAACCAGTTGGTCAGTCAATACATCCAACATAGTTTCATCAGCACTGCTCTGACGTTGCAGCTGCTTTAATAAATGGTTTCTTTGCTTCAGTATTTTTTGATATTGAGATAAATGGTAGATATAGGTTGGCTGGATTTGACCTAATTCCATATCCATAAAACGACGGCGAATCTGCGGAGCTCCTTTTACAATGGTCAAATCCTCCGGCGCAAACATAACCACATTAACCGCACCAATATAGTCACTTAACCGGTGCTGCTCCAAATGATTTATTTTTGCTTTTTTTCCTTTAGATGAAATGGAGATTTGCAGGGGGATGGACTGATTCCTTTTCGTAATCCTGCCCTCTATTGTAGCATAATCTGAATCCCAGCGTATGAGCTCTTTTTCCCGCATCGTCCGATGAGAACGGGTAAATGAGAGCACATAAATAGCTTCCATCAGATTGGTTTTTCCTTGAGCATTTTCTCCAATGATGACATTAACCTTATCATCAAATGTAATATCCAACGCTTCATAATTGCGGTAATTGGTTAATTTCAATTGTTCAATATGCATTCTTTATTCCTCTTTGAAAATGACAAAGGATCCTATCTCATCTATTTCAAGGACATCTTCCGGATATAATTTTCTTCCGCGGCGATGTTCACGTTCTCCATTTACCACAGCACCTATATCTTGAAGATATGCTTTGACCATTCCACCAGAATCCAAAAAATTAAGCAGCTTGACACATTGGCCAAGCGTAATATATTCCGTATCTATTTTTATCTGCTCATGCATGATATCACCAAATACTTTCTATTTGTTTTGTCTGCCTTATAAAAAAGTGAAAACAGACACGTATATTATTTCTTCTATTTTCTATTTTACTAAAAATTGATTAAAAAAGGAAGGAAAGGCCTCAAATAATTACAAAAAGATATGTCTTAGCGTTTTTTAGACTTTTTTAATGGGGGCATTCTTATTTCTCTCTTCTCTTCTTAGAGCGCGTTTTATGTTGTTTTTTAAAAGGGATTGTAAAAAATAAAATAATATAGGGATGGATTTAAATATATCTGTGTTGAAACTGGCCATTTTTCAGTCGTATCCGCTCTAAATTTTGGATTTTAAAGCTGAATACTGCGATTTTCCTAAAAGGCTGTATGCTCGATCATTCTTCAATGGAGCTTTCTGTCCCCGTTAAGTTGATTTCCCTTACCTGCTTTTAAAATTAAATATGTTTTATCTGCTTCTTTTACTCTAAAAAAACTAAAAAGCCCTTTTTTATTAAAAGAGCCTTTTAGTTTACAAAGTATAACTTTTACTTATCCCCTGAACTTGATACATTTTTTACGCGTTGTGCGTAAAAAGATAAATATCTCCTAGTATGTTCTTACTGGTAAAATCAGTTGAAGAATAGAATCGTTTTCTACTGGACGAATGACAAATGGACGCATAGCTCCAGTAAATTCGATCACTACTTCGTCATATTCAATCGCCTTTAATGCATCGATCATATATTTTGAACTGAAGGATATTTTTAGATTTTCCCCATCAATCTTATCAGCAGTTACTTCTTCTTCTACATTTCCAATTTCCGGAGAATTACTTGAGATCTCAATCAAAGCATTATCATTGCTTGTAAACTTAACAACATTATTTCTTTCTTCTTTTGCCAATAAAGAAGCACGTTCAATTGATCTTAAAAGTGGTGTTGTTTTAATTTGAATAGTAGTTTTACTATGATCTGGAATTAATCTCGAGGTTTCGGGATAATTTCCATCTAATAATCTGGATAAGAAATTCAAATGCTTCGTACGGAAAAGAATCTGGTTGTTCGTTACACTGATTTCCACAGTTTCCTCAGAATCATTTAAAATTTTATATAGTTCGTTCAAGCTTTTTCCAGGTACAACTACCTGTTCAATAGTCACATTTGTACCTGTTACCGGCACATCTCTTTTTGCCAGACGATGGCTGTCTGTTGCAGTAAATACAAGCTTTTGATCTTCTAACTTAATATTTACTCCGGTTAGAATCGGTCTTGTTTCCATCGTAGATACAGCAAAAACAGTTTGCTTAATCATGCTTTTTAATAAATCAATTGGCATTTCAAAGCTGTTTTCTGTTTGCAGCTTAGGAAGCATCGGATATTCATCCGCACTTTGGCCATTTAAATTAAACTCTGATTTCCCTGAAGTAATTTTTACATTAAATTGATCGTCAACTACAATATCAACCTGTGATTCAGGAAGCTTCCGGACAATTTCAGGAAAGTATTTAGCCTGCAACACAATACTTCCTTCTTCAATATTTTCAATATATACTTTGTCTTCATCTTCAGCTGGAATATAAGATTCAATCGAAATATCAGAATCACTACCCGTTAAAGTGACTCCATGTTGCTTCACTTCAATTTTCATTCCAGTTAATATCGGAATAACAGTTCTGGCAGAGATTGCTTTCATTACATCCTGAACACCAGCAATCAATTTATCTCTTTGTATTGTAAAACGCATGTATTTATCCTCCTTGATTTTTAAAGAAAAGCTTTGCAGCAGCTGTTTCTTAAATTCTTTCCTAAATTCATGAAAAAGGGTTCTATATATTTATTAATTATAATATAAAAAACAGTAATAATAGTAATAAGGGCTGTGGTTACTGTGGATAAGTAGAATCAAGTTAAAAATATCAAAGTTTTCCACATGTGTATAACCTGTTTATATGTTGTTCCATCTTTACACAACATACACAGCCGTGCAGCTTATAAGGATTTAAGCTTTTCTTTTAATTCTTCAATATCCCGATCTAATTCTGTATCCGTTTCAAGCAGCTTTGAAATTTTTTCGTGTGCGTGAATCACTGTTGTATGGTCTCTCCCGCCAAATTCCTGGCCAATTTTAGGCAAAGAAGCATCCGTCAGCTCTCTTGATAAATACATAGCAATCTGCCTTGGGAATGCAATAGACTTGGTACGCTTTTTAGCAGGAAAATCCTCCAGCCGGATATGATATCTATCCGCTACAACCTCTTGGATAGCTGGAATAGTAATTTCTTTTGGCTTATTACTAGGAATAATATCCTTCAAAGCATTTGCCGCTAAAGAAGCATCGATGTCCTGGTTTACTAAAGAAGAGTAAGCAACAACACGAATCAGCGCACCCTCCAGCTCACGGATATTTGTATTAATCTGATTAGCAATATACAGCATGACTTCATTTGGAATATCTAATCCCTCTGCTTTTGCTTTTTTATTTAAAATAGCAATTCTCGTTTCTAAATCAGGAGGTGTAATATCCGTAATCAGTCCCCATTCAAAGCGTGAACGCAAGCGATCCTCTAATGTAGGAATTTCTTTTGGCGGCCGGTCACTGGAAATAATAATTTGCTTACTTTCCTCATGCAGCGCATTAAAAGTATGGAAAAATTCCTCCTGAGTTGATTCTTTTCCAGCAATAAATTGAATATCATCAATAAGAAGGACATCAATATTGCGGTATTTATTGCGGAAATGATTCGATTTGTTATCCATAATGGCATTAATAAATTCATTCGTAAATTTTTCAGAGGTCAGGTAAACCACTTTGGCATTTTTATTATGCTCTCTTACATAATGACCGATTGCATGCATTAAATGTGTTTTCCCTAAACCAACTCCTCCGTAAATGAATAATGGATTGTATGCTTTGGCAGGAGCTTCGGCAACAGCTAAAGATGCTGCGTGCGCAAAGCGGTTCCCGGCGCCAATCACAAAAGTATCGAATGTATATTTATCATTCAGCATTGATTTTGGAGAATCTGTCGTTTTAGCGTCAATATTCGGTTTTGGCATTGGTTTTTGATCTGACGGTTCTTCCACAGAATCAGGAATAATAAATTTGGCATTCAGATTAGTACCAGTGATTTCTTCTAAAGTCTGGGTAATTAAATCTGTATACTGTGTTTCCAGCCAATCCTTTGTAAATTCATTTGGAGCGGTGATAACCAATGTATTTTTTTCTAGATGAAGGGCTTTTGTGTTTTTCAGCCAAGTGTCAAAGCTCGGTTTACTTAATTTATCCTGGATGGTGTTCAATGTTGCATCCCAAAGTTCTTCAATATTTTCCAAAGTTACTTTCACTCCTTTCGACCTAAGTTAGGAAATATAGTTGTAAGGATGGACATAGTAAAGGGTGACTTTTAAAAATCATTTGTCTCATTGCTATAGATAATAGAAGTTCATGTTAAAAAAGGATGCTAAAGAACCGAGCGGGATATTCGCCGCTCAGGACTAAAGAGAATAAAAATAGATATTATTGATAGCTATTTCATACACATTATGCTAAAGCAAAGCTCGATACAGTTTGCTTGTATACCCTTTTTATGAAGCTCTATTTAGAAGAAAAAAGCCTCTCTCAATCTATCTCAGGGGTTAGATGGAAAGGCAAATGTATAAAAAATGAAAAAAGGCCTGTGGATAAACAGAAAAATAATAACTTACATACGCAATTCAAGATTTACCAAGGAATGTTTTTACATTCAATGAAGATAATTTTAAAGAAAATCTAAAATTATAAACGCTATCCACAGCCATGTAGAAAACTTTATCAAAAATCAGTGGAAAAACTATCCACACATTATCCACATTCTGTGTATAAGTTTTATTAGCATTAATTATTTCCACAAACTAAAACATAAATATAATACCAAATAAAACCGAATAAATCAATGGCTTTCAAATAGTTATCCACATATTCTATCTGTTGTGTGTTTCATTTGTAAACAACGCTATATTTTGTGGTTAAATTGTTTATTTTTTGTGTGGATAGAAAAAAGGAGAAGAAAATTATTCGCTGCGGACTGTGGATAATAAAGAGAATTGCTGAAATAGAAATTTAATAATATCTGTACTAATAGCTGTGTCACTTTAGAATATAAAGAGGGATGGATGGAAATACTGTTTATTTAGAAGAAGAGTGCAGTATCTTCAAAAACTATTGTAGATGAAATAGAGATATCATTAATTAAGAAAGGGTAAATAAAGCGGAGCTTCATTTGATAAAAATTAGTAAGAAAGATTCTCCGGGAAAAATTTAAAAGAAAGCATTGAAAAATGTGTGAGAAAGAAATGAAGCGGAATTTTATTAAATAGCCGGTTGACAAAATGAATACATTTTTCGTATAATATCAAGGACTGTCTAATGGATAAGTTATAAGCTATTTATAGTTTAAATATGAAACTTGGATTTTCCAAGGAGGTGCACACTCATGAAAAGAACGTTTCAACCAAATAATCGCAAACGTAAAAAAGTTCACGGTTTTCGCGCGCGTATGAGCACAAAAAATGGTCGTCATGTATTGGCTCGTCGTCGTCGTAAAGGACGTAAAGTTTTATCTGCATAAGCCACTGACAACTATCAGTGGTTTTTTTTCTGTTATTTAAAGGATATTGTGATTCCTGTATCGAATTACATACTTTATGCGTTTAAGGATGGACAGGCTTTTGCTGGAATATAATGAATAGAAGAAGATGTATGTGGGTTAAATTAAAAGGTGATGACGGTGAAAAAACAATTTCGGATTAAAAAAAATGAAGAATTTCAGGCAGCTTTTAAGCATGGGAATTCATTCGCAAATAAACAGCTGGTTATTTATTATAGAAAGAAAGAAGATCAGGATCATATCCGGATCGGTTTGTCTGTTGGGAAAAAAATAGGCAATGCCGTTGTCAGAAATCGTATAAAAAGGTTGCTGCGGGTGTCTTTTCAAGAGTTAGAGAAGGATATTAAACCTTGTTATGATATTGTAATCATTGCCAGAAACCCAACGAAAACAATGAGTTACGAAATGATGAAAAAAAGTCTCTCGCATTTATTATATAAAGAAAAACTATTTAAGCACTCGAAGTAAGGACAAGTTTAAGATAGAATTCACAATGTAAATAAGCTAAAATAACAAGTAGAAGCATTGGGAATATTAAGGAGGAAAAGCTTTGCGCAAAAAATACGGGATATTAATCACTTTTCTCGTGTTAGCGGTTTTTTTAGCTGGGTGTACCCAAATTGATGAACCGATTACACCTGAAAGTGAAGGGTTTTGGAATACAGTCTTCGTTTATCCATTATCTTGGGTTATAACAAAGATTGCAGTGTTTTTAAATGAAAACTATGGCTTGGCAATTATTTTAGTAACAGTAGTTATCCGTTTAATATTAGTGCCATTAAACGTCAAACAAATTAAAAGTACGAAAGCAATGCAGGAAGTTCAGCCGCAATTACAGGAGCTTCAGAAAAAATATGCTTCTAAGGATGCAAATACACAGCAGAAATTACAGCAGGAAACCATGCAATTATTCCAAAAAAATGGAGTTAATCCATTAGCTGGGTGTTTACCAATTCTTGTACAAATGCCAATATTTATTGCGATGTATCATGCAATTAGACGTACGACAGAAATTGCTACACATGATTTTCTTTGGTTCCAGCTTGGAACACCGGATTACATTTTGCCGATTCTGACAGGACTGTTTACTTTCTTACAGCAGAAATTAATGATGTCTACGAATTCAGCTGCAAACAGTAATCCGCAAATGAGATTACAGCTGCAGATTATGCTTTATGTGATGCCGATTATGATTGGTGTAATGGCATTCTTCTTCCCGGCAGCATTAGCATTATACTGGGTAACAGGTAACATTTTTATGGTGTTCCAAACGCTTCTTATTAATAAGCCAATGATGTCAAAAAAATAAAATGTTATAATGAGGGAAGAAATTCCCTCATTATTAATAAGTGAAATAGTTAAACAGTTTTAAGTTTTATGAAAATACTCATAGCAATTATGAAGCTCTTCAGAAATTAAATATAGCGTCTATTTTCCGCATAATTTATGGTTATATTTCTTTATTAAATAAAGGAAATTACGGACGCTTATGCTGAAAAATGGAGGGGAAACGATTGAGAGAAGTAACTGCAAGTGGTCAAACAGTTGAAGAAGCGGTTCAATCAGCTCTGGAGCAATTAGGAGTAGAGAAGAGCCAAGTAGATGTTGAGGTCATTGATGAAGGTAAAAAAGGAGTATTTGGAATTTTTGGATCTAAACGAGCTTTTGTAAAAGTAACAGTAGCAAAGGACCCGATTGAAGAGACAGCTCAATTTATCAAAGAAGTTACTAGCAACATGAATCTCTCAGTAAAAATAGATACAGAAGTGAAAGAAAATCATGTAACGTATACAATGCATCATGAAAATATTGCAAAGCTTATCGGAAAAAGGGGTCAGACCCTAAATGCGTTGCAATATTTAGTGCATTTAGTCATTAATAAGCATAATGATACGTATTATACAGTAACATTGGATGCGGAAGGTTACCGTGCGAGAAGAAAGGAAACCTTGGAATCACTTGCGTTGAAAATGGGAGATAAAGCACAGAAAACAAAGAAACGAGTTGTACTGGAGCCGATGCCGGCATTTGAACGTAAAATTATCCATAGTGTTCTGCAGGATAAGCAGGTTTCTACTTATTCTGATGGTGTCGAGCCTCATCGTCATATTGTTATTAAACCTTAAAACCAAAGCCTGAGAATGCGTCAGATCTCTCAGGTTTTGGTTTTTTATATTCATCCACCATTAAGAAGAAGATTTTAACAATGTATTTAAAATTGTATTAGTGATTTTTAATACCGTTGTTTTTCCACTTCCTGAAACTCCTCCAACAACAATTATATAAGGTTTATTCATCGCATCCACCTCTATGGTTTAAAATGAATTATTCCATTGTAATATATCATAAATAGCACGTCTCGAAAAAATAATCTCAGCCTCAGTTCTATAAGCTAGAAGCAAATTAAATAGTTTTCTATTTATCATTTCACTTATCCACTAACAGAAAAAACAAAGAAATACGTTATACACATGTGGATAACAAGAGTGTTAAGGATTTAAAAGTATTCATGTGGATAAGTTTCTTTTTTTTAAAATCTATGTTATTCTTGATTGTTAGTGATAATAAAAATTAACGATTTAATTATAGATATAGAATGAAGGTAAGGCAGGTGAATAAAATGGATACAGATACAATAGCGGCAATATCTACTCCAATTGGCGAGGGAGCTATTGCAATTGTGCGTCTAAGCGGGCCAGAAGCAGTCTCGTTTGTCTCTGATGTGTTTGAAGGAAAGAGTCTGAAAGAGGTAGATTCTCATACGATTCATTATGGAAAAGTTGTTGATCCGGTAACGAGGGAATTAGCAGAAGAGGTCATGGTATCTGTGATGCGTGCTCCCAAAACGTTTACGCGTGAAGATATTGTTGAGATTAATTGTCATGGCGGTTTAGTATCTGTGAACCGTGTGTTAGAGATTATGCTGGCAAAAGGAGCTCGACTGGCTGAGCCGGGTGAATTTACAAAACGTGCCTTTTTAAACGGGCGTATTGATTTATCACAGGCGGAAGCTGTTATGGATTTAATTCGTGCAAAGACAGATAAGGCGATGAATGTGGCATTAAAGCAAATGGATGGACGTTTATCGAAGCTTATTCAGACGTTAAGACAGGAATTACTGGAAACAGTTGCTCATGTAGAGGTAAATATCGATTATCCAGAGTATGATGATGTAGAGGAAATGACGCATACCTTAATGGAAGAAAAGACCAAAGAGGTAGGGCTCGAAATAGAGAAGCTGCTGGAGGTTGCTGCGCAGGGGAAAATTCTGCGTGAAGGACTGGCAACAGCCATTATTGGCCGGCCAAATGTCGGGAAATCTTCCTTAATGAATACATTAGTCCAGGAAAATAAAGCAATTGTAACGGAAATTCCAGGAACAACAAGAGATATTATTGAAGAATATGTGAATGTCCGCGGCGTTCCATTACGTTTAGTCGATACAGCCGGCATCCGGGAAACAGAGGATATTGTAGAGCGCATCGGTGTGGATCGTTCCAGACAGGTATTGAAGGAATCAGATTTAATTTTATTTGTATTAAATTATAATGAAGCTTTGAGCGAGGAAGATAAAAAATTATTTGAAGCCGTTCAAGGATTAGAATATATTGTTATTATTAATAAGACAGATTTAGAACAGAAATTAGATTTGGAAGAGGTAAAGGCATTTGCTGAAGGGAAGTCTGTCGTAACAACTTCCTTAATTGAAGAGCAGGGTGTTGATGAGCTGGAGCAGGCAATTGCCAATACCTTCTTTTCTGGTGAAGTAGATGCAGGAGATTTAACTTATGTATCCAATGTACGCCATATCCAGCTGCTGAAGCAGGCAAAGCAGGCATTAGATGATGCCCGTGAAGCAATCGAACTGGGGATGCCTATGGATATTGTCCAAATTGACGTGACACGCTCATGGGAGTTTATGGGAGAAATTATTGGCGATACAGCAAGCGACAGTTTAATTGATCAATTGTTCTCTCAATTCTGCTTAGGAAAATAAGGGATATGTTTAATAAAGGAAAGGAAGAATAAAATGACTTACAATGCAGGAAATTATGATGTCATTGTTGTTGGAGCCGGCCATGCTGGAGTAGAAGCTGCGTATGCTTCTGCCCGTATGGGAGCAAAAACATTAATGCTGACATTGAACTTAGATATGATAGCCTTTATGCCTTGTAACCCATCCATCGGTGGACCTGCAAAGGGTATTGTTGTACGTGAAATTGATGCACTCGGCGGAATTATGGGGAAAATCATTGATAAAAGCTATATTCAAATGCGTATGCTGAATACCGGGAAAGGGCCAGCTGTACAAGCATTGCGTGCCCAGGCAGATAAACCGGTATATATGCAGGAAGTTAAGAATCTCGTTGAAAATGAAAAAAACTTAACTGTGCGCCAGGGAATGGTTAATTCTCTTATTGTAGAGGATGGTATTTGTAAAGGAGTTATTACAGAAACAAAGGCTGCTTACTATGCAAAATCTGTCATTGTCACTACTGGAACATTTATGCGCGGGAAAGTGTTGATGGGTGATTTAGAGTATGAAAGTGGTCCAAATAACCAGCGTGTATCCATTAAATTATCTGAAAACCTGGAAGAGCTTGGTTTTAACCTGACACGTTTTAAAACTGGTACACCGCCGCGGGTAAACAGTCATACAATTGATTATTCAAAAACAGAAATTCAGCCGGGGGACGAGAATCCGAAAAGCTTCTCTTATGAAACAACGGAAGTTATTGAAAATCAAATTCCTTGCTGGTTAACGTATACAAATGAATTTACACATCAGGTAATTAATGAAAACCTGACATTGTCTGCGATGTATTCCGGTATGAAACGTGGAACAGGTCCAAGATACTGTCCATCTATTGAAGATAAAATTGTCCGTTTTAATGATAAACCGCGACACCAGATTTTCTTAGAACCGGAAGGAAGAAATACAGAAGAGGTCTATGTACAGGGACTGTCGACATCTTTACCGGAATCTGTTCAGCATGAAATGGTAAAATCTGTTCCTGGTCTGGAAAATGCCGAAATTATGCGGGCAGGCTATGCCATTGAATATGATGCTGTCGTGCCGACACAGCTTTGGCCGACATTGGAAACTAAACGTTTACCAGGTTTATTTACCGCTGGTCAAATTAACGGAACATCTGGTTATGAAGAAGCAGCTGGTCAAGGATTGATGGCTGGAATGAACGCAGCGGCAAAAGTAACAGGAAAAGAGCCGATTATCTTAGACCGTTCACAAGCTTATATCGGTGTAATGATAGATGATCTAGTAACAAAAGGGACAAACGAGCCTTATCGTTTACTGACATCACGTGCAGAATATCGTTTATTACTTCGTCATGATAATGCAGATTTGCGTCTTACTGATATTGGATATGACTACGGGTTAATTTCTGAGGAAAGATATGCAGCTTTCACCGCGAAGAAAGAGCAGGTGGAAGCTGAGAAAAAACGTTTAAATAAAATTGTTGTCAAACCGACAGAAGAAGTACAGAACGTAATGAAATCTGCCGGCGCTGCGCCAATGAAAGAAGCAGTAAAAGCATATGATTTATTAAAACGCCCGGAATTAACGTATGAGCATGTAGAAAAAATGATTGAAAATGGAGAGAATATTAGTGAGGATGTAAAAGAACAGGTAGCAATTCAAATTAAGTATGAAGGTTACATTAAAAAAGCAAGAGAGCAAGTAGCAAGAATGCTTAAAATGGAGGATAAGAAAATCCCTGCAGATATTGATTATACTGCTATCAACGGGATTGCAACAGAAGCGATTGAGAAGCTGAAAAAAGTCCGTCCGCTGTCTGTTGGCCAAGCATCCAGAATTTCAGGAGTAAACCCTGCAGACATTTCCATCCTTCTTGTTTACATTGAACAAGGAAATATTGCCCGAATTGCAAATTAAAATGAAGAAAATAGCGGCGTTATAGATACGTCGCTATTTTTCTAAATTGTATAGTGCTCTCTATTTTGATATATACATATAAGAACATAATACTTTAGGGGAGGGAATTATCTTCTTCCTGAATAAAAGAAATTATATAATAAGCTTACAACCTCTGAAAAAATAATGGCGTGATAAAGGAGACTGTTATGAAACCAGAAATATTTGTACAATATTTGGAAGAAAAAGGGATAATATTAAATGAAGCACAGCAAAAAGCATTTGACATTTATTTCAAAGAGCTGGTCGAATGGAATGAAAAAATAAATTTGACAGCAATTACAGAAGAAGAGGAAGTGTATGAAAAGCATTTCTATGATTGTATTACTGCGGCTTTCTACACAGATATGACGCAGGAATTATCTATTTGTGATATTGGTGCAGGTGCAGGATTTCCCAGTATTCCATTGAAAATATGCTTTCCGCATCTAAAAGTAACAATCATTGATTCCTTGAAAAAACGGATTACTTTCTTGAATCATTTAGCGAATAAGCTGGAATTGACAGATGTAGCATTTTACCATGACCGTGCTGAAATTGCCGGAAAGAATGAGGCTTTTCGTGAAAAGTATGATTTGGTAACTGCAAGAGCAGTAGCCAGAATGTCCGTATTAAGTGAATTATGTCTCCCGTTTGTAAAAAAAGGCGGTTATTTTATTGCAATGAAAGGTTCACAGGCAAAAGAAGAACTGGAGGCAGGAAAAGCAGCAATTGAATTGCTTGGCGGAGAAGTAGAATCTATTGATACTTTTACACTTCCTCAGGATGCAGGTGAACGCTCTATTATTAAAGTGGTTAAAAAGCGTAAGACACCAAAAAAATATCCAAGAAAAGCAGGATTGCCAAATAAAGAACCAATTGAATAAATACTCTTTAGATTATTTAAACTCATTTTATATTTTTTCAGCGGCAGGTATGGTAAAATAAAACTATACATATCGATTGTTCGTTGTTGTATTTTGTGAAGCATAGATGCTATTATAGGAATATTATAGGTGTGGATTTATGATGTATATAGAGATACTTTAAAAGTCTCTAAATGATAAGCGGCGAGGTAATGACCTTCTACTAAAACTGTCCATGTTGAGTGGGGGAAGCAGGAGGTAACAGATTATATCGTCTTTATCTTCAAGAATGAATTCAGACCCATTTGAACATGTGCTTATAATAGATGAATTCATCAGATATTTATTTGGGAATGTATAGTGCTTCTATAAAAAATGTAAAGGCTTGATGATAGGCGTTATTTATTTTTAATATAGAAAAAATGACAGGATAACGAACCAATAAAGATAATGTTTCACGTGAAACATTATCTTTTAAGTGAAGATCAGGTATGAAATTAACATGAATGGGCTCAGTTAAAATAATTATTGCGTAAAGCCTCGAGCTTTTATTTTATATAGATGGAATAAAGAAATAGTTTGTTAATTTTAGAAGGTGGTGTCAGCAAGTGGTGAGTCCTTTTAATCGGATATTTGGAAAAAGCGATAAGGATCCAATTGATACGGACAAGGTTTCCTATTCTTCAGATGAAGTGATTCAACTCGATATCGATAAAATTCAGGCCAATCGCTACCAGCCACGAACGATTTTTCAGGAAGAAAAGATTAAAGAGTTAGCTCAAACCATACACACACATGGTATGATCCAGCCAATTGTCGTTCGTAAAATAGATGATGATTCTTTCGAATTAATTGCAGGGGAAAGAAGATGGCGGGCAGTTCAGCATTTAGGCTGGAAGAAAGTGTCCGCAATTATTCGTGAAATGAGCGATACAGAAACGGCCTCTGTTGCGCTGATTGAAAATTTACAACGTGAAGAACTGACTGTCATTGAAGAAGCTATCGCATATAACAAGCTGCTTGAGCTGCATGATTTGACACAGGAAGCATTAGCACAGCGTCTTGGTAAAAATCAGTCTACGATTGCGAATAAGCTGCGGTTATTAAAGCTGCCAAAAGAGGTACAGGATGCTTTATTAAAGAAATTAATTACAGAAAGACATGCCCGTGCTTTAATTAAGTTAAAAGACGAAGAGCAGCAGCTTCTTGTTTTAAAAGAAGTTCTTGAAAAAGAATGGAATGTGAAACAAACAGAAGAGCGAATTGCTAAAATCAATGAGCCAAAAGAAGAGAAGCGGAAGCCAAGACCTAAATTGAAAGGTATCAATAAAGATGTCCGAATTGCCATGAATACAATCAGGCAGTCGCTTAATATGGTATCAGATACTGGTGTTGACGTGGAATCAGATGAACAGGAACTGGAAGATTATTATCAAATAACTATTAAAATACCTAAACAAAAATAGTTGCGGAATTATCGGCATTTATGTTTTTTATTGCCCATCTTTAGTTGAGATGGGTATTTATTTTGAAGAGAATTAATATATAATAGGAGATATTAGAATTCGCAGGTGGTACTTTGGATAATTCTATATTAAAATTAAATTAAAATTTGCTAGAAAGCATCGTAATTTATAAATAAATGCTATGATAGTGAATAGAGAAGTGATTGCTCAAGTTTTTTTGATAAAAAGAATGAAAAATGCTGGATTTATTCAATTTATCATGGTAAAAGTGTCCGTGAAAAATTTGATTTCTTAACTAAGATGAAGAAAAGATAATAGATAATGGACTGGACACATACTGCCTGATTTGTTCAAGGGCCTTTATGAGGCGCCTTTGAAGTACTATCATTTAGCGGCAAAAGTTTGATGAACTCTGCTGAATGAACTTTCATTTTATCAAGAAAGATTTGAACAACCTCCGAGTAAGGTAGGTGTCAACATGGGGAAAATTATATCCATCGCAAATCAAAAAGGTGGCGTTGGAAAAACAACATCGTCTGTGAATGTCAGCGCTTGTTTAGCTTCATTGGGGAATAAGGTACTGCTCGTTGATACAGATCCTCAAGGAAATGCAACGAGTGGTGTCGGCGTTAATAAGGCAGATGTTAATCAATGTATCTACAATGTGTTAGTAGAGGATACGCCAGCAGAAGATGTCATTGTTTCTTCAAATTTAGAGAACTTAGATATTATTCCTGCTACAATACAGCTTGCAGGATCAGAAATTGAACTTGTTCCCATTATATCAAGAGAAATACGTTTAAAATCTGCATTAGGTGAGATAAAAGACCAGTATGATTACATTATTATTGATTGTCCGCCATCATTAGGGTTACTGACAATTAATGCATTAACTGCATCAGATACTGTAATGATTCCGGTACAATGCGAGTATTATGCATTAGAAGGGCTGAGTCAGCTATTAAATACGATAAGACTGGTGCAAAAGCATTTAAATAAAGAATTAATGATTGAAGGTGTTCTTTTAACAATGCTGGATGCACGTACTAATCTTGGAATTCAAGTTATTGAAGAAGTGAAAAAGTATTTCCAGGATAAAGTATTTGAAACAATTATTCCAAGAAATGTTCGTTTAGGTGAAGCACCAAGCCATGGTCAGCCAATTATCTCTTATGACCCCAAATCCCGCGGTGCAGAGGTATATCTTGATTTAGCGAAGGAAGTGATGACAAATGCAGAGAGGGTTAGGTAAAGGGATTAATGCGTTATTTCCAGAAGCAGAAAAAGACAATAAAGATAATATTCAAGAGATTGAATTATCTAAATGCCGTCCCAATCCTTATCAGCCGAGAAAGAGCTTTCAAGCAGACTCCATTGAAGAGTTAAAGGATTCTATCAAAGAATATGGTGTAATTCAACCAATTATTGTAAGAAAAAGTCTTAAAGGCTATGAAATTGTTGTCGGAGAAAGAAGATACCGGGCAGCGAAAGAAGCCGGACTCAAGACAATTCCTGCTATCATTCGGGAATTAACGGATGAGCGAATGATGGAAATCGCGTTGTTAGAAAATCTCCAACGTGAAAACCTGACTCCAATTGAAGAAGCACAAGCCTACGCCAATTTAGTAGAGAAGCTGAATATTACCCAGCATGTACTCTCTGAAAGATTAGGAAAAAGCCGTTCACATATTGCGAATATGATTCGTTTATTATCATTACCTGAAGAAGTTATTGCTTATATAAATAATGGCGAGCTGTCGATGGGACATGGACGGGCACTTCTTGGGTTAAAGAATCCGGAAGCTATCGTTGTTTTAGCAGATAAAATACGCAAAGAGAAGTTAAATGTAAGGCAAGTAGAAAAGCTTATAATAGAAATGAACGAAAAACAGGTGAAAAAACAGAAGAAGTCTAAAAAAGATATATTTATTCAGGAGAGAGAAACTGTACTTCGTGATGCTCTTGGAACAGCGGTTCATATTCATAAAGGAAAAAAGAAGGGTAAAATTGAAATTGAATTTTATAATGACGATGATTTAAATCGCATTCTGGAATATCTTGAAAAATAAAAAATAGCCGATATATATTCTGTGACCATTCATTAGAATATATATCGGCTATTTTTATACGATTATAGATGTGAATAATAGTAGGTGGATATGGAAGAGAATGAGCCGCCAAAAAATGTCAATCAATAATACGACGGTGTTACGGCAGCTATCAATCAAATATGAACTAAAACATTAATAATCCGTAAACTTTTGACATGTGACTATAAATTTGAATAAAGCATAAAATGATAAATAAATAAGCAGTCAGTAAGACAGAATAGTATTAATGCTGCTGTCTTATTTTTTATAAAACTAAAAATGTCTCATTTATAGCTTGATTGTTCTGACAATAAGGCTTTCAAAACAAAGGTGTAACCGCTAACTTCAATATAATGGAAATAAAGTTTCCCTAACGAAAAATAATAGACAAGATAAAATTTACTTGACAAAACGAAATACAATGCATAAAGTAGGTGGTAGATAATAAAGTTTACCTTACGCAAAAAACGAGGGAGGAAGAAAGATGAAGGAAGCTTGGAAGAGGATATTGGGCTTTGCTATATTAATGGGGGTATTATTATTAGCAGCTTGCGGCTCAGATAATGATGAAGGCGAAGAAGGAGCTGCAGATGGTGAACCGATTGAAGTTGTTACAACTATTGCACAAATCGGAGAGCCGATATCTGAAATCGGCGGTGATCTTGTTAATGTAGAAAGCTTGATGGGACCTTCTATTGATCCGCATTTATATGATCCTACAGAGAGTGATATATCAAAATTGCAAGAAGCAGATGTAGTATTGTATAGCGGTTTAAATTTAGAAGCTAATATGGTTGAACCATTAGAGTCTATTGGTCAAGAAAAGCCAGTATTAGCAATTGCTGATACGTTACCGGAAGATGAACTGCTAACGGATGAAGAAGGGGCAACTGACCCGCACGTATGGTTTGATTACGAATTATGGCAGCAGGCATTGGATGCGGGTGTGGAAGAGTTAAAAGAGTACGCACCAGAATATGCTGATCAATTGGAAGAAAATAAACAAGCATATTTCGAAAAGCTGGACCAATTAGGGGCAGAAGCAGAAAAATTACAAGACATTCCTGAAGATCAGCGCTACCTGGTAACTGCACATGATGCATTTAGTTATTTTGGAAGAATGAATGACATTGAAGTAGTGGGCTTGCAAGGAATAAGTACAGAAAGTGAAGCAGGAGTTTCTGACGTCAATGATACAATAACTACAATTGTAGAACATAATGTTCCAGCTATCTTTGTAGAAAGCAGCGTTAATCAGGATACGATAAATGCAGTAATCGAAGGAGCTGCCAATCAAGGTGTTGATGTTGAAATTGGAGGAGAATTATACTCTGATGCAATGGGAGAAGAAGGTACAACGGAAGGTACTTATATCGGAATGTATGAACACAATATAAATACAATTTATGACGCATTATCTGGAGGAGATGAGTAAAGTGGTATCATCTGTTATAAATGTGGATGATTTATCTGCTTCCTACCAAAAAAATAAAGTATTAAATGATGTAGGTTTTGAAGTGAAGGAAGGAACAATTACAGCAATTGTCGGTCCTAATGGAGCCGGTAAATCAACATTAATTAAGACTATGTTAGGACTTCACCCTAAGCTGACCGGAAAAGTCAGTTTTTGGGGCAGTTCTTTTAAAACCGCAAAGAAGAAAATCGGTTATGTTCCTCAGCGCGGATCTGTAGACTGGGATTTTCCTACGGATGCGCTTGATGTGGTAACGATGGGTCTATATGGAAAGATTGGCTGGTTTCGGATTCCTTCAAAAAAAGATAAAGAGAAAGCGATGAATGCCTTAAAGAAAATGGGAATGGAAGCATACGCACATCGGCAAATCAGCCAGTTATCAGGAGGGCAGCAGCAGCGTGTATTTTTAGCGCGGGCGCTGGCCCAAGATGCGGAGCTATACTTTATGGATGAACCATTGGCAGGAGTAGATGCATCCACAGAAAAAGCGATTATGACAATTTTGAAAGAATTAAAAAGCAATGGAAAAACTGTTTTAGTCGTCCATCATGACTTACAAACCGTCCCTGAATATTTTGACCATGTTTTATTTTTAAATAAAACAGTATATGCATATGGTGAAACAGAAGAAGTATTTACAAAGGATAATATTGCAACAACGTATGGTGGAGATATGCAATGGGTTGGAAAGGGAGATCAATATGTTATCCAATCTACTTCACATTAATACGCTGTGGGTGATGGCGAGTACAATGATTCTGGGAATTGCTGCCGGCGGAATTGGCTGTTTAGCTTATTGGAAGAGACAAAATCTGATGAGTGACGCCTTGTCCCATGCGGCTCTTCCCGGGGTTGTTGTAGCTTTCTTGATTATTCAGGAAAAAAATCTGTTATTGCTTGTCATTGGTGCTGCTCTTAGCGCTCTGTTAGGAGCGTTCTTTATTCAATGGTTTACAAGTGCAAGCCGAATTACTGAAGACACAGCCATGGGGATGACATTATCTGTCTTTTATGGTGTCGGAGTGATGCTTTTGGCGATTGCCAACCGTTCTCCCGGGGGAAATCAGAGCGGGTTAAATAACTTTATTTACGGGCAGGCTGCGGCAATGGTACGTTCCGATGTTATTACTATGGTTGTACTGGCAGCAATTGTTATTTTTATCATATTCATTGCTTTTAAGGAATGGAAATTATTTTTATTTGATCCTGATTTTGCGAAAGGCATCGGATTATCCATACGTGGTATGAATGTGCTTTATACCATTGTACTGGTTACAACGATTGTTATTGGCATACAGGCTGTCGGTGTTATTTTAATGGCGGCAATGTTAATTATTCCAGCTGTAAGCGCGAGGTATTGGACCCATTCTTTTAAAATGATGATATTACTCTCCTCCGTTATTGGGGGAGCATCGGGTGCATTTGGTACATGGGTAAGTTCAACTGGCAGTGGTCTGCCAACTGGACCATTTATCGTACTTACTTCCGCAGCAGTGTTTACTATATCATTATTTTTCGGAAAAGAGCATGGGATTGTTATTCGCTATATCCAGTTTAAAATGCAACAGCGATCCTCACGTCTGGATCATCAGCAAGTTATGACAGAGAAAGGAGGAAGATCACAATGAGCTACTCCATGTGGATTATTTTAACAGCATCTCTGGTCGGTTTATCCTGCGGATTGATTGGGGTCTTCCTTATTCTTAGAAAACAGGCAATGATGGCAGATGGAATCAGCCATACCGTATTATTAGGTATTGTATTAGCTTATATGGTGACGCAGGAGGTCAGTGGGCCGGCGATGCTGATAGGTGGTATTTTTGCAGGAATTCTTACTGCGTTTCTGGTTCAAACATTATCGAGCTTGAAGGTTCGGCATGATGCCTCCTTAGGTATTGTTTTTACGTCACTGTTTGCTATCGGTGTTATTCTAATCTCTACTTCAGTCGGTAATGTCCATTTAGATGTAAAGCACGCCCTGATGGGAGAGATTACATTTATTCCATTTACAACGATGGATATTCCTTTGATTGGGTCTATTCCCAAAGCGACAGCATTACTTTTACTCGTATTGTTGGTAGTGATATTCTTCATCGTTGCTTTTTATAAAGAATGGAAAATTACTTCGTTTGATGCAGCGCTGGCAGCGAGCTTAGGAATTCCGGTGATATTCTTTCACTATTTATTTATGACGCTTGTATCAGTAACAACAGTCGCTTCCTTTGATGCAGTCGGTGCGATACTCGTGGTTGCGATGCTAATTACGCCTGCAGCTGCAGCTTATCTATGGACAGATAAGTTAATCGTAATGCTGTTTCTTAGCGGCGGATTCGGTGTATTATCAGCCATTATCGGTTATTGGATTGCAACATGGCTGGATACATCTATTTCCGGCTCCATGGCACTTGCGACAGGATGTATCTTTTTTGTAACCTTTCTGCTTTCGCCAAAGCACGGTCTGATTTCAAGATTGGTGCGTCCGGCGGAGTTAAGAGAGGAACAGGAAGCATAAAATATTTTTGTGAAATAAAGGAGTTTCGTATCTGAGATAGGATATGGAATTCCTTTTTCTTTTGCTATACTACTAATAAAAGAAAAATAGTGGGAGTAATCAACGTATGGCGAAAATCTTAGTAGTGGAAGACAATAACGAAATCAATCAAATGTTAGTAGAGCTATTATCAGAAAGCTATCATGTAGTAGGGGCCTATTCGGGAACGGAAGGATTACTTTTGTTTCAACAGGAATCTCCTGATCTAGTATTGCTGGATATCATGCTGCCTGGAAAGAATGGTGATCAGGTATTATCAGAGATTCGCAAAGCCAGCCAAGTACCTGTGATTATGCTGACAGCTTTGGGAGAGAAAAGACTTGTCAGTGAATATTTGCTGAATGGAGCTAATGATTATATTACGAAGCCTTTTGATGATGACGAATTATTTGCTAGGGTCACGGTCCAGTTACGTCATTTTAGACAGGATCTCAAGACAGATAGTCTGCGGTACATTAAAAATATTATGGTAGATATGTCTAATTTTGAAATTTCACGTAATGAGGAAAGCGTGCGGCTTGGTAAGAAGGAATTTGAAATTCTAACATATTTGTTAGAGCATCCTAATCAGATTTTTACGAAAGAGCAGTTGTACGAAATCATTTGGAAGGAGAGCTACTTGCCGGGAGATAATTCCTTAAATGCACAGCTGAGTAATTTGCGGAAAAAGATTGCTGTGTTAGATTCAGAAGAAGAATATATTGAGACAATCTGGGGCATCGGTGTACGTCTGGCAGGTGATAAGAGATGATCATCCTGGTTATTTTATCAATCGGTATATGCTGTTTTTTTGCTTTTCTCTATTTTCAGCAAAAAAACGCTCTAAAAAGATTATTGATTGATATAGAAGCGAAGAAAGTCTCTGAAACTAATTTGCTGTTAACAAGTAAGACACAGAATACGGAAGTAGAAAAAGTAATAAATGCGTTTAACCTGCTTTTTGAAGAGCTGAGAGAGACGAAAGTGACAAGCCGGCAAGAACAGGAGACATTAAAATTAGCTCTTCACAATATTACCCATGATATTCGTACGCCGTTGACAGTTGCCAGCGGTTATACGCAGCAGCTTTTGAGAAAGAAAACAAACGAACAGGAAATACTAGAGAAAATTCAAGATAATATACGCACAGTTTCTGGGCGTGTAGATATTTTATTAGAATACCAAAACCTTTTAGAGCAATCTATTAAACCTATCTTTCAGACAGTGAATCTTACAGAGCTTGTGAAGCAGGAATTATTACAATACTATGATGCTCTTCAGGAAAAGGATTTTGACGTTGATATTGATTTAGAACAGGCGTATATGATTACAAATGATATCGATTTGTTAAAGCGGATTATGCAAAATATTTTTGGAAATGTTTTAAAACATGGCAGAGATTGTTTACAGGTTCGTGTAAGTGAAACACAAGAGAGGGTCCGGGTAGAAGTAGTCAATCGGGAGAGGCAGCCCATTAAGAATTTAGAAAAGCTGACGACACGTTTTTATTCAGAAAACATGTCAAAAACAGAGGATTCCTCTGGATTAGGTTTATATATTGCAAGAGAACTGGCCGAATTAACAGGCGGTTACCTGATTATTCAAGAGAAAGAAGATTTATTTATGGTGATCTTAGATTGGCCGCATGCATAAAAAGCAGGGGAGAGTGTCGGGTTAAATAAAAGAAATAAGGTTCTATGCTTGTTAGAAGTAATAGAACCTTATTTCTTTTGTAATACAAACATTGTTCTTATAAGCTTTTATGGCGAAAAGCCTGATAAGCGATATAATTCATAACAATAATAACACCTAAGCTGAAGCCCAGGAAAGTCAGCCAGGAAAAATCTGGTAAGTCACGTATCCAAGCAAAATTAATCCCATATTGAAAGTCGAAATACTTGAGCCAGCCGATGTTGAAAAAAGCGCTTAAAACATTGATAATCAATGGGATTACAATGATAATGATAACACTGCTTACATTGGAAAATGTGATAACCAGAATGCAAAGGCCAATGATAAAAATGGCCTGGAAAGCTATAAATTGGATTCCTATTGTTTGTAAAGCATTCATCCAGAAATCCTTTGGAGCGGTACCAATTCCATTCTTAACAGCAGCGGTAAGAAAAGCAAAAGTATAATAAAAAAGAAATTGCAGGGCTGTGACTACGATGAAAATCAAATACTTCGACCCGAAGTATTGAAGACGGGAAACACCGGAAGTCAGTTGATTTTTATAACTCTTATGGACAAAATCATAGCCTGCAATCATAACAAGTAATGGCAGACAGAAATAAATCAGGAAGCTGGCCATGCTGGAAAAAGCGATGAATGTCTGATAGCTGTCCCAATCATGAACCTGCAAATGGCTTTGCATATCTGTAGGTTCCTCTAAAGTATTTACACCAACATTCCCTGTAGCTTCTGCTGAGACGCTAATGACTACAAACAGGATTAATAAAAACTGGGTAATATAAAATCCTTTTGTGTGAAATAAACGATAAAGATCTGCACGTACCGCATTAACCATAGGTAATCTCCTCCATCTCGTCACGAACTAAGCTTGTGAAATATTTTTCTAAATCTTGTTTTTGGTAATAGATCGCATCGATAGGAATTTGCTGCTGCACCAGCAAAACAACAATGTGATTGATTTGATGTGAGTCATCGAAAATATGCATCGTATCTTTGGCAATAATCTTAATTTGATAATGATTTTTTTCTTTCAATACACGACTGGCATTCTCCATCTGTGAAGTCTGTAATACAATATACTCTTGACTCAGTGTCTCAAATTCATTTTTTGAGATTTCTTTCACTAATTCACCATGATGGATAATTCCAAAACGGGTAGCCACATGATAAAGTTCAGATAAAATATGACTTGAAATAATGATGGTCATACCTTGTTCCTGCTGCAGCCTTTTTAACAATTGGCGGAATTCTATGATGGAGAGGGGATCTAACCCGTTAATCGGTTCATCCAGTATAAGAAAATCAGGCCGGGACAAAATGGCGATGGCAATCCCCAGCTTCTGTTTCATTCCTAAAGAATAATTTTTGAATTTCTTTTTATCTTTTGGATCCAATCCTACGATATCCAGCGTCTTCTGGATAATAGCTTTTTCGTCGGTAATTCCCCGTAATTTGCAGTAATAGGCAAGGTTTTCCCAACCGGAAAGTGATTCATAGGCAACTGGGATCTCAATAACACTGCCGGTTCTGCGTAAAGCCTTTACCCAGGTTTTTTCTGATGAAGACCCGAATAAAGCAATCCGTCCATTAGTAGGATCAATTAACTTCACAATGGATTTTAATAATGTTGTTTTCCCCGCTCCATTTCTGCCGATTAAACCATAGATTTCTCCTTTTTGTATGGACAAAGAAATATCTTTAAGAGCATATTGGCTTTTATATTTTTTATTTAAGTTTTTAATTTCTAATACAGTCTCCATTTCGCTTGCCTCCCATTCTTTATAATTTATATCATAAAGGGTGTTTCTCAGATTTTGCTCAATCAATTCTCAAATGTTTCTAAAAAATCATAAGCTCAGGGTAATTTTTAATAGATTTATGATCAAGAAAAAGGATTGCAAATTAATTGAAATTTGATTATAATGCTCCTTAACTCTTTATCCGAAAGGAAGGCTTGAAAACAGGATAAAATACTGCTACATATAAGAGTATAAACAGATAAAATTACTATATAAATTTTAATCGTATATAAAAAGAAACTTTAATTATTGGGAGTTTTACGGACTGCATAATAAAAAAGCTGAATTGTGTTTATAGACTTATTTATCATTATATAAAACATATTTAAACAGAAATGTTTCACGTGGAACATTTCTTGAGAGGACTTTGTAAAATAAGCTTGATATTGTTGTTTTACAGAGATTTTTGGGTGGGGGACTGAGAATGTGATTGCTCATTCAGGCAAACCTTTTGCGGTGTGGTAAAACCTCTTTAAACGGGAGGTCTGAAAGTGGCTTTATTTGGAACAATTGTTAATTTAGCATTTATTATTATTGGAAGTATTATTGGATTATTTTTCACAAAAATACCCGAACGGTTTAAAGAGACGGTTATGAATGGAATAGGGCTTGCCATTGTTTTGATTGGATTGCAAATGGCTTTGCAGACGGAGCAAATCATTGTTGTCTTACTAAGCCTGCTATCGGGAGCAATCATTGGGGAGGGCTTAAAGGTAGAAGAGGGGTTAAACCGTTTTGGGAAATGGATAGGTTACCGTTTTGCCGCTAATGAAAATGACACAAGCATCTCTCAAGGGTTTGTTACAGCTTCTCTTATATTTTGTGTCGGAGCAATGGCGATTATCGGAGCTTTAGACAGTGGTATCCGAGGAGATCATGGTATCTTGATTACAAAAGGAATTATTGATGGATTTACTGCACTTGTATTAACAACAACATTAGGTATTGGTGTTATCTTATCAGCAATTCCAGTTGTACTTTATCAGGGTTCGATTACACTTTTGGCAACACAAATTGACAAGTGGGTGCCGACCGCTTTTTTAGATGGTTTAATTGTAGAGCTGACAGCAGTTGGCGGACTTCTTATTTTGGCGATCGGTCTAAATTTATTAAATATCACCAAAATTCGTATCGGAAATTTATTACCCAGTATTTTGACGGTAGTGATTGTTTATTATGTATTTACATTATTTTAGAAATGAAAAAAATCGGGCTTTTATTGCCCGATTTTTTACTGTGTTAAATCGTCTTTTTAGCTGTATGTGTAATCAGGGAATGGGTTAGCTGGTTATCAACTTGTTTGAGTATACCTGCTATTTCTAAAGCCATATCCATGACGAGCGACAGGCGGGTGTTTTGTAAAACAGTGTGCTCCATAAAACCGCTGACGTTGACAACCCCTGTAATATTCATATTTCCTACCTGTGGGAGTTGTTTATTTAATGCTAAGCCGGGCTTCAAAGGCTTATTTTCAGCAATAATACTTCCGATAGAGCTGCTCTTGCCCAGGCAGGCATCAATTGCAATCAGATAAGGTTTATCGTATTTTTTATAAATATTGCAGAGTGATTCTTGTAAATTAACAGCATGTACTGGGTCGTGAACTGTCCCATATACATGTAAATTCCTGGGACGCATTTCCTCAAAATATGTCCCGGCGAGCGGACCTAACGCGTCTCCTGTAGAACGATCTGTGCCAATAAAGATGGCAATATAATTATTTGCTTTCAAAGGAAACCATGGAAATATTTGATCAGATAATGTTTTAACTACGTCGGGTTCTTTATAATTTGCTCTGAAATGGTTTGATTGTATGCGCAGGCGATTTTTTAGATTCATAGCAGTTCCTCCAAAATCATATTGTTACAGTATACGGTAAATTACGAAGAACTATACGTATGAATTGGGGGAAGTACTATGTGGAGAAGAGGCCTGCAATGGACGGCGTTAATTCTTGGTGCAACGATTGGTGCCGGATATGTGTCAGGAAGAGAACTGTGGCAGTTTTTTGGACATGAAAGTGGACTGGCTATCGTCATATTTTCTTTTCTTTTTTCGTTTTCCTGTTATGTGATTATGGTAATCAGCTACCAATTGAAAAGTGCTAATTATTTACCTGTATTAGAAATTATTGCGGGAACAAAGCTGACGAAAGCATTTGACGGATTTATTCTTCTATATCTTTTTACGACAACGATGATTATGATTGCCGGGAGCGGGGCAACAGGGCAGGTGTTTCATTTACCATATTCTATGGGCATTGGGATTACCGGAATCGTCCTCGTGTTGTTATTTATTAAAGGGATAAAAGGTTTATTGACTTTTAATGAGCTTATATTGCCCATTTTGATTGGTGGACTTTTGTACGTATTAGTGGTGTATGTCTCTAAAGAAAATTTACAGCTGTTTGCATATTGGCACGAGCAGCGCAACTGGTTTGCTTCGTTACCTTTTACAGCACTAAATATCCTTCCTCTAATAGCTATTTTAGGGGCCATTGGAAATAAGGTGAAAGGAAGGGGCGAAATCATTATTTGCTGTATTGGGACAGGGCTGTGCTTAGGAGTTGTCTCGTATATCTATAATAGCAGCCTGATTCAAATTGCAGATGAAATCATCCTGTATGAGATTCCTTTATTCGCTATTTTAAAGGAATTTCCATTAGGTATGATTCTATTTATGTCTATTCTTCTCTGGCTGGCAATTTTTACGACTGCGGCGGCGGGAATGCTGGGGATTGCTACGAGAGTACAGTCTTTTTTAAAAGAAGAAAAGCCAATGTATCTTATTGTACTTATTTCAGTATTGCTCATGCTGCCATTGACAGGATTTGGTTTTGCGAATTTGGTGAGCTTCCTCTATCCGCTTTACGGTATACTTAATTTATATATTTTAGCGAGGCTGTTAACCTATCCATTTTGGAAAAAAACAAAATAATCATTTCATTTATGGGTATTATGTATATAACTTCTAAGTAAAGGACTGTTAAAAAAATGAAGGTATCGGAGAATAGTATAATCCCGATGTTCTAAGGTCAAACTGCCAACGCATCAAAAATGCAAAATATTAGCTTTATATGTTTATTTTTTTGTAGATGGGAAAAACATTATGGTAGTATTTTTTAACATCCACTGGAAGAGCTGTTTATAGGGAAGTGAAAGGAGTTATATACGCATGAACTTGAATTTTATAAGCCACCAAATTGACAAGGTATGGGATTATTTAAGTGATCCTGAATTGTGGTTAGCTATTTTAGGAGGAGCGATCCGGATTGTTTTGATTCTCCTTATTTCCTGGCTGGTTGTCGGTATTGTGCGGAAAATAGTAGATAAGTTATTTGTACAAAGGCAGCACGGACCGATAAGGATTCCAAAACGCAGGGAAGATACATTGAAGAAATTAATTAAGAGTGTCGTAGCATATGTTGTTTACTTTATGGCACTTGTTATGATATTGGAAGTCTTTAACTTTGAAATTGGACCGTTACTAGCTGGTGCTGGTGTTGCAGGTCTGGCAATTGGTTTTGGGGCACAAAACCTTGTACGTGATATCATTACAGGCTTCTTTATTATTTTTGAGGATCAATTTTCAGTAGGAGATTATGTGTTAGCTGCTGGAATAGAAGGAACTGTGGAAGAAATTGGATTACGTACATCAAAAATTGTTTCCTGGACAGGGGAGCTGAACATTGTTCCCAACGGAAATATTGATCAGGTGATCAATTATTCAGCTCGAAATGGTCTTTCTGTTGTTGATGTAAATGTGCCTTATGAAAGTGATGTTGCACAAGTGGAACAAATTATTCAGGAGGTAGCAGAAACACTTCCTGATAAATATGAGTTTATTTTAGGTGTTCCGGAGATTATCGGTGTTCAGAATTTGGATGTTTCCCACTTTGTTGTCCGTGTTATTGCTGAAACAGAACCGGTCTTCCAATGGGCAGGAGAACGGAATATCCGTAAAGAGATTCAGGATAAGCTGTATAAGTCAGGTATTAAAATTCCTTCTCCCCGGATTGTCACTTATTCCGAGCAGGAAATGGATCAATTAACACAAGAACGTCAGCAAAATCGAGGATAAACCTCTCTTAAATTTGCTATAATGGATGTAAGAAACCTCTGAGCGTCTGATTAAACGGGTGCTCAGAGCCAGACAGCATTATTTCAAAAAGGAGCAGGGAGTATGGATAAAGATTTTGGTTTAAATGACATTGTCCAAATGAAAAAGCCCCATCCATGTGGCGAAAACCGCTGGAAAATTATTCGGATGGGGATGGACATCCGTATAAAATGTCTCGGCTGCGGGCATAGTGTTCTTATCCCAAGAAGAGATTTTACAAAGAAGCTTAAAAAAGTTCTAGAAAAACATGAAGAATAGTAAAAAAAGATTTTGCTTATGAAAAGATAAGAGAAAAATAAATATTTTCTTAGAAGAAAACTCAAAACAGTGTTAAAGAATGCACTTGTTTTGAGTTTTCTCATGCTTGTCTTTTTATCAGGGACTATCTATAATTGGAGTTACGAAAATGTTCATGAACGAATTGAATCCTTAAGGAGTTGAAGAAGGTAATATGGCATTAACAGCAGGAATTGTCGGTCTTCCAAATGTAGGGAAATCTACACTATTTAATGCAATCACACAGGCTGGAGCTGAAGCAGCAAACTATCCATTTGCTACGATTGATCCGAATGTAGGGATTGTGGAGGTTCCAGACGAACGTTTAAATAAATTAACAGAGCTTGTAAAACCGAAAAAAACAGTCCCGACAGCATTTGAATTTACGGATATTGCAGGAATTGTAAAGGGTGCGAGCAAGGGTGAAGGATTAGGAAACCAATTCTTATCCCATATCAGACAGGTAGATGCGATTTGCCAGGTTGTCCGTTGTTTTGAAGACGAGAATATTACACATGTTTCTGGAAAGGTAGACCCGATAGATGATATTGAAATCATTAATTTGGAGCTGATTTTGGCAGATTTGGAATCTGTAAATAAACGATTCCATCGTGTGGAGAAGCTGGCACGTCAAAAGGATAAAGAAGCGCTGGTGGAGTATGAGTTACTGAACAAGATTAAAGAAGGTTTAGAGAATGACCAGCCGGTCCGTGCTTTAGAGTTTACAGAAGAGCAGGAAAAAACGGTTAAGGGCCTTCATCTGTTAACGAGTAAGCCAACATTATATGTAGCTAATGTAAGTGAAGATGAGGTAGCAGATCCAGATTCAAATGAAAATGTTCAAAAGGTAAAAGAATATGCAGCGAATGAAAATGCAGAAGTGATTGTTGTCTGCGCGCGGATTGAGGAAGAAATAGCAGAATTAGAGCCGGAAGAAAAAGAAGAATTTCTGGAAGACTTAGGTATTTCAGAATCAGGCTTAGACAAATTAATTAAGGCTTCTTATAACTTACTTGGACTGGCTACTTACTTCACAGCCGGTGAACAGGAGGTACGTGCATGGACCTTCCGTCAAGGGATAAAAGCACCACAGGCTGCGGGAATTATCCATACTGATTTTGAGCGTGGATTTATCCGTGCAGAGACCGTATCTTATGAAGATTTAGTGGATGCCGGCAATATGGCAACTGCAAGAGAAAGAGGCAAAGTAAGACTGGAAGGAAAAGAATATATCGTTCAGGACGGTGACGTTATTCATTTCCGTTTTAATGTATAATGGCGTATTCTGACTAGCTGCAATCTCGCTTTCAGAATACCCCTATGAAAAGAACGTTAGCGTAATAGTTGAAAAAGGTAAATCAGGTTCTCTCGAAGACTTGTCATAACATAATTTATTTGGTATAATATTGCATTGTGAGTAATTAGATAATTATTCCTTGCTCTTATGTCTATGATTCAACGTGGAATTATGAGAGATGAGGGCCGCTAAGACCAAAAGGAGGTGTAACGGATGAGAAAATACGAAACTATGTACATCATCCGCCCAGATATCGAAGAGGAAGCACAAACTGCTTTAATCGAGCGTTTTAACAAAATCCTTACTGATAACGGAGCGGAAATCGAAAAAGTTGATGAAAAAGGCAAGAAGCGTCTTGCATATGAAATCAATGACTATCGTGATGGCTATTATGTTATTATCAATTTCCAAAGTGATGAAGCTGCAGTAAATGAGTTTGATCGTTTAGCGAAATTCAATGATGATATTATTCGTCATATGACAATTAGAGATGAAAAATAATAAGGAGTGGTTCTGATGTTAAATCGTGTCGTATTGGTTGGCAGATTAACGAGGGATCCTGATTTACGCTATACTCCAAATGGTGTGGCAGTAGCCAACTTTACTATTGCTGTTAACAGACCTTTTTCAAATCAACAGGGAGATCGCGAAGCAGATTTTATAAACTGTGTCGTTTGGCGTAGACCAGCTGAAAACCTGGCGAACTATATGAAAAAAGGGAGCTTAATTGGTGTAGATGGTCGTGTTCAAACACGTAATTTCGATGGACAAGATGGCAAACGGGTTTATGTAACAGAAATTGTTGCAGATAGTGTTCAATTCCTGGAGACAAAAGGTTCTCAAGGCGGAGGGCAATATCAATCTGATGGCTACCAGAGTAACCAAAATAATCAGAACCAATATCAACAAAATCCATTTTCATCAAATCAAAATCAAAGCTTTAATCAAAACCAAAACCAAAATCAGGAAGATCCATTTAAAAATAATGGAGAACCGATTGATATATCAGATGATGATTTACCGTTTTAAGTCGTTATCTAAACAAATATAATATAAAAGGAGTGTTTCACATGGCAGCTCGTCGCGGACGTGCAAAACGTCGTAAGGTGTGTTATTTCACAGCAAACGGAATTACGCACATCGATTATAAAGATGTTGACTTGCTAAGACGTTTCGTTTCTGAACGTGGAAAAATTCTTCCTCGTCGTGTAACTGGAACTTCTGCAAAATATCAACGTAAATTAACAATTGCAATTAAACGTGCTCGTCAAATGGCTTTATTGCCTTACGTAGCAGAGTAATAATAAAACCCTTAAGTTCTGATGGACTTAAGGGTTTTATTATTGATAAAGGATAAAAGCATATTAAATTTTAATGTACTAAGTACAAACATATTTTTTAGTCCCTAAGGGTAAGAGAATCATATTTATAATGAAAAATGTAAATCAAAATAATAGCAATAAAAAAGCAGTATACTTACTATGAAGAAAAAGCTCATCCCAAAATCCTTTTAAATGAAAGCCCATATCAGTACAGAGGCCAAAATAATTGCAGGAAGACCGATGAAGTAAATATAGGAAAGACTTGAAAAGCTTTTCTTTCGTTCGTAATTATCATCTAATCGCTTTGTTACATAAATGGTGCCGGCTAAAGCTGCAATACAAACGACAATAACAATAACGATAAGGATATTCAGCATGTCCATATTATTTTTCACCTCCATATAGGGTTTATTATAAAAATATTCAAAATATAATACAATTAGAATGATTAATATGACTCAGATAAGTAATCATTTTAATTGATTTTATCATATCTGCTCTTCAGCATTTTTTTCTATCTTTTAGTCATATACTAAGATTATCAAAGAATAAGGATATTAATTTTGACAAATTATAAATATCTTTCTAATAATAAAAAAGCTCTCTAAGTACAGTAGAATATTTTCCTGTACTTAGAGAGCTAAAGAATGTATTGTTTTCACGCTAGATTGTTACAACACCAATTAATATTGCACAACCTAATAGTACAATACTGAATCCCCATAACCAGAAGAAAGAGTATTTGATATGTTTACCCATGTTGGCTGAAGCAAGTCCAATTCCCAACCATAATGCAGGAGAGAAAGGACTTACAAATGTTCCGATGATATTACCAATCATCATGGAATAAGCAGTGGATACAGACGCAATATCCTGTGTACTTGCAATCTGATCAACAATTGGCAGTAAAGCGAAATAATAAGCATCTGTGCTGGTCAATAAATCTAAAGGAACCCCGAAGATACCAACAATGATATGTATAATTGGAACAACAAAAGCTGGCATAATAGTAATGGCAGTAAGTGCTATTTGTTCAAGCATCCCTGATTCATTCAGGACACCAAGGAATACTCCAGCGGCTAAAATAACAGCAGCCATCATTAAGGCGTTTGGCGCGTGTTCTTTGACACGGTTCATTTGCTGATCGACACCTTTGTAGTTCAATGGAAGGGCAATAGCAACACCAATCATAAACGCATATTGAGGTGCCAGTAAACCTGCCATCATAGTTCCTAATACTAGAATGGTAAGAACGAGGTTTGCAATATTTCTCCATTCAACATCTCGAGGCTGCTCTTTAGCTACAGCCATTTCTTCATTTTGTTTCTTGGTAAAGTTATCTGCGATTGCAAGAATATTAACGCTTTCACTTATTGCGATTTCTCCAGCAGCAACCTTTTTACTGATTTTTCTTTTTTCACGAAGTCCCAGAAAGGCTGCTAATATTAAAATGAGTACAGCACCAATCGCTTGTACAGGAATAAGCGGCAGATAGAATTCAATTAGATCCATATTAATAACTGTCGCCGCACGGGCTGCGGGTCCGCCCCAGGGAATCATATTAATTACACTGGCACTTAAAGCAACTAATAATAGCAATAAATAACGACTCATATGTAGTTCCTTATATAGGGGAAGTAATGCAGGGATACAAAGAAGGAAAGTAGACGCTCCGGCACCATCCAGCTGTGCAATCATTCCAATAACCGCCGTTGCCATAGCAACGATAATAACATTTCCTTTAGTTACTAAAATCATAAAACGTATAAATGGATTAAATAAGCCACTGTCCTGCATAATTCCAAAATAAACAATGGCAAAGATGAACATAATCACTACGCCCATAACTTGCTCAGAACCAGCTGCTAAAAATCCAGATAGTTCCTCAAAATTAAATCCTGCTATAAAAGCCCCGATAATAGGAATGATTGTCATCCCAACAATAGGGCTAATCTTATTCGAGATAAGCAGACCAACAATTGAAAAAATAATTAAAAGACCGACAATTGTCAGCCAAACAGAAATTTCTTCCATACTAAACTCCTTTCATCTGTAAACGCTTTACATGCTTGTTAAAAAATACATATTAACACTATAAAACGTTTACAGATGAATTTCAATAGTTTCTTTTACGAATTCTTTTTTGCGGATACAAGAAAACCATTCGTATCAGTAATAAAAAAGGGTAAATAAAAAAGATAAATAAAAACCAATCTGGAATCGGCCATATAAACGAAATAAAAGTAAATACCAGGATGGGAATAGTTATGGAGCAAGCAGTTAATTTCCATAGTGTTCCGTAGTAGAGTTTCCGGTTTGCAAGATAGACAACCCCTCTGCCCAAATAAGCAATGAATGAAATAACACCCAGTAATAAAACAGATAAAATTAAATAATAGAACATAAAGAAATAGATAAGCTGAAAAATAATATTCATTTCTCCACCCGATCCAGTCCAGTCTGTTAACCGTGACAATAGTTCAGGTAAGGATGCGACTATAAATAAAATGAAAAGATAGATCATAATACTATCCATTCCAATTCGGTTGATTTGAAACATAGCTTTTTTTTGTGGCAGTAAGAGGCTTTCTTTTAATATTTTTGTAAACTGCATTTTTCTCATCCTTTAATTCAATTGTGCTTCTTTCATTTCTCTAGTTTTAAACATTTGAAATATTATTTCTACCAACTTTTAATAAATAACTCAAATTTCGCACCTTAAAAAATAATTTACTTATTGTAGTGATAGGTTTTGATCGCTCCTTCCATCTATCTCTTGACAAAGCATAAACTCTATCTAGAAAGAAGATAACGCGTAAGGTCACCGCTAGCAGGATGTTCTATACTGTTTAATACAACTGAGCAAATAGAAATTCGACCAGCAAAGAATTATTTTTCGTGGTGTATATAAAAATGTCCCGTCATGATTATTTTCTGTTCATGAAAGCTATTTTACTATCCCATGTTGTGTCATCATTTAAATTGCCAAATCAACCATATGAAACACTAAAATGATTTTTTCATCAAGCAAAAAGCGATTATTTCGCTCAACTTCATTAGGATATGATTTCTTTCATTCGCTGTAGAAGCCTAATT
>NZ_BJYM01000028.1 GCF_007991515.1 Oceanobacillus sojae
CTTCTTTTTCCTTTTGTTTATTGGTTTTCTTAGACATAGAAGGACGCCCCTTTAATTTTGGTTCCAGGCCTCCTAATCCTTCTTCCTCAAATTCCTTCATCCAGCGTCTAATTAAGGAAGGGTTGTTCAAATGAAATTGAACAGAATACTCCTCTCTTGTTTTTCTTCTTCTTAACCCGCCTATCCCCTGGGATTTATAGACTTTCACCCACTCAACTATAGATGTATCACTGCCCATATTATATCTTTTTGCTAATGATTTATAGCCTATATTGCCGTATAAATACTCGGTAACGAGCTTTATTTTAAATTCTTCATTATATTTAGCCATAAAAACACCCCCGAAAGTTAGATTTTTCTACTCTAACTTTCGGGGGTCGGTACCATCTTAGTGACACTATTTTTGTTATCGTTTTTGTCTTAAAAGACGTAATGGCCTCGTTAATTTCCAAGATCTTGAATTTTCTATATTTTGGAGTTTGAGTACTAACTTTTTATTTTGCTCTTTGCTTTTCTTAAGGTCTTTTGACTTTCTTTCTATATCTAACTTCAAATCTGATATAACTTTCTCATCTTTTTTTATCTTATTTTCTTTTTTATCTAATTTCTTATTCTTTTCCTTAACTTTACCTTTAAGTTTATTATTTTCTTTTTCTTGTTTTGGTACCATTATTTCAAAGCTTTTTTGTAGTCTCTCTTTCATTTCTTCAGAACTACAGGAAGTTATCGGGCTAACTGGATCTAGAAGTTTAATTTTTTCAAGCTTATCATCAAAAGGTAATTTTAATCCTTTAGCATTATAATTATAAACATGCTCAATTTCATTTTTGTTTAAAAAGTTGATAAAATTATTGTAATTTCTCTGATGACTTTTTTCAATAGAATGCAAATCAACCTTTTCTAATAAATTCTCGAGTTTCGTTTCCGCATTAATCTCTTCAATAGAAACCCGTGGGAAATTATGATACTCCGATAATTCTCTCATTCTTGCATCAATAGGTATAGTAATACTAGGTGTACCAGCAAGTGTTGGAGCAACATTCCCATGTAGCCTTGTCCCGATACTTATATCAACGTTTCTCATATGTTCAATCCAAGATGGAGCTGACAAAAAGAATTTAACTTGATTATTTTTATATACGTTTGACATTAAGTTGTTAGGATAGTTATCTACTTTCGTGTTAATTGCTCCACCCAAGAAAGGTGTGCCAGAATAAGTTAATATCATTTCATCCATATCTTGCGGAATAAAATTTAAATTTTTGTAGTGGTCAGAAAGGCTATTTAAGAACTTTAGTACTTCTTGATCCGCCTTAGGTGTCATGTTTACACTTATTGAGGAACTAGTATTTAATTCAATGTCGCGAATCTTTATATTTTCCCCAAAAGTATACATCGAAGGGCATCCAATAACTTGATGATCTTGACCTTCTTTAAATCCTAAATAAGAAAGATAATCAGACGTAATTTGCCCTCTTAATCCAAGTATATTAGACTTTTCCAGCACAGCGCTTACGAAACGTTTTACATCATCATCAAAGGGCCTTTTTGAACTTATATTAGGCTCATAAGGAAAAGCCATCCCCATGCCAATTACGTATACTGGAATTTTAAGCTTCTGAATTAATTCCGTGTACTTCTTTAGAGTTGGAATAAAGCTAGGTCGAATTGCATTCGCCAACGGAATTGCATAAGCATCGTAGGTTTCGTTTATCATCTCTGCATCTAAGGGATTCGTCCTATAATAATCAGAAACTAGTTCTACGTTTTCAGTAGTCAAATTTCTAAAGACACTATATGCATACATTAAATTACCAACATTGTTTCCAATTGCATTTCTTTTAATTATTTCATCTGCGCTAAAAGTATCTAATGGGGACATTCCAGACCTGACAAGTATCTTTTTCATAATTTAGATTCTCCTATTTAGTTAATTTATTAAAAACTGGTTCAACTACACGCTTGGCAGCATTACCATCTTCAAGATAACAAAATTCCTCATAAAATTTATTAAACGACTGATTCGGTTGAAATCCGTTTTCTTCAACAATTTTAATTTCCTTTACAATTTCTTCTGTAGTCCTAACTAATGGACCCGGGGCTTCTTTTTCAAAATCTAAATAAAAGCCTCTCAAGTTATCCCGATAATCTTCTAAATCATATACAAAAAATAAAATAGGGCGCTTCAAGTTTGCATAGTCAAAGAACACAGAAGAATAATCAGTTATAAGTATATCGGAAATAAGATAAAGCTCACGAATATCCTCGTGCTTTGAGAAATCAATAACAAAATCTTCATAGCCATTAAGATCAAGATTCTCTGCGACCAAGTAGTGCATACGTAAAAGAATTGTGTGCGTATTCCCAAACTCATTCTTAAGGCGCTGAAGATCTAATTCCAGGTTGAATTTGTACTTTCCCTTCTCATAAAATTGGTTATCCCGCCATGTTGGTGCGTATAAAATCACTTTTTTATCAGTTGGAATACCAAGTTGATTCTTCAAACTCTGAATCTCTTCCAAGTTATTATGATTAATTAAATAATCATTTCGAGGATAGCCAGTTTCCAGTACATCCTTTCTAAACTGAAAAGCTCGTTTAAATATATCTGTGGAATATCTATTCGGTGAAACAAGATAATCCCATTTCCCCGCTTCAAAAACGAAATTTTGTTTATACTTTTCGGTATCAGTTCCTGGCATCTGTACATCTTCAATATCTACACCCAGCTTTTTTAATGGTGTGCCATGCCATGTTTGTAAATAGACTGTTCTTTTAGGCTTTTTAATCCATAGTGGTAATCTGGCATTAATCACCCAATACTTTGCGCGCGCCATCAGAAATATCCATTTTAAAGACAGCCGTTTTACATGCGGCAGTCCCTTCTCTTCAAAAATAGAAAGGTGGCGACGATCTGCTGCCCAATAGAGCTGGTATTCGGGATGATTTTCTTTGATATATTCAAAAATCGCTCGAGGACTATCACTATACTGCTTACCATGAAAACTTTCGAAAATAATAAGTTTATTGTTTTTAGGTAGTTTGGAAGTAACAGAAAAAGCAGCTCGATATATTTTCTGCACAAGCTTACCTCTTCTTAAGTTAATAATTAATTGTTTCAATTTATTCATCCTTCATTCTTTTCATTTTCCTTATCCAACTTAGATAATACCGCTTGATAGATTCGCCGGCAATTGTGACGATCTTGATATTTAATAATGTTATCAAGCTCAATATCAAAATTCTTAAAATTAATTTCTATACTTTCCTCAATCATATCAACAAGATCTGCTTCATTTTGAGCTATCTTTCCTAAGAAGGTTTCTTCGGCCGGCCTGAGAATTCCTCTTTTAAAAAATCGATTTACATCAAAATGATAATAAATTACAGGCTTATTCATTAATGTGAAATCAAAACTAACACTGCTGAAGTCCATAATTAGTAAAGCATGGTCAATTAATAACTGTTGCACAGTTTTTGAACCTAAGCGAATAAAATGAATTCGGCTGTTCTCTTCATTAATATCCTGTGCAAAGAAATCCTGTGCTCTATAATGTGGGTAGAAGTTTATATTAACATTGTATTCTTCTAAAATTTCCTACAAACGTTCGTTATTAATTAAATTATTGTAGTAATTATAGTATTGACTTTTAAGAAACTGTTCATCTGTATGAATCCACTCTCTCCAAGTCGGCATTAATAGAATATCTTTAGAATTATTTCCTTTTGGTAAATTGTCAAACCTGGCTAAACCTGTAGCCGCGACTTCTTCTTCATTGTAACCCATTTTATTCATGACGACATCATACTTCTCTGAATCACTGCTGACAATAAATAAATCAAAAGGAAGCTCATAATTCTTCCTGTCATATTCTACAGGCTTACGGCCTAAAACCTCATGCTGTAAAAACACTTTAATGGTATCTTCATAATTAAAGAAGCCTTGAGCAGGTTTATTTGGTAATAAATTTTTAACCAATACCTTTTTATTAACGGATAATCTAAATAGTTTATTCCCTGCAACATGATAAAATACTTCTTCTATATGCTCATCTAATTTCAACCAAAACTTCTGTTTAGCATTTGATAACAAAATATAATTATTAACATCATCTGATAAGCGGCTGATTGGAATCGAAATCGTCAATTTCTTTTTCACACGTTGATATGGTAGATCAATCGTTTCCATCCCGTTAGTTAATACAGCACTAATCCCAGCATAAGATATGAAATTTTTTAAACTTACGACTATTTCTACGCTTGTATCAGCTACTACTCTTGATTGAACTACGATTGCTTTTTTCACTAAATAACTTTTACCTTTTTTATTAGCCTTTTGATATTAAACACTTCTACCAGCACTCCTAATAAAACTTATTTAGATATACTCCAATAATATATAGCATTTGGCAAACTTTCATTATTTATGACGGTATTTATTTATTGTCTAATATTCTAAATTTTAAATCATTGTATAGAATCTAAAAAAGTCACATGAATAATTCATGTGACTTTTTTAGATATTTTAAATGACAATAAACTAAATTAAATGTTTAAGTTTTGATTCTGCTCTTTTAATTTATCCGCTAATTGAATTAAATACTTTGTAAGTGGTTCCTGTAAATCCTTACGATCAAGTGCCATTTCCAATGTGGTTTCAATAAAACCTAACTTCTCTCCAACATCGTAACGATCCCCATCTACTTCATAGGAATAAACACTTTGTTCTTTATTTAACGCTTGAATAGCATCAGTTAATTGGATTTCACCGCCAGCGCCAATCTTTTGCTCATCCAAGAATTTGAAAATCTCTGGGGTAAGAACATAGCGTCCAATAATGGCCATATTCGAAGGTGCTGTTCCTTGAGCAGGTTTTTCTACAAAATCTTTTACAAGATATCTTTTTCCTTCTTTTTTTGTGTAATCAATTACACCGTAACGATGTGTCTCACTCGAAGGAACTTCTTTCACCGCAATTACAGACGATTGTACTTCGTTATATTCATTAATTAATTGCTGTAGCCCCGGCTCTTCATTAGAACGAATAATGTCATCGCCAAGCAATACAGCAAATGGTTCATCTCCAATAAATTTTCGTGCACACCAAACAGCATGCCCTAATCCTCTTGGCTCTTTTTGACGGATATAGTGAATATCTACCTTAGCAGATTCTTTAATTCTTTCTAACAAGTCATATTTTTCTTTTTGTAGAAGGTTTTCTTCAAGTTCTAAAGAATAATCAAAATGATCTTCAATTGCTCTTTTTCCTTTTCCAGTTACGATAATAATATCCTCAATACCTGAGCGAATTGCTTCCTCTACAATATATTCAATAGTTGGCCGATCTACGATAGGCAACATTTCTTTCGGCATTGCTTTTGTTGCAGGTAAAAAACGTGTTCCTAGACCCGCTGCAGGGATAATTGCTTTTCTTACTTTTTTCATTGCTATTCCTCCTTGGGTAAAAATATGGTTCTTCCTTTTCTTTTATAGGTTATTTTTACTCACTAATCATTTTTCCTTGGTAATAATTCTAAATACCTCATTATAGTAACATATAATTCATTATGCTACATAAACAGTTTATATTAAACATAAAAAGTAAACAATTCATTGACTTAAATATATATAACCTCAACTTTATTATTATCTTTATAGCTTTTCACAGCCTATAATATAAATTATAATAAGGATTATTGTTGTTAATTGAAATTATGGAAGTTTCCGTAGATAATACAATGTACTATATATTTAATTAATCACGATTTATAGTCGAAGAAATAATTTACTTTTTGTAAGGAGTGGAATTCATGACAATACTAGTATCAGGTGGAGCAGGATATATTGGGAGCCATACCGTTTTATACCTCCAGCAGCAAAATGAAGAAGTAATTGTATTAGATAACTTTTCTAAAGGACACCGTAACGCACTGCACGATGTAAAATTTTACGAAGGTGATTTAGCAGATACAGTACTTTTGGATAAAGTATTTCAAGAAAATAAAATAGATGCAATTATCCATTTTGCGGCAAGTTCACTTGTAGGGGAAAGTATGGAAAAACCATTAGACTATTACGAGAATAATGTTTTAAGCACCTTCCAGCTTATAAAAAAAGCGGTAGAACATAATGTAAATAATATTGTATTCTCGTCAACAGCAGCAACATATGGAGAACCTAAGAACATTCCAATTCTTGAAACGGACCCTACCATACCAACAAACCCTTATGGTGAAACGAAATTGGCAATAGAAAAGATGTTAAAATGGTCTTATGAAGCGTACGGATTAAACTCTATTTGCTTACGTTACTTTAATGCAGCCGGCGCTGATCCAGAAGGAAAAATTGGGGAGGATCACACACCAGAATCTCACCTTATCCCAATTGTTCTTGAAGCTGCGCTTGGGCAAAGAGATGGCGTGAAAATCTTTGGAGATGATTACCCAACAGCAGATGGCACTTGTATTCGAGATTACATTCACGTACTTGATTTGGCCCAAGCTCATTATCTAGCTGTTCAAAAACTGCTTAATGATGGCGGTTGTGATGTATTTAACTTAGGTAATGGTCATGGTTTCTCTGTTAAAGAAGTTATTGAAACATGTAGAAAAGTAACCCAGAAGGATATTAAAGCTGACGTTTCTCCAAGGCGAGAAGGTGATCCGGCTCAATTAATTGCTTCGTCAGATAAGGCCAAAAATATATTAGGCTGGAAACCACACTATGATAACTTAGAAACGATGGTGCAACATGCATGGAATTGGCATTCTACACATGTAAACGGTTATAAAAATAAATAATCATTTTAAATGTAAGCAGGAAATAATAAACCCCAATTAAAACGGAACTACCTCTATACTTATATTTAACAAATAACAGGAGGTAGTTCTTTAAAAAAATCCCATGTTCCCGTAATAATTCCAACATCAACTTCCACCACGCTTTTAAATCCAGTAACGGATTTTTCTTGTTATTCTCTGCATTTAACAATTTTGGAAGGTTGTAAGGAATCGTTGACAACAGCCTTAATAAATGAGATGTACTCCCATACTCTTCAACTACCCCGAGGTGTAGAATTATTATTTAATCTGTGGTTATATAGAGTATTTGAAAGGTATCGATAATTTGACTGCGATAATTACCAGTCAATTTTCATCAATCCTTTTAGATGAATCTGTCTTCTTATTTTGTGAAAGGAGAACTGATCGGTTAAATATATCTAGTTTGATGAAGTAAATTTCCATCTATTTTATAAGCAATATGACCAACGAGAATTAATGTTGCCGCCTTCACAAAATGACGGAGAAAAACTCATACCAAAAATAAATCGAGTGGCTGGCTGTTCGATGGGTTTTCTATCTATCAAATATTAGAATATATGCATCTTCAAACATAGTTTGGACAGATTAGAAGGAATTTTTTCGAGTCCAATGATTAAATAGGCAAGACGCCATCACTACTCATTACTGCGATATAGATTTGCAGACTGAAAAGCTTATCTCTAGATGAACGGCTGCAGGTCATCTGAAAGGTAATATATTATTGAAAGAGTTCTGGAAATAGTTAGACGTCCTTGTAATTACGTACAAAAAAAAACAGTTGATTATACACGAAAATTAAGGGATTCCCTTCAACAGCTTTTAACAGATGGACATCTTTTCATTAGTAATAATCTCGCGGAACGTTCTATTCGGTCTGTCTCGAAAGGTCGGAAAAATGATATTTCTATACGAGTGTATCTGTTACCCAAGAGAATACCATTGAGTATATTCATTCCGAACAGCAAATGAAAATAGGATTAATTCATTTGACTATCCAAACGTTTTATTTGTTGAACTCCCTAAACTTGATTCTTCTTAACGTCCTAAAAACTAGAAAAAATAGTTTCCGCTGAGTAATTATATTCAAGTCGAGGTGGAGACCTTCTCAAAAATATAAAACGGCTTAATAGCCTTAATAGAGACTCTTTACAAAAAGTTTACTCTTTTTAGGGCTATTTGCCGTGGTGTCATACTATTTTTCCGCTTACGAACATTATTTTGGTTATGTTGCGTATTGTTAAGTCTAATTGAAGTTTACATTTTTCATCTATAAATTCTAACAATCCTCTAATAATTATTTTTTGATTTTTCAGTCAAGTTGGATATTGCGGATGAAAAGAGCCGCTTGTGCGGAGAAAAGAACCACCGTTTACGGAACAGTGAGCCACAGCGAAGCTGCTTGTCATTGACTGTAACGCCCGATTCTTTGCATTTGCTGGAAGGGGTCGGGGCCCCGCCAGCGAGTGCTTAGAATCGGTTTGGGTTTGTCCGTGTTATCATATTTGAGCAAGTGTGCCTCTTAGGCATTATTTGTGCCAGACCTACGATAGTTCCACAACACGGACAAAAGTTAAGTCAATGGTGGCGGACTAAAAATTTGTACTACCTCAAGGACTGTGAGATAAGTTGTTTCAGAGTTTTATTGATAGCGGATCTCTTTGTCGCACTTGCTGGTTCAGTTCTCCACAAACGGTGGCTCAATCTGTCCACAATACTCAGTCAAATCATTCCTTTTATTACTGGCTATAAAGATAATTACAATTATATTTGTAATATCTTCATAGCTTTTTTATTAGTTACTGTTATAGATGTAATACTTAAGCATTTAATGATTCATAAAATTTATCATCTATTAAAATATTTACATAGTGAAATTCTTTTTCATTAGAAACTCCAAGTCCAAGAACTATTTTATTTTTCTTTAATTCATTAAAAACACTTTGGTTGACTTCAAACACACCTTTTAGCCATTCTTTATTCTCTGCAGTTTTAATTTTTTGTAATTCTATAAATCGATTTCCTATTTCATCTAAATTGTAGTAATTCTTAATGTATAGATAATACTTTTCATTCTTTATACCTGATGATAGTGTGTTTTCAATATCAAAATTTATTGCAATACTAGATTCATTCTTCTCCACGGATACTTTTTGTAATTCGGACAACAAAACCTTCTTTCTTAAAACATCGTTATTTTCGTTTTGTTTTTCAACGTCTTTTATTAGCTCTAACCACTTTTGTTTTAATATTTCCGGCTTATACTCTTCTATTTTTTGCTTTGTATTTTTTGATAATTTCTTGAGCAATTTTTTATCTTTTTGAACTTCTATTATTGCATTTGCCAATTCTTTTATATTGCCATTTTCAACAATCAACCCATTTTCTCCATGATTTATTAGCTCTCTGGGACCATAATTGTAATCGTAAGCGATAACCGGGGTCTGGTTGCTCAAACTCTCCAATATAGTCATTCCAAAACCTTCATTAATTGAGGTAATAATAGATACCCCACCAGAATAGAAAGTCTCGTTGGGATTATTTGTGTACCCCTTAAGTTCAACAGCTTCTTCTAAGTTATTATCATCTATAAACTTTTGGTATAGTTCTTTTTCCTCTCCGTCCCCCCATATTTCCAATTTTACTGTTGGCAATTCTGTGTTTACTAATTTAAATGCTTCTAAAATATCCATAATTCTTTTTAAAGGAATAAATCTGGATATTACCACCACTTTACTATAATCTTTCTTTTTAAAAAGACTATTTTTCTTTTCTGTTGCATAATGTGGAATTCTATACAAATTTTTATAAATACCAAATTGATTTACAACATGTTTTAATTGTTCCTTAGTCAATAAAACGACAGCTGAAAACTTCGATATGTCTTTTAATAACATTTTTCCATTATAATTTCTTAATTTGGATCCAAATGTATATGGTTCTTTTAAATGTGTGCTATGCACAACTGCAACCGATTTAATGTTTTCTTTTTCATACTTATTATCAATAAGCGTGTTATCTAATTTTCTCTGCTCCGAAAAGAAAATACTATTTTCAAAAGTTTGATTAAGAGAAGCTACCCAAAATTGATTCATCTCTGTTTCATTTTTGAATTTGTATTTAATCTTTTGTTCCCTATCAAAAACCAAACAACGAATAGTTTCACCAGTTGATTTATTATAATCTATACTTAAATACAAATTAGAGTCTCTTGTATAAAAATCTTGACGAATAATTTTTTTTGTTCTCATATCAAAATAAGATACTTTGATAATATTTCCTAAAGCATCATAAATTTCTCTTTTTTCTTTTCTTTTCTGCGCGTCAAAGAAATCTTTATAAATAACAGTGCCATCTCCATCTAATTGAATATAAGAAATTTGTTTGTCATTATCAAAAACTTTATAAGCATTCTTTTCTTTATCGTACTGATATGATACTTCATCTGTTTTCTCAAAAGTTTTTTTCCCATGATGGTTGTTTAAATAGACATCTTCACCCGCGAAAAATTCATAAATGTTTATAAATTCAATAGTATCTGGAATATCTCTTTTTTCCTTTACAAACTCAATTATTTTTCCATAGTTCACCTTAAAATTATTGGTAAGAATAAATGATTTTTTTGCATGGTCAGCTAATAATTTTGCTCTGTTAATCGTTGCTTGGGTTCTTCCACCTGAATTTTCGCTAAATGAATCCAACATATAAAAAAAATGTCTGTTATCTTTTCTTTTCATAAGAGCCTCCTATGATTGGCATTTTGAAATGTTAAATTTGACTCTTCTTTATCAATAGTTAGCTACTAATCTAAAAGATAGAATTACTGTGTATTTTAGACACATCCTCTTCAGACATAATAGACAACCCCAAAGATGTAAGGGACATGACTCTTACATCTATCTATAGCTTGTCATGTCCACTTCTTTATCTAAACAAATTGTAACTCCCCAGATTAAGTAGTGAAGAGATTTAAATTTATTTCAAAATGCTATTCTTGATGTCTAATATTTTTCTTCTTACACTATAGGGTATAAGGTGGCTTAACTTAAACTTTGGTATTTTTAGTGAATCACTGATTAACCAATCTTTATTTTCTTCAATAACTTTATAAATTCGTTCAGAATTATGGTTATCCATAAAAGTAAAGTATTCATTTCTCATTTCTGCATATTCGTTCTTTTCTTCAAATCCATTTTGAATATAATTTTCAACGATACTGATTAAATCTGAAGTCTCGTATGCAACATCTCCAAATAAATCTGTATCAAAATCCATATAGGCTCCTTCGTACTCTAAATATTTATCTTTATCAAAATGAAAAAATACACATGGCTTTTTCAAATAGAACATTTCCCAAATAACACTGGAATAGTCTGAAATCATCAGAGAACTTTTCATAATCATCTCATCCATTGGAACTTCCAGAAAACCGAATTTTTCTATATTTGATGATTTGCTGTCAAAAAGATCAATATAATCCCGAAATTTGGGATGTAAAAAGAATTTAATTTTCACATTATGTTCTTCCAATAATGCATGAAGTTTCTCTGAAGAAAGAAATTCATTATATTTTTTAAAGTATTCACTTTCCTTAAACTTATCTTTTTCCATACCATCCATCCAAGTTCTCCATGTCGGCATTAAGAAAATTTGTTTATATGGTATTTCTTCTGTTCTATCAACTAAACCATCCCATCTTGCCAAACCTGTAGCAGCGACTTCTGATTCGTCATACCCCCAATCATTGACTATCATTTGCTTTTCAAATTCTGACGGTGCGATAACTAAATCAAAAACGTCTCTATTCTTATGAAAGTCTGGAACTCTTTTTAAACCATTCACTCCATGCTGGAGATAAACAAGTTTTTTGTTTGTTAATGTTTTAGCAAGCTTACTCTTCTTCAGTTTTAGATTATAGCTATTTCGCTTTGTATCCGATGAAATTAATAATTTAGATGCAAACATATAAACAAAATATTTAAATGACATAAAGTAAATAATTTTATCTTTTTTATCCGAAAGATTCTTTATTTCTGGAGAGTTTTTTTGGATAATATAATAAAATTCATCGTGTTTTTGATTTTTATACACATAATCAAAGAAATAATATCCGCTATCGTGAGCAGAAATGGCCAATTTTTCAAAAGCTAACCAGATATTTCTCTTAGCATAATGTTTATAAAAAAGCTGAACATACAAATAAGCTAAATTTTCTTTCAACAAGTAATATCTATTCTCAAAAAACTCTTTTTCACGGTACGTAAACGAAAGATCATTAGATAGTGTCATATATGGGTATATAATATCCGAATTATTGATTTGATATTGATATTTGGAGATTGTCTGATTAATATCCCATGCAATTTTTTGGGCTACTGAATTTATTTTTACATAATATTTTTTTTCATTACCAATGATACCGATATATAAATCCCAATAAAGGGGGTACAAATCAGCTTCTTTCAGATTGATTGTACTGTTTACAACAGTTTTCCCATTAAACGTATCTACTTCTGTAATAGAGAAGCTTCTTTGATCCAGACTATCTTTATTCCTTTGAATAAGATGCAATGAATTTAGCTGTAAATCTTTAATAAAGGGAGACATTACACTAATTTGTAAATCAACCATATTTTTCTTCATTTTAAATCCAATAACTTGAGCTTTCAATTTAAATTCTTCTTTTATTAAATTAGAAAGGTTATTTCTCACCATCGCTAGTTCGTTGTTTACTGTAATATAAATTCTTGTTCTTTGTTTATATGTGGAATCATTCTCGAAATTCTGTTTGAAAGGCTCAAAAAATCTTTCAGGTCTTTCTAAAAGAGCGTCTTCAAACATTCCAAGCTGATAACTGATTGTACTTTTGGGATTGTTTATTAAATAAAAATCCCATCTTGTACCATTCTTAGTCTCTAATGTATCTAACAAATAATAAAAGTTGAAATAAAAACAATTGGATTCTCTTTCACCATGTATATAATATATCTTTCCATTATTCCTTTGTTTTACTAATAAGAACGGAGTTTCACTAATACAATCATTATGGGAATCATCATTTAAAGAAAAAAGTAACGCTGTACCTTTAATTCGTATATCCTTAACAGATAAAGGTGTAACATTTTTTAAATGACTTTTATGAAAGTTATATTTCGTCAAATCAACATAAGCCGGCACGTTAGATTGCTCTTGTGAAATTTCATCTTTTAAATTTTTGGTATAGAAACCTTCTTCTGTATACAATAATAAGTAGGCTGATTTAATATTGGCTGAAATTTGATTACTCACAGTTATTGTTTCTACTTTATCATCCCACTGCAGCTCTTCAAATACATTATCTGTCAACAAAAATGCTTTTTTAATATTTACTACAGAACTAATGTTAAATATTAATTCATTATCTTCAACACCTTCGTATTTCACTTTGTCACTTAAATTGCCTAGACATTTTGTTTGTTGCTTTATTGCCGATACATACTTTTCTTTATTGTTGGTATTTTCTGATATACGAAATGCATGTTCATTTTTTAAAACAATTACTGCTACGTCAAAGAGTCCGGTTAAATACTCACTGGAAAGGATAATTTCATCTTTTTTAAAATGTAAAGGAACAATATGATGAATAGAAGTATCCCTTTGAGTAGCAATTGCTAACAAATTAGAGCTATCCTTTATTGCTTCCCTCTTCAATCTATTTCCCTCAGATGTAAAGAGGTTTTCTATTTGTAAGATAGGTGCATCTTTTACTTGAGTAAACAAAGCATTTAAATGCAGGAATTTCATTTTTATTTTCTTATTTTCAGCCTTTAAAATTCCTTGAACTTCACCAAAGAAAGGAATAACTCCTTCCATTTGGGAATATAAATCAATATTTTGATTTTCTTTATCAATAAATTGTAGATCATAGAAAACATCTGTCGGGAAAACTTCGTTAAGAACGAGGAAAATTTCTGCACTATCTTCATCCAGAATATGTTTAACAAAATGAATGCTTTTATCCCCTATTTTTATATATTTAATTTGCTCAGCCATAGTTTGCGCCATCACAAATTTATTAGTCCCATTTTGAAATTTTATCTCAATATAATTCATTTTTTCACCCTACTTTAATCTTTTAATAACATCGAATATTCTTTGTGAATTATCATGATCGACATACTTATAATACTCTCCGTGCAATTTTTCATAATGTGGTTTTAATTTAAATTCGTTTACTGCATACTCATTTACTAATTGAATAAGTTCACCCTTATTCAATGCACGTTCACCAAACAACTCTGTTTCCATATCAATATAACTACCTTCATACTCTTCATATTTTTCATAATCAAACTGATAGAACAATACTGGTTTTTTCATGTAGAACATGTCCCACGTAACTGATGAATAATCACTAATCATCAAAGAAGCTTCCATTATCTCTTCATTTACCTTAATGTTTTGAAACTCTTTTAAGGTGATATGAGTATTATCTAATTGAAATTCAGAAATGTATTGTTTAAATTTTGGATGTAAAAAGAAGATTAAGTCTAAATCGTATTTATCTAAAATCAGTTCTAATTCTTTAGAATTCAAGAAGTTAACATAGTTATCATAGTAATCTGTCCTCTTGAAATCTTCTTTCGGCATATCTTCCATCCAAGTTCTCCATGTAGGCATCACAAAAATTTTTCTTCGCTTTATTTTTTGGGATTTATCAAACAGCTTATCCCACCTGGAAAATCCAGTTACAGCAATTTCATTTAACTCATATTTCCAATTTTGGTGGATTATTTCTTCTTCCAAATCCGAAGTTGCAATAACTAAGCTAAAGTTGCCTCTGCCCTTTGCCTTTTTGAAAACATTTGATTGCTTTAGCGCTGTTACACCGTGCTGTAAGAAAACACTTTTTTTACTATCAATTTTTTTCGGCACAATTCCGGAACGAACGCGTAAATTATATACATGACGTTTATTCTCTGAAGACACTAATAAGTCGCTTGCGTATAGAAGCAATAAATATTTAAATGACATAAACGGAACTACTTTGTTACTTTCTTTACGAACTTCTTCATAATCAGATGAATGTTTATCTAAAATAAAATAGAAATTATCATGTAGTTTATTCTTATCTACATATTGGAAAAATGCATATCCATTATCCTGAGCCGTGGATGAGAATTTCTCGAATCCAATCCAGATCTCTTTATTTCTATAATAAAATGGCTTCATTAATAGATATGTCAAATAGGCCAATTTTTCTTTTAGTTTTGTTCCTTTATTCTCATAATATTCTTTATCACGCATCATAAATGCGATATCTTTTTTTAGGGTTACGTATGGATAAAGAATTTTATTATCTGTATAAATTGCATTAATAAAATAATCTTTATTTATTTGCTTCTTCAATTTATTTGTTGCACCGGTTACCTTGATTAATTCCTCATTTCCATCGTCATCTACAGCTGTAATAAACACATCCCAGTATAAAGGAAAAAAGTCCCTTTCCCAGTTCATTTGAAATGATCCCTGAACGGAATAATTTTGGTTTTGTAATAATTCTATTTCTGTATCTTCTGTTGTAATAAGTTTAATTGTATCTTGTGAACGCAGCTTCACAAGAATATTTTTTATGTCTACTCTTTCATCTTTTTTCACTTGAACTGTCATAGTAAAGCCAGTATTATCTTTTTTGGAAATATCCTTCATTTTTGTCTTAATTTTATATTTTTCTTTAAATACAGCAGAGCCAGAAGACTTTAAAAGAGCAATATAGTTGTTCATTGTTGTATAAACCATAATTGTGTAATCTTCAATAGAATAATTTAGATAAATTAGTTTTTCATTATCTTCTCTAACAACTTGCAGCCTTCCAGCTATTGATTTTTCATTATTAACAAAAAGTCCCTCCAAATCCCACCGATTATTATTAACTTCTTCTAATGTTTCAGAAGTTAATGGAATAACGATCTTGCCATTTACTTGTTTTATGGAAGGGATTCTTACACGTTCTTTATTTTTTCTGGAAACTAACATAATTTCTTTGAGTTTACTTGATGCAAGTCGTTCGTCAACAAGTCGTAATTCTATACTTTTTTCAGCTAAATCATGTACTAATATCTGTTCAACCAAGATATCTTCTCTTTCATTCACTGGAATCTCTTTAAAGAAATCTTCAATTTGATAAGAATTAATCATTAATTTGTTTTCTTTAAAAAATACCCCTACATGATTGCCTGAAATTTCTCCAATATAACCAATGAAAAATGATTTATTAAGATAGTTTGGGTTGCCTTCAACAATAGTATCCAATAAATAGTATTGATTAAATTTGTAAAGAATTTTCAATTTCCAAAATCCTTGTGTAAAGGTATCAGATAGATTAATCCAAAAAGTATCGTTGAGAAGTGAAAACCGAAGCATCTTGAATTTATTTGTTTCTTCATTCACTGCATAAAAACCAATGATATTTAATTTAGACACTGTCTCATTAGGTGGATTCAATAAAATATGACCATCTCGAAACGTTACTTTTTCTATTGGCATATCACCTTCTAATACATGTTCAACATCAAGAGAAGATACATTTTCTATGTTCCCTCTGAAAACAATAGAATTCAGATCACCTTCTATGATTAAACGATTTTCACCTGCAAAAACAGCATCCGAACTGACTGCTTTTTTATCATTTATATACAATAAATAAACGCTCTCTTCCTTTAATCGTTGGGCTGGATTTTTTATTTTTATTTCATCTATGCCATTTTCAAATTCTATATCCATTTTATTTTTTTCTTCATTTAAAAGATAAATATCCCAAATTGACAAATCCCTTGATTTTCCAAATACAATATACTCTTCTTGTATTGAAATTAGTTTAATTTGTTCCTTCACTTTTCGTACCTCCAACATCGTTATGCATCTTCTATAAAAAGTTCATTGTTAGTATTCCATTTGCACATTCACTCTGTAGTAATCCAAACACTAATATTATTTAAATATCAATTATATTATTTTACACTCTATATTATATAATTGTAATAGAAAAATGTCGCAATTTGATAATTGTTATCCAATTGTTAATTATTCAATCCAACACAATAGCTTAAATAAGCCCAAAGACTCGTTTCCACCATAAATTTAAGATTTAATTTACACATTATATTATGCCTCAGTAAAAGAAACTTTATATTGAATACAGCTATTTATAAATTAATTTGATTATTTCACCTGCTATTAGAAATAAATACCACTTCTCATCCCTGAATTTTTTTGTTACTATACTACTAGATAATTATTCACATTTAACTTGTTTATTAATTATCTTTTAACTTCTTAAATTCTTTTTACTTGTGTTATAATAGATTCCAAATAATTAATTGGAGGTTATGTACTATTATGAAGAAAGTAATTACGTACGGAACGTTTGATTTGCTTCATACAGGACATATTAATATACTAAGACGCGCAAAGGAATTTGGAGATTATTTAATTGTTGCTATTTCAGCAGATGAATTTAATGCTATTAAAGGAAAGAAAGCTTATTATACGTTTGAACAACGAAAAGCAATTTTAGAAGCAATTCGTTATGTAGATGAAGTAATCGCCGAAGAAACATGGGAGCAGAAGATTGAGGATGTGCAAAAGCATGATGTCGATGTTTTTGTAATGGGGGATGACTGGGAAGGTAAATTTGACTTCTTAAAAGGTTATTGTGAAGTTGTCTATTTACCTCGTACAGTTGGTATTTCAACAACGAAAATCAAAAAGGATTTAAAATTAAAAGAAAATGGTTAGAGAACTTGCGATTACAGCATATTTATTTGCTTTTCGCATCCTCTTCGAAATAGGTAAATGGTTTCCCCAAAAGAACAAAACGGTCGCCGTCGCTTCTTTTGGGGATAATATTTCCTTCACTATCTCTTCACTGCGAAATTTGTCGAACGAAGAGATTTATATTTTAAAAGATTCTTGCTGTCAATATGATTTTGGCAATTTGGAAGCAAAGGTTATTCCATTTACGCTGAAGCATCCCATTCATTTCTTGAAGTCAATCTATCATTTAGCAACAGCAAAAACGATTCTGCTAGATACGTATCAAGGATTTTTAGCATCAACAAATTTCCGGAGCGGAACTACTTGTATTCAGCTATGGCATGCAGCCGGTGCTTTAAAGCGATTTGGTTTAGAGGATCCAACTAACGAATTACGCAGTAATCGGGCGATGAACCGTTTTAAAAAAGTATATTCTCATTTTGATTACTCTGTAGTTGGTTCCGAGAAAATGGCAGATTCATTTATGCAGAGCTTTGGTGTATCAGACCAGCAAATTATTCGGACTGGAATTCCACGCTCTGATTTATTATTTAATCAAAAACGTCGTGATCAAGTTTACAACGATATAAAGAAACAGTTTCCTAGTATCAGAGATCGCAAAATTATTCTCTATACACCGACGTTTCGCAACAATTCCTTAAAAAGCTATGATTTAGAGCTTGATTTGCATCGTATGAATCAGGAGCTTTCCGATGATTATGTGCTATTTATCAAGCTGCACCCAGCTGTGTCTGCATCATTTAATTATGAACTGTATGAAGACTTTATTTATGACGTATCCGATTATAAAAATACAAATGAGCTACTGCTTATCACTGATTTATTGATTAGTGACTATTCTTCTATTCCATTTGAATATGCAATTTTGGAAAGACCGATGATTTTCTTCGCATATGATTTAGAGGAATATAAAATTGAAAGTGGCTTAATTCAGGATTATGAACAGGAAGTTCCTGGGCCGGTTGTCAGTTCGACCTATGAGATTATTCAGGTAATTCAAGAAAACACTTTTGATTATGAAAAAATCCGTCGCTTTAACCAAGCTTATAATGAATATTCACAAGGTCATTCAAGCAATGATTTAGCGATGTATCTTACAGGGGCGGAAGAAAAAGAGTTTACAAACAAGAATACACCTGTTAAATTAAACTAGTGAATTTTATACTATAAGCCTCTAAATTTTAGAGGCTTATACATATGTTCCTGACTATTTAATTTCTATCAATCAACTATACTTACAGTAAAGAAGGTACACTAAGTGATTACATATTATGAGGATATTCCATTTATCCGATCCATTGCATGCATTATGGTTGTTCTTGTTCACACAAGCGCTATAGCACACAGTGATTCATATTTTTCGCCAGAATGGGCAATGTATGTAAATCAATTAAGCAGGCTGGGCACACCTATTTTTGCAGTTATCTCTGCTTTTTTACTTTTTCATTCCATAAAGAATAAAAATTTTGATTTCAAAAGATTCCTAAAATCAAGAACAACGAAAATTATTTCCCCTTTTTTATTATGGTCAGCAATTTACTTGATTATAAAAAGTTTATACGGAGAGGATATGTTTTCTTCTACGACTCAAGTTGAAAATTATATATTTTTAGGAACAGCTCATTATCATTTATACTTCATTATAACAGTAATCCAATTCTATATTATTTTTCCTGTTTTACAATTATTTCGAAATAAAATTGCAATTTTATTTCTTTTTATAATAAGTATAGCTATTAATTATTGGTGGTATCAAACAGGCCATATTTCTATAGGACTCGACACCCCCTTGATAGAACGAATCATAAATCATCGTTCTTTCATATTGAATTGGATAGCATATTTTATGTTTGGTGCTGTCTTATTATATTACTATCAAGAAATTGTAAACTTTACCTATCGTTTTAGATATATAATATTTGTTGTCTTTGGTATCGTACTCTTTTTTTTAGTGAATGAAGTTCAACCTGGTCAAGTATTCACTTCTTCCAGAGAAGAAAATTTAATATATATTCCATTTTTCATTATCTTTTTATTTAGCTTGTTTAATTACGTAAAAAGAATTCCTGCTTTGCAAAATTCCTTAGCTTTAATAGGAAATTATTCAATGGGAGTCTATTTAATACATCCCCTGGTTGTTTACATTATTAGAAAATCTTCTTTTATAGATTTATTTACCGAGGATAAACTATGGCTTTTATTTATACTGGTGCTATCATTATCATTAATTATTGTTCGCTTAATTATTACATTGCCTTTTGCTAATTTTATTATCCCAGTCGGTAAGAAAAAAGATAAAACTAGATTAAAACGCTCTGCTATCAAGAATATAAACGGCGCCACTTGATTTGAATAAAATAATTAAGAATTAATTATTTCATTCGATATTCCCTTATCAATTGCTATACTTGCTTTGAAAAGCAAGTATAGCAATTGTTTTTTACTCAAGTATTCATGCAACAACTTTTATTTATTCTCCATCTAATCAAACGTATCCATTAACTTAAATACTCCTTCTTGCAACATCTATACTCTCCTTCCATTACTTTTTTCTATTTATAACATTTTATTGAAAGTCCTATGTACACTCTAACTTTTCCAATATCCCTCTTCTAAAATCCACAATTCTGGATAGACTAACATCAAAGCATATTTATATAAGCATGATTAAAGAAATTCCCTTCCCCCAATCGCTTAAAAAGGAGCTTTGCCGATGCATCCACTATTCAAAGGAGCTTTATTTCTTACGGTTGCCTCCGCACTGTCAAAATTGATTGGCAGCCTGTTCCGTATTCCTATGCAAAATATTGCGGGGGATGAATTACTTGGTATCTTTAGTATCGTTTATCCAATCTATATGCTGACGTTAACACTGTCTGTCGCAGGAATTCCAATTGCTGTTTCTAAATTGATTTCTGAGAAGCGGATGTATGGCGACAATGCATCTATTACTTCTTTATTTCATTCTGCCCGTCTGCTGGCTGTTCTATTTGGTATCAGCTGCTTTTTGGCTATCTGGCTGTTTGCTTCTCCTTTATCTTCTCTTTTAGGGGGTGAACAGACACGTTTTGCTTTAGTTATGGTCTCTGCTACTTTGATTATTGCACCTTATATGGCTGTATACCGAGGTTATTTTCAAGGGTTTGAAATGATGCATCAAACAGCTATCTCACAAATTATCGAGCAAATATTCCGTGTAGGAATCATGCTTTTGGTTGTCTATATTCTTGTAGGGCTTGATTTCAGCTATCCGGAGATTGCCGGCTGGATGATGATTGGTTCTTTTCTAGGAGCAGGTATTTCCCTGATTTACTTATTATTTGCTTATCGAAAGCAGCCCCCGTCTGCTTCGGCTCATAGAACGGCAAACTGGGCACAATTAAAAGCAGATAGTACTTCTCTTTTAAGTCTGGCTATTCCAATTGCATTTGGTTCGCTTAGTTTCTCTCTGATACCTGTGGTTGATTCCTTAACCATCCCATATGGGTTACAGCACTTTGGTATCGCTGCAGAAAATGTACCGTATGCATTTGGAGTGTACAGCCGCGGTATTATCTTTGTCCAGGTTATTACGATGATTGCAGCTTCTCTTGTTACACCGCTTATTCCCCACCTTTCCCGTATGCGGGCAGCTGGAGATTTATTTACGGTGCAACAAACCGTTTCTAAAATCATGTTTATTGTGCAATTAACCACCTGGCCCGTTGTTATTTTTTCCGCTTTGCTTATTACGCCGCTGAATATTACATTATTCACCAATACAAGTGGCAATTCCATTATTGTTGTCCTTATTATCAGTGGCGGATTTTTAGCGCTGGCAATGCTTAGTACAGCTGTTTTGCAGGCACTTGGTTATGAAAAACAGGCAGCCGGGTTCGTTTGTATAGCCATCGTCAGTAAGGTGATTGGTAACCTGATATTTCTGCCTATATATGGTTTAATGGCTGCTGCCAGTATGACGTTATTTAGCTATGGTATATTAGTCATTTTCAATTTCTTTTTATTGAAGCATCATCTGAATGTGCCTTTATTTCCAGTTTCTTTACGCATTGTATTGGTTGTTTCTCTCTGTTTAGGCCTTATCCTTCGCTTTCCAGTGTCCATGTGGGAAGTTGGTGTAAATAGCCGGATAGAAGCGTTCCTTTATTCCCTGGCTGTCGGGATATTTTTAATTATTATCATTATTGCTTTTTTGTTTTTCTGGCGAAAGTCCGGCAAACAAAGCAAGTAGCAAGAAGGAGTTTATATTTCATGAAAAAGCCATTTTATATTTTTAGTCTGGTTGTGCTTTTACTTATTATCAGTTTGCCGGGGATTTTCAATCGGGCTGAAGTGGAGTCTGCCAACCGCATTTATGAGATTATGGTGCCATTTAAAAATTTACGAGCAATTGCTAAAGCAGAAAATCGCTCAGATTATGAAGTACTTCAAGAATTCAAAGCAGCCGGGCTTGAAAAAGTACAACTGGATTATTTAACCCTGGCACGGATGGAAGAGAATCAGCTGGTAAGTATTTATTCCGATGCAGAGCTTACAGAGGCATTACGCTTTTCTCCAGAATATAAGGATAGCTATGTAGAAAAAGGCATCTATGTAACAATCCCCCGCCAGTCTTCCTATGAGAGTCTTTTGGCACAGCATTTTTATTTGGATTATCGAATTATTGGAGGGGAAAGATTTTATTATTTCACCAATCCTGGCGTTCTGGAAGAAAACATCGGCTATGATGCCTATTATATTCAAATGCTGCATAAGGCAGCTATGGACTATGTATTTAACGTGCCTAATCAAAATAGTTCTGAATCAAGTACACTTTTACATAACTATAAGCACCCTTCCCTTCAAGGTGTTTTATTCTCATCAGGGGAAGTTACCGGCTTTCCTTTCGAGGAAAACATTCAAGTTATTCGTGATGCTCTGCAAAAGAATGACCTTCCTTTTTATCAGCAGGAATTTTCTGCTCTCGCTGGATTGCCCAGCTTAGCAAAAGAAACAAACTATCAATTTATTCGGCAGCATATGATTGCGCTTGGTGAAAAATCGTTGGAAGAAAGTGTGCAGCAGGCTGTCCGTGCAATCAAGGAAAGAAATATCCGTTCGATTCTTGTTACTGTTAATCCTGAAAAAGCAACGGACGGAATTACTTTTATAGAGACACTCCAACAGCAAATGCCTGCTCATTTTATCCATGGGGACGCCCGGCCTTTTCAGACGGTTGATTCGGCAAATTGGATTCAGCCCTTGCTTCTTTTTGCAGGTGTTCTTTTTAGTTATAGTTTGTTAAGCTTACTTCCTTTTAAAATAATTCGAATAGCTGTGGTTTCCCTATTGTTTATTACAGGTGCTGCCTGGCTGATAACGGATTATTTACTCCTTTTAAAGCTATTTGCATGGCTCATTGCTGTATTAACTGCTGTCTGCGCTGTACTAATCAGTGCAAATTCAAGAGCAAACCTGTGGAAGTCTGCTGAAAAAGGAGCAACGGTTTGGCTTTCTTTTTTGCAGGCATTAGGAATAACGGTGATTGGCATTCTGCTGATTATCGGGCTGTTAAATGGTAATGAATTTATTTCTGGAGTAGAGCTTTTCCGGGGGATCAAGCTATTGCATATTATCCCGCCTTTCTTAGTAATCCTTGCTTTATTCGGGTATTACCTGACAAAACAAAATCGGCATTCTTTGCTAAATATTTTTAATCAGGAAGTTCGTGTCTGGCATGTTATTGCATCTGGCGGTCTCCTGCTTATCTTTGCTTATTATATTATCCGGACAGGTAATAGCAGCCTCGTAAGTCCTTTGGAAATTACCATTCGTCATACCTTAGAAGAAATATTATATGTTCGTCCACGTACGAAAGAATTCTTGATTGGTTACCCGGCAATGATTGTCGGTCTCTACTTTTTACCGAAGAAGCCAATTATCGGGAGATTTCTATTAGTCATCGGTTCCATTGGGTTCTTATCGATGATTAATACATTTACCCATCTCCATTCCCCGCTTTTTGTCTCTCTATTGCGGTCTGTTTATGGAATCGGGTTTGGAGTTATTCTAGGATACTTCCTTCTGTTCCTTGTAGTATGGGGACGCAAATACTGGGCAAAATAAGTAAATAAAAGGTTATTTATAAACACTGAAATTCTAAAAGGAGAATGTAGCGATGCATGTTATTTTATCTGGCTATTATGGTTTTGATAATGCCGGTGATGAAGCAATCTTACATAGTATTATTGCAGCCTTGCGCAGGGAGAATCCAGGTCTTGAAATCACCGTTTTATCGAACCATCCTCATCAAACTGAAAAAGCATTCCAGGTTAAAAGTGTAAACCGGCATCGCTTCGCTGAAATTAATCAGGTCATGCGGAAGGCAGATGGGTTAATCAGCGGTGGCGGTTCCTTATTTCAGGATGTTACCAGCAGCCGGTCGCTTTTATATTATGCCGGTGTTATTCAGCTTGCCCGGTTCCATAAAATCCCTGTATGTATCTATGCCCAGGGCATTGGCCCATTACGCCGATTATCCAGCAGACGCCTCGTTTCTTATCTATTTAATCGTTCGCAATATATTTCTGTCAGAGACAAAGATTCCAAATCACTTTTACAAATCATTGGTGTAAAGGAAGCTATTCAGGTTGTACCAGATCCTGTTCTTGGACTGCAAACCTCTTTTCCTGAAAAGAAGTCCTCCAATATCATTTGTGTTGCCGTACGCGCCTGGATGGATTATCACGCCTATAAAAAACAGTTAGCTGTCTGTTTAGACCGTCTCTATCAGCAAGGGTATACCATAGAATTTCTACCGATGCATGGACAGCAGGATTATGCTGCCTCTCTCGAAATTCAGCAAGCGATGCACGCTCCAAGCAATTTGATTCCCGTTACTTCTTCTTTCACAGAAAAAATGGCACATATTCACCAGGCAGACGCACTTATTGGGATGCGCCTTCACGCACTTATTTTTGCAGCAATGGCGATGACGCCTTTTGTCGCTTTGTCTTACGATCCCAAAATTGACGCACTCACAAAGCAATTTGAACAGTCTGTCGTCGGTCATGTTGATAAGCTTAATTGGACAGCAGAAACTTTATTTAAACAGGTTCTGGAGCTGTTAGATACAAAGGAGAAGCACCCCGCTCTCTGGCAGCAGGTCAAACAATTGCATCAGGAAGCACAGGCTACAGCATCAACAGCTTTAAATACGTTTAAAATGCATAAAACAAGCTAGGTAATCGAAACAGTGATCTTCCTTTAAATCAAAAAAAGCAGTGACCTCAATCACTGCTTTTTCTTGATTTCTTTCTTTTTTTAAACGGTTTAAATATAAATGTCTTGCCCCGGCGGAGCATGGTTACTACCGGCCTTTTGCCTCCCATAACAAGTCCGGCCAGCTCGGCAAAAATATGTAGAAGAAATATCATAACAGCTGTAAAGAAAAGAGAAATTGTTAAATCAGCTTCTGAGAAGAGAATTCCGATTATCCCGAATAATGCACTGAACAGATAAATGATGACAACTGTTTTTTGATGGCTGTAGCCGGCATCAATTAACTGGTAGTGAATATGACGGCGATCTGCTGTCATAATGCTTTCTTTGTTATACATGCGCCGAATCATTGCAACCAGTGTGTCAAAAATAGGCACTGCCAGGATCACAACTGGAATAATAAAACTGAAGAAGGTAATGTTTTTAAACAAACCTAAGATTGAAATGATTGCCACAATGTACCCCAGCAAATTCGAACCGGTGTCCCCCATATATATCTTGGCGGGGTAAAAATTATGATATAAAAAGCCAATATTAGCCCCAATAAAGGTAATACACAAATAAGCAACCAGGACCTGATAATCGACAAGCGCCATTGCGAAGATGCTGATCAGGGCAATGGTTGTTACCCCTGTCGCCAGGCCGTCTAGTCCATCAATTAAATTAATCGCATTGGTAATTCCGATAATCCAGAAGAAGGTAAGTACAGGACCTAAAAAGCCCAGCTCAACGACTCCTAGAAGTGGAATTGTGATACGTTCAATTACCAGGCCTGCATAAATAAGCAGACTTGCAGCAATAACCTGCCCTGATAATTTAATGATGGGACGTATCGTGTACTTATCATCAAGCGCCCCTGTAATCAGAATGATAATAGAACCAATCAGAATTTCATCCACATAGATATGGCTTGGCTGCAAGTAAATCATACCAAACAGAGCACCGATAAAAATGGCTAATCCGCCTAATCTTGGCGTAGCTTTTTGATGTATTTTCCGATGATTCGGTTTATCCATTACTCCCATTTTTACTGCTAGCTTCTTTACCGGGTACGTAACCAGTAATGCCGTAATTGCAGAAATAAAAAAGGCTATTGTTAAATCCAAATAGTTAAACATAGTATTCTCCTAGGTATTACAATTCGCTTGTCTTCAGCATCCACTTAGCTGACAGCAGTAAAAGAGAACAGGGTAAGCTCCCTATTCCATTTCCACTACCTTTCTTTTTTTTACATTATTTCCGGTCGACTTCTTTAAATTATATAAGACTCTTCCTAGATTGCGCAATGATTTATCCGATTATTCTTCAGGAAACTTTCATAGCGGGATTCTGCTCATACAGAAATAGGTAAAGTGCAGCTTTTATTAAGAATAAAGTTATGGTACATTCATTACTAAACAGTTTCTCTAGAAGGAGGTGCTCCAGCATGTATTTGTATATTTTTGTATTAGCAGCTGCTATTGCTGTAGTGGGAATAATCGGTGTATTCCGTTCCACAGTGGATAATATGCTGACCGAGCCTGAAAAGATTCCGCAGTATATGTCGAGTTTTTTCACGAAGGTTGCTCTCGTAGAATTTTTGCCTATCGTCATGGTTGTGCTTGGCTTTACTTTTTCGCCGGGGGAACCGCTGGAAATGGCCGACGCATATGTTCCAATTGCAATTATTGCCGTTTTAATTGTTTTTAATATGTTTTATATTTTCTCCCAGCGGTCGCCTGCAGGTAATGTCGAGCAAGACGTGAAGCAGCGTCTTCAAATGTTGATATTTCTTACGATTGCTTTAGCAAACTCGATACCTTTTATTGCAATTGTTTTTATACTTTTAACAGTACTTTAATCCTGATGTGCTTTACATCAGGATTTTTTCTGTCTGCTCTTTTGCTGTACCTGAAAATCCTCAGCTTATCTTAGAAAATTTGGTTTATAGCTTTATTTCGCAGCTTTGATTACTTATAATATAGAATGTTATCGTTCTGATTCGGAAATGGGGGTTATGTTTTGAGTAAGCCGTCTGTTACAGTAGAAAAAATTTGTTTACTGGCCGGGAAGATAATGCTGGCTTCTGGAGCTGAGACTTACCGGGTTGAGGATACAATGGACCGGATTGCACGGTGTTACGGTGTAGAAAATCCTCAAAGCTATGCTACATTGACCGGCTTACACTTCTCTCTCGATTATACATCAAGCAGTTATTTCCTACGGATTACCAAGCGGGCTACAGACCTGCATAAAATAGATGAGGTAAATCAGCTTTCCCGGGAAATTGTTGCCCATCAAATGCCGCTTTCCACTGCTTATGATAAGCTGAAAGCCTTAGAAAAAAATGTGCCGACTTTTTCGTTAAGCTTTCAGGTGCTGGCGGCAGCATTGGTGAGCGGATGCTTTTCCTTAATGTTTGGCGGAATCTGGCTGGATTTTCTGCCAGCTTGTCTTGCCGGAGGAATCGGCTATCTGACAATGATTCTTTTTGATAAAATGATTGAAATTCGTTTCCTGGCAGAGTTTTTCGGAGCATCGTTCGTCGGTTTAATAGCCTTATCCTGTTTTTCATTTGGATTTGGCGGCAGTCTGGAAATGATTATTATCGGTGCTGTAATGCCCCTTGTCCCCGGTCTCCCAATTACCAACGCCATCCGTGATTTAATGGCCGGTCATCTTGTTTCTGGTGTTTCTAAGGGAATTGAGTCCTTGCTCACTGCTGTGGCTATTGGGGCAGGAATTGCGATTGTTTATGGATTTTTCCCGGTTTAAGAAGTTTTTTAAAAATTTTCAGGCAGCCTATTGAATGGAGGATGGAACGAAATGTTAGAGATAATCGTACAGCTTGCCGCCAGTTTTATTGCATCTGCAGGCTTCGGGGTATTATTTAATGCACCTAAAAAATCATTAATTCCATGCGGTCTTGTCGGGATGATCGGCTGGATTTTCTTTTATACGCTGACGAATTATCAGGTAGATATCGTTGCTGCAACAGCGTTCGCAGCTATTCTTGTCTCTATTCTCAGTCAGGTATGTTCACGTATTCTAAAGCGTCCAATTATTATATTCACCGTATCCGGCATTATCCCGCTTGTTCCCGGCGGTGTTGCCTATAATGCCATGCGGAACTTTGTGGAGAATGATTATAATACAGCTATCCAGCTCTCTGCCCAGGTGATGTTGCTGGCTGGAGGTATTGCGATAGGTTTAATGTTTTCACAGGTTATTAATCAAATTATGACGAAGCTGCAGAAGGCGAAGCAGTAATCTGCGCAGGAGTTCTTTAATTAAAGCTTTATTTTGATATTAAAAAGCGAGCCGATTTTCACATGAAAAATGGCTCACTTTTACTACTGTATGTGAATTACTTATTTATCTGCAAATTTTTTAATTTCTTCCTGGCTATATTCTGTGATGTCTGCTATTTCACTGATAGACATGCCTTTTTCTATCAATTTTAAAATCACTTCTTTTTTTCCCTCTTCTATACCTTCCAGTTTTCCTTCTTTCATGCCTTCTTCTATACCTTCTTGTCTTCCTTTCTTTACACCTCTCTCAAAATAAGAATTTGGCAGCTGCAACAAGATTTCTTTCTCTTTTTCCTCTTCCGGCAAGTTTTCGATTTCCTCCATCATTTGCGCTTCCTCCTCTTTATTTAGTTTCAAATAAGTCTCAAAAAATCCATATAAAAATGTTGTTTTAGCTGGATCTATTTTCATCCGGGTAATCATGCGCAGAAATTCTAATTTCACCTGGACACGTTCATGCTCTTCATAGCCCATCTGACTGAGTAATGCTGCTACGGCCGGGTTGTCTTTGAATATATTCTTTCCAGTTTTTCTTGGTTAAATGTAATTGTAAAAAGTTAAATTGGAGTACGTTTTGTGTAGGTGTATTAATTTGGAATTGAGTCGGTTCTTCTTTTCCCTATTATAACTCAAAACGGCAATGGGTTGAATCGGTTTGCGGTGTTTGGCATAAAGATAGCTGAAGTAGAGAAACATTCTTTCGGGGAAATCCGCTTCTTGGGTAGATTGTGCTTCCGTATGAATATGGAGGATTTTGTCCTGATGGTTCAACTTTACCTCAGCGAGAATGTCTTTTTCTTTCTTGCGGCCATTAATGTAGTCCAGGTATACTTCCTGTTCTAGAAATGTCACTTTGGAGAAATCAATGTAGGGGTGAAGGTTGGGGAAAAATTCTTCGATGAACTCCTCGAAAAATTCTTGTATCAGCTTTTTAATCAGCCGATCATGCTTCATGTAGTCTGCTCTTTCTTCTAAAATAACTGGCGCTGTGAACAACTTAACACTTCCTTTGTTTGAATTGTCTTTATTTTACCAATCATATTAAAATAAATCCGCAGTTTTCATAGCTATTCTTACTTAAAACCTGTCCTGCTATTAAAAAACACAGATATTCCGCTTCTACTGTTAACGCTTTATTTTCCAACAATAACAGGTTATTCCATTTAAATTCTGAAAAATTAATTAATTTTCTGGTTTTCACAGGTATATATATTGACAAAGATACTGTTCATTCTGTAAAGTTAATGATTAATCCCCTTCTAATCTTTAGGGTATTTTTAATGTTTTTAAAGAATGTTCAAAAGCTCCATAAAATAGCGAACTGACAGCAGAAATATCAGCAGATGCGTCATTTTGCAGCTTTTTGAACAAGTACTGTTAACATCTTTATAAACTAAAGAATTGAGGAATATAATCATGAGTGAAACTATACAACCAAAAGCAACTATTGTGATTTTTGGAGCAACTGGAGATTTGGCAAATCGCAAGTTGTACCCATCCATCTATCGTCTTTATAAAAGCGGGAAATTAGATGAGGATTTTGCAGTTATCGGTCTCGCCCGCCGCGGATGGGATAATAATATTATCCGCGAAAAAGTAGAGGAATCGATTCAGGGCTTAATTTCTGAAGGCGAAGACGTATCCGAATTCACTTCTCATTTTTACTATAGATCGTTTGATGTGACATCTACGGATTCCTATAATGACTTAAAGGATATGGTGGAATCTCTCGAGAAAAAATATCAAACGGGTGGAAACCGCCTGTTCTACTTAGCAATGGCCCCAGACTTTTTCGGTACCATTGCAAATCAGCTGAAAAACCATGGTTTAAAAGAGACTTCAGGTTGGACACGATTAGTTATCGAAAAACCATTTGGACATGACTTACCATCCGCTAAAAAATTAAATAAAGAACTCCAGGCCGCTTTTGAAGAAAATCAAATCTACCGTATTGATCATTACCTTGGAAAAGAAATGGTTCAAAACATTGAAGTTATCCGTTTTGCGAACGGGATCTTTGAGCACCTGTGGAATAATCAGTTTATCAATAATATTCAAGTTACCAGCAGTGAGACTCTTGGTGTAGAAGAGCGTGCGCACTATTACGATAAATCTGGTGCAACTAGAGATATGATTCAAAACCATATGATGCAAATGGTTGCCCTGCTTGCTATGGAGCCGCCGATTAATCTAAGTACGGAAGAAATCCGTTCTGAAAAAATAAAGGTATTGCGTGCATTGCGTCCTATAAAAGAAGAAAAAGTCAGCAAGTATTTTGTCCGCGGCCAATACGGTGCGGGGAATGTAAACGGTGAAGAGGTCATCGGCTATCAGGATGAAGCAGAAGAGCTAAAAGATTCTGAAACAGAAACCTTTGTTGCCGGCAAGCTGGCGATTGATAACTACCGCTGGGCCGGTGTTCCTTTTTATATTCGTACCGGGAAGCGTATGAAAGAAAAATCAACAAAAATTGTTGTCGAATTTAAAGATATTCCTATGAACCTTTATCATAAAAAAGATGATTTACGCAATCCTAATTTACTTGTCATTAATATTCAGCCAAATGAAGGAATTACACTTCACCTGAATGCGAAGAAAACTGGTAATGGCAATTTAACAGAGCCTATTCAGCTTGCTTATCATCAAGATGCTCAATCCGGCATTAACACCCCAGAGGCCTACGAAAAGCTTATCTACGACAGTATGCTTGGCGATGCAACCAACTTTACACACTGGGATGAGGTAGCATTGTCTTGGGAGTTTGTCGATCGTCTTTTAGCCAGCTGGGCAAAACAAAAGGCGGAGTTCCCGAATTATGAATCTGGATCTATGGGGCCAAAAGCTGCAGACGAGTTACTTGAAAAAGATGGCTTCCGCTGGTGGCCTGAATAAAACTATCCAATGATAACGAAAAATAAGCCTCTTGCTGAGATTGCAAGAGGCTTATTTTTAATATCTTCTTGATTGAAATACGGAAACAATAAGCACGATACTTGTTATCCAATGCATCACCATACCAACAATCGGGATAAATCCAATAATACTTGTAATAATTCCTAAAACACTTCCCGCTATCCATCTTCTATCACGGCTGGCAAGCACCAGCGTGATAATATGAAGAACCAGCATTACAAATAATGGCGTATAGCCGGATCCCATAATATATAGGCCGCCAAAAAGCGGAATTCCAAGCAGCCCTTCAAATATTCCTGTCAGTAATTGCATAATTTGAGATAATACCATTTTATCCACCTTCTCCTTGCTTTCCTTTTCTTTTATCATACCCGATTTTCTACTAAAACGGACATTTTTTACAGAAAATCGATATATTTTTACTTTATCATTAAAAATTTTTCTACTACGCTAAACTTTATTAAAAAAGGAAGCTCCCGCCAATAAACTTTTTACCTTTATAGCGAGAGCTGACCTTCTTTTTTCACTCTTTTAATTAGCTTTTTGCCGCTTTCTTACGTTTTCTTCTTCCCTTTACTTTCTTCGTCATATTATCAAATATCAGATAGATGACAGGTACAAAGAATAAGGTGAAAATACTGGAAACAGTCAGCCCAAAGATAATCGTTACTGCTAATGGCTGCTGCAATTCTGCTCCTTCACCAATGCCAAGTCCTAATGGAATCATTGCCAGAATTGTGGTGAGGGATGTCATTAGAATTGGACGCAGTCTGGATCGTCCCGCTTCAATGATCGCTTCCAGCTGATCCATGCCCCGTCTGCGCAGAATATTGATATAGTCTACAAGAACGATGGAGTTATTTACAACAATACCGGCGAGCATTATGATGCCGATAAATCCGGCCACACTAAGGGAGATATTGGTTATAAATAATCCGCCGATAACACCGATAATAGTTGTTGGCAGTGCAAACATAATAATAAATGGCTGCAGGAGATTTTCAAATTGTACAGCGAGAACGATATACACTAAGAAAATCGAAAAGATGAGTGCTAATCCAAGATCCATAAAGGCATCTTCCATATCTTCTGCCTGGCCGCCAATACTATAGCTGTAGCCTTCAGGAAAGTCCATTTGATTAAGCTTCGATTCTATATCCGATACGACGCTTCCTAAATCACGGTCAACCACACCGGAGCTGATATTCATCTGTGCCTGCTGATTTTCTCTCAATAGTGTCTGTGGGCCTTCTGCCTGTTCTATCTCGACCAGTTCATCCAATGGCACTGTTGCTCCTGATGGTGATTGAATGCTTGTATCCAACAGATCCTCAATGCTGGTACGCGTATCTTCCGGATAGGAAAGACTAATATCAATTTCCCGTCCACCTTCACGATACTGCCCAATTACCTGTCCTGAAAACTTCATTTCCAGCTGGCTGGTGATTTGCGCTCCTGATAAACCATAGCCAGATGCAAGATCCTCGTCTACACGAATCTCCATTTGCGGGATACCATCTTCTGCTGTGGAGGATAGATTAGTAACGCCTTCTATCTCTTCTACCTTTGTGAGCACCTGCTCCGATAAATCAATAAGCGTCTCATTTTCAGGCCCGTTTAATTGTATAGTAATCGGGTCTCCCATCTGCATACCGCCATCCATGGCAGAGGCCGCAATGTCAGCACCTGCAATATGCTGTATCCGTTCATCAATCTCCACCATAATCTGCCCAGTTGAGCGGTCACGTTCAGATGCCGGTACTAATTGCAGCGTATAGTTTGACTGATTTATGCTCCCTGTAAAGTCGGAAGATCCAATGGTTACATAATTGACCTCCATATATTCCTCATAGTCTGCTAAAATCTCATCCACTTGTTCTGTAATATTCATTGTATACTCTAAACTGCTTCCCGGCGGAGTTTCCACTGAAATCTGCGCCTGCCCCTGGTCTGCTGACGGCATAAATTCCATACCGATTCGCGGGATTAGAAAAAGACTTCCTGCAATCGCTAAAATCGTTACCAGCACGGTTGTTTTTCTAAATTTCAAGACCTTTTCCAGGCCATTGCCATAGCGATCCTTTAACCAGTTTAAGAATTGATCAAACCAATATCTTTTTCCTGAGCCTTCCATGACATTAGCTAACAGCTTGGAAGACAGCATTGGAACCAGGGTAACTGAAACAACTAAGGAAGCCACCAGAGAGAAGGATACCGTAAGTGCCAATGGTGTAAATAAATCAGATGATATACCTTCTACAAAAACGATTGGCAGGAACACTACTAATGTCGTTGTTGTCGAGGCAATAACTGCCGGTGCCAGCTCAATAGATCCCTTGGTTGCTGCTTCAAACAGACTGTAGCCTCTCTTTCGGTACGAGAAGATATTCTCCAATATAATTATTGAACAATCAAGCATCATACCGATTCCGAGTGCCAGCCCTCCTAAAGAAAGAACATTCAATGTCTGGCCTGTAAAGTACATAAGCGCAAAGGTTGCGATAATAGCAATTGGGATTGATAATCCAATAACAATCGTTGCCCGGATACTCTTTAAGAATAAGAGCAGAATTACAAAAGCAATTGCTCCTCCGATTAAAATATTATTCATTACAGAATCAATGGACATCTCGATAAATTCAGATGTATCAATGATTGTTTTCAAATCAAGACCTTCCGGCAAATCTTCAATGACTCCCGGCATTGCATCCTTAATATTTGTTGCCACTTCTACTGTATTTGCATCCGTCTGCTTCATTACAGACAGAACAAGTGCATGCTCCCCGTTTACCATGGTTTCAGAGGAAACATCCTTAAAATCGTCCTGTACCGTTGCAATATCGGAAACACGGACAATACCGCCTGCCTCTGATTGAATTTGTGTATTTTCAATGTCTTCGGTTGTTTCAAATTCACCGACGACACGAATTTGTAAATCCTGATTCCCCTGTTCGACGGTGCCAATGGAAGAAGAGCTGTTTTCACTTCTTAGGGTATCCATCACCGCTTGGGGGAATATGCCGTATTGCTCCAGACTTGCTTCATCTAACTCAACCTGAATCTCTCTTTCCAGTCCTCCTTCAATGGAAACGGAGGCTACGCCCTCCTGTCTTTCAAAGAAAGGGACGATTTGCTGATCTGCTATTTCTGTTAGTTCTGCTAAATCATCACCAGTCAATCCTAAGTACATTACCGGAAGCGAATCTGGGCTAAAGCGAAGAATATTCGGCTCTCCTGCTCCTTCAGGTAAGAATCCTTTTACTTGATCGACTTGCTCCCTTACATCAAGTAAGGCCTGATCTAAATCTGTTCCATTTTGAAACATCATCATAACCATGGATGCACCGGATTGCGATTGTGATTGAACGGTATCTATTCCTTCGACTGCACTCACCGCTGACTCAAGTGGTCTGCTGATTAAATTCTGCACGTCTTCAGGCGCTGCATCCTGATAATTAGTGGCTACAACAGCTACCGGCAAATCTATTTCAGGGAAAAGATCAACTGCAAGATTACGCAGTGACATGAATCCTAAAGCAAGAACAGCTAATACAATCATAATGACACCAATTGGCCGTTTTACAGAAGTTCTTATAAGCTGCTTCAAAATCTATTCCCCTTTCACTACTTCGACAGCATTGCCGTCTTCTAATCCTGTTTGACCTGTTATTACGATTTCTTCCCCTGCTTCTATATCGCCCTCTACGGCTGTTTGCTGTGATTGCATCGTAACTATAGAAACAGCTCGCTGCTCTACCGTTTCATCATCTGTTACAACAAACACAAAGGTTTCTCCTTCAGTCTCTACAACAGCTTCTGTCGGTACTAATAAGGCATCTGATTCCACTGTTTCATCAACTGTTATCTTAGCAACCGATCCGGAGATAAAGGATGAATCTCCAGCTTCAAAGGTTGCCGTAACAGAATATAATCCTGTATCATCAGGAACCCGGTCCATATTTGTAACAGTGGCTGTCTTTTCTTCTCCATTCACTGTTAAAGCTACTTCATCACCGGTATTCAGCAGTCTCAGCATACTTTCCGATACGCCGCCAGCGGCCTGCCATTCATCTGTATCGGCAATCAGCATAAACGGTTCTTCCGGATCAATATTCTCTCCTTCTCCTGCCTGAATTTGAATGATTTCTCCAGCTTCAGGTGCATCAACAGACTGTGTATTGCCGTCGAAAGACAATTCGGCAACTTTATCGTTTTCTTCTACTTTATCTCCTGCCTTTACTTCTAATGTATCCACCTCTAACGGCTGTTCAATCATAATCGGGGTTACTTGAGAGGCTTCAATCCGGGCGTTAAACGTTCTTTCCCTGGTTAAATTCCCTTCCTTGACTTCATCTGTCTGTACAGAAGTAATTCCATCGTCTCCATTTTCTTCTGCTGATTCATTCTCATCTTCTGTGCATGCTGCTAATATAAGCAGCAAAAAAACCAATCCTATTACTCCTATCCTTCTTTTCATCGTTATGTATATGCCCCTTCCATATTTTATCTGGAGATAAGCTCCTCCAGTTTTTTATTAAATTTCACTTCTTTATGTAGTACGAAAGTTTCGTATGCTTTGTTTCAAATAATTCCTCATTTTAGTATATCCGTTGAAATATGCCCTCGCAAACTTAGTCTGGCTGATGAAATTAAACACTTAGCCGGGTATCCAGCTTTCATTTATTAGCTAATTTAACGCCTGGTGCAGGTTTAATCCCTTTTATATGGGGGAATGTATAAACAAATTTTATTTTCTCTCTATTTCGACAAAAATTAGATTTCACTCTTCCGGTTTTCATGACAACTTATATGTATTTTAGAGTATTCTCGACAATTATAAAGATAAACACATCTAAACCTGCTTTAACTTCGCTATATATAGAAATATGCACATTTATACACTTTTAAGCGCTTTGTTTATTCTTACGAGTATAAGGTATAATAAAGAATCGAATCACCGTCATCTTCCATACTAATGCACTATCCTCACTCTGCTTTCGGCACAAATATATAAGTTTATTTGCCCTCTACAAAAGGTTCTTTAAGTTTTAAATACTAGTTTATTTTGAATTTTTATCAAAATATATACCTGAAAATTGCCAAAATAAAAAGGAGACGGAAAAAATGAAAAAATTACTATTTGCTTTGATGACTGCGTCATTCCTGGTGTTAGCTGCATGTGGTGACTCATCAGATGGAGAAATTGATACAATTGTTTTTACTGATGCCGGCTGGGACAGTGTGAATGTACATAACTATATTGCCGGAAAAATTATTGAAGAGGGGTACGGTTATGATACAGATATAACTTCTGGATCGACAGCTGCAACGATGCAGGGGTTAAAGGATGGAGACATTAATGTAAATATGGAGGTATGGACAGATAATATCCGGGAGCTTTATGAAGAGCTGACGGAGAATGGTGATATTGAAACATTATCTGTTAACTTTGATGATAATAATCAGGGGATTTACGTTCCCGCCTATGTTATTGAAGGAGATCCAGAAAGAGGAATTGAACCGCTTGCTCCCGATTTAAAAACGGTAGAGGATTTAAAAAAGTACCCGGAAGTATTTGAAGACCCGGAAGATCCAGGCAAAGGGCGTTTGATTAATGCTCCAAGCGGCTGGGAAGTAGAGCAGGCAATTAATGATAAGTTTGATTTTTATGGACTGGATGAAACATTTAACAATTTCAGCCCGGGATCTGACTCTGCCATTATTACAGATTTAGCCCGTGCCTATGAAGCTGGAGAAGGCTGGGTTGGCTACTACTGGTCACCTACTGCAATTACAGCTAAATATGATTTAATTTTACTGGAAGAAGCTCCATATGATGAAGCAATTTGGGAAGAGTCCAGAGGAACAGAATTCCCGCCAAATGATGTCGTTATATCTGTGCATTCTGATTTTCCTGAACAAGCGCCAGAGGTTACAGAATTTCTGGAGCAATACGAAACCAGCAGTGCATTGACTGAAGAAGCTTTGGAGTACATGGAAGATAACGGAGCGTCTACAGAAGAGGCTGCTCTATGGTGGATGCAGGAGCATGAAGATATTTGGACAGAATGGGTTCCGGATGACGTCGCTCAGGATGTACTTGACTCGCTTGAATAATAGAATATGAAAATATGAAAACATGGAGTAGCTTGCCACCAGGCTGGCTGCTCTTTGTTTACCGCTTTAAACACATTAAAGAAGGAGAGGTATATACTGCTTTTTTCAGCAGTTATAATGCTTATGATTAGTTTTCCAGATATTACTTTCGAAGCCGGTAAATATGTTGATGATCTTGTCAGCTTTCTTGCCGATAATTTAGAAGCTTTATTTGATTTTATATTTTTTGTAACCTCCAGATCCATTAGCGGATTGACCGATTTCCTTATGATTATTCCATGGTGGCTGTTTATTATTATCATCTTTTTACTTGGGTGGTATTTTAAATCGATTTTCTCCGGTGTTTTATACGGTATATTCATATTTCTTATCGGGAGTTTTGGACTTTGGGAAGAAATGATGATTACGATTTCCATTATTTTAACTGCTGTTATTATTTGTTTAATTATCGGGATTCCGCTTGGAGTTGCGATGGCATTTAATAAATGGGTTTCGATGATATTGCGTCCAATTCTTGATGCTATGCAGACAATGCCGAGTTTTGTGTATTTAATTCCAGCTATTTTCTTTTTCGGACTGGGTAACGTTTCCGCTATCTTCGCTACTTTGATTTATTCCTTGCCGCCGGTTATCCGTTTAACAGACCTGGCTATCCGCGGTGTAGATAAAGAAGTGGTTGAATCGGCACAGTCTTTCGGTTCTTCCAGATGGCAAACCTTATCAAAGGTTCAGCTGCCGCAAGCATTACCGACTATTATGGCCGGTGTCAATCAGACAACCATGATGGCACTCGCAATGGTTGTTATTGCATCGATGGTTGGAGCTTCCGGTCTTGGGGAGCAGGTTCTCGTATCAATTAACCGTATTGATATTGCTCTTGGTTTCGAAGCTGGTATCAGTATCGTATTCTTAGCAATTATTATTGACCGAATTACAAATGGAATTGCTGAAAAAGTACAACGTCGTGGGGGTAATAAATAATGACTGTACAAATTCAAGTAAAAAACGTATCTAAAATATTTGGTTCAAAGCCAAAATCCGCTATTCCTTTGATAAAAAAAGGGTTATCCAAGGAAGAAATTTTAAAGAAGACCAATCATACAGTAGGTGTTTATGATGCTACCTTTGATATTAATAAAGGCGAAGTTTTCGTGATTATGGGACTGTCCGGGAGCGGAAAATCAACATTGATCCGCTGCTTCAACCTATTGAATAAGCCGACAGACGGTTCAATATTATTAGACGGACAGGATATTACCAAGTGCAGCAAAGACGAATTGAAAAAGGTCCGGCAGGAAAAAATCGCAATGGTGTTCCAGCATTTCGGTCTATTCAGCCACCGGACTATTTTAGCAAATGTAGAGTATGGTTTAGAAATCCGCAATATACCAAAGGAAAAACGACGGGAAATTGCGCAGCAGAATATTGAAACAGTAGGGTTAAAAGGCTATGAGGATAAATATCCGGATGAATTATCCGGCGGGATGCAGCAGCGCGTAGGCTTAGCCCGTGCACTCACTAATGACCCCGACATTCTCTTAATGGACGAGCCTTTCAGTGCTCTTGATCCATTAATCCGCCGGGAAATGCAGCTTGAACTGCTGGATATTCAAGAGCGGCTGCAAAAAACCATTATTTTTATTACACATGATGTGAATGAAGCCTTCCGAATTGGTGATCGTGTCGCCGTGATGAAGGATGGTCATGTAGAGCAGGTCGGGACTCCGGAAGAAATCATTGCAAATCCAGCTAATGAGTATATTTCCGAGTTCATTAAGGATATCGACCGTTCAAAGGTATTCCAGGCCAGTCATATTATGACGAAGCCAAATGCGCTTGTTTCCAGTAAAGATGGTTTAAATGTGGCGATAAAAGAAATGCGTGAGAACGGGATTTCCAGTGTATTTGTCGTTGACCGGTCCAGACGTCTTCAAGGGATTGTTACCATTGACGATGCTATTCAGGGGATTAAAGAAAAGAAATCATTAGGCGATATAATCAGAAAAGATATTACCATTGTTAATGAAGAGGAATATATCAATGATTTAATTCCAAAAGCATTAGAATCAAGCTTTCCCTTAGCTGTTGTAAATGAGGATAAAAAGCTTGTCGGCTACATTTTACGTGTGCACGTATTATCCGGACTCACCTCTGATGATGTGAATGAAAGTGAAGAATATGTTTACTAAGCTGTATTAATATAGAGCATAACTTAATATAGAGCATAACTGCTCAAAAAGAAAGAAGAAGGTAATGGATGTAGGAGGTTCATTCCCTTCTTCTCTATTTTTAGAGCTGCTTACTCATTGTTGCGGGGAAGTTCATCATCTTCGTTTAAGTTATTATTGTCATCTCTTTCCATCTGATCATTGTTGTCATTGTTGTCGTTATTAAATTCATCTTCTCTTTCTTCATGATCGATGGTTGGGTTATCATCCGCCGGTTCTTCATCATTAGATGTACCGCATGCAGTCATCAATGTAAGAGCAAAAACAGAAGTACCAACTTTTAATAATACCTTTTTCATAAAAAATTCCTCCCTTCTAAAATAACCTATTGCTCGAAATTAGGTTCTCCCAGAAAAGAGGAATCATACATTTTTTATAATATTCATTTAGAAAATTTATTACATTTCTCTTTATTTAATCGCAAATGTAATTTCTGCTTCACATGCAGTTTCTCCATTGACGGTTGCAATACCTTTTCCTTTGCCAATTGGTCCCTTCATGCGGATAATCTCAACTGTCAGCTCCAACTGATCTCCCGGCTTCACTTGACGTTTAAAACGGCATTTATCTACTCCTGCTAAAAAGCCAATTTTACCTTTATTTTGTTCCATCCCTAAAACGGCAATCGCCCCTGTTTGTGCAAGAGCTTCTAATATAAGCACGCCCGGCATTACTGGATAGTCAGGAAAATGGCCGGGGAAAAATGGCTCGTTTGCTGTAACATTTTTAATAGCTGTGACTTTTTTCCCTTCTTCTATATCCTTTACTTGATCTACTAATAAAAACGGATAACGATGTGGCAATACTTCTTTAATTTGTTGAATGTCCATCATTCTTCAACAACTCCTTTTTATATGTATGTATTGTCATTATAGCTGATTTAGAAATTGAATGAAATGGAAAGCCTGCCTTCCTCGAATCAGCTGTGAGAATAGCTTTATGCATTATCTGCAGGGAACAGAAATAATCTTTTACCCATGGATAACTGCCCGGAAAACTTCTACATATGATTATTTGATTTTTACATAAGTCTCTAAAAAGCACGAAAACATATTCGTCCATCATCGAATATGTTTTAATCTACTTTATTTACAATATCGACAATATGCTGCCAGGTTTCCATGCGCAGCACATCTAACGGAGACCCGTCACCCAAGACGGCAAAGCCGATCATTAAACCAACGATAAAAGCAGCTGCGGCGAATATCAATACAACGATAATACGCAACCAGATTGGGAAAATACGCAATCTCGGTCTGCTGAGTTTCTGTCTGCGTTTACTTTGCTGCTTTTCTTCCTTTTCCATTTTCCTGGAAAATTCTTGTTTTACTGCTTGTTCCTCACCCGCCGCTGCTGATTCTTCCTCTGCTTTGTGTGAGGTCTTTTGTGAAGATGGATTATTCGTCATTTCTGTAACTCCTTATAAGAAGATGTTTAAAAAGTTTCATAAAAGTGACACATCGAAGTTTCGGGTCCTTTTTTCAATCTTTTTAAACACTGACTATGTATAGCCCTGTTTATTCCAGCTGTCAGAGCACAACTAATGGATGAGACTCAGGAACGGATTGTATTCACTAATCCGGACATTTGATCACCCATCGTAATCGAACGTGAATTAAATTGATAAAGTCGCTGTGCTGCAACCATATCTGTCATTGCACGTGATAAGTCAACATTAGACTGCTCCAGAGATTGTGGATGAATAACAGCACCCTCTCTTGCATATGCCTGAATAATTTCATCTGCATCAGCCTCTGCTGATACGGAGAAGAAATTATCTCCCTGCGCTTCCAAAGCACTTGGACGCACAGCTTCCATAATGGCTAACTCAGCTTCTGCAGCCTGATTATCACCGCGGGTCACTATTAACTGCCCCTGATCATTAAATTCAACGGAATCAAATCCATCCTGAATTTCAATAGGGCCTTCTTGTCCGATAATAGGATGTCCATCGGAAGTTGTCAAGGCAAGTGTATCTCCCTCAGCTGGAGAAAGATAAAATGAGCCGTCTCTTGTATAGACTGTTTCTTCCTGTCCATTTTCTACCCGATTCACTTGGAAGAACGTATTCTCTCCAGTTAAAGCAGCATCTAATGCCCGGCTCGTCTCAATCAGGCTTCCCTGCTGCTGGTTTAAATGAATTGCACCCAGTCCTGCTCCGGTTCCAACGCGGATTCCATCCGGCGTCAGCCTTCCCTCGGCATTTTCTGGCGAATTTAAATTATTAATCTGCTGGTTTAACAAGGAAGAAAATTCTACTTGTCTGCTCTTATATCCAGTTGTCCCATTATTAGAAATATTATTCCCAATAATATCGAGCTTGTTCTGAATTTGATTCATTGTTACTGCTGCCTGATTCATAATGCGTGACATGTCAGATTCCTCCCTAACTTAAGCGGCCAATTTCTGTGACTGCTTTTCCCAGACTTTCATCATATACCCGTAAAACGCGCTGATTCGATTCAAATAAGCGGTATGCGTTCATCATATCCGTCATTGATTGTGCGGTATTTACATTAGATTGCTCCAAAGCACCCTGCTGTAACGTATAATCGGCATCTCCCGGCACAGCTTCTGCATCGCCCTGAAAAAGATCATTTCCTTCTTTAATCAATGTGTTTGCATCAGCTACATACTGGGTACCAATTGTAATATCTCCGCCAGCTGTTGGAATAACTCCTTCCGGGCTGATGATATCAATGGTTCCATCTGTTTGGATATTATTGCCGTTTTCATCTAAAACATAGTACCCCTGATTTGTTACGAGGTACCCATCTGCATCAATCGTAAAATTCCCGTTCCGAGTGTAGCGCACATCTCCATCATTATTCTGAACTGTGAAAAAGATGGCTCCATTCTCATCAGGAACCTCTCTTTGATTAATGGCAACATCTGTTGGCAAACCAGATTCGACTATATCTCCTTGAGCATAATGCGGAATTGTTTCCTGGACATATACACCTGTATTCAGCCCGCCCAATTGACGGGAAGAAGGAATGTTGAAACCTCCCTGTGTTGTCGGAATACGATTCGTACCACCCATCTGTTCAATTAATAATTCTGGAAAAGCGCGAATAGCCGTCTGGTCGGACTTATATCCTGGAGTATTTGCATTAGCAATATTATTAGACAATGCTTCCTGTTGCCTCTGCTGCGTTAGCATACCACTTGCTGCTGTGTATAGACCTCTTAACACAAAGCCGCCTCCTCCGTAATAGAAAGTGCTAAAAAGACGTGCCGGCAGCAATATATAGATTTAATATTGCTGCCAATGGCTGTCTTTTACTGAAGTTTGTCAGTTAACACTTCTTTTTTCAAGCTTATCAATGTTTTCAAGCATAATTCCTGTTCCTTTTGCTACACAATCCATCGGATCCTCTGCAATAAAGATAGGAACCTTTAATTCTTCAGCCAATAATTGATCCACGCCGTGAAGCAGTGCTCCACCACCGGTTAAAATAACACCTCTGTCAATTATGTCTGCTGATAATTCTGGTGGCGTCTGCTCAAGAACTGCTTTTGCAGCTTGAACAATAAGGGCTACAGATTCCATTAATGCCTGCTGGATTTCCTCCGATTCAATCGTTATTGTTCTTGGTAATCCGGATACCATATCACGGCCTCTGATATCCATTGATTCCTTGCGTGAACCAGGGAATACAGTAGCTACATTAATTTTAATATCTTCTGCTGTACGCTCACCGATAAGCAGTTTGTATTGCTTCTTAATATATTGAAGAATATCCCAATCAAATTTATCTCCAGCCATTTTAACGGATTGAGAGGTTACAATACCGCCCATAGACAGTACAGCTACATCGGTTGTACCTCCTCCGATGTCTACCACCATATTTCCGCTTGGCTGATAAATATCCATGCCGGCACCTATTGCAGCTACTTTCGGCTCTTCCTCTAAGTATATGCGTTTTCCGCCAGACTTTTCTGCCGCCTCTTTAATTGCTTTCTGCTCTACCTTTGTTATGTTTGTCGGGCAGCAAATAAGCATTCTCGGCTTCGATAAAACACCTTTGACGTTAATCTTATTTATAAAATATCTTAACATTGCTTCTGTGACATCAAAATCAGCGATAACCCCGTCCTTTAACGGGCGCAGCGCTTCTATGTTACCCGGTGTACGTCCAACCATACGGCGGGCTTCCTCTCCTACTTCAAGCACACGGTTCGTATTACGATCCATGGCAACGACAGATGGTTCATTTAAAACTATTCCTTTTCCTTTAACGTGTATCAATACATTTGCGGTACCAAGATCAATCCCAATATCTCTGGAAAACATGAATCTAAATCCTCCTAGCGTTACTATCTTGCACCGTCCTAAGACAAAATGCTACTAGTATACTATTTTACCACAAAATACGGTAATTAACTGTATGAAAAAAATATTTTTTTGTTTTTTTGGCGGTCTTATTTAAAAAAATTCAAATTATTATCTTTTGGTTGGGTGCATTGATTATTAAAAGCTATAATTTACTCATTTTCATTAAAACAAACAATGTAATTTATTATCTCAACTTTTTCAGCCTATAATAATTAACTCAACTTTCGAACCTAAGAATAAACATATAAACCTTGCTGTTCCAGAATGTTCATGGTCTCTATTATCATGCTTGCTAC
>NZ_BJYM01000029.1 GCF_007991515.1 Oceanobacillus sojae
ATTTCACCATAAAAAAATATGTTATTTGATGTAGAAGAAAATGAAGGGTTAGAGTTAATTACAGCTTTTGAAGTCTAAAATATACTATTACGAATGCTGCGGGGTTTCCTCTACCCAACCTATAAAAAAGGACAAAGGAGATACTCTCCCTCGTCCTATACATTTTTCCCAGTAACACTTATTTCGTATAATTATCAAAATACCCTTGAATAAAAACAATCGGCGTCCCTTTATCCCCGCTGCCTGAGGTTAAATCAGACAGTGAACCGATAAGGTCCGTAAGTCTCCGTGGAGTTGTTCCTTGCGCTTCCATCGCTCCGACTAAGTCATCCTCTTTTTCATCAATGTACTTAGAGATGGCGTTTTTTAGTTCTTCCCCTTTTAAGTCAGCAAATTGATTATCTGCCAAGTACTTTAATTTAATTTCATTCGGCGTTCCTTCTAATCCAGCTGTGTAAGCAGGGGAAACAACTGGATCTGCCAGCTCCCATATCTTTCCTACAGGATCTTTAAATGCGCCGTCACCATAAATCATGACCTCAACTGTTTTACCTGTCTTTTCTTTCAGAATTTCTTGAATGCTATCAACGACAGGCTGACAATTGTGCGGGAATAGCTTTACACTAATTTCTGTAGCTTTATTCGATCCCAGTAAGCCGTAAGCGTCATTAAAACCACTTCCATCAATGGATTCAGAAAGAATATTATCGAGGCTATAAATTTTTTCGCCGCCATTCGCCTTTAAGATTCTTTTCGTTCTCTCCCGTGAATGAATATCACAGCAAAGTACGCTCTTTGTGTATTCCAAAATCGTCTTTGAATCATTTGAAAAGATGACTTCGCATTCTATTCCATATTCTTCAACCAGGGACTTGTAATAATCGATATAATCTACGCCTGTGAAGGTATGTTTATTGTAGCCAAAATGCTTCCGAAATTGCTTTTCTGTTAGAACATCTGTCCAAGGGTTTATTCCTTTTTCATCAAGGGTATCTAAATCTACTAAATGATTCCCTACTTCATCAGAAGGATAGCTTAGCATTAATACTATTTTCTTGGCTCCTTTTGCGATACCGCTGAGGCAAACAGAAAAACGGTTACGGCTAAGGATCGGGAAAATCACACCGACTGTATCATCCCCAAATTTGGTTTCAACATCTTTGGCAATGTGGTCAATGGTGGCATAGTTGCCTTGTGCCCGAGCCACAACTGACTCCGTAACAGTTACAACATCTTTATCCTGAATGGTAAAGCCCTCAATCTCTGATGCTTTTAATACACTATCCACAACGATTTCTTCGATACGATCTCCTGTATTAATGATGGGACAACGCAATCCTCTGGCAATCGTTCCTACAACTCTTTCCACAATAATTCGCTCCTTCTTTGCAATCTGGCTATATTTGATAAAAAGTTCACTTTTTTAAAAAAGTATCGTACTAATACACTAACATTCCAAATAGTCTCCTCTTGTAATATACGGCTTTTAATGATATAAGTAAAGTCGATATATCTAATATGGGGTATAAGGGTGGGTTATATGATAGGTAAATTGGATTTATATTATCTTTTTTATATAGTTGGTAAAAACAAAAGCTTTTCCAAAGCGGCAAAAGAGCTATATATGTCACAGCCGGCAATAAGTCAATCAATGGCACAATTAGAGAAGGAATTAGATACAAGGCTTTTTAATCGGCTGTCTAAAGGTGTAACGCTGACGGATGAAGGAAATTTATTGTTTGAATATGTTAGCTCAGCACTTCAATTTATACAAGCTGGGGAAGAAAAGCTTTTAGAATTTAAAAATTTAATCATTGGTGAGTTTAAAATAGGGGTCAGCGATACCATTTCGCGATTTTTTCTGCTTCCTTATTTAGAAACATTTCATAATCGATATCCAAATCTTAAATTCAAAATAGTTAATGGAACAACGTGGGAAATTATAGCTGCCTTAAAAGCAGGGGAAGTCAATATCGCTGTCTGTAATCTCCCCGTGGATGACAAGTCATTAGAAGTTAAGCCTTTATTGGAAATTCAGGATACGTTTGTATATGGCGAAAAATATCAAAAAGAATTATCTAAGCCGACCAATCTGGAAGAATTGGTTAAGTTTCCGCTTATTTTATTGGACAATTCCAATTCCCGGAGATATGTGGAAGAATTTTTTCTTACAAAAGGAATTACAATCCAGCCGGAATTTGAGTTAGGCTCACATGAACTTTTGTTAGAATTTGCAAAGATTAATCTTGGTGTTGCCTGTGTTACAAAAGAATTCTCTGAAGAGTTTTTGGGAAAAGGCCTGCTTCATGAAGTGAATTTATTGGAGCCTATACCTAAAAGAAGTATTGGTATATGTTATTTAAAAAATGTTCCGTTAAATAGAGCTGCAGAAAGGTTTGTTGACATTATGGAAGAAAATATGAGATGGAAATCAAGGATTGAAAGTCGGTGAAAGAATTTTTATTTAGATATACCACGGATAACCGTATCATAAATAATAGCGAAATGAATCACTCCTTTTACAGTGTTATGGTACAATTGTGTGCAATAAGACTTTTAACAAAATTTAGTTATAGATATATGCCGCCAATGATATATTATGAAACAGTGCTTGAATAAGGAGTTGTCTCAAATGCATAAAAATAAAAGCACAGAAATAAAGCGCTCAGCAAAAGCAGAAGACATTCTATCTCAGATCAATAGTCAAACGAAGCTGGGCGACTTAAGAAAAATCGCGAAGGACATAAAAAAAGATCATGAACTAGCTATGGAACTTTGGTCAACCGGAGAATTTTTGCCCAGACTATTGGCAACCTTAATTATGGACAAAAAACTTCTTTCACAAGATGTACTAAATAAGCTTGATAAGGATATGCAGACTCACCCATTTGATGAGCGAAATAACTTAATGGATTGGATAATGGCTAATCAGCTCACCAAAGCCAAGAAGACAATTGCATTGATGGAGTCATGGGAAAATAGCCCTTCTGCTCTTCAAAGGCGAGCTTTCTGGTATTATCAAGGTCGATTGAGATGGACTGGAAAAACACCGCCTGATAACACTGCAGACTTACTATCTGCATTAGAAGCTAATATTACGCAGGAAGAACCGGAAGTTCAATGGGCTATGAATTTCACCGCAGGCTGGATAGGCGTTTATGATGAAAAAAATCGTGCACGTTGTATGAAACTTGGTGAGAAAACAGGTCTTTACAAAGATGAAACGGTATCAAAAGGATGTACTCCTAATTATTTGCCGGAGTTCATTACGATTGAAGTTAACAAACGTATTAATAATTAGTTACCACTGAAAAATTCATAAGGGTTTGATGTGAAAATAAAGGAATTCAAAGCCTCAATATGGAAAGGATTTGAAAGTAATATTCCAGATCCTTTTTGCTTGGAGAGAAATTTCAAAAATATGATATGTAGTTAAACATTATAAGGCTTGATGCAATCAGTAAAGAGACGAAGACAAAAACCAGTAAAAAGAGGAATTTCACATCGAGTTTTGATGTGAAATTCCTCTTTCTTTATTTTAGGCTTGTTAAGTCCTCGCCCTCTACATATTTTAAGATTTCCTGGCTTTTAATTTCAAGGCCCGTTTTTCTTCCGATTTATCAATAAGAACTGCTGCTGCGGCATCACCGGTAACGTTCATAGTCGTATAAGCCATATCAAGTAATCGATAGATGGCTGCGATAGGGCCCATCAATTCAATCGGCAGATTAAGAAGTGTAAGGAACGATGCTCCGAGCACAATTCCGCCTCCTGGAATACCGGGTGCTGCCATATTTAAAATCGTTGCAATAATGACGAGGTAAATAATTTGGCCGACACCGAGCGGAATATCATAAAAGTCGGATACAAAGACAGCGAGCAGACTAAACGACACTGCTCCGCCTGCCATATTAATAGTCGTTCCCAATGGTACAACAAAGTTCGTAATAGATTCGGAGACTTTAAAATCATTTCTGGTTACTCTCATTGTTGTTGGCATAGTAACAGCAGAGCTTGTGGTCGATAGAGATACAAGCCATACTTTATAAATGCCTTTAATAAAATCAATCGGACTGCGTTTACTATACAACCAAGCCGGAATTAGCATCACAAGGATAAATACGATAATACATGCGAAATATGCTGTGAAAATATATAACCCAAGTGCAGAGAAAATACCGGCACCATATTCAGCAACAGCGAATGCCATCAGTGAAATAATTCCGATCGGTGTCAGTTCCATGATGAAATCAAGAATTTTAAAGATGACCTTGGACAGGCTGTTGATAAACGTTCTGACTGGATCCGCCTCTTTCCCAACGACAACAATAGCTACGGAGAAAATAAGCGTGAATAAAATGGTTGCAAGAATATCCCCTTCCGAAATTGCCTGGAATAGATTACTAGGTACGATATTCATAAAGAAATCTGCGAAACTTGGATCGGTGACTTCCCCATCATATCCAACAGCATCAATATTAATTCTCTGACCAGGGCGAATCAGGTAGGAAATGACTAAACTGATTGCTGCTGTGGTAATAAACATAGCAACAAAGACAACAATACTCTTCAAGCCGATCCGGCCGAGATCACTGGAACTGCCAATATTAATAATACCAGTAGAGACAGCTACAAAAATAATTGGGATAATCATCATCTGGATTAAATTTAAGTAGATATCACCGATGAATTTTACCTGAATAGAGAATTCGGGTAAAAGGATACCAAACAGGATTCCGAGTCCAAATCCAATTGCAATTCGGGTGAATAAGTGTTTCTTAGCTGTTAAAAGTTGTTTCATTTTGTAAGACTCCTTTGTATGCCGGGATTTTACCTTTACGGTAACTGCCTAAAATATTTATATATGTACAAATACCTTTTAACTCTTTTAATGCCATATGAAGTGCTTCGTTACCAAGGCCGTTGTCAATATCGATAAAGAATCCATATTCGAACGGCTTCGTTTGAATTGGGCGGGACATTAAGTAGAGCAAATTAGTATCATGCTTTTTAAAAATGTTTAAAATATCGCTGAGTGAGCCAGTGCTATGATTTACTTCGATATAAATAGATGTTTTACCTTGTACCTGATTAACTGGATCCTCTTCCTTTTTAAAAAATAAAAAACGTGTCGTATTAAATGGATTGTCGCTGATATTTTCCTGAAGCACTGTCATGCCATATAATTCTGCAGCATGACTTCCTGCTATGGCAGCGATAGTATCATCCTCTGCATGTTTAACCATTTCCACTGCACCAGCTGTATCCATATGTTCAAGGACCTCGATATGCGGATACTGACTTAAATAGGTGTAGCATTGTTCCAGTGCTTCTGGATGAGAATACACTTTTGTGATTTCCGACAGCTCGATTAGATGCTTTGTAATGAGTGCATGGTCAATTTTCACATAGATTTCATCCGTCACTGTTACATCTAAATACTTCATTAAATCAATTGTTCTTGTAATAGGGCCGCTTGTCGAATTTTCTACTGGCAATGCAATATAGTCGACCTCATCATGGAGCAATGCATCCACTAATGATCGAAAGGTAAGAAACCCTTTCGTCTGATAATTATTTTCCCCGCTAAACCTTTGGCATGCGATCGTACTGTAACTGCCTTCCACACCTTGATAACCAATTAACAATATACTCACTCCTCTGATGATGATAAAAAAGACCATTTATGCTTCAGCCCTGAAAAAGGAGAGAAACGTAAATGGTCTAGAAAATATAAAAAACCAGCCGCTTCGATTTCTCCTGGGACTGGTTAAACATTTTTACATGTCAATCAGCCATCTTAGATATAGGGCATCTATATCCGTGAGGGCCTATAGACGCTATCTAAAAATAGCTAAAAAAGAAACGATTTAATTGTCGGGATGTATGCTTTAACATAATGATCACTCGAATCTTTTAATTGTTAAGTAAATTCTAACGATTTGTTTGTGGATTGTCAATAAGATAATGGGAGTATTATGTTTTTAAAATTGCTGCGAATTCTAAAAGGAGTAAAAAACCAATGATATTTCTGCATAACCAGGGTTATAATCTAATTATAGTAACGCATTAAGACTTTAATGATAATAGATATATTACTTATAAGGATTTATAGTTTTTAAAATTTAACAATCCGGTGCTGTAGTATAAAACAAATACGAGCTTCAATCAGAAAAGGAATTCATTTTGATTATTTCATATCAAATGGATTCTTTTTTTTGCATTACCCAACTTACCTTAAAAGCAGTGTTTTGTCTGGAATCAGATTCTTGATTTAATGGGAAATAATGCATCTATTTCATAAATTCTGTCGTTTTTTATTAAAATTCCCTTTATAAATGGTTAAATATACCGATATATAAGATGGACCTATTAACCTACATAGCAAGACAAATTACCTGTTTTTTTACAAGAGATATAGAATTCACTCAGGAGAAGCAGGCTTCAAAAGGAAAGTCTTTTTAAAAATAGAAACAGTGAAAATCTACTGTAAATCAAATTGGAAGGAAGAAGCAGCATGTTCATGAATAGAAAAAGGAAGAAAATGAAACCTATTTTTAATCTGAAAAGCATTAAAAGCAAGATCATCTTTGCATTTTCCATCGTTATTTTATTAGTTCTTTTTTTAGGCGCTTACAATTCCATCACTATTAAAAGAATGAATGATGAAACAACCAAAATGATTGAAGACAATCTTCAAATGTTAATCGCAAACACGGGATTGGAAACCGCCATGACCAACCGGATAGCAGCAGCCCGCGGGTATGTATTGACCGGAAATACCAATTTCAAGGAAGATTTTGAAGCGTATACAGAACAGGGGACTGAATTTGAAGAATTAGCAAATAGCGTTGGCGCCTCACAAGAATTGGAGAATTTAATTCGTACGACTAATGTGTGGCAGACCGCTATCGTCGGCGATGTTTTTGAAGTATATGACCGCGGCGATGAAGAGCAGGCGATATCGAATCTGAACGGCCTGTCATTTATGGTTGATAGTATTACTGCAGAATATGAGGAGCTGGCAGCAGATTCAGAAGCAGCCATCAATCAGGGCGGGGAAAAGATCATTGATCATGGAAAAAACACTGTAATCATTGTCATTGCTGTTTCCGTCTTAATTCTTATTCTCAGTGTTACAGCAGCAATTGTCACCGGCAATGTTATTTCAAAACCAATTAAAGCAGTAATGGAGCGGATGAAGCTGATTGCAGGCGGTGATCTGAGTCAGGATGACCTGCAGAACCAGGGCAGAGATGAGGTCGGACAGTTAGTGGATGCCACCAATGAAATGGCGAGCAATACGCGTAACCTGCTCAGACAGATCAACGAGGTATCTGAGACCGTTACAAATCAAAGTGAAGAACTCACCCAGGCAGCGAACGAGGTCAAATCCGGCTCCGAACAGGTAGCTATCACAATGCAGGAGCTCGCGGCAGGCTCTGAAAAACAGGCGAACAGTGCCAGCGATCTGGCGGATATTACCGGCACCTTTACAACAAAGGTACAGGAAGTAAATGATAATGGCGAACGTGTTCAGCAATATTCCGATAAAGTACTGGAAATGACAACGAACGGAAGCAAGCTAATGACCTCCTCTACAGAACAAATGGGCAGGATTGATCAAATTGTACAGGGAGCAGTTGTCAAAGTGGAAGCATTAGATACGCATTCCCAAAAAATATCCCATCTTGTTGCGGTTATTAAGGATATTGCGGGCCAGACCAACCTGCTTGCATTAAACGCAGCGATTGAAGCAGCGAGAGCAGGAGAACATGGAAAAGGATTTAGCGTGGTAGCCGATGAGGTGAGAAAGCTTGCCGAACAGGTCGCTGTCTCGGTTACAGATATTACAGATATCGTAGCGAATATTCAGAATGAAACAAGTACGGTTGTCCAATCATTAAAGGATGGATATGTCGAAGTAGAGCAGGGAACAGACCAAATTGTTACAACAGGAAAAACGTTTAAGGAGATTAATCAGTCTATCTCTAATATGGCGGGAAATATCAATCTTGTTGTTGAAAACTTAGCGGATATTACTACAAGCAGTCAGGAAATGAAGGGGTCTATTGAAGAGATTGCCTCTATTTCTGAAGAAGCAGCTGCCGGTGTTCAGCAAACCTCTGCATCGACCCAACAGACAAATAGTTCTATGGAAGAGGTTGCAGGGAGTTCGGAGCAGTTGTCGAGGCTTGCTGAGGAGTTGAATGGGTTGGTTCGGCGGTTTAGGGTTTGAGGACTGGGGTTAATTTAGGAGCTTTAATGTTGAAATTAACTTTTATCAACAAAAGTGGCGGTAGATTTAGTAGAATTAAATAAATACATTATTATTTAATTGATAAAAGTAAAAGGTATTAGTCCGTGAACAGCTGTATTACAAATAAAGGTGGGAAGAGGAATGTTGAAATACACAATTTGTTTTATAAAGGACAAAAATAAGCTGCTTTTGTTAAATAGAGAAAAAAATCCAAACATAGGAATGTGGAATGGCGTTGGCGGTAAAATCGAACAAAATGAAACACCATTAGAGTGTGTATTGAGAGAAGTCTATGAAGAAACAGGTATTACTTTATTAGATGTAGAATCTGGTGGGAAAGTTGTTTGGAAAAGTAATAGAGGAGACTCTGGAATGTATGTATTTATAGCTGATCTGCCAAGCGGTACCAGCTATAATACTCCATTTAAAGTAGAAGAGGGCATCCTTGATTGGAAAGATATTGATTGGATTTTGGACCCCTTGAATAGTGGAATTGTTGGCAACTTAAGAGAATACCTGCCAAAGTTAATTAATGGGGAATATAATTTGCAGCATAATTTCACTTATAAGGATGGAAATATGCTTGATTACTATGCTGAACAAATTACTGAGGAAGAAGTTCATTTTAACTAATTCATAATAATTACCTGATAACGCTTTCAGTCTTGAAGGCGTTAATTAACCTTTCTCTAAATTACAAAAATATAGATAATATTACTTATAGTTGATAAAATATATATGGGTAATAAATAGTTTTAATAAAAAATGTAAAGCTTCTTACGGAGAAGAGGGGGTTATTTAATGTATCGAATCGAAATAAAACATGAAGGTTTAAATAAATATAGAGAGATAAAAGGTAAGGACTTTCATGTAGTCCAACAAAAGGCAATTATGCAAGAGTTGGACTGGAAAGAAAAATGGAGAAAGAAGCAAGAAATGGAAACAAAAAGAGCTGAACGTGAAAAAGTTGCACTAGAGAAAGAAGAGAAAAAGAATCTAGCTATACAATTGACCGTGGAAGCTGCCGAACAATTGGAAGGAATAGAAAACACATTAACTTATACGCTTAGGATTGATGATCGAATTAACTGGGAAGATTTAAAGGATCTTTCGGAGTATGATGTAATGGAGCCCATAAAACCACACTTAATAGAAGTGCCAAAGGAACCCAGAGAGAGTCATTTATTATATCAACCTAAATTTAATATATTGGACAAGATGTTTGGTTCTTTAAAAGAGAAAAAAATTGAAAAAGTGAAAGAGCTATTTCAATCAGACTATAAAAAGTGGGAAGAAGAGAAGCAAGGGATAGAATTAAAGAATAAAGAGAGAATGGAGAAATACGAAGAGTTTTTGCACGGGTGGGAAAAAGAGAGAAAAGAATTTTTAACCCAACAAAAAGAGAAAAATGATGCTATTGATTTAGAAAAAGAGATGTATTTTAAGAAAGTACCAGCAGCTATAGTTGATTATTGTGATATGGTACTTTCGAATTCAGTTTATCCCGATACTTTTCCGCAGGAGTTTGATATTGAATTCAATAATGAAACTAAAATTTTAATTGTAGATTATGTATTGCCTTCTCCTACTGATGTTCCAAATTTAAAAGAAGTCAAATATATTCAATCAAGAGATGAATTTAAAGAAATGTATCTGTCTCAGGCTGCATTTAATAAGATGTATGACAAACTGCTTTATCAAATAACTCTCCGTTCTATCCATGAATTATACGAAGCAGACGGGGTTGATGCTATAGAATCAATCGTATTTAATGGGTGGGTAAACTCTATTGATAAAGCAACTGGAAAAGATGTTAACGCTTGTATTTTGTCGATGCAAGCAATGAAGTCAGAATTTATGGAAATTGACTTATCTAAAGTTGATCCTAAAATGTGTTTTAAGAATTTAAAAGGTGTCGGCAGTAGTAAATTATCTAGTCTTTCTCCTATAGCTCCTATCATTAAATTAGATCGAAATGACCCAAGATTTGTTTCCGCATATGATATTGCAGATACACTAGATGATACAGGAAATTTAGCAGCTATGGATTGGCAGGATTTTGAGCAGCTTATCCGCGAGCTATTTGAGAAAGAATTTAATCAATCTGGTGGTGAAGTTAAAATAACAAGAGCAAGTAGAGATGGCGGTGTGGATGCAGTTGCATTTGATCCCGATCCAATTCGGGGAGGAAAAATTGTTATTCAAGCCAAAAGGTATACGAATGTGGTTGGTGTATCCGCTGTAAGAGATTTGTATGGTACAGTGATGAATGAAGGAGCAACTAAAGGAATTTTAGTCTCCACTGCAGATTATGGTCCAGATGCATATGAATTTTCAAAAGGAAAGCCGTTGACATTATTAAATGGGAATAATCTTCTGCATTTATTACAAAAGCATGGGCATAGGGCTAAAATTGATTTGAAGGAAGCTAAACAGATTCTTAGTGATAAGATATAAAAAATTTTTCTGAATTAAATAATGTTTGATTTAACTAGGAGCCTTTTGTAAAGGTTAATTCCTCGGTTTTATGAATGCTAGAATGTAATATAATATTAAATTAATGATGAAAAGAGTGACGACAATGTTGCTCTTTTCTTAGATTAAAACAACTCAATAATAAATTATGTAACTCTGAAAAGGAGGGAATTATGGGTAATATTGAGGATAATGAATCGATTAAAACTTTAGGCGAAGCAATAAAAGGAATTGAAGATTTAAGTAAAATAAGTAGTTTCCTTGAAGCAGATATTAGAGATGAAATTGAAACTATAAAAAAAGAATATGAAACGTTAAAAAATCTTCCAGATAGATTTAATAATTATTTCAGTGAATATGGATGGATCGCGCATGAGGAAATGAAAATTAAAACTATGAAGAAAGCTATAAACATTTTCGACCGAGATTCGTTAGAAGCAGCTGAGCGGTATCTTACAGAGTATTATGAAGAAGTGGCACCGAAGCTCTTGGAGAGAATAGCTTACAGACCATTGTTTAGGGATAGAATCCATTTGCTTAAACTCGCTATGGAAGACTATTTTGATGGTAGATATCATTCATGTGTACCTATATTTTTAATGCAGGTTGATGGAATTGTTAATGATATTAAAGCTACAGGGTTATTTGCAGATAATACAGAACTTGATGTCTGGGACAGTATTGCAGGGCATTCATCTGGTTTGTCTAATCTAATATTAATAATCAAAAAAAACAGAATGAAGACTACTAATGAGAAGATAAAATTACCATATAGAAATGGTATTTTGCATGGCAGAGACTTAAACTATAATAATAAGCTTGTAGCGATTAAGTCCATGGTTCTACTCGTTTATATCAGTGATTGGATTCAAAGTATTCAGAGTGAAACAGAAAGAAAATCTCAGTATAATAAAGAAAGAGAAGAAATTGAAAATACAACTATACTGGATATAATTGATAGATATCAAGAGATTAAAGAAAGAAATAGGGAAATGGATAGACTGCACAAGAAATGGTCTCCTAGAAAAAATATAAATGTAGAAATTCCTCTATCTGGAACACCTGAACATGCTGCAATTGCTTTTTTTGAGTACATCTCAAAAAGGAATTATGGAAGTCCTGTACAACTGTATCCAAACAGTATTTTAGGAGAAGTTTCAGTCAATAAAAAAGCTGGGGAGTTTAAGAAAGAATTTTCAAAGGTTGAGTTATTAAACTATGTAGTTATCCGAGTGGAGGACAAGGGACCTGCTTTAAGTGAAGTAAAAATAGATTTGTCTTACAAATTGAACAAATTTAAAAAGCAAAAAACAATAATTTTACGTATGATTTATGAGGTAAATGGAGAATTGCAAAATCGATTAGTTGATGGTGGAAGTTGGAAAATTGTTAATATTGAAGGAATAATCAATCTTTTGCAGTAATTGGTTAGTAAAAGGAGTATATCAATATAGGTTATTCAATACTATTTTTGGTAGTTCTAGAATCCACAGTTGGGGACTTTATCGCCCTTTTATCAGTGGCTCAATTTACCCTCAATAATCACCACTAAGTTGGTTGACTACCGCTATTGAAGTGTATCACGTTTGACATATTATTGATCACCTAATGATTCAGCAAAATATTCCTCTTGTATGTTCTAATGAAGTCATTACTTATTACGAGTTTATGAGATAGCCAAAAAAACCAAAAATGCTAACGGAAAATGAAATTGTCTAATCTCCCGTTAGCATTTTTTATTGTAATTTATTTTCCTCAACTACCCCTGTTTCCGAAATAACCTAATAACCTTCCTCATTCCTTCTTCAAAATATTTCAGTTCTAAATCTATTGCATCCTGAAGATATACTGGTTCATTTTCACTTGCATCTTGTAACTCATTCATAATCCGATTAGTGATCTTATTAGACATCGCTGAGTAATAATTTATTTTAGAAACACCATTATCAATAACCTTCGCATAAATCTCTTCATCTAAACCGGAGCCGCCATGCATAACCAGGGGTGTTTCGGTTTCTTTTCTTATGTCTTTAAGCCTTTTTAAATCTACTTCAGGCTTCCCTTTATATACGCCGTGTTCAGTTCCTATAGCAACTGCAAGAGCACTGATGCCTGTGCTATTAGTAAAATCGTTGACTAGACCTGGGTCTGTGTAGTTATCTTCACCTGGTCCAATTGTTCCTAATTCAGCCTCAACACTTACGCCTATACTTTTTGCTATCTCAACAATTTTTTTAGTGTTGGCTGCATTATCCTGATAACTTAAGGCTGACCCATCATACATAACAGATGAGTAACCGCTTTTAATTGCCCGCAGGATAGCTTTTAGAGTATTTCCGTGGTCTAAGTGAACACAGATAGGCACATCAGATTTTCTAGCTAAATCGCTTGCAAAACGCCCAATATATTCTAATGGAATTCTTGTGTCATCGCCTTCTGTATACTCAATGATAATAGGCGAGTTTTCTTTTTCTGCAGCTTTAACTGCAGATATAATCATTTCTAAGCTTACAACATTAAAAGCCGGAACAGCATAGTTGTTCTGACGTGCTTTTGGCAGCAGTCCATCTAAAGATACGAGTGGCATAATTAAAACTCCTGACTGTAATAAAGTTTTTCTTTATCAACTGAGTTGAATAAATTCATTTTATATTCAACGATTTCTTTAGCAGCTTCAATACATGGCGGGAATATCACGTTTGGCTCCCACATTACATCAGAGTCTATTAATTCTTGTAATTTATTAAAGAAAGCTTTCTTCGTGTCGCTGGATATATTTATTTTTTGAATTCCTTTTCCAACCGCTTTGTTAATCTCTTCATCTGAATTGGAAGATCCGCCATGCAGTACTAAAGGTATATCCACGGTGTTTGCTACTTCATCTAATATGTCTAATTTAAGTTTTGGCACAAAATTTTCAGGGTAAATGCCATGTGCTGTTCCAATTGCGATAGCTAATGAGTCAATCCCCGTTCTCCTGATAAATTCATCCGCTTCCTCTGGTTTGGTGTAGGTTATTTCAGTGACTCCTCCTTCAATAGAGGTGCCTGTATCACCAATCGTTCCTAATTCACCTTCAACGGAAACGCCTACTGTATGAGCTATGTCTACTACTTCTTTCGTCAATTTCGCATTCTCATCAAACGGTAAATGGGAACCATCTATCATTACAGATGTAAATCCATTATTAATCGCAGTCACAACATCCTTCACTGTTGCCCCATGATCTAAATGAAGAACAAATGGCACGCTGCTTTTGATTGTTCTTTCCTTGATATATGCGATGAACTCCTCTGAAATAAAGCTAAGCTCGTCAGGATGTATAGCTATAATAGCTGGCGCTTTTAATTCTTCTGCTTTTTCCACCACCGCTTTAAATATATTCGCATCAGAAATATTGTACGCACCCACAGCAAAATTATTTTCTTTGGCGATTTTTAGCATTTCAGACATTGTTATTAACATTTTAGTCACCCTTTAATTAATTTATATTTTTAACCCTCAATACGAAATCCTGATAAATCCGTTTCCTCTTCGTCTACATTTTGAAGTGATTCATATTCTTCCTCGGTAATTCTTTTCTTAATTAACACTAGTATTAAACCGGTTACTATGGACCCGGCTAATAACGCGGTTAATGCTACAAACGGCTTGGTCATGGCAGGAATAACGAATACCCCGCCTGATGGCACCGGTGATCCATTTTGGAAGAAGAAATTAATTGCTCCAGCAACCCCTGTTCCCATTCCAGTAGCAAATAACGTCCGCAGTAAATCATTCATTGCGATTGGGATAACACCTTCTGTAATCATGGTTAATCCCATAGGAAAGGCTACTTTAATCGCATCTTCTTCGACCTTAGTAAAAATGCGTTTATTAACAATCTTGGAAAATAGCCAGCCAAGGGTTACTCCTACAGGGGGAACAACTCCTCCAATCACTTTAATTGCTTCTGGTTCAAGTACACCTTCTAATAAGAGTCCATCAGCAAATAAATTCGGTACTTTACTAATTGGTCCTCCATAATCGATATGTCCCAGTACTCCGAAAATAAATCCATAAACAACTCTGGATGATTCATCTAAATTTTCCAGGAAGGATATAAGCTGCTCTGTTAACCATGCAATCGGAAATCCTACTACGAAGTACATAAACAAGCCAACAACGATAGAAGAAACCGTCGGAATAATCATCATTGGCATTAATCCATCAGCCCATTTTGGTACTTTCCAGGTCCTCCGCATCCATCGGATAAAGTAGCCTATAATATAGCCGCCTATCATCCCGCCTAGGAATCCTGCCCCTAAAGCATTAGCGATTAATCCCATTAAAAAGCCTGGTGCAATTCCCGGCCGTTCTGCAATAGAATAGGCAATATATCCAGAAATAAATGGGGCTAATAAACCCATCCCCATTACTCCTAAACTCGTTAATGCACTGGCAACTGTGAAAGGTTGAGTATAATCCTCTATAACCTCTCCTCCCATTAAGTTACCTATAGCTATTAACAGTCCTGAGGCAACAACAAGCGGCAGCATATAACTAATAGCTGTTAAGGCATGTCGTTTTAATTCATTCAGAGATTTTTTCATCTCCTACGTCTCCTCCTCTTACTACTATTTTTCTAGATTTCTTTTTCGATTTTTTCAATGAGCTGTCCCGCAGCCTTGACTGCAATATTCGTAGCAACTTTAATCTTCCTTTTTCCTTCAAACCTTTCGTTTCCAGTTGTTTGAATATCCGTTGCCATGATAACCAGATCAGCTTCTTCAATATCTTTTTTTGTTAGTTTTCCCTCTACGCCAATCGTTCCTTGAGTTTCTACCTTAATGGAGTGGCCTCTTTTTTCTGCAGCGTTAATCAATTTTTCTCTTGCTATATATGTGTGGGCAATACCCGATGTACAAGCTACAACCGCTACTAACTTCATTAAATATCACTCTCGCTTTCAATTAATTAATAAATAAATCTATAACCTCACTTGGTAATTTTGCAGATTTCAACTGCTCTAAAACGTCATCATTCCCTAATTTTGACGCCACCTGCGACAGTAATTTTAGATGAACAGAAGTATTATCAACTAACCTGACAGCAAATAGGATAATGATTTCAACTGGCTGATGTTTTTCTCCTTCCCAATCAATTGTTTCTGTTCTTCCAATTGCCAGGCTGGTTTTGATAACATTCTCGGATTTACCGTGTGGTATAGCGACATCCTGTCCGATTCCTGTTTCTCCCTCTTCCTCTCGTTCATACACATCAGCAACAAATTCTTTAACACTTTTAATACAGCCATTGTCATATAACCTTTGACAAAGCTTTGTAATAGCTTCTTCTTTTGTCTTTGCATTTAAATTTAAGTCCACTAAATATTCAGATAAAAATTCTTTCATTTCCATTAAATTAATCTCCCATAATTATTTTTTATAAATTGTTTGATGATATTGATATCTCCTTTATCCAGTAAAGCACTGATCAACAACTGTTTTTGCCTGGTCGGAGGTAAATTGACTGTAGTGAGAATGAAATCAATATCAAGCTGTTCATATTTATTAATCTCACTGGTTGATATTACCCCTTTGATGTTTAGGATAGGGAAATTCTTTTTTATTCTCGTTTTCAATAAATGAGAAGTCCCAATCCCGGTGGTACAAACAATCAAAACATTAAGCCGTTTAATGATTTTTTCAATGGTATTTTGAAAATAAACGGTTAGATATCCTATTTCATCATCTGATATTTCTTTTAAATTGTATTTTTTTGTAATTCTTAATATAATTTTTTTCAAAGTATGAAATGTATTAAAAAACTCATCTTTAATATCTTCAATGATTGGGTTAACAATAATGACGTTATATTTGATTCTGTTTAACATCGGTTGTACATGCTGTAAAAGTGATTTTTTTAATCTTGAATCCTTTGAAAAGCTGATATTTAATTCTTTTTCCATTTCATCAATTATCTCATTAACAAGTAACTCCACTTCATTGCTGCTTTTTATTTCCAGCTCATCTATTTGTCGATTCTTGGCTTCATTCACATCATTCCTGGTAGAAATAAGGAAAGCGTATACATAATTGGTTTCTATAGAATCCAATTCAATGTTGAATTCGTCCTCCATGTTATTGATGATATATTGAGCTACTTTATATTTGTGTTCGTCTATATTTTCGATATCATACTTTGTATCAGAGACTTCCATATTATTTTTATTTCTTTTTAAAAGTATTAATAAGTGTGTCAGTAAATTGATATAATATGGATTTTCAATAACAAAGCCTAATAACTTATTTGCTGACTCTAATATGGCTTCTATTTTATTAACTTCTTCTTTAGCAAATTGCTTTTGCAGATATTCCGTTGATCCATCTTTAGAAGTTAAAGCACTTATAGTTGGCGTACTGAGATTCACTAAAAATCTATTGAATATATGCATTAACTCTTTTCTAATATATTTTTCTGCTCCTACAATAGAGGTTCCACTATTCGATTTAGACAATGATAAGTTAGTGTCTTTAAGTTCTTTTTCAATATAGTCTAAATCCTTTACTATTGACGACGGGCTTACAAAGTATTGCAGGGATAGGTTATTAATACTTACCTCCCGAGGAGAATGGGTTAATAAATTTAAAAATATGGATGTTCTCCTGTTCTCCACCGACATGTATTGGTTATTGGGCAAATAATAATCATTAAATGCTGTTAGATATTTTTCATAATTTAATCTGTATCCTTTACTTCTGTGGCTTTCTATAATATCCTCATCACATATTTCCCTTAAATTTTTAATCTTCCTATAAACCGTTTTAGTGGAAATACCAATATAGTTAGAAATTTCTTGAGCTCTCACATACTCTCCCTTCTCACTTAAAAGCTTTAGTATTTTTTGTTCAGTTTCAGAAAAATTCATCTTTATCACCAACTTATTCATTATGATAGCACTTACATTTTTGAAGTAGAATAACTAAAAATGTCCCAAGTGAGGGACATTCTTTTACTTTATAGAGGTTTCATTCTGTGTCAACAGCAAAATCTATGGTTAAGATTAATGAATAAGTATGGCAAAGAAATTAGCCGGGGAGGAGAAGTCTTTGAAATTGTCTTTATTATAAATAGATCTTTCCCGTTTCACATTTAGGATTATAATAAGCTTTGAAAGTAATTCAACAAATAATGTACAGCATAAAATTCGATTACGTTTTTCATTATGGGGGTATGTTATGAATAACATCTTTATAAATTTGTTGGTTTCTGTTTATGAGCTTCAAGTAGAAACGGTTTAATATGGTTGATGTGGACCAGTAAATATAAGTGAGAGGGGAATCATACATTGAATAAAGAAGAACGCATTAAAATTTTACAAGATATCATAAAAATAAAATCGGTAAACGATAATGAATCAGAAGTAGCTGATTACTTAGCAAATCTATTTCAAAAGCATGGGATTGAATCTGAGAAAGTAAAATATAGTGAAGGCCGTGAAAGCTTAGTAGCCACTTACAAAAAAGGTGACGGTAAAGTCCTGGGTATTAGTGGACACGAGGATGTTGTAGCAGCTGGTGACGAAAACGAATGGAAATTCCCGCCGTTCTCAGCTGAAATCGATGGAGACAAATTATACGGCCGGGGTTCAACGGATATGAAATCTGGTCTGGCAGCTTTAGCAATTGCTATGATTGAAATCAAAGAGGAAAATGCAGATATCAACGGTACACTGAAATTCATGGCAACTGTTGGTGAAGAGGTCGGTGAATTAGGTTCTGAACAATTAACGAAAGAGGGCTATGCAGATGATTTGGATGGATTGATAATTGGTGAACCGACCGGTCCGGCATTGATTTATACTCATAAAGGTTCCATGAACTATACGATTGTTTCACGTGGGAAATCTGCACATAGTTCCATGCCTAAGGAAGGTATTAACTCCATTGCGAATATTAATGAATTTATCACCCGGGCTAATGCAGAGATGCAAGAAGTCACTAACAAATACAAAAATGATGTATTAGGTGAAACTGCTCATTCTATTACAATTATCAATGGCGGGGATCAGGTTAACAGTATTCCTGCTGTTACAACATTGCAAGGTAATATTCGTACCATTCCTGAATTTGATAACGGTAAAGTGAAAGCAGTGTTGCAAGGTATTGTGGATGACTTGAACAAAAGGGAAGGATTTGGTTTAGAATTAATTGTTGATTATGATATTTATCCTGTAGAGTCTAAACCGGATTCTGAACTGATTAAGGCTATTCAATCTGTTTCTAAGCAAGAATTGCCTGTGACTGGTATTTCGCCAACGACGGATGCGGCTGCTTTTACTAAAGCTGATAATGAATTTGATCTTGTTATTTATGGGCCGGGGGTTGAAGATTTGCCTCATCAGGTGGATGAGTATGTGTTGGTTGGGAATTATTTGGAGATGATTGATAGTTATAAGGCGGTTTATGAAGAGTATTTGAAATAGGTTGTAAACGTTTGATGAGTATAACACCTCAATTAACTATGATTGAGGTGTTTTTTATGAAGCTTTTTTAATTACAAAAGATTTTCCCTTGATTTTTGGAGGGAAATAAGTAACCAAGCATTGGAAAGTGTGAAGTTTTAAACCCTTTCAATTATTAAAGTAATATCTTGATTATAATACCTTGATAAGTATAGGTAAATAGTAACTTTCTTTGGAGTATATGGTAAAATATAAGTATATTATGATAAAAATTATCCTGACTTAAAGAAATATGGAAAAGAATATAACTCTTGTTACTGTAGGAAAAGTTGAAGGAGAAATACTTAAATCAGGGTATTGCGGAACATAAAAAGTGGTTAGATGACGGTGCCAAAGTAATTATTGTCGAAGTGACGGATGAAAAAAGCTAGAGACGAACATAACCTTGCGCAGGTTCATTGGGATGCTTTTGTAATTGCACTGGAGGTTGATAGGAAGGTACTGAGTTTGGAGTAGCTGGCCAAAAACATTGATTGAACTGGACGCTTATGGGAAGAGTAAGGTTGTGTTTGTGATTGAAGGTTCACTTAGGATTAATAAGGATGTATGGAAGCAGAGTAGTTTGGTTTTGTGAAGAAGGTTTTTAAAGCTTCAAGAACTCGAGTGTTAAATTGTATAGCTTGGACTAGACATAGTTCAATTACCAGTAATACTTATTCTCTAAGTAGTTATAAAAGTAAAAAGTTCGAGAAGGTGTAATTATGAGGGTTTTTGTATGTGAAGAAATGATTCATAACATTGAAGTAAACATAGATAAAATAAAAAACATACAGTCTAAATTTGATGAAGTAAACTATGAAGCATATTATATTTACGCATTTGCATTATTTGAGAGTGCCGTGTGTGAAGCCATACGACATGTATTAACCTCATTTCCAGAAAAGATTCGTAAAAATCTCGAATTAAAGATTTCTACGAATGTAATCTACAATAATATATATTCTCCAAGATTAATATTAGCAGAATTAATTGAAAATGAAATAAAGAAAATCAATAAAGGGTCTGCACAATCTATTGTATCTGAGGCAGAGAAAATATGTAATGTGAATTTAACATATGATAAACGTTTTTTAAAAGAAATTTCTGATGTTAGAAATAAAATTACTCATGAGAGTACAGATTCAAAACAAGAGTACTTATATGGAAGTTCATATTATAGTAGTCAAAGATATAGTTTGGATAAACTTAGAGAATTAATATCTTATCTACTAGTTATTCTACAAAGCTTTGCCGAGGAGTTAGAAAAGAAATATCAAAAATATAATAGGTATAAATTGCTTAAAGAACTTTGGAACACTCTTTTGGAAACCCCGTTACTTAAATTTGAGAATTGTATCTCAATCGGAAAAAATAATAATTTCGGAGGTGAGAAAATGCAGGTTGAATTTAACTTTGAATATATTAGAAAAGTATCAACTTCGATTTCATCTAGTGAAAAATTATATTTGTCCATGTTTTTACAGCAGTATAATACAAGTATTAATAGTGAATTTTTTAGTTTTAGCGATATACCTATGTTAGCTTCAATTGCAAGTAAGGAAAAAATATATATGTTTTTGCATGTAATGAGTATATATCCACATTTATTTAATGGCATGAGCATTAAATAAACTCTGTGCTTACTATAATGACGTATTCTTCAACTAGTTAATGTATTATGGAGTCTATCGAAGGTTGTTTAAAGCAAAAGATTTGTATTATAAAACTATGTATTGTATTTTGTAAAACAAAAATATACAAAATTTCAATTTCATAATGTTACAACTTGACATTGATCTTCTGTGGATAAGAGTATAAAGCTGAGAAACCAGTCGCGACAATTGCTTGTTTTGCCAATGAAGGTTACAACAGCCGTCTCTCAATGTAAAGTTGCAACACCAAAATATCTTTGTAATACTTCCATGTATTTTGATACCTTATTACAGCTGGGTAATTAAAAAAGTTTTCATAAATAACGCTATAAGGTTCAAAATAAGGCAAGTTTTCAGCTTCTGATCACTTGTGGGTGAATAATATAGCTACTTGATGGCAATATGCAATATTCGGCATAGTATCTATCAGATTCTTGTTTTTATCTGATGCATTAGCCTAGAGGTTTGATTTTCAAGGAGGATTTTATAATGAAAAATCAATATAAAATGAGAGTTCTTTTTGTAGATGAAGAAGGGGAGCGTTTTATTGAAGTTTTTGATATACTGACAGGAATTACATACAGTTACTATGAACAAGAATATAATTCACTGGGTGCAGCTGATAATTCACAAGTGAAGCATTACGTACTTAAAAGAATGCATTTGATTAGAGCAGGTGCTTATGATGATGCAAATACAGAATATAGTAAGTAATTATTGCAAATAGATTGAGAAGCTATTTGTAGAAGCCTAAACCATTAATTGCGGTGTAAAGAGCCACACTAATTTGTTGCAACAAAGAGTATAAATACGATTATCCGCCACCATTGACTTTACTTTGGTCCGTGCCGCAAAATGAACACTGAACTATCCGGGGTAATCTTAATTAGGATTACCTTCTCAAATAAGATAATACGGACCAGCTGATTCTCATATTCGCAGGACTCCTGTCGTCGAATACTAAGAATCAGTTGCTACAGTCAATGGCAAGCGGCTTTGCGGTGGTTCTCTTATTGTAGTTATTTTAAAAGCTTGTTGTACTAATTAACTGCTCTGTAATCCGCAAAATGTAGCTTTACTTCCTGTAATTGACGGCTTAAAACTACGCATAAGAGAATCAATTCAATCGTAATAATCAAAAAAATAATGGTAGGATCCTTAAATATGATAGTTAAGAGTTCTGCATTTTTCTTATCAAAATTAAGAGAATGAAATGTACCATGATATGTTAAACTAATTATATGCCGAGAGTAAGGATAATCCGAAAGTCTCCAAACTTGTTTTGTTATCCTTATTTCTCGTTCTTATCATCTTTTAGAACAATTGCTAATGCAACTAAGCCCCAAATGCTTAAAGCTATTTCCATCCACTCGCCTCCTATTCTTTATGGCTTGTTTTAATTATATAATATTTATAATTAAAAAGTGAATGTTCTCTGACTGCTAATGTCTATATATAATATTTTTTTCCTCAATCCTTAACTTGTTTTGCTTTTAGTGGTATAATGTTAGATTAAATTTTTATTCACTCTTCTTATACTGCATATATTACATTGATGCCTCTCTATGAGAAAAATTCAAAAAAGAAAATTCTCTATACTTATCGTACAGTTACGGAATGCTATCATAAATTTTCTTAAAAATATAAAACGATTCTGTGAACACAGCAACGGATCTAGAGAAAGAGTAACTGCTAAACCCTTTCCTTTCTACTTGACGCTTACAGAAAGTATTAACAGAAGGTTAAGAGGTTTTGCTTTAAATTATTATAGATACAAATACGGGAGGAAAAGGAGTGTTTATGTGTTTGTAACAACCTTGTCATATCAGCAACCTGTCTATGCCGATGGTCTTTATTTAATGAAGAAAAAAACCCCTGTATTTCTAATGTCATATCAGTTTAGGTATATTGAGAAAAGCAGGAGGGATGAAACTTGCTATATTTTTGATCAGTTTAAGAAAAAATAATAATCTATTTTTGGTAAATAGTTATTCCATATAAGATAAACCCTTCTTATTTATATAATATAACTTTGTTTAATAGTTCAATCTTTATGATATTTAACCATTGATTTTTACCCCGTAATTAAAAAATAACTTTTCAAAAAAATATTTTATACTCTGTTTTATTTTTTCCTTATCTATAAATTCATAACCGCCAAAGCGAAAAACTTCGTATCCATTTAGTTTTAAATCTCTGTCAGCATTAACCATTTCTGCATATAATCTTGGGCTTGATATATCGCCATTTGAATAATGTTGTTTTCCATCTAGCTCAATAACTATTCGATGTTGATTTGGGAGTAGTAAAAGAAAATCCATTCGTTGTCTTGACAATACTTTCGAATTTAATCTTTGTTTCATTGTATAAGGATCATAGTGTAAATAAACTTGGGGTATTAAAGCTGGAAGTTTATCTTTGAACTGGTATCTAAATAACTGAAAGTAGTTTTTAAATAATATCCTTTCTGGTTCAGAATCTAAAGATTTGACTAATCGTTTATATAGATTTATCTCAGTACCTTTATCAATTTCTCCCATATTGTTTAAATCTGACCACCACTGTACCATATCCATCCAAAGTAAGCCGGTGCTAGGAAGAGGGTAATTGTATACCAAACAATTTGATTCATTATTAACAATTTTAATATCGTTGTTAATAGAGTCACTAATGATAATGTCCGGCTTATCACCTATTGAAGCGAAAATAAGATTCTTTGCAACACCATTTACGCCTTTTGCACTTTTGTTTATTGTATAAACTGTATATCCGGATAATTTATTTGAAGGAAAAAATTGATAGCCGTCCTTTACTAAATGACTATTAATAACCTCAAGGTATTCTTTTGCTTCTATGGGATCCCGTACAATTGGGTGAATAATTAATTCTAAAAATTGAATTATAGTCTCATCTGTAGCAGTTAACACATCTAAATAGACTTCATAAAGGTAAGGTTCGTCCCAATCTAGGTTATTTATCATATGTTGCGAAATTTCCTCTTGAGCATTATTAAACCTAAAATCAGTCGATGACATATTTTCTAAGCTCCAAATTCTATTTAAGAAATCAGTAATTTCTAGTTTGCCTTCTATATTACCTCGGGTATATAATTCATTCATTATGTTTCTTCTAGTTATCTCGCTAATAGAAAACAAACCGTTTGGAGCTAACCTGTGTAAAACTTTAGATAACTCCTTTGCAGTTGAACCATAATCATTTAATACTTTGTGAGCTAGATCTAATAAAAACGTTTGATCTTTTATTTTTAATCTTCTTTGAACATAAACTCTTTTACTTTCAAAAGCCTCTGACTCGTCTCCGTTGTCTAAACCGTATTTTAAACATATATTTGGTAAATCGTAAGCTTTTTCATCAGCTAGTATTTTAGTAATTGCGTCGATTAAATCATTTAACATCATCCTATTTATCACCTCAGTAATTGCAGTCTAATTATATTAATATTATCACAATATTTAATATTTATATTGAGTTTGATTTCTTATGATAGATATTAAAAAGAAGTATAAGATAACGAAGTACTATAATCAAGATAGTATTGAGGACAATTTTAAATAGTAACGCGGATTAAACTAGTTGTTTTATGGGGAGAAAAGCATCATATAAGCCCTGCGCTTTAACTTAGAGGAAGTTTAAGTGGGGAGGGGAGTTAAACTAGCTCCCCTCCCAGAAAGAACTGAACACTCTCTTATTAGCATTTTTAGTTTACACTCTTTCCTTTATTAGTCTTTGCTTCTTTAATAAATTTCTCTAATTCAATAATAACTTTTTCTAAGTCATTTTTAACTTCATGCTCCCAAATCCTTTTAATCTTCCAACTTTTCTCATGATAATACTTAGTAACTTCTGTATCCCTTTTTTGATTTCTAGACAATTTTTCTTTCCAATATGTTTCATTGCTTTTTGGAATATTTCCGTGTATAGGACACATATGCCAAAAGCAAGAATCTATAAAGATAACTAGCTTGTATTTTTTTATAGCAATATCTGGTTTCCCTTTTAAATCTTTAACATTTCTTCGAAATCTAATGCCTTTATTCCATAATTTTTTTGTTACAATGGCTTCTAATTTAGATTGAGACTTTATAGCCTGCATGTTCTTTCTTCTTTGTTCTGCGGTAAGATTATCAACCATACAAATACCTCCCTCTTTACAATATTTTTCCGTTTTCTTTTAATTATAAACTATAAGTACAAGAAGACATTAATCAGAAAATTTATTTTACTTCTTCCTTTTTATTAAGTTTTTGCTATAATTACCAGTAAGAATAAGTAAAATCTTTAATTTAAGAAAATAACCAAAACCATACATAAAATATTTAGAAAGATGGTGGAGTTTTATGTTCGCGCATTTTATACCTAGTAAAATGGATAGAGATGTTAATGAACCAAGAATACATAAAATTAATAAAAAGTTTAGATTTGAGAAAATTGATAAAATAAAAAATGACTATTTATGGTCTAGTTATCAATTTGCTTATAAAATGAGTTTTACTAAAGAAGGCCATCATCGGCGAAATAGGTCAGGAGGGAAGGACGAAAGGGGGGATGTGCAAATTTTTTGTGATACATTTAACGGCAAATTAGGAGAGTTTGCAGTTTACCAATATTTTATTTCTAAAGGTATTAATACTCCGTATCCAGACGTTAATATAATGGGTGAAGGAGAATGGGATAGTTATGATTTCTTAATTGAAACAGGAACCACAAAAAGAAAAATTGGTATTAAAGCTACTAAGAAAATAGGTAATCTATTACTTCTTGAAACTAAAGACTGGAATAAGCAGGCACAATATATACCCAATTTAGATAGAGGGTATGCTGACTATGATGAAATGATTTTGGTTAGAGTAGATTCAGAGATCATTAAAAACCTAAAGAATAAAGACCTGTACTCAAATGACATAATTGATGAGGCGGTATTAAGAGAAGAATTAAATAAATCGTCTTATGAATTTGACATTGCTGGAGTCGTTCCTAAAAGGATGCTGATTGCAGCAATAAGAAATAAAAATATAATTAAACAAAGTGATTTTTTACAAAGTACTTGGACTGAAATGGATGCTGATAATTATTATGTTCAATCCGGAGATATGCTCAGGATAGATGCATATATAGATTTATTAAAAAAAGAAATGAGTTTATAGCCAGTAAAAATGTTTTTTGATAATGATGAATGCATTTTATTAAAATAGCAACAATAGTTTATTCATAGAAACACCTCAACATTAAATAATAGGATATTGATTGAGAATAAAAATTTTATCCAAGCGAGGTGTTTCTGTGGAAAAATTAATATATTTCTGCTGTATAAATCTGCAATTATTAAATAATATAGATTTTAGAAGTTTATTTAATAGTTTAATCTACTAATAAATCAATTTTTTCATGTTCTATATTGGCTAAATCTAACTCTACATTTACTTTTCTTACAATATCAAAATCAAAAAAATTATCCATTGCTTGTCTTATTTCATCTGATATAGCTTCTTGAAGAATATACTTTTTACATGTTAACAGTATGTACTTTTCACGTCTTGCTGAAGCATTTTTTGGAATACTGTGAGTTTGAAGACCTATTTCAATATCTTTTAAAGGGTATCCGTTCAGGTTTAATCTCGTTACGGCATCATCTATAGAAATACCATTATCATTAGCTGAAGCTTCAAAATTAAGTACATAAAATTCATTGATTAATTCTGTATTTAATTGATATTGGTTTGAAATCGTTATATTATTATCAAATTTATTTATTGAGGCCTTTACTTCAATAGTTTTGTCTACTGTACTTATATCAAATGTGCTACCGGTATATCCCAGCCATTTTGGTTTGCTTGAACTGCACTTCTCTTGTAAATAATTTAAAACCAGTAATTCACCAAGAATATTATACGTAGATTTTTCCACAACAGCATTTCCTATTAGTTCTTTCCAATGATTCCACCATTCCAGCGGATTATTTTCCAAAGTTGTTCTTTTTGATGATTCAATAAAGTCTGCTGCAATTATAATAAACTGTTCAAAATAGTCTAGAGAATTCAATGTTAAATGTAGTAAGTTGGTCTTTTCACCGCTAAGTGTTCCTTCCTCAGTATAAAAGTTTAGCTGGTTGAATTTTTCGTTTAATCTTATGTTTTGATCAACTGTAATAACCACACCGAAATTTGTGTATGTCTTATAAAGGAAGGTATGATTATCTATAGAGTCTATACGAAAGTAATTACTAAAATGGTAATTAGAAAGAGTGTATGTATCTCTAATAATTTTGGCATAATTCATTATTGATCACCTTCTATATTTTTAATCATTGCCAAAGCAATAGCTTTTGATAAAAGAGGAGGAACAGCATTTCCAATTTGTTTAAAGGCAGCTCCCATATGGCAGTTAAAGATAAAATCATCCGGAAAACTTTGCAGTCTGGCAGCTTCTCTTACAGAAATGCCTCTCGGTTCAATTGGGTGTAAATGGCTGTAAGTGTCAGTACAGAGATGGGCGACTAGAGTATGAGACGGTTTTGTCAATGAAAGTTTTTTCCATTTCCCTAAAAACTTCTCGGTGGAATAGGGAGGGACTATCTTCTTTTTTAACTCAGCTACTTTTTCTGTATCTGATTCAATTACTCCTTGTCTCCTCATTTCTTCTTTAAATAGATCCATTGCAATTTTATGTGCTGAAAGGTAATTGTCTCCTTCATTCATTTGGGAAAAAATTGGGAAGTCTCGCTTAGTATTTCTAAACATATGACCTGTTACTTTGTTTAACTGATTATGGTTTCTCATTAAAGCTTGAAATTCATTTTGAGGTTCAGATTCATAACTTTTGAGCGCCATTGGCTTATTATTTTTATATTTTTGATTGTGATCAAGAAATAGTGCAGGAAGATCACTTATAGCTTCCCCGACTGTAATCCAGTAAGGTAAATAACCTACCGGTAAGGTTGGGGGCTGATAGTATTCTTGATCTTTAATTTTTGACTGCAGCCAAAGTTTATTTATGGTATCAGGCTGTGCACTGTAAGGCCTGTGAGTAGGGATAGGAAAATGGTTTAAGTGTCCAATGGATCTCTTTACAGCCATTACAAACAATCTTTCTCTTGTTTGAGGGACTCCGAAATTAGCTGCATTTAAAATTGTCCATTTTGCATCATACCCATTTTTATCAAGTATTTTACAGACTGTTTCTGGAATATTCACGCCGTCGTAATCAATTGCTTCCGGTACATTTTCCATAACTATGGTATTTGCTTCTATATTTAAAGCATAATCTAAAAAGTTTTCATATAATTTTCCTCGTATATCATTTTCAGGTCTGCGTTTTTCTCCTAATGAATTTAATTTAGCCCTGCCTATTTTAGAATAAGCTTGGCACGGGGGTCCTCCTATTACCATAAAGCTTTCATTTTTATCAATATTATTATAAAACTTATCAGCCTCCAGCAAAGTTATATCGTCAGTTATATGGCTTTGATTACTTCCGGTTTTCCAATGTAAATTATAGGAAGCTACTTCTGAAGCATTTTTATCCAGTTCTAGCCCGCTTTTTATCTCGAAACCAGCCATTTGAAAACCTAATGCTAATCCTCCGCAACCAGAGAATAAATCAATAATTCCAGGTAATTTAAGTTTCGTTGAAGTAGGTGAATAAGTCTTCGGCATATTGATCAATTCCCCCATGATATAGTGCTGGTTCTATACTTTTACATTTAATAGTATGTAGTTTCATTACTTTTCGAAGCAAGTCTCTACTAGCTATTTCTTCTGTGTATTTATGATGGTAGTACATAACTTTTCTGTATACTTCTATCCTGTATCCGCTTTTTCCGGGACGTTCTACGATTTGTAATAATGTGTCTGTATTATTATTTTTTAACACTTCATAAGTGCTGTTTCTATCACCTTGCCAAGAAATATGAATGTACCACCAAAGTGTCCATAAGTATATACGTCTGGATATTTTTACAAATCTCTCCTCGTTTAAGCCCCACCTGGCATAAACTATATGAGGTACTTCTAATAATTGTAATGCATACCATATTTGCAGGTTAGAAGCATCTCTAACTTTAAAATGGTATTTTTCATTTAATAATTCATATAATTCGAGTCCAAATAACAAATCAAATTGATAGTTATTTTTATTTACATCTCCAATTTTTTCTTTTACAACTTTAAATTTTTCAGTAAGATCTTTAGCAATCTCTGATTTTAAATTTTTAACATTATAATTTTCTAATTTTTGCTCGTTTAAAGTATCAAAGTATTTCTTAGCATTAATTTTTGTCATGCTTTTTAAAGTCGCCATAATTACACCTTGCTTTCGAATGATTCTCTGATTGTTACAGATAATTTTGATGTGTCGGAAGCATCCCATTCGTATTCTTCGAAATAGTATTTAATTACATTAGCAATTGTTCCTTTGTCACTTTCTTTTTCCAAAATTTCATCTAACATACCATTGGATTTCAGGGTATATATTAGCTGTTCAAAAGAGTTGGCTATAATTTCTATTAAGAGCCTGCTGAAGTTAACTCTTTTGCCAATGCCTAATTCTTTATATCTACTGTGTGCTTTATTAATATATAAGCAAAAATTGTCTGTATTAAATAAATCCATAAATGGGTCACCTATATATATTTCAGTTTTCCAAAGAGGGCCTTCTTTATCATTAAATTCTTGCATAGGGAATTCCGCACCGTCCCCGTCCAGGTGTATTAGGAACTTTTCAAGCGTGCCTAATACTGCACCTTCTTCATTGTTTTGTAATAAATTACTTTTGTTACAAGCTGAAGCAAGGTATATTACAATATTGAATTCCACCATACCTCTAAAAGTACCGGGGGCAAAGTTAATATTTATGTTAAAGTCTTGTGGTGAAGTACTATTATTAAGGACCCCAATACGTTTCAAACTGGAGTGTCGCGAATCTCTACTTTTCCATAATAAAGCTATACCTAAAGTGTTATCTTCATGTGTGAGAGCATCACTGCCAAAGAGAAAGTTTGGGTTATTAATTATAAAAGAATAATCAATTATCAAATTATGCAAGGACGGGTTCCATTGAGAATCAAAACTAAACACAAATTCCTGCTTATTTATTTCATCATTAAAATCCTCTTCATTATTTTCAAGAGCAATTTTTTCATCATCATAATAAAAAGAAAATTCCTTGTCTCCGTAGGCATAACCAATTTTGTTAATCAGATCTGTACCTAGCTCCCTTACCAATATATTATTCATAAATGTTCCCCTTTTGTTTGATTCCTTCAAAACCAATACTTGGTCTGAATCCGTCATTTAAAAATTTGACTGTTAAGTTGCCAGTTATTGAATGATTTATTAATAAATCTTTAATTTTAAATCCATAGACACTGTTGTATTTTGTAGATTTCAAGGCAGTAATATTCTGTTCTCCCTCAACATCAAATTCGTTAATTTCAAAGGGGAATTTTTTCTCAAGGTCCTTTTCCCATGATTCACAGCTTACTTTATTAATCTCTGATTCAATTTCCAAGAAGATAGAAGCATCAAATTTTGCTTTGGTTTGTATATTAGAAGTTATATCAAATATAATCTCTAATAAATTATCGATTTGTTTGACTTCTTTAATATTAAAATTTAATTTTTCTGCAGTATGATGAATCCTTTTACTGTGATTATTGTTTTCACTACGTTTTGGTGACTTTCCGGTTGTCATTGGAGGCATGAATCTATTACCTATTACCCTGCCAATGGTGGAACTTCCAGTCGTGCCTTTCAATTCTGAACTGCTTATTTCTTTTTTTAAAAAAGCATTAACCTGGTTTTTGATTCTTTTAACAACGGTAAGTTGAACATTAGGCAGTGTAACATCAACCCATTCACTATGATCTGCTCTTTCGCATCTCCTTAAATAATCTTCCATTGTATCAATATCCAAATTATGCCTTGTATCTTTAAGCACTGCACTGCTATTAGGAACGAACATTCCAATTAATCTTTCATCCTTATTTGGAAGTTCGATATTTTTAGTCCATTGTCCAAAATCTTCATATCTAATTGCCATTCCGGGTGTTCTTAGGTAGGTAAAAAGTATATTTTTTGACTCCAAATTTTCATCTTCTTCATTTTCACTATAAAACCCAAGTAATTCTCGCGAAGGAGCTTTGAATTTAGTTTCCGATTTGTCTTCTGGTACGATTGTATAAACCAAATTGCCTGAAGGGACCATACCTGCTTGTCTGATATCAATCCGTTTAAGGTTTATATCGGTTTTAGAGAGTTCACCTTTTATTTTATTTGTTTTGCTTGAGAAGCTTTTATTTCCTGCAACATATAAATCCTGCAGTATTTTGTATACATTTTCAAAAGAATTGCATTGGACCAAATTATTATTGATTGATAATTCAATAGGATTATTTACTTGATTGCGATGGTTATCTAATTTAGATACATACCATCGCTTAAAGGCGTTTTCTAAGTAGGATTCTATTGAAAAATGGCCATATTTGTTAAAAATCAGCTTAGTTTTACCCTCTAAATTTGACATTAACGTTTTATCGTCAACAAAAGGAATAATGATCCGTGTTCCAGTCTCATCTTCTTTATACGGTTGCAAATTAAATATATACAAAAAATCACGAATATAGTTTGCATCTGTAATCGGTTTTGTATTAATATCATTATATTTTTCTCCCCAAAATGCAATTCCTCTGCCTTTTTCTAATGCATAATCTTTCTTTGATTTCTGATCTTCCACCATATGAGCTACTAATCTCTCTTCATACTTATTGTTTTTGTTTTTTATACGAGAATAATAGATAACCAGACCGATACCTAATCGGAAATATATTGTTTTCCCAAGCCCCCATGAACCGCCGGCGCCCTTTTTTTCCTGATTAGCTCCTAGTAAATAAACCAGCTTTGTTAAATTTCCTAATTGGTCATTGTCAATTTCATCAAATATTATTTCTCCGGTCAGCCCCGATGTTTTTTTGTCGCTTAGAGACAGGTACTTATATTCATTTTTGTTGTATAATTCTGCAAACTGGCAATTAAAGCCGTTAATTTCCTTAAGCAGGTTATCTTTGATGAAAAGCCCGGTATCTACGTTAATTTTGATTCCTTCCGTCTGGTCAATACATGCATCTAAACTATTTTGAGTAAATTCGCGTACTAACAAGTCGAGCGGGTGTAATGAATCATTTTGCAATGACCGCAAGATGGAGTGTCCGTTTTGCGCCATCCGGTCATTCTGTAGAATTTCTATATTCATGTTATTCTTCTTCTCCTTCTAGATCGTCAATTCCTTGCACTGGGTTGATTTTTAAATACTTTCCACGGGGTATTGAATTGTCACCCGGTATAATTAATGAAATACCAATTATATCTTCATCAAATTTTAAACTCTGTCTATTATTGGAATTTGTTGGTTCATAGCGTTTGTTTAATCTGTAAATAACTAACAATGGAGTATCTTTTTGCATAGAATAATTCCTAATCTTTTCGTTTGATAGTTTCTTATCAGCAAGCTGAGGTTTACTGTCAAAGTCTATAATATAATCATTGGGATTTCTTAGAACTCCAATAGATACTATTTCACGGCCGTGTTGATCTTTTATAATATCTCCTTTTACTGAGCGGTTTGCTTTAGTAAGATATTTATCTCCTATTTTCCAACTTGCTGCGTCTGCTTTTTTCTTAACCTTTCCAGCAACTGCAACATTCCAAGTGTCTAATTCATTAGATAAACACCATTCTTTAATACCTTCTAAATTATTAAAGGCAGCTGTTCTTTTGTTGAAGTAAAAGCCATTCAATAAGTAGTCATCGAAGATTCTATTGATATTAACATTTTTCCAGAAGATACCATTATCGTTGAAATTATTCTCTGAATCACCTAGATTTGAAAGAAATATATCTGTTAATTGTATATTTTGTTTCAATATCTCCTTGTTGTTTGTGAAGTTAATATCTTGAGGTTTATACCCGCCAAAATCTATCTCTGCTTCTTCAGCTGATTGTGCTCTATTCGCTCCAGTTATCTGCATGAATCTGTTATCAGGAGAATTGATAACTTTAATACCGTATTCACGTGGTGTTTTATTTAACTTTGCAAATTCTTTGATGTTCTCCCTTAAGTCTTCATCAATTTCCACTAGAAATCTAAATCTGTCTAAACTTGCACTGGACATCCAAATTCTTGGAAGGAGTTCATAACCAATTCGATATCCGAACCATCTCCCCATTTGCATCAGTGTATCAGCAATCTTGGTCTCTCGTATAAAATACGTTGATATCAATCCTTCAAGAGTCAGTCCTCTAGATAAAGTACTTCCTCCAATTACAATAAAACCAGGAGCTTTTTCCATAGCATCCAGCTGTTGTTTATTTGGATAAGCGAGCCGGTAACTTCTATTGTCTATGACGGTGTTGTTTTTGCTATTGTCCACACATAGATGAATACTCTCTGAAAAAGACTTATCTTCTCCGAATAATTTAATTGTAGCTATCGATTTATCATAGATATATTCTAATTCGGGCTTTATTGCATTAAATTCAATTATTGATGGATTTATTTTTATATTTAATTCATATTCTGGTAATATTCTTAAAAAATCTTTGGCTGTTACTTTATTTTTTTCCTCTACAAAAATAGCTTCGCATTTCTCAAGAAATTTTTCCCTGGAAATAGTTGCAAACCACTTTTCTACGAGATGCTTAATAGCTTCGTGATCATCAGTTTTACGAGACGTATGTATTAGCATAGATAACGGCTTTTTAAAATTGTACATTCTAAGAATAGCTAAGCCTACCTGGAACCATATCAATGATTTTTCCATGGCATCTGGCAGTGTGTAGCAATCTTGAACAGTGCGCAGCTCAAGTAATTCTTCATTATCAATTAAATTGATAATATCTAAACTCTGATCTTCTTCAGTATCTGCTGGAACACCGTATATTTGTTTTGGGCCGATATATAGAGATGACGGTTTTAAACTGTATATAAAATGATGAGGAAAAAGACTTTCTGGTTCATTTTCATTTAATACATTAGCGTAAGGTGTCGCTGTGTACGCTACGTAATTCATTGCACCGTAAGATTTTCTGCTGTGTTCCAGATGGACAATATTAATGAGATTTTTATTAATGGTTGATCGATCGGACTCTTTTGTGTTGATACCAGCTTGATCAGCCTCATCATCAATAACCAATACTTTAAGTTTGTTTAACCTGTCTGCATCCTTTTTCAGCCACTTTTTCAATCCTTCTAAATGATTGACTTGTTTAAGAAGCACAGTAAAGTATTTATTATTATTTGTAATTCTATCACTGACATCCAGTTCAGTTAGATGATGACTTCGGTTTTTATTATGGATATTTTTAATATTAGTCCAATTTGAACCAGAAATTCTTTCATTGCTGTTTAAATCCTTCAGTAACCTCTCTTCTGTTTGTGACTTTAAATTGTCCGTTGTGCCGCTGGCAATAATAAAAAAATTAAAGCCATGATCACTGGCAGCTGCCATTAAGCCAGCTATGCTGGCGGTTTTCCCTGATTGTACATTTCCTACAACGAGTCCTTTTCTTATATCCTCAAAAGAATTGTTTTGAAGATTTAACTGCTGTAAAATTGATTCAGTAGCTTCTCCTAATTCAGATATAGAATTATCAGACCAGCCATTATCTTGTTTTAAGTGGAGCGTATATTTATACCAGTTTGATCCATGTTGATCATTTAGTTCTAAAGTGTTAATTGAGTTCCCGATAGTAACGCCAGTGCTTGTTGTGGAAACGAATTCTGCTTTTTTTGATAGGTTTAGCTTTTTAAATTCCTCAAACACATATAAAAATTCCTCTTCACTTGTCCCTTCTTCCAAGGTTGATGAAGTCCCTAAGATATCTAAGTTATATTTCAGCGGGATTTCTGGATGTTTTAAATTCTTTATATAATCCCAATCAATTTTCCTTTCGTTTTTTATTTCGTCATTAGTTAATTTGTGCAAATACTGTACAATTTTATCTCTTTTTAATTGTGAAACCTCCATTGGTTACACTCCTTTGTTATTTTAGGTCTTTTTAGTGGATTACTAATTATATATTGTTACGAACATACACGATCTTTTCTTTGTCTATTAGTTATATTAAGTGTGACAATTAGACTGGTTAAAACAATTTAGTTCTAAGTATATTTTCCAACATTATTTCACAAAGTTCAATATTTTTTAATAAATTTATAGAAATAATATCAAATTTTCAGGCTTTTAGAACAGGGTCTATATATGCACTTATCGCAGTTTTGAATAATAGAAGATAATAGTCGTCAAAATGTTTCTTTTTTGATGTCATATTACTTTAAAAATATATGAGTAAGTTTTTTATAAGGAGACATCATTTAGTCAGCTTGACTGTAATAGAATTGATTTTGACAGGTGCTTTTTTTTATGTTTGATTTCTTCTAATATTTTATGTAATGAAAAGAGTAATACAAAACAACTTAACTGTTATAAATTGATTTTTAAGCAGGAATAACGTATACTACAAAGTTAGTCAATAAACTAGTGCTTCATTAGTAATAATCAAAAAAAGTAGAAGTAACTTGAATAAGCAATTAATTTGAGTAAGGAATTACTCAAGGGATAAGAAAAGTATTGGTTAGGAATATCTTATAACTTATAAAGAAAATTAAATAAAGGACCAGTTATATTGTCTCTTACTAAAACATGCAATTTTTGATAAACTAAAAAATTATGTGGTGTGGGTTTCTAATAGAGAACTAGAAAAATAAGTGTTAATGTATGTGTTACAAAAGTTTACCCAAAGCTGGGTACTTACAGTATTTTAGAAAGAATGAGAGTTGACTTTGCAATATTAGGCTCTTTTGTAGAAGTTGAAAAGGAAAACAATAATTAATTGTATATTGTTCGTAAATTTAGTGACAAAACTTCGTAAGAGTAGTATAATTTATTTTATAAGAACATGTGTTCCTTTTTAAGGAGGGTGAAATAATGGCTTTTAATGTTGCGAGTTTATTCGCAGGTATTGGAGGAATAGATAAAGGTTTTGAACAAGCTGGAGCCAATATAATTTGGGCTAATGAATTTGATAAGCATGCTTGTCAAACCTACCGTTTAAATTTTAAACACACGCTAATTGAGGATGACGTGAGAAATCTGAAAGAAAATGAAATGCCTGATGTAGACATAATTACAGCAGGATGGCCGTGTGTTGCTTTTAGTATTGCCGGAAATAGACACGGAATGAAATATAAGTGTAAGGAATGCGGATATGAACACAGCGTAACTTATGATGAATATATCAATGGTGCAAAGTGTCCTGAATGTAAAGGCAGTACTGAGGCTATAGATCCACGGGGGACTTTATTTTTTGACGTAATCCGTTTTATACGTGAAAAAAAGCCGAAGGCTATCTTTTTAGAGAATGTTAAGAATCTAAGAGGTCATGATAAGGGCAACACATTTAAAGTAATTCAAGAGATGTTGCAAGACAGCGGATATTTTATAGACAGTAAAATAATGAACACAATGGAATATGGAAATATTCCTCAAAATAGAGAACGGATATTTATTGTAGGATTTAGAAATGAGCAGGAGCTGAAATCTTTTAAATGGCCGGAGAAGATTGAGTTAACAAAAACAATAGATAATATATTAGATAGAAATGATAAACAAGATGAAGGATTTTATTATAGAAAAGAAAGTCAATACTACCCTATGATAAAAGAATCTATGAATAGGTTTGATACAGTCTATCAGTTGCGCAGAGTTTATATGAGGGAAAATCAAAGTAATGTTTGTCCGACATTGACAGCGAATATGGGAACTGGTGGACACAATGTTCCTCTAATTATGGATAAGTGGGGATTTAGAAAATTAACTCCAAAAGAAGCATTAAGATTTCAAGGATTTCCAGTTGATGAGGAATATAAAATTCCAGAGGGAATGGCAAGAAGCCATATATATAAACAAGCAGGCAACGCAGTTAGTGTCCCTGTTATAACACGAATTGCTGCCAACTTGCTAAAAGTTTTAGAAGAAGGAAATAGAAATGCAAAAGAAAAGACAGAATATGAACAGCTGTCAGCTACTTTTTAAATAAGAAGATTTTAAACAGGAAGAGGATCTTGCCTCTTCTTTTTTGTGAAAATAAATTGCATTTAATCCAAAGGACTTCTTTTGATGTAAATGAAATCTTATTCAAATAATGATATACTCAATTGAAATATAACAAATAAGTAATAAAGAATGCTGTGGGGAAGTTTAACAGTACTTTTTTTCATGATTTGCAGATATTTTTATTATACCCTATGTAAATACAAACGATTAGCAGGTGAAGAAGATGTCCATTTGGGGAAAATATTCAACTGAACAAAGAGAAGAATATATTAAGTTTTTGCAAGTTTATGGTGCTTTATCAAACTTGTTTCGTCAAAAACATGGCAACTTAATACCATATTTGGATTCAAAATTTCAAGAAACAATTTATGCACGAGTATTTAAAGGAGAAAATGTAGATATTGGAAATACTCCTCATGATGTACTTTCAGTTTTTGGAGATGACCGCATTGGGATTGGTTTAAAAACATGGATGAACAGTAAACCATCTTATCAGAAAGTAATGCAATTAAAACGGTATAAAGATGAAATAAACAAATTTTTAGGGAAGGGTAAAGAAGCTGATTTAGCGTATAAAATTTCTGAAATTAAAAATGAGAGAATGAAAAGTGATTACGAACGCTTAGGGCTTTCAGAAGAAAAGAATATATATCATTATATAACTCGAGATGAAGGGCGTTTTGTATTACAAGAAAGTGCATATCCATTAGTCGATCTGAATAATTTAAAGGATTTTAATTTTACACAAACTGCATTCTCCTGGTCAGATGGCTTGAAAAACTATAAATATACATTCGGAGATTCGCAGATTTGGCAGCATTTCGATTCTAGGAAAAAAGATACTTTGATATTAAATGAATTTGACGTTGATATCATTGATGATCCTTTTGACTTTTTAATGAAAGCCTATTTCGAGTTCATGGATAAATTCAAAATTGAAAAAGAACCGGATATTGTTGAGGTGTATCTGCCCTTGTATTCATATCGGGATAAACAAGTTGGGCTTAAGTCGGGATTAAACGCTTGGAATGCAAGTCCTAAAAATAAAGGCAGCAGTACATTGCGGCCACTTAATGAAGTCTATATACCGATACCAAGGGAATTTCATAATAAATATCCAGACTTTTTCACGAAGAATATTTTTGAATTTGAAAAGCAGCAAAAAGCTTTTAGCGGGGATAAAAAGGATAAACCGCAAGTTCGTTTTCATTTACAACTGCCTAACGGAAAGAAGATACCTGCTCTAGTTACCCAAAGCAATATGAAAGGCTTACAATCCGGAAGTAATACCGAACGTGACGAAAACGGTAAGAGATATGGGCAGTCTGCATTGGGACAATGGCTGTTAGTAGATGTATTGGGATTGAAGGAACGTAAGCTGGTTACCCGTGAATGGCTTCAGAAGAAAGGAACAGATTCTGTGAGACTCTGGCGGGATAAGGATGATTATTCAATTATTCATATTGATTTTGCGCCAATTGGATCTTTTGAAGCGTTTATGAGTGGAGAAGAAATCCCGGAAAATGATGAATGATACAGCGCAAAAAATTTCTATTAGAACTCCTAATATTTATCTTTGTTTAACGCTCTTTCACCGATAAATCTCTCAGTATGGGGTTTTACCTAGAAGCTATACATTATTTGTTTCGAATTAATCAACATTGATGATTTTCCTGCCAGCCCCTTATTTAAGCTGGTTATATACTAACTACAATAAGAACTGCTTTTGCCAA
>NZ_BJYM01000030.1 GCF_007991515.1 Oceanobacillus sojae
GCATTGAATTTATTGTCAATAACTTTTTTAAAGTTTTCTTTAGTTGTTATCGCCTTTTCAAAAGCACAAAAAGAATCATACCACACTATCAAACTAAAAAGCAATCATTTTTTTAATTTTTTTAATCCACTCTATCAAATAGCTAATTATCGCAGCATTCTTTTATAACTAATTAAATTCCTTTTTCACTCTGTTAATATTACGCAGATAATGGTACCAGTATAGTTTGCAGCTTAATTAAATAACATATAACAACTTACTTTCGCACATTAAAACAGGTATATAAAATTAGAGGAATCAGCCACCCATTGCTTTAATTGGCTTTGAATTTCCTTATTCGAATGTATGCTGGCATTATCTTGAATCTCGATTAATTAAAGACTACATATTTCTTGTATAGACTTATAAATACATTAATAAACTAGATTCTTTTTTTATAGTTCATTCGAATGCTCCTCCAGTTTAGAAAATCATTGTATATCAAAACTCGATAATATAATCCCCAGAAAGAATACCGTTATAATAAAAGCAGGAATGGATTATATTATTTTGTTTTTAACTGTAATGTCATCAAATTTTTTAAATAACTTAGTCAGCATAAATAATAAGCAGCCAAGAGCAGGAAGTATCCACGCAATCAGTCCAAGCATGAGACTGCCAATATTAAGTAAACCGATCATATTTAGTTCCTCGTTTCATTTATTGTTTCTTCATTCTCTTTGTCGTCATCATCAAAAATAATTTCGATTGCGGTAAGCAATGCTGCAATCACAACCTCTGTTTGCACAGAAAGCGTAATACTATTCATCAACTCGTCCACGGTAAACAGGACAAGCCAATTCGATGTGAATTCAATAATAATCCGGATAAAAAGTATCTTTGTTTTTTCCGTCATATTTCGGGTAGACAACACGAAAATTGATTTAGTAACCAATTCAAGTATGAGACCTACGCCAAACATGCAGATAACAAAAATAACCAAGGACCAAATTGAGTCATACTGAACGCCGAGCATTTTAAAAACTCCTGCCAGGCCAAAAAAAATAAAGCCCAAATACAAAGCCCACTACCAAAACAATAAGCAGTGTTATTCCTATAATTGCTATTATTTTTTCCTTTACGTTCTTATCACGAAAGGAATCATTTTCATTTTCTGACATACGTCTATTTCTTCCCCCTGTTCGTATTCTGCGATCTAGCAGGATAATAGTTACGCTCTATAGTAATATATACTTTTGTTTTTAGATAATTTACATCTTTTTGAAGCAATTATACTAAATTCAGAGCTGGCAGTATATATTTCTGAAACTTTAATAGTCCTTTACCTTTTGCAATTATATTTAATCCTCAGGGTTTTCAGTTAACACCCAGGGCATACGAGCTTCAAATTCTAATTGCAGAGCTTGGCCGAGGAGATTCATACTTTAAAAACGTTAATTCTTTCCCAAAACCAATGGTGAAATTCCCAGCGCTAACTGTATTAGTATCATTCCAGTCTGAATCAGCACAATATTCTCCTTCTACTAATTTCCCACTTAGATGATAGCTCCCCGAGTATAAGCCGTAAACCATCCTCCTGTTCACCAAACTCAGATAAATGGCTTGGTTTGGAAAGATTAATTCCTAGTCCAGTAAATACTTCTATTATTGCTGGGTTAAAATGTTTACTTGCTTCTATAAAATTCCTGCAATATAAACAATCACATATCTCTATATCCTTTGTATAGAATTTCTCTGTTTTATACAGGTCAACTTCTAACAACCACTTCATTAGTCTTATTTGCTTCATTCCATTCCCCCAAAAATTATACCCTTATAAAAAATCTGAAACTGATAGATGTTATTCATTTTATTATATAATTGACTTCAGACTCTTGTTCTTTCATCATTGAATCAGTTACAGGAATAATTTTTACTCATAACCTCCGCTGGATTCCGGCAGCTCTTTATACGCTTCCTTCCCTCTGATAATGCTAAATACATAATTGCGTAATCCAATTAGCTGCTCTGTATCGTCAGTTGGTTCACAGTAGGCTCCTGAAACAGAATGTGTTATTGTTTCACCATTAATAATAATTTCCCACTTGTCATCTTCGTGTGGCTCTATATTGCACATCGTTTCGTTTACAGGCTCAGGTATAAATTCTTTCGTTTCAACAATATTGATTTCTTTCATTTTCCCATAAATAGCTTTCATTTCTTCCTCTGTTAAGGTCACCTCTGCAGTTGCTGTTCCATCTGCTATTAAATCCTTTGTCACTGTACCTTCAAAAGTGTTAATTTCATTATTTTTTCCTACACCAAATTGAATAGAGAAATCAAAGTCATCCGGCATATTCTCTGGCATTCTTACAGAAGGATCAACTTGAGTCGGCTTGTTTTCATTTGTTTCATCAGATTGGCTGCATGCATTTAGAAAAAGTAAGAGTAAAATAAAAAGTAATCGTTTTTTCATGAATCGCCCTCCTTTTTAATTAAATAGACGAATGCAGTCCCATTTAGTTTCAGCTTTATCGAAAAAACTTCTTGTTGTACTGAAAAAGATTGCCCTCTTCAATAATTCCACCAGTCCACGTAACAATCCAATGCAAAATGTTACGGCGACTGCAATATCATGTTAATTAATTTCAGCCATGCTATGTGATCAATAAAAACTTACTAAAAGATACAGTTTAATAATCAGACATTTTAATATCCTTATTCGAGCATTGGCTGCAGATTACAGGAACATTCTCCCATTCAAAGCTCTTCCTGGGCATAGTCTGGGTCTTCAAATGGCTGGGAGGAAAATTCCATTTTATCCAGCACTTTTCACCTGTTTCTATAATCTTATCGCAATGGTCACAATGAAAATTTTTATCCTGATTATTATACATAAATCAATTCCCCCTCTCTATCCCATTCCCTAATTTAAAAAGAACGATATGTTATCCTCAACCTCTTTCCAACATCTAGTTACTTACTCATCCATATATTGTTTCTAATATTTCTATAAATTCAGTTTACACTAAACAGCTGTCTGCTTAAAATAAAGTTTAATCAAAAATGAACTTATCAAGGTATCATTCCAAAAATAAGAGCCTGTATTTGAAAAAATCATTCAAAACAGGCTCACGAACATATAACCCCAGTTTCTTCTATTTCAGATCCTCAAAAAACGAATCTTTTGTTTATATCTCTCATAATATTACGATATAAGTTTAAGCCCAATCACTGAGCATAAAACCATTGTTATAAAAACCAGCCTCTTCCAATCCTTTGATTCACCGTAAAATATCATACCAATAAGTGCCCCGCCGACTACACCAATTCCTGTCCAAATGGCATAACCGGTTCCCATAGGAATGTATTGCAATGAATAACTGAGTAAAGCAAGACTAGAACCAAACCCTAAAATGAGTAAAACAACGGTTTGCAAGTTTCGCTTTACAGAAAGCTGATTGATCATTGCAACACCAAATGTCTCCAGTAATCCCGCTATAATCAAAGTAAACCAGGCCATCAGGATTCAGCTCCTTTCTTTTCCTTATCAGGTGTAACTAATTTCAAGCCCATCACTCCAGATAATAGTACTGCTATCAAAAGAATTTTCATCCATTGGAATGCTTCTCCAAAGAAAAGAATCCCCGCAATAACAGTACCTGCTGTTCCTAATCCTACAAAAACGGCATATACCGTTCCAGCCGGAAGCACCTGTGCTGCTGTAATCATTAAATAATTACTGACGATAATAGCGATTATTGTTCCAGTCCAGGTCCAAAAATCATAAGAATGGGTCAATCCAATCACCCAAAAAATCTCCAAAAAGGCGGCAATAAAAACTTTAATCCAGTTTCGACTCAACGAAAACACCTCCAATTTTATTCTTACCAAAAAAGACTAAAAAAACAAAAAAGCCCTGAGAGATAACTGTAGATACAGTTTCTCCCGGGCTTTTATCCCTCCGTGACACAGCAGTTCACTGTGTGTTTTCTCTCGGTCCAGACCAATATTAGGATTGCGGAACCCTAGAAAACATTTGCTTAACTCTATTCCTTTAATTTCTTATCATTATACACAGATTTTAAAATGATTCAAGCTTCTCAGACTTTAACAAAATGTAACGAATAAAAGAGCGTAACAGACTAAATTTACATCCTTGCTCTATATCACTTGTGAATGTTACATATATCCGCAATAATATTGATAATATAATTAATAATCACCAGAACTTTTTCGTATTCAAATATTTTACCCCAAATCGTATCCTTTTCTTTCTGTTTATCGTTAAAAGGAGTGAAAGGAGCGCTTGAAAAGGAGTGTAAATCATGAATCAAAAGTTTAATCAGGCTTGGGAAGACTATGCTTCTTCGATATGGAAGGCTTGTCTGCATTTTACCAGCAATCCCCACGATGCAGAGGACCTTATGCAGACAACATGGATAAAAGCCTACATAAGTTGGCGAAAGAAGCCTAAGTCACTATCAAGGGCATACTTTACCACCATTGCAAAAAATACATGGATTGATGAGACTCGCAAACGGAAACTGCCAACCATTCCATATGAAGACAACTATCAGCAGTTCGGAGACTCTACTGAATTAGAAACTTCCTTAAATTTCACACATGTTTTAAATATACTTGCCACCAGACTAACCATAAACCAGCAAGTATTATTTCTTTTATCTGATGTATGCAGATGCAGTCTGAAAGAAATAGCATTTTTGACGAATATGAGTGTTGGAGCTGTGAAGGCAGCTCTTTTTCGGGCAAGACAGAAGATAATAAATGAAGTTCGCGACAATATAGAAGAGGTTCACTCTTTAGATGAAGAAGAAGTACTTCGCGTCCAACTATATAGCCAAGCATTAGAAAAAGGAGATATACAGCTTCTTGCCAGTCTTCTTACTGACAATGCGTGTATTCCAGCCTTATATGTACAACAGCAGCAAGCTAATTCTACGTTAGATTGTCAAATGGCGGCTTAACTACTTTATACCGACAAAGGAAGCAGCGAATTGCGGACTCTATCTTATTAAGGGAGGAATTGAGCTAATGAAAGTACTATTTCTGGGCGGCACATTATTTTTAGGAAAACATATCGCAGAACAGGCTTTGAATAAAGGAATGGATATCACATTATTCAATCGTGGAAAAACAAACCCGGAATTTCTAAAAGATGTACCAGGTGTCACGCATCTTGCTGGTGATCGCAGTACAGACGATATCGAAAAACTTACAGATCACTGGGACGTGGTGATTGATCCAGGTACAGATCCAAATGATGTAGAACGCTCGGTAAATCAATTAAAGGATCGTTGCAATACTTATATTTACATCTCCAGCATCAACGCATATAAGCATCTGAATAAAGGACCTGTGTGTGAAACCGATGCACTCAATGAACTGGATAAAGGCGACTACGGCAGCAATAAGGTTACTTGCGAGGTCATTGTAAACAGGGAGTTTTATGATAACTCACTTATTGTCCGGCCAGGTCTTATTGTTGGACCAGACGACCCGACAGATCGCTTTACCTATTGGCCATGGAGAATAAATCAGGGCGGGAGAATACTCGTCCCAAATGTCAGTGATAATAAAAAAGTTCAGTTTATTGATGTGCGTGATTTGGCATCATGGATTATTAAGGCTATTGAACAAGGAGTAAAAGGAACATTTAATGCAACTGGCCCGAGAGAGAATTTGGGGTATAAAGCCTTTATTTTAACTTGCAAAAAATTAGTTTCACCAGCAAATACAGAGCTTTGCTGGGCAGAGGAATCTGTTTTACAAGAAAATCAGGTGCAGCCCTGGGTAGAACTTCCATTTTGGCTTCCTGATTCTTTAAATATGAATGGGATGTTGGATGTGAACAATGAGAGGGCTATAGAAGCAGGATTAAGCTTTCGTCCAATGCAGGAAACGATTTTGGATACACTCGAATGGAGCTTACATGAGCGGAATGGAAACTGGAAAGCAGGGCTTGAGAGCGAGAAGGAGAAACGTGTGCTGGAAGCTGCGGGAAATAACGCTGGTTAAGGTATTGATCAAATTCTTTTCGCAAAGTCATACTATACTTTCAATGATAAGAACCCATTTTGAAACAATAATCAAAATGGGTTCTTTAACTAAGAGAGGCCTCCGCACTCAGCCAACACCGACATTAGAACACGCTATTCACCATAGGGCTTTATGTTGAAATGCCACACCTCATTTGTAAATATATTCATTTCATCTATATTTTCACATATAATTTCACTTAACAGCATCCGGAAGTTAAAAAATAAAATTACAGAAGTCCCGCAAAACGAATGATATACTTTTGACGGCAGCTCCTTTTTCTTAATGTCCGAATGTCTGGCCTGTCTTTTCATCATTCATCTTCTTCAATCGCAGCAGCTATTCCTTTTATATTCATTATTCTATCAGTCTCTTCTTCACTTCCAGGGAAAATATAACACTCTTCTTCATGACTAGTTGTGGCAAGCCAGACTTCCCCATTTTTGAAAAACGATAAGTCTTCAGGATGCTCCGGCATCTCCCACTCATATAGAGATGTAACTTTTTCTTTAATAATTCTTTTAACCTTTTCATCCTTTGTATGGTAGTAATAAACCTTAGCTGTTTGCCCATCGCCTAAAATCGTACTTGCCCACTCGGACTCTTCTTTCATGGTAATTAAAGCAGAATCAATTGTTTTTAAAAACGTATCAAAGCTCTTTAAAGGACCCATATCCTTTCTTAGAACAAGATGAAATTGATCACATATATCAAAGCATACATCTATTAAATCTTGATACGTTGTTCCCTTTGCGTCTTTTTGTAATACTATCATTTTAATACTCCTTCTTATAATCTTTATCCAAAGCTGTCCCCTTATTTTGAAAAATCATTTTCGCTTTGATCATAAAACCTTGCACTGACAGATGGTATAAAGCTTATATTATAACTGCTTCCCATTTCTTGCTTCACTTTTTTCATTAAAGCAAAGCCTCTGCGGTTGAATTTATCTTCCATTTCAATCCCGTCAGGAAGTAATTTATCAGTATCCCAATCTATCCATTCTCCATACTTCGCTGCCCAAGATAGTAATTCTTCTTCTAATTGACTTGAAATTGGAAAATCTTTTATATCGAGATTACTGCCGCACCTGTTACACCAAAATGGATCTGCGCCCATATCTCCTTCTATCTTTAAATCGTCGGGTTCTTTATTTTCACAACAATAACTTAAGGATAGTGATCTTTCTGCCGGGACTTTTTTGATCGTCAATAACTCCCCTTCCTGCAGCAACAATTGCATCGGATCAACAATCTCATGTAACAGTACTTTTGATTTTCTCCGCGCCTTCAGTTCAAAATGATTTGAGCTGATTAAATGTGCTATTTGCACTGTACAAACTTTATAAGATTCTGTGTGATTGCGGATATATTGTAATAACGCCCGGAGCTCCCACTCTTTTTCCAAACCATTATATATTTCGATTTGAACTGGATAATCAAACCCTGGAATAACTTCATTGATTTCTATAAAATCAAGCGTGCCATTACCTTGTCCCATCTTTTGATCTGATGCTAAGTAATAGTAATTTGTCATTTGACAGCTCTCCTATCCTGGACGATATCATAATTAAATTCAGTAGATAGAAAATAATGAGAAAAACGTTTAATATTATTATAGCATTAGCATTGGTATATAGCGCTGTATCAATTGTTTTACATTAAAGGAGAATACATATGCCAGCGATAATACCCCCATTAAACCCGGGGTAAAATTTTTGCAGGCTAAAACTATAACCTATTTGGCTATTAAAAATGGATACAAAAATGCCATCCTACTATATCAGATGGCGTTTTTATTGATTATACAGATTACGGATGTATAAAAACCGGCGTTCCAATTGGAATAATCCTCGCCAATTCCTCCACATCCTGATTGTACATTCGAATACAACCATGTGATACGGCTTTGCCAATTGAACTTGGATCGTTCGTTCCATGAATACCGTAGTGTTCCTTTGACAAGCTCATCCACATTGTACCGAATGGACCGCCTGGATTGGGCGCTTTATTAATCACAATATAATTCCCTATCGGTGTACCATGCAGCATTCTTCCCACTGCAATAGGATATTCCTTTTGCTGCACACCCTCTCTTAATAAAACCAGTTTCCGATTATTGACAGATATATCGATCTGATATGGAAGTGTATTGGCAGGAGGAAAGCCTGGTATGATGATAGACTGTCCCGGATAAATGACATTTAGATTTACGGTTGGATTAGCGTTTATGATTGCCTGTATTGATATACGATAATCCCTTGCTATTTGGTGGAGTGTTTCCCCTGTTTTAACTGTATGAATCATATCCAGCACCTCACACATTTCTATCGTTATTGCACATCCGCATGCTTACTTCAACAAAACTTCTCCCGATAATTTGCCAAAGCAAGCAACGGAAACAGAAATTCATAGCTATGGTAGTGAATATAAAATCCTCCCGGCAGCCCTTGCCCCTTCGGATAGGCTGTCGTCCAATCATCTTTCTCAGAAGTCTCCAGCAAATACGAAATCCCCTGCTCAATCTCAGGCGTTGCTTTTTCTTCTGCAGCAATCAATGTATCTATTGCCCAGGCTGTGTGTGTACGCGTACTCACCTTTAGTGGAACATACTTTTTCTCTATATCACTTTTACAAGATTCTCCCCAGCCGCCATCCTGATTTTGAATGGCATACAACCATTTAATTGCTTTTTGAATCTGCGGGTGATCGCTATTTGTTTTAACTGCCGCTAACCCTGTAACAGCTGCCCAAGTTCCGTATATATAGCAGATTCCCCATCTGCCATACCAGGAGCCGTCCTTTTCCTGATTTTGCAGCAGCCACTTCACTCCTCGTTTAATAAAGGGCTGATACGTATCTGTATGGGTATCATTTCCGAAAAACTCCAATGTCCTCCCCGTTAAATCCGCCGTTGAAGGATCCAGCAGCATCGAGCCTCCTCCTTCAATCGGCAGCCAGGAAAGCAATGTATTATCCACATTTTTCTCAAAGGCAGGCCAGCCTCCATCATCATTCTGCATAGAAACTGCCCAATGGGTCCCACGGTCCCAAGCTTGGCGATAAACGGTATTTTCACCGGCGAAAGAACGAATAGATCTTAATGCAGCTGTTGTATCATCTAAATCGGGGTTAATCGTATTAATATCGGAGAACCCCCATCCGCCAGGTATCACGTCTTGGTTATGGATCGACCAATCGCCGTATTTCATCTGTTGTCTCTTCAGCAAATATTGATTTGCTTTGTCAATTACCTTTGTGGACGGGGATAAGCCAGCCTTTTGCAAAGCATGACTAATCAAAGCAGTATTCCAGACGTTTGCGGTCGTATACTGCATATGAGTTTGTTTTCCAATGTTGGTTTTAAACGACTTCAGGCCCTCTACAGCTTTGATAATAATAGGATCCTGTTTCGAATAACCTCTGGCCATCAGAGCAAATATCATCAAAAACGTCGAACTGAAATAGCTGTAAAACGCGCCGTCTGACTCTGTCCGATTTAGCATATACTCCTCCGCACGCTGCAAGGCCAATTCATGGAGTTGTTCCGGCAACCCTATCAGACTGCTAATCCCCCGTTGAAATGGAGTTTCAAAGGAGCGCCAGCTGTTTAACTCCTTTTCCCAATCGCCATCATCTCCCCGCTGTAGGAATAAATCAGACAAATCGGGCGAACGCTTTGTTTTCCGGCTGAATTTATAATCTGCTGTAATTAATATAGGGATCAAATTTGACCTTGCGTACAGAGATAAGTCAAATATATTGAGAGGAAAGGAAACCGGAAAAAGAATGATTTTAACCGGAACAGGAATATAACGCGGCCATTTGTACTGCCCTGTCAGAGCCAGCATAACTTTTGCAAACATATTAATTTCTTTTAAGCCGCCGTGCCGCTGGATAAATCTTGTTGCTAAACGAATCTCCTTGTCTTCCTTTTTTCGTCGGCCGGAGTATAGGAGCGCATAACAGGCCTCCACCGTCGCCGTGAGACTCCCTTCCGCTTCATCGTGGAATATTTTCCACGCACCATTTTTACCTTGTTTACGAAGAATTCTGCTTACCAGCGCATCGATGAGGTCCTCATCATCCATTTCCAGTGTACATAGGAGAATAATCATATAACAATCTGTTGATATCCCCGTTTCAAAGGGATACGTCCAGGATCCGTCAAGTGTCTGTTCTTCTGTAAGCCTGTCAACCAGTTGATTTATTTCTGCATCCACCTTTTCTTTCATCAGAAAACCTCTCTTATAGAAACTATTTTTCTATACATATGCCACACGGCGTAAGCATATTCCTTAGATAAGGAGGCGACTGGATGACGATTGGCTGTTTCAAAAAGAAGAAAGCGTTCGGAAGATCCATTCTTGATATAAAAAAAGAGCTGAAAAAGAAAAGGAACCAAAAAGCAAACGGCCTATCCTTATACATGCTGCCAAAAGGTGAAAGAATGTTAATTCACAGCATTCATCAAATAACAAATAAATGGAATAAAAATAACGTAACCCGAACACAGGCTTACTTCGATTTTTATATACAGCATCCTGAAATCCATTGGGCTTTATTAGGACATATGGTATCAAGAAACGGCGGCTGGAATATGACTGATTTGAAGGGTGATCTCCTGGCGCGATTGTTGTCTGAAAAAGAACAAAATAACTTCTATTTATTTTTAGAGCGGGGTAATTGGTTAATATTCCAGGATGTTTATCCACAATTATTGCTGTATCAGCAAAGTGTAAAAATAAATCGAAATCTTTTTCATCTTCTTCCTTTTTTGAACGTCTCTGTATTTATGGAAGTGATATGGAACCATTTCTGGGAGTATGGTGACCGCTATCTGTTAGCCATCGCAACCATTATTAATGAACAAAGCTATTTAGAAGAAAGAGTGGTGCATCATCCCCATTTTAAAGAAACGGTATTAGATACATTAGGTTTTAAACTGTATGATTTTTTGCGCTTTAACCATATTATTTTCCCACTTTATCAGCATGAAAAAATAGAAAAGAAACCCGCATTGATTGGCGATACGCTGTACCATTTCGGCTCTCTCTATGAGCGGATCATGTTAGGGAAGCGTTTATATGCCATCCTTTTTCAACAAACATCTGTCTTAAAAGATGTTCTGTTATGGGCAGGAAAGCATCCTCATACAGGCTCCAGAGCAGATTATTGGGAGGATTTGTTCCATTCTGTGAATGAATCTGCTCCAGGTGCGGTATACCAGCGAAAAACAAAGCATTGTGAACGTAAAAAGGGGATGCCCCGAATCTACAGTCCTCGGTTGAAATATGCCTGGAAAAATGTTGATCACACACCGGCTGAAAAAGGTGACTGGTTTAACGATCTAAGTGTGATTGATTATTTAGTAAAGGACGAAAAAAATACAGGTGGGGAAATTCATGAAAAATACTGCAAAGCAATGGAAAAAATCGAGCTTGCCATCATTGCAAAAAAAGCAATCTTTCTCAGACAGGAATAAAGAACGGCAGGCGTATATCATAGCTGCTCTCTTTTCTTCCCTTATTGGAACTTACTTAGACTTATTTTTTGTTGGCATCGGCATGTATCATTTTCCTATGAGGCTCTTTCCAGAAATATTTTCGGTTAATATTGTATTTACCCTGCTGGTTCTTCCTGTCTCTGCCGTTCTATTTTTGTATATGGCTGATCGGATGAGATTTCTTTCACGGTGCCTCATGATTCTTGGTATTGGTATAGCTGTCATTTTTATCGAAAAAACCTCGGAACAGCTGGGATGGTTTGTCCATCATCCAGACTGGAATCATGCTTATTCTTTTTTTGGGTATTTGCTGTTTCTCGTCATCATCCGGAGCATTTTCCGCTTTTTCCAGGTTAAAATTTGAAAAGCTGGTCTTTACCCGCATCCATTATCATAGAAATGATGAGGAGGTGGCGTGATGCGAAATCGAAGAATTTCTATATTACTGTTAGCTGCAACATATGTTGGAACGGTTATTGGAGCAGGCTTTTCATCTGGAAAAGAAATTGTCACTTTTTTCAGTGTCTATGGAGCTTTAGGGACGATTGGCATTGCAGTCAGCGGGTTATTATTTATTCTGATTGGAACCAAAATAATGATTATATCTGCCCGAATCCAGGCCTATTCTTATCAAGAACTAAATGAATATTTATTCGGAAAAAGCATTGCCAGGGTGGTTAATCTTTTTATTTTCATCGTCGTTATTGGCGTCACTTCTGTCATGCTTTCAGGAGCAGGCGCTGTATTTCATGAACAGCTTGGCCTTCCGTTTCAAATGGGAATTATTATTACACTTATTCTTTCTTATATCGTTGTAATGAAAGGGTTGAATGGACTATTTGCCATCAACTCCTACATTGTGCCATTAATGATTCTTTTCGTCCTGTTTGTAGCTGGCTCAATTGCGGGCGAGCATCCGCATTTGCTGGCAGAAAAGCTTCTCCCTGTTCAGTTATCGGACAACCTTTCATGGGCAGGGTCCCCTTTTGCCTATGCAGCATTTAATCTGATGACAGCTCAAGTCGTCCTTGTACCGCTTGGGAAGGAAATTCAGGATGAGCATATCCTGCGCTGGGGCGGATTTTTGGGTGGATTGATTTTATTTTTTCTCCTGATAGCAATTCATTTTTTATTATCTGTCTTTCCGGAAACATTTCTTTATGAAATTCCAATGGCGGAGATCGTTCAACATTTTGGAACACTTATTCACGTTCTGTTCTTAATTGTTATTTACGGTGAGATTTTCAACACGGTTGTCGGGAATGTGTTTGGAATCACACGTCAGCTACAGTCGGCATTCCATCTTCGTTATCAGCATGCTGTCTTGCTGATCCTGTCTGCCATCTTTTTGATCAGTCAGGTGGGATACGGAAAATTACTGTCGGTATTGTATCCATTGTTTGGCTATATGGGGTTGTTCTTTCTGTTGTGGCTATTGATTAAAAAAATGCCTGGAAAGTAAGGTTCAAAATAAATTCTTTTATTCGGGGGTAAACTAATAGGTGTATCAGTTTATTTTTAATAAGGATAGTGATTGAATTGTGTTTAACAAATAAAATTTCAACACCTATGAAGAATTCGAAGAGAAACAACAGCAAACCGATGAAATTTTAGAATATATTGATGGAGTTATTTACTTGTATCCCTCTCCAAGCATAAAACAGACGTAATTCAAATAAATTGAATTACGTCTGTACTAACCGCTTATTTGGAATTCATAAAATACACGATATTATCGGTCCATTCGTCAAATTCAAATATAAACCCTTTTCTAATACATTCAAATTCCATACCTACGCTCTTTGCAAGTTTTAAGGAAGGTTCGTTGTCAATATTGATATGAGCCTCAACGCGATGGAATTCAAGGTTTTTAAAAGCGATATTAAGCGCCTCTTTTACCGCTTCTTTTCCATAACCATTCCGCCAAAATTGGTTGTGAATAGTATATCCTAAAAGCCCCCACTGAAATTCATCTCTTATAATCGTCTCGATTTCAACCTTACCAACTTGTTTTTGATCTGACTTTCGAAATACACCAAATACATACACTTTGTCCCTATCAGCATACCCTTTAAACTTTGAAACTACATCCTCATTGAATTTCTGTTGCGTCCATCCGCTCAAATCTATTTTATTATTGTCGTATTTATACTGGGAAGGAAGCCTGTCACGACAACCCTCAAACCAACGATTATAATCCTCATTTTGTAAAGGTCTTAATACCAATCTTTCCGTTTCTGATTGAAGTTTTTTCCCTTCTGTTTCCAATGTGTGATGCCTCCTTAGCATAGTTTTTTCCAGTGGCCAATGTATCAATCGCTACGTTAATAAAATTTGGTTTATATACCATAAGCCATCACACCTTTCATTCAAATCAAATAAATTATACCATTATCTATAAACCGTTTATAAACTATCCTTTCTACAATCCCGACTACACTGTTATATACAAATCTAAAAATATAAGAGGTGTATCTGTATGAATGATAATAAAGAAACCTTAGATGAAGGGCCTTTTTTCATGGTACGAAAGCAGCGCTAAACATCGGAGTTCTATTAGAACCGCAAACATTATCAAATTACCAAGGTAAAAAAGCTAACTATAGATATTCTAGCGGCACATTGGATGCCGTTAAATAGGATGAGCAAAAGTAAAAATAAAGCATCTCCATCAATTATCTGATCCAAAATAATATCCAACCCATGCGTACAATGAAAAATGAAGCTATGCACTTATCTTGCCAGCAATACCTGTTTGTAAAAAATTAAAATCAGCCTGCCCAACGGGATTATAGCGCAACCAACACAATCAGTGCAGCATACTCAAGTCCAATCTTTCCGGTCATGAAAGAATATCCCATTAAAGACCTTGTCAATACGACTAAAAAGCCAGGTCCATAACTTTACTCACATTCACAGTTGTTCCTATCTATAGTTTGTAAGTATTGTATGAAATCGTCTACACTACTAAACATTTGGTCAGGTTGAATACGAAACTCTAGTGTCTGGTAGTTTGGCAGCCATTGGACTCCGATTGTGTGTACATTGGCTTGTTTCCCAGCCAAAATATCAGCTTCACTATCTCCCAGGAAAACAGCCTCAGTATTTTTTACATTAAGCTGTTCCAAAGCCTTATTTACTCCCTCTGGATGAGGCTTAGGTATAGCAACATCATCACCAGTAATGATTACATCAAATAGGTCATTCATTTTAAGGCATTCTAAAGAAATAAGCAGGCTTCTTCTTGCTTTCCCCGTCACAATTCCTAGTTTATAACCATCCCTTTTTAATTGCAGAAGTAAGTCATTAATTTTCTTATTATCCAAAACAAGTTCTCTGTGCTTTTCACTATATTTTTCATAATATAATTCGGTTGCTTTTTCATGATTGGAATTTTTAAGATTTTCTCTGATAATTCCAGTCTCTGATGGACCGAACATCGTCTTAATCTGATCTGAAGTAACTTCCATGTTGTCAAATTCCTTAAATACAGCTTGAAATGCATAAAAACAAATTGGCAAAGTGTCGGCAAGAGTACCATCAAAATCAAAAATAATTGCTTTCATAATTACACACCCTTTATTAAAATTTTTATAAACATCTTACATCTTTAATAATCTACTTTAGTATAAATTGAATCTTCTACACCAGGAAGTAGTTTGTATATGCTCATATCGAGCAGTTCTTCCAGCTCATTTTTAATTGTATAAAAACCCTTCCAATGAATAGAAGTGTGTGAGTTTGTTCCATGACGTAAACCGACTGATATCAATCTTCTTTCTAGTGTAGTAAAGCCCTCGGAATCAGCAAGAGCATCACATAAAGTGATTACTTTATTGTAAATATCGTATGTCCTGTTCTTATCCAGGATTTCAACCAATTTCAACTTCATATGCTCAGGGACAAGGCTCCAATTAGCTGCTATTTCTATATTTTTATTTTTGTTGGGAAATGAATGTGTGACACAAACATTTGCGTTTCCAGGGAAACCTAATTTCTTAAAATAAATGTAGCCGTCATATGAATGAATAACAGATTTAGTAAATCCCTTGTACCTGCCGATATCGTGCAAAAGAGCAGCATTATAACCCAAGTCAACATCAAGTTCGTATCCATTTTTATTTAATTCCATCAGGATATTTTCCGTTGCTTTTGCAACATTGACCGAATGCTTATACCAGGGCCCTGGATTCTGTGCATATGCCCATTCCATTAGCTCTTTTGCATACTCTCTATCCAATATATATTTCATGGAAAGTTTTCTCCCCTTCTAATTAATTTTGATATTTTATAATTTTAATGATTTATTAAAGTTAAAATATCTTTCGGTTCTTTTAATATATAGTCTGCTGATTCGAACTGGCCTACCGTCTTAGCTCCCCATAAGGCAAGAGCAAATTTCACCCCGGCGCTCTTTGCACATTGCATATCATAGATGGAGTCCCCAATGTAAATGACATCTTGTTGAGTAGCACCTAAACCTTCTAAACAAGCTAACAAGGGATCGGGATGCGGTTTGTGCTTCTCGGTGTCATTCGCATTAATTGTGTATTGAAAATAAGAGCTTAATCCGAATGGATCAAATTCATCCTTTAATTCTTGGTGTGTTTTGGAAGTAACGATACCCATTTTAACGGGCTTATCAGCTAGAACTTTTAGTATCTCTCTTAGCCCTTTAAACACATTTACTTCTTCGGAAAATTCTAATACTTCCTTCGCCCAACCTAAGTGAATGCGTTCTACATCAGTCAATTTTAGTCTTCGGAGTGTTTCTTTTCCTGGTATCCCTAAAGCGAATCTCAATTCCTCCATTTGGTATTCCTCACCTTCACGCACCAGCACTTTTTGCAGAGATTTTAATATTGCTGCTTCGGTATCTAAAATCGTTCCGTCCACATCAAAAATCAAATAATGGAACATACTATATCACTCCTGTAAAATAATATCTTTGTTTAAATTGTATCCTATATAGTATTATTTGTTTAACGAATATATTAGATTGCTATAATCGTATTTTTCGATTGTAGACGGGAGAATGAGAGCCATGGATAAAGAACAATTAGACACATTCTTATCATTAGTAAACTATAAGAACTTTACAAAAAGTGCTGAAATGTTACATGTAGCCCAATCAACTGTTTCAGCCAGGCTAAAAAGTCTTGAGCTTGAATTGGGAAAAACACTGCTAAGAAGAACAAATAAAGGCGTAGAGCTTACTCCCTCAGGATTAATATTTTTACCTTACGCTAAAAGAGTCATTGAATTATTTGCGGAAAGTAAAAAAGAGCTTGCTTTAGATGGACAGTATATCGATCGATTAGTATTGGGAGGGCCTTCGTCAGCATGGAACTACATCTATAGAAACGCCTTATCCACTTTTGCCATGGGAAATAGAAATGTATCCTTAGAACTTAAAACACATTCATCAGAGAATACCATTAGCAAAGTGTTAGATGGCATTATAGACCTTGGAATATCTTATACAAAACCAACACATCCAAATTTACTGATACATGAACACATTGAGGATCATTTTATATTTGTTTCCAGATTCCAGCTGCATAGACCGATTACAGTTGGTGATTTAAACAGTAAAAAGTTTATATTAAATAATTGGGGAGATGCTTTCTTTGAATGGTTCATGGAGCTTATGGGCATTAATCACTTACCGGCCTTATCAATGAATCAAACTGCAATCTTGCTAAAAATGATAGAAGAACAAGATTATTTCACTATGCTGCCTTCCAAGATAGTTCAGCCATTTATTAATGATAAAAAGCTGTATTACCTAGAAAGTGAATTTGAAATGCCTGCTCATCATATTTATATATTCACTCAAAAAAATCTAAAAAAAGAATCCACTATTAAAGAAGTATTGGATTTGTTAAAGAACTAATCTTTGAAATTTTTATTACGTATGAACGGTCAAAAAAGAACGGAAAAATTTTAAAAATAAAAGGCAGGTCTGCCTAAAACAGACCTGCCTTTTACCTATTGCCCAAGAATATTTAAATCAGGTAGTGTATTTTTCAGCTTCAAACCGAAACAATACAATGTTCATAGAATCTCCTGACTATACATATTCGTGATATTCATAAGGGTCCTGCCCTTCTACACGGCCGGATTCCCCTTTATCCAATGAATCCATTTTTTCCATATCCTCAGGGGTTAATTCAAAGCTGGTACTATTGATATTTTCTCTTTGATGCGTTGGATTACTTGATTTCGGAATGGCAAATACGCCGGCCTGATAATTCCAGTTTAAAATAATCTGTGCCGGAGTTTTATCGTATTTATCCGCAATTTCTTTAATTGTGGCATTTTCCAGCACATCATTCAGATAACCCCGGCCAAAAGGACTCCAGGCTTCCGTAAGGATCCCCCGTTTTTTATTTTCTTCAACCATACGGTTATTATTAAAATACGGCTGACGCTCCACCTGGTTTGTAGCAGGAGTCACACCTGTTTCTTCGATGATGTTGTCCAAGTGTTCTGGTTCAAAATTCGAAACACCAATGGTTCTGAGTAACCCTTGTTTTTGAGCATCCACTAAAGCCTGCCAAGCTTCTACATATTTGCCGTCTTTGGGATTCGGCCAATGAATTAAATACTTGTCAAAATATTTTAGTCCGGTGCGGCGTAAAGATTCTTGAATAAAGATAAACGCCTTGTCATATTCATGGTGAGAGCCGGGCAATTTCGCACTGATTAAAATTTCTTCTCTAGGAAGCGCGGATCGGCGCACAGCCTCACCGACAATACCTTCATTGTTATAGTTTGTTGACGTATCGATTAAACGGTAGCCCAGGTTTAAGGCATTTAAAATTTCAAATGTTCCCTGATCACCATCAATACCAATCGTGCCCAGTCCCAAAAAGGGAAGCACTGAACCATCATTTAGAATAAAGCCGTTATTATCAACAGTCACAATCTCATCTCCTTTAAAACTTTTATAAGGTAAGTTGAGTTTGATAGAAAAGTTACTTTCTTCCTGTCTTCCAATATGAAATCAACAGGCCGTCTTCGTCTAACAGTGGTTCCGGCAAAAATAGCTGCCGGCCAACCATCAAACTCAGGTCACATTACCAGTATTTCATGTTTTCATCTTTTACTAAGATGTCCATAATTACTATACCCAAGTTTTAAAAATCCTACACTAACCGAGACTGTCGGCTAAACCTGCGACTTCTTGATTACGCTGATCAGTATAGTGCCGGCTATATCTTATCTTGAATGTTGTTTAGTTTGAAAATTTAAACAAATGGAGCCTCAATAGAAAACCCGAAGGTCCGGCGGAAATATACTGGGAAGACCTTCGGGTTTGACTATGTTATTTATTTATTTTTAAGTCGATAATGCACTTTATTACTTTTCTCTTTGGCCAACTTTTTTAATTATATATAAATGCTAACTAAACTCCAAACTGCTTTAAATGATGATCAAGATGCTTGTAAATTCCTTTTCCCCATTGCTCAGGAGTGAATTTACCGAAAAAAGCATGAGGGTGCGTGGTACACTTTTCAGGTCCATTCTTTTGGAACGCTATAATTTTTTGTTTCAGCTTTTCTCTTTCTGTTTCAAATTCTTTTTCCTCTGTAATCAAAATGGTCGGTATAGTGGACATATTCTGGGCTACCGGCTTATCATTATAAAAAATTGGCTTTGCAAACCGTCCTATCACTATTCCTAACCATCCTCTCTTTGGGAAAGAATCCCCCATTGCAATGTCTTGGAACGCTGAGCAATGAGCTAACATTTGAGCAACATCCATCTTTCCCCATTGGCCTCTTGACTCTGGGCTTAATTCATCAATACGTTCTAAAATCTCCTCCATATGCAATGGATTAAAAATATTTTTCATTTTGTGCATCTCCCTATGCTAAGCTGCCTTTACATCGCCACAAAAACACCCCTTTAGATAATCATATCCAAAGGGGTGAAGCTTCGCAAATTCTATAAGCACCATAACTTTATTTCAAAGATATACATTAATATTTTTTTCTATACCTATTCCACTGTAACACTCTTCGCCAGGTTACGTGGTTTATCCACGTCACAATCACGATGAAGTGCTGCATAATAAGCCAGAAGCTGCATTGGAATAACACTTACTAATGGAGTTAACAGCTCATGAACCGGAGGCAATACAAAAGCATCCTCATCCTGTTCTAAGCCTTTTGAGCTGATAATAAGTGCATGTGCTCCACGGGCAACTACTTCCTGCACGTTTCCACGAATAGAGTAGTTTACATTTTCCTGTGTTGTTAAAGCAATTACCGGTGTACCATCTTCAATTAAAGCAATAGTTCCATGCTTCAATTCTCCTCCAGCAAAACCTTCTGCCTGGATATAAGAGATTTCTTTCAGCTTCAATGCTGCTTCTTGAGCAACATGATAGTCTGTACTGCGGCCAATATAGAAAGCATTGCGTGTTGTAGCAAAATAATCTCTTGCTAACTGTTCAAGCTCTTCTTTTTGGTTTGTAATAACTTCCATTGCATTCGCTACAATGGCAAGCTCTTGTAATGGATCAAAATCTAATTTAATACCTTTTACTCTCGCTGTATCTACTGCAAGAACTGCTAAAACAGCAATTTGTGCTGTGTATGCTTTTGTGGAAGCCACAGCAATTTCTGGTCCAGCATGTAAAGGTAAAGTATAATTTGCTTCACGAGAAAGGGTTGATCCGGGCACGTTTGTTAATGTAAGTGCTGGATGTCCTAATTCTTTTATCTTAACTAATACAGCACGGCTGTCTGCTGTTTCACCACTTTGAGAAATAAAGATAAACAATGGTTTCTCAGACAACAGCGGCATGTTATATGAAAATTCACTTGCAACGTGTACTTCTACGGGGATGTTAGAAAGCTTTTCAAGAAATTCTTTTCCAACTAATCCGGCATGATAGCTTGTTCCTGCTGCAATGATATAAATGCGATCTGCTTTTTCCATGGCTTTACGAATATCTTTGTCTAACTTTAATTCGCCTTTTTCATTCTGATATTCACGAATAATATTACGCATAACAATTGGCTGCTCATCAATTTCTTTCAGCATGAAATGAGGATATGTTCCTTTTTCTGTATCACTTGCATCAATTTCTGCGATAAATGGTTCACGTTGGATGACTTCTCCATCTAATGTCTGCACTTCTACAAAGCTGCGATTGACAAGAACAATTTCTTTGTCATAGATTTCCAAGTACTCGTTAGTTTCCTTCAACGTTGCCATTGCGTCACTGGCAATCAGGTTAAATCCTTCTCCTAACCCAACCAATAACGGACTTTTATTTTTGGATACATATAAAGTATCATGATCTTCTGCATCAATCAGACCAATAGCATAAGAACCCTTTAGCAGGCTCATTGCTTCACCAAATGCTTTTTTGGTATTTTTATGCTTTTCATAAAGTTTTTCAATAAGCTGTACGATAACCTCTGTGTCTGTTTCACTCACAAAGTCAACATCTGCCAGGAATTCTTTCTTTAGATCGATATAGTTTTCAATAACACCATTATGCACAATAGTAAATCGTTCTGATGAGCTTTGATGTGGATGTGCATTTTGCACACTTGGCACACCATGCGTAGCCCAGCGAGTATGACCAATACCAATTGTAGCTTCCACACTGCTATCTACTTCTTCACGTAACACTGCAATACGTCCTTTTACCTTTGTTACGTGTACACCTTCTTCACCTAAAGTTGCAATACCTGCAGAGTCATAACCGCGATATTCTAATTTTTCCAAGCCTGTTAATAAAATTTCTTTCGTATCATTTTGTCCAATATAACCGACGATTCCGCACATGTCGATGTCCTCCTTGTTTGAAGGGGCAGGAACAAAAGACCGATTCGAAGCGAAGGGGCCTTGTTCTGCCCCTTTCTCGTGTTTGTTTTTTTATAAGACATCATTCTTTATCTCTTTGTTCACCAAGTCACCCTGATGGTTTAAAGATAAAGCAGCAGCTGCGATGTACAGCTGGGAGGCACCCGCCGAATAATTCGATAACCCCCGACCTCGTCAACTATTCTTCCTTACCGTCCGTAGAATAGTCCTGGCGCTTGTTATTATAGATTCCGTTTTGTATTCTTTCTGCTCCTCTCCATTTTTATTTGCTCTTGTCAAACGGACTTTTACATTTGGAAAACAAGAACTTTCTATATTTTATCGGAAAGTCATATTATAGGTCAACCTTTTTCTTCCTTTCCGATTAAAATAGTTTATGAAATCCTTTGAGAAATGTTGCAGAATATACACAAATGACTGAGTGAATGCAGGCTAGTATATGACTAGAAGAATGTTTGAAGAGGATTGGAGCAGAATGGTATAATTAAAAATATTAAGAAGGATTCAGGAAAATTTTTAGTTGGATGGATAAATTAGTGCTAACCTTAAGCAAACATGAATTACTAAGGAGGTTAGCACCTCAATGTGTATAAGGTTCTAACGGGATTTGTTAAGGATAATGCTTCTTTATGTTCCTTTTTATAAAAGGTTAGCACTTTTTATTATTTGAAAGCTTGCTGGACAAGGGGTTATGTTGTCCGCTTTCTCACCTTATATGGGTGAGTGGATTGAAATTTGTTTCGGTATAACTACCTAAATATACGTTAGTTTCTCACCTTATATGGGTGAGTGGATTGAAATAAGATTTCCCAATCATTATTTATGATGAATTTTTTTCTCACCTTATATGGGTGAGTGGATTGAAATACGCTCCCCTTTTCAGCTGGCCACAAGATAAAATTCTCACCTTATATGGGTGAGTGGATTGAAATAAGATAGAGAAAGGATAGCGAAAGAGTCCCTCAACTTCTCACCTTATATGGGTGAGTGGATTGAAATTTTGGATTTGCTATCTGATTGCCAGATAACCCATTCTCACCTTATATGGGTGAGTGGATTGAAATAATCGTGCCAGCTAGTGACGGTACTTCTGTAAAGTTTCGCATCCTATACGATTATGCGAATTGAAATGGTGCTACAACAAAGAAATGCTCAAAAAAACAGAATATAAATATGAGGTAGATAAGAAGAACCAAGCTCATCTCTTTCCATCTACCTCTACATAAACCACACCAAAAAGGAGCCTCCCCATGACAAAAATAATCTGGCTTAACGGAGCTTTTGGAGCAGGTAAAACACAGACAGCCTATGAATTACATAGAAGATTAGAAAATTCCTTCGTTTATGATCCGGAAAATATCGGCTTCTTCTTCAATCAAAATTTGCCTAGCGAGTTAAAAAAGAAAGACTTTCAAGATTACGAAATGTGGAGAGAATTTAACCGCAAAACTATAAAATATATCGTTGAAAACCATGATGGAACAATTATTGTTCCTATGACAATCACAGATATATCTTACTTTGAAGAAATCACTGGAAATCTCGAATCTGAAAAAATCGAGCTGCATAAATTTGTTTTATCTGCTTCCAAAGAAGTCATTGAAAGCAGGCTAAAGAAACGTCTTGAGAGAAAAAATTCATGGGGCTTTAAGCAAATCGACAGATGTATCACAAGCCTGGCTGATGAAGCCTTTGGAGAAAAAATAGAGACAGATTATTTATCCATCGATGGCGTTGTAGAAATCATTGCAGCAAAAGCAAATTTAGTATTAAAAGAAGACAATCGCTCCCATCTAAAAAGAAGAATAGACCGCATAAAAACACAGATAAAACACATTAGATAACTTGAAAAAATTTATTGATTCAAAAAATCATCAGCAGCTCTCCAGGCTATCCTTCCTCGCCTTGCCCGAAGCTCTGCTGATGTTTTCTACTTACTTATGCTTCTCCATAAAATCTAACATCCGCTTATAAACTTTTATTTCATTCTCTTTTTTCGAGAATCCATGTCCTTCATCCTCCAGCACCAGATACTCGACATCCCGGCCTTTATCCTGCAGCTTCTGAACAATTTGATCCGACTCCTCCTTCACGACACGAGGGTCTTTTGCGCCTTGGATAACTAGCATTGGTTTTGTCATTGTTTCTAAATAAGTAACTGGCGAATCCTTCACAAATCGTTCCTTATCCCGCTCCGGATCGCCGAGCCATCTTTCCATAATTGGCTTCCAATGCGGCGGTACAGAATTGACAAAAGTAAATAAATCAGATGGTCCAAAGATATCAATTACTGCTTTAAAATATTCCGGATGACGTCCATGTAAGAGCAGTGCCATGTAACCGCCATAGCTTCCCCCTACCAGGAATAGATGGTCTGGATCCGTAATTTTCTGGTCGAACAGCCATTTGATACCTTCTACATTGTCAAGCCGTGGTCCATGTCCCCAATCCTGCTCAACGAGTTTAACAAAGGAAGAGCCATAACCTGTACTTCCCCGGAAGTTCGGCGCAAAAATATGATAACCGCGATTTAGAATACTTTGGAACATGGCACGGAAAAATTTCCGCTCAGCTGCCTGCGGTCCGCCGTGTGGCCAAAATACTGTATAGCCATTGGCATTTTCTGGCTTCGCTCTGAATAGCAATGATTCCATTTCCATCCCATCAAAAGAACTATAGGTTACAATTTCAGGGTCAACAAGCTCCTCTTCGGAAACTCCTAAAACACGATTATCTGTGAGCTGTTCCCATTTTTCACTGTTCGTCAGGCGGTAGATATTATCCGGTTTTACCGCTGAACGTCCAAGAAGATAAACTGCCCCTGATTCTGTTACTGTCACTTGATCAATCATATCAAATGGCTTTCTGATTTCTTTCAGCTCTCCGGACTTCACTTTATACTGATAAAGCTTATCTACAACACCTTTTTCCGTTACCAAATATAGTGAATTTGATGCTTTATCGTATTTTACTGTCTCTATCGACTCTTCTTCGATTTCAAGAACCTTGGAAAATTCCCCTTGCTTGATATCATACTTTGCTAAATACGTATATTCACTTTCATAATCCGTCGGGAAATAAATGGTGTTATTATCCGTGAAAACCGGTTCATAGGATACATGCACTTTTTTTGGATCAGGAGTAAGATAAATTTTTTCGTCTTCCTTTTGAATGAAAATATTATTATAGGTATTCGCAAACATGTTTTCATATACCAAGGTCTTCTCATCTTCAGATACAGCCGCAAGCGTGGTCGGCGCTGCTTCTCCTTCTATCAGGAGTTCATCTTTATCTGTATCCAGATGACGTACACGTGTGTTTAAGAAGCTCGGATTGTTCTCGGATGTATTATAATAAATACGTTTTCCGTCTCTACTCAAATGCGCAAATAAATACTTTTCATTCTCTGCTCCGGTAATCAGCGGCTGCGGCAAGCCTCCCTCTGGAGGCAATGCATAAATTTGATAATTTTCGTCTCCATCCGAATCAAAGCTTGTTAACACGTACTGCCCATTCGGATCAAATTGAACAAATAAGGAGGCTTCATCCTTTTGGGCAAATTGAAACGGATATGTATGCTCTTTACTTAAGTCTAATGCCCATAGATTACGTTTTCCACTTAAGTTAGTTGAGAATACCAGCTTTTTTTCATCTTTGCTTAATTGAAAGTGATAAATACTATACGTATAAAAGAACTGTTCTACTTTCGGTTTAGGAAATTTGATCATTCTATTTACACTCCTTTTTTCTGTATTTTCTATATTATACCATCATTTGTGAAATGAACCAGCGACTCCGGTCTTTTCTCCTCTCCATCTTAAGGCGGATATGTGGAAAATAAACTATCTTTAATTCAAGCTACTTTAATTGCATTTTCATCAATTGAATAGTAAAGTGATAGGTATAACAGATTGCGGAACAAGAGAAGCTGTGGAAGGAGATTTGGTTATTCATCTGCTTTCAATCCATATACTTCACTCAGCAATCCGCTTACTTTCAATTGTATTTTCATAATAAATAGTCCACTGTCACTTAAGCTGGACAGAACAACGCATAGAAAATAAAACCTAAAAACACTAGAGGAGCAAATATGATGGAAAAATACCGTATTGATCAAAAGAAAGGAATGGAGTTCGGACTTTACACCCTGGGAGATCATATAGCCAATCCTTTCACTGGAAAACGAATTTCTGCACAGCAGCGTATTCAGGAAATTATTGAATTAGCAAAATTAGCCGAGCAAGCCGGGCTGGATTTTTTCAGTGTCGGGGAAAGTCATCAGGATTATTTCACCACACAGGCGCACAGTGTTGTGTTAGCTGCTATCGCGCAGGCAACAAATAATATTAAGATTGGCAGCTCGTCTACCATTATCAGCACCTCTGACCCTGTTCGGGTTTATGAAGATTTTGCCGCGATTGATTTAATTTCTGATGGACGTGCTGAGATTATCGCGGGAAGAGCTTCCCGGATTGGACTTTTTGATTTATTAGGCTATGACGTGCAAGATTATGAAGCATTATTTGAAGAAAAATTTAATCTGCTGCTGCAAATCAATGAAAATGAAAAGCTCAGCTGGGAAGGTCAATATCGGGCACCGTTAAAAGATGCGAAAGTGCTGCCCCGTCCGAAAGATAACACACTGCCAATCTGGCGTGCAGTCGGGGGAACTCCTGCCAGCGCGATGAAGGCAGGCTATACCGGTGTTCCCATGATGCTGGCAACACTCGGCGGTCCTGCAAGTGCTTTTAAAAATGTTATTGATGCATATCGGGAAACAGCAAAAAGGAGCGGTCATGATACAGCAGAGCTTCCGGTTGGTGTTACTGGTTTTTTCCATGTGGCAGAAACAAGCCAGGATGCCCTGAAGCAGATATACCCTTATATTAATGAAGGAATGAAGCTGACCAATGGTCAAGGTTTTCCAAAGCAGGCATTTGCACAGGCCAAGGATAAACGGAGTGTTATCAATGTCGGCAGTCCACAGGAGGTTATTGAAAAAATCCTTTATCAGTATGAGCTTTTTGGACATCAGCGTTACCTTGCCCAAATGGACTTTGGCGGTGTCCCCTTCGAACAATTGGCAAAAAATATCGAAGTCATTGCCGAAGAAATCCTTCCAGCTATTCGCAAGTACACAGGAAAGAATCAGGGGGAATAACAAATGAATGTTATTGGTTTATCTGGATCCATTGTCGGATCCAAAACACGGACAGCAATGGATGTAGTTGCAAAAGAAATCAATGAAAAGTATCCAGAAGCAGAATTTCAACTGATTGATTTAAAAGATTATGATTTGCAATTCAGTGACGGCCGTAACTATCTGGACTATTCAGGAGATACAGCCTCGGTAACCAGGAAGATTATGGAGGCAGACGTAATTATTATCGGCACACCTGTATTCCAGGCATCTATTCCGGCAAGCTTAAAGAATATTTTTGATTTGCTTCCTGCAGGTGCATTTCGTGATAAGGTGGTTAGCTTCTTTATCACAGCTGGTTCTTCCAAGCATTACTTAGTAGCTGACTATCAATTAAAGCCTACATTGGCCTATATGAAAGCGCAGATCGTCCAAACTTATGTCTATATAGAGGAAAAAAGTTTTCAGCAAAAGGAATTAATCGATGATGATGTATCTTTTCGTTTAGAGCGTTTAGTGGAGGATACCTTAGATACTTTTGAGGCAGCCGAATGTGTTAGAAAAAGGAAAGAGGATTCTTACGGCTTCTAATCGAAAACAATAAAAAAATCGTATGAATGAGCAGCATTCATACGATTTTTTTACTATCTTAAGCACCTAAATGATTTTCAATCACTTTTACAATTCGCTCTGCATATGTTTTGCAGTCCTCTTCTGTCTTCGCTTCTACCATGACACGAACAAGCGGTTCTGTTCCTGATGGTCGAACTAAAACACGTCCGTTCTCTCCCAGTTCTTCCTCCACAGCCTGTACCTCATCTAAGATGATCGGGCTTGTCAAAGCTTCATTTTTGTCTGTTACCCGAACATTAATTAATGTCTGAGGAAAAATAGTCATCTCATCTGCCAGCTCTGACAAAAGCTTGCCTGATTCGCGCATAACATTTACAAGCTGCAATGCGGATAACAGCCCGTCTCCTGTTGTAATATAATCCAGGAAGATAATATGGCCAGATTGTTCTCCGCCTAAGTTATAACCATTGTTACGCATTTCTTCCATAACGTAGCGGTCACCTACTGCAGTCTTATCACTTTTCAGACCCGCTTCTTCCAATGCTTTATAAAAGCCTAAATTACTCATAACAGTGGATACTACTGTATCCTTGCGAAGCATTCCAATTTCTTTCATATATTTCGCGCAGATAAACATGATTTTATCGCCGTCCACGATTCTTCCTTTTTCATCAACAGCAATAAGACGATCTCCGTCTCCATCAAAAGCCAGTCCAATATCAGCCTCTTTATCCAGCACAAATTGCTGCAAGCCTTCAGGATGTGTCGATCCAACACCGTCATTGATATTCAGACCATTTGGAGTGGAGCCCATAGAATGAATATCTGCTTCTAAATCTGCAAACAGGTGAGTAGCCAGACTGGAAGTTGCTCCATGCGCACAATCGACTGCAATGCGTATTCCATCAAAATCATTATCAATCGTGTCTTTTAAGAAGGATAGATATTTTTGTCCACCTTCAAAATAATCACTTACGGACCCAATAGCAGGGCCTGTCGGACGAGGTAAATCATCCTCTTCTTTTTCTAATAAAGCTTCAATTTCTGCTTCTTGTTCATCTGTCAGCTTAAATCCGTCCGGTCCAAAGAACTTAATCCCGTTATCTTCCACTGGATTATGGGATGCAGAAATCATAACCCCGGCCTGTGCACTCATCACTTTTGTTAAATAAGCGACTCCAGGAGTTGAGATAACACCAAGTCTCATAGCTTCAGCGCCTGTGGATAATAAACCGGCAATCAATGCACCTTCCAGCATATGTCCGGAAATACGTGTGTCTCTGCCAATTAAGACTCGCGGTTTTTCACTGCCTTTTGTTAACGCGTAACCGCCAAAGCGGCCGAGCTTAAATGCCAGTTCAGGAGTTAAGCCTTCATTCGCTACTCCTCTGACACCATCTGTTCCAAAATATTTACCCATTATTATACCTCTCCTTTGACCATCCAATATACAACTAGTCTTCTGCCGTTTCAGCTGGATCAATTATTTCAACCGTTATTTCTTCTACACTTCCTGTAGCAGTCACATCATCAGGTGTCTCAATCGTAACAGGGACTTCATGCTCCCCCGGTTCCAAATCAGAGAAATCCAGCACTGCTCGAATATCATCTGCGGTTAAATCATTCACCAGTGAAGAATCTCCCTTTAGCTCCACATCAAGTGAAGAGTCGGGGTACGAGACTTCCAGTCCATTTCCTAAACCTTCTTCTTCTATAGGTACATCTTCAATCGTTTTTGTTCCTTCTACCTCAATCGTTACTTCCACCTCATTTGTTTCAGGTGATTGTACGTTTTCCGGCAAATCAAGTGGAACTTCTACTGTGCCAGATTCTTCAACTTCTGACAGGTCTACCGGTTCTGTATTAACTTCAGAAATATCATCAAGAACATCACTTTGTGAGTAAATTTCTACTTCATCTGTGTTCGCAGAAATAGAACCAAGCTCAAGGTCCTCTTCTAATTCGCCTGTTGTCTCTACAGAGAGTGGTACAGACTTGCTCGGATTATCTACTTCCACGGAAACCTGAATACTTTCCGGCTCCATTCTGACATTCAATTCATTACCCTGGACATCATATACATTCACTGGAAGCTCGCGATTATTAATCGACTCATCTACATCTTCCATATTTACATAAACCTTTACGGAACCAATAGAGTTAATGACATTCCGGGAACTCGTTATTGTTATCGTCTCCGGATTGATGCTGTAGTCAACTACCTCATAACCATCTGCCATTTTGTCCTGATTAATAAGATCGGCAGTTACAGTAAACTCTTGAGATGCCCTTTCTTCTATGTTGACCTGAACCGTCTTCGGCTCAATAAATACTTCCACATCACCCGGTATATTATGCTCCAGCTCTACATCATGCGGTCCTTCTCCCAGACCTTCTAAGTCAACGTATACATCAAAATTACGCTGAAGTAAATACGGCGTCAAACTGCCCCGGTTCCCTTGTAAAGTAACCTGAACCTCTTCTGGAACATCGCTGACAACATATTTATCGCGATCAATTCTTATATCGACCGGTACATTATCCAGGGTTTCTGTAGCATCGCTTGAACCGGAGAACGTAGCATCTGAATTCGGATTTTCTGATACATTGACAAATGCATAAAGTGTTACGGCAAAAGCCAAAGAAAGGACACGAACAAACCATTTACTCTTAAACCAATTATCCACGTTTACCATTCCCCCGTTTCCATAATTTTTTGTCAGAGGTTTTCGGCACAATTGATAAATGTGTTAAAAGCATTTCTCTTAATTTTTCTTCATTAATATCACGATGTAATTCACCATTTTTTGTACAAGAGATGGACCCAGTTTCCTCAGAAACAACAATTGTCAGGGCATCTGTCACTTCACTAATCCCCATCGCTGCGCGGTGCCTGGTGCCTAATTCTTTTGAGATAAATGGACTCTCGGATAAAGGCAGGTAGCAAGCTGCAGCTGTAATCTCTTCATTTTTTATGATTACCGCCCCATCATGCAATGGTGTATTCGGTGTAAATATATTTGTCAGAAGCTGGTGGGTAAGCTTTCCGTTAATCGGAATTCCTGTCTCCGCATATTCTCCAATTCCAGTTTCTCTTTCAATGGAAATAAGCGCACCAATTCTTCTTTTTGCCATGTAATTACAGGATGTAACAATTGCCTCAATTTCATTTTGTATAATTTCTTCAGCTGTGCTTCCAGACCTGACGAAAATATTACCTCTTCCCAGCTGCTCCAGTGCTCTCCGCAGCTCCGGCTGGAATAAAATAACAATGACAACAACACCCCAATTAATAACTTGGCCCGTGATAAATTGTATGGTTTGTAAGTTTAACAGTACACTTATTCCCCACACAACTAATACAACCGCTATCCCTTTTAAAAGCTGAATAGCTTTTGTTCCTCTGATCAGCATGATTAATTTATATAATACATACCAGACGAGAGCGATATCAACGCCTATCCGCAGCAGATTTAAAATGTCAAATCCCCCATCAAGCATGTTCACACATCCTTTACCCAATAGAATTACCTGTTTATTTTTTAAAATTATTTATATTACCATTGACTATATGAAATTGCAGTCGGTAATTATTATATCATAAATTTGTAAAAACAGACCTGTCTGTAGTTTCGTTTATTATCATTTTTCTGCTTCATATTTTTTATACTTGTATAACAATGTAAGGATGTTCTTTCCAGTCAAAGTACATGAGGGTTCGTGTCCTTTTAAAAAAGAGAGCGATATAAATGCTCTCTTCTTCAATACTTATCTATTTTTAATTAGAACGAGAATAATCCTTTAAAAAAATTCTTTACATGGTACCAAATCCATTCAAACGTTTGATCAACAGTCTCTAGATCCCCATTCACACCTCCGGCAGACGCCATTAGGTTGCCTCCATCGAGCTGGGAATCACTATCCAGGAGCTCTCCGTTAAATAAGGTGACATTACCATCAACGGTTCCAAGCACTAACAAATCACCGTTCTTCACGTAGACATCACCCGGAACAGTTACGCCTGCCGGTACAATAACTGTATCTCCGTCAATAACAAGCTCTTCCTGCGTTGAAACCACAAGCTGATCTGTTCCTTGATTAAAAGTAGACGACAGACTGCCTATCATCAGCAGAAAAAAGATTGCGGCCGCCACAAGAATTGGATGACGTTTAAACCAGCGCTTGTACTTCATGGATTTCTTCTCTGTCGGCAGTTTACTCATAACATTCTCGGTGAACCCTGCCGGCGCTTCCATCCGCTCCGCACTTCGAATTAAAGTAATCGTCCGATTAAGTTCATGAAAATGCTTCTGACAATCCTCACAATCTTCAAGGTGCCTTCTTAGTAGGCTTTCATCTTCTGCAGAAATATCCCCGTCTAAATAGTCATGCATTCTTTTTATATATTTTTCATTACAACTCACATCAAGCACGCTCCTTTACACATGTCGAAGCCTCTTTCTAAGGGCCTCTCTCCCCCGATGAATCCGCGTCTTTACCGTACCAAGAGGGACATCAAGAATCTCACTGATTTCTTTTAGAGAAAATTCTTCTAAATATCTGAGCATGATAATACTTCGATATTTAGAAGGCAACTGTGAAATCTCTTGATGAATATACCGCTGCAGTTCCCTGCTCTCTACTTCTTCTCCAGGAAGACGTTCCGTGCTGGCAAGCTGGGAATACATATCAAGTCCATCTGTTCCTTTTACTTCCGCATCGAGATGATAATCCGGCTTGCGCTTGCGCATACGGTCAATGGTTAAATTTGTAGCAATCCGGTATAACCATGTAGAAAACTTTCTATTCTCATCGAATGAATCAATATTCACAAAAGCACGTATAAATGCTTCCTGTGCCATATCCTCCGCTTCATGCTTATTGCCAAGCATGCGGTAGCAATGCTGGTATATTTTATCCTGATAAAAGGCTACTACATCTGAAAAAGCAGACTGATCTCCTTTTTTTACTTGTATAATTTTTTTCTTTATAAATTGTTCCATCTAATTACCTCCGCATTATGCGGTACTCTCTATACGAAACAACCGCTTGTAAGGTTTCACTTTTTCAAAAGAATGTTTATTTTTTTTCAGGCAGGGTATACCTAACGATAAGTATACTAAAAAAGGAGTGACTTTTGTGGATAAGAAAACATTATTCATAAAAATTGAACAATACAGAGAAGAAATGATGACCTTATCTAAAGAGCAAGGCTTAAGCTCCGAAGCCGTCTTAGCCACAAGCGAAAAACTTGATGCATTAATCTATGCCTATTTAAAAAGATCTTCTTGAGAGTCTGCTCTTCTTTTCAAAGACATGTATTAGGTATGTCTTTTTTTGTGCTTCTTTTTAGCTGCATATATCCAAATGTATCCTTTTTTAACCGAGTATATCTCTACGAATAATAATATCCTATTTTTCCCTTCATATCATTAGTCTTTTTTTATTTTTATAAAATCCTTCAAAATCAATCTAAAGATAATAGTGATTTAAAATCATAAACAAAAGAACCGATTTACAATATATACATTGCAAAACGGCTCTCACTTTATATAGAATCATTCTCTTCAATCACCATTTCTCCACCAATAGAAGGTGATATCGTCAAAACTTTAATTCCTTCTTTTTCCCAGGCGAGCGCTAATTCTTTTGCTGTTTCTTCTGAAGGCATAAAAGCAATTCCACAATCCCCGCCCCCGGCTCCCGAAGGTTTCCCGGCGCCTCCAAGATGCTCTGCAAGCTTACACAATACTGCCAAGTCAGGCGTTTCAATACTTGTATCAGCTGCTTTTCCTACTTGATCCAAAGCTTTTCGATTTGCTTTTATCCCCTGAAATAATTGGAGCAGGTCGCCATTCTCTGCTCCTGTTAAGAATTTGGAGACTGCATTTTTACTGTCTTCTAAAAATTTATTATAAGCTTCTGCATTATTCACCTTCAATAAACGGACCTGATTCACTAAATCCTTCGTAGAGGCTGCGCTGCCCGTCCATCCCACACAGAAGTAAACATTATCCGGTAAGGCGATCGGCTTGGATTTATAGTATTTCCAATCCTTCTTTAGCATCTCAGTGATAGAATTTGTCTCTTTGTATGCCTCAAGAAGCCAATCTGCCTGGAAGGATGAAAATTGCAGCAGTCCGCCATACGTGGATGCAGCTACATCTGCACCCGAACCATTCCCCTGCGTAATTACATGAGATAACGCAGCCAAACGAAAAATGGTATCTTTTTCTGCCAGTTTTGGGGCCTGGAAATGTAATACTCCTGCTACAATTGAAGTAACAATCGCCGCACTTGAACCCAAACCATATTTTACACCAGAGGTATCATCTAATTCACTGCGTGTTAATACATGCATCGGACGAATAGGTAATCCCTGTTCTTCCAAATAACGATAAGTAACCCGGAGTGCTTCCTTCACAAAAGACAGCCGGGGGTCGCCAGATTCAATATGTATATCTGTTTCCCGCCATGACCACGGGACTTTATGAAGTGAAAAATCGGATAAAGTCAGCTGGTGACTGTCCGCATCAGAAACGTTAGCATACACAAAACGATTAACAGCCATCACCGCCAAATCCTGATAAGGCTCTAATACGGCAAACTCTCCTGCAATCATTAATTTTCCTGGTACTTTGACTGTAATTGATTTTGCCACCGTATATTCCTCCTATAGATAGCTGATTCCGCTTCCGGGCTTGCTAACAATAATATCTTCTACGCCTTCAATGGATTGCAGACGTTTTTTTACTTTATCCTCATCTTCTGATAAATATAATACTTTTACGTTCGGACCTGCATCAATTGTAAAAAACACAGGAATCCCTTTTTCTCTTAAATTCTGCACAGTCTGCATCACTCGCATTGTTGTGTCCTGCCAATATGTAAAAGGCGGATTAGCTCCTAATGTCGTCGCATGCATCCGCAGACAGTTTGCTTCTGCAATGCTTCCCATTTTTTCAAAGTCTTTTTCAGCAATTGCTTGTTTTATTTCTTGTAAATCCTTGGGTGTCTGCTCCAGCCAGCCTGCATAAAAAGGGGAGGTTTCTACCGTACGGCGCATCCCTTCTCGGCTCGAGACCTTTTTCGTTGTTTTTGATAAAACAACAGCGGCAATTCGAATATCCCAATGAGACTTGTCTGCAACTTGTACTGCAAAGGAATCAGCTCCGTCTTCACGCTCCCCCATCTGCCATTCAACAAAACCGCCATAAATAGAGCGGCAAGCAGAACCAGAGCCTTGCCGGGCTAATTTTGATAATTCTGTGTCATTCAAGGAGACCCCTATTGCTTTCGCACTTGCAGCAGCCAATGCTGCAAGACCGGATGCAGAGGAAGCAAATCCGGCAGCAGTAGGCACATGATTTACTGATTGAACCTGTGCATATAGTTCTTTTCCAGAAAGAGCCCGCACCTTATCTAAAAATACTGCTACCTTTTCAAGAGCATTCCCTTCTACATTCTGTTCATTTAAGAGAAAGATATCTTTCTTTAAGTCCTCTTGAAAATGCACTGTTGTCTCTGTAGAAAAACCGTCTAATGTAACAGAAAGATTACTGTTGGTAGGGAGAATTAATGATTCATTCCGCTTTCCCCAGTACTTAATTAAAGCGATATTCGTATGCGCCCTTGCTGTCGCCTTCATATTTGAACCCCCTTTTCTACATACCTGTCAAAACATTCATTTACTGCAGTGAAAAAGAACCTTCTACTGAATAAAGTTTCACTTTATTTCTTTAATACAAATGGCCACACTGCCGCAGCACCAAATCGGCGTAATTTTTCAGCTAACTGTTTCGAATGCACTTCATTTTGAGCAAGCGCAATAATACAGCCGCCATTTCCTCCACCTGTCAGTTTTGCCCCCAAAGCACCTTCTTCACGGGCAAAGTGAATTAATTTATTTAAACCGGCATCACTTACACCTAATACTTCCAATTCTTTTTGCGCTTCATTTAACAGCTGCCCAAGAATGTGTTTACTCGCCTTTTCTAAGGCTTCTTTCGCATTATGCGTCAGTTCTCCGATTCGTTCTATTTTTGAATGAATACGTTGTGGAGCTGTTTTTAGCAGATTTGCTACAGATTCAACCGATGTACGGGTATCACCAATCCTGCCGGAGTCTGCAACAATAAAATGAAGATCTTCTCCTAATTCGATGTGCTCTACAGGATTTCCCTTTTTATACCAGACTGGTTTATCTGAGGTAATGGTCAATGTGTCTAACCCGCTGGGAGCTCCATGCGCATAAGTTTCTGCAACATTTGCTAATTGAAGCAATTCCTCTACTGAGCATTCCTTATCACAGTAGTTGAATATAGAGCGAATGACAGAAATAGCTACAGATGCACTGGATCCAAGGCCTTTCCCAGGAGGGACAGAAGAATTAATTCGTATTAATAAGTCTTTATAAGGGATCCCAAGGTATTCACAGGAACTGGATACACATTCAACAATTCCTTCCAGCTCTTTCGGGGCATGCTTCAGAGGACCGTGATAAAAAGTACTGTCCATTTTCACTGCCCCAGGAACATACTCAATCACCGTCTCTACACCAATTAAAGGAAATGGGATAGCAATTGCCGGCTGTCCGTGTACAACCGCATGCTCTCCAATTAAAATGACCTTACTATGAGCTATACCAATAGCTGTTTTTTCCGACGCTGTTACTTTTTCTGCACTCATTGTTTATACTGTTCCACCAATTCTTTAGCTTTTCCCACACGGATTTCTTGTTGTTCTACTAATTGTTTTGCTATCACATCAATCATCTCCCCAGTTGCTCCTCCGGCAATCGCAACAGAACGTGAATGAAGTGCCATGTGACCTTTCTGAATACCGTCTGTTGCCAACGCTTTGAGCGCTCCAAGATTTTGAGCGAGACCAACTGCCACAATTACTTGCGCAAGCTCTTCTGCTGATTCAATATGCATAATGGATAAAGAAAAATCAGCGAGCGGATGCACGCGTGTTGCTCCTCCGACTGTTCCTATAGACATTGGTAATTCAATTTCACCAACAAGATTACCTTCTTCATCCTTTGACCATGTAGTCATAGATCCATAATGACCATTTCTCGCAGCATAAGCATGTGCTCCAGCTTCTACTGCCCGCCAATCATTTCCTGTCGCTATCACAACAGGATCAATCCCGTTCATAATCCCTTTGTTATGCGTTACAGCACGATAGGGGTCAGAAGCAGCAAATTCATAGGCATGAATAACACCGTCTCTTACCTCTTCCCCAGAAAACGAACCTGTTTTCAGCAGATGTGGAGGTATAACGCATTTCGCTGTTACAAGGCTGCGGTCTGCATAATTTGATAAAATACGCAAATAAACCTTTCCCCTGGTTATTTCTTCCACGATTGGAGCAATAGATTCTACCATGGTATTAATCATATTAGCACCCATTGCGTCACAAGTATCTACGTAGATATGCATAACCAGCATTTTACTATATGACGAAGAATCCTCTTCATTCAGAATCCGGACATCCAAATCCTTCACACCGCCGCCGCGATTGACAATACTTGGATAAGCATCATCAGCGGCACGCATTAATATATCTTTTTGTTGAAGAATTTTTTGCTTTGCTTCTTGAAAATCAGGACATCCAACAACTTGAATCTGTCCAATCATCAGTCTTTCCTTTGACTCTGTCTGAAATCCGCCAGCTTCTCTGACTATTTTTGCAATATGGCTTGCAGAAGCAACGACAGAAGCTTCTTCAATAGCCATTGGTACTACATATCCTTTCCCGTTTATCAAAAAATTTAATCCTAATCCAAATGGTAATTGATAGGTACCAATGACATTCTCAATCATATTATCTGCTGTTTCAATAGTAAGCGCGTCTGCGTTAGACAAATTTTGCGTTTCTGCATCCGTTAAAGAAAAGGCTTCACGTAATAATGCGCGCCTGTCTTCTACCGTCATATTATAAAAACCGGGTATTCTTGAAGAGGTCATGCCTAGCTCATCCTTTTTATTTATCATATCTAAATATGTTTTTTATTACTAAGTACTAAATTAAACTATATTTGATTATAACACGAATTCTACCGTTTTTTCATTTAGAAGATACTTATTTCGTTACTGGAATTATGTTAATCATTTTATCGTAATAAAATAAGAATTTTTACTTTATTAAAAGTAAAAAAATGCACAACACCAGTCTATATGCTTACAATGCTTCTATAATATATACTTTCTCATGATTTATTTCTTATGCGTAATATCAAAAAGCAAGAGCTTTAATGATTTGTTTCCCGCTTCATATATTTTAATCCTCAGTGACCTGAATACATATATATAAGGATAAAACAGTTTACTTATTTATAAAGAAAAAAAACGAGATAATATTATCCCGTTTTCCTAAAGTGTTTTATACTTGTCATTCTTGTAATGAGCCATGAAGGATTCGAACCTTCGACCCTCTGATTAAAAGTCAGATGCTCTACCGACTGAGCTAATGGCTCCCATTTTAAACAGCTTTATATCTTATTTAGTGCTTCTCTATCCAGCAGACCCCTGCATCTGCCAGCAAACGCTTCGAAGTTAATCCTTCGGGGTTACTCGCAGTCTACTCGGCAGAAGCTTTGCTCGTTGCTCTACCGACTGAGCTAATGGCTCCTGTTATTTAAGCTATCCGCCTAAAAAAGACATAAAAAAAAGGCTGGGCCACTAGGATTCGAACCTAGGGTACACGGGATCAAAACCCGATGCCTTACCGCTTGGCTATGGCCCAACAAAAAACA
>NZ_BJYM01000031.1 GCF_007991515.1 Oceanobacillus sojae
GAGACCATGTACATCCTGGAACAGTAAGGTTTATATGTTTATTCTTAGGTGCGAAAGTTAAGTAAATAATATTGACGAAATAAATTTTTATAATTATAATCAATTTTGGAAACCGTTTACATAAAATAATATGGTTGAATTAAAAAGGAGGAGAGGATGCTATGTCAAAAACAGTTAAGCTTACAGATTGGATCTTTGAAATATTCAGCCTGCAAATATTATGGATTATCCATATATTCAAAGGTTTTATTGTTCTGGGAATCTTCCCCTCCATAGCAGCGGTTTTTGCAGTGGTCAGACACTGGCTGTTGAAAAGAGAAGTGGAGTCACTTTCTTATATTTTTAAGCAATATTATAAAGAAAACTTTAAAACAGCGAATATATTGGGCTGGTTTTTTTCAAGCATTACATTTATTGTCATTATGAATTTTATTTATACCGCTTACTATCCGGAACAAATCCAGATAATAATGTATGCTGCTGTTATATTCATGGCAATTATTTTGCTGATTGTCTGGGCTTATCTATTTCCAGCTATAGTTCACTATAAATTATCAATCTATGAATTATTTTTAGTCGTTTTAAAAGCCGGTTTTTCGTCTCTGAAAGGCATCATCTTTCAGCTGGTATCTGCTGTAATTATCTTTGTTATTATTTTCAAATTACCAGGCTTAGTACTGATTTTCGGGATTATCCCTGTTGCTTTTACGCAGACAGCAATTAGCATTAAAGTATTCCATGAGCTTAATTAGGCAATGGAAGTGGAACTGGACGCCTTCGTGACTTATTGGGTTCTAAATAAAGAATGCCCTATAAATCCGTAAAGAACGACATAATTGGAGAAAAAACTTGTCATAATTCATCTCCGGATATATAAGAAGCGATGTTTGTTTTGGAAACCGGTTTCTGTATAATTTGAAACAAGTATAAAAAAGTAGTTGTATTTTTACTGATTAGAGAATATAATCATCATATGAAACCGCTTTCTATATATAATTTAGAAACCGGTTTCCGTAATATTTATATTTTATATTCACAAAGTATATGAAACACGCAAAAGGGGGGCTATATTTTATATTTACTATGCAGATGCAAGGGCTGGTCATGAAGATAATAAATAATAAATGTGGAGGTAGAAAAATGAAACGAGTGCTCTCTTTATTAATCATTTTAGGTCTAGTATCTATACTTACTGCTTGTAATAGCAATAACGATGCATCGGGTTCAGATGGCAAGGACTCGGATGGAACGGTTACATTAAATTTTTGGACATTTGGAGCAACAGGCTATGATGAATTATTAAAAGAATATGAAAAAGAAAATCCCAATGTGAAAATTAAGTTTAAAACCTCAGAGAATGCAGATCATCATGATGCTCTATTTACAGCTATATCAGCTGGAACTGGGGCTCCAGATATCGCTATGGTAGAAGTTGATCAGTTAGACCGTTTTAAACAGGCTCAGGATCGCTTTGTTAACTTATTTGATCAGGGTGCGGAAGAAGTGCAGGATCAGTATCAGGATTGGTCCTGGAATACAGGACAAAATATAGATGGAGATTTTATGTTTGGATTGCCAACTGATATAGGGCCAAAAGCTTTATATTATCGTACAGATGTATTTGAAGATGCAGGATTGCCAACTGACCCTGAGGAAGTGGCAAATTTGATTGATTCTCCAGAAGCTTTGAAGGAAGCAGCTATACAGGTAAAAGAAGAAACGGATAAGCCGTTTCTGGATAGTATGGAAATGGCCTATCGGGCTTATCTGGATGCAGCACCAGAAACACATCTGAATCCAGAAGGGGAGTTAATTGTTAATCAAGAAGGAAGCCCCGTTAAACAGGCATATGATTATGCAGTAGAGTTAAATGAAGCAGGACTTGTAGGGAATTTTGAAATGTGGACTCCTGAATGGGCAAATGCAGTGAATAATGGGGATTTTGCTGCTGAGTTAGGACCAGGCTGGTTAAAAGGCTGGATGGAAGGAAATGCGCCTGATGCTTCAGGATTATTCCGGGTTGCAACGTTGCCAACAGAGTTTTCTGCAAACTGGGGCGGATCATTTCTTGCAATTCCGGCAGAAACAGAACATGCAGAGGAAGCTTATGATTTTATAGAGTGGCTAACGTCTCCTGAAAATCAATTAGAATCCTTCAAGAGCCATGGGCTGTTCCCTTCAGCGCCGGCAGTATATGAAATGGATGATTTTAAAACGAATGAAGATGAATTTTTCGGCGGCCAAGTAACCTCAGTGGTATTTGGTGAAGCAGCGAATGATATTACAGATGCTGTTTATAAAGGGGAGAAATATGTTTCTGTGAACAATGAAATTTTAACAGCTTTAACCAATGTACAGGAAGGTGCTGATCCAGAGGAAGAATGGGATGCAGCAGTACAGCGCGCTGAGGACTTAGTCAGTCGTTAAAAAAGACGCTCAAAAAGAACATTTAACATGGATATGGCGGCATCTCGCCGTATCCATGTGCTTACTAGAAACGGGGTGAACGCATGGTCTCCTTAAAAAAGAAACAAAAAACGAAGAAAAGGTATCTGTCGGAAGAGAAAAAAGATATGATTTCGGGGTATCTATATGTGTCACCGTTTTTTATTATTTTCTTTTGTGTGGGTTTGTTTCCAATCCTGTTTAGTCTATATTTAGCCTTTCAGCAATGGAATGGGCTTTCGCCTATGGAATTTGTAGGGCTGGATAACTTTAAAATTGTTTTGACAGACTCTCTTTTTTGGAAATCTGTCTATAATACAATCATTATGGGCTTATTGGGAACTGCCCCGCAGTTAATTGTGGGGATTATTTTAGCATTTTTATTAAATCAGGTATTTTTGCGGTTTAAACAATTTTACAGGGTAACTATTTTCATGCCCTATATTACATCTATGGTGGCAGTTGCACTGGTATTTAGTGTTTTATTCAGTAATCAGGATTCATCCATGGCGAATTATATATTAGGGTTGTTTGGGCTTGATCCTATAAATTGGGCTACTTCAGAATGGGGTACTAAAATTGCAATTTCTTTAATGGTTTTCTGGAGATGGATCGGATACAATACGATTATTTATCTGGCAGGATTACAAAGTATTCCCCGTGATTTATATGAAGCTGCAACGATAGACGGGGCAAGTAAATTTCAACAATTAAGATATATTACCATGCCGCTTCTAAAACCTTTTATTCTATTAACTGTTTTTTTCTCTACTGTTGGAGCTTTACAGCTGTTTTCCGAGCCAACTGTATTTCTTGGACAGAGTGCTTTTACTAGAAGCGAAGCAATGACCATTGTTATGTACTTATATCGTGATGCTTTCAGACTCCAGTCATTTGGAACAGCATCTGCAACAGCAGTTATCTTAGTAATCTTTATTGCAGTTCTGGCGGCAATTAATTTATATCTGACTTCAGGTATAGGGAGAAAAAAGAAAAGAGGTGCCGGTAAATGAAAGAAGTAGGTTCCAAGAAATTCTCATTCAGCAAGATCTTAATGTATGGCTTCCTGACGTTGGCATCTCTTTTATCTCTTTTCCCGTTCTACTGGATGTTTGTAATGGCGACACGTCCAAGTGCAGCTTATAATTCTATCCCTCCTACGCTTACGCCTGGAAATATGCTGGTTGAGAATTTCCAGAAGGTATTACAGCAAATTGATTTTTTTGGAGCAATGTGGAATTCACTGATACTTTGTGTAGTTGTTACGATAGTGGTGTTGCTGATTAGCTCTTTAGCCGGTTTCGCGTTTGCAAAATTTAAATTCCCCGGTAAGAATATCCTTTTCATTGCGATTCTGTTGACAATGATTATCCCGCCTCAGCTGGGATTGATTCCTCAGTATTTCTTAATCGCAAAAGCAGGGTTGCTGGATACTTTACAAGGGGTTATGATTTTGTCCTTTCTTAATCCATTAGGGATATTTTTAATGAGACAGTATATCAGCGGATCGATTTCAGATGAATTGATTGAAGCAGCAAAATTAGATGGCGCCTCTAATTTTAAGATTTACTGGAAAATAGTGCTCCCAATCATTCTTCCGGCTTTTGCAACATTAGGAATTATTGTATTTACCTCCGTATGGGGAGAATTCCTATGGCAGTTTACAGTTCTGCGTGATCCGGAGATGTACACGATACAGGTTGCATTAGCCTCACTCAATAACACATTTAAAGTCGATTATGGTATGTTAATGTCAGGTGTATTTTGGGCGACGATTCCATTGGTTATCATCTTCCTCTTATTTAACAAATTATTTATAGCGAGTATCACAGAGGGAGCTGTAAAATCTTAAAATAACCAGGGATAAACTTTATGAATATTGAGGAGATTCCATGAAACTTACAATCAGAAATATAGCTGAGATAGCTGGTGTTTCGCCATCAACAGTCTCAAAAGTAATGAATAATTATAGCGGCGTCAGCGAAGAAACCAAAAAAAGGGTAATGGATGCAATTAAAGAGAATAAATATCAGCCTACTTATACGGCAAGAACACTTTCAACGAAAAAGTCTAAGCTGATTGCTTTAATCTATGCAGGTAAAATTAATGTCGATTTTAACCATCCATTTTTCAGTGAAGTGGTTAGTGCTTTTAAGAAGACTATTGGAATGATGGGTTATGATATTATCATGTTTTCCGACGAAAGTTTTGGACATGATAATGGGAGCTATTTGGCCAGGTGCAGGTATTATCATGTTGAGGGCTGCGTGATTATTGCCGGGGATGAAATTGAAGAAAGTACGCAGGAATTAGTCCAAAGCGGGATACCCTGTGTCGGGATTGATATTGAATTAAGCGGACCTGGTGTCAGCTATGTTATGACGGATAATATTCAGCTTTCCACCAATGTTGTTCATCAATTGTATCTGGATGGTGTAAGGGATGTTGGATATATTGGAGGGTTACGTGAATCGGCAGTAGCCAGAGATAGAAAAATAGGCTTTGAAAATGCAATGGAGCAGTTGGGCATGGAAATAAAACGTGATTGGATGCAGTATGGAGATTATTATGAGGAAAGCGGTTATTTGGCTATGAGAAAGATTTTGGATAAAAAACCGTACCCTAAAGCTGTTTTCGCTATATCTGATTTGATGGCATTTGGTGCTTTGAGAGCAATCGAAGAAAAGGGTCTGCAGGTACCACGGGATATTAGAATAATCGGCTGTGATGATATAAATGCCTGCCGCTACAGCAGTCCGAAATTATCCACTGTCAAACAGTATAAAGGAAGGCTTGGAAAGCTGGCCGCAAATATTTTACATGATCTGATATCAAATGAAAAACAGATAGCGCCTATTTTAATTGATTCTGAGTTAATTATAAGGGAATCTTAAACGCTATCAGAAACGCATATAACGTATGATTGCTTGAATAAGGCGGTGTTCTAATGTATCAATTAACAGATAACAATGAATTTATTATAGAGGATTTTCAAAGCCTATCTCCTTTTTCTAGCTTTTTGCCAGGTATTGCGGGGAAAGACGGAATACCGCTCTGGGCATTTTATGTTAATCGGGGGCAGGCAATGGCTGGATTTGGTATACGGGATAAGGATGCTGCTATGACAGAATTTTTCCCGGCAGATAAAGCTTATCAAATGGTTCCGCTTCAAGGATTCCGAACCTTCATTAAATTGCGGAAGAAAGAAGAACAGATTGTTTTTGAACCGTTTTCCTTTACTAGTGATAATAAAACTGTGCGTGAACAGTTAAAAATAAATGAAAATCATTTAATACTTAAATATTATAATGAAAAGTACGGATTGATCTTAACGGTTGAATATTTCACCCTTCCTAAAGCTCCATTAGCGGGTCTTGTCAGAGAAGTGTCTTTAGAGAATAATGATGAAGAAGAGAAAGATATTGAAATCATAGACGGTCTGGCAACGATTTTACCCGGGGGGTTACCGAATGCTTCCTATAAAGAGATAGGTAATACGTTGAAAAGCTGGTTTGATGTGGAAACAATCGATAACCAGTTTAATTTTTATCATTTACGTGGGAGTATAGCAGATAATGCGAACGTTTCACAAATATATGATGGGAATTTCTATAGCAGTTTAGCTGTTTTAAATGGGAAAGAAAACATAGTGAAACCTCTCTATGACCGTGAGCTGGTTTTTGGAAAGAATCTTACGCTGCAAGCTCCTGATGCATTTCATTCGGAATCTATATCATCACTTATAGAGAAGGAACAAATTCCTGTAAATAAAGTATCGGGAGGATTTACAGCCTTAGCTGACAAGCTTGCACCGGGGGAGAAGCTTCGTATTGTGTCTCTGATTGGATATGGAGAAAATCGCAGTAAGATAAAAAAATTTATACGTGAAAATTTTCGATATGAGAAAATAACGGAATATAAAAAGACAGCAAAAACAATAACCGATGAACTTACCAGTGTCGTCGAAACGAAAACGGGGGAACCATTATTTGATGCTTATGTAAAGCAAAGTCATTTGGACAATGGCCTGCGCGGCGGTTTTCCGATGATTTTTCAGAGTGCAAAAAAGGATCATCCATTTTATCTTTATTCCCGGAAGCACGGAGATTTAGAACGTGATTATAATTTTTTCTCCATCAGTCCGACTTTTTATTCGCAAGGTAATGGGAATTATCGTGATATTAATCAGAACCGCCGCCTTGATGTGATATTTAATCCGAAATTAAGAGATTATAATCTGAGGCATTTTGTTAACCTGCTTCAGCTTGACGGGTATAATCCACTTTCTATTAAAGAAGTGCGGTATAAGCTGAAGAGTAGAAAAATAAGTTTCTGTAAATATGGCCTGTCGGAGGTGCAGGATAACAAAATATACGAGCTGTTAAGTAATTCATTTGCGCCAGGTGATGTTTTGAAGTTTGTACAAGATAATTCTGTTCACCTAATTATCTCTTTTGAAAATTTTTTAACGGAAATTCTTGCAATTAGTGAAGAAGCATTAGAAGCAGAGCATGGAGAGGGATTTTGGATAGATCATTGGACATATAACTTAGATCTTCTAGATAGTTACTTAGCAATGTATCCAGATAGAGTACAAAGCGTATTTTTTGATACATCCTATCGTTTTTATGACAGTCCGGCATATGTACATCCAAGAACAAAAAAATATATACAAAATGAAGGAAGACTTCGTCAATACGATGCTGTTCAAGTTGATGAGAGAAAACAAAGGAAGCAGGAAGAAAATAGTGAACAATGGGTTCGAGGTAATTTTGGAGAAGGGGAAATTTATGAAACCAACTTATTCTCGAAGCTGTTTTTACTTGCCGCCATCAAAACCTCTACGATTGCACCGTTTGGGTTGGGCATCGAGATGGAAGCCGGAAAGCCAGGATGGAATGATGCCTTAAATGGTTTACCCGGCATGCTTGGTGCGAGTACGTCGGAGCTGTTTGAATTAAAAAGGCTCCTGCAGCAATTACAGAATATTTCTGTTACATCAGAAGAAAAAATCATTCTTCCGGAAGAGGCACAGGAATTTATATATGGTTTGGCAACGCAAATTCGTCAATCCAATCAAAAAAGTAAGGAAGATCAATTGTCATATTGGAATGATGTAAGTCTATTAAGAGAATCCTACCGATCTTTAATAAAAAAGGGTATTCACGGAGATAATCTGGAATTGTCATTGGCAGCTGCGATGAAGCTGTTAGAAATCTATTATCAGCGGGTAGAAGATGCATTGAAAAGCGTGGAAAAGTATAAACAACAAAATCTTATACCAACATACTTTTATTTTGAAGCGGAAGAAGATGATGAAAATCCAGGGGTAATAAGTGAATGTAAGCCGCATGCAGTGACTCCATTTTTAGAGGGGGTCGTTAAAAAGCTGAAATTAAGTGATTCCATAGCTGAAGCGGAAAGAATTTACAACGCTGTACGTCAATCTGATATTTTTGATGCGAAGCTCGGAATGTATAAAACGAGTATGTCTATTAATGAGGAACCGGTTGAACTTGGAAGAATTAAGTTTTTTACACCGGGCTGGTTAGAAAATGAATCCGTATTTATGCATATGGAATATAAATATCTGTTAGAACTGTTAAGCAAGGGATTATTTAAGGCATTTTATAATGATATCCGATCTGCTCTGGTACCATTTATGGACCCTGTAAAGTACGGCAGAAGCATTTTAGAGAATTCATCCTTTATAGCGAGCAGCGTAAATCCTGATACCTCTATCCAGGGCAAGGGGTTTGCTGCCCGGTTAAGCGGTTCGACAGTGGAGCTTCTAAATATGTGGGTTTTAATGTTTATAGGTAAACAACCCTTTACGTATGACTGGGAAAATGATTTACTACATTTTCGTTTGCAGCCTGTATTGCCAGGCTGGCTCTTTAAAGAGGATGGCACTCTTTCATTCACACTTTTCAGCTGTATAGAAGTAATCTATCGTAATGAAACTCGTCAGGATAGCTTTGGAGAAGCTGGTGTTGTGCCCGTTCGTTATGTCATTGTTTATAAGGATGGCAGAGAATATATCGTGTCCGGATCCGAAATTACAGGTTCGTTAGCACATGATATTCGAAATCAATTCGTTTTAAAAATAATGGTGGAGCTTAAACGAAAATATAAATAATATTTCATTCATAATTTTAACATTCCTCTTTCTTAAGCAATCAATAAATGCTTTAAATTTTTAAAGCGGATTCAGTCAAATTGACAAAGTAAATACTAACTTTTCTAGGAAGGAAGAGATATTCATGAATAAGTATATTGCTTTTGATATAGGGGGCACAAAAGTCAAACACGCTGTTTTACTTGAAGATGGGACTTTTATAGAAAAGGGAGCGTACTCTACAAGGAAGTCCAATCTGGATCAATTTTTAACGGATATCATGCTGACTGTGCAAGCTTATCAGAATCGTTTTGATATAGCAGGGGTCGCCATCAGTATGCCGGGATTTGTAAATATAAAAACGGGCTATACAGAAGATGCCGGTGCTATCACTATTTTGAACGGCAAAAATTTGAAGACACTATTAGAAGCGAGACTTCCCTATATTATAGAGATGGAGAATGACAGCAATTGTGTAGCGTTGGCTGAAAAATTTAACGGCAATGCAGTAAACTGTCAGGATTTCATTTGTATCACAATTGGAACAGGAGTGGGCGGCGGTATATTTTTAAATAACAGGATATTTCATGGTCATCAGTTCAAAGCTGGAGAAATCGGCTATATGCTCACACCGGGAAGTCAGCCTGGAAGTGAAACATGGAGCGACAATGGGGCTACTTCCAGTTTAATTAAAAGCTATAAAAAGCAAAAAGGATTAGGTGAAAATAAAGTCATAGAAGGGATAGACATATTTCAGGAAGCAGAAAGTGATACGGAAACGAATCAGCTTGTTGAAGAATGGATGGAACGAATCAGCTTCGGTATTTTTAACATTGCAGGGACACTGAATCCGGAAAAAATTTTAATTGGTGGAGGCGTAAGCGCCCGTGAAGGATTTGCCCAAAGAATAAAGAATCATTTGGAACGGCAGAAGGAATGGGAATTTATAAAAGTTCCAATTGAGACATGTAAGCATAAAAACGATGCAGGTATGCTAGGTGCATTGAAGCATTTCCTCACTCAGAGAGATATGGTGAAGTGAAAAATTTTGAAGAAGCATAAACGCGGGAAACTAGAGTTTGAGACTTTTTGATATTAAGCTGTTGTGGAAGGAGATATGTGGCATGTTATATGAGAATCTAAAGGCCTTCCCCAAGGATTTTCTATGGGGAGCTGCTTCGGCAGCATATCAAGTAGAAGGTGCATGGGATGAGGATGGAAAGGGTATTTCAAACTGGGATAAATTTGTTCGTATACCAGGGAAAACGTATAAAGGAACAAATGGTGATCTAGCTGTGGATCATTACCATCGTTATAAAGAGGATGTTCAGCTGATGGCTGAAATGGGAATGAAAACATATCGTTTTTCTGTATCCTGGGCTCGTATTTTTCCAAATGGAAAAGGAGAAATAAATCAAAAAGGACTTGATTTTTATAATGATTTAATCAATGAGTTAATAAAGCATCGCATCGAGCCGATTTTGACTATTTATCATTGGGATTTACCGCAGGCATTGCAGGATGAGTATGGCGGTTGGGAATCAAGACAAATCATAAAAGATTTTACAAACTATTGTATTACATTATATCAGGCATTTGGAGACCGGGTAAGATATTGGGTTTCATTAAATGAACAAAATGTTTTTACAAGATTAGGTTATCAGACTGCCATGCATCCTCCTGGAGTCAAAGATGATAAGTTATTTTATCAAGTGAATCATCATGCCAGTCTGGCGAATGCCGCTGCAATTAAAGCATTTCGCAGCTATGTACCAAAGGGGAAAATTGGTCCGAGCTTTGCTTATTCACCAGCGTATGCTGCAACAGCAAAGCCTGAGGACGTTCTTGCTGCTGAAAATGCCGAGGAGCTTACAAGTCACTGGTGGATGGATGTATATACCTGGGGCACATATCCTCAAGCAGCATGGAATTATTTAGAACGTAAAGGGATAGCTCCAAAAGTGGAGGAAAGGGACTTTGAGCTGTTAAAAGAAGGCAAGCCTGATTTTATGGGAGTCAATTATTATCAGACAACAACCTTTGAAAAAAATTCTTTAGATGGTATTACATCGGAAGGACATTTTAATACTTCCGGAGAAAAAGGGACGTCAGAGGATACTGGTATTCCGGGTTTGTACAAAACGGTTATGAATGAGCATCTAAACAGAACGAACTGGGATTGGAATATTGACCCCGAGGGTTTACGTATCGGTTTGAGAAGAATTACAAATCGCTATAAACTTCCCGTGCTAATAAGTGAAAATGGTCTTGGGGAATACGATGAAGTAGATGAAGACGGCTCCATAAATGATGATTTTCGTATAGAGTACATTGAATCGCATGTGAAATCTATACAGAAGGCTATAACAGACGGGGTAGAAGTAATGGGCTATTGTGTATGGTCATTTACGGATCTTTTAAGCTGGTTGAATGGATACAAGAAACGTTATGGTTTTGTTTATGTTAACCAGCATGAAGAAGGGGAATATGATCTCCGGCGAATGAAGAAAAAAAGCTTTTATTGGTATAAAGCTGTTATAGAGAGTAACGGAGAAAATCTTAGATAATAAATATTTTAATTATAAAAGGCAGCACACATAAGCGCTGCCTTTTATAATTTATAGGAGTAAAAAACAAATGCTTAATATATATGCTTGTATACGTTTTACAGGTCATATTCTTATATATACCGGTAAAGTTATGGTTTATACACAAGTTCATTCATCGAATGTGGATAACTCTCCTGAAACAGCATCTAGACCATAAAAATCACTAGTGACCTTTCCGCATAGATGGTACATATTCGTTTGCTGATCGCGAACATATACAGGTTCTAAATCAATGTGCTCGTATAAGCGTTCGGCGGCAGTCTCTTTGTTTACTCTTACTGCTTCAGCTTTTTCAAAGAAGTCAAAAGCATCCAGTAAGGGTGTCGGATCCATATAATTATCAACCTTTAATGTAACTGGATTAATCCACAGCATTAAGGATGGATAAAGGACCCTTGGCGTTTCTTCTGCGGGGTCTAATCTTGCCAATAGATAGCCCTGCTCACGTTTTACAGAGGTTAAGCGCCATTGACCGCTGTCGTCTGGAAACTCCATCCGGAGCAAATTCGTTATCTCTATTACCATTTGATCGATAGCATCATTGGGAATGGGTTTGTCGTTATCCTGACTCTCTCGATTTTGAAAAACTTCGTCCTCTGTAAATATATTTTTTAAATCTATATCTTTTTTTTCAAACTTCTCTGTGGAAGGCTCTATCCAAGTTAAGATAATATCAAGCGGCTTGTAAGAAAGGTTATTTTCTATTTCACTAAAATAAATAATAGAGCCGGGAGCTTGATTCGGGATAAGAAAACTGGATATAACATAATAAGGCTTCCAGGCAGCAGTAGCTTCATCCGGGACCTCAATAACTTTGCAGTGCTGCTTCACTAAAGGCTTAACTGTCTCATCAATTAAATTAAAAGGCTCCCAATGAATTTGTGATTCATCTGCAAACAAACCGCGTACAAAAAAGCTGGATAACCTTCCTTCTTTATTAAAGTGAATATCTAAGGAGCCGCCGGGGAAAAGCTTTATATTATCCACAGCTGCGTGAAATTCAATATTTTCTTTTGTTTCTTTCATAAGCTTGAATTGTCTGCCATATTCTAATTGTGTCTGTTCTTCAATCCATTCAATAATATCTTCTATGTTATCCACTTGTGGAAATAGTTCCTCGGGCAATAAATTTTTTTCATCCACAAAAACAATTTCTGTTACCTGTTTTGTATCGATATCCACAGATATTTCCACAGTTCCTGCAGGATTTGAATCCTCCTCCTCTTTACTGAGTCCATTTGGAAGCCAGCTCATACTTAAAACAATTTGGTTATCATTATATTTCAGTAAATCATAGCTTTCTAAGTAAAAATCATTCATTTGAAATTGTTCACGAGTTTTTTCAATTATTTCTTCGATAGCAGAATGCATATCTATACCTCACTTTTGACTAATAGAATGATTAAAGTATAACATGCTATATAGCGTTTCTAAAGGAATCTACCAGCTTAATCATATATGTTTAAGCTTCGTAACGAAAAACGGCCTCGAAGCATTATCGAAGCCGTTTTATCACAACTGAGAAATATAGTATTAATTATTTAAGTGGTTAATCAGTCCGTTGGTAATTGCGCGGGCTACACTAGATTGATAGTCCGACGTCTGTACAACAGTTAAATCATTTGGATTTGTAATAAATCCAAGTTCAATCAGTACAGAAGGAGCATTTGTTTCCCGAAGCACTTTATATCCGGCCTGCTGTGTGCCTCTTGAAGGCAGAGAAACAGTAGAAGCTAATGTGCTGTCAAGCGATCTTGCCAATGCAGCATCCGAATCTGAGTTGTAATAAGTAGTTACACCGCTCACTGGAACAGCAGAAAAAGTATCATAATGTAAGCTGACGAAAGCATCAGTATTAGAGCTGTTACTGATTTGTACTCTTTCATCCAACGAAACAAAATAATCGCCGCTTCTAGTCACAGTGACATTTGCTCCGGCTTCTTCCAGCTGCTGGATAACATAATCAGCTGTTGAACTTACAATATCTTTTTCATAGACATTATTTAATCCGATAGCTCCCGGATCCTTGCCGCCGTGACCAGGGTCTATTACAATGTTATATCCAGATAGTGAACCGGAACTGCTGGATTGTGTCTGAGCTGCTTTCACGGTTGGAGCAGAATCGGTACTGGTGTCTGCTTCTTCCGTACTGCCATTTCCATCAGTTGTCAGCCAAGCTGCAATCCATCCTGTCCCTCCTTGAGATAAAGAAATTTCAATCCAATCCCCTGAAGTCGAGATAACGTCATATGATTCTCCCTTATATGCATAGGAGATGATTCCGTCTGATGTACTTGGACCAGAACGGACATAGATACTTTCTGCAGAAACAGTAACTGTCCCGGATGCGCTTGGAGAAGCTTCTTCAGATGACGCTTCCTCCTGATTGGAATTACCGGTTGGAATAAGATGATGTTTGGCAATCCACACTGGTTCACCGCCATAATAGGTTTGCACCCAACCATGTTGTTCATCAAAAACGTTAATTTGATCTCCTTTGGAAAGCTGTCCGACAACGGAAGCATTATTAGAAGGCTCACTCCGAATATTTAAGACAGGAGAGCTGACCTCATAACTATTACTATCTGCCAAGCTTAAAGCCGGCAAAGAAAAACTAATAATAAATAAAATTGCTGTTAATAATAGATAAAGCTTTTTCGTTTTCTTTTCCATTAAATCCTCCTCTGGATGATTAAGATTAAGTTCATGGTTGGATATTAATAGAATAGCCTAAATACAGAGGAGTTTAAACATGAAAAGCAAAAAATAATTCAATAAGACTAGCATTTATATGTTCTTTTAGGATTAAATAGTTACTTTTAGAAAATAAATACAATTCTTAACAGGGTATCCATACCCCATTCCTGATTTCTGAAATTGCTTTGAATTTTGAAGCTATTAGCAGAAATTCCTGTTGGTAAATTAATTATCTGCAAAAGGAATTAGTGTGGAGGCAGCTTTAAAAGCTCTTGTATCATTTAATATATCACCAGGTTTACTGGCTTTTCCAATAATGTAGCCGGCAAAATGCATTTTATAGAAGTCACATATATATTGAAATTGCTGGATAAGCGGCAGCCCTTTAATAAATGGATTATCACCGCCGACGATAATCACATATACATTTTTTTGTGATAACTTCTCTTTGAAATCAGAGTAATCAGAATCTCTTAAGATTTGTGACCAGCGATCAATAAACAGCTTCATAAGCACTGACATGCTGTACCAGTAAATAGGTGTCGCAAAAACGACCGTATCATGCTCTAACAGCTGATCAATAAGCTTAGTATGATGGTCGTTCACAGGTGTGAATCCGCTTATGTCATGCCTTTGGTCGATAATTGGATGGATTGTGTAATCGCGTAAATAGACATGTGTACCCTGATTCTTAGGTACTGCCTCATAAGTAAGAAGTTCTGTATTGCTGTTCTTGCGTGTAGATCCATGGAAAACGATAATGCTCATAAACATCCTCCTTTTATATTGAAAGAAACGCATTTAGAGGAAATAAAGATAGCAGCTTACACTAATCAATATTAGTCTGTCTAAACCCTGTTCTTAATTAAAAAGCAATATGATACAGGATATGTATGCTTCCGTCAGTGTATGCATGAACATGAAAAACAGAGACTGGAGCTTTCACTGCTCCAGTCTCTGTTTTTATAGAATTGCCATTCAATTATGCTCATTCAGCTAAAGAACAGCCTGTATAAGCACTTTCAACTTTTTACTACATACGAATCCATTTCCAAATTTCTTTTGGAGTTGCGTTCTTGCCATATAAAAGAATTCCGACTTTGAAAATCTTTCCTGCCAGTTTCATAAAAACATAAATGCTTAAAACAATGACTGCAACAGAAATGATAACCTCTATCCATGGCCAGCTGTCTAACAAGGTCAGCCGGATGAGTAATGTTAAAGGTGCAGTAAACGGAATATAGGTGCTCACAGTAGCGACAATCCCATCTGGATTACTGATAACTGGCCCGATAACAACAAATTGTAAGAATGGCAGCATCATGACAAGGCCCTGCAGGTTACCTGCGCTGGAAACATCAGACATGGTTGCGCCAACACCAACAAAAATAGATGCAAACATCAGATAACTTAAGAGAGCAATCAACACAAAGAAAATAGTTCTCGGTACAAACAAATTCTCTAAAATTGGAATATCTGTCTGCCAAATAGCAAACGGAAGTAAAATACCAATAAAGACTGCCACCTGAATAAGACCTAACATAAAGTATCCAATAATTTTCCCTTGCATCAGCTCTGAAGGGGTTAAAGAAGATAAAATAATTTCTGCAATCTTATCTTTTTTCTCCTGAGATGCACTCTGAAAAATAGCCATTCCTGTAAATGTAATAGAAAGCATAATAATACCAGCAAAAACACCGGGTATCATTGTTTCCCAGGGATTATCTAAATCAAACAGGGAATTTTCTTCAATACTGGAAGGGGATCCTCCCTCTCCTTGGTTTGTACCTTCTACAAAGGAGATAGGCTCCATCAGCTGATTTATCTCCTGTTGGCTGAGACCGGATGCTTCTGCCTTGATTACCTGTAAAGGAACTGTTAATGCCTGTAATTGCCCAGGAAATAATGGATCAGCTTCTTCACTGGTGTATGTAGCAATCCGATTTTCCTCCAAGGAATGTTCATTAATAAATAAATAAGCTGTATAAGGTTCATCAACCTCTGTTATTTCAGATTGGGGTGTATCTGTAGTCTGCAAGTCCCATCCAAAATCCTGCTCTTTATTTATTGATTCTATTTCATCAAAAAATCCAATATCTTCATTAATATATACGGTCATATTTTCAGCAGTGTCCGTATCATCAGAATCTGAGAATAAAGAACCTAAAAAGAAAAATAAGATAAATATAGCTGGTGTAATAAATAATCCAATCACAAATGTTTTATTTTTTAGATTTCTTTTTAGCTCCCATTTTGCTACTTTTAAGGAATTTTGCATTCTATGAACCTCCTTCCTGAGAAACAAGATGCTTATCAGTGGCAATATCAATAAAAATTTCATGGAGAGAAATCCGGTTAATATGTAGTTCCTGTACATCTAATTCATTGGGTAATTGTTTTAACCATTGATGTGGGATTATCCCTTTTGGCAGATGAAGAATCGAGCGGTTTCCGCTGTATTCAATGCGGTCGACTTCAGGAATTTTTTCTAACAGAGCGGGCGGGTTCTCTCCATGTAAGACGCACTTGAAATTAGCATATTGCTTTTTCACATCATCTAATGTTCCATAAATTACTTTTTCTCCGTGCTGTATCATAAAGAGACGGTCACACATCTGCTCTACCAGGTTCATTTGATGGGATGAAAGTAAAATTGCCGTTCCATTTGCTGCAAGAGAAGCGATTTCTTCTTTAAAAACCTCTTGACTGACAGGGTCTAAGCCAGAAAAAGGCTCGTCAAGAATAAGCAGCTCCGGTTCGTGAAGAATAGAACCGATGAATTGGACCTTTTGGCTCATCCCTTTGGAAAGCTCTTCTACAGAAGTATTTTCCTTTCCTTCCAAATCGAATTTCTTCAAATACATGAAGATGCGTTCTTTCGCTTTATCTAATGGATAATCTTTTAAATCTGCGAGGTATAAGAGGATATCCATGACCTTTACATCCTTATAGAGACCCCTTTCTTCAGGCAGATAACCAATTTTTGATTTGGGAATCCCTTTCCCTGATTGTTGATGGAAATGAATCTCTCCGCTGTCAGGGTACATAATTCCCATAATATTGCGGATAGTAGTGGATTTTCCGGCGCCATTCGGGCCCAGTATAGCCATGATTTCTCCGCGGTATACTTCAAAAGAGATTCCTTTTAGAGCTTCTTTATCTTTAAAAGATTTTTTAAGGTTTGCAACTGTTAATAAGGTATTCATAATCGATAACTCCTTTCTTATTACTAGATAAAATAAGACTTCGTTCAAAGTGTTCGCTCTTTAGTTCTTAGAATGAGGCTGCGGATATTTTTCGTAAATAAACCAAAAAATTTGGATAAAACAGAATAATAAGTGACTAATATTTATTTCCTGATAAAAAATGATTAAAGATGTAAAAGTCCGGTTAAAAACGAAATTTCTTCTTGTTTTATTATACGAAACTACTATTCATATGGTTTCAAAAAGTTTGATTGGTCCTGGTAATTTATCTTTTGTAAAAGGCAGTATGGTAAGGGCAAGAATTGTTTAACGTTTATTTTCATTTGTTTTTCTGCTGATTATATGATGAAGCGATATGATACCCCGAATAATAGTTGGGAGTGCAATCCCTCCAATAATCATAGATGTTAAGATTTGAATAGCATAATCTGTCTCAATAACAAAGAACATAATAATAACAGCGATCAATAAGAGCAGGGGCAGTGTCATTTTCCCTAGAGAGGCCAATCGATGTTTACCTTCTGTCTTCCATTTATTCGAGTACTCTGAAATAGAAGTCCAGGCTATAAGAATGACAATCACACTGAAAATAACAGCTGCTGTAAAAAGAATAGATTGTAAGACACCGGAGCTCATCAATGCTCCTACCCATAACAGTACAGTTATAAAAAATAACGGAATCGCAAATTTTATCATGGTATTACTGGAGCTTATATATTTTTCTGCTATTGTATCAAGGTCACTGTAAATCGGTTTTGTACCTGGATTCGCTCGAAATAAGTGCATATCTCCTTCCGAAGCAACATGCGACCATCCAGACGATGAAAAAAGGTCAAAGTATTCTTCTTCCTCTCCATCTTCTAATGAACGATAATCAATACAGTAGATATAATCCGAGCTTTCTCCTTTTTCCAGAATATACCCCATAAATTTAAAGTCACAGACATGCCAGCCCTTCAAAGATAATCGGCGCAATTTTTCCATATCCTTCTCCTCAGAAAAAGCCAGCCCGTCTGACATCATATATTTTGTCTGTCTCATTCTTCAGCCTCCTTCAGTCCTGTTTCTGCTAATTGAATCATTTGTTTTCTAAGTTTTAAATCCTCAGCCAATACTTTTCTGCCATTTTCGGTAAGCAGGTATGTTTTACGTCTTGAATCTGATCCATCATGCAAATAAATCCATTCCTGTGTTAACAGCTTTTTAATAATGGTGTACATGGAAGCAGGACCTATTGTAATGACGCCATCTGTTGTTTCTTCAATAAGGCTCATAATAGCGTAGCCATGCCTCGGTTTCGTTAAAGCAGCCATAATATAAAACATGGAATCTGTTAATTGCTCCGACTTTTTCAACCAATCACCTCCAGTATCACTTTAAGATATATCATAAAACGATACAATGGAAATATATCATAAAGTGATATAGAAGTCTATAGTTATATCACAATTTGATACAACTATAAATATCCATAAATTACCTTCACATTTCGTTCAAACTATGTGAATAAATTCACAAAAACTATTTACGAATTATAAATCACATGTTATTATAAAAGTGTAATAAAGGATATCCTAAATAATTAAATGTGAAATATTGAACAAATAATATATTAAATAAAGGGAGAGATTGACATGATGAATTTTCTGAGAACAAACAAATATATTGCGGGGCTTTGGGTAGTTATTCGACTTTATCTTGGATATACATGGTTAACATCTGGCTGGGGTAAGATAGCAGGTGGAGAATTTGACGCAGGTGGTTATTTGCAAGGTGCTCTAGGCAATCCGGATGTACCAGGCTGGTGGGCCACGTTCCTTGAAAATGTAGCAATTCCAGGCTCTGGACTATTTTCAATCGCTGTTATGTGGGGAGAAGTATTTATCGGACTTGGACTAATCTTAGGTATTTTCACAAATCTTGCAGCACTTATGGGTGTTGTTATGAACTTCTCTTTCCTGCTAAGCGGAACATTATCTACAAATCCGCAAATGGCTATTTTGGGAATCTTCATTGCTATCGCTGGTGCAAATGCTGGCAGATATGGTCTGGACCGTTGGGTAATGCCTTACCTTAAAGAAACTTGGAAGCAGCGTGTAAGAAAAGAAAAACCAAAAGAATCAATGATTGCCTAGCAACAGCAGATAATATTATGCAAATGAAATAGTACAGGAGAGCAGGATATTCCACTCTCCTGTACTATTTCTATTTAATGAGCTCTATGACATTATCATCGCCTTTTGACAGTAATATTCTCTTTTAAAGTGTCTCTGCTGGATTAAATAAAATTCAGCAGATATATTGCCCTGTTCACTTTTTATTTTTTGAATATCGTCTAAATAAGAATGTGTTTAAAAAGTATTCTTTGTTATATTTAAAATTCGTTCTGAATTCTTTTCATGTTATTTGTCAGGAAACTCCTGTATAATAGCTTAGGAATGACAAAATGAAAGAAGGATGTTTATTATGTCAGCTCAAGCGCAAACAGTCTCGCAGAACGATAAGATATTTTCGCGGGATTTTCTATATATCTGGATTGCGAACTTTTTTATTTTCCTAGGTTTTCAAATGACTATTCCTACGATACCACTATTTGTGAAAGACCTCGGCGGCAGCGATCAAATGGTGGGAATGATTGTGGGGATTTTTACTTTTTCCGCTTTGCTGATACGACCTTATGCCGGTCATGCTTTAGAAAGTAAGGGGAGAGGGTATGTTTACTTAATCGGGTTAGCTATTTTTGTCCTCTCTGTGGGGGCATTTGCATTTACGGCGAGTATGTTATTTTTAATTATTATTCGAATTATTCAAGGTGTCGGCTGGGGATTCTCGACTACAGCCGGAGGAACGGTTGCAACAGATTTGATTCCGCCCAAAAGAAGAGGAGAAGGGATGGGCTATTTTGGTTTATCTGGAAACATTGCTTTGTCTTTTGGCCCAAGTCTGGGTTTAACCTTAGTTGTCCTTATTTCTTACCAGCAGCTTTTCTTATTATGTGCATTATGTGGTGTGTTTGCATTTCTTTTTGCGATGCGCATACGTTATAAAAAAGTAGATCCGGCACATCAAACAAGAGTAGCGCGTTTTGATGTATTGGAAAAAAGTGCATTACAGCCATCGATATTATTATTTTTTATTACATTTGCTTTTGGAGGAATAGCTACATTCCTGCCTCTGCATGCGATACAAAGAGGTGTGGAGGGCATTCAGCTTTATTTCTTTATTTTCGCTGTATTTATCATGATTTCCCGGCTGTTTTCGGGCAGACTATATGATAGAAAAGGTCATAAATTGATTTTCCTTCCTGCGGTATCGCTTATATTAATATCCATGCTTCTCCTGGCATGGTTGCCAAATACGACAGTTTTGTTAACAGCAGCCGCTTTGTTTGGTCTCGGATTTGGAGCTGTTCAACCGGCATTGCAAGCCTGGGCAGTTAATCGGGCGCCTGCTGACCGAAAAGGAATGGCAAATGCTACTTTCTTTTCCTGTTTTGATCTGGGAGTAGGGATAGGAGCAATCTTATTCGGGCAAATTGCAGCAATACTTAACTATACATCTATCTATTTAACAGCAGCAGCCTCTATCGTTATTTCTATACTGATTTATGTATTTACTGTCCTTGGAAAATCATCTGACAACGTAAAGGTGGGTTAACAGATTTGAAACAAATAAAGGATATGAATATCAAAAATGCGTTTCCTGATAATTTTTATCGTCGCGGCCTAGTTTATTTTAAAAATAATAAAGTACATGACCTAATGTATGATTATAATAATTTAACCTGGTCAGCAACGGTACAAGGAACAGAGGATTACTTAGTAGAAGTAAATACAAATGATTTGCAGCAGGGTTCCATTGATATGCATTGCGATTGTCCGGCGTTTGAGGTATATGGGTACTGCAAACACATTGTGGCAACATTATTAGCGGTTCAAAGCTATGAAAAAAATGATGTGCAGCCTAAAGTAAATCATTATCGCCTGAATCGTTTTATGGAAGCTATCCGGGGTACGAGAAATATAACTGAAAACTCTTCTTACCAACAGCCTGTGAATGTAGAGTACATCTTAAGCTGGTCTTATCTGAAGCATTTGCAGATTGAAATGAAGATTGGTGAGAAGCATCGCTATGTTGTGAAGAATATAGCAGAGTTCTTAGAAAATTATTTTAGAAAAAGAGATAATTATTTCTCCAAGAAATTTACATTTCAGGCAGATAAGCATGTCGTAAATGAAGCAGATCAGGAAATTTTTGAGCTGTTGTATCAAGTGTGCAAAAGCGCGGAACTATATGATTCATATAACTATTCGGGAAGAAGCAGTGAAAGATACCTACTTATTCCGCCAGTACTTGCAAAAAAATTATTGTATCAATTAATGGAACGTGAAACCAGTGTTAAAACAGAACGAGAAGAATATAAAGAGCTGCAAATTGTGGAGGGAGAGCTTCCTTTTCAATTTGACGTCATGAAAAATGATCAGCATATTTCGCTCAATCTGCAGAATGGCAGTGCAATGACGTTTTTCCCGAACTATGATTTGCTGTTTTTAGATGGTATTTTCTACTTTCCTGAAAGGGAACAAGTCCCAGTTTTGAAGGAATTAGAAATGTTTCGTTTAGAAAATATCTATTTTGATGTCCCAGTGGAACAGACGGACACATTCCTCTCTGAGATTATGCCGGCACTGGAAACTGTCGGCGAAGTTCAATTAGATGAACGCATTGCTGATGAAGTGGTTAAAGAGCCGCTAAAAGCAAGATGCTATTTGGAATTAAAAGAAGATATGGTCGTCGGGCGCCTGGAATACCATTATGGAGCCTATGTGATTGATCCATTTCAGGGGAAAAAAGATTCTGATGTGATGCTGATTCGAGATGTTGATAAAGAACGCCAAATTATGCAGCATATTGAAGAAGCAAACTTCAGATATAATGGCAGAGAGCTTTATATGTCTGTGGATGAAGAAGATTTATATTATTTCTTATATAAGATTTTACCGTCCTTGGATAAGGATGTGGAATTATTTTTATCCAGTGAGTTTAAGATGCTATTCTTTGATTATGATCCCCAGCCAAGCACAAGTGTTCATATGGAAGGGCAAAATAATTTATTGGAAATTGGTTTCTCCATTGAAGGTGTAGATGATAACGAAATTAATCGTGTACTCCAGGCTGTGATTGAGAAGAAACGTTATTTCCGGTTGGATTCCGGTCAGATGATGAATCTGGATACGGAGGAATTTACTTCTATTCAAAGGTTTTTTGATGGATTGGGAATGGATAAGAATGCTGTTCAGGATGGGCAAGTACAGATGCCTGTATATCGTGGTGCCCAGCTGGATGAGCTGCTTAATACAAAAAAACAGTATGACTCGAATTTCAGAGAATTATTAAGCCATTTGAAGTCACCGGAAGAACAAGTGTATGAACTTCCTGAAAAATTACAGGCATCCTTACGTACGTATCAGAAGGTCGGTTATCAATGGTTTAAATCACTAAGCCAGTATCAGCTTGGCGGAATTTTGGCAGATGATATGGGACTTGGGAAAACACTGCAGGCAATAGCGTATATTACCTCTGAATCAGAAGGAACACCTGTTGGCCCGCATTTGATTGTAGTTCCATCCTCCGTTGTTTATAACTGGAAAAATGAGCTGGAGAAATTTGCACCGCATTTAACTTCTGTGATTTTGACGGGTCAGCCAGCAGAGAGACATGAGCGTATGAACGACTCGATGGGGAAGGATGTCTGGATTACTTCTTATGCGACTTTGCGTCAGGACATTGCGTATTATCAGGAAATCACATTTCAAACATTATTATTAGATGAGGCGCAGTATATTAAGAACTATCAGACGAAAACATCTAAAGCCATCCGTACGCTGAGTGCAACACGGAGATTTGCGCTAAGCGGCACCCCTATTGAAAATTCTATTGAAGAGCTGTGGTCTATTTTTCAAGTAGTCCTGCCTGGGCTGATGCCAGATCAGAAAACATTTAAACAGCTTGATGCAGGGAAGGTATCGGCCATTACAAAACCATTTATTTTAAGGCGCTTGAAACGGGATGTGTTAAAAGAGCTTCCGGATAAAATTGAATCCGTTCATATTTCTGAATTAACAAGTGATCAAAAGGACCTGTATGTTGGCTATTTGAGAAAGCTGCAGCAGGAAGCCGCTACGTCTATGAAAGAACATGTATTCCAGCAGAATAGAATGAAAATCTTGGCAGGCTTGACCAGATTGCGACAGATCTGCTGTCATCCATCTACATTTGTGGAGAATTATGAAGGAAAATCAGGCAAGCTTGAACAGCTGATGGAAACTGTCGAAACGGCAATTAATAACGGGAAGAGATTACTGATTTTCTCCCAATTCACCAGCATGTTAGAAATTATTCGCGAGCGATTAGAGACGTCTGGTTATGAATATTTTTATCTGCATGGTGAAACACCTTCCAAAAATCGTGTTGAAATGAGTGAACGGTTTAATCAGGGAGACAAAAGTATATTCCTTATTTCTCTGAAAGCTGGAGGCACCGGCTTAAATCTTACTGGCGCAGATACCGTCGTTTTATATGATTTATGGTGGAATCCGGCAGTAGAAGATCAGGCGGCAGGGAGAGCACATCGTTTTGGTCAAAAAAATGTTGTGCAGGTCATCCGCCTAGTAACAGAAGGTACAATTGAAGAAAAAATATATGAGCTTCAGCAGAAAAAGAGAGAATTAATTGATCAGGTTATTCAGCCTGGGGAGACAATGCTTTCTTCATTAAGCGAGGAAGATATTAAAGAGCTTTTAAGCTTGTAGATCTTAGAAGGAGCTTTGCTTTAAGTTTAGAAAAAAGACGGCCTACAACCGTCTTTTTTCTTTTTCATTTTATTGCTTTAAAATAAACAGCTTCCTTGGCCTGCCTTTTGTATACGGGCTTTCTTTGCCGGATATCTTAATAATCTCGCCGGAAAGCAGTTTTTTGACAGTCCGCTCGGCACTGCGCTTGGTGACCTGGTAAAAATCTGCAATATCATTTGATGAGAAAGGCTCATTATTCCGTTCTACGATAAATTGGATAAAAAGATAAGATAATTCATTGTTTAAACGGGCTTGATGGACAAGTGCATAAAATAATTTATTTGTGTCAATATTCCTGCGTTGGCCGATTGGTCCGATCTTTTCCTGGCATTCATTAATCAGATAACTGATACTGCCTTTGTCTCTTTGACAAGCTTCTAAGGCCAGATAAGCATGTTTTTGAGAAGAAAGAGGGTTCAGACCGAGCCCGAATGCCAGCGCAATCGGGCTTCCGGCAATTTTTTCTACATCATCCATAAGCGGAAAGGCGCGATAATTTTCCTTAATAACTTTAATCAGCTTACTAGTACCAATGATAAAATAGTGGCTATCCTTCGTTGGCAGAAGCATAGCATCATATTTTTTGCAGAATTCACTCAAATATTTTCTGATTTCTGTATGTATTTGATGATGCAGATGAATAGGAAGGCTTTCTTTCAAGGATAAAATACCTGTCATGACGAGATTTGTAGAATAACTCTCTATTTCCAATATCTGCACTGTTTTTTCTAATGCCTGGACAATACACTTTTCAGCAATTTGAATAAAATGAACTGGGAAGCCTTCCTGCAAGAGTCCGATATAGACATCTTTTCTGGAGGTTAGAATCAAATCTGTTTTTTGCTGAGAAAATAACTCCTTATGAAAATCACTTAATTTTTGTATGTTTTCGACATCCTGCTTATGGTAATCGATTGAAAATAGCTCATATTCTGTCAGCATGGTGTCATGAGCGGAATCAACCAGCTTTATATGATCTGGATAATCAATAGAAAAGCATTTTTTAGGAGAAAGTTTTCCTGTATATAAGATAGACGATAGGATACTATACTCATCATAATCAATATAAAACATCATTTGCTTATGCTTTTGTTTTACAGCTTCATGATAAGAACAATAATCTGTAAAGAGCAATGCATCACACATAACAGCTCTCTCTGCCTGGGCCGCAGCATCACATGGATCAGAGAATATAAAAGGAAGAACCTCCATGGACGCGAACTGTTTTGTGATTTCCTGTACCCTTTGAACGATGTTTTTTTCTCCCAGAATTCCTAATTTTATATTCATTTATTTCCCCCTTGTATAGACCCCTGTATTCTTAATGGGGAAAGGAAATATGTTTTTCCGTTCACCCCTTTAAATAATGGTATATATGTGCTCCTGAAGCTTGATGGAATTGCTGCCCTTCTCCATTATTTGCCCAGCCTTCGGTAAGCACGACAGCTTTAAGAAGCTTATCTGCTGTTTGGAATATAGCGGCATCATGCTCAGCTCCAGTAAGTTCCCCTGTTTTATGAAAAGTCTTGATGTCTGAATCATAGGAAGAAAAAGCAGTTAGTTTACTGTTAAACTGCTGATTTTCTAAGATAGTTAAAATCTGCTGCTGGCGGTGCTTTGGCATAATGTGATTAGGTTCTGTAAATAAGTCGAGAAGAAGCATGACATCATAGCAGGTTGTTACATTTTCTAATCCAAGCTGTATGGCCTTTTCATCCATCAGCTTTCTCTCTAATTTCGTATTATTACAATGAATCTTTTTAATAAAGGCTTGGATATAATCCAGACCGATGAAATCAATGAGTGCATTTGTTGCTGTATTATCAGAAACAATAATCATCAGTTCAAGCAGCTGCTGGTACGTATAAGTTTGTTTATCTGATAAATAAGAAATGACACCGGCACCGCCTGCCATATCTGAATCGGGAAGATTCACCTGCTTTGACAGTTCAATATTCCCTCTCTCTTCTTCATAATAGGCAGCGGCAAGGATAAACAATTTAATAATGCTGGCCGCACGGAGCTGCTTCATTTCATTGAAAGCGATCTGATTTCCTTCAGATTTAATAAGGTAACAAATTTTTACTGGTGGTAATGGCTTTATAGAATAGATTGCATGTTTTAACAGTTTTAATGACAAGCTTCATCACCTCGTTTTAAAGTGGACTATCATAATCGTATGGAATATTCAAAAAATAGTCAAGAATTACTTGCGATAAGCATTGTAATGATAATAGAATATAGAGTATTTTCTTAGGGGTTGTAACATAAAATAAAAATAGAGTTTAAAATGCCGAAAATTAATTATATTTAAAATGTAATCGATTTCTATTTTAAGAATAATTTGACGTTTATGTTAATAATATTGTAAACTTATTGCAGGAGCTATACCTTTTTGGCAGGTAAGAAAGTTTAAACTTTCTTACTGCATAAGCGCAACTAAGGTTGTCAATTAAAGGTTTAGTGACAACCAAGTTTTCTAATAAAAAGGGGGGACTTTTGATGAAAAAGAAATGGTTAAGCCCGCTCGCACTTATCTTTGCATTATTTTTATTTTTAGCAGCCTGTGGCGGGGATAATAACGATAGCAGCGAGGGAGATGGTGATGGCGGAGACAGCAGCACTGATCCTGACATGCTTCAGCTTGCTACTGGTGGTACAAGCGGAACTTACTATCCACTGGGAGGAGAAATGGCGAACATTATATCTAAAAATACAGATGTATCAGCAAACGCTATTTCTTCCAATGCTTCCGCAGAAAACGTGATATCGATTGAAAATGGTGATGTAGATATTGCTTTTGTACAAACTGACGTTGTAGCACATGCTGTGGAAGGAATTAATGCTTTTGATGAGCCTGTAGAGCATGTATTAGCACTGGGTTCTCTATACCCTGAAACAGTGCAGATTGTAACGACTGGTGATTCTGGAATCGAGTCTGTAGAAGATCTCGAAGGACGAACAGTATCAGTAGGCGCACCAGGTTCAGGAACATATATTAATGCTGAGCAGATTTTAGAAGTCCATGGTTTAACAATCGATGATATTGATGCACAAAATCTGGATTTCGGTGAATCTACAGGCGGTATTCAAGATGGTAATATTGATGCGGCATTTATTACAGCTGGGACGCCGACAGGTGCTGTAGAAGGATTATCCGCAACCGTAGATGTTGCTATTGTACCATTTACTCAAGATAAAATTGATGAACTGGTGGATGCGTATCCTTATTACGCTCCAGACACTGTTGAAGCAGGAACTTATGGACTGGAAGAAGATGTAGAAACAGTAGCGGTCCTGGCGATGCTGGCAGTCAGCGATTCCTTGTCCGAAGACCTTGTTTATGATATAACAAAGGCTCTTTATGAAAATGCAGAAGGAATGGCACATGAAAAATCTTCCTTTATCACGCTGGATAACGCTTTAGATGGAATTGGCATTGATTTACATCCAGGTGCACAGAAATATTTTGATGAAGAGGGAATTGAATTGGATAATTAACCTGAATAAGCCGGCACCACCCTGATGGATAGGGAAAGGCTGCCGGTTTTTTTAGAAAAAAATTATAATTCATAGAAGGCTTGTTATAGAAAAGGCCGCATTTTTTATTTGGATGTTAATTAGGTGATGCTGGTATGCAAAGGAAAAAAAGACTTGTTTTGCTTGTAATCATTATCATTATTGGAATTAGTATTGGCGTGAATTATCCGATTCAGACAGCTTTGATTTTTCATGATGGGGAATCCGGAGAATTGACGGCTTTTTTACCTTTACATGAAAATGATTCTTTCTCAATTACCTTTACGCATTCGATTCACTTAACGGATGTGGTTGAAAAATATAAAGTAACAGATGATTTACAAATTGAGCAATACGAAATTATATACGAAGAATTTGGTATCGGAATGCCCAGTAATGCCGGAGAGAATGAAGAATTTATCTATGAGGATGGAAAATATCATATCAGAAATATGAAGCACCAGTTTGAATCGTTAAATATCCGTAATGGGAAGGTTGTGTCCAATCACCGCTTAGCCTGGGGGGAGAGGAACAGTAATGACGTGGCATGCTGTGAAGTTCCTTTTAACGATTACTTTGAACCTGGTGACTGGTATAAAGTAAAAGTAGATTGGATTACGTTATTAGATTATTGGGAAGGAGAGAGGATTCATGAGTGAGAAAAATAATGAAAATCTCTCAGAAAAAGAGCAGCAGGAATTATTGGAAAAATATGATACAGAATCAAAAACAAGAAATTTAAAAGGAATTATTGCCAGTGTTGTCTTTCTCCTGCTAATTGCATTTTCGATATTTCAGTTGTACACCGGTATTTTCGGGCAGTTTACAGCCTACATCCAGCGGACTGTTCATTTAGGCTTTGCGCTTGTACTTATTTTCTTATTGTTTCCGGCTGTCCGCGGAGCAAAGAAAGATACAGTTCCATGGTATGACTATGTATTAATGGTTCTAGCAATTGCTGTCTGCGGCTATTGGCCGGTATTTTATGATACACTTGTGCAGCAATTTGGCGGGATTTCACTTATGCAAATGATTATTGGCGGCTTAGCTATTTTACTTGTACTCGAAGCAGCCAGACGGGCAGTTGGACTTCCAATTATCATTATTGCGCTGCTGTTCCTCTGTTATGCACTGTTTGGTCCCTATATGCCGGGGGCTTTTGCGCACAGAGGACTGTCGCTTGAACAATTGATTCAATCGATGTTCTTTACAACAGAAGGAATACTGGGTACACCTTTACAGGTATCCTCGACTATTATATTCTTGTTCCTTTTATTTGGAGCTTTCTTAGTACAGACAGGTATTGGAAATTATTTTAATGATTTGGCCATATCTATTGCAGGAAAAAGAGTCGGCGGGCCTGCAAAGGTAGCTATCTTCTCCAGTGCTTTAAATGGAACAATTTCAGGAAGCTCAGTTGCGAATACAGTAACAACTGGGTCATATACGATTCCTATGATGAAAAAGCTCGGTTATCGGAAGAACTTTGCCGGTGCTGTTGAGGCAGCAGCCTCAACAGGTGGACAAATCATGCCGCCAATTATGGGGGCTGCCGCCTTTTTAATGATCGAGTTTGCCGGGGAAAGCTACTGGAATATTGCTAAAGCAGCTATTATTCCGGCGATACTTTATTTTGCAGGTATTTGGATTATGACACATTTTGAGGCAAAACGAACAGGCTTGGTTGGATTGCCGGATGAGGAAATACCGAGTAAACGTGCCGTTTTGAAAAAAATACATTTATTAATACCAATTTTAGCAATCGTTTATTTCTTATTTACAGGTATGAGTGTCGAACGTGCGGCTGTTTATGGTATTTTATCAATCGTTCTTGTCAGCCTGTTTCGAAAGGATACAAGGATTACACCGACAAAATTTCTTGTGGCGTTGGAGCAGGGTGCCCGAACTGCACTTGGTGTAGCAGCAGCAACTGCATGTGCCGGGATCATTGTAGGTGTAGTTACTAAAACAGGGCTTGGCTTGACGCTTGGTAACAGTTTGGTTTCTATTGCTGGTTCAATTGCGAGTTCACCAGAGATTCAGTTAATGCTGACACTCGTATTTACCATGATTACATCGATTATTCTTGGAATGGGGTCTCCTACAACAGCTAACTATATTATTACATCTACGATTGCTTTACCGGCTATTGTGGCACTGAATGGTCAGCTGGAGGTTGCTATTCCAATATTAGCTGCACATATGTTTGTATTCTACTTTGGTATTGTAGCTGATATTACGCCTCCTGTTGCCTTGGCCGCTTTTGCAGCAAGCGGTATATCTGGGGGAGAGCCAATTCGTACAGGAGCAAATGCAACTAGACTCGCAATTGCAGCATTTATTATTCCATATATGTTTGTGTTGAATCCGACATTGCTAATGATTGATACAACTGTTTTTGAAGTAATTATGTCATTAATTACCGCCATGCTGGGAATGATTGCAATTGGCGCAGGAATGATCGGTTATTGGTATCGCAATGTGAAATGGTATGAACGGATTATAGCAATCATTGCCGGACTTTTATTAATCTATCCAGAAGGGTATTCTGATACGATAGGCTTTATTATATTTGTTGTTATGTTTGTGATTCAGTACATGTCGAGGGATAAAATGGACAGGAACAACAGAATGCAAGCCAGCTAGTTAAATCTTTTCAGAAGAAGCGCTTATTATGTTATATAATAATGGGCGTTTCTTTCTTTTTTTATCAATTTCCCTTTATAATAAAAGGCGTAAGGTAAGAATGAATCAGGAGTGCAGTTAAATGGCTAAGAAATATGATTTTACAAAAGGCAGTATTGGAAAAAGTCTATTTTATTTTTCAGGTCCAATTCTTTTGGCAAACCTGCTGCAGACATCGTATCAATTTATTGATAGTCTGTGGGTTGGGAATCTGCTTGGTGCGAATGCTTTAGGTGCTGTTGCTATTTCCGGGAGCATTCTATTCGTTGTGCTCTCGCTTATTATTGGTTTAAATAATGCTGCGTTAACTATCCTGTCTCAGCAAAAAGGAAAACAGAATGAGGAAGGTCTAAAGCGTTATTTAAACGCATTTGTTGTCCTTATGACATGTATTGCTTTATTACTTGGTGTTTCAGGATTTATTTTTGCAGAGGTACTGCTGAATTTACTGGGCACACCAGAGGCTATGCTGACAGATGCAGCAATTTATTTGCGAATAAATTTTATTGGAATCCTATTATTATTCGGCTATAACTTTATAAGCACAGTGCTGCGATCCATAGGAGACAGTAAAACGCCGCTTTATTTTGTGACAGCAGCGGTGATATTAAATGCGGTACTGGACCCATTATTTATTGATACGTTTGGATGGGGTATTACTGGTGCAGGATATGCTACAGTAGTATCACAGGGATTTTCTTTTTTGCTTGGTTTCTTTTATATTGTGAAGAAGGATCTAGCTCCATTTACCATCCCGAGTATGCCAAGCTGGAAAGAGATTAAATTAATTTTGCATATCGGTATTCCTTCCAGCCTGCAAATGGCTGTTATTTCTGCCGGAGCAGCGGCAATTATTGGGGTTGTAGCTGCGCAGGGAGAGGCGGTTGTCTCAGGGTATAGTGCGGCACAGCGTTTAGACAGCTTGTTGATGCTGCCTGCACATGCTTTAAGCATCGCAATTTCGAGTATGGCTGGTCAAAATATCGGTGCTCAGAATTGGGGCAGAGTCAGGGATGTTGCTAAATACGGCGTTATCTATAATTTTATTATTATGCTGCTGATCGGCATTATCGTCGCCGTTTTTGCTGAATATGGTGTGAGATTGTTTATTCAGGACGAAGCATCTGTCCGGTTTGGAACATTATATCTCCAGATCGTTGCATTATGCTATCCGTTTTTAGGGATTAATTTCATATTAAATGGGGTGGTCCGAGCAGCGGGAGCAATGTACGCAGTTTTGGTATTAAATATTATTTCCTTCTGGATTTTGCGCTATCCGCTTACGGCTTGGTTCTCCAGTCTGTTTGGTGAGATTGGTATTGCATTCGGTGTAGGAGCAAGCTTTATCTTAAGCAGTATCGCTGCTATTATGTACTATCGTTTTGGGAAATGGAGAGAGAAGAAGTTATTTGCAGATGCTTAAACAGGGAGGGATACTAAATGGTTTGGCTGACTGGTATATTATCAGGCTTTGTGCTGGGAGGATTTTTATATGTATTCCAGCAATGGACAGCTATCCCTGTTTACACATTGCTGATGAATGTCGATTATTTTCCTGTTCTAGGGAGCATGTATTTGCCTGATTGGATCGAATTTTCTTTGCATCTGCTTGTTTCAACATCTGTAGTATGGGTACTGTACCTCCTGTTAAAAATGAAAAAATTGGAGCAGAGACTGGCTCTTTATTTACTTTGCAACGGCGTAATTGGGCTTATTATTTTTCCAACGACGATATTATCTGACCGGACACCAGAAATAGATAATATATGGGCATGGATTATCTGGCTGTCAGGTCACATGGTATATGGATTCTCGGTGTGGGGGATGCTTAAGCTAGGGAAAGCTTTAAAGGAGAAAAGATAATGAAACGAAAGAAATGGCGTAAATTGGTAGATTTAATAAAATACCTAATGATAATTGGACTTGTATTTGGTCTGTCCTTATTAATACTTTCCTTGATAGTTTATCAAATCACTGATAAGCCAGAGCGGGAGTTTGAAAAGGCAGATCCTGTACCAGCTTTAAATCAGCAGATTTGGGAATATAAACCACTGGTTGAGAAATATGCGAAACAACATGGAATTGAAGAGCAGACCAATACCATTCTGGCAATGATGATGCAGGAATCTGGTGGACGCGGTACGGATCCGATGCAATCCTCTGAAAGTCTATGTGGAGAAATAGGGTGTATTGATGACCCGGAGCATTCTATTGAACAGGGAGTATCCTTTTTTGCCTGGATATATGAGCAGGCGGAGGGGGATGAAGAGCTGGCCGTACAAGCTTATAATTTTGGCCCTGGTTTTATTAGGTATGTTCGAGAAATGGAGGAGAACTATTCGGAGGAAGCGGCAATTGCCTATTCGCAAAACATGTATGAAGAGGCAGGAAGAGAGAGTTCCATTTATTCTTGCCGGAGAGAAGAAGCGGAAGAATTAGATGCGTGCTATGGTGATATTTATTATGTTTCTTCTGTAATGTCATATAAGGAAGCAATAGAAATGGAATCGGAAAACTGATATGATGACAGTATATGAAATTCTCTTTATCAAAGAGGTATTTCTACATACAAAGATGTTGTCATATCTTTTTTATGTATGAAAAAGGTTATTTTGCCGATTCGAGTTTTTGAGTAATTAACTGATGATTATGACAACAATATGTATTAAAAAAGAGAGTGGAGGATGATTTTTTATGAAAGCTATTCAGACAAACAACGCACCAGCAGCAATTGGACCGTATTCTCAAGCAATTGAGGCAGGAGATTTTCTTTATATTTCAGGACAAATTCCGATTGATCCGGCAACAGGTGAAGTAGTAGAAGGAATTGAAGCTCAGACAAAACAGGTATTAGCAAATTTACAGGCTATTTTAAAAGAGGCAGATTTAAGCTTTGCCAATGCAGTGAAATTTACTATTTTCTTAAATTCAATGGAAGATTTCGCAACCGTAAATGAAATCTATGGTGCTGCACTGGAGGAGCCATACCCGGCCCGTGCTTGTGTAGAAGTAAGCCGTTTGCCGAAGGATGTTCTCGTAGAAATGGATATTGTTGCATACCGTAAAGCATAAGGAGAGATTATAATGGAGAATTTTATCTATCACAATCCAACAAAACTCATCTTTGGAAAAGGTCAGATAGAGAAGCTGTCTGGTGAAATTCAGCCTTATGGAAGCCGTATCCTGATTGTATATGGCGGCGGAAGTATTAAAAAGAACGGCATCTATGACCGTGTATTGGAAGAATTGGAAAAAATCAATGCGGAGGTTTTTGAACTGTCCGGGGTAGAACCCAATCCTAGAGTTTCTACTGTACGTGAGGGCGTCCGTATCTGTCGTGAGCAGAAGATTGAGTTTATTTTAGCTGTAGGCGGAGGCAGTACGATTGACTGTACGAAAGCAATTGCTGTCGGTGCTGTCACAGATGCAGATATGTGGGATGTTGTGACGAAAAAAGAAAAGCCTGCTGGCGCACTTCCGTTTGGAACAATACTAACTTTAGCAGCTACGGGCTCCGAGATGAATTCAGGTTCAGTTATTACAAATTGGGAAACCAATGAAAAGCATGGGTGGGGCTCTCCCTATACTTACCCTAAGTTTTCTATTTTAGATCCTGTGCATACCTTCTCTGTGCCGCATGACCAAACAATTTATGGCTTAGTGGACATGATGTCACATGTTTTAGAGCATTATTTTCATCATGAAGAAAATACACCAATTCAAGACAGATGGTGCGAAGGTATTTTGTTAACATTAATTGACGTGGGGCCAAAGCTGTTAGCAGACCCTGAAAATTATGCTTACAGGTCTACAGCGATGCTTGGCGGAACGCTCGCTTTAAATAATATGTTGAATTTAGGCTATCGCGGTGATTGGGCTACGCATAATTTAGAACATGCTGTATCGGCTGTTCATGATATTCCGCATGGCGGTGGTCTGGCTATTCTGTTTCCTAATTGGATGAAGCATGTGTTAGACGAGAGTAATGTTGATAGATTTAAACAATTGGCAGTCCGTGTCTTTGACGTGGATACAAGAGGGAAATCAGATAAAGTAGTTGCCTTGGAAGGGATTGACTGCTTGCGCGAATTCTGGAATGAGCTTGGTGCGCCGTCCAGATTGGCAGACTATAATATAGATAAATCAACGGTGGAAGAAATGGCAGAGAAAACCGTTACAGCGAATTCGACATTTGGTAACTATCGGTCTTTAACAAAAAAAGACTCACTGGAAATTTTCGAAGCAAGTCTGTGATTTCCCGGGAAATATTGTCGAAATATACAAAAAGAGCTTGCAGTTATTCATAAACTGCAAGCTCTTCTTTAATTTGCAAACGTATTTTATCAAGACATTCTTCCGGTGTCTTTCCAAATACACGTTTATTATTTACTAAGGCATATGGACGTACAGCACATAGGCCACAGAATGACAAGCATTCGTTCATTAGAACCGCGACCTCAGGGAATTCTTTCTCTAAGATGGATTCAATATCTATAGTAGTGATGGCATTTCCGTCACATATTTCGATGACAACGATACCCATTGCTATCACTTTCTTTCTATAATAATTAACCTTGCTTTGTTAGTTTTAGCATAATTATAGAAACAAATCAATATTTTTACCTGGAGGAGAAAGAATGTGAATGGGATCGTTTTGTATTGGGCTCATGCTCATAACGTAACCAGGCTATAAGCATAATAAAACCACACAGAATAAGCAGCAGTCCTGTTGTTAAAAAGACAGAAGAAAATCCCCATGTAGCTGCAATTGTGCCGCCAAGCATCGGCCCGATAATATTACCAAAAAAGCGTAAACTTGTATCGTAGCCAAGCACTTCTCCTTGCGTAGACAGAGGTGCTTCCTTGCGAATATAGGCTACGCGGATTGGAATAATACCGCCAAGGAATAGACCAAGTAAGAACCGTAAAACGACCAATTGCCAAATATCTGTTATAAACATGCCTGGCAGATAAACCAACCCGGATGCAAATAGCATTATAATCAATACTTTTGTATAACCATGGTTATCTCCAATCATTCCCCAGCGTCTGGTCATCATTAGATTTCCAACTCCTGTTGCTGAGAAAGCAATACCTGCAAAGAATGCCAGATTGACTGGACCATGAATTTCTTCAACAAATAGTGACAGGATTGGCTGGACGCTAAAGTGCGCTATCTGCACAAGAGCAGACATCAATAAAACAATCAATAAGATTGGTTTATTAAGAATATACTGCAGGACTTCTTTTCTTGAGTAATTCTTTGTGTCTTCTTCTTTTGAAAATTTAACCTGCATTTCTTTAACTCCGAATATGACGAGCAATCCGGATATAAAGATAGTTACCGCCACCCATTTAAAGGTGCTTGAATACCCAAACGCATCAGCAAGTGCTCCGCCAAGCAACGGCCCCATCAAAGAGCCTGTAATCGTTCCTGTCTGCAGGGTTCCTAACACTCTTCCTGCGACTTCTTTTGGCGTTTGGGTTGCAATAAATGCCTGAGACATAGGAATAAACCCAGTTACAATTCCCATTAAAAAACGTAAAATAAATAATTGCCATACTGTTGTTGCAAATCCCATTAAAAATACCGAAATTCCAATTCCCAACGCCGACATAACCATCAGGCGTTTTCTTCCAAAGCGGTCGCCGACTCTTCCCCAAATCGGTGCAAAGATAAATGCACTGATGAAAGTAACGGCAAAGGTTAACCCTGACCATGTTTGTACATAGGAAGCTGAAAAGTTACCCATTGACTGAATGTACAAGGAAATAAAAGGTACAACCATTGTCATGCTTCCGCTAATAAAGAAATTAGCAAGCCACATAATCACCAAGTTCCGTTTTACTCCTGGATGTGTATTAATAACGTTCAAACCTTCTTTCTAGCTTTTTGCATTAACTGCAGATTCATATATATTTATTCAGAATGGTATAAGCGCACGAGTACATATGAAAAAGGCATAAGTGCCAATGACCCATACCTTCCCTGAAACAATCTGCAGTCGTCCGTTTAAGTTTTGTGAATTCGTTGCGTTATTACCATTTGTAGAATTCCCGTCTTTATAAAACGGGGGATACGAAAATCCCGTAATCGTATCTTTATTTATTTCGCTACTCCAAATATACACAAACACGAACTAAATGAAAAGTTATCTGCTCAAAAACATTAATTTAATTATAACTCAACTTTCGTACCTGATAATAAACATCTATACCTTACCATGCCAGGATAATTATGTTTTTCATTATCCTGCATGCATTTTGTTACTTTTTGATTGAATGAAGATTGTGTATAGCGCCGCTCCGA
>NZ_BJYM01000032.1 GCF_007991515.1 Oceanobacillus sojae
CTCTAATGCCTTCAGACGGTAGTCAAGCATCCACTGCGGCTCTTCCTTCATTTTCGAAATTTCCTTAACAATATTTGGCGTTAATCCTTTTTCTGTACGGAAAATAGATACGTCTTTATCATGAAATCCATATTTATACTCTTCTATTTCCGGCATATTTTTTGCCATTGTTAATAACCTCCCTCGGACAGAATAAAAGCTTCTGTCTTATTTGTTGTGTACACCCTTTTCCATGGCCTTCCGAGCGAGTGTCGCATATTTAATCCACCAGGAAATTCGGAAACTACCTATATCTCCCAGCTTCTCTGAATCTGCTTTTGCGGAATTGCAGAGGAATGTAAATAAACTAAGGGATGTCCATTTACTTCCTGGTGAAAAGTTGGAAATTGTTCTTTAATGGCTTTTATATCCATTAATAAACTTTCCTTTCAATCACTTGTGTTAATTGTTTACGTACAGACTCAATTGGAAGTTGAGCCACCACTGGAGCTAAGAAACCATGAATTACTAAACGTTCTGCTTCTTCACGTTCTAGTCCTCTGCTCATAAGATAGTACATTTGCAATGGATCCACACGGCCTACAGAAGCAGCGTGACCTGCTGTTACATCATCTTCATCAATCAGAAGAATTGGATTGGCATCTCCACGGGATTTTTCACTTAACATCAATACACGGGACTCTTGCTCAGAATTTGCTTTTGTTGCACCATGTTCAATTTTACCAATAGCATTAAAAATGGTTGAGGCAGAACCCTTCATGACGCCACGTTGCAGGATATATCCATCTGTTGCTTTTCCGAACTGGCGAATGCTGGACGTAAAGTTTTGTGTCTGCTTACCTCGGCCAACAGATACTGCTTTTGCGTCCGAAGCAGCATTTTCCCCCATCAGGTAGGTAATGTTTTCTGAAACCGTATTTCCATCATTCATTTGTCCAAGCGCCCAATCAATTCTTGCATCATGCTTGGCAACACCACGACGATTCACATAAGTAGTTGTACCTTCTGCAAAGTTATCTACTGCACCATAAGCAACTTGTGCATTATCATGAGCAAATACTTCTGTTACAAGATTAGCAACAGTTTCTTCCGTATCATTATGAGAAATATAGTTTTCTACATAAGTGACCGAGCTGCCTTCTTCTGCTACAACAAGCACATGATTTAATAGTGCACTGTCGGTATCTTCCTGCCAGAAGACTGCTTGAAGCGGTTCTTTAATCTGTACGTTTCTAGGTACATAAACAAATATACCGCCATTCATCAGTGCTCCATGCAGTGCTGTTAAACGGTTCTGATCAACAGCAACAGCATCATTCATATAATATTTTTCTACAAGATCACTGTGCTCGTTCATTGCTGTAAAAATATCTGTGAAAATAACACCTTTATCCTGAAGCTCCTGTGATAGACTGTTATATGCAGCTGTTTGATTACGCTGAATATACAGATTCTCCATACTGGCATCACCATCAAAATATGCTCTTAACTCTTCAGGCAGTTCATCAATAGAAGTAATTTTTACTGCTTCTTTATTGGAATGCTGGAAATCTGTAAAATTCCAGTTTGTAATTTTTGTTTTATCTGGTTTCGGCATGTCTAATGAATTAGCCATTTCCAAAGCTTTTGAACGAAGCGTAGCCATCCAGCCGGGTTCATTGCGATCTTTGGAAATTGCTTGAATATATTCTTGATTGAATGGAAGCTTTGTCTCTACATACATGATTACCCCTCCTTACATTACGCGTTTTGTTCTGTAGTTTCTTCGTCTTCGATTCCTAATTCTTCTTTGACCCACTCATAACCTTCCGCTTCAAGACGCTTTGCAAGTTCTGGTCCACCGGATTTCACAACACGTCCTTGCATCATTACGTGTACAAAATCAGGTGTAATATAGTTTAATAGACGTTGGTAGTGAGTAATAATCAAGCATCCTAAATTCTCCGAACGCATTTGGTTGATTCCTTTTGATACAACTTTTAGTGCATCGATATCCAATCCTGAATCAATTTCATCCAGAATTGCAATATCTGGATGTAATTGTAATAATTGTAAGATTTCATTACGTTTTTTCTCACCGCCAGAGAAACCCACATTCAGATAACGTGTTGCCATATTTTTATCAATATCAAGGTATTCTAAATCCCGATCTAATTTTTTGATGAAATTCATCAAAGGGATTTCATCGCCTTCTTCACGTTTTGCATTAATCGCAGAACGTAAGAAGTCAGAAGTAGTTACACCGCTGATTTCACTTGGGTACTGCATTGCTAAAAACAGTCCGGCACGAGCACGCTCATCTACTTCCATTTCTAATACATCTTCCCCATCAAGTGTGATAGTTCCCTCTGTTACCTCATAATTGGGATGTCCCATGATTGCAGAAGCCAATGTAGATTTACCTGTACCATTTGGTCCCATGATGGCATGGAACTCCCCACTTTTAACCGTTAGATTCACTCCTTTTAATATCTCTTTGTCTTCAATGGATACATGAAGATTCTTAATTTCTAATACTGTACTTGACATAAATCATACCTCCAAAACTTTATTTTAAATAAATTGAATAAGATATTTATTCTCATTTCAATTTAAAGATTGAGTGATCAGGTGATGCTCCATGAAGAAGCCTTGGCTCGCTCCCGCCAAAAAGCGGCGTAATCTCCATTGAGCTTGAGTAACTCATCATGGCTACCTATCTCCGTCACAGTTCCTTCGCGCAGAAACACGATCTGGTCGGCACCTTGAATCGTGGAGAGCCGATGGGCGACCATAAGCACCGTTTTGTCAGTGGTCACTTCAGCTAATCCTTCCAGAAATGCTGCTTCATTCTCTGGATCAATTGCGCTCGTCGCCTCATCCAGCAAAATAACTGGTGCATTCTTCAAAATTGCACGTGCTATCGAAATTCGCTGTCGTTCACCTCCAGACAAGCTGTGTCCACCTTCTCCAACGTTGGTATCCCAGCCTGCGGGAAGCCTACGGATAATCTCCTCAACCTGCGCGATTCGAGATGCCCGTAGCACCTGTTCGTCTGTTGCTTGTTCGTTGCCGATGCGGATATTTTCCCATATGGTATCATCGAACAAATAAACGTCTTGAAACACGAGAGATATATGCTGCATCAGATCTTCTGTAGCAAGCTCTCGGATATCGCTATCGGCGAAATCGATACGCCCAGAATCAACGTCGTAAAATCGGGCAATCAACTTAATCAGAGTGCTCTTGCCAGAGCCAGAAGGACCTACTATCGCAACCGTGGTCTTAGACGGAACCGAAAACGATACATTCTGAATAACGGGAGAATGGCTATCATAGCCGAAACTGGCCCCCTCTAACCGCACTTCGTATTGCGAACTAGGACGTGCTGGTTTATCAGGAACGGGCAAAGGCTTCGCATTTAAAATATCAGCTATCTTGCGCAGTGAGGACCGGGCCATTCGAATGCCGCCTCCCAAATCTGCCACTGTTGAAACAGAAGAGGTAAACTGTGCGACTACGGCAATAAGTGCGATCGCGGTCGCAGGCGAAATCTGAGCACCGAGAGCCAGTGGCACAATCGCTATCACGACAAGTAGCAACACAAGTTGCACCGCGATACGGAAGATGATCGAGCCTGGAATTGTTGACTTCAAATGTCGGTTACTTGCATGACGTTGTTGTAGCAACACTTTCTGTAATGACTGGTTAGCATCACCGACGTATCCGTAAGCACGGAGCACAGGCTGGGCTTGGACATACTCAATTATGCGGGCGTTTGCAGCAGCTGCCGCTCGATCCATACCACCATCTCCTTTACGATAGAACAGCCGACCAAGTCGGTTCATCCCCCAAAGGAACGGAATAGCTACTAAGAAGGCGATTCCGATTCTCCAGTCGATAATTAGCATACCTAACGTGAGCACGGATGGCGTGATAATCCCGTTAAGCATTGGTGTCATCAAAAATCCGAATACGAGCACCACATTATCTGTACCACTACTGATTGTTCGAGTGACGGTTCCTGTTCGTTGCTGACTGAACCAGCCGAGTGGAAGAGTCGCTATATGGTCCCCAATCCGATGATACAGTCGAGACGAGATACCTAGTGACAGGTGCACACCGATTACAGAGCTAAAATAATTGCAAATGATAGCTATCCCTGCGGAGAAAACAAGACAGACAATCCATATCCACAAATCAGAAGATCCTGGATCAAATATTGCATTCAAAATCGGTAGAAGGAGAAGAAACGACACTCCCTGCGCGATACAAAACAGAATGACTAGAGCAACGAAGCGTCGGAACAGTCCACGCTGGTCTTCGCCGACAATTTGGAATAACTGTTTAATCATTGCTTTCCCCTACCTTCCTTTGTTCGTTCATAAGCTTTCCACAATCGACTGTACAGACCGTCCGACGGGACGAGTTCCTCATGCGTGCCACGCTGCACAATGTTTCCATCGTCAACTACGAGAATCTGATCAGCACCTACAATAGTATGCAGACGATGGGCGATAACTAGCACCGTTCTCCCTTTGATTAGCGATATCAAGGCATGCTGGATCTCCGCTTCAGACTCGGGATCAATCATTGAGGTCGCTTCGTCCATCACTATAATTGGTGCATCCGCCAGCAATGCTCGTGCTATCGAAATTCTCTGCGCCTCTCCTCCAGATAATCGAGCGTCCACACCGACGATAGAGTCGTAGCCTCGGGGCAGCCGCTTGATTCGATCATGAATGCGTGCCGCCCGCGCCACTCTTACGACGTCTTCCTCGCTAGCATCAGGGTTGCCGAGACGAATGTTGTCACGAATCGTCTCTTGCAGTAGACGAACATCCTGAAATACAAATCCCACTTTCCGATACAACTCGGATGTATCCATCTCCCGGATAGGTACACCACCAATCGCAATCGAGCCGCTTTGAGGATCATAAAAGCGGGGCAACAGCTTCGCAATCGTCGACTTCCCCGAACCTGAGGGACCAACCAAAGCAGTTATCGTGCCAGGAAGCATGACAAAACTGACATGATCCACTGCACGGTGTCCCTCTTTGTAACTAAATACAACGTTCTTACATTCCACATCGAGTTGACCGGCGTCAGGGGTTTGAGGATTCATTGGCTCCTCAATCTCTGACAAACCACGCGTATTCTCTAGCCGTTGGGCGGCTTCCATCGCCTCCATCAATGAAGACATCCCATTACCGAGACGAAGAACCGGATTACCCATGGTGAGTGCAAGTAGTAAAAACGGCAAAATTGTCAATGGCTCCATCCGACCAGTGGCAATAAAACCTGTTCCGACCATCAGGATAAGTAGTAAGAAGGTAATCGGTTGAAGCAAGACACTGATTGCTGCCTGCAACTTTGACAACGGCAATAGCCAATCAACCGTTCGAGAGATGTACTCATCTACGGTATTGCTATAGCGTCGGTGAGCCTTTCCAGTCTGACCAAAAGCCCGTATGACTTGAATCCCTTCGAGCACCTCGATCACCCTGCCGGATAGCCTTCCTGAAATTTCTCCGATACCCCTTGTCACACCGGAAGAACGCGAGGTGACAACACCAAAGATAATAAAATACGTAAGTGGAGGTGCCAACGCAATAATCGCGAGACGCCAATCAACCGTGAACAAATAAATAAAACTCAAGAGTGGAACGGCAAGTCCTGAGACAAGGTCGAGAACGGAATGAGCGATCACGTAATGGATTGCATGTGTATCGTCCTGTAGCATTTTCTTTACCTGACCAGCATTGTTCACGGAGAACCACCCTAATGGTAATCGACCGAGTTTAGCCACCAATTCCCGTCGCAATCTCCACTGGTGTGTGCCGTCGGTCAAGTGCGTCACTGTAAGGGCCACCATCGATAGAGCAGCATGTAACACAAGACAGGCCACTGCCGATAGAACCAGTGTCCAAACTAGCCCTGCATTTGGTGCGGGAGACAGCAACTCGTTACCGACCTGCACAATCAGCACATAAGGTAGCACTGCAAATACCGCTGAAAGCAGTTCAATCAACGTAGCTCCTAGTAGCGGCTTTGTAACTGGAGAAAGCGCTTTTCCTAGAGGAGCTACTTTGGAAAATAAAGCAATTCGCGTCGATGTATTCGATAGCTTCATTTTATTTTCCTCCCGCTAAAGTGCCTTAACAATTGTTTCCTCTTTATTTTTTGAGTCATTAGCTTCATTTTGAGCTCCTTTCTCTCCACAAATATACTATTCATATTGATGGAGTGTTTTTCAGTTAAAATTATACTTGTTCAATGACCAAGAGTCAATTAAAATATGGTCACTGACCAATAAAACAGCTCTAATTAGTGATTAATTTATAAGCAATAAGTTTCCAGATGATCGACTATAGACATACATATTTATAGAATGACTCTAGTACAATTTGAAGTAGGAAAAATCTTAAATGAATTTTTATTTTAAAATTTTCTTGACTCCTGTGTCACTGTACAACAATCCATTTTATGATATAATGACCTCAGATTATTGGCTATTTACGCCAATTTTGGATAGAAAATATCATAGTTCCTAGAGAGGATGACAACTTATGGGTTCTACTCGTACCACTCAATCCGACGTCATTCAGGCTGCACTCAATATTTTGAACGAATCTGGGCTTGAAGCGGTCACACTGCGCGCTGTAGCCAAACGGCTTGGTGTTTATTTAAACACAGTGTCCTGGCAGGTCAAGACGAAATCCCGCCTGATTGAATTGATGGCCGATACGATTTTTTCCGAGCTGTCCCTTGATGAGTTGCCTGAGCAACCAGAAGAACGTACTAAGGAAATTTTACGACGTCTTCGATCCGTTCTTTTGACACACCGTGATGGCGCTAAGCTGGTGACTGGTACAACCGTGTACGAAACAAACACGTTGCGGATTGGAGATGCAATCATATCGGCACTGCTCCAACTTCACCTTCCCCATAGGGAAGCTGTTCGCATATTTTGGACGTTGGCTTACTTCACATTTGGACTCGTACAAGAAGAACAGGGAGACTCAGTCGCTTATTCCGACTCGAAGTTACAGAAAACACTTGCTACAGACGAGTATCCAGCGTTTTCTCGAGTACTAACTTCCATGTACGAAGATAGCTTCGATGATCGTTTCGAATACGGCATTCATTGTGTACTTACTGGTGCTTTCCAATTAGTAGATAACAATGAACCAGGTATACGGAAGGGGAAATAAACAGTGAGTGGTACCCGTCGTAACGTATTGTTGACAGACGGGCGTTATCACAAAACAGTTGTAGCTGAATCTTAATGAGCAAAAATTTAAAAACACCAAATACTGGATGCTAGTATATATTGAGCGAATACAAAGAAACGGATGAACATCCCATTTATCGTGTAAAAAGTAGCATACAAAATTTGCAAAACTTTGTGTGAAATAGCTACAATTATGTAGATACATATTGGCACGGATAGGAAAGAAGCTTCTCGACATCCATGAACTATGCTTTATCACATTTTTTTCTAATATTGATAAAGCTTAGAATTGATGTAACAAATATATAGGAGATACTTTTTTAAAATAAAAATTCCAACTTAATATTAAGTTGGAGAGATAAAACCTTATTATTAAATTTAATATAATCAATATTTTTAAGAGACTGCAATTACTTCGCCAAATCAAAAATTGATTTGCTTTAACCATCTTGCAGAGCAATTTCTTCTATTATAACTCTGCTTCAAAGATAGTATTTATCTACAGGATGCAACTGTTTATCAAGCATATATACTAGCGGAGCGCCAGTTGGTATATCCAGATCAATGATCTCCCCAGGAGTCAGATTATCCAAAAATTTAAGCAATGCCCGCAGACTATTACCATGTGCAACAATAAGTACATTATTACCTTTTTTTATCTGTGTTTTAATTTCTCGATTCCAGTAATATTTAACACGTATTGCTGTTTCCTTGAGGCTTTCTGTTAAGGGAATAAATTCGTCATCAATATCACGATATTTAGCATCATAGATTGGATACCGTTTATCGTCTTTAGTCAAAGCAGGTGGCAATTCGTTATAACTTCTACGCCATAATTTAACTTGTTCTTCTACATAACGGACAGATATTGACTTGTCGGATAAAGGGATTGAAGAAGCACAAAATGCAGGTAGATTACTTAAGGAAGCACAATTTGCTTTTGATGTCGCTTACACTTCATATTTAAAACGTGCCATTAAAACACTAGATTATGTGCTTGAAGAAATGGACTTGCTATGGATCCCTGTATATAAAGCTTGGCAGCTTAACGAACGCCATTATGGTGCGCTTCAAGGATTGAGTAAAACTACTGTCGCCCCAACCTGTAAAAAAATTTGCTTTGTTCCATTCACTTTCTCCGTGTCTTATTAAAACTAGTTTATACATGTCTTTCACATCCTTTCTAATGATTTTTTCCATTAATCTTTCAGAAAGGCCTCTTGAATAATTCAAATATCTATCTTTTTTAATATGATAAAGAAATATGGAACATAATAAAAAATGGCTACTTTTGACTTGATGATATCATCCAAAAATATAAAGTTTCACTAAAAAGTAAACCATTATACGATCATATTTTTAACAATCAATTTAAGGTTGTCATAAGCGTTATGATGATTAAAATAAACTGCCAAAAACATCTCCTTGACAAGGGGCTGAGGAACACCTAAACTTTTAATGAAAAGATTGTTTAATAAAATAATTGTTTGATTAATGGGGTGACGAAGATAAACAATAAAGAAATACTTCATGATCACAGTAAAAATTTGAGCCATATTTTAGAACAAATGCCCGATGTTCAATTTTTTTTGGAGGGAGCTGCTGTATTTCAACAGCTTTGTGATGGTTCCCGCCTTCGAATACTTTGGTTACTCTGTCATTGTGAAGAGTGTGGACATAATATCTCAGCTGCACTTGACATGAGCCCCGCTTCGATTTCTCATCATTTAAAATCTTTAAAACTCCATGGTTTAATTAAAAGTAGACGTGTTGGTAAAGAAGTTTACTATTCTCTTGCTGATAGCGAAAAAGCTCGTCTAGTTCATCAAATGATTGATGATTATTTTGATATGAGTTGTCCCTTGAAAGGCCTTTAGATTAATGATAAAAATGGGAGTATTACCTGCAGAATTTCCATTTAATACTCCCATTACACTATGCTACTATTCCTTTTCGATTTCCTTCCTCTTGATTTTGAGAAAACTGTACTGGCGTGTTGAATTTTTTTATGTTGAGTGCTCGTATTGCATTTAGAATTGCTAAAACGGATACTCCGACATCAGCAAATACAGCTGCCCACATTGTTGCCATGCCTATAGCTCCCATAATCAATACAATCCCTTTAACACCCAATGCAAAAACAATGTTTTGTTTAGCGATACGGAGTGTCTTTTTGCTTATCTTCATCACTGTAGCAATTTTGGACGGCTCATCGGTCATAATTACAACATCTGCAGCTTCAATAGCTGCATCTGAACCCAATCCCCCCATAGCAATACCGATATCTGCACGTGCAAGAACAGGAGCGTCATTGATGCCATCACCTACAAAGGCTAGACTTCTTTTTTCGTTTTTTTGCTTCATTAACTCTTCCACGTATTCAACCTTATCTGCAGGCAACAGCTCCGTATATACTTTATCTAGTTTGAGCTTAGTTGCAACCTTTTTCCCTACCGAATCTGCATCCCCAGTTAGCATGACAGTTTGCGTGATTCCTGCGGATTTCAGAGCTGTTATTGCATGTGGAGCGTCCTGTTTAATTTCGTCTTCAACAAGGATATATCCCATGTATTCATTGTTAACAGCAATATGAACTGCAGTTCCAACAAGTTTTCTTTCATTGTAGGAAATGTGTTCTCGTTTCATAAGTTTGGCATTACCCGCAAACACAACTTTTCCGTCAATTACTGATTTCACTCCATGACCAGCGACTTCTTCGATATCCTTAATACGGGAAGAATCAATCGTTTTTCCAAATGCCTGTTTGATACTTTGAGCGATGGGGTGGTTAGAATAATCCTCCGCATACGCTGCCAATTCCAATAACTCTTGATTGGACATTTTTTTAGAATATATTTCACTGACAATGAAATTACCTTTTGTTAGTGTACCAGTCTTATCAAATACGACCATTTCTGTGTTGGCCAAAGCCTCAAGATAATTGGATCCCTTCACCAAAACGCCAGATTTGGATGCCCCACCGATTCCGCCAAAAAAGCTGAGTGGTACCGAAATAACTAAGGCACAAGGACAAGAAATGACAAGGAAGATTAGAGCTCTTTCAATCCAGATGTCAAACGGTTGCCCCATGACAAGCGGCGGAATAATTGCTAGAATTAGTGCGGCAAAAAAAACAAACGGGGTATAGTATCGGGCAAATTTTGTAATGAAATTTTCACTTTTGCTCTTTTTATCAGATGCATTTTCAACCAATTCGAGTATTTTTGCTACTGTAGACTGGCCGTATTCCTTGTTTACTTGAACGGTCAATTTACCAGTTTGGTTAATACAACCACTGATTACTTCTTCTCCTTTTTGCGCATCTCGTGGAGCAGACTCACCTGTTAGTGCTGAAGTATCTATTGTAGAGAAGCCATCTGTTATTATTCCATCCAGAGGGATTCGCTCTCCAGGTTTCACTACAATACTCTCATTAATTTGTACCTCTTCCGGGTCAACCTGTATCATTTCTCCATTTCTAAGCACATTAGCATGGTCGGGTCGAATATCCATCAGTTCGGATATTGACCTGCGTGATCTTGAAACTGCATAGGATTGAAATAACTCACCTACTTGGAAAAACAACATAACAGCAATACCCTCAGGATATTCTCCAAGACAGAAAGCTCCAATCGTAGCTATTGACATTAGGAAGTTTTCGTCAAAGACCTGTCCTCGAATGATATTTCTTGCTGCTTTCCAGAGTATGTCTCCTCCAACGATGAGATAGGGGATAAAAAATACTAGAAATTCGGAAAGACCATCTAAATTAGAGATAAATGCTGCTACAAAACCTGCAGATGCAATAAGGATACGTAGCAATCTTCTCTTTTCTTTTTTGGACATGTTTGTATCCTCCTTATATTTGAGTCAGCAACCGTTATAACTGTAAAACTGCTACTGACTCAAACATTGTATTTCGTTTTGTATTGAATGGACGTGAAAATTTAACAACTTAAGTTTCTATCGACACCCCCGAATCAATTTTCTTTATAATCTTCTTGGCTTGTTTAAATACTGCATCGAATTTATCATCTGGCGCCTCAAGAATCATTCTTTGACCCATGAAATTGACCTTTACATCGGTAACTTCATCTAGCTTGCTAATACCATGTTCAATTTTCGCCGCACAATTGCCACAGTCCACATCTAGTAGTTTATAAGTTTTCTTCATAAAGTAATTGCTCCTTTTTATTATTTTTTATACAATCAAACTATAAAACAATCAAGCAATCATTTGATTGTATCTAAATTCTAGTATAATGACTTTATCTTTCATTCTCTACATATTTGGAAAGGAAAGACCGATAGGGCTAGAATTATGGCTGATTGGAACAAATTTATAAGAACTGTAGAAATGTTTATTTAATGGATAGGTATAAAAATTAAAGCAGTTTTCATTTTGTAATCAACAACGTACATCGTATTCTCATAAGAAAAAATTAATATTTAAGGAGGTATAAATATCATGAACAGTTCTTTTTTCCATATCAATGCTGATATGAATTTAATACAAAATAATCAACATGTTGTTTATCAGTTGAATCCAAGTAAGGGACAAGGAACCGCGTCTGTTCATTCTGTACTCCCTGGAGTTGAGGTAACCATCTTTAATTTTCAGACCAGCGCTTTTGTACCAACAGCTCATCTGAACATGAATATTTTAGAGTTAAATCACTGCCTTGAAGGACGTGCTGAATGTAAAATGAAGGATGGATGTTTGCAATACATAGGGGAAGGTGATTTGTTTATGAATACGATGAGGAATCACAGTAATTGTATTGAATTCCCCTTAGAATACTATAAAGGTATAAACGTTACGATTGATCTGGATAAGTTTACAGGTCAACTATCGGAGCATCTCCCCGACATGGAAATTGATGTACGGGGTCTTGTTAACCGCTTTTTTGAAAACGATGAATGCTTTTTTATACAAGCAAAAGAGAATATTCAACATATCTTTAAAGGTATGTATTCTATACCAGTTGAGGCTAGAGATACCTATTACGGGCTGAAGGTTCTGGAAATTTTAATTTACCTTTATTATTTTGATACAGCTAAAGAGCAGCAGAACAATTTTTTTGTCCGGCAAGAAGTTGACATTATCAAACAGATTAAAAAGATGATGACGGAACAATTTGAACAGAGATTTACGATTGATGAACTAGCAAGACAATATCACATCAGTCCTACTACATTAAAGACTGCTTTTAAAGGAGTATACGGTGTTTCTATTGGGGAGTATATGAAAGCGTATCGTATCAAAAAAGCGGCTTCTATGTTACTTAAAACTCAAGAAAGTATTGGGGAAATCGCTTCGGCAGTGGGATATAAAAGTCAAAGTAAATTTGGAGCTGCTTTTAAGGATATATACAAAATAACACCTTTAAAATATCGAAGTAAATATAATTAAATCTAATTTTAGTGTGCGGAAAATGGATTAGAGAGAACTGCAATTTTAGTCTGATACCTGTTTTAAAATGAAGGAGTGGGAGTTATTAGCAGCATCTATAAGAGTGACTTGACTGAAGGGAAATGCTTTAAAATTTTAAATAATGACATTCAAATAACCAGTGGACGGGATCATATCTCTGGTTATTTTTAATGTACTGACTTATCTCTGAGATAAAAAGATTTGACAATTGTTTTGATGGCTTCTACACTAGATGAGGATAATCATATACGAATTCCTCGCTAGGTGAGGCTCCTATGTGGAGAAATGCTGCTGCCCAGAAATGTCGAAAGACTCCAATGGGTCAACAGGAACCATCGACTTAAGGTGGTTTTTAATGTAGCTGGATATATTTCCTACGCCACATAGTGCTAAAGCTCTGCGAAGGAGGTTTATTCATTATAAAATGACTTAGGCTTTATACGCACTTTGTGTGGTGACGCTTGAGTGATCTGCATTATGCAGTCGCAAATGTTAAACATCCTTCTTTGTGGAGAGGGATGTTTTCTCGTTGTTCGGGTAAAAAAACTTGTGAGGATTTCGTTTCTAAGACGAAAGGAGGTGGGGGGGATGACTGACCCCTTTGAGAGTAGGTTATGCACAAAAATTGAAAAGAAAATCCCCTCACCTTGGGGAGAGCATCTTTAAAAGGAGGTTCTCAATATGAATCACAGCATTTATGAACACGAAACAACTGGAACGTTAATGAAACAAGGGTACGTTGCTTTACAAGAAACTTGTACAGTAGAGCAAGCTATTCTTCATTTAAGAGAACAGGTACAAGGAAAAAGGAATATTCATTATGTCTATATGATTGATGAAGATCAACAGTTAACAGGTGTATTATCGGTACGTGAATTATTAGCCGCAAGCGATACGGAGGAACTTGCGGATATTATGAAAAAGAATCTTATTTATTTCCCAGCAAATTTGGACCAAGAAGAAGCAGCCAAAGTTTTCAGGGATAAAGACCTTGTTTCGATTCCCGTCGTGAATAAATGGAAACAATTGATGGGAATTATTCATGTAGAAGATATTATTGATGTCATTCATCAGGAGGCTGATGAAGATATAGGAAAACTTACAGCATCTGGAAAAGAAATTGATTTCCATACCCGTCCGCTCATAGCAGCTGGAAAAAGGCTTCCATGGCTTATCTTATTATTATTTATTGGATTGATTTCTGGGGGAATCATTGAAAGTTTTGAAGAAACATTAGAAGCAGTAGTCGCCCTAGCTTTTTTCATGCCAATGATTGCAGGAATGACTGGAAATACTGGCACACAATCACTTGCTGTTGTCGTTCGCGGACTTGTATCAGAAAAACTCGATTTTAAAAAAGCTACTAAGCTTTTATGGAGAGAACTATTGGTAGGAATTATCATTGGGCTTACTTGCGCGATTATCATTGCAATTGTCGCTTATATATGGAGAGGAAGCTTGATGCTTGGATTTGTCGTTGGTGTTTCACTCTTGGCTACGTTGATTATCGGAACGCTCGCCGGAACGATTATTCCGCTGATTCTTTATAAGTGTAAAGCAGATCCTGCCGTTGCTTCAGGACCGCTGATCACAACAATTAATGACATTCTATCCTTGCTTATTTACTTTGGTATTGCCACGATGTTTATCTCAAGGATTATGTGAAATCCCCATTCGTTTTAGAAGTTTTGTCGTAATTTAAACCTAAAAAAAGCATCGGGGCTGGTATCTATGTTTTTCTCGATTTTCATTTTAAGTGTTGCTACCATATCGGTTTATACATGTATCAAAATGATGTGTAAAGAGTTTAGAAACAGTAAAAAAGTAGAATTAGCTCTACCTCATTTTGTAAGGCCGGAAGAAATTGCAGCAACAGCTGTATTTTTAGCTTCATATCTGATGGAAATGCATATACCGATCAAACTTGGGATTAAATAGTGATAATGTTATGTTTTAACAGATTTAAAATGTAAAGTGTAGTATTGTTAGTATTTGAATAGATATTGCTAGTGGTTCCAAATAAAATCTTTAAAATAATTTCAGACATAAATTTAGCACAATCTAATTAACATCAGATTGTGCTTTTTATTAAAAGTAGTTTCTACCTCTTGAATATTTTTCTGTAGTGGTAAACCAAATAAACGTTGATTTTATTAAAATCATTGCTTAGTAATACAAAGAATCTGCTGATATATTATGAATATAAAAAAACACTTATAACAGTGCCCTTTTATATTCAATAATGTCGCTTATTTAACAATTATCTATTAAAATTTAAAAAAGCAACATACTTTATTATTTAGTGATGATGCTCATGTCCTCATGTGAATCTTCTGGCTCGTCAACATCCTCTACTTCCTTATAATCTTCTACAATAAATTGTTTTGTTAGCATAACGTTTGAATTGTTGTATCTTGCATGTATTTTTATATTGTATACCCCATCCTTTTCAAAAAACGTCTCTATCTCATATCTGTTATTTAATGTTTTTTCAAACAGACGGCTCCAGTACCTTCTCAGAATCTTTCTCCCCTATTTCTGCAAATATTTCATCTACATCGGTTAATGCTTTCCCACTTTCTGATAGCTCAATTTCCAACTTTGTATTCTCTTCTTTAACAATATTTTGAGGTATTTGTACATTGATTTCTAAAGGTTCTTTCTTATAATATTTCTCTGTGACACCTTCATCTACTGCTTGAAAAGAACAACCTATTAATATTATGGACATTGTAACGCCAAACAATCCTACACTGATTCTTTTTATCATGAAATCTCTCCTCCTTTTTCAGAGGAACCATAGAACCATTTTCTGAGTTTCGGGATTTGCCGGATGACAAACCAGTCAAGTAAAAGATTACCAGAACCGATAGTCCAAATAGCGGAAAAATGTTTGCAAAGACGATTAATATTATCAATATGCCACGTAATTTTAAAATACTTATTAATTTTGGTGCACGAAATGTCCTTCTAGTTTACGTTCCCACCAGAGAATTAACCCTTCAATGATTAATCCCATGATTCCTAAACATACAAACAGCCCAATAAACTGATTAGCTAACCCATATTCCAATCCTTTATGAACAGTGATTCCCCAAGACATCAATTTACCTAACGGTTCGTAATTATCATACAGATAATCTGCTAAAATCTCCCCACTATACTGATCAATATGCATTGTTGCTTCATCTTTTGCTTTTGGAGGGAAGACAGAAATGTATATACGCCATCTTCTGTTTGAGAGTAGATAATCTCTTTGATTCAATGTAGCACTTCTATTGTTTCCGCGGCCCATAGCACATCCGCAATATCTTTTATTTTTACATCTGAACTAGGGGCGCTGCCCATCCAAATACTTGGTGGATAACCGACGCCCGCATTCGTAGTCCATGTTTGAAAGGTTGTACCTCAATTTCCTGTCCACAACAATCCGGTGAAAACAAAAAAATAATTGCCAGTGACAATCAAAATCCTGGTACAACATGAAGATCACGTATAAAGGTTCTTTTTCGTGATTTTAACCGTGGATAAAGTACTCCTGCCATACGCATTTTTCGTGGCCACCAATCATTAATTTTTACTTCGGCGGAACGGTCAGCAGCATCACATGGCCAATAATTGTTTACATCTGAATTAGGGCATTCTTCCTTTACAGTATCTACCACTTTCGAATGGATAGGTTTTTCTCCCTGATCAGCTACAGTATAGTAATCATCATATAAAAATTTTTCAACCTGCGGCTTGAATAAATAAACAGAACCTGTAATGGCATGAATCATTAAAAATGGCGCTATAATAATCCCTACGTACATATGCCAGCGCCAAATAGGTTATCTATTTACGTTTCAAATCTTTCTTCAATACTAGCAACCTCCTGATAATTCTCTGTCACTGAAACAAATCCTCAGGGTTTCAGTGACGTAATAAATATAATTTATAGACGTTTATTGTTGAGCAGTATCAATGTTTTAATTACAAGAAACAAAATTCAGCTACTCTATTTAGATTCTGAATCCTTAAATTAGGAAAATTCCTTTTTTCGCTTGTCCATGAGATTTAGAAGTAATTCTAATATAAGGACCAAAATAAGCGAAATACCGAAAAGTGGCATGATTAAACCTAAAATCACCATTAAACTGACAAAACCAATAGAAAGTTTTTTAGATACTTTGATTGGAGCAGACAAGCTGCCTTTTTTCTTGCGATTCAGCCACGTCATGAATCCCAGTAAAATAAGTGTTAAAAAGCCAAGACAAACAGCCAAATTAATAATTTTATTTGGCCAGCCAAATAAGTGTCCCTCATGTAATGGAATTCCCCAGGTAAACCATTTACCAATAACCCCATAATTTTGATAATCTACTTTTCCAAGCAAATCACCTGTGTATTGGTCGAAATAATTCGTTGTTTCTTCATAAGGGGAAACATCCAGACCAGTGATACCAGAATTGCTTCCTTTAGAAACGGTAAATACACCTAGCTCATCTGTTGGATAAATGATAGAATATGGTCTACTTATTCCTTCTTCATCAGCTCTATTACTAATTTCTTCAACAGACAATTGATTAGAAATATCATTAGGTGTTCTTGCTCCTGATTCATGATGTCCTGCATGCCCTCTATGATCTTCATGTTGTTCAGAAATTGGTTCTTGTTGACTTCTGGTTGCCCATGGTATTTCATTTACATCGGATGTAGGGGGATTGTATCTCATCTCTGTATTTCCTAAATCAGGATAGCTTTCTCCTAGTTTATTAATTTGGCTTCCCATAAATGCAGACCAAGGCAGACCAGTGAAAATAATTATTACCATTGGTATAGTTATAATTAAACCGATAAGAGCATGATTTCTTTTATTATTCTGCCGTCTATTCTGGGTATTTCTTACTTGAAGTGCTTTTCCCTTAAAGGTTAAATAAATACCAGATAACAATAAAAAAATAGCCCAGCATGCAGCTAATTCCATTAGATAGTTTACCAATGTTCCTCCAATAAATAGAGAACTATGTAGATTCCGAAGTACATTGGAGTATGTGAATTCCGCCTTTTGATCCCCGACTATCTGATTATTATCATCCAAAAAAACATATTTTTCATCTCCAGTATTACCTGTTAAGGTTAACCTTTTATTATAAGGTTCGTCCAACATAATTACCTTTGATACTGTATAGTCTTCATAGGTATTATTTACTTCGGATATTCCTTCTTCCAACGTGAATGTCTCTTCTTTGCCACTGTCACCAAAAAACAAATCGTCATATAAAGCATTCTCTGCATTTGTATAAAATAAATAGCCGATACCGCTTAGTGTCAACGTAATTAACAATGGTGTAATAAAAAGCGCAGCATAAAAATGCATCCTCCAAAACCTGTTATAATTGTTTAATTTCATTTGGCTCCTTCTTTCTAAAGTTTGGTTATAACTCCTTGTCTCCTTCAAAATAAGCAAAGTCTTAGAGTGCCTCTGAAAATATCATTTACTAAATTAATCATGATTTTTATACAATTCCATATCTCTTGCTTATCTTCTTTACTTTTGTTTGGAACAACAGCTGGCCTGCATTGCTTCTGTCACTCTTTCAGCAGCTTCTTCAAAACGAAGTACGGTTCCTTCAAACCCCTTTACAAATTTTTCTGCATGATCTTTATTTCCAAAAGTCAACACTTGAGGCTCACAACATCCCATTTGGAGTGAGGTATCCATCACAAACCAGGCAGTTGTGGCGCTTATTGTGGTATTTGTCATAAAATCATGACACAAAGCCTGCAAGACAACTTCTCCCAATTGTTTATGCCTCAAAATACCACAATGAGCACAACAGGTTCTTTCAATTCGATTGGCGGAAAGGATAAGTTGATAGGTAAGTTTGCCCTCATTACTTATTGGTTTATGACAGTATGTACATTGCTTTTGTTGTATCTTATTAGAAACCTCCTGTAATTGAACACCGCCAAAGATTTTTTTAACCAAACCCTGTTCCATTAGTAACTTTAAATCACGATGGATGGTCATTTCCGATACTTCAAATTTTTCGCTTAAATCTCGAATTTTCACATGACCTTCTTCCTGAATCATTTGATATATTTGCTCTTGTCTTTTTGATTTCAACAAACTATCACACCTTTCATCAAAATATAACATTTTATAACAACAGTATAGCATATTGCATTTCTGAATTGATTAGAAAAAAAGAAATTTTTATGATCAAACTGTGAAACTTTAGTGGATAAAACTAAATTCTAATAAAATTACTAATAGCACGTACTCTAAATTATTCAGAATACGTGCTGTTTCAATATTTTTGTCTATTCCTCATCTTCTTCAATTCGGAATAATTCATTCATATCTAGCTATATCATTATAAATCGTGCTCCGAGATACATTAAATCTATCTGCAAGTTCATTTACAGCCAAGTAATCATCTGAATGAATTAATTGATTTAGCAAAGCTATAATTCTTTGATTCAACACATAACACCACCTAAAAACATAATATAATGCTTTGTATTATGCCCTATCTACATTATAAATAACTCTCATAGTCAAAATAAGACCAAATACTTAACAAAGCTAATTACAAAGTTGTACCTGCGTGAAAATATTTTTAACATCTGATTTTAAGAAGCGTTTATTGATTTTTTATTATAGGTTGAGGATTATAACATTATAATTGTAATAGAATTCACGGTAGTGTTGGGGATAAAATACCCCAAGAAAAGGAAAATTTATATGCTCGTGCTGTTGAATTAACCTCTTATGACGTGCCAACACGGTTTTAAAATCACTGGCTTCCTGTCCAGAAAATCATGCCCGTAGAGGATTCATGTTAAGTTCTACCAGTTTATATCAATCAAATTCAAAGAATATATATAAACTTAACTTATTTGTGCTTTGTATCCAAAATATTGACCTAGCTTCAATACAGAAGCATATGATACACTTAGTTTAAGTAAGCTCAAACTATAATCATCGTTCTTTATCTAACAATTGAACCAGTTTTTTGAATAAGGGATATTACATATTGACATAAAATAAACAGATGCATCATACAATTACTGGAGGAAATTTAATAAGAAACGGCAATACCACTCAAAATCTCAAATAATATTTTCAATTTGAAATAGTACCAGCGAAGTTGTGTTTTCGGGAAACGAATGACTGAACTTTGTCACACCATTACTTTTTATCACCCCCCTCCCCGAAATTACGTACAAGAGAAAAATGAAGAACAAGGAGCTTAAAAAATATGCTGACAATCAAAAAGGCTTCTGAAAAAGTAGAAGTTCCGGTATCAACAATTCGATATTATGACAATGAAGGGCTTTTGCCATTTATTAAGCGTGATGAAAATGGTTACAGGATGTTTAAAGAGGAAGATTTATTCTGGCTGGAATTAATAGGTTGTATGCGTGCAACAGGAATGTCTATAGAAACATTAAGGCATGTGGCACAACTTCATATGAAGGGAGATAACACATTAGAAGAAAGAACACGAATCTTTCGTGATCATCAGAAAAAATTGCAAAAACAAAAACAAGATATTGATATGGCATTGGAAAAACTAACTAAGAAAATGAAGATGCTGGATGGTGAAATCTCAGTTGAAAACCCCTCTCAGATTTAGACTTTTGAGAGGGGTTTTATAGGTTCTATGTCAAATG
>NZ_BJYM01000033.1 GCF_007991515.1 Oceanobacillus sojae
TGTTCCTGATAAATCTTGAAAGGAGCAGATGCAGATGGTTTTAATTAGAGAAGCGAGAACCTCTGATGCCGGTGGAATGGGGAAAGTGAATGTGGAAAGCTGGCAAACCAGTTACCAGGGGATTATAGATAATCGATTTTTACAGCAGCTTTCTGTAGAAGATAAAAAGCAGAAATGGAAAAACATTATTCAAGCTGGTGATAGTATTATATTAGTTGCTGTGGATACGGATGATAAAGTTGTTGGGTATATAACTATTTCTACTAAGGAATCCGAAGCTTCTGCCGGAACTGATCAAGTAACAGCTCTTTATCTATTGGAAGACTGGCAGGGAAAGGGCATAGGCAAGGCTTTGTTGTTGGAAGGTTTTAAACGTTTTTTAGACCTATCCGTTCACACTGTTCAAGTAGAAGTTTTGGCGGAAAACCGCAGCCGTTTGTTTTATGAACGGTTAGGAGCGGAGCTTGTTGAAAAGAAGGAAATTCAGATTGCTGGTGATGTGCTGGATCTGCTTGTGTATGAATGGAAGGATATCAGCGAAATTGTTTCAGTTTAAAATGAAAAGACCTCTTTTTTGACAGAAGCTTGTGCGAAAATTAATTTTAAGAAGAAAGAATGGAAAGTTTCACAAAAATAATCGTCCAAACGATTTACGCTTCATCGTTTGGACGAAAGAATTTAACTTGATTCAAGCTTTAAGTAGAATGAGTAACCACAATCTTGCTGTAGAGAAGGGTGATAACTCCTGTGAAATGAATCTCTTTTTATACTAATTGAAAGAGCTCACTTTTCTCTTTAACAATTTCCTTAATATGCTGGTTTGCAGGAATAAACAGCTTACGTAGTGATGTTAAAGGTGTTGCTTGAGAAAAAGCACTGTTTACATTATCTATATAAGATTTGTTTAACTCTGTTCCTACATTTACTTTCTTCATACCAAGAGCTACACATTTTCTCATATCTGTCTCAGATACTCCTGTGCCGCCATGCAATACCAGCCCTGCATTGGTCAAATTCTTTGACAATTCCTCCAGCAGTTCAAAATTCAACTTAGCTTTTGATTTATACAATCCATGTGTTGTGCCAATAGCTACTGCGATAGCATCAACATTTGTTTCCTGGACAAATTGATAAGCATCCTTGGGATCTGTATAAATAGCATCTTCTTCACTGACAACAACACCGTCTTCAGCGCCGCCGATGGAACCGACTTCTCCTTCAACAGAGACATTTCTTTCTTTGGCATAAGCAACTACTTCTTTTGTGTTCTTGATATTCTCTTCTAATGGCAGACTTGACCCGTCATACATTACGGAAGTATAACCGGTATCAATAGCCTGTTTGATTACCTCAATATCCGTGCAATGATCCATGTGCAGACAAACATCTGCGTTATTTCTCTCACTCAATGTCTGGATAGAAGAAACAAGTAAGTCTAATCCGATATATTCCGCTGTTCCGGGTGATGTTTGAATAATAATAGGTACATTTAATTCTTTTGCACCTTCAATCATTGCCGGAAGCATCTCTAAACAATGGACATTAAAGGAGCCGATAGCTCTTTTTCCTTCATTCTCTTTAAATAATTCAGTTAAATTTTTCATTATAAATCTCCTCCTTACATATTTCCCCGCATGGTATCTTTTGTTAATTTCATTAATTCATCTGATTTGGCTAGATAATACTGTACTTTTTCTTTATCATTTTGTTCAGAAGCTTCTTTCCGCTTGAAATTGTATAGCTTTGTCAGATCGGCAAAAGCTTTTCCCATTTCCTGTTTTTCAGAAATACTGGTTTCGTAATAAGTGATTGCTTGGTCATAATCTTCTATTTCTAAATAAAGACTTCCAATTTGATTTAAATATGAAATTTTATCTTCAGCGTCAGCTTTTTCAAGCCCTTGCTTTGTCTGCTCAATTTTTGTAAGAATCTCTTCCTTATTTATCACTTTTTCTTCTTTTTGGGGAGCAGCTTTCTTCTTTTTTCTTTTGAAGAACGCCATTGTATTTCATCCTTTCTAGTTGAATATATTTATAATTGGTTCAACAAACCATTTAATAAGTAAACCGGCAGAAACGGTATCAACATCAGTTGCAGTTGCATTGATGAAGCCTAGATCATTAAAATACGGTACGAGCAGTGCAGGCAACAGAGTAATGAATATCCCGTGAGCAATTCCACCTATGAGTACACCTCTCCGGCCGCCGACTGCGTTCATAAATATTCCTGCTGTACCACCTGCGAAGAAGTTAGTCAGCATTCCTGGAAGAATCATAGCTAACCCGAACAGCGGCAGTATGAACATGGCGATTACTGTACCGATAGTGGTCGTAACAAAACCGGCTGTGACAGCATTAGGTGCATATGGAAATAGTACCGGGCAATCTAATGCCGGTTTTGCATTTGGAACAATTTTTAATGCAATTCCCCGGAAAGCTGGAACAATTTCTGCCAGCAGTAAACGGACTCCGGAAAGCAGTACATAAACACCAACAACAAACTGAACCGCTTGCAAAAATGCATGAACAATAAAGTTGACATCACCAGATAATTGAGAAGCAAATTCTGCTCCCGCAAAAGCTGCTGTAATAACGTAAAGTGGGACCATTACAAAAGCAACAGACAGATACGTGTCAGATAGAAAACTCAGTCCCTTAGGGAATTTGATATCTTCTATAGACTTAGAGCCTTTTCCTATTAATTTTGCAACTCCTGCTCCAAAAAGGTAACCTATAGTACAAAAGTGGCCTAATGCAATATCGTCTGATCCAGTAATTTTACGGACGATTGGCTGAGCAATAGCAGGCATCGCTACTGCGAAGATACCGCCAATCAATCCTCCAAATAAAATCAGTGTAATTCCGGAAAATCCGGCGGCGCTCCCGAAAATAATCGTCATCGTAGCCATCCATAAAATGGCTTGTCCCGTCAGGAAAATGTATTTCCATTTTGTAATCCTTGCAATAATAATGTTGAAGATGAAAATCGCCAGGAACGTTAATGCTATTTGATTCCCCAGCCCAAGGTTATTCATTGCCTGTCCATTAATTGCTTCGATGGAAGGTACAATTCCCTGCATACCGAATGCTTCTGTGAAAATTTCACCAAAATAGGTCAGAGAATCTACAATAATGGCAGATCCGGCTGATAGAACCATAAATCCAAGCATTGTTTTAAAGCTTCCAGACATTACTTCGCCAAACTGTTTGCGTTGAAGCAATAGTCCAATAAATGCAATTAATCCTATGGTGATAGCTGCTTGTGTGAGAATACTTTCGATTATAAAGTTAAGAACGGACATCTTAGCTCATCCCTTTCTATAATTCTCCTTTTTCTCGTAAAACTGGGGTTAATTTCTCTTTGATTTCTTCTTTATCTACTAATCTTTCAAGAAAAATAAGGTCCTGTGATAAATCATATCTGGAGAATTGTTCTTCAAAGTTTTTCCCTGAAATAATAATATCTGCGCTTGTACCGGCAGCAGAGGCAATGTCTGAATGATCCACCTTGGCTTCGACGTTTAAATCTTTCAATACAGTCTCTACGCTCATCTGACAGGCAAAGCTGCTTCCTAATCCAGCTCCGCATACGACTAAAATTTGTAACATGATATAACACTCCTTATGAATTTAGTATGTTTAAATTTTTCGCTATCTCTAAAAGATCTTGATTTGTTGTGCTGGCTGAGAAATCCAAATCATTATAATCAACTGTAGTTACAGCGCCGTTATTCATAGCTATCATTTTTCCGAAGTCTTCATTTAAAATAGCAGCTGCAGTAAAATAACCAAACTTGGAAGCAATTATTGCGTCCTGATTAGAGGGATGCCCTGCGCGGATGTAAAAACCAACCACCGTTTTTCGTACGCGGACACCAGTTAACTGTTCAATGGGCTCTGCTATAGAAAAGGAAACTCCCTGATCTCCTGCTTTGTAGTTTTTACTGTCATAAGCTGATTCCGAGCAGATGATAATTAAAGATTGTTTTTCAGCCAGCTTGGCTTGTACTTTTTTGGCAATTTCCTCTCTATCTGTGGAATATTCAGGTATGATAGCTAAATCACATCCTCCTGCTAATGCACTTTCTAAAGCGAGGTTCCCTACATTTCCACCCAAAACCTCTATCATAAATATCCTTCCAGGCATATTTGCAGCTGTACTTTGAGTATTTGCGATGATATTTAATATTTGATTAAGTGCTGTATCATAGCCGATCGTATAGTCTGTTCCAATCACATCGTTATCGACGGTCATAGGAATAAACAGTGTATTCATCCCTTCTTCATGAATTTGTTTTGCGGCAATTTGAGATCCACTTCCGCCGCATATGACAAGACATTCAAAATCCTGCTCAAGGAGGGTTTGAATAATTTGTTGTCTGCCATTTTTTGTGTAGGGCAGCTTACTGCGTGCAGTTCTTAGAAAATGTGTGCCGTCTAAGGAATGATTTTCACAATTTGCCTGTGTTAAATGAATAGGCTGATTTGCCAGAATACCGTCATAGCCATCATGAAAACCGTATAAATCAATTTCTTTGTTTCTGGAAAGCATTTCAATCATAGAATTAATACCTGCACCATCACCGCCGCTGGTAACTAAAGCAACTCGACGCATTATTTATCACCTCCGATTAAATCGTTCAATTTCTGAATAGATGATATATCAGCTATTTCTTGGATCAGCCCATCTTCAATAATTTTTACAATTAATTTAATGATATTTAGATGTTGATTATTATCTTGAGCAGAAAAACTGATAAGCACCCGTACCGGAGTTTCTACGTTATGAAAACGCACAGGCTGTTTTAATGTTATAAGACTGACGCCAATATCAATGGCCCCGTCTTCCGGTCTGGCATGCGGGATAGCAATTCCTGGAGATATAACAATATAAGGTCCATATTCATCAATATTGCGGATAATATGGGACGCATATTTATTTGTAACCAGCCCATTGTGTTCAAGTAAGGCAACTCCCTGATGTATGGCATCCTTCCAATCGTCTGCCTGAACATTTAAGCGGACATTTTCTTTTGTAAATTTGATTTCTTTCATAAATGAAACTCCTCATATTGATACAATTTTCTGATGAAATCGTCATAATTGTAATCAGAAATAAGTTTTGTAATCCCGTAATCTTCAATTAAAAAATGGTATAATTTTTTAAAAATAATTTCCCATTGCTCTTGCTGATGTTTAGGAATACATAGTATTACTACAACTTGAACCTGTTCTTTTCCCCATGAAATCGGTTTGTTAAGGATACCTACTGCAATGCATGCACGCCCATTCGTATAGACAAGGGGATGTGGAATAGCCAGCAGGTTACACAGCTCTGAGGAAGCCATTTTTTCTCTTTCAAAAATAGATTCAATTGTAGTGTTATTAATGTAATTTTTGTCTTTCATTTGTTTTGTTAAATAATGTAATACCTCGTCTTTTGTTTGTAAGTCCAGGTTCTTTATGAACAGGTCTTTTTTAAATAAATTTTGATGTGTTTCTATACTAAAAGTTTGATTTGCTGTATTTATTTTTTTTCGTATAGTGAATAAATCTTGATTGTTAATGATAGGGTTTACTTTTAATAGCTTCTGTGAATCAATATTTGGAATATCTATTGTAGTGATAATGAGATCGACATTGTCTGCCTTGTCTTTTTTGAATTCAGATAAACTCATTGTATTAACGATATTTACCTGATCTCCGTAAGAACGTAATATTTTTTCTTTAATTAAAGCAGCGGTTGCCATTCCTGAACCACAAACAATAAGTATATTCTTCATCGTCCCCTGATTTAGCCCTTTTCTTTCCAGTGCCACTCCAAAGTGAATGGCGATATATCCAATTTCATCTTCATGAATATTTAATTTCATTGATTTGGTTAGATAATTACTCGTTTTCATAGCAAGCTGAAATGCTAAAGGGTAATTATTTTTTATGCTGTTTAATGCATCATTTCGAATATTCATTTGGTAGACAATGCGTTTGAATGCAACAATAAGATGCGTAATTAATCCGTTAATCAGCTGCTGGTCTTCTGTTAAATCAATCGCCGTAGCATCTTTTATTTCGTGCAGTGCTTCGATGAGTATTTGTTTTATCTGGTCGTAATCCTTTGTGTCAATATTCTGACTGGATAATCTGCTGCTGGCACTTAAATGCTGCGTCAGATAGTAAACCTCATCTTTTAGATTAATTCCCATTTTTTTATAAATGGTTTCAATGATATCAGCAGCTGCTGCAAATTCCTTTGTATGCTCCATTGCTGATTGCATCTTTTTACTTACAATAGATTCCTGATGGTTTTGTATTCTCCAGATTGTAATGACTATGTGAATGATGATATTTTTAATAGCATCATCTGTAAGACGTAATTGATGCTGCATTAGAAAGTCCAGGATGATATCTTTTAAATTGTCTACATCAAGAAATTTATTCGGAAATAAATCATCCAGCAATTCAAATTTTTCATTTTGAAATAGAAAGTCAGATATACAAAACCGGATTTTTTCCTCCTTTCCCTGAATGACAAATCCTTTCCGCTTGTCAGACACTAAGGTAAGATTGTATTCCTTGAAAGCAGAGCGAACGAGTGGAAGATATTTCTTTAGAGAAGTGGTACTGATAAATAGACTCTCAGCGAGTTCTTCCTGAAAAATAACTTCTCCGTGCAGACAGTTCATCAGTATTTTTCTAATAATTTCTTCAACATACTGTTTATTTTCTGAATCCCCAGCATGTCCACGGCTCACTGCATATTCAGATTTTGGTAACAGCTCCCGAAATTTATTTTCTTCCCTGATAATTAATTCGTATCCTCTTCCTTTTTGAGAAATAATTTCTGCACGGTATTTAGGCAATAATACATTTAAGTTTTTAATATCATTACGAACAGTTCTTGATGATACATTAAGAAGTAATGCTATTTCTTGACCTGTATGCATTTCCCTGCTATTCGAGAGAAGGTGAAGTAATTTTATTTCCCGTTTATTTAGTAATTCCACTGTTCAACGATCTCCTTTCTGATTCCATATTACGAAAACGCATTCATTGTATTAAGACAGCCTTTTTCCTCTCAATAGGAAATAGACTTCTATTTTGCTATCTTGTTAAGATATAATGGTTGCGGAGGTGGTCCTATGGATAGTATCATACAGGATTTGAAAAAATGGATAAATGCACAAAAAAAGCATATTATTATCGGAATTACTGGACATGGTGGAGCCGGAAAAACAACATTTGCTGAGCAGTTGAAGCAGGCTTTAGGCCAGGATGTAAATTTAATTTGTACCGATCCATATATCGTCAAATCTGCATTAAGGAAAGACACGAAAATTACTTATACTTATCAAAACGAACTCCGTACTGCTCAAATGACTGCTTGTCATCCTTTAGCTCATTATGTAGAAGCCTTGGAACGTGATATCCAAATGACTCAAGCAGGCATGGCATGGAATACAATTGACACAGATTATTTACCAAGTGAAAGGGTAGAACCTGATAAAAAAATTACTATTGTGGAAGGAATGAGTGTTGCATTTATAAACACCGATTATTTGGATTTACAAATTTATCTTTATACAGATGGAGAGACAGAATTAAATCGGCGTTCCAGTCGGGATACCGTTGAACGAAATCGGAATCTGGAAAATATACAGAAATCGCATCATGAAAGAAGAATTCAATACAGACATTTTATGGACCCGTATAAAAGTAAGGCAGATATTATTCTTTTTACGGATGAGAAAGGGCTGCATATTGAGAAATTGCAATTATGAACAAATTAGGGCCAGTCTGTCTGTTTAAAAAGGAAGGATAATCCATGAAAATAAAAGAATTAACAACAGAAAAAGAGTGGCGGGAAGCTTATGAGGTAATGTGCCAGCTGCGCACACATCTTGATGAATCTGCTTATATAGATTTGGTAAAAGAAGCGGTGGAGGTGGAGCGTTATCATTTAGCCGCTTTATATGAAGAGGAAGAAATCGTTGCTGTGGCAGGATTTAAGCCAATGATTACCTTGTACTATGGCAGATTTGTCTGGGTGTGTATTTAGTGACTGATAAACAAAAACGCTCAAAGGGGTATGGAGAACATCTTTTATCTTATATCCATCAGTGGGCAGAGAGGTATCAGTTTGAATCTGTTGCATTATCATCAGGTTTGCAGCGCTATAGTGCTCATCGAATCTATGAAGAAAAATGGATTACACTAAAGTAAGCTTTGTTTTTAGGAAAGAAATTTGATTTAGGGTATATGTTGAGCAGAGTTATCCATTTTTTTACTTCAAATCATTTGTGTTTGAAGTGGAGAAGCGTATAATAAATAATGTCGAAAAATCAATTTATTTGGCAGTATAAGATAGTAAAAAGTATCTTGCTGCACAAATGGGGCGGTTTTATGGGATAGGTGGTAAACTTGGCGCAAGTAATTACAAAAGCTCTGCAGTGGGGCGAGTAATCACCACTCTAGTCCCGGCATGGGCTCCAATTCGGACTAACATCTGAAAGTTTGATAACAACCAGGTTCTATAATGGTTATTTTGTGTGAAATAAGGAATCCTAAGCTAAGAAAGGATATTAATCAGAACATTTAATCGAAATATCAAGTTACGCAATTTTCTGTTTTATTCAAACAGTGGAATAGGGGCTAAACTGACACAAATTAAAAGCAGGGTATGTTGTTTCATGCACCGTTAAGAATAAATACAAAGAAAGGAAAGTTGGATGAGCAAAGCACAAACGAAAAAATCAAGAAAAGCCATGTTTTTTGCAAGAGGATTAATTATTATTATTGGCGGATTTATTACAGCGTATGGATTGGAAGCAGTATTGATACCTAATAGTGTTTCTGATGGCGGGGTAACTGGGTTAAGTATCGTAGGGTCAGAGTGGACCGGGTTACCATTGGGACTTTTAATTGCTGTTATAAATATTCCGTTTATTTACTTAGGGTATAAACAAATCGGCAAGAATTTTGCAATCCTCTCTACTTTAGGAATTGCTTCACTTGCAATAAGTACAAGCCTGATGCATCATATTCCAACTATTATTGAAATTGAAGGAGATACATTGCTGGTCACCGCTGTCGGCGGGATAATTATTGGAACTGGCATGGGGCTGGCGCTTCGTAATGGGGGTGCGCTGGACGGGATTGACATGCTGGCTGTATTATTATCCCGTAAGCTGCCTTTTGGAACAAGTGACTTAATTTTATTCTTGAATTTATTTGTATTTATCGTAGTATCCACTGTGTTTGGAATCAAAGGGGCGTTAATGTCTGGTATTGCTTATTACATTGCTTCAAAGGTCATTCACATTATTGAAGAAGGATTAAGCAGTACAAAAGCAGTTTATATTATTACGGAGCATGCTGATGAAATGATGAAAGAAATCAGCGACCGGCTTGAACGCGGCTGTACTTTGCAGCACGTTGAAGGCGGCTACTCTAAAAAGAAATTTAAGCAAATTAAATGTGTTATTACCCGTCTGGAAGAAAGTAAAATGAAAGAAACGATTCAAGATGTTGATCCAACGGCATTTGTAACTGTCTACGATGTAACAGAAGTACGTGGCGGGAATTTTTAATAAAGTATAAATAATTTAGATCAAAAAAAGGGAGTCCATGAATTTATTTCATGGACTCCCTTTTTTATATCATGGGATGAAAAACCTTTACCGTATAAATGGTTACAATTTATGATCTTGCTCTGAATATATCGGCAACTGCATGAAACACCTCAACACCTTGATAAGTGAATACAGACAATGCAGTCAGTGAAAAGAATCCGATAACGATTAATCTAAAAATCATCATTTTATTAGCCTCCTCTTTTGATTTTATATTTAGCTCAAAAGAGGATTAAACAACGAAATTGGATTGATAGAAAACAGGGTTCAGCAGCTGTTTTGTACGGGCAGCTCTGACAACTGTTGTAAATAAACATTGACTGCCCAATAAGAATAAGGTAATGACTAAAGCTGGATTTGTTATAAATGATTTATCCGGCTGATCACTTCCGCTGCCCAATCCTAAGTCATGTGAAGCCTGATGGTCAACCAGTATATCCTGTTCGGCGAGAACGTAGCTGTGATGTGCGTCTATGAATAAGTGTGTCATTGGCAAACTGACAATCATTAAAGCGATAATCAAATATCTATTCAACATCTACGCCCCCTTCCATATATTATATTTATAGATTTGAATTTTTTGAAGTGAAAAACTTAATTATACCAATATTGATAAGAAAATTCAATATGATTTATGATTTTTTTAAGAACTAATGTGTATTATATGCTTATTTTCCAAACGTGTCTATACTTTTTGAACAATTTATGAATTTTTTTGTATAAAAATAATATACCCCTTTTATTAATAAGGTTAAACATATACTTTGATCTAAATAGAAACCGAATGTGTATGAAATGTGTCTATCCAGTATATGAAGTATTCAATAGAATAATTCAACGCAAGGGTAAAACCTGCTGAAATATTTTAAAAATTTTTTATTGACATGGAATTCGAATACATATATAGTTATTTACAACAAATAAATAGCAATACATTTTCTTATCCAGAGAGGTGGAGGGACTGGCCCTTTGAAGCCTCGGCAACAGACTTATAAAAGAACTGTGCCAATTCCAGTAGCATTTAGCTAGCAGATAAGAGGAGACATTGATGACGTACTCAAAAACCTCTTCTTACTGATAAGAAGAGGTTTTTTTCGATTCAATAACAGCTTATCGGCAGTTAAATAATACAAGTAAATAAGCTTAGGAGGAATTTAAAGATGACGAAAAGAAGTTTGGAAGAACGTTTAAAGCAGGGAACAGTAATTGCAGGGGAGGGATATTTATTTGAATTAGAGCGTAGAGGATACCTGCAGGCTGGATCTTTTGTGCCGGAGGTAGCACTGGATAATCCAGAGACATTAAAAGCAGTCTACCGTGATTACATGAAAGCAGGATCTGATGTGGTGCTGGCATTTACATATAACGCGCATCGTGAAAAAATGCGTATCATTGGTAAAGAAGATCTGCTGGAGCCTTTAAACAGAAATGCGATTAAATTAGCGAAGGAAGTGGCAAAAGAGCATCCGGTTGAAGAAGCTCTGGTTGCAGGAAATATCTCTAATACAAATATCTTTAATCCAGAGGATCAGGAATCAAAGGATAAAGTGAGAGCGATGTTTAATGAAATGGTTTCATGGTGTAAGGATGAAGATGTTGACTATATTAACGGGGAGACCTTTTACTATCATGAAGAAGCACTGATTGCTTTAGAGGAAATAAAAAAATATGATTTACCGGCAGTAATTACACTAGGATTAATGGGTGAAAATATTTTACGTGACGGTTACACAGTTGAAGAGTCATGTAAAATTTTAGAAGATAACGGAGCACTGGTTGTCGGAATGAACTGTTTCCGTGGACCGGATACCATGCAGCCATATTTAGAGAAAATCCGTGAAAGTGTGGATGGATATGTAGGAGCACTGCCAATCCCTTATCGGACAACAGAAGAAAATCCTACTTTCTTTAACCTGCCGGACGGAGGATGCAGCTGTCATTTACCGACAGAAACAACATTCCCGACTTCTCTGGACCCGCTTTATCATAATCGTTATGAACTGGCAGAATGGGCAAAAAAAGCACATAGCATCGGTGTTAATTATATTGGATTATGCTGTGGAGCTTCCCCGGCAATGCTGCGTGCTGTTGCAGAGGCTGTAGGAATAGAAACTATTAATTCGAAATATTCTCCAGATATGCATAAGCATTTCTTATTTGGAGAAGACGAAACGTTGCAGGAGCATATTACAGAATATAAAACAAAAGCTTAAAATATGTTTTTTGGGGGTTGATTATAGTGACGGTGATAAAAGAAAATGAATTATTGCAGGCATTAGAAATACTTAAATCCAAAAAATGGGTGGATTTAACACATACATTTGGTCCTGAATCTCCTCATTTTTCAGCATTTAAAGATGCTGAGTTTGAAACATTATATACACACGATGATGGTTTTTTGGCACAACAGTTCAGTTTTTCAGGACAATATGGCACGCATATTGATGCACCAATTCATTTTGTCCGTGATCAGCGCTTTTTAGAGGAATTGGAACTGAAAGAGGTTGTCCTTTCGCTAGTTGTAATTGATAAATCAGAAGCAGCTTTGGAAAACCATGATTATATTTTGACAGTGGAAGATATTTTAGAATTTGAAGAGCTCCATGGGAAAATTGAAGAAGGTACTTTTGTAGCATTGCGGACAGATTGGAGTAAACGCTGGCCCGACAAAAAGGCTTTCGAGAATAAAGATGAACACGGAAATAATCACCTGCCCGGATGGGGGCTGGATGCTTTAAAATTCTTATTTGAGGAAAGGAAGATTAAAGCAGTAGGTCATGAAACATTTGATACCGATGCGGCAATTGATGCCCAGAAAAACGGCTCTTTAATCGGTGAGTATTATGTGCTGGAGCAGGATACCTTTCAGGTCGAGCTGTTAACAAATCTGGATCAATTGCCTGCAAAGGGAGCGGTAATTTTTAATATTAGTCCGAAACCTGAAAAAGCAAGCGGTTTTCCGGTCCGCGCCTTTGCAATTTTGCCATAATAAATAATAATATATGAAAAAGTAAAAAAGGAGAAGAGATAAAATGACAAAAACAGCAGTAAAAGCACCATTTCGCGCAGATCATGTAGGAAGTTTATTACGCCCGGAGCGTATCCATCAGGCAAGAAAGAATTTTCAAGAAGGAACTGTTTCTAAAGAAGAGCTTCATCAAATTGAAACGGAAGAAATCAAGCGTATAGTTGATAAACAGATTGAAGTCGGTTTACAGGCTGTTACGGATGGGGAATTCAGACGCCGCTTCTGGCATACAGATTTCCAGGAGCATTTAAATGGGGTTGAAGGATATGTGCCAGAGACGGGATTTAAATTTGTTGGAGAGGAAACAGAACGCTATAATGTGCGTGTAACAGGAAAGGTTTCCTTTAACCCAGATCATCCACATGTGAAGGAATTTGTGGAATTTAAAGAAATCGTCGGTAATCGCGCTATTGCTAAACAAACGATTCCAAGCCCGAATCAATTATTTGGAAAAGGAATACTAAATCCAGAAGTTTATCCTAACCTGGCAGAATATGCAGAAGATGTGATTCAAACTTACCGTGATGCAATAAAAGCTTTTTATGATGCAGGCTGCCGCTATCTGCAGCTGGACGATGTTTATATTGCAGGATTAAATGTAGAGAACTTCCCGACAACGGAAGACGGGAAGGATCGTCAGTATTTTATTGATTTAGCTCTGTATGTATTAAACAGTGTACTGGAGGATAAACCGGAAGACTTAACAATTACAACACATTTATGCCGCGGAAACTATCGTTCGAAATGGGCGTTTGAAGGAAGCTATGCGAAAATAGCTCCAACCTTATTTGCAAAAGAAAAAGTAGATGGATTCTTCTTAGAATATGACGATGACCGTTCAGGCGGCTTTGAGCCGCTTGATTACATTCCAAATGGGGGACCTCGCGTAGTGCTGGGTGTGTTTACTTCCAAGCATGGTGAGCTGGAGAATAAAGAAAATATTAAAGCAAGAGTAGAAGAAGCATCCAAATATGTTCCGTTTAATCAATTATGCATCAGTCCTCAATGCGGATTTGCTTCGACCCATCATGGGAATCTTTTAACGGAGGAAGAGCAGTGGAACAAACTGAAATATATCGTGGATGTGGCAAAAGAGATTTGGGGAGAATAAACAAACGTATAGAAAATGAACAGCAGGCGTTATCACATTGTATGGAAAAATAGATGAAATTGGAAAAAGGCCGAGGGGGATTGGAACCCTTGAGCCTTTTTCTTTGTGAAGAAGAAAGACCTGTCTGAAGTGAATACATGTTAATAGATATAAAGATAGAAATAGTGCTAGAATAAGTACAAGAAGAAAAATAGTTCGAAAGTGGGGAAATGGATTTGACGGAGATTTGTATGATACGGCATGGAGAAACAAATTGGAATAAAGAGAAAAGAATTCAGGGAAAGACAGATATCCCTTTAAATGAAACTGGGAAATTACAAGCTGGAGTTTGCTGCACGGCCGCAAAACTATTTGAACCGACAGTATTAATTACCAGTCCTTTAGCGCGTGCAAAGGTAACAGCAGAAATCATTAATCAGGAATTGCAGCTTCCCCTGCATGAAATGAAGGCTTTTGTTGAGCGCGCTTATGGAGATGCCGAGGGCATGACAATAGAGGACAGAAACCGTTACTTCCCTAATCGTGATCATATTCCTAATGTCGAGTCCTTTGAACATTTAAAAGCCAGAGGAATGAAGGGATTAGAGGAGGTTTGCGAGAGCTATCCGGATGAACGTGTTTTAATTGTTTCTCATGGTGCATTAATCAATAGCCTCTTAGCTGTGATTTCAGAAGGAAAGCTGGGCACAGGGATTACATTTCTGAAGAATACATCAGTCACAAAATTTTCCTGTGAAAACGGCAAATGGCGTGTTATTGACTATAATAATACAGACCATCTGGCCACAGTTAATGAGTAATTATATAAATGACGTGCAAGCTCCATATGAAACGTTTTAAAGATAAACAGAATTTGAACAAAGGGGGGTGTTATGGATGAAGCTTAATTATGTAAAGGTAGAGGTGTTGATTGCAGAGGAATATATCAGCAGTTTGCGGGAGCAGCTCCATGAGCATGGATTCCTGCACCACGGTAATCAGGATAATGTTCTTTCATATACAAAATGCAGACATTATTCCCGGCCATTGGAATTTGCTCCATTGGAAATGTCGCTACAGCCGGAAAATGTATTCCTGCAAACGGATTGTAAGGTGGAATTCCGATGTATGATTCACCAAATTGAGAAAGTGAAGAAAATCATCCATGATATCCACCCAAGTAATCATCCTGTCATGTATTTTATTCCTATACTTGATTAAATAAAAGCAGCCGTGTTTCGTTGGACACGACTGCTTTTTAGCAGTATAGCATATAGACAATTATTTACCTCATACGATGCTGCATTGTTGCTTTTTTCCATTTCTTTTTCTCTTCTGCAGCAAGCCGTGCATTTTGTCTGCGTTCCAGGTAAGCGAGCTCCTTTTGCAATTTAACATAGCTATCCCAGCGTTCTTTTTCTAATTCACCGGCTGCCAGTGCTTCTTTCACCGCACAATCTGGCTCGGTATCATGCAGGCAATCATTGAAGCGGCATTTCTCAATCAGCATTTGAATATCAGAAAAGGTATGCGATAAGCCGGATTCTTCCCCAGCCCAAAGCAAAAAACTTCGCATCCCGGGAGTATCAATAATCACACCGCCCTCCGGCAACCTGAACAGTTCCCGGTGCGTTGTTGTATGTCTGCCGCGTTTATCCGAATCGCGAACAGCTTGGGTTTTAAGCATTTCTTTGCCTAACAAATGGTTGATCAAGGTTGATTTTCCAACACCGGAGTTCCCTATTAATACAATCGTATCATCTACATGGATAGTATTCCTGATTTCTTCCTTTCCAATTTTATTAACAGCATCCCAAGCCAATACAGGGATACCGAGGGCAACCTGATCAATTTTTTGTTTGGTTGCTTCCAAATCTTCCACTAAATCAGCTTTTGAAAGAATAATAATTGGACTGGCGCCGCTTTCCCACACAGTTACTAAAAATCGCTCCAGCTTCCGCACATTAATTTTTTCCTCCAGGCTCAGAACAATAAATACTTTGGTAACATTACTGGCGAGAATTTGTGCATTTGTTTCTAATTCATCTGCTTTACGGACAATACTGCTGAAACGGGGAAGCAGTTCGTCAATGATAAGAACATCATGAGGATTATTTTGTTTTAGAACGATCCAGTCCCCAACAGATGGAAAATCTTCTCTGGATGAAGCATCATGTCTGAGCTTGCCTTTTACAACTGCCGGGCGTGCCCCGTAGATGGTTTGAACGGTATATCTTTCCTTTTGTTCATTGATGACACGGGCTAACAGCTTGATAGAACCTCGATAATTTATTTCTGGACGATAAGCATAGGTTTTTTGAAATTCGTGCAAGTGGATTTCCTCCTAATATTTTTGAATAAAAAAAACGGATTGGTACAAACCAACCCGGACACGTCAAAAATATAGGAGCTCTTTTAGAAATCCAAATAATTATATATCACGTATGGGAAGGTGAGTACCTGTGAAAAATAGCTGCCGACATGTTTACATATACTTTTTTCATAAGACATCACCTTCTCCCTTTTTTGTAATTGCTTACATCATAACGGATTATTGACAGAAAGTAAATAGGCAAAAAATAAATAAGCATCTAAACCTGATATTTAAGATCCAGATGCTTATATTGTTAAACAGGTGCTCCATCAGCCTTACCGCTATTATCTGTACACGATTCCGCCATCTGTGATGATAGCTTGTCCGGTAATATAATCAGAATCATCAGAAGCCAGGAAGGAGACTAGGTTTGCAACATCCTCAGGTTCTTGAGAACGACCCAGTGAGATACCTTCAACAAATTGTTTATAAGCATCTCCGCGTTCCATATCATCATAATATTTTACCATTTCTTCATCAATACGATCCCACATCGCTGTTCCTGCAACACCAGGGCAATATGCGTTAACACGGATTTTATATGGTGCCAGTTCCTTAGACGCAGAGTGGGTGAAAGAACGGACAGCATGTTTGGTAGCAGAGTAAGTGCCCAGCATTTCAAAGGATTCATGCCCTGCGATACTGCAAGCATTAATGACCTTGCCTTTTGTATCCTGTTTAATAAATTGTTCAGCAGCTGCCTGTGTACCGAACACTGTACCATTTACGTTTACTGCAAATGTTTTATTTAATTGATTTTCATCAATATCAAGGAATGGGGAAACAACGTCGATTCCGGCGTTGTTTACAAATACATCTAATTGCCCAAAGGCATCAACCGCTTCTTTAACAAGATTAAACTGATCTTCACGTTTAGATACATCACCAACAACGGCAACGGAATCAACACCAGCATCTTTAAACTCTTTTAAGGTATTGTCCAGCATTTCTTTATTTATATCGTGCAGTACGATTTTGAAGCCGTCTTTACCTAGACGTTTCGCAATACCTTTTCCTAAACCGCCTGCAGAACCTGTAATAATTGCTACTTTTGACATGAAAAAGACCTCCAAATATTTTAATGTAAATAATTAGATGTAGTATTTGCATCTCTTTTGTGATATTCCTCTTTTCAAGGAAAGCAAAACATCAATATTAGAAAAAGTTTTATCAAGGTTTTTTCTTTCATTTTATAATCTGGGTCCTGAAAGCTGCCCATAATAAAAGTTTGTGCAATGTAAATACTTTGTATGCAGGTTTTCCATATTTTCGAGGATATGTTGTTCAGTAATTGCTCATCCTTATAAATATGGTACACATTGACTGTGAAGAGTTACAACTTTTGACATCGATAAAAATAAAAGCGTATGCTTTAGATAGTAGAAAAAGGAGGAAATAAAAATGGCAGCATTAGAAGGTAAAGTTGCAATTGTAACAGGAGGAGCTTCAGGGATTGGTTATGCTATGGTACAGAATTTACTGGAAGCTGGAGCGAAAGTAGGCGTCGCAGATTTAAACGAAGAAAAATTGAAAGAGCTGGAACAGCAGCATAAAGGGAATTTGCTGGGTGTCGTAACAAATGTAACCAAAGAGGATGATATTAAAAATCTTGTTAAGAAAACGACAGAAGCATTTGGCGGATTAGATATTGCCTTTAATGTGGCTGGTGCATCTAAATCGGGAGCAATCATCGATCAGCCGGAAGAAGATTGGGACTTCACCGTTGATTTATGTTTAAAAGGAGTTTTCCTATCTTTAAAACATGAAGCCAAATACATGAAAGAGCATGGTGGAGGAGCAATTGTCAACGTTGCTTCCTTAAATGCGCATGTTCCAATGCATTACGGAGCAGCATATTCTTCAGCAAAAGCGGGGGTGGAGATGCTTACAAAAAATGCAGCGCTTGAAATGGCTAAGTATGATATTCGGGTCAATGCCATCTTGCCAGGACTTGTCTCAACACCGCTAACTTCCAGCTTAACAGATGTCGATGCCATTAATGATGCGTATCTGGAGCGTATTCCAATGGAGAGAGCCGGAGATCCAAAAGAGATAGCAGGACCGGCATTATTCCTTGTCAGCGATGAAGCGTCCTATGTTAATGGAGTCAGCCTGATTGTAGATGGTGGATGGGCAGTAACAGGTTATCCAGATTTAAGTAAGTTCATGTAACATTTTTTAATAAGGGATTATTTAAAAAAATTAGCTGGCACTGGCCTTTAGTTAGGAATTCCAGATGACACCTGTGATGAGCCGGTATATTAAAACTGTTGCACTTATGCAGGAAGAAATTTGAATTTTCTTCCTGCATAAAAAACGGGAGGATTTACTCCTTGCTTCAGATATTAATTTTTAAATGATTTTCGAAGCATGCTTACTTCTTCAGGTTCGAAGCAGGTTAATCCAAATATTTCTTCGTCTGTATAATTCTTGTCTAAAAGCTTTTTCACAAAATTCCGTTCTGCTTCTTTCATTCCTTGCTCGATGCCTTTCTTTATCCCTTTCTCCATCCCTCTTTTGGTCGCTTCTTCCTCGATCTCTCTAAACAATCTTCCAAACGTCGGGGTGTCTCTTAACTTTTCCATTCCCATTATTTTTCCTTCCTCCTTTTCGTTTTGTGCGATTGGTAATGATTCATACAGTTTTTCCTGAAATTCCGGTGGTATCTGCAGAATATAATCGATAAAGTACAACAAGGCTGAAAGATAGGTCCCGCGATGTGAATATTTTTCGAATGCCAGCCTGATGAGTTTCTGCTTAAAGTGGAACTTTTCTTCATTATCTTTATCTGTCTTTCCAGTGTTTTTACTGTTATAGATTCCCGCGAGAACAGCTAAAGCGAATGGGTTATCAGATCTTTTCAGCTCTTCCTCATCTTTTCCATAAAATCGATAGGTACTATAGGCATAGGTCAACTCTGTGCCGTAAAAAGAATAATGAAACGTATCTTCATGGTGCTGATGCCTGGCATCAGTCAAAAGGGCGATAGAATAAATCGGATGATTGTATTTATCATAGATGCGGTAAAAATATTTAAACATGCGTTCAGCAAAGATTTCTTCTCCAATAGCCTGCACTTCGATATGGACGAAGACGTATTTTTCTTCTCCGTTCTTCAGCAGCACTTTGACTAATTTATCCGTATAGTTTCTCCCTTTTTTTGAATCAA
>NZ_BJYM01000034.1 GCF_007991515.1 Oceanobacillus sojae
ATTAATTTAAAATTCTTTTATAATTTAGAGTAAAAAGTCTCTACCTTTTGAGTGATAATTTAGTCTATTCAAAGTACTTTAATTGGAAATTACCAGTTAAAATGGTAAAATAGAATAGATTAAACAGGACTGACACTTAAAAAGGAGCTGTATTTCATGGGAATTATTGAAAAGTTTCGTTTAGATGGCAAGAAAGCATTTATCACTGGTGGAGCAGGCGGAATTGGGAAAGCGATTTCAAAAGGACTATTAGAAGCAGGTGCTGATGTTGCTATTGTCGATATTAATTTAGAAACTGCCCAGGCAGCAGCTGAAGAGCTTTCTTCTATCGGCCCAAAGGTTATTGCTGTACAAGCTGACGTAACAAATGAAGATGCTGTTAACACAATGATTGAAACTATTGTAAGCGAATTCGGCAGAATCGACATTGCTTTTGCCAATGCAGGCATTACAATGAATATCCCAGCTGAAGAAATGTCTTTTGAAGACTGGAATAAAGTCATTAATCTAAATCTAAACGCTGTTTTCTTAACAAACAGAGCAGCCGGCAGACAGATGATTAAACAAGGCGATGGCGGATCTATTATCAACACAGGCTCTATGTCAGGAAGTATTGTTAATATTCCACAGCCTCAAAGCTCTTACAACGCTTCTAAAGCGGCTGTTATTCACTTATCTAAATCACTGGCAGTAGAGTGGGCGGATCATAATATTCGTGTAAATACAATCAGCCCGGGATATATCGGCACAGATTTACTATATAAAAATGAAAAGCTAAAACCGTTAATTGCTGAATGGGAAGCTGCAACACCACAAAAACGTCTTGGAAAACCAGAAGAGCTGCAGGCAATAGCTCTGTTCCTGGCAAGCGACGTCAGCTCCTATGCAACTGGATCTGACTTTATAGTAGATGGCGGATATACTTTAGTTTAATAAAATAATAATAACAGCCTTCATTCTCAGATTGAATGAAGGCTGTTATTATTTCAGCTTCTACCATTTTAATGTAAGATATGTTTTAATCCAGCCGCGATAATTTGCATCATGCTCCATCGCTTTTCGCATATCCTCTGGAGATTCTACAATAAAATGCTCTTCCGGAATTAATTTACTTAAAACTTCACGGTAGCCCGGATTTTTAAATGCCTCCATCAGCTGCCTGAATTCCTTCCCTGTACTGCGAGAGCTTCCCTTTACAGTAATTCCTTTTTCAAGAATATCTCTTGTATTAATTGGTACTAAGTCTTCCGTTACCCCCATTAACACAAGATTGCTATCATAATCTAATAAATCGATAGATTGATTAATAGCAGATGAGCTAAATTTGCCGCCGGTACATTCAAATACGGTATTTACTCCTTCGACAGCTTTAAAATCATAGTCATGAACAAGTGCTGTTGTTGCGAAGCTTTCAAATTGAGCAATTTTATCTTCAATTGCGCCGAACACAAGTAAATTCTCCTTCTCGATTCCACAGACAAAATGTAGTGCAGCAGCTGTTAAATAACCTACAGGGCCATCACCAAATACAGCAACTTTTGGAGAATTTGCTGTTGTTAAAGATTTTCCCACTCTATTAATTGCATAAAGCGATACAGAGCATAATTCTGCCAGAATGGCTGTATCGTCCTCTAATTCATCTGGAACAAGTACAAGATTTTCACCGCTGATAACTAAATCACTTTGACCTATTCCGTCGTATCCGCTTCCAAGAAATTCACCATTTAAGCAATAGTTATCATCTCCACCATCACGGCAATTTCGACAGCATTCTTCTTTTGATATATTATTTAAAACAAAACCTGGAATGCTTGGTACGATAACAACACGATCCCCCTCCTTAAAAGAAGGATGTTTTGAATTAGTCACCGTTCCAATACCTTCATGAAATAAAGCCATTGGCAGTTTAGCCTCTAACGCTTCTTTCCTGCGGTTACCAGTATAATAACGAAGATCCGCATGACAAACGCTTACAATATGTGGACGAACAACAACATCATTACCACTTACCGTGCGTTCCACCTCTACTGCTTCAAAAGTTCCTGGAGCTGTTAAACGGTAGACATTCGAAATAACATTTAGTGACATGTAGCATACCTCATTCCTTTATTTTGGTTTTTTAAATAAAATCGAAATTCCCAGTTTTGTACATTTCATATAAAAGCCTGATAGGCATTTTATTATGGATAAAATCTTTCTATCTTAATAGTAAATCGATTATGGAGACACGTCAATTTTTTCTTTTTTATTTTCTCTCATTTACATTCATTTACTAGCAAATTTCACACTATTAAAGTATAATCAAATTAGAGAACGCTTACAAAAAGGGAGGATTTTTTAAATGACCTATTCCATTGGTGTCGATTTTGGAACCGGCTCCGGCAGAGTAATGATTGTTGATACAAACAGCGGGGAAATTGCAGCTATGAGTGTTATAGATTACCGTTCCGGAACGATAGAAGAAAACTTAAACGGGAACCCTGTCCCATCCTCATTCTCATTACAAGATGCAACTGACTATATCGATGTTCTTAAACGCGGAGTACCCGCAGCTTTAAAAGAAGCAAATATAAATCCTGATGAAATTGTTGGTTTAGGAATTGACTTTACAGCCTCCACTGTCGTATTTGCAGATAAAAATTTAACACCTTTAAATGAAAAAGAAGAAAATAAAAATAATCCCCATGCTTATACAAAGCTATGGAAACATCACGGTGCGGAAGAGGAAGCAAAATACATCTTTAATACCGCCGTAAAGGATAAAGACCGCTGGCTTGGTTATTATGGTTTTAATGTCAGCAGTGAGTGGCTGATTCCAAAGCTGCTGGAAGTAAAAAATCATGCTCCAGACATGCTTGAGCAGACCGCTTATGTGATGGAAGCCGGGGATTGGGTTATTTCCAACCTTATCGATGAGAATGTCCGCAGTAATTGCGGCCGGGGATTTAAGACATTTTGGAATGAAGAAGAAGGCTTCTATTATGATTTTTATGAAAAACTGGATCCTGAATTACCAGCGATCGTCCGAGAAAAATTAGAAGGACGCCTTGTAAAAATTGGTGAGCAGGCTGGGGTACTTACCGATGAATTCAGTAAGATGCTGGGCCTTCCAGAAAAACTTCCTGTAGCACCAGCTATCATTGATGCGCATTCCGGGTTATTAGGCATCGGCTCCAAAAAGAAAAATCAATTAACACTCGTTATGGGAACAAGCACATGTCATATTATGCTCCATGAGAAGCATGTAAAAATCCCTGGAATATCCGGCAGTGTAAAAGACTCTATTATCCCTGGTTTATATGCTTATGAAGCAGGTCAGTCAGCTGTTGGTGATTTATTTGGATACGCGGTAAAGCAGGCTCCTAAAGAGTACACTGATGAAGCCGAAGAACGCGGTATCAGTATCTATGAATTGCTAGAAGAAAAGGCAAGTAAAAAAGAAGTTGGAGAATCTGGTCTTCTTGCATTAGATTGGCATAATGGAAACCGTTCTGTACTCAGTGACAGTAATTTAAGCGGGCTTTTAATCGGACTGACACTTCATACAAAAGCGGAAGATATCTACCGCGCTTATATGGAGGCAACGGCCTTTGGAACAAAAATTATTATGGCATCCTATGAGGACTGGGGCATGGAGGTTGACGACGTTTTCGCATCAGGCGGTCTCCCTCAAAAATCTGATCTGCTCATGCAAATCTATGCAGATGTGCTAAACCGCCCAATCACAGTTTCAGCAAGTGATTACGCATCTGGCGTTGGTGCAGCTATTCTAGGGGCTGTTGCAGGGGACGCTCATAAGGATATGGATACAACCATTTCAAAAATGAAGCAGCCATTCCTGAAAACAGTAGAGCCCATCCCTGAAAATGTAGAAAAATATCAAGAGCTTTTTAAAATTTATAACAAGCTTCATGATGAATTTGGATTTAAACATTTATTCCATGTCATGAAAGATTTAAAAGAAATACAGGAAAAGCAGGAAACTGTATAAACAAAAGCAACAGCTCCGTTACTGTAACGAAGCTGTTGCTTTTGTTTTAGTATATATTTTATTTACTTAATTGTATTTCCACCATCAATTACAATATTCTCACCTGTGATCAGATTTGCAGCATCACTTGCTAAGAATAATGCGATGCCCGCAACTTCCTCCGGATAACCGAAACGGCCAAGTGGAATTTCACGTTTTGCCTGCTCCCCTACTTCACCAGCCCAGGCTTTCTTACCCAGTTCTGTTAAAATAACTGTTGGAGAAATAGCGTTTACAGTAATATTAAATTGTGCCCACTCATAAGCTAATACCTTCGTTACACTAACAACCCCGGCTTTACTTGCACAATATGCTACGTGGTTATCGAGTGCAATAATTGCTGCCTGAGAAGCCATGTTAATAATCTTTCCGCCATGTCCCTGTGCAATCATCTGCTTACCAACAAGCTGTGACATTTTAAATGTACCTGTTAAGTTTAAATCAATTGTTTTTTGCCAATAGTCATCAGAAATGTTCTCTGCATCATCCAGTAAAGCTACACCTGCACAGTTTACCAGGATATCTACTTTTCCAAAATGTTCTACGGTTTGATCAATTGCTCCCTGAATGCTTTCACCGTCTGTAATGTCTACTCTTACCCCAATAGCATTCTCTCCGCCAATTTCTTTAGCAGCGTCCGCAACATCTTCTTTTACATCAAAAACCGCTACCTTTGCACCTTTTTCAATATAGAACTCTGCAATTGCCTGTCCAATTCCGCTCGCTCCGCCTGTAATAATAGCTACTTTGTCTGTAATTTTGAAATCCTTGTCATAACCTTGGAAACTCATTAATGAACACTCCCTTTTTAATTTATGACTAAAAACTTTTATAGCTGATAAACCTTGATGTAGCGCTTACAATTTAATTTTATCACTTATCAAAAACTTGTCAAACATTTTCATTTATTATTTTATTTGTTCATTTTGTGATACAATACAATATATAGTTACCGCTAAAAGGAGGATTTACTCAGAGGTTTTTTTACTGATCAGAACTAAGCTGGGACTGGGGCCAGAGCTGCGTTTATTCGTCCCACTTAGAGCGTTTACTTATAGAGTGATTCTGAAAATTAATTTATTCTTCTTTATTTGAGTAGTAAGAATTTGACGAATGGTTATTAAGTGATAAATTAGGAGTTAAGAATAGATAATTTTATACGAGGATGACGGATAATGAAAATGTTTGTGACGGAAAGAAGAAATAAGATAATGGAGCTCCTGCATGATAAGCAGCGGCTGACTGTTAAAGAATTATCAGAGCAAATTGGTGTATCTGAAGCAACCCTGCGTACGGATCTAAACAAAATGGAGAAGGATGGCCTTCTGACGCGTACTCATGGCGGTGCGATGTTAACCCAACAAAACCAGCCCGACTTTGACACAAGTTTTTCTGTGCGTGAAAAGCAAAACCGGAAAGAAAAATCATTAATTGCAAAGGAAGCTTTCCATCTTATTGAGGAAAAGCAATGCATTTTGCTCGATGCCAGTTCAACTGCTCTTGAATTAGCACGGTATCTTAACCAGAAAATGATTCGCTTGACAGTTGTAACAAGCGGAATTCAGACAGCGTTAGAGCTAAAGGACAACCCAAATATTACGGTTATTTTAATTGGTGGTGTAGTGACAAAAGGGTCTTCAACTATTGAAGGTACATTAGGTGTAGAGTTGTTAGACAAGCTTCATATCGATATTCTCTTCACATCTGCCAATGGTTTTTCAGTAGAAAATGGTCTGACTGATTTTAATTTATATGAGGTAGAATTAAAAAAACAGATGGTTAATAGAGCACAGAAAATTGTTGCTGTCATTGATCATTCTAAAATCGGAATTACTTCCAGTGCTCCATTTGCAAGTACAGAACAGGTAGATGTGCTTATTACGAATAATGCAATTGATCCAGATATCGAACAGGTGCTTGCCAAGCATAATATTCAAGTCGTTTCTGCATTATAATTATCAGCATTGATTATAAAGTTGCGGCACATAAAAACAAAATCCGATTCAACGGGAATTTTGTTACAGACAATCCTGAACGATAAAAAAGCACTGTATCAACATTCATACAGTGCTTCTATTATTTACGCAAAAGCCATTAGCAGGAGCCTTTTGCCGCATCTTTAAAGTTTTGATCAAGAAATTGGCTTTCTCTGTCTACAATCTGATCTACTTTACGCTGAGAGCCGCCAGCCCATTCTACATTTAAATATGCCTCAACTACTTTTTTCGCTGATTCCGGCCCAATAACCTGAGCGCCAAGTGTAATGATTTGAGCGTTATTACTTAATTGAGCACGTTCTGCAGAATAAGTGTCATGTGTTGTTGCTGCACGGATTCCTGGGTATTTGTTAGCTGCAATAGCAACGCCAAGACCTGTACCACAAACAAGTACACCACGGTCTACCTTCTTCTCACTGACTGCCTCGGCTACTTCAAAAGCAACTCCCGGGTAGTCAACAGCTTCACTGGAATGAGCTCCAAAATCTACTACTTCATGATCTGTGGATTCTTCAATAAATTTCTTTAACGTTTCTTTTAATCCATATCCGTTGTGATCTCCACCAATACCAATTTTCATTATGAAAGCTCCTCTCATTTATTTTATCTATTTTCATTATATACCTTAGTTTTTCTTTTATCAACTTTTTTTATTGTTTTTAATCAATTCAACAATAAATGAAAGAAACCCTTCCTCTTTCAAATCAGAATCCATTTTACGGACTTTTATTCTACGGAAGGAAAGGTGCTCTCTTTTAACCAACTATTATTTAAATACCCGGGTAGCTTCTACAGCTTTCTGCCATCCTTTATAAAGCTTATCACTCTCTGCCTTATCCATTTCTGCTTCATATGTCTTTTCATTTTGCCATTGTTTTGCGATTTCATCCTTATCCTTCCAATACCCTACAGCCAACCCTGCCAGATAAGCAGATCCTAGTGCTGTTGTTTCCTGTACAACAGGACGTTCCACTGGAACATTCAGAATATCGCTTTGGAATTGCATTAAGAAATCATTCTTTACTGCTCCTCCATCAACACGTAAAGCCTTCAAATCAATTTCAGAGTCAGTAATCATTGCATCCAGCACATCTTTTGTCTGATAAGCAAGAGACTCTAATGTTGCACGGATAAAATGCTCTTTCGAAGTACCGCGTGTTAAGCCGAACACAGCACCGCGTGCATCACTATCCCAATAAGGTGTACCTAGACCGACAAATGCCGGGACCATATAAACACCGTCTGTAGAATCAACTTTTTTAGCAAAATCTTCACTTGCTGGAGCATTTTCAATGATTTTCAGACCATCGCGCAGCCATTGAATTGCAGAACCAGCTACGAAAATACTTCCTTCAAGTGCATATTCTACCTTGCCGTCAATCCCCCAAGCAAGTGTTGTTAAAAGACCGTTTTTAGATGCAACACCTTTTTCACCTGTATTCATTAACATGAAACAGCCTGTACCATACGTGTTCTTCGCCATCCCTCTTTCAAAGCATGCCTGACCAAACAATGCAGCCTGCTGGTCTCCTGCGATTCCTGCAATCGGAACTTCCTGTCCATAGAAATGATAATCCACTGTATTAGCATAAACTTCAGAGGATTGCCTTACCTCTGGGAGCATACTTTTCGGTACGCCTAAAATATCTAATAGCTCATCATCCCATTTCAAATCATAGATATTGAACATGAGTGTGCGGGATGCATTGGAGTAATCGGTAATATGAGATTTTCCACCTGATAGTTTATAAACTAACCATGTATCGATTGTGCCGAATAACAAGTCGCCCTTGTCCGCTTTTTCTCTGGCGCCTTCTACATTATCAAGAATCCATTTTACTTTTGTTCCGGAGAAATAAGGATCCAGTAACAGCCCTGTTTTTTCTCTGAATAAATCATTATGGCCTGCTTCTCTAAGCTCTTTACAAATGCCTTCTGTTTGCCGTGATTGCCAGACAATCGCTTTATAAACCGGTCTGCCTGTATTTTTATCCCAAACTACTGCTGTTTCCCTTTGATTGGTGATACCAATACCTGCAACCTGATCGGGATCTATATCCGATTTTCGTAAAACCTCAGCAATACAGGCTAGTACAGATGTCCAGATTTCATTCGCATCGTGTTCTACCCAGCCTGGGTGCGGGAAGAATTGTTCGAATTCCTTTTGAGCAACCTCAACAATGGAGCCGTCATGATCAAATAAAATAGCGCGTGAACTTGTAGTGCCCTGGTCAATGGATAGAATATATTTCTTACTCATTAATTACCATCTCCTTTTATATGTTCTTCATATAAAATATATGAAGTAATTAACCCTTCAATTTCACTTGCTTCACAGTATCAAGAATTTGTTTATAGTTGGCCGGATCATGTCCGAACCGTCCAATAAATACTCCATCCACATCATCATGAGAAGTAATCTCATAAACATTATCCTTGCTTACTGATCCGCCATAGATAATGCGGACAGATTCTGCTAATTCTGTGCTGTATGATTCTTTAACAATCTCCCGGATTAATTCATGGGTCTGATGTACATATGCTGCATCAGCTGCTTCTGCCTTCCCGATTGCCCACACCGGCTCATAGGCTAAAATAACCTTTTCAATAAGGGCTTCATTCACTTCACCAAAAGAAGCAAGAATTTGTTTCTTTAGTTCTTGTTTCCGCTCTGCCCTGTTATCCAGACGCACTCCTTCCCCAATACATAATACCGGAGTCATCCCTTTTTCCAGGGTGAGTTTTGTTTTTAAATGAATCATATCAAGTGTTTCATGAAAAATACGCTGTCTCTCTGCATGTCCAATTTCAACATGCGTCCCGCCCAAATCGATAATGGACTCAATAGAAACCTCTCCTGTATAAGCTCCATTTTCATAAGGGGAAATATTTTGTGCTCCAAAAGCAATTTCAGATCCTTTTAACGCTTGTGCCACAGGATATATAACTCCCAGGGACGGAAAGACGAATTTTTCTACATCTTTTTCGTTTGTGGTAACCTCGGCAAGAGCCTTCACCAATTCCGTTGCCTTATCGACCGTATTGACATATGTTTTATAGCTGATTCCAACGACTGGCTTCCTCATCATGCAGAAGCCGCCTCTTTCAAACGTTTTAAGAACACTTCCATCATCATCCAGGCGGATTCCGCCCCTGGATCTTTATGACCGATAGCACGCTCGCCTAAACGCATAGCGCGGCCTTTTTTAGCAATAAGGGGTATCGTTGATTCAGCGCCTTCTTTCATCGCTTCTACAAAAGCAGTAAATTTCTCAACAGGATCCTCTGGAGAATCTTGCTTCAGCACCTCAGCTCCAGGAAGAAAAGCATCAATCATTGTTTTATCACCAAGTTCAGCTTTCCCTCTAAGCTGAATAGATTCGATACCATTTAAAAGCATGCCGCAAAATTCATCGAAGGTAACTTCATTTTTACCGGTAACATCCTTGCCAGCCTTCATGAAAAAGCTGCCGTAAAGCGGACCAGAAGAACCCCCGACTTTACCGAGAAGAAGCATACCTACCTTTTTAAAGATGGTTGAGATGTCTGCTGCATTCTCATTAATCGTGTCTAACTGCTTTGCTACTTCCCGAAAACCGATTGTTAAATTAATACCATGATCGCCATCTCCAATTGCAGAATCCAACTGCTGCAAATGCTCTGACTCTTTGTCTACAAACGGGAGCATATCACGAAAAACATTTATAAAATATTCTCTATCTAATACAAGTGTTGACATAGAATTTCCCTCCATCATATTCTCAAATTGAAGAATATATGCTAATTATTGCTTAGAATTTGATGTTTGGAATATCCGTTGGATAGTCCAATAATTCTTTTAATTCATCATCTAATTTTACCAGTGTGATAGACATCCCTACCATGTCCATGGATGTTGCGTAGTTCCCTACGAGGTTTTTATAAACTTTAATGCCTTTTTCACTTAATACTTGCTCTACACGGCGATATACGATATATTGATCCATTAACGGCAATCCGCCAAGTCCGTTAACAAGCACATAAGTTTCATCGCCGCTGTCTAAGCTGTGGTCTTCTAAAATATATCCTAAAAGTTCATCAACCACTTCGTCAGCAGGACGAATCTTATCTCTTCTTACTCCAGGCTCACCATGGATACCCATACCGATTTCCATATCTCCTTCTTCCATTTCAAAGATATTTTTACCAGTAGCAGGTAATGTACAAGAGGATAATGCAACCCCCATTGATCTGGTAGCAGCATTTGCCTTTTCAGCTGCAGCCTTTACCTCTGGAAGTTCTAATCCTTTTGCAGCCGCGGCAGCTGCAGCTTTAAATACAAAGATATCGCCGGCAACACCACGGCGGTCTTCTATATTTTCAGAAGAATATACATCATCCGTTATTGTTACTGTTTCTACCTGAATGCCTTCATCAGCAGCCATTTCAGCACCCATATCAAAATTCATCACGTCACCGGCATAGTTACCGTACATGTAAAGGCAGCCTTTTCCAGTATCTACTGCTTTTACAGCATTGTAGCAAGGCTCTGGAGAGGGAGAAGTATTTACGTTACCGACTACAGAAGCGTCTGCAAAGTTTTCACCTACATAGTTAATGAACAATGGCTCGTGTCCTGATCCACCGCCAATGATAATTCCTACTTTGCTTTTATCACCGCGTTTCTTGCTGACAACAACACGTTTATCATGTTCTAATAGCTCTACATAATCACTATTTGCTTTAGTAAACCCTTCCAGCAGCTCCTCAACAACCTCATAACCATCATTGACTAAACGTTTCATTTTATTTTCCTCCAATTCCTAGATATATATTTTTATAACCTATTTCAAAACGAATTGAAAACCCTTTCAGTATGGCGTATAAGAAGGCAAGCTGTTACAGCTTGGACACTTCTTCAATAATTGCGTCAATATCATTTGTAATGGTTGATTGTACAGAAGCAACAAACGCGCCTTCTACAATTGGTCCTTCTACAATTTTACATTTTGCCTGTAAATCTTCATCTAATAAATCAATTGCAGTCTCTGCGCTTAACAACGCACTTCCCATATCATAGAAAACCAAGATGTTTTCACAATCCTGAAGCTCCTCAATTTTACTCATGATGATTGTAGCGCTGGTTCCCAGACGACCATCATCTGTACCTCCGGCCGAGTGAACGTTTACATTATCACCATTCATCTCGAGGATAAGATCCTTCAATCCTTCTGTTACCTTTTGACTGTGTGATACCAAAACAATACCTACGGATGATTGAGCGTTATTTGCCATCGTTTATTTCTCCTTTATCAAAGTGATAAACTTATACTTAACATTTACAGCTATTCAAAATACCCGGCAAAAAGTCTTTTGTTTATCCAAGTTTTTTGAACATATATTTATAGTAATATCATATCACTTTTTTTCGAAATCTGCATATTTTTTTATTTGTTTTTATTTCAATTCGATTTACTAAGAATATCTTTGCATTTACTGCATTATTGCAGCTAAGAAAATTCGAAAAGTAAAATGTCTTTACAGATTGAGAATGTTCCATCCCAGAATTAGTGCCAAGACTGGCGCTGTGCGGTTACTCGCTCCACCGAAAATATTTGTCACAATATCTGCACCGTAATGTCATGTACACCAAAAACATAGAGATTGCGCCCCGTCCTTTGAGAGAGGATCGACATTAGCCGAATAATAATGCAAGTCTTCTTTGCAGGGTGACGCATCTCTTTATTTTATTCTGATAACTGCTGATGAACATCCTTATTCATTGCTTTGCTTTATATCTATTCACTGAGATAAGGTGCAATATCTGCTAATAAATCATCACAGCTGTCTGCATGGATTCTTAACTTTAGTGGCTTCGTCAAGTCCAGGCTAAATATACCCATGATTGATTTAGCACTCAATACATACGTATCTGAAATAATATCTACCTTATAATCATAACGTGATACAATTTCTACAAAATCCTTTACATCATTAATCTTTTCTAAGCTGACATAACGCTCAACCATCAAATTCCTCCTTTATACCTCCTGTTGCCTCCTTTATCATAGCTTACAGGAGCAGCTATTATTGTGTCCAAACTATGTATCCTTGCTATCATACTTGGACAATAGTTATCTTTATTTTCTCATTCCTCTAGTACTTTGTAAACTTTTCAAAACACCCGATACACAAGTAATATTGATTCTTTTAATAGCTGCTATTATTTCATTTTATTAATCAACTAAATACGGTTTAATTGCTGCCAATAAATCATCACATTCATCAGCATGTATCTTTAATGTTAAAGGCTGTGTAAGATCCAAACTAAATATTCCCAGTATAGATTTTGCATTCATTACATATCTGCCGGAGATAATATCCACCTGATAATCAAATTTTGTCATCGTCTCTACAAATTCTTTTACATCATTAATCTTCTCCAGCTTTACAGTGCGTTCAACCATTGTCATCCTCCTTTATAAAATGGATATTTTTATATTTTTTCTAATAGTTTACTTAAATTTCGTCGTCACGTTTTTTATCCCAGTATAATTTCATAATTTCAGTTAATGTATACCACTCTTTATAACGCGCTTCATATAAAGGATAGGTTGAAGCATCTGGATTAACAGCAGGAAGAACATTAACTGCATTTGCAAAAGCATCCTCATAGCTTTCGTAAACGCCTGTTGCTACACCCGCAACAATAGCAGCTCCTAATGCGCCGACCTCCTCACAATCTACTACTTCAATAGGCAGCTCAAGTACATTAGCAAATATCCTAGCCCATACTTTACTGCGTGCAATACCTCCAGTTAATCGTAATTTATCTGCTTTAATACCTGCATTGCGTAAAATATCGATATGGTACTTATGCACGAAGGACACTCCTTCTGCTACTGCATAAGCAAATTCAGCATACGTCGTGTTCTGATCAACATTAAAGAAGTTTGCTTTTGCTTCTGTATGCAGACTTGGCTGCGCCACGAATGGGTGATAGATAACTTTTGCTCTTTCGATGGGAACAAGATCGATCAGCTCATCAAGCACCTCATAATAAGAAATACCTCTTTCCTGTGCTTCTAATTTTGCATTCCCGCCAAGAATTCTGGTAAACCACTCATAATTTGCACCTGATGCACCTGACCAGGAACCGACCAGGTATTCTTCACTATTTAAGTAAGGCATGATTGCTGAAGCCCCCTCTACCATTTTGTCGGTATGTGCCAGGTTAATGGACCATGTTCCTGCTACAGCAGTAAATGTCCCCTCATCCGTAGCACCAGCTCCGACAAGAGAAGCAAATACATCCATCATACCAGCAGCAACAGGGGTACCGGCTAACAAACCCGTTTTTGCTGCTGCTTCATCGGTTACTTCTCCAATAATTTCTTCCGGCTTCTTTGCTAACCTTGGTAATACTTCGTACATTTCAGGAACACCAAAAATATCCATCAACTCTTTAGAGTAATCTAGTGTTTCCATATTTAATAAATTGGATCCCCCGAAGTTATTAGCATCTGCAGCAAATTGATTGGTCAGTTTATAAACAAGATAGTCTTTAAACATAAGGATAGTCCCTATTTTACTATAAACATGTGGTTCATTATCTTTAAACCATCTTAATAATGGACCAGGCTGTCCAGCAAATAAAGAGGCCTTTGTAATTTTATTAACCTGAGCTGCTTTGCCTTCTGCTATCATCTGTTCAACAATGTCCGTTGCACGGTAATCCTGTGAGAAAGCGCCCGGTGCTATCGTACTTCCATCTTTATCTAGAACTACTAGACCATTTCCAAAAGATGTAATCCCGACACCTTTAATCTCAGCAGGATTTATGTTGGCCTGTTTAATTGTTTCTCTAATACTTTCATAAGTAGAATCACCTAAAGCATCTACATCAAACTCTTCAAAGCCTTTCCCCCGTGGTCGTAAACGCATACTGCTCGTTGCATATGAAGCAATAACCTTCCCCTTTGTATCAAAAAGATTTGTCTTAATAGATGTATTTCCCGCATCAATACCAATTAAATACATTCTTTTTCTCCCCCTTTTGAAAACCCTTACAATTTAAAAATAAAAAAGCTAAAGACCCCACTATAATACCGCCTGACAAGATGTGGGTCTTTAGCTGAATTCATCTCACTATTCAACTTCAATATATTTTGTTGTAAAAGAAAGTGCTTACACTTTATTTAAATTTATATTACATGAGACATAATCTATCTGTCAAGATATACGCCATTAAATTTGTCAGAAAACAAAAATTATTATCAGATGTAAATTTCCTCCAACAAAATAATCGTATATTTCGATATAAATTTTTATTTCATTTAAATTTTTGACATTGTCACAGGTATTCTATAACATTATAGTACTGAAGCAGGATTGGAGTTGGATAAACTTTTATGAGCACTTATCAATCATTAGAAGTTATACCTTCTGTTAAAGATTTAAAATATCTTTCTGATGCATTAAAAAGCCCACATAAGTATATTGCTCTTACAAATGCACATATTGGTAATTTGAAAAATTTAGTTGATTTATGTCATCAGGCAAATAAAAAAGTAATTGTTAATCTTGAATTGCTTAGTGGATTTAACGCAGATTCTATCGGAATTAAATTATTAAAACAACATTTCAAGGTGGACCTTATCATTGCAAAAGGGACCTCTAAAATAAGTATGGCAAAAACTGCCGGTTTAATGACTATCCAGCGTATCGTTTTGGAGGATTCCATTGCATTGGATGCAGCTCTGAAAATTGTCCAAGAATCAAAAGCTGATATGGTTGAGCTAAGACCGGGCCTTTTTGGTATGAAGTTTTTTCAAGAATTCCATCAAACGCGTGATGTCCCCTATATTTTAAGTGGTTTTATGAGTGAGAAAGAAGACTTTGACAAAGCAGAGAAATTAGGATTCTTTGGAGCTACAACAAGCTGTAAAGATATCTGGAATGAATAGGGGGAAGATTTTTTGACTCATGGTTTAATCCATCATATTGAGCTTTATGTTTCTGATTTGAGTAAATCCACTGCCTTTTGGGGCTGGTTCTTAAGAGAACTCGGATACACGTCTTTCCAAAAATGGGAAGGTGGTCAGAGCTGGAAGCTTGAAGATACTTATCTTGTATTTGTGCAGGCAGAAGAAAGGTTTTTAGACATTCCCTATCATCGATGCCGGACCGGTCTAAATCATTTAGCCTTTCATGCAAGCTCGCGGGAATTTGTAGATGAAATGACGAAAAAGCTTCAGCAAAGAGGAGTTACTATTCTATACTCTGACCGCCACCCATTTGCGGGAGGAGAGAATCATTATGCTGTTTATTTTGAGGATCCGGATAGAGTGAAAGTAGAATTGGTTGCACCTTAATATGTTTTAGCTAAGATAAATTTTGAGAAAATCTCATGTATATGTTCATTTATCTGGAATACGGAAATAGAAATTTCTAAATAAAAAAGCAATTCCGGCTC
>NZ_BJYM01000035.1 GCF_007991515.1 Oceanobacillus sojae
ACCCCATGAAAGCCATTGCAGCGGCTGCCTTCAGTATTTTTATATACTTTCTTATCTTTTAAAAAAAATCAGACAGAATAATAAAACTGTCTAATTCCTTTTTATAATATAAACTTTTTACTGCTTTTCGTATTGATTACCTCAGTGCAAATTTTTCAATTGCTTTTCCGACTCCATCTTCCATATTACTGGAGGTAATTGCATCTGCTACCTCTTTAATTTTTTCTTGAGCATTGCCCATAGCAACGCCTACAGCTGCCTCTTGAATCATTTTTACATCATTCAAGCTATCACCAACTGCCATAACTTCCTCCATTGAAATACCTGTACGTTTACAAAGAAAATCTAATGCATCTGCTTTGCTTACTCCTTCAGGATTAATTTCAATGTTTGTTGGCAATGAATTCGTTAATTCCAGGCCACTAAATCCTGCCAGCCTTCTTTTAACTTCATTTAATTTCTCTTGATCCTCCGAAGCACAACCAAATTTTAGCCATTGGTAATCCTGTATATTTACAAATTCATCATCATAAAATACTTTTTCAGTAGAAATCATCCATCTGCGTATGCCAACCTCTTCTGTAACTGCATACAGCTTCTCCACTATATCATTAGCTAGCAATTTCTGCCGCAATAATTCTTTTTCAACTGTCCAAACCTCACCTCCATTTGCAGTAATCAAGAATGTCTGTAAATTTAATTCTTTTGCATATGGATAACAGCCCTGGAATCCCCGTCCAGTACTTAAAACAACTTGAATGCCTTGATTTAATGCTTCTTGAATTGCTTCTTTGTTCCGCTTTGATACCTCAAGTTCCGGAGTTAATAATGTTCCATCCATATCCAGGGCAATCAGTTTAATAGCTTTTGTCATATCGTCCATTCCTCATTTCTCTTTTATCCTGCTTTAAGTATAATAGAAATGCTTATACTTTTACTACTAAAACGAAATTTCTCTTCATTCTTCCTAAGAAAACTGAGATAAAAAATTATCATCAGCAAATTCCGCGCACATTTATGCAAATACCCACTTCAGAAATATACTCTGTTTTGTTAATATATTATCGATTTCCAAACCAAACACTTCTTTTTGTCTCAACTCTATAAAAATAATTCATTCATTAAGAAAACAGTTATTTCAACAAATTATTCTATTATATTTCCCAGGAAATACTCTTTCTTTCCTAAAAGAATATTTAACTAAGCAGATAATGATTGTCAATGGTTGAGAAATCCAACAGTTTTGTCAGATTAACATGACCACTGCGACACGTTATGACGGAATAAGTAATCACAATCCGAGTCACGTTTACAATTGTCAATATGCTTCTTACATATTTCCAATACTTATGCGCCATCTCATAAACAGTTTTTAACATAAAATCATTCTCCGCTTCTTATTATTTATGGGCTTTTTTTAATCCTTATAAACTCTCTACACAGAAAAACACTTAATCAGATATTTCCTAATTAAGTGCTATCTTTCAAAAAATTATTATACTAAGAATTAATCAAGCTCATTCATTACTTCCTGAAGCTGATTTTTTTCGGTAAATTGAATAATCTGTTCTAAATCTAATAATAAAATTAGTTCATCATCAATTGTAGCTACCCCTAATAAAAAGGTATCTTTTATTTCACCCACAAGCTTTGGTGCAGATTTTATTAATGAAGACGGAATATCCTTTACTTCTGTGGCCTGATCAACCAGCATACCAATTTGCATATCATCTACTTGAACGACAAGGGTTCTAGTCTGATCCGTTATTTCAACACCGCCAAGATTCAATCTTTCACGTAAATCGATAATAGGTGTCATAATTCCGCGCATTTCTGTAACACCCATCATAAAATCAGGAGTACGAGGTACTTTTGTTAAAGATAATTCGCGTTCTATTGAAACAATTTGCTGCACATGGACAGCAAAGGTCTGTTCTTTTAATTTAAATAAGATATGTTTATCTGTCTCCATTGATTTTATCTCCTTTTTTGGATTTTTTTGTTTTAAATATGTGTTCAAAAAGTCCGATAAATGGGACAAAAAAGTTCATTAATGTAGAAATTCTCCGTATCGCCTTTATTGGACTTGTTGAACCTCCTCTTTAATCAATTAATGCATTGGGATCAATAATAAGAGCAACCTCACCATCGCCTAAAATAGTTGCACCTGATACAGCAAATACTTCTCCGAGATAATTTCCAAGAGATTTTAATACAACCTCCTGCTGGCCGATCAATTCATCAACAATTAATCCTACCAGCTTTTCACCCTTTTTAATAATCACTGTAGAAAAACGATCTGCATCTGTCTCACAATCCGGAACTTGCAGCACCTTTCCTAAAGAAAGGACAGGTATAATTTTACCGCGATAATCAATAACATCTGCACCGTGGGCATCCATAATCTTCTCTTTAGGCAGCATCACCGTCTCTAAAATGGAAGTTAATGGAATTGCAAAAGTTTCTTTTTTAATATGCACAAGCATTGTTGTTATAATCGATAGAGTCAGCGGCAGCTGTATGGAAAAAATACTGCCTTTACCTGAAGCTGTTGTTACAGAAATTTTACCGCCTAAAGCTTCTATTTTATTCTTTACAACATCTAATCCTACGCCACGCCCGGATACATCGGAAATAGTATCAGCTGTACTGAAGCCGGAGCTCATAATTAACGCAGCAACCTGGTCATCCGTTAGCTCTTTAGCCTGCTGTGGCGTAATAATATTATTTTCAATCGCTTTTTGCGATACTTTTTCACGATTAATTCCCGCACCATCATCTTCAATTTCAACAAAAACATAATTCCCGCTGTGGTAAGCTCGCAGAATCAGCTTACCTTCCTCCGGTTTATTATTCGCAATACGCTCTTTCGGATGTTCAATTCCATGATCACAGGAGTTACGAATTAAGTGGACAAGCGGGTCGCCAATTTCATCGATTACTGTACGGTCCACTTCTGTTTCAGCACCTTTTATTTCCAAGGCAATTTTTTTATTCAAATCTTTGGATAACTGACGTATCATTCTTGGGAACCGATTAAATACCTGTTCTATCGGAACCATTCGCATCGCAAGAATCAGAGATTGCATATCAGAGCTTACTCTGCTTAAATGTTCAACAGTTTCTCTTAAATCACTATTATCTATAGATGAAACAAGCACTTCTAAACGGCTTCTGTCAATGACAACCTCTTCAAATAGATTTAAGAGGTTATCAATTTTATCAAGATTTACCCGAATATTTTTAGAAGCTGTTTTCTTTACGTTATTTTGTGTTGTATTATTCTTTTGAGGTACTTGAGGCTTCGACTCGGACACTTCTGCGTGTACTTCATTTGTCTTTTCCGGAGCAGGTTTTCCATCTTTTTGTGCAGTATCTGCCTGTTTATTCTCTGCTTGTTTCTGAGTATCAGCAGATCCAACATCAGTCTGAATAACGTGTGCTTCGACAGCTTCTACTTCTGATATATTTTTGACCGCTTCAATCAATTTTTCAGGCTCCTGATCTGTCAGAAATAATAAAGTAAATCCAGAATCAAAAGTTCCTTCTTCGATTTCTTCGACGGTTGGAGAAGTCCGAATAATTTCTCCCAAATTCTCTAATACTTCAAAAACCATAAATGCTCTGGCACCCTTTAAAATGCAGCTCACTTCAAAAGTGACTGTTAAATCATAGGGAACCATACCTTGCTCTTTCGCCTGCTGAACAACTGTAAGCTGGAATTCATCTAAATCAGAAGTCCTGAAATGATTGACTGCATCGAAGGATTCTTCAACTGCAACGGCTGCAGCAGATTCTGAAATCTTCTCTCCTTTTTCAATCGCTTCCAGCTTTTTGACATGCTCGCTGACATCTTTCTTCCCATCTCCGCCATTGCGAATAGAGTCAACCATATCTTCTAAATCATCGATGGCAATAAATAAAGTATCTATTATTTTAGTATTCGTCACTAACTCCTCATTACGAATTAAATCCAGTACATTCTCCATTTTATGTGTAAGTGAGGCGATATCCTCGTACCCCATTGTTGCAGCCATTCCTTTTAGCGTATGTGCAGAACGGAATATCTCATGTACAAACTCCAAATTAGAAGAGTCTTCCTCCAATTTCAATAAAAAATCATTGATTGACTGTAAATGCTCCTGGCTTTCATCTAAGAAAATATCTAAATATTGTTGCGTATCCATATGATTCCCCTCTATTCTCTCTACATTCTATTGCTCCCCTGTTTCCTCTGGCACATTAATTTCATAATTCGGTAAAACCAATACCTCTACGCGCCGATTCCTTGCCCTGTTTTCCTCTGTATCATTTGGATATGCCGGATCAAATTCTCCATGTCCTTTTACGCTGAACAAGGTTGCGTCAAGGTTGTTATTTTCAAGAATAATCTGCATAAAATTCATTGCACGATTCACACTGAGCTCCCAGTTCGAATCATATTCTGCATTGTGAATAGGAACGTCATCGGCATGACCACTAATAACAACCTGATGAGGAGGCTCTGTATACAGGATTTGAGAAACATCCTCCGCTACCTGTCTTCCCTCTGGTTTAACTACCGCGCTGCCCGAATCAAACAGAATATCATTACGCATCGTAATGAGCAGTCCCTCTCCGGTCAGCTCGGTCCCAAACTCTTCTGTTAGACCTGCTTCTTCAATATAATCATTAATTTCTCTTTGAATTCCCTGAAGCTTAAGAAGCTCCTGTTGACCTTCTAAGTCCTCTTCTACAGTTCCTTCCTCATCATCCATGCCCTCTTCCATATAATCGCCGTCATCCCGGCCTTCTTTTACGCTCGGAGGAATCGGTTCGGATTCATAATCCAAGAGACCTGTACCTGATCCAGCCGATAATTCATCACGAAAAACGTTAGCAAGCTGGAAATATTTTTCTACATTGATATCACTTGAAGCGAATAAAACAATAAATAACGCTACTAATAATGTTAATAAATCAGAATAAGGAAGCAGCCATGACTCATCTACATGTGATTGTTTTTTCTTTTTCCTTCTTCTAGCCATCGCTATCCCTCTTCTGCAGCTCTGCTAATTCTTTGGATGAAAGTAAGGATCCCAGTTTTTCCTGCACAATTAACCGGGAATCGCCTGTTGTAATGGACAAGACGCCTTCAACAATTAATTCTTTTTGCATTATTTCCTGTTTTGACTTTTCACGCAGTTTATTAGCAAATGGATGCCATAATACGTATCCTGTAAAAATCCCTAACAATGTTGCTACAAACGCTGCAGAAATAGCATGTCCCAAAGCATCAATATCAGACATATCAGCCAGTGCTGCAATCAATCCGATTACTGCGCCAAGTACTCCCAGCGTTGGAGCATATGTACCAGCTTGTGAGAAAATGGCAGCCCCTTCTTCATGCCGCTGCTCCATTGCTTCTATTTTTTCAATCATGACATCCTTAATAAAATCAGGTGATTGCCCGTCAATTGCTAATTGCAGGCCCGATGAAAGAAATGGATCATTCACTTCACTTACTTGACTTTCTAAAGAAAGAAGACCCTCTTTACGAGTTTGATCTGCCCAATCCATAAATAAGACAATAAGCTCTTTAGAATCTGTTTGTTTTTCTTCAAAAAATAACTTTTTAAATAATGATGGAACTTTTTTTAAAACACTTCCTGGAAAGGCAATTGTAACTGCTGCGACTGTTCCAAGCAGAATGATAAGAAATGCTGCCGGCTCAAGCAATGCAGTTAATTCTGCACCTTTTAATACCATTCCGACACCGACAGCAATTAGACCTAATATTAATCCTATGACTGATGATTTATCCATATGTATCCTCCCGTTTTCCATTGTACCTACTTTTAATATCGGTAAAATTCATAAATTATGAAGTCTCTCGCAAGGTAAATTTCGCATTAATCGACAAGTATTTTACAAATGATTGATCCAGATAAAGAAAAACAGGCTGTGCAATGTGCACGAGCCTGTTTTTCATCCATTAACTTGATAAATGACAGCTTGATATGGTTTGAGTTTTCCTTGTGCTGCCTCTTCATAATTATTAATCAGTAATTTTAATGATTTATCCTTTAATTTTCCCGGCAATTTATATTCCGTTTCTTTTCCAAAAACATTTACCAGGATGAGCCACTTATCTTCTTGATATGTCCGCGTATATGCATATACGCCTGGATGATTCTCTATCATAAGATCATAATTTCCATAAATGAGTCCCTGTTCTTGTTTTCGTAATGCAATCAGCTGTTTATAAAAGTTCAAAATAGAATCGGCGTGATTTTGCTGCTCTTCTACATTGATAGATGTATAATTTGGATTTACTTTCATCCAGGGTCTTCCAGTTGTAAACCCTGCGTTCGCTTTACTACTCCATTGCATTGGCGTACGTGAATGGTCCCGGCTTGTCTTCGCTAACGCTGCTAATATTTCTTCTTTCGGAACGCCTTTTTCCAGCTGCGCCTTATAAAAATTCTTTGCATCAACGGCATCATACTCCTCGATAGATTCAAATGGAGCATTCGTCATTCCAATTTCCTGCCCCTGATAAATAAAAGGTGTCCCCTGCATCATAAAATATAGTACAGCAAAAGCTTTTGCCGAAGCCGTATGATAATTCTGTGGATCTCCCCAGCTGGAAACGGAGCGCGGCTGATCATGATTTTCTAAAAACAATGCATTCCAGCCAACTTTCTCCAAACCCTTTTGCCAGGTGGTAAATACATCCTTCAGTTCTTCTAAGTCAAGGCCCTCACCTGTTTCACGTCCCCAAAGATTAAGGTGATCAAATTGAAAAATCATATCAAATACACCATGCTTTTCGCCGACCCAGTCATCTGCCTGTGACAGCTTTACACCATTAGCTTCTCCGACAGCCATAATGTCATAGTGATCCAGCGTGGCTTTTTTAAATTCCTGCAGAAACGCATGGATGCCATCCTGATTCATATGTCCTTTAAAAGAAGGAACATATTTTTTCTTTTTCGGATTCGGTAAATCAGGAAACCCAGACTTTTTCTTAATATGCGAGATTGCATCGACACGAAAGCCGTCAATTCCTTTATCCAGCCACCAGTTTACCATTTTATACAAATCTTTGCGTACTGCTTCATTTTCCCAATTTAAATCAGGCTGTTTTTCGGAAAAAATATGCATAAAGTATTCTTTTGTCTGTTCATCATATTTCCATGCTGAACCTCCAAAAATAGACTCCCAATTATTCGGTGCTTCCCCGTTTTTCTTCCCGGGGCGCCAAATATAATAATCGCGGTATGGGCTGTTTTTAGATGACTTAGACTCAACAAACCAGGGGTGCTCATCAGAAGTATGATTAATTACCAGGTCCATAATCAGACGCATACCTTTTTGGTGAACTTTTTCAAGCAGCTCATCAAAGTCTGACATTGTTCCAAACTCTTCTGCGATTTCCTGATAATCACTAATGTCATAGCCGTTATCATCATTAGGAGATTGATAAACAGGGCTAACCCAGATAACCTCTATTCCTAAATCCTTTAAATAATCCAGTTTAGAAATAATACCCTGTATATCACCGATTCCGTCTCCGTTAGAATCCATAAAGCTTCTTGGATAAATTTGATAAGCTGTTGCTTCTTTCCACCATGTTTTTTTCATATGCCGACTTCCCTTCTTGAATAACCATGCTTTTTTACCTAGATGTAAAAATACTCAATAAAATGTAGAGAATGCGAAAAATAACATTAATATCCAATTAAAACCTTTAAATACAGAAAAATCAAATTCATCTGAAAAATATTCATTATACTTATCATAATCGTTGTCGATAAGAAAGGACAGTCAAATCTATATGATAGTGTTATTTATTATTTCGATAATTGATAAACAAATAATAGATATAAAGAATACAAACAGTGAAAGGTAAAATGGAACTAAAAGGAACTGGAAATATACGCTTGTTACCAGAGCATATAGTCCAGTTCAATTTATCTTAAGCCCACCACATTGTGGCTGGCGCTTCTGTTATATTTACCTGTTTTAAATTTTTCACCGCTGCATGAAAGCCTTCCTCAATAGACATAATTGGATCCTCGTGCTCGATACTGATAACATAATCATAGCCATACGTTCTAAGTGCACTCACAATATTGGACCATTCCTGAATACTATGCCCATACCCTACCGAGCGAAAGCTCCAGGCCCTGGTCTGCACATCTCCATATTGCTGCATGTCGGTTAAGCCGTACATGTTAACATTATCCTGATCAATATATGTGTCTTTGGCATGAAAATGATGAATAGCTCCAGCTTTTCCTAAAATTTTAATAGCCGCAACCGGATCAATTCCCTGCCACCATAAGTGACTCGGATCAAGGTTTGCCCCGATAGCATTATTTGTTGCTTCACGAAGCTTCAGCATCGTATATGGAGTATGGACAAGAAAACCGGCATGCAGCTCCAGTCCAACCTTTACACCATGATCTTCTGCAAATTGCCCCTGCTCTTTCCAATACGGAATCAGCTTTTCTTCCCATTGCCAATTTAAAATATCGGAGTACTCTGTTGGCCATGGAGTTACCGGCCAATTAGGATATTTTGAATCTTCATTCGATCCCGGTGTACCAGAAAATGTATTCACAACAGGGACATCCAGCATTTCTGCCAAACGAACAGTTTTTACAAATGCGTCATGGCTTGTTTTAGCATGTGCCTTGTTAGGCGAAACAGGATTATCGTGGCAGCTGAATGCACTAATAGTTAACCCCCGCGATTCCACCTTATCCTTGAATTCCTTTCGTTTCTCCTTACTTTCCAGCAGCTCATCAATTTGACAATGTGCTGTACCAGGGTTTCCACCTGTCCCGATTTCCACAGCATCTAATCCGGCATCTTTAACATAATCCAGCATATCTTCAAACTTTTTTTCTGCGAATAAAACGGTAAATACACCCAGTTTCATTATTAGCGCCTCCTTTAGTTTATAAAAACACTTTTCCCCTGATCACTGCTTTCATAAATTGCATCAATTACTTTGCTTACTTTCAGCGCATCTTGTGGACTGCTTCTTAATTGATCTCTTCCTAAGCAGGCATCAATAAAATTCTTCGCCTGCAAAACTCCGGCCTGCTGATGATCCTCCACGGTCTCTGTGTACGTTTCCATCATTCTGTTAAACTTCGGCTGATAGAATTCAAATGGAAAAACGCTTAGTCCACCATTTTCTCCTGATATCGAGACATGCGTCTGATCTTCTTTTATATTTGCCGCCCAGGAGCATTCAAACAATAACGTACTCTGATCATCAAAACGTATATAAGCGCTCACATGATCATCGACATCAATAGCTTCATGGTCATAGCTCCCCCAATCATTAACCTGATTCGGCTGCTTGCTTAGACGCTGATAGGTTTGCGCATTTACTTCTATCGGTTTAGAAGGAGAAACAAGCCAGAGAGCTGTATCTAGTAAGTGGCAGCCCCAATCTATTAAACTGCCTCCGCCCTGAAGCTGCTTGTTAATAAATACACCCCAGCCAGGAACCTTTCTTTGACGTAAAGCCTGAACGCGCGTAACAATAGGATCTCCAACTTCAGCCATGGACTGCTTTGCCAAAACAACGGCATCCATAAATCGGTAATGGTAGCCAATCATTAATATACGGTTATTTTTTTCCGCAGCATCTACCATCCGCTCTCCCTCAGCTGTATTCATTGCCATCGGTTTCTCACATAAAACATGAACACCCTGGTTCAAAGCTGCAACTGCTATTGATTCATGAAATTTATTTGGGGTACAAATCGTTATGGCATCAACATGCTTTAACATTTCTAAATAATCTTCATACACATGCGGAATAGCATATTTTTCTGCTACTTCTCTGGCACGGACAAGGTTAACATCCTGTACCCCAGTTATTTCTACTTGCTCTTTTAATGACTGGTAAGCAGGAATATGACGGTTCTCTGCTATTCCTCCCGCACCAATCAACCCTATTTTTAACCTTTTCATAAATTGGTCACTTCTCCAATGAATAGATTCTTTTGGTTTTAACCGATTCTAAAGCTCCTAAAATAATGGCGAGAGATTTCTTTCCTTCTATCCCGTCAATTAATGGAACAGTATTGTTTTGAATCGCTTCAATAAAATGATTAATAACATGGGTTGTTGTCTGCCCGCCTTCGTCATTGGACTGAATAGCACCGAGCTCGTACTTTACAGTTTCGCCATTTGCATATTGAGCCACCAGCGAATAGGTTGGATCGTCCTCTAAACGGAGTGTTGCTTTTTCTCCATAAATAATTGTCGAGTTATCCTCTTTTGCCGTATACGCCCAGCTTGCTGCCAACGTCCCAATTGTGCCCTTTGCTGATTTAAGAATCAGGGTCGCGTTATCATCGACATCTGTATTTTCTTTTGCACTTGTCTCCACAAATGCTCCTACTTCCACAAACTCATCCTGCAATAGATAACGGGCTAAATCTGCTTTATGTACGCCTAAATCGCCCATTGCTCCGATAAATGCTTCGTCTTTTTTAAAGAACCAGCTCTCTTTCCCGTCAGCACTCCAGCCTTCTGGGCCGCCATGTCCAAATGCTGTACGGAAGCTGTAAACCTTTCCAATCGCTCCAGATTCAATCAGCTCTTTGGCTTTTTGGTGAGAAGCAACAAAACGCTGATTATGTCCAATCATTAATTTCTTCCCGTTTCGTTCCGCAGCTTCTATCATTTTATCTGCTTCTTCTATAGAAGTTGCCATCGGTTTTTCACAAAGTACATGCGCACCGGTATTCAGCGCATCAATGCTGACAGGTGCATGTAAATAGTTTGGCAGACAGACACTGACAGCATCAATGCTCTCTTCTTTCAACAGTGTTTTATAATCTGTATAAGCTTTAGCTTGATATTTTGCTGCTGCTTCCTCTGCCCGTTCGCCAACAATGTCGCAAACTGCTGTGATTTCGACGTTCTCATTCGCTGCATACTCCGGCAGATGCCGATGTGTTGCAATACTGCCGCATCCGATAACTGCTACTTTTAAACTCATCTCTTATCTTCCTCTCTACATTGTTTTATTTTTCAATCGGCTGGAAATTACCGTATGTATGCTTCGGTGTATTTTGGTTCTCAGCCCATTCTACAGCATTTTTAATTACCTGCTGGACCTCTTCCAGATGATAGGTTGGATAGGTTTCATGACCAGGA
>NZ_BJYM01000036.1 GCF_007991515.1 Oceanobacillus sojae
GCAACTAAAGTCATTCTAATTCCTCCCTAAATGCATGTTTTTGATAAAAATGGATATTTACTAGGTTTTTATAAATGGTAGTAAATCAAGTTATTTACGTCCAATACAGCTTAAGGATTTAAAAGTTATATTTCTCCATAATTTGGATAAGGGAAAATATTGTGGACGCTTACAACGCGATAGATTAATTATATAACTTGGTAAGAATCTTGTCTACATCTAATTGAAAGCACTTTCATTAATGATTTAACAGTACAAAATTCTTAATGAAAACTTTCTTATTTATCTAAGAAAGTTACTGCTTTATGATGTGTATATAACGTTTTTCTTTTTTGTTCGTCCATAGTATTTTTGTCCCAATTAAGCAGTTCGGCCATTTCCTCAGCTGCTGCATTCAAGGTTTCTAATACTTTATTTGGTTTAAATAAGACATAGCTTGTACGACGATCATAGAAATCTGTTAACGTAGCAGCCATTTCGTTCTCGACAGTGTATTTAACTTCTGCACGTATATTGCGGGATTTTTTATCAAAATCTTTTTTGTCATAGTCTGCTACCTCTTTTAGAAACACCTCTGTATTAGAACCATAACGTTCAACATAGTCTGATATTTCTTGTTTAGAGAAACCGAGCTGCCGGTAGCTTCCATAAAGCTTTTGAATGAGCTGCTCTATTTCCTCAGAAGATGAAAACTTTCCGCCGGTTAAGTGGACAGATTCTGTGATAGAAGCAGTCTTTTTCTCTTTATTCTTTTTTTCTATATATTGCATGATACGCTCAGCCATTTTTCGGTAGCCGGTTAATTTTCCTCCGGCGATGGTAATAAGCCCAGTGTCTGATTCAAATATCTCGTCATGTCTGGAGAGCTCAGCTGAAGATTTTCCTTCTTCGCCAATTAATGGCCGAACCCCGGCCCAACTGGAGATAACATCTGAAATATTTAAGTTTACAGCTGGGAACATGTCTTTGAGGCAGTCTAATAGATAAGTAACCTCAGATTTATTAACATGAATATCCTCGATATCTTCTGTATAAATAGATTCTGTCGAACCGACATAGGTAGTGTCTCCTCTTGGAATAACTGCAATCAACCGGCCCTTATGCTGAAAATACGTGGACGATTGTACAGGCAATTTATTTCTATCGAAGACAATGTGAATTCCTTTAGCAAGAACCATATATTTTCCTTTGATTGGCCGATCCTTTTTCCTGACAAAATCTACCCAAGGGCCGGCTGCGTTGACGATATAATTTGCTGTGATTTTCAGTGTTCTTCCGCTTAATTCATCCTTAGCGACAATTCCTTTCACCTGGTTGTCAGGATTTTGGATGAAGTCTGTCATTCTTACGTAATTAAGCAGCTTTGCCCCGCGTTCTTGGGCCGTCTTTGCAACTTCCAGCGTGAGACGGCTGTCATCAGTGCGATATTCTACATAGACACCACTTCCTTGAACAATTTTCTTGTTGAAAAGAGGCTCGTTTTTCATGGTTTTGCGTTTTCCATAAATGGTATGACGTTCATCTTTTCTTACACCAGCCAAACGATCATATAAAGTCAGCCCTGCTTTTAAGGTTGCCAGATTATAAGATTCCTTTTTGATAAGCGGAAAATTCATCCAGATAGGGTGCACAAGATGTCTGGCATTATTAAATACAATTTCGCGCTCGCTTCCGGTCTCTTTTACTACCGGGAAGTCAAAATTTTGCAGGTATTTTAATCCACCATGAATTAATTTAGTAGACCTGCTGCTTGTACCTGAAGCGAAGTCATTCTTCTCAATGAGGGCTACCTTGAGACCCCGTGTAGCAGCATCAAGTGCAATTCCAGCTCCTGTAATACCGCCCCCGATAATTAATACATCAAATTGCTCCTGCTCCATTTCTTGGATGACGGAGGGACGTGATAAAGTTGAGAAAGCTTTTTGTTCCATATATATGCTCCTTTACAGATCAAATATTTCTTTATTTTAATGATTAAATAAATCAGATTCCTTTAATAAACGGGTCACTAATAAATCAGGTGTATTTTTAAAGGCATCATTAGTGCTTCCAGCAAGATGTGTTGTCACTGTTACATTATCTAATTGCAGGAACGGGCTGCTTAAAGGAAGCGGCTCGTCATCAAATGTATCAATCGCAGCGCCCATAATTTCTTTTTTTTGTAATGCTTGAATGAGGTCTTGCTCATTTACAAGGCCAGATCGTGCGGAATTAACAAAGATTGCGGTCTTTTTCATTTTTTCAAAATGCTCGTAACGAATCATATGCTTCGTATCTTCTGTTAATCTGCCATGCAGCGTAACAACATCTGCTGTTTCAAGTAACGTATCGAGCTTGTCCACTTGCTGGAAATTTGTTTCTCCTTTGAAATATGGATCATAAAAGACGACGTTCATATCAAAAGCTGCTAAAAACCTCCCTACAAGCTGTCCAATATTTCCATATCCGATAATACCTGCAGTCCGACCGCCTAACTCAGGGATTGTCTCACTATTTGGGAAATTCTTACGCCAGTGTCCATTCCTTAAAGCTGTATGTGCGCGTGTAATATTTCGAATTTCAGAAAGGATTAACCCAACTGCGAATTCAGCAACACTGCGGGCGTTTCTTCCAGGTGTGTTGAAGACAGATATATTTAAATCATTTGCTACGTTATGATTGATATTTTCTGTGCCGCCACGAAGAACCCCGACCAGCTTTAGATTCGTAGCAGCTCTTAATACTTTTTCATTAATTGGAGCAAATTGTGTAATGATGATATCAAATGTATCAATATCACCAAGCAGCGAATCAGGGAGGGAAATGACTTCACTGCCGCCTTGTTCCACGGCTAGGTTATCCTCCTGCAGTGCCTCAATATTTTTATGTGTCCATTCACGGACAGTTACTTCAACACCTTGATTTTCTAATTTTTTAAGTCCGGCCTGCATCATTTCTTTTGGAATGAATAAGTCGGCAAATGCTAAACACTTCATTTACTGGGCATGTTTCTCTTGTTGTCAGGCTCCAAGTGAAACGCCCTTCACCTCTTTTCTTTTTTACATTTTCATCTATTTTTTAATAAGAATCATCGCATCAGCATCCCGCCAGTAGCATCAATTGTTGCTCCGGTGATATAACCGGCTCTTTTTGAAACTAAGAAGGCAGCAATATCAGCAATATCACCAGGCTGTGCAACTCTGCCAAGCGGAATCCGATTCACATAATAAGAAGCGTCCTTTTCTAATTTTTCACGAATCATATCTGTTTCTACAATGCCAAGCGCAAGGTTATTGACGCGGATACCATCCTTTGCATGTTCGCGTGCCATGGATTTTGTGAAAGCTATCATTCCCGCTTTGCTTGCGGCGTAATGTGAATGACCGGTGGTTGAGCCGTGGAAAGCTGCCTGGGATGTTATATTAAGAATTTCTCCTGGCTGTTCTATTTCTAAACAATGGTTTAAGAACGCCTGGGATGTCAGAAATACAGAAGTGAGATTCACATCTAAGGTTGTATTCCAATCTTCTAATTTAATAGATTTCACATAGCCTGTAGGCCAGATTGCTGCATTATTTACCAGAATATCTAATGTTCCGAATGCTTTGATGCTTTGGGAAATAATAGAAACTGCATCATCTGCATTTGCCAGGTTTGCATGAATAGCAAGCCCTTTTTGTCCGGTAGCCTCAATAGCTTTTACCACTTCATCGGCTTTTTCCCGATTGCTTTGATAAGTAACAACAACATTTGCACCTTCATTTGCAAGAGTTAAGGCGATTTCTTTTCCAACACCTCTGGACCCGCCAGTGACAATCGCTGTTTTATTTTTAATTCCTAAATCCATCTTTTTCATTCCTCCTCACTTTTTAAATAACCTCTTGGAAGAAGCTATTATGATGAGTAGTCGTTATACACTTTATTTGCTTCTTCGGCTGTCGCTTCATGATGGATGATCTGGTTTAATGCGGCTACGACAGCTGCAGGGTTTGGGTTCTGAATAATATTACGTCCTACTGCGACACCGCTTGCTCCAACATCCATACAATGGCGGACAAAAGCAAAATAATCAATGATGTTCTCTGTTTTTGGGCCTCCCAGAGCAACTACCGGTGCATTTGCTGATTCTACAATTTCACTATCCTCCGGCTTTCCTGAAAAGCGGGTTTTGATAATATCCGCACCAAGCTCTGTTCCTACGCGGGCTCCAGCAGCAATATAGGGAGCCTGATTAGATTCCTCATTCGTTACTGGATAACCAAAAGGTAATGTTTCGCACATAAATACAGTGTTCCAAGTTTCAGAATCTCTTGCTAATTCACGGGCGATGTTATGAGAGCTTGCTTCATTATCAGCCCCCGGGAAGGTCATGTTAATAACTCCATCCGCACCAAGCTTTAACGCATCTTCAACGGATGCAACATAAATTGTATCAGGAACAGAAGGGTCAAGCAGGCTGGAAGACATATCAGCACGGATCAACATCCCCACATCAGCAAAGGCATACGCGTGCTTTTTCGCCATTCCGGGTGTAACCAATACTGCATCAAGGCCGTTTTCAACAAGTTCCGGCATTTGAGCAATGGTTTTGTCGATTCCTTGTGTTTGATTTGTAAAGTAGTAACCGTCTAACGCTAAAGTAAGCGTTTTCTTATCTTTTGAAAAAATACGTGCTAATCTTCTGCTTTTAGACATATTATCGCTCCATTCTTACCTTATTTAGTACAGATAATAAAAAAATCCCCCACAAAAAAGACAGATGACTGTCGTTCTTCGTGGGGAATCTTCTCGTTATCCCGTACTTCTATTTTGTTATATCTTCATATTAACGAATGAATAAGATTCTGTCAATTTAAATCTAAATATGTACGTTCGTGGAAATTATGGGAGAGGTCATATACCTATTTTTTCCTTCTGCTCTTTTTGAAAAGTATATAATCATATATATCCTGAAATTCCTCCGTAGTGAGGCCCGCTAAATCGCGAAACATAGCATCTGCATCCGGGAATTTTTTCTGAATGCTTGTAACAGAATCGTTTTGCTGATTTGAAACACTGGAGGCCGCACCCTCTGTTCGGCCTAGTAAGTAGTCTGCTGTAACCTTCAGAACATCTGCAATCGCTGTTAATTCACTTCCTTTGATGGGGCGGTCACCGGACTCGATTCTATTCATGACACTAACATTAATATTGACACGTTTAGCCAATTCTTTTTGCGTCCAATTATTTTGAAGGCGTAATTGTATAATTCGTTGACCGGTATTCATGGTGCACCTCTTAATTTCTGTTTTAGAAATTAATTATAACATATGGGAAGCATGAAATTTAATTATAAAGAATTTTTGGATAGATGAGCAAAAATATAGTATAATCAACTTACCTTTAGATGAAAGAATTTATATATTGATTGATCCAGAACGATAAATAACTTTTCAGAAAAATAATAAAGTCTACAGGGCTTGTGGTACATAAGTTTTTGAAAATCCTTCTGGAAAAAGTTTCGTTCTATTTTAATTTGAATTAATTTACCAAGGGAGAGACTTCAATGAGAAGAATAGGAATCCTCTTTATTACCATAGGTGTTGTCTGTTTAGGCGTTTTCGGATATCAAATTATAGGGCACGAACAATCACAGAAACAATCTTTAATTCAGGCGGAGGAAAGAATAGAGCAGGGAGCCAACACGCAGGGTGAAGCCGATCAGGACATAGAAGAAACAATAGAACAATTTGAAGCGGAGACGGACGAAGCGTTCGCTACTTTAGAAATACCAAAACTGGGGAAAATACTGCCTATCGTTGAAGGGACTGACCCGGATTCATTAGACAAAGGAGTCGGGCATCTTTCTAACTCTGTTTTACCTGGACAGGGTGAGCAAATTCTTTTATCAGGGCATCGTGATACCGTATTTCGTGATTTTGGTGATCTGGAAATAGGGGATACGTTTGTCGTACAGATGCCGTATGGAGAGTATACGTATGAAATAAGAGAAACAGAAATTGTTCCAGAGGACGATACTTCTGTTATCCGGGAAATGGGAGAAGAGGTGTTAGTGGTTACGACATGCTATCCATTTCACTTTGTAGGCAGTGCGCCGGAACGTTTCATCGCCTATGCTTATCCAGTTTCTGAATAATAATGAAACAGCTTTCTTCCAGAGAAATACCATTTCATTGGAAGAAAGCTGCTTTTTAATCGTTTAGCACTGTTTCTAAAGTTTCAATATTTTTTTGCATTAAGCTGAAGTAATCCTCACCATTTTCTATATCTTCTTCAGTAATGGTCTCCATATTACTGAGAACAGCACTTTCGGCACCAATTTCATCCTGGATAATCTCGCTTATTCTGCTGCTGATATTTCTTTCGAATACAACATACTTCAAATCATATTCACGGGCTTTATCAACAATTTCTACTAATGCAGCTTGGGAAGGCTCCTGTGATGATGATAAGCCATGGATACTGATTTGTTCTAATCCATATCGATCTTCCCAATAGCCATAGGCAGCGTGTGATACAATCATTTGCGGATGGTCTGCGTCACCGATGGTTTGTGCTAATTCTTCATCCACTTGTTCTAGCTGTCCTTTTAATTCCAAAAAATTCTCAGTGAAATAGTCTTCATGCTCCGGCATTTTTTCAACAAGAAGATCTTTAATATTTTCAGCTAATTGAATGCTTATTACTGGATCAAGAAAAACATGTGGATCGCCAATGCCGCTCTCGCCATCATGATTATCAATGAGTAAGTCAACGACACCGGATTCCGTAATTACTTCTCCATTAGCATCTGTGAGCTCCAGCTTCACTTCTAAGGTATCATTAATTTGTGTTTCAAATGAAGGACCGTCTGCATCTTCATTCAGCTGCCAGTCCTCTGAACCCTCTGTACGGAAATACCAGTTCCATTCTTCAATGTCTTCATCGATCGTTGTTTCTGCTTCTAATGAAGCTGTATCGCCACTGTGATAATGGTCATTTATACCGTTAATAATAATATCTCCATTATCTTCTGCTTCTTCCTCGTGATGATGTTCTTCACCTTCATGGTCATGATCATGTTCTGCTTCTCCGCGAAGGTGGATATCCTCGCCAATTGCGGCGACTTCTACCTTTTCACCTTCCAGAATATCCTCTGCTTTTGATGCGAAAGGTTCCATGCCAACGCCGGAATAAATGAATAAATCCTTCTTGGCTAGATCAACCATCTCACGTGAGCTCGGTTCGTATGTGTGCGCGTCAGCATTTGGCGGGTAGATGCTTTCTACATCAACAAATTCTCCGCCAACTTTTGAAATAAAATCTTCTAAAGCAAAAATAGTTGTAGAGATCTCCAACGTTTCTTTATTTTCTTCCTGACTATTATCAGCTGATTGGCAGCCAGCAAGGAAAAGTATGAGAAAGCTGGCAAAAATAATTGTCCGTTTTATCATGAAATGTACCTCCGTTGTTTAATATTAGAATAACCAATTTAGTTCTTTAAAAAATAAAAAAGCAATGCTGCATAGAATTGCTTCGTTTTGAGGCGCTTTGTGATTGTAGTTTACCCAGTAAAAGTAAAGTAGATTAAATTAAGTTGTATTGTGAAGATTATTCGTAATCGTTACGATTTAAAATTTACAGGTTTTTAGAACGGATGTCAAGCTATTTTTATACTTTTAACATTAAAAGTTTACTACGCTGAAATGATTTATTTGAAGTTGTGGTTATGCAATATCAAAGAGGCATGCTGAAATTCAATACTTTTGAACACAAAAAAATCAGCAGCATAAGAGCTGCTGAAAATAAGATCAGTATTTAAGAGGGTAAGCCTGTAATTGTTTTTACTTCTAAGAATTCCTCAATACCGTAGTCTCCCCACTCACGTCCAATTCCGGATTGCTTGTAGCCGCCGAATGGAGCAGTGAAGTCAGATTGTCCATCATTGACAGTGATTCTGCCAGAGCGGAGACTTTTTGCGACATGGGTTAAGGTGTCCGGGTTATTTCCGATAACATAACCTGCTAAACCATAAATAGTACCATTGGCTATATCGATTGCCTCATCTAAATCCTTATAGGTGATAACGGAGAGTACAGGTCCGAAAATCTCTTCCTGAGCAATCTTGTCTTCAGGCTTTACATCGGTAAATACAGTCAGCTTGGAATAATAACCTGTCTCCAAGCCTTCAGGTTTACCGGTTCCGCCGGCAACGAGTGTCGCATCGCTGTCTATTCCAGTTTGGATATAATCCTGTACAGTGTTCCATTGCTTCTCCGATACCTGTGGGCCAGTAAAGGTGGATTCATCTTTTGGATCACCTATAGGAAATTCAGATAGATGACGTTTGATTGCTTCGATAAAATCATCATGAATAGATTCAGGGACAATTGCACGTGTTCCTGCTGTACAAACCTGACCTGTATTGCCGGCAATATTGGAAATCGCCTTTTTAGCAGCGTAATCGATGTCTGTATCATCTAATACAATGATTGGAGATTTACCGCCAAGTTCCAGCGCTACTTTTTTAATATCTGGTGCTGCATTTTCCATAATTTTAGTTCCAACTTTACCGGATCCGGTGAAAGATACGAAATCAATATCCGGGTGAGAGCTGATACCATTACCAATTGTATCGCCTGTTCCGGTTACAAGGTTGAATACTCCTTCAGGAACGCCGGCAGCTTCCATCGCTTCGGTAAGCAGCATTGCCGCAAATGGCGTTTCTTCAGACGGTTTTAATACCACTGTGCTGCCAGCTGCAAACGCGGAAGCTAACTTCGTAGAAACCTGGTTTGTAGGGAAATTCCATGGTGTGATTAAACCGGCAACGCCAATAGCATCTTTTTGGACCAAAGAGTTTTCCCGTTTTTCGGTAAACTCAAAATCTCGTACTAGCTTTGCTGCTGTGCGGAAATGGTTTAATCCCATTTGATATTGCACATTTGTGGTAAAAGTTACTGGAGAGCCAAGCTCTGCTATGATTATTTCAATAAACTTGTTTTTCCGTTTCTCATACTCATCTGCAATGCGGTCTAACAATGCAGCGCGTTCTTCTTTGGTTGTTTGTGAAAAAGCCGGGAATGCAGCTCGTGCCGCTTTTACTGCTTTATCGAGATCCTCTTTCGTTCCAGAGCTGATTTCACCAATTTTTTCTTCCGTTGCAGGGTTGATCACATCAATTTTCTCGTTTCCAGTGGAATCAACCCACTGACCGTTAATATAATGCTGTATATAGTTATACATTTTATTACACCCCTTTATATATTTTCCATTAATACTGATTCCCGCTATAAATAGTTATTAAACATAGAAGAAAACTTTGTTTTTCAGCCAAAAAAAACTGCCTTCTCTTTTTAAGAGAGGCAGTTTTGTATATTTTGTAGGAATCAGCCGCCGATAATGTTAAATCCGGCATCCACATGCAATACTTCCCCAGTGATTCCGCGAGAGAGTTCACTAAGGAAGAATAAAGTTGCATCTCCAACTTCATCCTGATCAATGTTACGGCGCAGTGGAGCTTTTTCTTCTACAACATGTGATTTTTCATTGAAATTAGCAACTCCCTTTGCAGAGAGTGTACGGATTGGGCCTGCTGATACAGCGTTCACGCGAATTCCGCGTTTACCTACATCTTCAGCTAAATAGCGGACGCTTGCTTCCAAAGATGCTTTAGCAACACCCATAACGTTGTAGCCTGGAACAACCTGCTCCGCTCCAATATAAGTTTGTGTGACAATTGAGCCGCCTTCAGTCATTAATTCCTGTGCAGCCTTTGTAACAGATACCAGCGAATAAGCGCTGATTTCTTGTGCCAATAAAAAGCCGTCGCGAGAAGTATTTACATATTCACCTTGCAGTTCTTCACGTTTGGCAAAAGCAACGGAGTGAACTAACCCGTGAATTACACCGACTTTTTCTTTTATTTCATTAAAAGCCTCCTGTACACTCTCATCTGATGCTACATCGCAGGAAACAACTGCTTTTGGTTCAATTTCATGCTTATCTAAAAGTTTGACTAGTTTTTTATAGGATCTTTCTTGTCTATTCGTAAAAATAAGGTTGGCTCCAGCATTATGTAGAGATTTTGTGATACCCCAGGCGATACTTCTTTCATTAGCAACACCCATTACAACGATATTTTTACCTTCTAATAGTTTTGTCATTTTCATCCTCCATTCAACATTTAACTTAGCACCTATTATAACTGATTAGTACCAGGTGATAAAGTGATAATCTGTTTTTCCTTTTAGATAGAAGAGCATATGTAAATAAAAGTTCAGCCTGGGCAAGACTATTACGGGAATATATTTTACTTTCCGGGAGGACTATCGGTGTATTTTTTAACTGGTTACATGTTTCATTATATTTTTGTTGAAAAATTAAAGGGTATTATTTAGTAATTTAGCTTATAAAAAAAGAAATTTCATTCAGCAGGGAATCATGGTTATTAGTCATAAATAGAGAAATCACTCAAAAGTTGTTTATATTATAGAAGGAAATGTTCAAAAGCATGGAATATGTGATGGAATTAAAGCCTCTAAAAACAGCATTGGAATAAGGGACAGGAGGTAATCGAGGAGCTTTTAAAAAATAAAATAAAGTTTTTTTCATTTTTCTCTTTACAAACGGTTGGTTACTCGATATAATAAAATTCGTCAGTTTGCGAGAGATACTTACATAAAGCTTCTCAGACAACGGATCATGGCCCGTTGGTCAAGCGGTTAAGACACCGCCCTTTCACGGCGGTAACACGGGTTCGAATCCCGTACGGGTCATCAAAT
>NZ_BJYM01000037.1 GCF_007991515.1 Oceanobacillus sojae
CCTCTCATTTAGTGATTATTGATGATTTGATGTTTATAGCAATGGATACACGTGAAGTGAATTTATTTTTCCATCTTATTAACAACCTTTATGATAAGGTTTCAATTATATTAACTTCTAATAAAGGACCAAATGAATGGGGAGAATTACTAGGTGATCCAGGGATTACAACGGCTATCCTAGATAGAATTTTACATCGAGCTGAAGTTATTCATTTTCATGATGATGATAGTTATCGAATGAAACACCGCTCTTCCATTTTTATGGAAGAAAGTGTCCAAATTTAATTAGCAAAAAGTGTTCATTTCTACTTGAAGCTCACAATAGTTAACATTATTTAAATTATTATTAATTTATTTCCAACATAAGTTAACAATTGGATTATTAATTAGATTATTCTAAATGAAATCGCTATTTTATTTCAAAAAAATTAAAAAATAGTCTTTTTTAACTATAATTGTATTATATGGTTATTATTGTAATATTACCTATTTATCTACTAATTAATGAAAGGAGGGAGACAATGACAGCCAAACAGTTTGAAAACAAATGGTTTAAAAGTTTAATAATTTTAATGGTTTTAACATTAATAATCAGTAGTTTTCCATTTGCGACTAGCGCACAATCAAAAAAAGAAGAACAGGAAATACTTGACTTAGCAGAGGATCTCGAATATTTAATGGAATAATCCGCCATTTATGATTCTGATAATAATGTGGTTGATTTCGATTTTGATAAGCTAGAAGCTAGATTTGGTGAACAAGAATTTTTCAATGAATTAAAATTAACTATTGGAGAAGATAATAAAAATCCAAATACTTGTGAAATTGGCACCCGAGCAACTTGGAAAGGTTACATGAAGGATGTTGTAAATAACTACGTCCCTCTATATCCTCGTAATTAAAAATAATATATAATTTCTCACCTAAAAAATCATTAGTAATAAATATTGGTATCTTTACACTTTCTTTCTCAGCAAGTGCAAATAGTGGGCTGATGAATATTTTCGATGAATTATTTTGTATATTTTTAATAGTGACACAAATATTTTTAGCAGTATTTTTCGTTTTTTGGGTTAGTTCAAATCTAATAAATTTATCTCCTGTCTTTGTTAACAACGCCTTTAAATTATTGTGTTTATTTTTAACTTCCCGTAAAAAATTATTTGAAATAATTTCCTGATATGTTCTCGGAAGACGAGAAGTCATTTCATTACCTTTATTACTTTTTAAAATGATATATCCATTTGGTGGATACAAGTCTTTTAAGTGTAATTCATCATCTTTTATCATTCTAATATCTAATAACGGCATTAGATTTAAACGCAACATTTCCTCCTGCAATTGAAGGTTTTTATGATTGAATTTGATTAATTCATCATTTTGCTTCATGATTTCTGAATTCTGGCTTAATGTTAAAAACACAGCAATTAGTGTTGCTACTCCACCCAAAAAGCTTCCCCAAAATAATAACCAATCTCTTTTTAAAAGAAATTTGACGAGATTATTAAAAGAGAGTTGATTGATAATAAACAAAATGAATCAACCAACTCTGACATATATTAGTTATAAATTTTTAAAACATTAGCTATCGTAATCTAAAAAAGTAAAGTTGTCCAATGGCAAATCAAGCCTTTTTAGTTGCTTAATCAGCATTTCCTGTTTTACTTTTCCTTTTTCTTGAAATTCTTTTGGATAATACTCAGGATGTCCAACTTCTGCGCCCTCTTCAATCCATTGTTTTCGATACAATTGAAAAGCAGCTTCTCTCATTTCATTTGGAATAACAATATAACCTAGATCCACATTATGATCTTCACTATAACCGTATTCAAAACGACAGCATGAGCAAATTTCGTAAGATGGATTGAAGTTATTATCGTACGCCTCTTCTTCTAGTCCGTCATATCCACAAACTGGACACATGTATGTTTTCATTTCATCACCTACTTATTGTGCGTCAAAATATTTTCTGGCTAACGTCTTCCAATTTTTATTTTTTTTACTGTACTTAGGTTTAAAGAAAGTTTTTATAACGTCATCTTTCGTTAATGAAATAAATTCTCCTGTACTTTTATTATATTTTACAATATCTGTACTATTTTTCTTCCTTTTTGTTAAAACGCCTTTAGAGGTTGAACCAGCTAGGCTTTGAGCTCTTTTTAGATAGCCATCTTTTGTTAATCCTGGAAATTCACGCTTATGGTCTTTCCAATGACTATCCAATTTTTTCGTACTAGAGAATTTTATCTTTGATAAGGTTTTTCCAGAAGCTTTTTTCCCATATTTTTTTGTAGCTGTGTTTACAATAGTTTTCCCATATTTCTTTATAGCCCATTTTACACCATGTTTGGCAACTAAAATAGCTATAACTATTAATGGATGAAATGAAGCCTGAACTTGTGCGGTGTCTACATAAATTTCCTCACCTGTTTTAAGATCTGTAAAAATTGCTTTAAAATCTTCCCCAACTACCTCTGTAACTTCAATATCAAAATTATATTCAACTAATTCACCAGTTTCTTCATCCTCAATTTCAACCGAAGTAATGATTTCTTGATCATCCAAATTAACTTCCATTATGTTATTTGCTTCGATTTCTTCTGAATTGATTGAAGACTCAACGACCAATGTGTCAGTTTGATGATCTACATAACCTTCTGTTTCAACTACATCTTCTATTTCATCACCAGTTAGAATGTTCTCTGTATTTTGCTCGATCTCGCTGAAGTCTACTAGATTATCTTCATTAGAAGATTGAGCATTTGCAAAAATAGGCATTATATTACTAAATAGAAATACAAAGATTAAAAGTTTTACAAAAGTTTTTTTCATTTCCCACCTCGAAGTGACTTATTTTATTTTGAGCAATCCATTTCCGTATGATGGATCATTTTCTTTTCCTTTTACTGGGTGTGCATATTCCAATAAAGTCTTTTGATAGTTCTCATTATCAATTTTATTTTCATCTAATAGTATTGCAATGATAGCAGCTGCATAGGCAGTAGCAAAAGAAGTCCCACTAAGTGTTTCTTGATTAGAAAGATTTCCAATTTTTATAGCTTCGATATCTACGCCAGGTGCAACAAAATTAATTTTCCCCTTTGCAGAATATTTGAATAGATTCATTTTTTCATCTACAGCAGAAATTGATAGAACCTCTTCATATTTAGCTGGATATTCAGTATACATTCCTAAAGTATTACCGGCTGCGGCAACGATAATAATATTATTGTCTGTTGCTTTTTTAATTGCCCTGTGGAGTCTATCATCATCGTTTTCAACACCAAAACTCATATTAATAATATCTACTTCCTGACTAATACTCCATTCAACAGCGGATACTATTTCTTCTATAGTTGCATTTCCATTTTCATCTAGAACATTTGCATCATAAATCGACCCTCTTGGATATACCCCTTCGAAATCATCTTGAAAACTTCTTTTACTTGCTATGATACTAGCTATAGCAGTTCCATGCCCAAGTATATCCTTTGTTTTATTATCATCTGAAAACCGTTTTTCCACTTGGACTCGAGCTTTCTTTTCGTCAATCCCACTATCGATTATTGCAATTTTTATCACTTTCCCGTCTTTCAATGAATTGTAATTATCTTGCTTGTTGATAGAGCAAAATGCCCAATTATTATTACAGTCAAGTTTATTATTTTCATTGAACACTAAAAACAGTACCGCTAATAGTAAACTTAAAATAACGATAAATGAGATTGTAAATAATCTGAATTTTTTCATGAATAATTTCAATTATTATAATACTGAAACGAACTTACAGTATTATCCTAACACTCCACCTCTTCTCTTTATTTATTACATAAAAACCCTTCATCTTATTTATTCTTTCTAAGAAATAAATTATAAACAGCTACATTAACTAAAATTTCAAAAAAATAAATAAAGAAGTTGGATTTTTCACAAAGTAACCTAAATATATGGTCTCCTTTCCTAAATTAATTGTGTAGCTCGATATTACTATATCACCGAACAAACTAGTAGTAAATAACTTCATAAGAAATATTTTAAAACAGAGGTGGAAATTCCCAATTACTCAATTAAGGCATACCTATATATGTTAAAACTAGACTTTTATTGCTTAATTTACTGGCAAGAAGGAAATATTCCTTTGCAGCAAAATTCACCGAAGCCATAATTATTATTGTCTCTTCTGGTTTTGATCTACTATAATGATTTTAATATCTTAGCCACTTCATACCATATATTTCCATAACAGTAGCTTCGGTTTGGTAGCTGTTATTATCATTGTCTAAAGTGTATTTAATTGCCGTTCTTTTTTTCAATTTCCTATTTAAACCTTTTACTACCTTAAAATCCAATTCTTTAAAATTACCTTTAGAATCTTCCCCCACAAAAATAACATCACCTATTAAATAACCGGTTAATTTACTTTTTTCCCTGAAAACTATAGAGGGCTGTCGCTCAGATTGTTTAGTAGCTTTACTATTAACTTTGGATATGAGGTAAATACGTTCTCCAAGATACTTTAATATCAAAACAGTAGATGTCGCTGGTTTTAAAAGTGCTCTAGCAGTAGTTGCATCTCTATAAATATTTGTAGACTCTAGTTTATTTTTACCTAACGCTAACTTGTGGTAGTTTTTTATTTCATTTAAATTTCTTCTCATTGTTATTTCTCCTTAGTTAATTCTTATATCCTAGCCTTCCTTGCCTTTCATTTCTGACGATTTAATCTCTTTCCAATATACTCCTCAAGCTGTTTTCAGGAAATGTGATACGTATACTTTTCTCCAGTCATTTGTATTGCAATTCCGAAAAGCGATATCTCTCTTTGTTATCCAATTCGTACAAATTGCGGTGATTTCTCTAAAAATTTTACTGCCTCAATTATCAATACATTATGATTCATTTGGTTAACCTCCTAAGGTTTT
>NZ_BJYM01000038.1 GCF_007991515.1 Oceanobacillus sojae
TTTTTGTACCTTGAAAACTAAATAAGAGTAACAACGACATCAAACTTTAGAAATAAGGCAAAAAAGCTATTGATATAGCAACACAACTGATTACGAAGTAATCAGCAAACTTATTCCAAAACTTTAGTTAAGTGAATAAGGGCGCACGGTGGATGCCTTGGCACTAGGAGCCGATGAAGGACGGGACTAACACCGATATGCCTCGGGGAGTTGTAAGTAAACTTTGATCCGGGGATTTCCGAATGGGGGAACCCACTGTTCGTAATGGGACAGGACATCTATCTGAATACATAGGGTAGATGAGGCAGACCCGGGGAACTGAAACATCTCAGTACCTGGAGGAAGAGAAAGAAAAATCGATTTCCTGAGTAGCGGCGAGCGAAACGGAAAGAGCCCAAACCAAGAAGCTTGCTTCTTGGGGTTGTAGGACACTCCATTGGAGTTACAAAGAAATTCTTTAAACGAATCGACTTGGAAAGGTCAGCCGAAGAAGGTAACAGCCCTGTAGTTGAAAAGGAATTTCCTCCGGAGTGTATCCTGAGTACGGCGGAACACGTGGAATTCCGTCGGAATCCGGGAGGACCATCTCCCAAGGCTAAATACTACCTAGTGACCGATAGTGAACCAGTACCGTGAGGGAAAGGTGAAAAGCACCCCGGAAGGGGAGTGAAATAGAACCTGAAACCGTGTGCCTACAAGTAGTCGGAGCCCGTTAATGGGTGACGGCGTACCTTTTGTAGAATGGACCGGCGAGTTACGATTGTATGCAAGGTTAAGTGGAAGACACGGAGCCGTAGCGAAAGCGAGTCTGAATAGGGCGAATGAGTATGCGGTCGTAGACCCGAAACCGTGTGATCTACCCATGTCCAGGGTGAAGGTCAGGTAACACTGACTGGAGGCCCGAACCCACGTATGTTGAAAAATGCGGGGATGAGGTGTGGGTAGCGGTGAAATTCCAATCGAACACGGAGATAGCTGGTTCTCTCCGAAATAGCTTTAGGGCTAGCCTCAAGATCGTGAGTACTGGAGGTAGAGCACTGATTGGACTAGGGGCCCCTACCGGGTTACCGAATTCAGTCAAACTCCGAATGCCAGTTACTTCAACTTGGGAGTCAGACTATGGGTGATAAGGTTCATAGTCGAAAGGGAAACAGCCCAGACCGCCAGCTAAGGTCCCAAAGTATACGTTAAGTGGAAAAGGATGTGGCGTTGCACAGACAACCAGGATGTTGGCTTAGAAGCAGCCATCATTGAAAGAGTGCGTAATAGCTCACTGGTCGAGTGACGCTGCGCCGAAAATGTACCGGGGCTAAACGTATCACCGAAGCTGCGGATTGTTCTTACGAACAATGGTAGGAGAGCGTTCAAAGTGCAGAGAAGTCAGACCGTGAGGACTGGTGGAGCGCTTTGAAGTGAGAATGCCGGTATGAGTAGCGAAAAAAGAGTGAGAATCTCTTTCACCGAATGCCTAAGGTTTCCTGAGGAAGGCTCGTCCTCTCAGGGTTAGTCGGGACCTAAGCCGAGGCCGACAGGCGTAGGCGATGGACAACAGGTTGATATTCCTGTACCACCTCATGATTGTTTGAACAATGGGGGGACGCAGGAGGATAAGGAGTGCGCACTGATGGATGTGCGTCCAAGCATGCGAGGAAGTCAGATAGGCAAATCCGTCTGACAAATTTCTGAGCTGTGATGGGGAGGGAAATATAGTACCGAAGTTCCTGATTTCACACTGCCAAGAAAAGCCTCTAGTTAGATCATAGGTGCCCGTACCGCAAACCGACACAGGTAGGCGAGGAGAGAATCCTAAGGTGAGCGGGAGAACTCTCGTTAAGGAACTCGGCAAAATGACCCCGTAACTTCGGGAGAAGGGGTGCTCACTTGTGAGTGAGCCGCAGTGAATAGGCCCAAGCGACTGTTTAGCAAAAACACAGGTCTCTGCGAAGCCGAAAGGCGAAGTATAGGGGCTGACACCTGCCCGGTGCTGGAAGGTTAAGGGGAAGAGTTAGCGTAAGCGAAGCTTTGAACCGAAGCCCCAGTAAACGGCGGCCGTAACTATAACGGTCCTAAGGTAGCGAAATTCCTTGTCGGGTAAGTTCCGACCCGCACGAAAGGTGCAACGACTTGGGCACTGTCTCAACGAGAGACCCGGTGAAATTATACTATGCGTGAAGATGCGCATTACCCGCGACAGGACGGAAAGACCCCGTGGAGCTTTACTGTAGCCTGATATGGAATGTTTGTGCAGTTTGTACAGGATAGGTGGGAGCCTTTGAAGCGTGAGCGCCAGCTTACGTGGAGGCACCCGTGGGATACCACCCTAACTGTATGACCATTCTAACCCAGGACCGTAATCCGGTTCGGAGACAGTGTCAGGCGGGCAGTTTGACTGGGGCGGTCGCCTCCTAAAAGGTAACGGAGGCGCCCAAAGGTTCCCTCAGAATGGTTGGAAATCATTCGTAGAGTGTAAAGGCAGAAGGGAGCTTGACTGCGAGACCTACAAGTCGAGCAGGGACGAAAGTCGGGCTTAGTGATCCGGTGGTTCCGCATGGAAGGGCCATCGCTCAACGGATAAAAGCTACCCCGGGGATAACAGGCTTATCTCCCCCAAGAGTTCACATCGACGGGGAGGTTTGGCACCTCGATGTCGGCTCATCGCATCCTGGGGCTGTAGTCGGTCCCAAGGGTTGGGCTGTTCGCCCATTAAAGCGGTACGCGAGCTGGGTTCAGAACGTCGTGAGACAGTTCGGTCCCTATCCGTCGTGGGCGTTGGAAGTTTGAGAGGAGCTGTCCTTAGTACGAGAGGACCGGGATGGACACACCGCTGGTGTACCAGTTGTTCCGCCAGGAGCATAGCTGGGTAGCTACGTGTGGAAAGGATAAGTGCTGAAAGCATCTAAGCATGAAGCCCCCCTCAAGATGAAACTTCCCATCACTTCAAGTGAGTAAAATCCCTCAGAGACGATGAGGTTGATAGGTCCGAGGTGGAAGCGTGGCGACACGTGCAGCTGACGGATACTAATCGATTGAGGACTTATCTAAGTTTTTTGATGTCACGTTACTCTTATTTAGTTTTCAGGGTGCAAAT
>NZ_BJYM01000039.1 GCF_007991515.1 Oceanobacillus sojae
CCACATTTGACATAGAACCAATTATTTATAGTTAATAACGCAATAAAATTTAAAACGCCATCCTTCTAAACTCTTGTTATAAGACAAACAAGAAAACGAAAAATGACGTTTAATGGTTTATTTAAATTTTTAAGTACAAACCTTTTCCAAAAATAATGCAACTGGAAATCTCCGATGTTTCCAGTTGCTTTTTCACACACACTATTACTTACGCCCCAGGCAGGATTCGAACCTGCGGCACACGGTTTAGGAAACCGATGCTCTATCCCCTGAGCTACTGGGGCTATTGGTATAATCAAGCGATTGTATTCGCCTAATTATATTTCATTGTCCGCCCTTCAAAAAATAAACGAACAATCGTATTATACTAAACCTTATCTATTTTGAAAAGCAGGTTGTTTCGTTCATTTACCTGCTTTCTGTAAACTTGTGCGATAAGGGATAGACAGGACATGAAGAATCATTAATAAACAGCCTACCAGAATAATTCCGGCAGAAGAAAGTTTTAATAGAATTGCCAGCCCTAAAAAAATGGGAATTGCTAATAAAGGGAGCCAGCCGCCTTTTTTACTTGCATCATAAAAATTTTCTTTACCGCAATGCGGACAGATCATTTTAATCTTAAATACCTGTTTAAAGGTCTGCCCATAACTCCATCTCTTCCCGCAATAGCTGCAGTCCGGTGTATGCATATACTTCCCCTCTTCTCTTTAAAGTTATTTCTGTGCATTTGTTATTTCGATAGAACGCTCTCTCGCTCCATTTACACATGCTTTAACAGCCTTATCAAATTTATTCGCTATTAACTGATTTAAGCCAGCCTCTGTTGTTCCGGACGGACTGGTAATATTAATGCGCAGCTGTTCTGGATTTTCTCCGGATGATTCAAGCATTTTCCCTGCACCAATAACGGTCTGTGTTAACAATTCTAATGCTGTCTCCTGGTCCAGTCCTGCCTCTACCGCTGCCTTCTCCATTGATTCTACCATATAATAGAAAAACGCCGGACCGCTTCCAGCAATAGCTGTAATTGTGTGCATATCCCTCTCATCGACAATTTTTGTTATACCTACTGTCTGGAAAAGCTCTTCTGCCAGATAAAGCTGACTAAGCGGGACGTAAGATCCCTTGGAAATAGCAGTAGCTGACTGGCCGATTAATGCAGATGTATTTGGCATCGTCCGAATAACAGGAATACCTTCTCCAAGCGTTTTTTCCATCTGTTCGATGGATAACCCTGCGATCACAGAAATAACCACGTGATGCGGCTTTATATGATCTTTAAGCCAATTTAAATAGTTACCCGCATCCTTAGGCTTCATAGCCAGAATAATAATATTTGCTTCCTGAATCATTTCTTCCTTATTCCGATTACATTGCACACCATATTTTTCGGAAAGTAAATCTAGACGTGTATTATCACTGCGATTGGTAACAAGTACCTGTTCATTAGAAACAATATTGCTTCTCGTTATTCCGGCAATAATCGCCTCTGCTAAATTTCCTGCTCCAAAAAATGCAATTGTCTTATCCATGTATTTTCCTCCTGTAGTTATCTTGATTCATTTGATATATATCATCTGTACCTTGCTGACAATAAAAAAACTGATTACACATCCTATATAAAGGACGGAATCAGTATTATTTCCGCGGTACCACCTTTTTTGATAAAAGCTTATCCACTCTCTTTGATAATGCAGCATGCTGCAGTCAGCATCCGCCAACTTACTCACGGATAGGTTCATAAAGGCATTTACAGAAATCTCGCAGCCACAGGATTTCCTCTCTTTCGTAAATGCACATAAATTACTGGTCCGTTCAACGTATTTTTTATTATGTTGAATTGTACTATAAGGGCTTGTCACGCTTTTGTCAAGAGTACATCTGCAAGGACAAAATAAGACACCTTATAATCTGATATAAAAAACAATTTTTGCTATACTTATATTGTATCTGAATGAAAGCCAGAAAGGAATTTTATCAATGGATGAATCAAAACAAATAAACCAGTTAACAGCTGTACGAAAAGAACTTACACGTTTTATGCTCAGCTACAAATTTGGACTGGATGAAATAAATACAAAGCTTAACATCCTTCAGGAAGAATTTGAGCATATTCATGATTACAATCCGATTGAACATTTAAAATCACGCATTAAATCACCTGAAAGTATTTTACAAAAATGCCAGCGCAAAAATATTCCAATTACGCAAGGGTCGATTAAGAACTATATCAAGGATATTGCAGGGATCCGTATTGTCTGCTCCTTTATCTCTGATATTTATAAAATCAGTGAAATGATACAAGGTCAGCAGGATATAAAAGTTATTGAAATAAAAGATTATATTAAGAATCCAAAACCAAATGGATACAAAAGCCTTCATTTGATTTTATCGATTCCTGTCTTTTTCTCTGACCGTCAGGAAGAGGTATTTATCGAAATACAGATTCGCACTGTTGCCATGGATTTCTGGGCGAGCTTAGAGCATAAAATTTATTATAAATATGATGGAGAAGTACCGGAACACCTGGTGGCAGAATTAACAACCAGCGCAAATATTGCAAATCAGCTAGATGAAAAGATGGAGTTTCTTCATTCGGAAATGAACGAGGCTAAAGAAGATAAACATGCAGAGAGCAAGCTCAACTTTCTGCCGCTGGATAACAAACGCTTTCCGCTGCCAAAGCAGTTATTGGAATCATTGATGGAGAGAAGAGATAAAGAGTAAATCTATGTAGGAATATATCAGAAAACCCGCAGCTCGAAAGCCGCGGGTTTTTATTTATCATTATTTATTTTTGTTATAAA
>NZ_BJYM01000040.1 GCF_007991515.1 Oceanobacillus sojae
TTAGCACTGCTTATTCCAGAATTCTGATCACCTAATTCCTTATAAACAACAGCATTGTTTTTTAAACGTCCTAATTTATTGATAACTTCTTGATCTGAAATAGATTGCATCATTAAGGCTTTTTGCTCATCATCTTTTGTTTCTTCATCTATTTCTTCATCTATTTCTTCATCATCTTTTGTTTCTTCATCTATTTCTTCATCATCTTTTGTTTCCTCATCTATTTCTTCTGTTATTTCATCTTCTTTTTTTATATCTGTCTTTTCACTTTCAGAAGATGTAGTACCTTCGTTCACCGTTTCATTATCTTCTTTTGATTCGAAAGAATTACCGTCAACAGTATTATCTTTATCATTTGAGTTAGATAAGTTCTCTTCTGAATCTCCTTTATCTACAGAAATATTTTCTGAGTTTTTTTCCTTTTCCATTAATTCGTCTTCGTCAGAAGTTTCCTGCTGGTTTTCCGCTTGCTCTTCTTTTGTTTCATTTGCCTCTATATCAGTTGTTTCAAGTTCAACATTATCGTCTATACTACTATTAGCAAATGTTATACTCGGTAAAAAAGAACCCAGCAACAATAGAACAATACTAAATAAATAAATAATTTTTTTCATAATTGCATACCTTCTCAAATTATTAGGTATATTTCCCCTCCTGAGATAATATTTTAAAATCTTTTCCCTTTAATTAAATATTCGTATATAATTATACCTAATTGACTTATAATCGGAAAGACTATTTTTTGTTTTTTTTATAAAAAAGGACAAATTATGACAATCCTATAACTGTGCTCAATTAATGAAATAAACATTACTATTTATAATAAAGCTATATTTTAACTTTCTTACTTATTACGGAAACGAAAATATAACTTTTCGGTTTGACCAAATTAATTTCTGATTATCAGACAGAGTATTGTCTTGGAGGGTTATTTTTGGATTTTTCCAGAATACCAACGACAAAACATCACTCTTATTCATTATTTATTTCAAACATGCAAATATTATTCAATGTTATTGAGCCAATTCATATAATATTCCCTTGATTTTTAATGAATATTTAGTATAGTGAATAAAACTCGTAACCCTAAGCCTTTTTTGTATTCCAAACTTTTTGTAACACAAAAAAAAGTTCTTCCCAAACTTTGTATAATAATAGTTGACTACACAATCATAAAATACTGGGAGATTACTTCTTAAGGCCATAATATCATAATAAGACAAATAAGTTTATTTGATATCCAAGAACTTTGTGATAAGAAACCCTTATTTCAGCTAATAATTTGAATCGTATATTTCACAAAAAATCTTCGAATAAGTAACACTCGCTAACTTCATAGAAGAAATTTATTATCGATGAAGCCGTCACCATTGGCGCGCCCCATTTATTGGCCAAATATAAAAAATCTATACCCCAAAAGCGCAGATATAAATCCTAGGAAGAACGCGAACAATATCTGAAAGAACAAACAGAAATAGAAACAGAAACGAATCATTTATTATATAAAAAGGAAATTGATACTCAATTAGATGTTCCTATAGAAGCATGGTGTGCTGAAGTATCTCAATTCCTAAAATTAGAAGATGTAAAAAAAGAATGCATAAAGTAAAAATGTGTTCTATTTTATATCTAAGATACGCTTGGGTATATGGGCGCACTCAACAGGTATATTCTACTTTCTCTTTTTTTCTTCTGGCAATCTGAAGGGTATGAAATCCATTATTGCCTATAAAATGCGACACGAAGGAACAGTTGCCAAATACGAAAACATTTTGCCTCGACCGTTTCCGAGAAGATTCCTATCGATATGACAGCTTTGATTCTAAATATGGAACATTAAAGTTTACGAGACAAAAGGAATGTAACGAGTGTTTACTCGCAAATGAAGCAATCTGTCAAAAAGTGTATAAAGTAAAGATACTCACAATTTAAGAAGGCATACTGTACCTCTCCACGGTTCAAAAGCTGAAAAAACAGCTTTAAAGAACGTTTGGCGATAGAACATGTCAATGTTTATCTAAAGGAGTTCTATTACTTTAATAATATTCGTTATATCACTGAAAAGCGTAGAAAAGTTCATTTTGTTATGATTGTTTGATTTTTAATGCTTCTAAATAAGTTACAGATTGTATCAATACAGAGCTTAGTCAACAAACTGCTACATAATTATTGCTTTTTTAAATATACTTTTGAAAATTCGGCTCTTTTTTTGTATTTTTAATAGGGACAATTACGAAGTTCATTCATGTGAAAAACGGTATGAAAATTGGCGGTTACCCCTAAAAGTTAGAGTTTTGTTATGCAGCTGATTGGCTGGATTGAGTTCGATATTCGACTGGACTCAATCCAGCCAATTTTTCTTTTGATCGTTTATGATTATACCAGTCGATATATTCTTCAATTCGTCTTTTTAATTCTCCATAGCTTACTAATTCTTCTTCATAGTACATTTCTTGCTTTAAAATGCTAAAGAAATTCTCCATCGAAGCATTATCTGCACAGGTTGCTTTACGTGACATGCTTTGGAATACTTTATTTTCTTTTAATGTCTTCACCCATTGGTTA
>NZ_BJYM01000041.1 GCF_007991515.1 Oceanobacillus sojae
ATTTGCTTCCATAGCTCAGCCGGTAGAGCACTTCCATGGTAAGGAAGGGGTCAGCGGTTCAAGTCCGCTTGGAAGCTTTACTAAAAACGCTGATATAAAAGGGCGTGCTTCAATTTGAAGCACGCCCTTTTATATCTATGTATCAATCCTGCCAATCAAAATAATAGTTTTAAGGAATTTTAAGGGTTTTAACTGATTTATTAAAATGGAAAATATCCACCATTTCAGCTTCATGAAGTAATCAAAGAAGAGCATTCCCATTTAGATTTGGGAATGCTCTATTAAAATTGACCACAATTAGGAATAATTAGTGTATTTAAGTGCAAATATAAGATCTTCAGGTCTTTTATATACTCAATAGCGCTCATATTATAATGATTGAACATTTGAAAAGTCTGCTTTATTTAGCATCGTGCATATTGTTTTTTATAGCTTAGAAAGTACTATTCTTTTGGTTCTAAATCTTCGAGAGAATCAATATCCATATAAGCTGGTACAGCTAAGCCGGTCTTGGCACCCTCTAAATTAGGTCCCAAATCTTCAAAATTACTTTCGTATTGCTCATATAATTCGGCATGTGTCACTGGCATCCAGACTGCTAATGACGCATCAGCGCTCCCTGTTGCTATCGATTCAAACATAATAGCTGGATCAACCTGTGTCAGTGTCACATTAAAGCCTTGTTGTTCTAGTGCAATTTTAGCAACGTTTGCTGTGAAAATGGCATCATCCCAAGGTAAAAGAGCCAGTTCTATAGAAGTTCCATCCACAGAGCTTACCCCTTCCGTCCATTCTGCAACAATATCCTGATTAGCATCTGCCCAATCTTGTGCTACTTCAGCAAAGTCCTTTTCCTGGGATTCTAATAATGCTTCTTCTAAATCTGGAAGCTCTAATTGTATACGATCAAGAACGGTATAAGCTTCAGGCATATCATTCTCCAAGCCTTCTCTTATAATCGTTGTGATCTGTTCTTCATCTCCATGAATACCCTGTGGATCATCTAAATATTTTATATCCCACTTGGCAAACATATAGTGCGGAGACCATGCACTAAAGACGATTGGTTCTTCATTGTCAATCGCATCACTTAATTGTGTTAACATTGCTCCTGCTGAAGACAGTTCCTGTTCCCAGCCGGCAAGGTTATCGTATGAAGCTAAAACTTCTTCATTTTTTTGAGTTTGTCCAGCGCCGGGTTCGGTACCAGTAATTGTATAATCCAGTTCTTCACTAATACTAGATTCAGATTGTGCGCTCTCATCATCGGAACCGCAACCTGCGACAATTAGAGATAAGGATAGACCAGCTATTATCCCCAGCCTTTTCCATGTAAAGTTCATCATATGTAAAAAAATCCTCCTATTATATATATTACTTTTTTAATAGCTTCATCAACTGCGGCACAACTATGATATTTATTACGAGCAAGCAAACTTAATGCTATACTTATTAGTCTTTTAACTCAAACGTTAAAACCAGTTATTTCTGTGCAAATAATTTGCTAAAACATGGTTAGACATAGTTTTCTAGAAAAGAACAGCTTTTTACTCCGATTATCTCTGTATTACACATTTTAGCGTATTTTAGTTAAAAGCTTATGCTGTAACAGGTATGATTTGTCGGGAATACAGCAAATAGACAGGGAGAAGGTGTAAGATTTAGTATGTTGTTAATAAAAGCAATTTACTATAAATGATTTTATAAAAAGAAGTATAGGTTATGCTATCTTACATGAAGGAAAAGCAGCTTCTGCAGCAACCCCATTGAGTATAAATGACGATGATATTGAAATTGCCACACATCCTCAATATAGAAAAAAGGTTTGGCGACTATAGCAGCCTCTGAGCTTGACTTGATAATGAATAAGTACCCAAGCCGGGATAGGTCAAATCGAGAATCCTTAGAACCAGCTAAAAAGCTGGGCTATAAATTTAAGAATAAGATCTTTTCAGACCAGGATGTATCATGAGTATTGAGGATAATGATATATACCTGTTACCAGTCAAAAGAAAGTATTATATATACAAAAAAGCAAAACCTTTAACATGTAAGGAATTGCGGTTCTATGTCAAATGTGG
>NZ_BJYM01000042.1 GCF_007991515.1 Oceanobacillus sojae
CACGGCGCATGAAATAGCTGCTCATATTATCGATACAGCGAAAGAAGCAGTTAAAGTAAAACCGGAAGAATTAGAGCCGGCTGATGCTGATACTGCTGAAGTTTCTTCTGGAGCCAGCGCAGGCGCTCCTGGTTCATTTGAATACGTGTTAGCACGAATCGATTCTCGTTTACTGCACGGGCAAGTTGCAACTTCCTGGACAAGAAGTACATCACCTACACGCATCATCGTTGTATCTGACACAGTAGCAAAGGATGAACTTCGTAAAAGGTTGATTCAACAGGCTGCTCCTTCAGGTATCAAGGCACATACGGTCCCTGTTCAGAAAATGATTGAGCTTGCAAAAGATGATCAACACTTCGGCGGACAGCGGGCATTACTGCTTTTTGAGAACCCGCAAGATGCACTCAGAGCCGTTGAAGGCGGTGTTCCACTGGATACCATTAACGTTGGGTCCATGTCACATTCAACTGGTAAAGTTCAGCCAAATAAAGTATTGGCCTTTGACCAGAACGATATTGATACGTTCAAAAAATTAAAAGACTTTGGCGTCGATTTTGACGTACGTAAGGTTCCAGCTGATTCATATGGGAATATGGACGAGATTTTGAGAAGAGCTCAAATGGAATTAGACAGACAGAAAAAATCCTGATCATTAGATAAAAAAGGAGGTTTAATAATCATGGATTTGACGATTATTCAAATAATATTAGTTATTATTGTGGCATTTATAGCTGGTATGGAAGGCATCCTGGATCAATTCCAGTTTCACCAGCCAATTATTGCTTGTACGTTAATCGGCTTAGTTACCGGAGAATTAACGGCATGTCTTATCTTAGGCGGTACCTTGCAGCTGATTGCTTTAGGTTGGGCAAATATTGGTGCAGCTGTAGCGCCGGATGCAGCCTTGGCCTCTGTCGCATCAGCAATTATTCTCGTTTTAGGCGGACAGGGCGCATCAGGTGTATCCTCAGCTATCGCAATTGCAATTCCATTGGCAGTTGCTGGTTTATTATTAACAATCATTGTACGAACCCTCGCTACAGGGATTGTCCATTTAATGGACGCTGCAGCGAAGGAAGGGAATATTAGAAAAATTGAAATATGGCATGTTATTGCTATCTGCATGCAGGGTTTACGTATTGCAATCCCGGCTGCTTTAATTATCGCTATTGGTGCAACTCCAGTTAGGGAAATGCTTCAGGCTATGCCGGACTGGCTGACAGATGGTTTGGCAGTCGGCGGTGGAATGGTAGTAGCTGTCGGTTATGCAATGGTTATTAACATGATGGCTACCAAAGAAGTATGGCCATTCTTTGCAATTGGATTCGTACTAGCGACAATCCCGGACATTACACTTGTAGGACTTGGTGGTATCGGTGTGGCTCTTGCGCTTATTTATTTAGCACTTACGAAACAAGGCGGCTCTGGTGGCGGCGGTGGAAACACTGGTGATCCGCTGGGCGATATTATAGAAGATTATTAGAAAGAAGGAGGCTATGAAGATGGCACAAGAAGTGAAATTATCAAAAAGAGATCGTATTTCTATTTGGTGGCGCTCTACTTTCATTCAAGGTTCCTGGAACTATGAACGGATGCAAAATGGCGGCTGGGCATTTTCCATGATTCCCGCAATCAAAAGATTATACCAGACTAAAGAAGATCGTGCTGCAGCACTTCAGCGTCACTTAGAATTCTTTAATACGCACCCTTATGTTGCTTCTCCAATTATTGGTGTAACACTAGCCCTTGAAGAAGAACGTGCAAATGGTGCTCCGGTTGACAATAAAGCAATCCAAGGGGTTAAGGTCGGAATGATGGGACCTTTAGCAGGGATTGGGGATCCTATTTTCTGGTTCACAGTCAGACCAATTCTCGGTGCACTAGCGGCTTCCCTTGCAATGACTGGTAACATACTCGGGCCAATTATTTTCTTTTTAGCATGGAATGCTATCAGGATGGGATTCTTATGGTACACACAGGAACTTGGTTACAAAGCTGGGGAAAAAATCACGGATGACTTGTCAGGCGGATTGCTTCAGGATATTACGAA
>NZ_BJYM01000043.1 GCF_007991515.1 Oceanobacillus sojae
AATCCTTAGAAAGGAGGTGATCCAGCCGCACCTTCCGATACGGCTACCTTGTTACGACTTCACCCCAATCATTCGTCCCACCTTCGGCGGCTGGCTCCAAAAAGGTTACCTCACCGACTTCGGGTGTTACGAACTCTCGTGGTGTGACGGGCGGTGTGTACAAGACCCGGGAACGTATTCACCGCGGCATGCTGATCCGCGATTACTAGCGATTCCGGCTTCATGTAGGCGAGTTGCAGCCTACAATCCGAACTGAGAACGGTTTTATGGGATTTGCTTGACCTCGCGGGCTTGCTTCCCTTTGTTCCGTCCATTGTAGCACGTGTGTAGCCCAGGTCATAAGGGGCATGATGATTTGACGTCATCCCCACCTTCCTCCGGTTTGTCACCGGCAGTCACCTTAGAGTGCCCAACTAAATGCTGGCAACTAAGATCAAGGGTTGCGCTCGTTGCGGGACTTAACCCAACATCTCACGACACGAGCTGACGACAACCATGCACCACCTGTCACTTTGTCCCCGAAGGGAAAACTCTGTCTCCAGAGCGGTCAAAGGATGTCAAGACCTGGTAAGGTTCTTCGCGTTGCTTCGAATTAAACCACATGCTCCACCGCTTGTGCGGGTCCCCGTCAATTCTTTTGAGTTTCAGCCTTGCGGCCGTACTCCCCAGGCGGAGTGCTTAATGCGTTAACTTCAGCACTAAGGGGCGGAAACCCCCTAACACCTAGCACTCATCGTTTACGGCGTGGACTACCAGGGTATCTAATCCTGTTCGCTCCCCACGCTTTCGCTCCTCAGCGTCAGTTACAGACCAGAGAGTCGCCTTCGCCACTGGTGTTCCTCCACATCTCTACGCATTTCACCGCTACACGTGGAATTCCACTCTCCTCTTCTGCACTCAAGTCCTCCAGTTTCCAATGCACGTTTACGGTTGAGCCGCAAGATTTCACATCAGACTTAAAGAACCGCCTGCGAGCGCTTTACGCCCAATAATTCCGGACAACGCTTGCCACCTACGTATTACCGCGGCTGCTGGCACGTAGTTAGCCGTGGCTTTCTGGTCGGGTACCGTCAAGGTACGATCAGTTACTATCATACTTGTTCTTCCCCGACAACAGAGTTTTACGATCCGAAAACCTTCATCACTCACGCGGCGTTGCTCCGTCAGACTTTCGTCCATTGCGGAAGATTCCCTACTGCTGCCTCCCGTAGGAGTCTGGGCCGTGTCTCAGTCCCAGTGTGGCCGATCACCCTCTCAGGTCGGCTACGCATCGTCGCCTTGGTGAGCCGTTACCCCACCAACTAGCTAATGCGCCGCAGGCCCATCTGTAAGTGACAGCAAAAGCCGCCTTTCAACTTACCATCAGGAGATGATAAGTATTATCCGGTATTAGCTCGCGTTTCCGCGAGTTATCCCAGTCTTACAGGCAGGTTGCCTACGTGTTACTCACCCGTCCGCCGCTCGTTCCACGAACGTCCCTCCGAAGAGTTCTGTCCGCTTCCCGCGCTCGACTTGCATGTATTAGGCACGCCGCCAGCGTTCGTCCTGAGCCAAGATCAAACTCTCCATAAAAGTGTTTGTTTCTTTAGCTTTCAGAAGTCAACTTCTGACTTAAATATTCAAGAAAAACGAGGTGTTTTTCTTCTTTCGTACTGGTTGTTTTGTTCAGTTTTCAAAGAGCAATTTCTTT
>NZ_BJYM01000044.1 GCF_007991515.1 Oceanobacillus sojae
TGGTGGAATAATCATTCCCCACCTCTTTTTTTATGAGCTTATTTTAATACAAGCTTTACCTCTTGTTGCCATAGAATTTTCTTTCTCATTCGCTCAAAATTTTTAATTCCATAAGATAGTCTCTTTAATACTTTAATGGTGTTATTTACTCCTTCTATGTAGCCATTATTATAAGGGTACATAAAAGATTGAAGGATCTCTTGACGCCATCTTTTAAATGTACCCGCGACACGATGAAACCCATCTAATGTGGATGCTTTCAACTTTTTTAAGCATGCTTCTAATCCTGCAGCTACGCTATATTCGTCACTTTCCTTAAACCACATATCCAATGCATGCTTTAAATCATAGGCTTCCTTTAAGCGCGTATCTATTTCTAATAATTGTTGGATTTTCTTCTTCTGGTTATCAGAGCACGCTATCCATGATTTCCAAAGAAGCTTCTTGGAGCGTTTCATTCGAATCCGATCTTTCTTGGGCAGTCCTTTTTGAACTTCACGACGTACTTCATCAAAAGCCCAATAGACCTGTCGCATAAAGTGAAAACGATCTGCGATAATAAGAGGATTTCCCAACGCTTTTCGAATAGCTTGTTTAAAACTTCGGGATAAATCCATCACGACAATCTCTACCTTTCCTGTATCACAAGACTTCAGGTACTCCTCCATTGTTTCTACTTTTCGATCCGGCAAGATATCGATAATTCTTCGATTCTCCACATCTACTACATTCAATTGAAACCTTTTGCCATCCGCATCTCCTTTAAACTCATCAATCGCAATAACACGCGGCAATACCTTCCTAGATGTTAGCTCCTTCTGGTCAAACCATCGTAAAACGCGACTTTCCGTCACTCCAGTTACGAGCGCTGCCGTTCGAAAGGAACTTATCGCTGCATGCATCATCGCTGTCGTCTGAACGCTCGCCATACACCGTTGATACCGTTGAATCATTTGTAAACGTTCATAAAATGTGTGATGGCACGACGTACAAATATAACGTCTCTTTCGCAGGGAAATATGAATTTCTTTGGTCGTAAACGCTGGTCCTTGAACGCTTTGCCAGCGATAGCCATGCATCCGCTTGGTCCTCTCTCCGCAAAAAGGACACTTCTGCTTGCGCTGTTTCGTGAACAATTCCGCAATAAAATAATTTTCTTCTTCTCTGATATCCCACACATCCACATGCGTATCTTTAATTCCTAACAACTCTGTGATAAAATGATGGTGCACTCTTTTCCTCTCCCATTCCTTTTGTCTCGACAACTCAAGGGTAACAGAGAGAGGAAACTGAGTGTATTTTTT
>NZ_BJYM01000045.1 GCF_007991515.1 Oceanobacillus sojae
TATCGGAAGTCGACTCATTATCCATAATAAGTGTATCACACTCAATATTAGCACGGGCTCCGTCCGCTTTACGTCCAAAGTGTACTAAACCGCGGTAAGATACTTTACCGCCCTGTTTAGAGATGGATTTAGAAACAATTGTTGAAGACGTATTTGGCGCCAGGTGATGCATTTTTGCACCAGCATCCTGCAACTGTCCTTTTCCTGCTAAAGCGATAGAAAGCGTATTTCCGCGTGCACCTTCTCCTTTTAGAAGGATAGCTGGATATTTCATCGTCAGCTTGGAACCAATGTTTCCATCAATCCATTCCATCGTTGCATTCGCATCACAAACTGCACGTTTTGTAACAAGGTTATACACATTGTTTGCCCAGTTTTGGATTGTCGTATAACGGCAGTAGCCGTCTTTCTTAACAATAATTTCTACAACAGCACTGTGAAGAGAGTTTGTTGTGTAAACTGGTGCTGTACAGCCTTCTACATAGTGTACAGATGCTTCTTCATCAACAATGATAAGCGTACGCTCAAACTGTCCCATATTTTCAGAGTTAATACGGAAATAAGCTTGTAATGGCGTTGTTGCTTTTACGCCTTTTGGTACATAAATAAATGAACCGCCAGACCATACTGCAGAGTTTAATGCAGCGAATTTATTATCAGAATAAGGAATAACTGTTCCAAAGTATTCTTTAAATAGTTCTTCATTTTCTTTCAGTGCAGTGTCTGTATCTTTAAATACAATACCAAGTTCCTGAAGGTCTTCCTTCAAACTGTGGTAAACTACTTCTGATTCATATTGTGCAGATACACCTGCAAGATATTTTTGTTCTGCTTCAGGAATACCTAATTTATCAAAAGTCTGTTTGATTTCTTCAGGCACCTCATCCCAAGTTCTACCTTGCTTTTCAGAAGGTTTTACATAATAAACAATTTCGTCGAAGTCTAAACCTGAAAGGTCCCCGCCCCATTGCGGCATTGGACGCTTGTAGAAATG
>NZ_BJYM01000046.1 GCF_007991515.1 Oceanobacillus sojae
GATTTTAGCTGCTTTTGGCGGCGGTGTATTTGGTGCACTTATCGGGGGTACGACAGCCTTTATCTTTACCGGGTTCCTAGGAATGGCCGGCGTTGCTGCAGCTGTAGCAGCCGGCAGTACACTGATCTTAGATCATGTTGCTTTCGGTCCGTTTTTCGGTCCACATGTAGCCTTTGTCGGCGCTGTGGCAGCGGCTGCATATGCAGGCAGAATCAGTAAAAAACGTTTAGAGAATGCTGCATTTCTTACTAATCCAGTCGATGCAAAGACTGTTCTTGGAGATCATGAGGATAAAGAGAAAATTTTTGCTGAAGATGACAGACATGTTGACGGTGCAGATACAACTGTTCCATTGTTTAAAACAACAGATCCAATGGTGCTTATCGTTGGGGGAATATTTGGTATTTTAGGTTATTTAGTTCAATATTTATATGGACCTGTTTTAGATATTCCGATTGATACCATTGCTTTAACCGTTGTTACTTTTGCTATTATTACGCGTTTCTTATTCGGTCATTCCGGTTTAACAGGTATCTTCCCTGCGAATGAAAAACGCTTTCCGTTCTCAGGAAAAATGTTACTTTTCAACGCTATTTGGGGATTTTCATTTGCAGGTCTGGTAGGTTATGCAGCAATTGCCTTAGATATAAACAACATCGGTTTCACCATTAGTGCAGCGTCTCTGATTTTCTTATATTTTGGATTAAAATTTCCTGTCTCCCACCACGTATCCATGGTTGCGGGTTTTGCAGCAATTGCACTGGGAAGTCCGTGGCTGGCAGCCCTATTCGGTCTATTTGCCGTTATCACAGGAGAATATGTACAGCGGCTGTTCAATACACATGTTGATACGCACGTCGATATGCCGGCAATTGTAATCGCAATATGGAGCTTTGTTATTCTAGGGATTGTTGCGCC
>NZ_BJYM01000047.1 GCF_007991515.1 Oceanobacillus sojae
CAAAATTTGAATTACCAGAATTACCTTATGCATACGATGCATTAGAACCAACTATCGATAAAGAAACAATGAATATTCACCATACGAAGCATCACAACACCTACGTTACAAAATTAAATGATGCACTAGACGGACATGAAGATCTGCAAAATAAATCCGTAGAAGAGCTTGTCAGCGATTTAAACGCGGTTCCTGAAGACATCCGCACAGCAGTACGCAACAATGGCGGTGGACATGCTAACCATAGCTTTTTCTGGAAGACACTGTCACCAAATGGCGGCGGAGAACCTGCAGGAGAGCTGGCTGATAAAATCAACAGCAAATTCGGTTCTTTAGACAAATTTAAAGAAGAATTTGCAGCTGCAGCAGCAGGACGCTTTGGTTCTGGCTGGGCATGGCTGGTATTAAATAATGGCGAGCTTGAAATCACAAGCACACCAAACCAGGATTCACCATTAACAGAAGGCAAAACACCATTATTAGGATTGGATGTATGGGAGCATGCATACTATCTTAAATATCAAAATAAACGCCCGGAATACATTTCAGCATTCTGGAATGTAGTAAACTGGGATCAAGTAGCTAA